>CALGMR010000009.1 GCA_937958815.1 uncultured Rhizobiaceae group bacterium | reverse complement strand
GCGAGCCATTCCTTGTCCAACCAGCACATCAACCTGACGTAGCTTCAATACGATCTCTTCGGGTTTGTGGCGCTTTCTTGCCATCTTCAGTCCTCCTTTTACTCAACTATAGGATGGACCAATTCAATGAGGGAGGATCAGCGCTGCGCAATCTCCTACATAAATTCGTTGTGGGTCGCCGTCGCGATCCAATTTGTTGCCAATAAATTTTTTTGGTGTTTTTATGAGAAAGAGGCTTAGCAATTGAAGATTTTATAATGAAGAATATTACTTTAGTTTTTTTATTTCTAAATTTTATTGAACCAGTGTTTGCGAGCGATTCAACCAACACTGATAAATTCAATGGAAATAGCCTTACATCAGAAGCACTCAAGCCACCGATCGACTCGATAAATTTAATTATTGGTTACAAAATTTGGTACGGGTTTGGTCACATTGAATCTAAGCTAGCGGACCCTCTTCATATTAAAGTTTTTGTTTACGATGCTAGAACTGACCAAGCTGGAAAAAACTTTAGAAATGAACTTATTATTCTGAAAGACGATGTTTATGATAAGCTCCCAGAAGCGTTTCAGTTCCCTAATGGCATAATTCGCTTTTTTGCTTTTGAGAGTCAGCTTCCTTCTATTTTGCACGTTTTGAGTTCGTTCGATACCTTGTGGCTGAAAACATCAAACGGTCGTGTATCAATCCAGTCTAACGAACGTAGAGTTAAGCCATGACTTCTATCCAGATGCATTGAAACAGAATGGGGTATTCTGTTTCATAATTGATGCGACCTCATTCCGCGACCATTGATTTTATAGGTTTCTACAAATGCATGTGGCAGGCATTTTGAAACAGTTGTGAACTGGATTGTTTCAGCGAGAATTACCCTGATTTTGCACGTCGCAAACTAGACAATAGAACTTTTGTATTTTGGTGCATTGTCCGCTCGGCTGCCGTTGGACTATGCCGTAAAAGTACGATTTGGAGGTCCGCTTCGGATAATTTGGACTGCAAAATGCAACTTCTGCTTCCGACCATTTAGTGTTCGATACACGGTGAAATAATATGCCGTCAGAAAAACGGTAACTCGCATAGCGTACCGCGGTTTGAATGGGTCCCGAAGACAACCTGCACCTCATCTCCGGGTGCAAAATCAACGTTCACCAACGCGAAACCGATCATTGCCTGCATACGCGGTGACCATGCTCCATTGGTCATATGCCCGATATTAATTCCGGCTTTTTGTATTTTGTACCAAACGGCATGTCCCGGTCGGCGATCATTCGTTTTCAACACGATACCCAGTTGCCGTCGCTTAACCCCTTCGGCCTTTATCGCACGCAATGCTTTAATGCCGACGACTTCATCATCGATCTCAAGGTCGACATATTTTTCAAGACGCACCTCGAATGGATTAGTTTGGTCATCCGTGTCTCCACCATAGGATAAGAGCCCGCTTTCGATACGCTCCATGGGGTTGGGATAGCCAGGACCAATGTTCCATGGGTGACCGGCTTCTCGAACGATATTCCAAAGATCGGTACCACGAGAGCTATCTCTCAAATAAAGTTCGAAACCACCTTGCTTCGAATAACCCGAGCGCTGAATGACAAGTGGAATGCCGTCAATCTCGGCTGGCGCGAACCAGAAGTATTTTAACGCCCGTACCCAGTCTCCGAATATCGCAGCAACGACATCTTCTGCCTTAGGGCCCTGGACTGCCATCGGTGAGACATCGGGTTCTCGCAGCTCCACATTCAGTCTGCGTTCTGCTGCGATGGAGCGCGCCCACATAAGAATGTTATTGTCACCAATCGACAACCAGAAAGTGCCGTCTTCATGTTTCAGCACGACGGGATCGTTGATCAATACGCCACGATGGTCACACATGGGCACATATTTGCCCTTGCCAACCTCGATCTTTGAAAGATTGCGCACGCAAAGCATTTGAACCAGACCGGCCGCATCGGGGCCTTTAATTTCAACCTGCCGCTGAACACTCACGTCCCATTGCGAAACACCGTTCATCAGCCGATTATATTCTAAGTCTGAGTCGCCATAGGAAACCGGCATAAGCATGCTGTTATATGGTGAGAATGCTGCCACGCCTTCTCGCACTGTGGCATCGTAAAATGGTGAAACGCGTAATCGCGTGTTGGGTCCGATTTCAGCCATGACCATCTAAATCCTATTTACTCAGTTCCGCGGCATTGAGCGCCGCTTTCTTCAAAAGCCTGGAAAACGTTTTCCGCTCATCTGCACTTAGAGCTTCCAAAACCTCTTCCTGTCTGCGGTTCAAATAACCAGAAATACGGTCATGCAGCGCCCGTCCCGACGGTGTAATGCGTAGCCGGGACTGTCGCCCGTCATCGGGATCTGGAGCGCGGCCGAGAAAGCCTTCGTCCAGCATGCGATGAACGGCACGACTGATGGTGTTTCGAGGGCGGCCTGAAATACGAGCTACATCCTGAGCAGTCAAAACATCGAAATGTGACAGGCAAGCCAGCAGAATGTACTCGGCACGAACGAGACCAAAATCCTTTTTGATGGCCGCATAGGTCGGAAATACAATGGCGTTGGCCAGATAAGTGATGCGGAAAGCTTCAGGGTATTCGATCATGTCAAATATCCGAGTAAGATCCATCGTGTCTGAATTTTCCATGCATCCACTCAGTTCTGGCTATCAAGCAGCTTGGCCATTGTCAGCGCTAAAACTTCCAGCCTATATTGTTCCAGTTGGAACAATATAGGCGACTGCTTGCCGTCGCAACCGAGCCACATGAACAAGACACGTGAAAAACTGACATGGCCACAACTGGCTGCCAAGAAATCGGCAGGAGAGCGGCTGGTTATGGTTGCCGTGGGTGAAGTTCTCACGGCCACATGGGCGGAACGTGCCGGTGTGGATATCGTCGGCGTGGGTGATAGCCTCGGCATGACGCTGCATGGACACGACAATACCCTCGCCATGACAGTCGATCAGATGATCATGCACACCCAAGCCGTGCGGCGTGGCGCACCCAATACGCTTTGTCTCGTTTCCATGCCCTACGGATCCTACGCAACACCTGAACTGGCTGTGACCAACGCAGTTCGGATGATGAAAGAAAGCGGTGCCGACGCGCTGAAACTACAACTGGGTCGTGAGGGAGCACACATTATCCGCGCAGTGGCCGATGCAGGTGTTCCGGTGATGAGTCATGTTGGTTTGCTACCCCACAAGGTTCACCAAATGGGCGGCTTCAAAATGCAAGGCCGCACAGCTGAGGCTGCACTAGATATCGTCGCAGATGCGCAGGCCATTGAAGCTGCAGGTGCGATAGGGCTGGAAATCGAAGCGATGCCTTATGAGGTTGGAAAAGCCGTTGACGATGCCGTCGATATCTTCACGTTCTCCATTGGTGCTGGCGCGGCGGGTACCTGCCAGTTGCTGAATGGGTACGATTTGCTTGGCGCATTCGACACCTTTAAGCCGAAATTCGCCAAACGCTATGCAAACCTGGCTCAGGATGCGACCGAGGCATTTGCAGCTTATGCAGATGACGTAAGATCAGGCCGCTTCCCCGATGCCGAACACAGCTATCAAATGAAACCCGATGAAGTTGAGCGTTTTACGACGCTTTTGAACAGCGAGGAACAAACATGAACGAGGATGTGAACCACGCCAACGGCCAAACGATCCCGAACGGGATGCTTGAAGACAACTACCCCCGCAACATGTGGTGGGTTGCTGCACATAGCGACGAAGTCACAACCAAACCACTGGCACGCTGGCTGCTGGAAACACCGGTTGTGCTCTACCGACTGGAAGACGGAACACCTGCTGCCCTTTATGACCGCTGCCCACATCGGTGGGCCCCTTTGTCAGAAGGACACGTGGCAAACGATAAACTCGTCTGCCCATATCACGGGATGGAATTCAACACGGCCGGCAAATGCACGAAGGCACCCACCCAGCATATGAAACCCAAAACTGCGATCATCCCCTCATATGCCGTGAAAGAAGCCGGTGCCTATATCTGGATTTGGATGGGCGATCAGGATACGATTGATTGCGATCCGCCCGAGGTCGGCTATCAAGTCGATCCGGACTGGACGCCCGTACACGGCTACTACGAAGTTGCCGCGAACTGGGTGCTGATCCGCGAAAATGTTCTGGATCTCACCCACATCGCCTTTCTGCATAAGAACACGTTCAAACAAGACGATTGGATCACGGCACCGGACGTCTACATGGACGGCGAAACTGTCTGCTACGAGCAAGAATTCGACCTAGCCCCTCTCTCGCCTCTCTTTTGCGCCGGCATGGGACTGCCAGAAGACAAACTCATCAAACGGGTGCAAAAGGGGCGGATGCCCAGCCTAGCGATCTCGTTCTCCGATTGGAACGTCCATGACCCCGCACCGGAAGCAGGTCGACGGTCAGATTTCATCGTACGAGGTTGTCACATTGTAACACCAGCGCAGCGCGGCAAGACGCATTACTTCTGGATGGCGGCATTTGATGTGCCGAGCTTGACCGACGACGTAGCGAAGAAAACGGCTGCTAGCGTTACCGCGGCTTTCGATGAGGACAAATATTTGTTGGAAAAACTTCAAGCCAGCGTGGCAGCCGATCCTCGCGGTCTCGACTTTCTGGAAGTCACATTGGGGGCAGATGGCGCAGGCATTCGCGTGCGGCAGATCCTCAATAAGAAGCTTGCGGCAGAAGGAAGATCACTCGGCGCGGCAAGCTGACAGTCATTGTGTTTGAGCAAAGCTCGCCCTGTTCGCACTAATGCTGTCGATCAGTTTTTGCCAAAAGAGGAATTTCCAGGGCCCGCTTTTTTCCGTGTTCCCAAAAATACCGAATATCTGCAATCGGCCATTTCGAAACTACGAGATTTGAGCCAAGATAATACAAAATATGGTGCCCGGGGGCGGAATCGAACCACCGACACGCGGATTTTCAATCCGCTGCTCTACCCCTGAGCTACCCGGGCACGGGACACGTTGAACAACGTGTTTTGGAGGTATCCTTTCAAGCACATGTGAGAGCTTGAAAGCCTGCGTTGTATAGCCACCCGATTTTGCACTGTCCAGCCGATATTGGCTGCAAATACGAATTTATCTCAAATAGATATTCTATCTTGAATCAATCTTGCGAGTTGGTGTCATCGTTGGTCGATCCAATCGCATAATTGCCGTTCAACCAGGCGCCCAAATCAAGATCAGAACAGCGCTTTGAACAAAAGGGATATGTCTCGCGGGCGCTGGGTTTGGAACATTGAGGGCAGGGAACAGGCTTGCGCAACGGCGTTATGTTTTCAGTTTGTGACATTGTGCCCTGACCGATTTTTATGCGCCGTTTTGTGTGACCCAATTGAAGTGCAGAGGAAAGCCTTCGCCTTGCAAAAGGGATGTGGTTTCATAAAGCGGCAGGCCCACCACATTTGTGTATGAGCCGATCAATTTCACCACAAACACGCCAGCTATTCCTTGAATTGCATAGCCCCCAGCTTTGCCGCGCCATTCGCCCGACGCCAAATAACTTTCAAATTCGTCATTGGACAGTTTTTTGAATCGAACCCGCGTTTCCACCAATTTCTGGCGAAAGGCACCTTTAGGCGTTACGAGGGTAACGCCCGTGAACACTTTATGCGATCGGCCTGATAGAAGACGCAGGCAATAAGATGCCTCATCCAACATTTCAGCTTTTGGCAAAATACGCCGGCCCACCGAAACCACAGTGTCTGCTGACAAGATGAAGCTGTCTTCATTGTCTCCAGACCGCGTCATATTTTCAAGCGCCATCTCGGCCTTTAGGTTAGACAAGCGCTTCGCCAAAGACCTTGGAGCTTCAGACTTCAAGGGTGTTTCATCCGCTTCAACAGGCGACAACATGTCAGGCTCAATGCCTGCCTGTTGCAACAGCGCAAGTCGGCGCGGAGAACCTGATGCCAGAATAAGTTTGGGACGAGCAGCCAAAGTCTGTCTTTCTTTAAGCGCTGAACAGCAGCATTTTTCTAACCGGCCTTAAGAACATGCTGTGCTCTTTAAGGTCTGATGAAAAACGCAAACTATTTGAACCGATAAGTGATACGGCCCTTGGTCAAATCATAAGGCGTCATTTCCACAAGCACTTTATCGCCTGCTAAAACGCGAATTCTGTTTTTGCGCATACGGCCAGCCGTGTGGGCAATGATTTCGTGCTCATTTTCAAGTTTTACTCGAAATGTTGCATTTGGGAGCAATTCGCTCACTGTGCCTGGAAACTCCAGAACTTCTTCTTTCGCCATGCGATCTATTTGTCCTTGTTGACGTTCGGATGCAGAGCATCCTTTAGAATTTGCGCGAAACTAACCGCAAACGGTTCATTTGTGAACAGCTGTTTCAAAACCATACCAAATAGGCATTTTTGAGGACGATACTCTCTTTGTGAGTATATCACATTTTACATGGCAAACAGGGCTTTGATATTTTCGTCCAGTCGGTCACGCACATCACGATACGCACCTAACATTTGTTCCCGCGAGCCTTGCACAACGGTGGGGTCCGCTGAGGCCCAATACAACACTTCACCGGCTGTGACCGTATCGGTGCTCAACGCTACATGGTGTGCGGTGGGCGACAGGGTGACAATCAGGTCAAAATAGGTGTCTTCGAGATATTCCAACGCCTGAGGCTCTCTGTTGTTGAGATCTATTCCCAGTTCCGCCAGCGCTGCATCAACGAATGGGTCGGCCGTTCCGGTCTCAACGCCTGCACTTGCGGCATAAACACTTGTTCCAAAATAGTGCCGGGTCAGCGCTTCGGCCATGGGCGAGCGGATGATGTTGTGATTGCACAAATATAGGATCGATTGAATGTCCGACTTGTCTTTGATTGCGGATGAAGAGTTCGACATAATTTACCCTCTCCAATGCAAGACACAGATAAGGGTGAACAATCGCCGAGCCGTCTGAAAGTCTATTGCAATTTTTCCATCAAGGCGTTCTTGCAGGGTTTCAGAGCCTTCATTGTGCAATCCGCGACGCGCCATATCGATGGCTTCAATTTGACTTGGTGTCGAAGAGCGAATGGCGTCGTAGTAGCTTTCGCAGATTTGAAAATAGTCTTTCACAATGCGTTTGAATGGGGTCAATGACAAAATATGCGTGGCAATAGAGTCACCTGCATCATCGGAAATCTCAAAGGCCAGCCTCTGTTCCATCAATGAGAGGTTCAATTTGTATTCAAATCGATCCCCTTCAACATGCCCAACAGGCCAGAAATAGTTTTCTTCGATGAGATCAAATATGGCCACCGCGCGTTCGTGTTCGATATCTGCATTCCCACGACCAATGGTGCGCTCGTCCAGAACGATATCGATCAATTTGGCAATGTCGGGTTGAGTGGACACGGTGAAACTCAGATTTTGTGTCGGGGTTTGGAGTTTGCAGCCCAAACTCCTCCCAAATCTGTAAGACGCATTTCAAGGGCTTCCACTTCGACCAGCAGGTTTGCACCGCCGGCAAAAACGATATCGACCGTTCCACCAGCTGAGTTCTCATCTTCATCACCATGAAAGTCGATGGAGAGAATGGAGCGCACCTCTTCTGGATCAGTTTTGTTCAGCCCCTTGCTGCGCACGCTGGAGGCCAAGTCTATGTGCAAGACACTGCGACGTCTTTCATATTTCTTAAAAAACCAACGGCGCGATGCAGGCGCTTCCCAAGCAAACCGATTGATCGGCAACAAAAGTCTTTTGGCAGCCGGCGAGAAGTTGACCTCGGCACTTTTCAAGACCGCGTCTTGGCAGTGGGCAGACACCACTTCCAAATCAGCGCCGTCTAATGCTGCAAGTTTCAAAAGCTGTGTCATATTGGGTGCAATCATTCTCTGTTTGGTTGGCACGTCTGGCTTATTGTCAGACCTAAGCGTTTGACGAGTTTCAAGCAAGTTTTGAAACACTGAACCTAGAGAGGTACACGTTTCAAAAGTGCCGTTCATTGGCCTGCTATTTCATGACAGAGTTTTGTGTTTTGCAACCTGGATTGCGGGCAGGAGGTTGAGTTTTTCGCTTTACGGACTGTTAACCAAACTTTCTCACCGATGCTTAACCAATCTTATTTACCATGACTCACGTTCACGAAGACGAAGTCTGTTTTCGTGATGCCCCTTTTTGTTTTGCGTATGGGTGTCAGTTTTGCGTATTTCCAATGGCCTTTTGGGTCTGGTGCTGGGTTGTGTGTTTACAACTGCCGCACCTTCAATCGCTGCAGCTTATTGTGGTCCTGATAAACTCGGCACCAGCCGAACAATGAAAGTCAGCACATCGAAATTTCGAACCATTGTTGGTCACGAAAAATCGTTTGGCTTGCGCCACAAGGAAGTCATCCTGACATTCGATGATGGGCCGATTGCGGGCATAACCTCGCGCATTCTCAAGTCCCTTTCAGATGAATGCGTAAAGGCGACCTTCTTTTACGTTGGGCGTATGGCGAAATTCCAACCCCGTTTGGTGCGTAAAGTCGTATCCCAAGGTCATACACTTGGGCATCACACCCATGCACACAACCGCTTGGTGGCGTACTCGAGCTCCCAAGTTGAAAAACATGTATCGCGTGGAATTTCTACAATCGAAAAGATTGCCTATGGTCAATCTGGTTCAACGCCACGCGTCCCATTTTTTCGGTATCCCTATTTGGCACGCAACAACCGCACGGATGCAATTTTGCGCCGCAAAGGTCTGATTGCTTTTGATGCCAATATTGATTCCTTAGACTGGAAAAATGTAAGTGCCGATGCCGTTCACAACCGTATTATGCGTCGTCTGCGCAAAGAGGGTAAGGGCATCGTGTTGATGCATGACATTCAAAAGCGCACGGCCAAAATGTTGCCGCGTCTTTTGAGATCGTTGAAACGCGAAGGGTATAAAATTGTGCACGTGGTTCCGTCCACATCACCATCACGGAAACCGGATCCAATTGTTGTGGCCTCGCTTGATCAGGATGCGGAACCTGCTTTGAAACTGCCGAAAGATGGCATTGAAGTGAAATTGCGACCCGTAAAGTCCTTGCCGCAAAACACACGCGCACCGCGCGTTGTCGCAACACTGAACACCAAGCCCACAAAAGACAGTTCTGTGATCGAACTGGCTGCATTGCCGAACGGCGTCACCGCGCCAGCAGCACCGCAAAAGGCAATTGTTGAAACGCCTGTGGAAGTCGCATCGCTCAGCGATGATCAATTGATCAAGCCACGCACCGTGAAGAAAAAGGTGAAGAAAAAAGCCAAAAAGTCACGTGTCAGCCGTCCAAAGACGATTGCGGGCGGAAGCAAAATTTCCAAACGCAAAAAAGCGCGAAAGGTCGTTCGTCGCAAAAAGCGCAAAACGACAAAAGTGGCGTCAGCCAAATGGAAATTGCGCCGCTCACAATGGATTTTGCGCTAGGAGCGACCGAACTCTTTCAAGCTGTCTCTGTGGAATTCGCTATAGCCGTGAGACACGCTTCTTAGGTGAGAATTTACCAATCCGCTCAACTTCGGAAGGTTGTGAAATGGCACAGTCGGCAAGGTGTGGTGCTCTGAATGATAAGGCATGTTCCAAGCGATACGCCGTACCAATGAATTGGTAAAAGTTGTTCGCGTGTTCTCAAACATATTGGCGACAGGCGGGCAGCGTCCATGTTCTGCCATCAAATAGAGCCGCAAAAAAGGTTGACCCAACACAGCTGGAACCAGCCAGAGCCAAAGCAATAAGGTTTGTCCCACGATGATACAGCTCCCGGCGATCAGAACATAAAGTATCAAGTGCAGTTGTGCTTCACGCTTCACCCGAGCTTTGCCCTTTGCAGGGATGTAACTTTCATATCTGCTGGAAAAGCTGTTTGACACTATCGTTTTCGCGGAAGAAAACCACAGCGGCAGTCCGCTGACATGAATGAGATACTCACGAACAGAGTTGGGCTTTTTCCCTTGCAGCTCTGGATCCTTGTCGGGATCGTTTGTGTGGCGATGGTGGGCCAAATGAAAATATCGAAACCAAGTTGCTGGATTGAGCAACAAAAATCCAATCGTTGATGCGATCGTTTGGTTCACTCGGGTTGAAGTAAAAACTGTGTTGTGAATCGCTTCATGCTGAAGGGTGAATAAGAACACCAACAAAACTCCATGTGGTACAAGAACCAAACCCCAAAATGGGAATTGCAGCGCAACCCAGGTTCCCGTCGCGAGAAGAAGCAGCAGATGCACACCCAGATGCTTTGCGCTTTTTGAATTGGATATTGCGGTGAGCGTCCGTTGGTCTTCATCGCTTAAAGACGATAGAAACGACTTGTGATCCAGTTTGTTGGCTTGCATGTCTGCCACTTGTCAGTTGGGTGCTTTCAAGCTCAGGCTCATACGCTTAACAAATGCATCATATTTCGCCTTTTCATCCTGCGGATAGATGAATTCAAACACAGAAAACTTTGACAAGTCGGCACTTGCTGCCAGGCGTTGATAGAATATCATTATGCGACCATCTTCTTCTTCGGTTCCTGAAATGACAATCCAGTTTTTCTTCACCGCCTTGTAGGTGATTGTTCGATCATCATTGTCTTCAAGAATAATGTCGCGCACTTGCGTTAAAGGCAATTCATCACCGTTGTTGAACCCATAGGCGCGGAACTCCACACTGCTATCTTCATTTTTGAGGTTGATACCATCGCCATTGTCAGATTTTTGCGAACTGGCAAAAATCTCCTTTGGATAGTCCACGGAAAAACCGAACCTGTCGTTTGAATAAGTTGTCCATTCGGCGGCTTGTGCAACGGCAAAGCTCATTGTCAAAATCAATGCACTCAGCACCTTCAAAATGGTTTTCATTTTCAAATACCCCTCGAGTTGTGAAATGGCACACTTGTCGTTTTACAAAACCTATCGTAACGGCAAGAGTGTGACGAAGACAAATTTCTTGAGACAATCATATGAGCGATCACGGATACGAGAACGGCAGACTGGACTTGCCTTTTGTTGGGATTTCCACATTTGGCAAGCGTCCCGTCTGCACGGATTGGGACAAGCTGGATGCGGATGTGGCCGTTCTGGGTGCGCCATTTGATTTTGGAACCCAGTTTCGGGCAGGGGCAAGGTTTGGCCCTCGCGCAATTCGCGAAGCATCCACCTTGTTTTCATTTGGCCATGCAGGCGCTTACGACCACGAAGATGATGCGACTTATTTGCCGGGCGATGTGCGCATTGTGGACATGGGCGATGCGGATATTGTTCACACAGATACGGTAAAAAGCCATGCAAATATCGAATTTGGTGTTCGCAAAATTCTGGCCGCAGGCGCTTTGCCGTTGGTTCTTGGCGGTGACCATTCAATCAATATTCCCTGCATCAATGCGTTCAGCGACCAAGAGCCATTTCATCTGGTTCAGGTGGATGCCCATCTGGATTTTGTGGATGAACGCCACGGTGTTCGCTTCGGCCACGGCAACCCCATGCGACGCGCTTCGGAAAAAGACTATGTAACTGGCCTTTCGCAATTTGGCATTCGCAACGTCTCTTCAACAGCCAAAGAAGGGTATGAAGCAGCCCGCGCTGTTGGATCAGATATCCAATCGGTCAGGCAGTTTCGTGCCCAAGGTTCCCAAAATATGGCTGAACGCGTGCCCGATGGCGCTCGGGTTTATGTGACGATTGATATTGACGGATTTGACCCGTCCATTGCGCCGGGTACGGGAACACCAAGCCATGGTGGTTTTTTGTATTACGAAATCCTCGAATTTTTACAGGCTTTGTCCAAGCGAAACACGATTGTTGGAATCGATTTGGTAGAGGTTGCACCAGACTACGATGCAACAGGCTCAACCAGCACTTTGGCAGCACAGGTCTTGCTGAATTTTCTCGGTTTTATTTTCCATGAGCGCACAAAATCTGCCTGATTTTTGGAATTTGTGCTGATAAAGTAATCATGTTGGGAGTTTCTCCTAAGAAAACCACCAAAATAGCCAATTTGCCTCATGATCGACAGTTGACGACGCTTTCAAACAAATGTTGTTTGTCGAAGTGAAACATGGTTTCATGCAAAGGGTGAGCAAAACACCCAAAAAATAATCAGGGAGCGCCGGTTTGAAATATCAAACGGCTGGTCGTTAAGTGAGCGCGGCCGGAAATCAGCGGGCAGAAGAAGCGTTTGTACGTTTTGACAAAGTCCAGAAAAGCTATGATGGCGAAATTCTCGTTGTCAAAGATTTGAATCTCGACATCCCCAAGGGCGAGTTTCTCACCATGCTTGGGCCATCCGGTTCTGGCAAAACCACTTCTTTGATGATGTTGGCAGGGTTTGAACCCGCCACCCATGGGGATATCTATCTCGGCGGTGAGAGCATCAACAACGTGCCGCCCAATAAGCGCGGCATTGGCATGGTGTTTCAAAACTATGCCTTGTTTCCGCATATGACCGTTGCGGAAAATCTCGCCTTCCCACTGAAGGTGCGCAAAATGGGTTCGGCTGAAATCGAAACCAAAGTGCAGCGCGCGCTGGATATGGTTGAGCTTGGTGAAATGGGCGGACGTCGTCCTGCGCAATTGTCAGGCGGTCAGCAACAACGTGTGGCCGTGGCCCGTGCGCTGGTGTTCGATCCGAGCCTCATTTTGATGGACGAACCTCTTGGCGCGCTCGACAAACAATTGCGTGAGCAGATGCAATACGAGATCAAACACATCCATGAGAATTTGGGTGTCACCGTTGTTTACGTGACGCATGACCAATCCGAAGCTCTAACAATGTCTGACCGCATTGCTGTGTTTAATGATGGCGTGATCCAGCAATTGTCCACACCAGATGATCTGTATGAGCGTCCGCAAAATTCATTCGTGGCGCAGTTTATTGGTGAGAACAATCGTTTGCACGGCAAAGTGTCCGGCGTGTCTGGCGATGAATGTAAAGTGGAACTTGATGGCGGAGGCGAAATTATTGCCAAAACGGTCAACAACACAGCTACAGTCGGGGAACGCACCACGCTTTCGCTGCGTCCTGAACGTGTGGAAATTGAACCGAAAAAGGGTCAAACTGACAACACAGTTACAGGCGAAATTAAAGAACTTATCTATCTTGGTGACCATATTCGCACGCGAATGGAAGTTGCCGGAAATGACGAATTTATCGTCAAAGTGCCAAACAGCGCTGGCAATAAGCCACTTGCTGAAGGTGCTCAGGTAAAGGTTGGCTGGAAGGCCGAGGACTGCAGAGCCCTCGATCCTATGGCTATCTGATACGATAAGCGGCTCGGACCATTGAGCAGCAAACAGGTCTGCCCATGAGGGTGGGGCCAAACTAACGGGAGACTACAAAATGAAACTCACAAAACTATTAGCATCCACCGCTGTTGGCGCTGCGATTGCTTTCGGTGCATCATCAGCAGCATTCGCTGACGGTCATGCAAAAGAATTGACAGTTGTGTCTTGGGGCGGTGCTTACACCAAGTCTCAAGTTGAGGCTTATCACAAGCCGTTCATTGCCAAGACTGGCGTGAACATCAAATCTGAAGATTACAATGGCGGCATCGCTGAGATCAAAGCTCAGGTTGAAGCTGGTAACGTAACTTGGGATATCGTTGACGTTGAACTGTCTGACGCGATCCGCGCATGTGACGAAGGTCTTTTGGAAACAATCGATCATTCAACCTTGCCAGCTGGTGCTGACGGCACACCTGCAAAAGAAGATTTTATCAAAGGCACATTGTACGATTGCGCTGTGGCAAACATCGTTTGGACAACAATTTTCGCCTACGACAAATCAAAAATCACCGGCGATGCGCCAAAAACTATGGCCGATTTTTTCGACACGAAGAAATGGCCTGGCAAACGTGGCCTGCGTAAAGGCGCTAAAGTGAATCTCGAATTCGCTCTGATCGCTGATGGCGTTCCAGCGAAAGACGTTTACAGCGTTTTGGCTACACCAGAAGGTGTTGATCGTGCGTTCGCAAAACTCGACACCATTAAAGGTGACGTTGTTTGGTGGGAAGCCGGCGCTCAGCCTCCACAGCTTTTGGCTGATGGTGAAGTGCTTATGACAACCGCTTACAACGGCCGTATCTTCAACGCGGTTGCTGGCGAAGGCAAACCATTCGAAATCGTTTGGGATGGCCATGTTTGGGATTTGGATCTTTGGGTTATTCCTAAAGGTGCAAAGAACAAAGACACAGCATTGGAATTCCTGAAATTCTCAACAGGAACCGAACCTCTTGCAAAGCAGGCATCATTCATCTCTTACGGCCCAGCTCGTAAGTCTTCGGCTCCACTCGTCGGTAAATACCACAACAAAGACATCGACATGGGCCCACAAATGCCAACAGCTCCAGAGAACCTGACAAATGCTGTACAGAACAATTTCGAGTTCTGGGCAGACAATGCAGACCAGTTGAACGAGCGTTTCAACGCTTGGTTGGCTAAGTAAGTCACACATTGCGCAGGGCATGAACTTGTTTCATGCCCTGTTCTTTTGCTTTCAGGCGTACTCTCAAACGTTGGGCCTGAAATCAAAAGAACAGAATTGACATGTGGTCTAACATGCGTTGGGGAGCAAAATACTCATGAGTGATGCCGCACTAGGCACAAACCATTCAGCCAACAACGGCGCAGCAAGCGAACCGTTGATCGCGGCTGATGGCATTCCCCTAAAACAGAAATTGGCCAAGACGACACGTCGCATGAAAATGCAAGCTTTCTTGCTGACCGTGCCATTGGTGCTGTTTCTTTTGGTCTCATTTGTCTTGCCGATTGGACAGATGCTTTATCGTTCGGTGCACAATCCAACCGGCTCCAATGTGATGCCAAACTTTGCCGTGGCAATCAAAAACTGGGACGGGCAGGGCCTACCTTCGGAAGAGATTTTCGAAGTTTTCGTAAAGGACATGGCGCTTGCGCGTAAAAATCGCGAAGTCGGCAAAACGATCGGCAATCTCGCAACGCGCGTGAATTACGAAATTCCAGGTGCGCGCAGTTTGTTCACAAAATCAGCGCGCCGAGCAGGAAGAATAACCGAAGGGCCGTATAAAGAAGCCCTTTTTGCAATTGATAAGCGGTGGGAAAATCCACACATCTGGCTGACTCTCCAACGTGTGACCAAAGATTTTACCGCAGCATTTTATCTTGCGGCGACGGATCAAAAATACGACGAAGCGGGCAACATCGTTTGGGCAGATGAACTGTACCAAATCTACCTTCCCATTCTTTGGAAAACAATTTGGCTGTCGGCGCTGATTACGGCGCTGTGTTTCATAATTGCTTATCCGGTGGCCTATTTGCTGTCGACCCTGCCGCTGCGAACGTCGAACCTGTTGATGATCCTCGTCTTACTGCCATTTTGGACGTCCTTGCTTGTGCGAACAAGCGCGTGGATTGCGATGCTGCAAACTGAAGGCATCATCAATAATATTTTCGTCTATCTCGGTTTCATTTCAGACGAAAACCGCATCCAGATGATCTACAATATGACGGGCACTGTGATTGCGATGGTGCATATTTTATTGCCGTTTATGATCTTGCCGCTCTATTCAGTGATGAAAACCATCCCACCAAGCTACATGCGCGCGGCGCGGTCGATGGGTGCTTCAGGAACATACTCATTTGTGAAGGTCTACTTCCCGCAGACGGTTCCTGGAATTGCCGCGGGTACGTTGCTCGTGTTTATTTTGGCAATTGGTTATTACATCACGCCTGCGCTGGTGGGCGGCAATGATGGTTTGCTGATTTCCAATCTCATTGCGGATCACATCAAAAAGACGCTGAACTGGTCGCTGGGCGCTGCTCTTGGCACAATTCTTCTAACTGTCGTCCTCATCTTCTACTGGCTCTACAATAAGCTGGTGGGCGTTGATAATTTGAAATTCGGGTGACGGATATGATGAAGCGCATTCAAACACTCGGGTTTTACGCATTGGTTGCAGCAACGGCGTTGTTCTTCGTGTTTACCGAGTCCTTTGCTGGAACTTTTGGCTTCATCATTATTTTTGGTTTGCCCTATTTCTTGATGAACGATTTGCCTCCTTACGCGACGGCTGCAGAAAAAATTGGCAAATACGCCTTTCTTTCACTGTGCACGTTGATCTTCATATTTTTGATCCTTCCAATCCTTGTGATCATCCCACTGTCGTTTAATGCCGAGCCTTATTTCAGCTTTACAGAAGGCATGATGGCGCTGGACCCATCCGCGTATTCCACGCGATGGTATGAAGATATTGTACGGTTCGGAATGACAGCACCAGACGGAACAGAAAACTGGTGGAGCGATATGTGGAACAACGCCACGTGGATACGCGCCATGCGGAATTCTTTCTGGTACGCTTTGTGCGCCACGATTTTAGCCACGGGCATTGGGACGCTTGCAGCGCTTGGTTTGTCACGCCCAGAAATGCCTTATCGTTCAGCGATAACAAGTCTGCTAATCTCGCCTATGATTGTGCCATTGGTCATCACTGCAACAGGCATGTTCTTCTTCTACAGTCAGAAAAATGTGTTTCCATTTTTCCCAGACGGTCTCATCAACCGCGACATCGGAATCATCTTGGCGCACACCACTTTAGGCGTGCCGTTTGTGATCATTACTGTGACAGCGACGCTGACGGGTTTTGATCGTTCTCTCATACGCGCGAGCCAAGGGCTTGGCGCCAGTGGTTGGACAACATTTACCAAAGTGATCATGCCGCTCATTATACCTGGAATGATTTCAGGTGCTCTTTTTGCTTTCATCACTTCACTGGATGAAGTGGTAGCGGTCATTTTTCTGGCAGACGTTGATCAGCGCACTATTCCACGTCAAATGTTCTCAGGATTGCGAGAACAAATCAGCCCAACCATTTTGGCCGTTGCGACAATTTTGGTGATCATGTCGGTCCTGTTGTTGACCACTCTTGAACTCTTGCGCCGTCGATCAGAACGCTTGCGCGGATTGTCTCCGGGGTAGTGGTGAAGCAATGATCAGGCTCTTGTGCATTTTGGCTTTGCTGTGGGTTATTCCCCATCAAGCCTTTGCACAGGCCAAACGATCTGATCTCAATCTCGTGATCGCAATGGACTGTTCCTGGAGCGTCAACAGTCAAGAATATGCGCTTCAAGCGGGCGGCATAGCTGCAGCATTTTCTGATCCGGAAATATTGGAAGCCATTAAGGCTGGTTTTCGAGGGCGTATCACAGTGACGATTGTGCATTGGTCCACCTCTGGAACGCAACTCACAGCCGTGCCTTGGCAGATAATCGAAACTGAATTCGACGCCATCAATTTTGCGCGCAAAGCTGCACTCATGGAACGACGAACCGTGAAAGGCGGGACGTCAATTTCCGGCGCGCTTCGGTTCAGCCAAAACGCATTCAAGACGGTGCCCACATTTGGCGATCGTCATGTGATCGATGTTATTGCAGATGGTGAAAACAACGATGGAAATCGTGTTGAAAATATGCGCGACCAAGTTGCTGATCAAGGAACCACAATCAACGCCTTGGCAGTGGTGAACGAAGTCAGCTACTTGCATCATTATTTGCGCAATCGAGTGATTGGTGGCGCAGGCGCATTTGTCGAAAGCGCTTCCGATTACATCGATTTTCGACGCGCTTTTAAAAAGAAACTGCTGCGGGAAATCAAAGGTGAATTGGTAACACGTCGAAATTCACTTGGGGCAGAGGTTCCGGGCTGAGCCGCTAACCGCGCGAAGACCACGACGCCAACGCGTCGCTAAGGGCCACTGTTCGCATGTCGGTCATTGGAATCGAGGGCGCTTCACCATTGTATCGAGGTGCCGGTGCAGCTTGGACAACACCATTGATTTTTTGCAACACGCCGCGCGCCACGTTGTGCGGGTGATCAATGGCATCATCCATAGACAGAACGGGTGCATAACATGCATCGCTTCCCTCAAAAGTATCATTCCAATGAGCTTGCGTTTCGGCTGCAATTTTTCCGGCGATCAACGCTTTGATTTGCGGCCAATACGTGCTGTCCATTCGGTGCTTTAAAACTTCACCTTTTAGCTCAAGCTTCGCGATCAATTCCTGCCAGAAAGGTTCTTCTATCGCGCCAATGGCGACCCATTTGCTGTCAGATGTTTCAAATGTTCCATAAAATGGGGCGCCACCATCCAACAAATTTCCGCCACGTTCTGCGGGCCAGAGCCCTTGCGCTTTCAAACCATAGGGCATGGTCATCAGTAAAGCCGTGCCTTCTATCATGGCAGCATCCACGACAGTTCCTTTGCCAGAAAGTTTGGCAGGCAGCAGCGCCGCACAAATTCCATAGGCCATCAACATGCCACCACCACCAAAATCACCCACCAAATTCATCGGTGGCACAGGGCCTGAGTCTTTCGTGCCGATGGCATCCAACGCACCGGTTATCGCAATGTAATTGATATCATGCCCAGATCGTGGCGCGAGTGGCCCATCTTGTCCCCAACCTGTCATCCGCCCATATACGAGCGCGGGATTGATGGCGTGACAATCCTCAGGCCCCAAGCCCAGACGTTCCGTGACACCGGGGCGAAACCCTTCAATCACCACATCTGCTTGAGCAATAAGCTCAAGGGCTTTTGCAACGTCGGCAGGGTCTTTGAGATCAAGCTCAACCTTGCGTCGCCCGCGCAGCATGGGATCCTTATCAGACCGCGATGTGCCCACATTGCGCCCCCCTGGTTTTTCAACGCGTATGACATCTGCTCCGTGATCAGCCAGCATCATGGCTGCAAATGGACCTGGCCCAATTGATGCCAATTCCACAACGCGAACACCCTCGAGTGGTTTGAATGTCATAAGTCCCTCCGGCTTGCGCTTGGCAATTATGGGTTGGCGCGGCGCTCTTCAGAAGGAGAACAGCCGAAATGTCCACGATAGCTTTGCGCAAAGTATGAATGGGAAGTGAAACCTGTTGCAAGAGCCACATCAAGAATAGGTGCATTGGTGTGGCGCAACAATTCACGTGACCGTTCCAGGCGCACAGACATGTAATAGCGGCCGGGTGTGCACGACAAATGACGCAAGAACAAACGTTCCACTTGCCGCAAAGACAGTTCGACACGCTTTGCAATTTCCAAAGCAGAAAGCGGGTTTTCCAGATGTTCTGACATCAGTTCCACCGCTTTTTGAAGCTTTGCAGACTTACCGCCAAGATCACGTTCGGGCCCAATTCGTTGTCTGTCCGCATTTGTGCGAATGCGCTCATGGTGGAATTGATTGGCCACTTCATTGGCAACATTAGCCCCAAAATCTTCACTGATAATGTGCAGCATCAAGTCAATCGAGGTTGTGCCGCCTGCCGATGTATAGCGATCGCGATCAACCTCAAATACGCGCCCGGTGCAATTGGTCTTGGGGTGGTCTTCTTGAAATGATGCACGGTTTTCCCAGTGAATGGTGCAGTTATAGCCGTTCAGCAAACCAGCCTTTCCCAAAAGGTAGCTGCCAATAGATATTGCACCAAGAGCGCCACCACGACGCGCCCGTTCGCGAAGTTTGGCAAGCAAATGCGCTTCACGGTTGATGTTCAGTTTGTAGCCCGCGCATACAAAGAGAATGTCGCAGGGTTCCAAGTTGTCGATTGAATAATCTACTTCCACCTGCATGTTGTTGGAGGCACGAACGGGCAACCCGTCGACGGACACCAGACTCCATTTATAAAAGTCTGTATCAGCCATGCGGTTGGCAGATCGCAACGGATCCATTGCAGCAGAGAGACAAAGCATCGGAAATTGTTCAGTGACCAAAAACGACAAATGTCGATGCGAACGATCAGATGAGATGTTTAGTCTGCCTTGGCCCTTAGACATAGATGCTCCAGCAGTTAGAAAGCGGGTGGTTCAAATTTTGCGTGACGACATGCGGATGTGAGAGTTGCCCCCATCAGCAGCGCAATTGTCATTGGTCCAACTCCACCCGGGACGGGTGTGATATGAGCAGCGTTTTCCAATGCGCCTTGATAATCCACATCGCCAACCAATCGTGTTTTGCCTTCACCACGTTCTGGCGCGTCAATTCGGTTGATGCCCACATCGATCACGGTGGCGCCTTGTTTGATCCAATCCCCTTTGACCATTTCCGGGCGCCCCACAGCAGCAACCACAATGTCGGCTGTGCGTGTGAGACCTTCGAGGTCTTTTGTGCGGCTATGGGCAATAGTGACTGTGCAGTTGGCACCCAACAACAGGTTGGCCATAGGCTTGCCCACGATGTTGGAGCGCCCGATAACAACCGCGTTGAGGCCCGAGAGATCGTCGCCCAAAACACGACGGATCAAAATCATTGAGCCAGCAGGTGTGCAGGGGACGAAAGCAGATTCAAAATCACCGGTGCCAAGACGGCCAACATTCATATGGTGAAAACCATCAACGTCTTTGTCTGGAGAAATTGTCTGAATGATTTTGTTTTCATCAATGTGCTTGGGCAGCGGCAATTGCACGAGGATGCCATGAATGGCTGGATCATCGTTGAGGGCTTGCACCTGCGCCAAAACATCAGCTTCTGATGTATCTGCAGGCATTGTATGTTGAACGGAATGAAATCCGCATTCTTTGGCCTTGCGGCCTTTAGAAGCCACATAGACTTGGCTTGCTGGGTCTTCGCCAACAATTATCACGGCCAAACCAGGTGTGACGCCAGTGGCGGCCACCAATTTTTCAGTGTGCGCTTTGGCGATGGCAACCACATCCTCTGCGATGAGTTTTCCGTCGATTCTTTTGCCTTCATCTGACATTTTTGAAGGGTCCTCTATTATCTGCTGGCAGCATATCTGTCGAAAAATTGATAGGGTGCAAGTCGTTTTTACGCAAGCATGTAAGTTGTGTTCAAAGTCATATTCCTGAATTGCGGTAGATAGCGGAAATGGTCATGATACTGTTTGGAAATGACGACACAAAAAGTCGCACTGAATTCGTCAGGAGAGCAATGTGACGCGTTATTCAGCTTGGAGCATTTTGAAGAATGCTCTGAAAGGCAACAGGGACTGGACGCCAGCTTGGCGAAAGCCAGAGCCGAAATCGTCATATGATGTTATTATCATTGGCGGGGGCGGTCATGGCTTGTCGACTGCGTTTTATCTTGCGTCTGTTCACGGCATTACAAATGTGGCGGTCATTGAAAAGGGCTATCTCGGTTCAGGAAACATTGGCCGCAACACAACAATTGTGCGTTCCAATTATCGCCTCACACCCAACAGTCAGTTTTATGAAAAATCCATGGAACTGTGGCGCGAGCTCAGCCACAACCTGAACTACAATGTGATGTTTTCGCCGCGTGGCGTTTTGAACCTTGCCCACACGCCAGGACAAATGGACACCTACGCCGAGCGCGGCAACCAAATGCGCTTGATGGGCGTAAAGTCTGAATTGCTGGACCGCGACCAGGTGGCGAAGTTGAACCCGGGTTTGGATGTTTCCGGTTCCGCGCGTTTTCCAATTGAAGGTGGTCTGTTGCAACCTGATGCTGGCAATGCCCGCCACGATGCGGTGGCTTGGGGCTATGCACGGGCTGCAGATCAATTGGGCGTTGATATTTTGGAGAACACCGAAGTCACAGGCTTTTTGAAAGAAGGTGGACGGATTGTTGGTGTTGAAACGAACCGAGGAGAAATCCGAGCAGCCAAAACGGGCGTCGCTGTTGCGGGCAGCACTGGCCGCGTCATGAAATTGGCGGGCGTCGATAAACTTCCTATCGAATCCACAGTGCTGCAGGCCTTTGTTTCAGAATCCATCAAGCCTATTATTCCAACCGTCACCACGTTTGGGGCAGGGCATTTATATGTTTCCCAATCGGACAAAGGCGGTTTGGTTTTTGGCGGCAATATCGATTATTACAATTCCTATGCCCAGCGCGGAAATCTGCCCGTGTGGGAAGAAGTGACCAGTGAACTGGTGGCAATGTTTCCGAATTTTGCGCGGTTACGCCTGCTGCGCTCTTGGGGTGGCATCATGGATATGTCGATGGATGGCAGTCCGATCATCACAACAGGCCCGTTGGATGGCATGTATCTCAATGCGGGCTGGTGTTATGGCGGTTTCAAAGCAACGCCTGCTTCGGGCTGGTGCTTTGCGCACACAATTGCCAATGACAAACCCCATGCCTTGAACAAAGACTTCACTTTGGATCGATTCAAAGAAGGTCGCATGATTGATGAAACGGGTCGCGGCCCCACACCTTGGTACCATTAAGATGAGATTGACCTGTCCTTTTTGCGGCGAACGCGACCATCAGGAATTTACCTATCGCGGTGATGCATCAGCAACGCGTCCTCCAATGGACAATGGCTCCATTGAAGATCACAACACCTATGTTTTTGACCGCACCAATCCCGATGGCGAGCATCGCGAATTATGGAACCACACCTCTGGGTGCCGCATGCATATGGTGGTCACGCGCAACACGACCACCCACAAAATTTCCAATTGCGAACCTGTGGGTCCATGGACGAAAGCACTGGGAGGCAAATCATGAGTGGGTTTCGCCTCAATTTGCGTGAGGGTCTTGGCCGCGCAGTCGATCATGATTCCAAAATCAATTTCACGTTTGATGGAAAAAATTATTCTGGGCGCGTGGGTGATACTTTGGCTTCAGCACTGATGGCAAATGGTGTCTCCATCGTTGCACGCTCGTTCAAATATCACCGTCCGCGGGGAATATTCTCTGCGGGTTCTGAAGAGCCAAATGCATTGGTGACCGTTCACAGCGGGGCGCGCACTGAACCAAATATTCGCGCAACAGAACTGGAACTTTATGAAGGCTTAGAAGCAAAATCGCAAAACCGTTGGCCCTCTGTCAATTTTGATGTGATGGCGGTGAACCAGTTGCCGGGCAAAGCGTTCAGCGCAGGGTTTTATTACAAAACGTTTATGGGGCCCTCTCGCCCTGGCCACAAAGCAACACAATTTTGGTGGTTTTGTGAGCAACTGATCCGCCGCGCAGCCGGTCTTGGCAAAGGCGCATCCCAGGCTGACCCTGACAAATATGGGCGCATGAATGCGTTCTGCGATGTGCTTGTTGTGGGCGCTGGTGCTGCGGGAATATCCGCCGCTGAACGTGCGGCATCGGCTGGAGCGAAGGTCATTCTATGTGATGAAAGTGCCGTCGCTGGCGGCGCGCTATTGTCATCATCAGAACTGCTCGACGGCGCATTAGCACATGATTGGGTTGCCGATCGTTTGGCTGAACTTGCAGAAAATGAAAACGTCACAGTGCTGACGCGCACAACTGTTCAATCCATGTTCGATGACAACACCTATCTGGCAATTGAACGTTTGGCAGATCATGTAAAAACGCCGGGCAAACATCAAGTGCGCCAGAGAGCGTGGAACATACGATGCAAGTCCGCTGTCATTGCCACTGGCGCTATTGAACGCCCCATCGTCTTCGCTGGAAATGACCGCCCGGGCGTAATGTTGGCAGATTCTGCACGTCGCTATGTGGTTGAATATGGGGTCTCTCCGGGCCGGGCGGTATGCGTGTTCACCAACAATGATACGGGCTGGCTGGCCGCGCGCGACATGGCAAAATACGGTGTGATCGTGGAAGCAATTGTCGATGTGCGCAAAGATGTGCCCGATGCCATTCGCGCCGCAGGTGAAGAATCCCGCGCAGAAATTTTTCTCGGTGCGGCGATTACAGCAACCAGTGGATTGCAAACCCTGTCTGGCGCACAGATTTCAGAGTTTTCCGAAACCACAGGTGAAGTGGGGCGTAAGCTCAAGAAGATAGGATGCGATTGTATTGCCGTTTCGGGCGGTTGGTCGCCTGCGTTTCATCTGACATCTCAACAAGGTGAAAAGCCGGTTTGGGATGCAGAATTGCAAGCGTTTTTACCTGGTGAAGCCACAAGTTCTTGGCATGTGGCAGGGGCGATGGCAGGCAAATTCGGACTGCGTCATGCCTTCCGCTCTGGCGAAGAGGCCGCCGTGAAAGCGCTGGCTGAGGCTGGTCTAGGTGAGGGCGAAAGCGATGTCCCGCGCATCGAAGGCGATGAAATTGATTACGCGCCTGCGCCCGTTTTCGAAATCAATACGGGGGGCAAAGCATTTGTGGATTTACAACACGATGTCACCGCAGAAGACGTGCGGCTGGCACACCGTGAAGGGTTGGTATCTGTTGAGCATCTCAAGCGCTACACCACTTTGGGCATGGCGACAGATCAGGGCAAGACATCCAATATGTCTGGCTTGGCCATCATGGCTGAAGCGCGTGGCAAACCCATTCCGGACGTGGGAACAACGCGTTTTCGACCGCCCTACACCCCCACTGCATTGGGAGCGATCGCGGGGGATGCTTACGGACATTTGGCGTCAGAACGTTTGACACCCATGCACGATTGGCATGTGGCTGAAGGCGCTAACATGTATGCCAATGGCCCATGGTTGCGTCCTGAAAGTTATAACCGGTCAGGCGAAAGCGTTGAGCAAGCCTATATCCGTGAAGCAGCTACCGTGCGCAAAGGTGTTGGATTGGTAGATGTTTCCACCCTTGGGAAAATTGATGTGCAAGGGCCGGATGCTGCAGAATTTCTCAACCGCATCTATTCAAACGGGTTTGCAAAATTACCCGTCGGCAAAGCGCGTTACGGTTTGATGTTGCGCGAAGATGGCATGTTGTTTGACGACGGCACCACATGGCGGCTGGACGAAAATCGCTATTTGATGACCACGACCACAGCAGGTGCAGGGCAGGTGATGGAACATCTGGAATATCACCGTGATGTGGTGTGGCCAGATTTGAAAGTTGCGCTCGCATCCGTTTCAGATGAGTGGGCAGGTGTTGCAGTGGCAGGGCCAAAGTCGCGCAATGTCCTCAAAGCATGTGTAAATGATTGTGATGTTTCCAACGAAGGCCTGCCATTCATGGGTGTTCGCCAAGCCACTATCGCTGGCATTCCCGTATGGATTGCACGTTTGTCATTCTCAGGTGAAATGGCTTACGAGGTTTATTGCGGTGCAGGCTGGGGGCAGGCGCTTTGGGATGCTTTGATGAAAGCAGGCAAGCGGTTCCAAATCGTACCCTACGGTCTTGAAGCACTTTCCACATTGCGTATTGAAAAAGGCCATGTGGCAGGCCCAGAATTAAACGGACGCACGACACCACTCGATCTGGGGCTGGGTGGCATGGTGTCATCTAAGAAAAATTTTGTGGGTGCAACCTTGTTGAAACGGGATGCCTTTCACGAAGAGAGCCGTCTGCAATTGGTGGCGATTAAAAGCATCGATGGCCAACGCATTCGCGGCGGCAGCCATTTGGTAAAGGGCAACAAAGACCAACCTGGACAAACCGAAGGCAACACCACGTCCACCTGTTTCTCGCCAGAACTGAATTGTTATATTTCGCTGGCTCTTTTGGAAGGTGGCAATGCTCGTCATGGTGAAAAAATGTTTGCAACCAACCCAGTGCGCAACATGCATGTGGCCGTTGAAGTGGTAAGCCCGCATATGGTTGATCCAGATGGAGGACGCATGCATGGTTGATGTTCCCGAAAGAGTGTCCCCGCTCGACGCCGTGGTAGAGCCCGGCGTTTTTGGTGCGAATACACGTTCGCTGGAGGTGTTCTTGAGTGAAAACCTGTGCGGATCCCTTGTTCAAGTTCAAGCTTGGCCAGACACAGTAGGTGCTGTTGAAAAAGCGGTTCAATCGGTCACCAAGTTGGGAGTTCCAAAAGCGCCTGCAACGGCACATTCAGAAACTGTTTCAATCATGCAAACCGGCCCTGGCCGTTGGCTGGTCGATTCTGAAGTCGAAGGCCTTGAAGACAAGCTGCGGGGAAAAGTGTCAGCGAAAAACGGCGCTGTGACGGGTTTGACCCATGCACGCGTGCTGATTCAAATTAAAGGCCCAAAAGCTGCATGGGTGTTGGCCAGCGGTATCGCCATCGATTTTGATTTGACAGCCTTTCCCGTGGGCACTTCGCAAATCAGCCACCATCATGAAATTGGTGTCACAATCCATCGAACTGGCGAAGAGAATTTCGACCTCTACGTTTTCACCAGTTTTGCGCGGGGTTTTTGGCATTGGATCACCACTGCCAGTTCCGAAGTGGGATATGCCGTCAGCTAGCAGCGGCCGCGTCATACGCAGCCACAAAAGCTTTGGCTTCGGTGCTTACCGTTTCTGCATCCCATCCGGCCTTGTAGACGTTTGATCCGATGCCAAAACCATTGGTTCCGGCAGACAGCCATTCGCCAATTGTGGGAACGGAGACACCGCCCACTGCCAGCACATTCATATGTGTGGGAAGAACAGCTTTGATTGCTTTCACCCCATCCGGCCCATGCAAGCTTGCAGGAAAAAACTTCAATGCATGACAGCCTGCATCTATCGCTGCAAATGCTTCAGTTGGGGTGAAAACACCGGGAAACGACAAACCACCGCGTTCTATTGTGCGTTGAATGACGGTTGGTTTCATATCAGGTGAAACAATCAATCGCCCACCTACATCGATTACGCCGTCCACCTGTTCCGTGGTCAAAACGGTTCCCGCACCAACAATGCAAGTGTCGCCAAATTCCTTGGCCAGCAATTCAATGCTTTCCAAAGGCTCAGGGGAATTCAATGGAACTTCGATAATGCCGAACCCAGCATCGACGAGGGCAGCTCCAATATCGAGCGCTTCAGCAGGTTTCAAACCGCGCAATATCGCAACCAAAGGGCGGTGGCCTTCAAACAAGTCACTCATGCTGCTTGTCCTTCAATCAGCTTGGCTTTCACTGCTAAATTCAACAAAGCAGGCCAAACCAAAGTGGTGCCCTTAAAGCGTTTGGAGTCGTGTCCCAATGCAGCCAGTGCGGTTTCATAAAATACGGTCAGTGTGTCGGTTCCAATAACAACAACGTTTTTCTGCAAGGCAAAACCATCCAAAACACCTGCGCGCAATTCAGCCATGATCAGCAATGCGGACAATTCTTGCCGCAAACGACCTTCACCACATCCCTCAAGCAGGTGGCGCGCCCGCAGGCCAAAAAGTTCACCCTCAATTGAGCCAGTTGCTCCTGAAAGTTCTTTCACTTTCTGATCAAAAATGGTGTCAGGACCGCTTTGATCAGATACAGAGTGACGCAGGATTGTGTGCTCACTCACGGCATCGAAAAACTCGCCTGTCATGTAAGTTCGAAAATCTACAATGTGCTCGTTTTCCAGCATCACCCATTTGCTGTGTGTGCCGGGCATGATCACCGTGCCGGAGAAACCCTTATTGTGTGCCAGAAAGCCAGCCAACTGAGTTTCTTCGCCACGCATGACGTCATAACGAACGCCATTGTCCAGTTTAAGGCCGGGAACAATCGTCACGTCGCGTCCGTTATTTTGAAACGAAACGAGTGATTGGGACAGTTGGTTGGTACTGCATGGCACACCCAGATATGGAGCTTCCACCCACCCTTGTTTGCTGCCAATCATGCCTGCGGCAATTGCAGAGACCTTTGGCCAACCTTGGGTGAGTGTTTCGAATTGTTGCTCAAACTGTTGCGTGTTGAATTGCCCCACGCCGCTTTCGCCACGTCGTTCCTCAAGAACTGCGCCATGTGAATCCAGCAGAGCAGCGCGCACATTTGTCGTTCCCCAGTCCAATGCAATAAGGGCGGGATCGGACATCACACAGCCTCCAGAGAAAGTGCAACGCCCGTTTGGGCATACATAACGGGCAGTTGCACACCAACGCTGCCCAACATGCTGCCTGGCAACGCGAACCCGTCTTTCATCAATGGATTTTCAAACACACGGCTGGCGCGTTTCGCGATGTCTGGTGGGGTTTGCAAAGTGACCTTGTAAGTTTTCTCCGGCGCAAGACCTGGAATGGCAATATTCGGTGGTACGACCGAACGGGGCCGATCAATTTGCATCATCACAACACGCGCGATCGTTTGGTCTTTGCTCACCGTAGCCGCTCCGATAAGGTCGGCGTCAACCGTAAGGATGCGATGAAAATCCCCTTCGTGCCAAAGATGACGATCTTGTTTGTAGCGTGCCACAGCATCTTGAAAAATAGACATTTCGTCAGCATCGATTTTGGTGAGATCAAGCTCCAGACCCATATGCCCATAACCGCTTACAAGCGCACGAAAGTTTGGTTGAAACCCTCGCCCCGATGTATGGCACCACGCAGGGCCAATATGCGCACCCATAACTTCTGGCGGAAAGAAATAAGAAAAGCCGGTTTGAATGCGTGTGCGTTCCACCGCATCGTTGGAGTCGGACGTCCAGAAACGATGGGTGCGTTTTAGAATTTCAAAGTCGATACGCCCACCGCCTGAAGCACAACTTTCGATTTCTACATGGGGGAAGGCCAATCGCAACCGATCGATCAGCTTATACAATTCTGAAGTTTGACGATGAACCGCTGCATTGCCTGAACGATCTCCCGGCAAAACAAGATCGCGGTTCATATCCCATTTGAAATAGGAAATTCGATATTCTGATAACAAACTGCTCAGGCGCTCAAAAAGATAATCGGTGACATTCGTGTTGGTGAGATCAAGCACCAATTGATTGCGTCCCGTCATAAGCGGGTATGGATCAAGCTGCAAAACCCAATCGGGATGCTCGCGGTAGAGGTCTGAATCCGGATTGACCATTTCAGGCTCCACCCACAGACCAAACTCCATGCCTTTTTCGTCCACCACATAGTCAACTATTGGGTGCAGTCCGTCTGGATATTTCTTTTCATCGGGAAACCAATCCCCCAATGATGTTGTGTCATCATCGCGACCGCGAAACCAACCGTCGTCGAGAACATAGCGTTCTGCACCAACCGTTTCGGCAGCATCGGCAAGCGCTTTCAAACGGTCAAGGTCATGATCAAAATAGAGCGCCTCCCATGTATTTACGGTCACAGGGCGGGGCTTTTCAGGCTCAGGAAATTTCAGAATATTGCGGCGCACATATTCGTGGAATTTCTGGCTCATATCATTCAAGCCGTGATCTGATTGTGAGACATAAATCTCTGGTGTGGAAATCGACTGCCCAACAGGCACAATGCCTTCGCGCGAGAAATGCAACACACCCATCTGCAATTGGCATTCGCCCGTGGTCAGTCGTTCCATAACCATGCGGTGGTTGCCACTCCACCCCAAATGAACTCCGAGACATTGGCCAGAGATTTCATCTGTGGTTGGAGTCAGCATGATTGTGCCGGGAAACGCTTCATGGCTTGTGCGGCCGCGGCGGTTTTCGGCTTTCACCAATCCCATCGGAACAGTTCGGCGATCTATATCAAACTCAGCACACCATCTTCCGTGAAAATGCAAATATTCTGACAGTGCTTGTGGCACTGGAATGACAGGTGCGCTCATCCAATCAACGATGCATTCTGCATCGCTGTCATTTGTCAATGTTGATTGAAACACCGCGACGGATGAATGGGGGCAGAGCCTGCATTGGATTTCCAAAATCAATCCACGGTGGGCATCGTAGCATCTGAAGATCACGCCATTTTCAATGTCAGTGCGGCTGGCAAATGAAAACAAACCCGCCCAACCTGCTTTACCCGAACCTGAACGGTGCGCAATAAGACCAGGGTGGCCCATGAATCCATGGGCAATCTCCGGTTGCATGGAAACAGGCGCGTACTCGTCCATGGTGGCAAAACCTTGGGGGCGTGCTCGAGAAGCTGCAAACGTTTCCATATCTAAATCATGAGCAAGGGACGATCCGAAATAAATGATCTCGGGAATGCTTTCAGTCCATGCAAATATGATTGTGGCCGCTTCGCAATCGACGCGGTGGGTTGAGAGTGCAGTCACAGAATTACCCCTTCGTGGCGCCGAGCGTCAGGCCAGCGATGAAGTGCTTTTGGGCCGCAAAAAACATAAGAACAGGTGGGACGGCCGCCATAAGTGCAGCTGCAGAATACAGGCTGTAGCGGGTCAGATATTGCCCCTTGAGAGACTCCATACCAGCTGTGATGGGTTTTGCTTCATCACCATTGGTCAACACTGTCGCCCAGAAAAAGTCGTTCCAGATGAAGGTGAAAATCAAGACGGCCAATGCGGCAAGGGCAGGGCGCACAAGTGGTAAAACAATGTGCCAGAAAATTTTGAACTCTCCCACGCCTTCAATGCGCGCGCTTTCGATCAACTCAAAAGGCAAAGCGCGAATAAAGTTGCGCATGAACAAAGTGCAAAAACCTGTTTGAAATGCTGAGTGGAACAAGATCAATGCCCAAGGCGTGTTGTAAACGCCAATGTTTTCCGAGAATTCACGAACCGGCACCATCAAAATTTGAAATGGAACAAAATTGCCTGCCACGAACAACATGAAGAGCGGGATGGAAAGGTTCCATTTCCCCAGTGGCATTTTATAAATCGCCAAAGCGTAACCTGCCAAACAAGCCAGCGAGACAGACATAATCATCGTGGGAATTGTGACCCAAAATGAGTTGATCAGATATTGCAGAGCTTTGGTTTCGCGGAACACCTGCGCATAATTTTCATATAGCAAAAAGTCCGACGGCCAGCCAAACACGTTGCCTGTTGTGATGTCCGATTCTGGCCTGATGGATGTCATGAAAATGGCAATCAAAGGCAGAAGCCAAATGAACAAGGCAATCGGCACCATAACATTGTAGCTAAATTGCTTGCCGCTCGATGATTTTTGAATGGGTTTGGGGAACATCAGCTGTTTGCTCCCATACGTTCAACGAGTGAGTTACGAAATTTCGCAGGAAGTTTTGATCGTATCAGATCATAAGAGTGGCAAATTCGTGCCTCCAGTTCGGCCTCATCGCAACCTTCTACAAAACGCACCCAGCTTTTGTGGAAATAAGGCGCCTTTTCTGCAACCCCTGCTTCAATCAACAAACCCGCTGATTCAACGTCTTGGCACTTAACAGAAACGCCTTCACTCATTGAACCCATGCAAGCAAACATCTTGTCGCCAATTTTCCAGGCGTCATAACCACCACCCCAAGGGTCAGACCATTCTGCGCCGGGCAGGTCTTTGCAAATATCATTGATCATGGTGCGAAATGGAGACGTCACTATCGGCCGTCCTTCTCGTCTTGATACATACGATACAAGAAATAGCTGATGTAGACGAGCATGATCAGGAACAAGACGGTGGCTACCGCAGCACCATATCCATAGCGGAAGCCAAACTCTGAAAGAGCGACTTCGTACATGTAATAGGCCAACACATTTGTGGAGCCGACACCCGGGCCGCCTTGTGTCATAATGGCGATCATATCAAATGAGCGTAAAGCACCGATGACCGTCACCACCACAGCGATGAAAGTGGCAGGGCGCAATTGCGGTAGGATCACATACCACAGCATACGCCAACCCTTGGCACCGTCCAAACGCCCAGCTTCAACCTGATCTGGTGAGACATTGTTGAGACCTGTGAGATAGAGGATCATGCAATATGCAATTTGCGGCCATAGGCCAGCGGCGATGATGCCGTAAGTGGCGTAGTCTTCGCTCGCCATCAGAGCAGGCGGATCAATCGAACAACGCGTTGACAGATTGCCAACGATGTTGACGACCTGTTCGCAAAAGAAGAAACCCCAAACTTTGCCAACCACACCAAATTCGGGGTTGTAGAACCAAAAGAATACGAGGCCGACAACCACCTGCGAAATCACGAACGGGAAAAAGAAAAGAGATTTATAAATCCGCATTCCGGGCGTTGTTTGGTTCAAGAAAAGCGCAATGAACAAGCCTGCGGGAACGGCCAACATGAAGAGAACCAGCCAAAGCACGTTGTTTTTCAGCGATGTCCAAAATTTTTCGTCGTCCATAAGACGTGCGTAATTATCCATTCCCACCCATTTGGCTTGTTCAGCAACAAGGCCATCCCATTGATAAAATGAGAGTGAAATGGACTGGAATATCGGAATGATCACATAGATCAGAAAGAAAAGCAGAGCAGGAGCAAGAAACAACCAGGGTGCAATTTTAAGACGGTTTCGCGCATAAAAGCTGCGCTGGTCTTTGCCAGATGAAGGAACCGCAGATGTTCCGATATTGGCATCAATTGTCACGACTTTTTCTCCCCCCCTGCCTGACGTTGTTCGCCCCCGAACATTCAAATTAAAAAGAAAGGCGCCCCGTAAAGAGCGCCTTTCAGATTGTCTTACTTGTAGACTTCAGTTTGAACTTTATCGAGACGCGCAAGAATTTCATCAAGCTTGCTCGGGTCGTTCATGAACTGCTGGAAGCCTTCCATGCCAGCTTTCGCCATAGCTGCTGGTGCATCGCGGTCGAAGAACTGTGCAAGGCCAGCTGCTGTTGACACAGTCTGGAAACCTTCTTGGATGAACTTGTCATCGGACACAGTTGCTTTTGAGTTTGGTGGCAACTGACCGATTGTTTCATTCCACTGCGACTGAATTTCAGGACGCGCGATGAAAGACAGGAATTTCTTCGCGTCTTCTTTGTTCTTAGCTTTAGCAGGAATGAAAAACGCATCAGCAGGCGCTTCTTCCGCACGTGGCACACCAGGCGTGATTTCAGGGAACTGGAAAAAGTCGATCTGATCGTAAGTCAAACCAGCGTTTTTGTATCCATCCACTGAGAAGTTGCCCATCACATACATGGCTGCATCACCTTTTGCGAAAGGAGCAATAGCATCTTGCCATGACATCGTAGCGTGGTTTTTCACAAAGCCACCCATATCAACAAGCTCTTTCCACTTGGCGAAAGTCGCGCGAATGCGTGGATCGCTGTATTTGATTTTACCAGCTGTCAAATCGTTATGAACGTCATAGCCATTTGTGCGCAGGTTCAAATAGTCAAACACGCCAGCCGCGGTCCAAAGGAACTTTGTACCGATTGTGAAAGGTGTCACACCATTTTCTTTCAGCTTCTTGGAAGCTGCAATCAACTCATCCCAAGTCTTGGGCTCTGCAATGCTGAGTTTGTCGAAAATGTCTTTGCGGTAATAAATGCCCCACTGGTAATATGAATATGGAACACCCCATTGCTTGCCGTCACGAGTCATTGTCGGCTTGATCGCCTCAAAATTGCTTTTGAGATTTTCATCGCTTGCCCACAAATCTGAAATGTCTGTCATCAGACCAGAATCCGTGAACGGAGCCATGCGATTTCCTGGATACCACGATGTGATGTCAGGAGCGTCTGCAGACAAGAAGTTACGGATCGCTGTTTTGTGCGCTTCGCGGTCGTTGATAGAAACGGTTACGTTGACTTCCGGATGAGCCTTTTTGAAAGCTTCCACTGCAGCTTCAAAACCTTTTTTCGGGCCCGGGTTTGGGTCGTCGAATATAATTTTGAGGTCACCTGCAAATGCTGTTGTTGCCATCATGGCAGCAAAGCCAGCCGTTGCGGTTGCTCGGATGAGCGATTTAATCATGAAATTTCCTCCCGGTTAATGAGACCATCCAATGCCGAAATCGACTTTGCATGGCAAACAGGTCTGGCATACACCAACCCTGTCAGTTCTAAATGTCCGCTGTTGGGCAAATTTACGCAAGCCCCACTACAACCGACCAAAGCAAAAAAGTTCCATTATTTGGAACTCAATTTGACTATGTAGAATTATTTGGCTAGCGTACCGAAATGTCAAGCACAACTTGTGCTGGAATTAGGAGAGTAACATTTGGCCGCAACCGTCCAACCACGCGATGCAACATTGGCCGTGAAAGACAGCCGGCCTGCGTCTGTGGAAAAGGCGGATTTTGCAGATGCGAAGGGTGAAAAAGAAAGTGCGCCCAGCACCGGCACGCTGGGCAAAGCTCTGGAAGTGCTGGATATCGTAGCTCTTGCAGATCGGCCTATGCGGTTCACTGATATACTGCAGATCGTTGATCAACCTCGTGGCACTTTGCACCGCCAGTTGAGCAACCTCATTGAAGAAGGGCTGGTCACGGTCAATCCAGACGGCACATATGATGCGGGATTGCGCTTGTTGAAACTTGCTGCGCGCGCGTGGTCTAAAAACACGTTCCGCTCCATTGCCGAACCTCATGTGCGCAAACTGCATGAAGCCACAGGCGAGACGGTTCATCTTGGTGTTTTGAACGGCTTGGAAGTCATTTACGTCGACAAAATTGAATCCAATCAAACGGTGCGCATGCACAGCCAATTGGGGAATGCATCACCCCTTTATTGTACAGGCATTGGCAAAGCGATGTTGGCACTTCTCGATGAAGAGGACTGCGCCAATCGTGCACAGCGGTTTGACTATAAGAAACACACCGAAACAACACTTCACACAGCTGACCTGCTGTTGAACGAGATTGCGCGTATTCGGGAAGTGGGTGTCTCCCACGACAGAGAAGAGCATGAAGTCGGAATCCGTTGTGTCTCTGCGGGCATTGATGGTGGAGATTCGACAACGATTGCGGGTGTGTCGGTTACCGCACCAGCTTACCGTATTGCTGAAGACACAATTTTGGAATGGGAAAATCTGGTTCGCCAAACGGCGAAAGCAATTGAACAAGATATGGCAGCAGCAATGGGGCCCCGCAGCCGATAAAGGCTGTCGGATTGTACAAGAGAGGACAAAGAAAATGGCAGGGGTTAAACTGACGAATGTTCGAAAAGCATTCGGCGATGTTGAAGTCATTAAGGGTGTGGATCTGGAAATCGATGATGGCGACTTCATCGTTTTTGTTGGGCCATCCGGTTGCGGCAAATCCACATTGTTGCGCCTGATCTCAGGCTTGGAAGAGATCACTTCAGGTGCAATTCATATTGGCAATGAAGATGTATCTTATGTGGAACCCTCAGAGCGTGGCATTGCGATGGTGTTCCAGTCTTACGCGCTTTATCCTCACATGACCGTTTACGAAAATATGGCATTTGGCCTGAAAATGAACGGTTTCCCCAAAGGTGAAATCGATGAACGCGTCAAAAAAGCGGCGGATATTCTTGAACTTGGCCCGCTCTTAGACCGCAAACCGGCAGCTATGTCAGGTGGTCAACGCCAGCGTGTGGCGATTGGTCGGTCGATTGTCCGAGAGCCAAAAGTATTCCTGTTCGATGAACCATTGTCTAACTTGGATGCTGAACTTCGTGTTCAAATGCGGTTGGAAATTGCAAAGCTCCACAACAGTCTTGATTCCACAATGGTCTACGTCACCCATGACCAAACTGAAGCCATGACATTGGCCGATAAGATTGTTGTGCTGCGCGCCGGCATTGTGGAGCAATATGGCACACCGCTTGAACTTTACGATAATCCCGACAACGAATTTGTGGCGGGTTTTATCGGTTCTCCGCGTATGAATTTTCTCGATGCTGAGGTCACAAATTCCAAAAAGGACAGCGCAACTGTTGTGATTCAAAGTCTTGGGAAACTGAAACTTGATGTCAGCACGCGCGATCGTACACCAGAAAAAGGTGAGAAGGTGAAGGTCGGTCTGCGCCCAGAACATTTCCTTGGTGCTTCTGCGAAACACACATTCAAAGCTGGCACATCGGTTGTCGAGCAACTGGGGGGGAACTCTTATCTTTATCTTGATGTGGGAAACGATGTTCCACTGACAGTGGAGCAAAAGGGGCACACCAAAGTGCAGGGCGGCGAAGTGGCGACGATTGGTGTCGATCCAAAAACAGCTATGCTGTTTGGGAGGGATGGCTTGCGGATTTAGACTTGCAATCTTCTCGCGCATAGCAGAGACGGGCGCAAACAGTTTTGGATTGAACAATGGCCGCAATGAAACCCGCTCAAAAACCAGCCCTCGGCGTTTGCTATTATCCTGAACATTGGGCCGAAGACATGTGGGCAGATGATGCCAAACGCATGGTTGAATGTGGAATCAGCTATGTGCGCATTGCTGAGTTTGCATGGTCGCGCATTGAAACAGCGCGCGATGTTTTTGATTTTGATTGGTTGGACAAAGCAATCAAAACACTGGGTGCTGCTGGTTTAAAAATCGTCATGTGCACGCCAACCGCAACGCCTCCCAAATGGTTGGTGGACGAAATGCCAGACATGGTTGCCGTGGATGCTGACGGCAATCCTCGCAAATGGGGATCGCGCCGCCACTATGATTTTTCCCATACCGCTTATCGCAATGAATGCGCCCGTATTACGTTTATTCTCGCCAAGCGTTATGGAACTGACCCAAATGTGGTCGCTTGGCAAACGGACAATGAATATGGATGCCACGACACAACGTTGAGCTATTCCCATGCGGCGAAGAATGGTTTTCAAAACTGGTTGGCGCAAAAATATCAATCGCCCGATGCTCTAAACAAGGCTTGGGGGAACGTGTTTTGGTCAATGGAGGTGCGCGACTTCAATGAAGTTGAACTGCCCAATCTAACAGTAACGGAGCCTAATCCATCCCATGTGCTGGATTTTCGTCGTTTTGCATCAGATCAAGTGGCGGCATTCAACAAAATCCAAACCGATATTTTGCGCAAGCACTCTCCCAATCGTGACATCATCCACAATTTTATGGGTCGTTATCTTGAGTTCGATCATTTCGACGTGTCGGCTGATCTTGATATTGCATCGTGGGATTCGTACCCGATTGGTTTTCTAGAGCAATTTGGCCGCAATGCTGCTTGGAAGAATTGGTACATGCGGGCAGGGGATCCTGATTTTCAGGCATTTCATCATGACCTTTATCGCGCATGTGGAAATATGCGCGGGCAGGCAAGCAATGGTGGTGGCCGTTGGTGGGTGATGGAGCAGCAACCCGGGCCCGTAAACTGGGCGCCTTACAATCCCGATCCTCATCCTGGAATGGTGCGTTTATGGAGCCATGAAGCCTTTGCCCACGGGGCTGAAGTGGTGAGCTATTTCCGCTGGCGGCAGGCGCCATTTGCGCAGGAACAGTTTCACGCAGGTTTGAACCGTCCGGACAATTCCCCCGATCGCGGGTTTGAAGAAGCCGGGAAAACGGGCAAAGAAATTTCATCTCTGCCTGATGCAGAAACCGGACAATCGGCTGTTGCGCTTTTGGTGGATTATCCATCTTTTTGGGCAACCGAAACCCAGCCGCAAGGGGCGGGGTATCACGCGATCAATGTCATCTGGGATTTTTATTCCGCACTGCGCCAGTTGGGGCAATCGATTGATATTGTGTCTACGTCTCACAATTTGGATGGCTATAAGCTCATTGTCGTGCCGCAATTGTTGATGGTTTCCGACGACACGATTGCAAAACTCGAAGAGTGCAAAGCGCGTATTGTGTTCGGCCCTCGTTGTGGATCGCGGACAATGTCCCACCAGATTCCCGAAGGCCTCGCACCAGGGAATCTTCGTCAGTTGATAGACATACGTGTTGACCGTGTGGAAAGTCTGCGGCCAGGCGTTGGGGAAACCGTTGGCCATGTGGGGGGCATGTCCAAATGGATTGAGCATGTGTCAACACGCGCGGGTGTGACTGTTGAATTGAAAACGGCAAATGGTCATCCAGCATGGATGCGCCAGAACAACATATCATATGTCGCGGGGTGGCCCGATGAAGCGCTTTGTAAACACATTATGCAAAGTGAGCTTGAAGCGGCTGGAGTTTCCTTTGTTGAAACAGGTGATGATTTGCGCATACGAGATCGTGGAAACCTGCGCACGATACTAAACTATGGGCCAAAGCCACGCGATGCATCGCACCTTATCGGCCCAACCGACAATATACTCATTGGCAGCGCAAACATGGATGTGGCTGGTGTAACGGTGGTGCAACGCGCTTAAACGCAGCGCCCGCCGTCCACTTCCATGGCAACGCCTGTGATGAAATCGGCTTCATCTGACACAAGATAGAGTGCTGCATTGGCCATGTCGCGTGGTTGAGAAAATCGACCGAGTGGAATGACACTTTGAAATTTTTCGCGAATTTCGGGAGTGTCCTCGCCCATGAAGTCTGCCAACATTCCGGTTTCACCTGCCACAGGGCACAGTGAATTCACACGTATGTTTTGTGGTGCCAATTCTACAGCCATACATTTGCAGGCGTTGATCACCCAGGCTTTAGAGGCATTGTACCAAACCAGGCCGGGGCGGGGGCGCAATCCTGCTGTAGAAGCTGTCGCTAAAATGCTTCCGCCGCCTTGCTTGACCATGTGCGGCACTACCGATTTAGAAGCATGAAAAAGGGCTTTCATGTTCACATCACCAATCCGGTCGAACATGTCTTCGTCCACATCAAGCAAGCTCATGTTTTTGTGGGTCACACCTGCATTCAAAACGAAGATGTCGATGGCTCCGAAATTTTGCATCGCACAATCTGCCATAGCCTGATTGTCTTTGGCCGTCGCAACATCAACTTCAATTGCGACCGCTTGTTTGCCGATGTCTGACGCCACGCGTTTTGCCGCATCTCCGTTCAAATCCGCGACAATGACATTGGCGCCTTCTTCAGCAAAACGTTTTGCCATGCCCTCTCCAAAACCAGACCCTGCGCCTGTGATGATCGCTGTTTTTCCTGCAAGTCGCATTTTGCATCCTTCCGTCAATATCGTATCCAAAGGCAGGATGGTCGAATTGATTTGTTTTTGAAAGAAGCAATTCCATGACTCTAGAATTAAGACCTGCTGACATATCTGATCTTGAGTTTGTGAAAGACTGTGCTGTTTGTGCCTATGAACTGTATGTGGAACGTATCGGCAAAAAGCCTGCACCTATGGTTGCAGACTTCAAGAACCAAATAAAAGACAATCAGGTCGAGATCATTGTGTGTTCAAACGACAGCGTGGGATATTGTGTGAGCTTCGAGACTGCGAACTCTCTTTTCATAGAGAACATCGCAATTCTGCCAATGCACCAAGGCAAAGGTTTAGCCTCTGAAGTGTTTGCGATATTGGAGAATCGAGCGCGTTCCAAGGGGCTCCAAAGCCTGACCCTTTATACAAATGAAAAAATGCATGAGAACCTGATGTTGTATCCAAAACTTGGGTTTGTTGAGACGCAACGAAAAGAAGAATACGGATTTCGCCGCGTATTCTTTGAGAAACAAATTTAACTGCCAATTTACAGAGCCATTTAAATCGATTAGATTGCCCGCGACCTAAGCATTGGACTTCATTCATGACCCGTCAAATTATTCCCGTTGAACCGTTCGACTACGTGATTTTCGGTGGCACTGGTGATCTTGCACAACGCAAACTTTTACCAGCTCTTTATCAGCGAGACAGAGATGGACAATTGCCTGACGCTTCTCGCCTCATTGGCGCGTCGCGCTCAGATCTTTCGAGTGAGAAATACAGAGCTTTTGCGAAAGAAGCTTTGGAAGAGCACATCAAGCCTGATGAACGAGAAGACGACAGTTTAAACCGCTTTTTGGCGCGGCTCGATTATGTAAAAATCGATGCGCTCAGTGACGACGGTTGGGACGCGTTGCGTTCAACACTTGATAAAAACGATCAAGGCCAAATTCGCGCATACTACCTCGCGGTTGGCCCCGGTCTTTTCGGAACCATTTCAAATCAATTGGATAAATTCGGTTTGATTGATGATCGCAGCCGTTTGGTGATTGAGAAACCTTTGGGTCGCGATTTGGAATCTGCCCAAGAGCTCAACAAAGCCATTGGCAAGCATTTTCGCGAAGATCAAATCTTCCGCATTGATCATTATCTTGGCAAGGAAACGGTGCAAAACCTGTTGGCTCTCCGGTTCGCAAATGCTTTGTTTGAGCCGCTTTGGAATTCATCGCACATCGATCATGTTCAAATCACTGTTGCAGAGACGGTGGGCGTGGAAGGACGAGCAGGATATTACGACAAGTCAGGTGCGTTGCGTGACATGGTGCAAAACCATTTGTTGCAGCTCTTGTGCCTTGTGGCCATGGAGCCACCTGCATCTGGAGAGGCGGATGCCATTCGTGATGAAAAGCTGAAAGTTCTGCGTGCTTTAAAACCAATCACGGAAGATATTGTTGGCGCCACAACAGTTCGCGCGCAATACACGGCGGGCGCTGGCCCCGATGGCAAGGTTGAAGGCTATCTCGATGAATTGGGTGAGGACTCCGAGACAGCAACCTTTGTTGGCCTCAAAGCTGAAATTGAAAATTGGCGCTGGTCAGGTGTTCCGTTTTATCTACGCACCGGCAAACGTATGGCAATGCGCATGTCCGAAATTGTCATTCATTTCCGACCCGTGCCGCATTCTATATTTGCAAAAGATGCGGGTATCCCGATTTCCAATAAACTGGTCCTGCGCTTACAGCCAGACGAAAGCGTAAAACAATGGATCATGATCAAAGACCCTGGTCCGGGTGGAATGCGCTTGAAACACGTGCCGCTGGACATGAGTTTTGCGGAAAATTTTGAAGAGCGCAGCCCAGATGCTTATGAGCGCTTATTGCTTGATGTCATTCGTGGCAATCAAACCTTGTTTATGAGGTCGGACGAAGTGGAAGCGGCTTGGCGTTGGATTGATGGAATATTCGCTGGCTGGGATGAAACCTCGCAGAAGGTCAGAAACTACACAGCTGGAACATGGGGCCCAAGTCAGTCAATCGCGATGATCGAGCGCGATGGCCGAACATGGAATGACGGGGACAGCTAGATGCCAGTTTCTAAGTTTCACGAATTCCGAACCAAAGAAGAGTTGGCACAGACGTTTGCCAACGATGTCAGCAGAGAACTTATGACAGCATTGAACGACGGCGGTCACGCCCGTTTAGCCGTTTCAGGAGGTTCGACGCCAAAACTGTTTTTCGATCATTTGTCCCGGCAGAAACTGGATTGGAAAAATGTTCAGGTCATGTTGGTGGACGATCGCTGTGTCCCGGCTGATCATGAACGCAGCAATCAATTGTTCGTTAGGCAACACCTTCTCAAGAATGAAGCAGCGGATGCCAACTTTGGACCACTTGAAAATGTGGAAGCAGATTTTACCCATGCAATAGACTATTTGGTTCTGGGCATGGGTGCAGATGGCCATACAGCGTCGTTTTTTCCAAATGGCGATACATTGGCCGCAGCAACGGATTTGAACACGAAGCAATATGTTCTCGAACTCACGGCACCGGGTGCTTTAGAGCCGCGTGTCACCATGACATTGCCTGTCATAGCTTCAGCAACCCATATTGCCCTTCACATTGAAGGGGACGAAAAACGACGTGTGTTTGAAGAGGCGTCAAACGAGGGATCCGCTGACGAACTGCCCATTCGGCATGTTTTGCGCCATCCTCAGGTCGAAATTGAAGTCTATTGGGCGCCCTAATCAAACTGTGCCTAACCCCTAGATACCAAAACATCATTGGAACAAAAAATGACGATTGAAGCGATCACGAAAGTTACAGAACGCATTGTTGAACGCAGCAAACCCACGCGCGACACATATCTTGAGCGATTGGACGCCGCGGCCAATGACGGCCCGCATCGTTCTTCACTCACATGCGGAAACCTGGCTCATGGCTTCGCGGCTTGTGGGAGTGGTGATAAAACCGCATTGGCGGGTGACGTGGTGCCAAATGTGGCGATCGTTACATCCTACAATGATATGCTGTCAGCACACCAACCCTTTGGTGCATTTCCTGAGATCATCAAACAGGCGGCCCGCGATGCAGGAGGCGTCGCCCAAATTGCATCTGGGGTTCCTGCCATGTGTGATGGTGTAACCCAGGGCCAAAAAGGGATGGAACTGTCTCTGTTCTCTCGCGACATAATTGCGATGGCGACCGCCATTGGCCTGTCTCACAATATGTTCGATGCAGCCATGTATCTCGGTGTTTGTGATAAAATCGTCCCGGGCCTTTTGATCGGAGCCCTTTCATTTGGTCATTTGCCAGCCGTATTTGTTCCGGCCGGGCCTATGCCATCTGGTTTGCCAAACACGGAAAAAGTGCGTGTTCGCCAGCTTTATGCTGAAGGCAAAGTCGGGCGTGAAGAACTGTTGGCGGCTGAATCCGCATCCTATCATTCTCCGGGCACTTGCACATTTTACGGCACGGCCAATTCCAACCAAATGTTGATGGAATTTATGGGATTGCATTTGCCAGGGTCGAGTTTTGTGAACCCAGGCACACCTTTGCGCGATGCATTGACCAAAGAAGCAACCCGCCGTGCATTGGCGATCACTGCCACAGGAAATGAGTTCACGCCCGTTGGCCAAGTGATCAATGAAAAAGCAATCGTGAATGGCGTGATTGGCCTTCACACCACCGGTGGCTCGACGAACCACGCCTTGCATTTGGTGGCCATTGCAAAAGCTGCAGGGATACAACTGACCTTGGAAGACCTCTCAGACTTGGCAGATTGCACGCCGCTTTTGGCGCGTGTTTATCCAAACGGCATGGCTGACGTGAACCATTTTCATGCTGCTGGCGGTTTGCCTTACCTTATTGGCGAACTGTTATCTGAAGGGCGCTTGCATGAAGATGTGAAAACAATTGCTGGCAACGGCCTTGGCAACATGGCGCAAGAGCCGTTGCTCGATGGAGATGGCGTAAAGTGGCAAACTGCGCCGCGTGAAGCAGGCAATGCCAAAATTCTGGGCACTGTCGAGAAACCGTTTTCCAAAGACGGCGGTTTGAAAATGCTCGATGGTAATATTGGCCGCGCAGTCATTAAAACGTCTGCCGTGAAAGAAGAGCACCGCATTGTAGAAGCTCCAGTGCGCATTTTTGAAACGCAAGATGGTATCAAAGAAGCCTTTGAAGCCGGCGCATTGAATATGGATGTGATTGCGGTCTGTCGTTTTCAGGGGCCGCGCAGCAATGGCATGCCGGAGCTTCATAAACTCACACCTCCGCTTGGTGTGTTGCAAGACAGAGGCTTCAAGGTTGCACTCGTGACCGATGGTCGTATGTCTGGCGCTTCGGGTAAAGTTCCAGCTGCTATTCATCTCACACCGGAAGCTGTTGATGGTGGTGGAATTGCAAAATTGCGCGACGGTGACATTGTCAGCCTCAACGCCGTTACTGGAGAGCTTATCGCCAAAGTCGATGAAGCGGAATGGGCTGCGCGTGAAGTTGCAACAGCAGATTTGTCTGCCAATCAATTCGGCATGGGAACGGACCTGTTCAACGTATTCCGCAATGCGGTCTCAACGGCCGATACTGGGGCCAGTGTGATGGGATAAGCACCCCTTTGGGGCCACTTGTTCACAATTGGTCGACCAGAGCGATTGTTTGCACCTAAAATCTTGCTTTTTTCCTCGAGTGGAACGACAACCCTGTCAGCAGTAAGCGCCAGATCTTTTTTTATCTGGTTTGCTTGGGGAGTCGTTGATGGAATCTCTCGGTTTGTCGTTCGAAATGGCCGCAGTGCTGGGTCTTCTGGCGCTGACTGTCTTTCTGTTTGTGACGGAAGTCGTTCGTGTTGATGTAACCGCGATTATCATACTCGTTTTTCTCGGCCTGCTGAGTTACATGCCCGGTTTGGAAAATCTGGCTGACCCCAAAGAACTATTTGCAGGCTTCTCCTCAAACGCAGTGATTTCAATAATTGCCGTGATGATCATTGGGGCGGGGCTCGACAAGACGGGTGTGATGTCCACCGTCACCCATTTCATATTGAAGTTTGGTGGACAAACGGAACAACGGATCATTCCAATCGTCTCCTCAACAGTGGCGATCATCTCATCGTTCATGCAAAATGTTGGAGCGGCTGCTCTTTATTTGCCCGTTGTGTCGCGCATTTCTTCGCGCACCGAAATTCCTTTGTCGCGGCTTTTGATGCCTATGGGGTTTTGCGCCATTTTGGGTGGCACGATCACAATGGTGGGATCATCGCCGCTTATTTTGCTGAATGATCTTATTATCAGCGCCAATGCAGAATTGCCTCAAGAGAGTCAGATGGAAACATTCGATTTGTTTTCAGTGACTCCCATAGGCTTGTCGTTGGTGGTTACAGGAATTTTGTATTTCACTCTTTTCGGCCGTTACATTTTGCCAGGTTCAGAAGACCAGGGTGGCAGTGAGGCGGACAAACGTTCTGAATATTTGAACAGACTTTATGGCCTGGATTCTGGAATAACCGAATTGTCGGTTCCGTCCGATTCACCGATTGCTGGACGAACCATTCTCGACATTCACTCAGATTTTGACATCTATATTATTGCGCTGCACATCAACCAGAAGACTTTTGTGGCACCCGTTGTGTTGGATGAATTGGAAGCGCCAAGCCGTATCGCCGTTATGGGAACGCCCGCCGCTATACGCCGTTTTGCTGTTCAGAATGATTTGGTGATCCATCCGCAAATGGATAAATTTTCTCGCGAACTGGCAAGCCATCGCTGCGGTGTCGCTGAAATCGTAATTCCGCCAGAGAGTTCGATGATCGGAGAATCAACACGCTCTGTACGTGCTCGTGAACGCTATGGGTTTTCTCTTTTGGCAATCTATCGCGGTGAAGAGGTGATGAGCCACATTCGCACCGATGATCACCTACCAACGAAAATTGGATTTGAACCCTTGCACGCTGGCGACACGCTTCTGGTTCACACCACTTGGAGTTCTTTGAACCTTTTACAAAAAGACCGTGATTTCGTCATTGTCACCAGTGACTATCCTCGCGAAGAGTTGCGCCCGAAAAAAGTGGGGTGGGCACTGACATTTTTTCTCATTGCGCTCGGCCTTATTCTGTTCACCGACATTCTTTTATCACTGTGCCTGTTGGTGGGCGCGGCGGGCATGGTGGCAAGCCGAGTGTTGCGCATTGATGAAGCCTATTCCGCAGTGGGTTGGAACACCGTGTTCCTGCTGGCGAGTTTGATTCCGTTGGGTCAAGCGGTTCAATCAACAGGAACAGCTCAGTGGATTGCCGACGGAATATTGTCCGGCTTAGACGGTGTGCCCATCTGGGGTTTGCAAATTGGTGTTGCGCTCTTGGCTGCTGCTTTTACCTTGATCATGTCCAATGTTGGAGCAACGGTTCTATTGGTTCCATTGGCAATCAGCATCGCTGTGGCTTCCGGTGGTGATCCTGCAATTTTCGCGCTGACAGTCGCTATCTCAACGTCAAATTCGTTCTTGATACCAACCCATCAGGTCAATGCGCTCATCATGGGGCCGGCTGGCTATCGTGTGAAAGATTTCATGCGCGCGGGATTTGGCATGACAATTCTGTTCTTGATCGTTTCAATTACTGTCATGAACATCATTTTCTAACAAAGAAGGCCTCGTATCATTCAGATACGAGGCCTCCGAAAAGCTTATGTGAACCGACTAAGCCGACAGTGCCAATTCTTCTTTCAAGTTACAGAAAGCATAGCGGCAACCAACTTGCTGAGTTGCGGTGTCTGCTGCGTCGCGCGCATTTTGCACAAGGGTTTCTTCGCGATCATCTTCGGTATTGGGCAAAGCAATGCCCACAGAGAATTCAACAAGAACTGGCATGCCTTCAATCATGTAAGGTTGGTTCAAATCATCAAGAAGACGCTTAACCAATGCTTCCGAGTCTGCAAGTTGGCTCACAGCCTGTTGTAGAATACCAAACTCGGCACCGTCCAACTTTGCTGGCAGATCGCCTTGGCGAATACAATCTCGGATACGGTCGCCAATTTGTTTGATCAAAAGGTGCCCTGCGGTGTCTTCCAAGCGTTCTTGCAAAGATGCAAAATTGGTCGCCTTCACAACAAACAAGGCGAAGGAAGATTCATCCCAGCTCTGCATATAGGCTTCATCAATGCATTTAAGCAGAACACGTTTGTTGGGAAGAGTTGTGCGTCGGTCATAAAAACCAGCATGTTCAATCTCTTCTTTGACAGCAAAAATGTTGCTCACATCATCTTGCGTGATGATGCAACCGCCTGTTTCGACCGGAATATATCCAACAGACATCACGCGGCCATCGGGCAACGTTTCAAACACGGTTTCGATGCTGTTGCTTTTGGCAAGGTTGATGTGTTTTGTCACATAAGCATCAGCGTCATTGCCAGGCAGGTCTCCTGTTTCAACCATGTGATTGAGAACATCAAGAAGGGCAGCGCCTTCGCGCATCAACGACGGTGGCAAATCATGGGCATCGCCATACAAGGAATTGCAATCAATGAGGCGAAGGTCGGTGTCAAACACCGCGATGCCACGGCGGCTCTTTTCCAAAAGAACGGCACGCTTTTCTTTTTGGCGTGCAATCGTCGGCCATTCGCGATGCGCTTCACTTTTTCCCTTGTTCAAGTCGCTTTTGCGGCGTTGGTAAATCATTGGAAACTCCCGTCACTGTTTCACTGCAGTCGCGCCCATGCGACCAATCTAATGGTTCAGCATGCCATTTGGTCTGTTAACGGCTGGGTAACGGAAAATGGTGATTTACAAACTAGGTTAATGATTGGTTCAAATCGGCTATCAGGTCTGCGATGTTTTCGATGCCGATGGAAAGACGCAGCAGATTGTCAGGCACCGTGTCTTCAATCGTGTGGCGGTGTTCCACAAGGCTCTCTACGCCACCAAGAGAAGTGGCTCGTTTGAACAGCCCCATTTTGCCAACAACCTTTAGAGCGTTCTCGCGCGAGCCCTTCACGCGAAAAGATAAAAGACTTCCAAATCCGCCAGTCATTTGGCGTGAGGCGATTTCATGTCCTGGGTTGGAGTCCAAGCCAGGGTAAAGCACGGTTTCAACTTGTGGGTGTTGTTCAAGGTGTTTCGCAATCACGAGAGCATTGGTGCACATACGCTCCATACGCAAGGGGAGTGTCCGCATACCGCGTATCAACAACCAAGCTTCGAAAGAACCCATCACCGCACCGGCATCATGACGATCCGTTTTTAGGCTTTGCCAGAGGGTGCTTTGTGCGTCTTTGCAAGCCAGGAAACCTGCCAACACGTCTGAATGGCCGTTTATTCCTTTGGTCGCTGAATGCATGACAATATCTGCACCATGATCCAGTGGTTGTGAAATCACGGGGCTTGCAGCCGTGGAATCCACCACGAGCGTCGCCCCCAATTCACGGGCCAATGTGGAGCAGGCCGCAATATCGACTGTTTTCAAATAAGGATTGGAGGGTGTTTCAATCCACAGAATTTGGGCAGGTTTTGCAGCTTCCTGTAGGGCTTTGAGATCAGAACAGTCCACTTCAATCAGGTCGATGTCGCGCCTTGCACAAAAATCCCGAGTCCATTTTGTTGCGCCCCAATAGATGCCGGATTGCATGATGATGCGTCCACCATTGGGCACCGTGCGCATAACTGTGGCAATGGCGGCCATACCAGAAGGCAAAAGCAGACCATCCTCGGCATGTTCGGCTTGTGCTAACATTTCTTCGCCCAATCGGGTGAGATCATTGTCGTCGCGGGCATAAACATGATTGGGAGACAGCGGGTTGTAATCTTCATCGCGCACAAATGTGGTCGCAGATTGTAGTGGTGGCACAACACCTCCCGTTTGCGGGTCGATTGCCCCATTGGCCTGTGCAAACAGAGTGTCCAATGAAGGTGTGTTTTTCCGGTCAGTCATTGCTGCTCTTTTTCTTAGATTTGAATTGTTTGCGCATGGCATCACAAGGGTCTGATATATTCGCTTTGGGTGTGAAAATCACGACATCATAGAGTGACTCACCCTCTTCGTTGATCAGGCCGTATTGTTTGGGATCAACAATTCCATCGCGCACTTCGATCAGCCCAATGGAAAACGTGTTGGCTTTGGCAGTGCGCACCAAATAGTCTTTGGATCTACCTTGTGCGTCTGGTCTGGAAACCTTGGATTCATTGTAGCCTGGAAGCCGTTTACGCAAAACCAACGGAACGCCTCGATCTTTGCGCACATGTCCGTTGCCTGCAATCAAAACCGCACCAGATCGCAGGGAACCGGATATGAGCGCATCAGCCATTGAGCCATCTCTTGCGCGCTGAATGCGCGACATTGCGGGCAAAGCCTCTTCGCCAATTAAACCACAATGGGAATCAATCAGCTCTTTGTTGAGGGAAGCTTGATGCGCGGGAGATAAGGTTTCATCCAAACCAAAACGCTTGCGTTCATCGGCCGACAAAGCTGTTTCAGTGGAATAAAGACTGCGAATGGTTGCACGATCAAGATCGCCCGGCAGTATTCTTAGACCATCAATGGCAGCAGCCAATGCCACGGGCTTGTAGATGTCCCAACTGTTCCAACCACGTTCTTCCCACTTCAAACGTTTGGCAAAGTCTTCCAGTTGGGGGTCTTTCTTCAAATCGTAAATGCTGGCTTCTCCTGCCAAACTGCGTGGGATCATCTCAAAGACAATATTAGGGCTGCGCCCGAATTCAGTGATGTCATCAATCAGTTTTGCCTGCAAAATGTGGTGGTCAGGATTGTCGTGGTTTTCACCAATCAAAAGAAACCTAACGCGTGCGGCCCATCTGGAAACCATCAAACGGCGCAGTGCTTGCCCCCTGTCCGTAGAGTCAATGGGCCCTTGTCTTGCAGGAAGATACACCATCCCAACCAACGGGTGGTCGCGGTAGTGTCGAGATTCCCATTCGTGCCATTGGGCGTTGGCGAGCGAACTTCCCCAAAACACTAAGCAAAGAAATAGGCAGACAAAGGCGAAAATAAATCTCATCACTTTATACCCTCGTTTTCGCTGGCCCATTTTGTGAGTTTGCCAATAAAATCATGACAGGCTTCCATCTGACTTATGTCTATATATTCGTCTGGCAAATGGGCTTGTTTGATGGAACCGGGACCAAATATCACGCCTGGAACCCCAGCAGTCTGAAAATGTGCAGCTTCAGTGCCATAGGCGACACGACCAGATTCATTAAGACCTGTGAGGTGGCGTAGCAAACTTTCTGCAGGGGACGATTCATCAGGTTTCATGGCTGGCAGATAATGGCGCAATTCGTGGGTAACCCCAGCAGCTTGCGAAACAGCTTTCAGTTCAGGTTCGATTTCACTTTCGATAAAGTCAAAGACTTCTTTGCAGAACATATCCGTGTCGTCGCCAGGAACATTGCGGAACCCCCAATGAAATTGGCACTGCGCTGGGATGATGTTTCCCGCCGTGCCACCTTCAATCAATCCGCAATCAACTGTTGTATAATATGGTGTGAATCCGTTGGTCGGATCCCCATCGGCTTTTAAGCGTTGCCCGAGGTTTTCGATGAAATTGATAATGCGCGCACCATAAAAAATTGCATTGGCCCCAAGATCAGGCGCGCTGGAATGGCCATCAACCCCATGTACGGTGGTGACATAACTGTGCCCGCCTTTGTGACCTCCAACAATCTGCATACTGGTCGGTTCGCCAACGATCACTGCCAGTGGGGTCGGTAAGTTGTCGCGCATATCATCAATCAAGCCTTTCACCCCTGTGCACCCCACTTCTTCATCGTAGGAAAAGGCAAAGTGAATAGGCGTTTTCAAATCGGCTTCGGCCATGTCTTTTGCATGGGCCATTACGCAGGCAATAAATCCCTTCATATCGCAAGTGCCGCGACCGAACAGACGTCCGTCTCTCTCGGTTAATTTAAAAGGATCACTTGACCAATCTTGCCCATCTACAGGAACCACATCCGTATGTCCGGACAAAACCACTCCGCCGACACCTTGCGGACCGATCGTGGCCCAAAGATTGGCTTTGGTTTTGGCGTCATTGAACGTGAGACGAGACTCTGCGCCGAGTTTTCCAAGCATGGATTGAATGTCGCTGATGAGGTCGAGGTTGGAATTGCGCGATGTGGTGTCGTAACCCACCAAGCGCTCCAACATGGCAATCGAATCTTGAGCGGCTGGCTGCGATTTCAACATTTCAGATTATTCACTCTCAATTTTCGATTGCACCTTGTGATGTCACAATTGTCGCCTTAGTTTTGGTGCCGATACAAGGGTTAAGGCCAAACAAATATGCGTCAAGTCGTCATCAGTGGATCCGGTGTTTTTACACCAGAGGCCATTATCACTAATGCAGAGCTGGTCGAAGCTTTCAATGCTTATGCTGATAAGCAAAATGCCCTTCACTCGAAAGAAATCGAGGCTGGTGAACAAGAGCCTATTCCCCATTCCAATGAAGAGTTCATATTCAAGGCCTCTGGCATTGAGCGCCGCCATGTGATGGATAAAGAAGGCGTTTTAAATCCTGATATAATGCACCCTCAACTGCGTCAGCGAGAAATCGAAGAGCCTGGCATCATGACTGAAATGGCAATCCATGCTGCCAAAGATGCGTTGGCAAAGGCGAGGAAAACCGCCGCAGATGTGGATGCCGTTATTTGTGCCGCGTCCAATCATGAACGCGCCTATCCCGCGATTGCAATTGAAATCCAAGATGCGCTTGGGATCGATGGCTTCGGGTTTGATATGAATGTGGCGTGCTCGTCCGCCACGTTCGGAATTCAGTCTGCTGCCGACATGATCCGATCCGGTTCAGCCAATTGTATTTTGATGGTCAACCCGGAGATTTGTTCTGGCCATCTGGAATGGCGCGATCGCGACTGCCATTTTATTTTTGGAGATGTTTGTACTGCGGTTGTTTTGGAAGAAAAATCGCAGGCAAGTTCTGACACTCAGTTTGAGATTTTGGCCACAAGATGTCTTACGCAATTTTCCAACAACATTCGAAACAACAATGGCTTTTTGCGTCGATCGCGACCCGACGGTGTTGCGGATCGTCGTGACATGCAGTTCATGCAAAACGGTCGCCAAGTCTTCAAACAGGTTGTGCCAATTGTTTCAGATATGGTTGTGAAACATTGTTCAGATGAGGGTGTTGATCCAACGAAACTTGATCGAATGTGGCTCCACCAAGCCAATAAATCCATGAACGATTTTATTGGAAGAAAGGTGTTGGGTCGCGTTCCAGAACCGAGCGAACAACCCAACATTTTGCAGGAATATGCTAACACAAGTTCGGCTGGATCAATCATCGCATTTTCGCAAAACAGCGATGACCTCGTTGCGGGTTCCCTTGGTATTATCTGTTCATTCGGCGCGGGTTATTCCGTTGGCAACGTCATCGTAAAGAGGCTCTGAAAATGATATTTGTGGCAGAAACCAAAACGGGTGAGCGTATCGAATATAAGGATACGAAACGCTACCTCTGGCTTTTGTCTTTATCCGTACCAATTGTGCCCATTGCATGTGCCTGGCTGTATTTCCAGCTTGGCCAATCTCCTTGGGTGATGCTGGTACCGCTTCTGTATTCCTATGTGATGATCCCCGTTTTGGATTTGATTTTAGGTGAAGACCACAGCAATCCGCCGGCCGAGATTGTCGAAAAAATGGCGGAGGACAATTACTATCGAATTCTGCTCCATGTTTCCGTTCCGCTTTTTTGGCTCGCTTTGCTCACATCAGCATGGATGGTGGGAACCCAAGACCTACCATGGTGGGCCATTCTGGCGATAACAGTGAGTGCAGGATATACGTCAGGAACAGCAATCACAGTTGGTCATGAACTGGGGCACAAACCAAACAAGACAGACAAATTCTTTGCGCTTATGGCCAATGCAGTGTCTGGCTATGGCCACTTCTGTGTTGAGCACAATCGCGGGCATCACACATGGGTCGCAACACCCGAAGATCCTGCATCAGCTCGTTTCAATGAAAGCGTTTACGCATTTGCGCGACGTGAATTGCCCGGCGCGTTGAAGCGTGGCTTTGAACATGAACGCGAGCGTATGAATAAAAAGGGACTTTCGTTCTGGCACTGGCGCAATGAAACTCTGCAAGGTTATGCCGTTACGATTGTTGTTAATTTGGCGCTCATTTTGGCCTTTGGATGGATCATGATTCCCTTCCTACTGGTGCACAACTTCATTGGTTGGTATGCGCTGACAGAAGCCAATTACGTGGAACATTATGGTTTGAAAAGAGAGAAGCTGGCAAATGGGAAATATGAACCATGCCAGCCGCACCATTCCTGGAACACCAATCATATTGTTTCAAACCTAATGCTTTTTCATCTTCAAAGGCACAGTGACCATCACGCCAATCCCATGCGACCCTATCAAAGCCTTCGAAATTTTGAGGAGTTGCCGCGATTGCCTTCTGGCTATCCCGGCACATTTTTGTTGGCGGCAATACCGCCACTTTGGTTCAAAATAATGAACCCAAAAGTTCTGGCATGGGCAGATGGAGACATTGATCGCGTCAACACGGGTTAGATGCGATCGAGCATAGCATACCACGTCAGTGCAAGAAGTTTCAGTGGATTGCGGAACAGAGTTCCCCCGGGAAATTCTGGAATGTTGAGATCTTGCAGATGTTTGATGTGGTCGGTTTTCCCCAGAAACTGTTCGGCGATGAGACGTCCCGTATGGTTGGACATCATCACCCCATGACCGGAGAAGCCACCTGCCGTCCAAAGGCCTGGCTCCAATTCACGAATATAGGGCATGCGTGGCATGGTGATCGCCACATTGCCTCCCCAAGCGTGGGTCATTTCCACGTCAGCAAGATGCGGATAAATCTCTGCAATTTGTTTTCGAATGGTACGTTCAATGTCACCGGGCGTTGATTTTCCATAGGCCTCACGACCGCCAAACAACAATCGGTTGTCTTTCGATTTTCTAAAATAGCGGACCACAAAACGGCTGTCGTCGACGGCTTCACCATTTGGCAAAATAGGCGTGTTGTCGGGCAGGGGAATGGTTGCCCCAATAAAGCTCTGGATTGGCAAAACGCGTGATGCAAGTTCAGGTCGCAAATCGTTGTGATACCCGTTCAATGCCAGCAAGCACCTGTCGGCGCTGATGGTTCCAGTTTTGGTTTGAATCGATATTCTTCGACCACGCTTAATGGAAACTGCAGCTGTATTTTCATACAATTCAACGCCAGCTTTTGCTGCGGCGGCAGCAAGCCCAATGATATATTTCATCGGGTGAATGTGGCCCGTGCCTGTGTCTCTCGTGCCGCCAAAATAGTGCTCGCTTCCAAGCGCCGCTGACATGGTTTCTTTGTCGAGATATTCGATTTTTCCGTAGCCATAACGCGTCGTCAAAGCCTCCACCTCATGGCGCGCTTCGGTCTCATAGCGTTGTTTGTGCATAGGCGTTAGTTGCCCATGTTGATATTCAAAGTCGAACCCGTAGCGGTCTGCTATATTGTGCAGTGATGTCTTTGCATCTTCTGCCATGTCCCAAAGCGCTTTGCTGCGCTCGAACCCAAGTTCTTCTTCAAGTTCAAGTGGCCCGGCACGCTGGCCTGACCCCATTTGCCCACCATTTCGCCCAGAAGCCCCGTCACCAAAGCGGTGAGCATCAATGAGGACAACTTTGGTTCCGGCTTCCGCAAGATGTAGGGCGGCAGACAGCCCGCAAAAACCACCGCCGACAACAACCACATCGCAATCTACGTCACCGCCCAGTCCGGGATAGGCAGGGCGCGACCCACAAGAATCTTCATACCAGGATCGCCCCGGAGAGATTGGAGATTGGTAGACATGGTTAGACATTCAACAAAAGATATTCCCGTTCCCAACGGGAGATCACCTTCATGAAAGTTTCAAATTCTTCACGTTTGATCGCACTGTAGAGACCTATAAATTCTTCGCCCAAAAGGTCGTTCAGACCTTCGTCATTTTCGAAAGAAGCAAGCCCTTCCAAAAGACCGCGGGGCAAATCGTTTTCACCTTCATTGGCCGTGGCTTCTGTGGCGGATGTGGGCACAAGGTTGTTCATCATGCCCAAAAAACCGCAGGCCAACGAAGCGGCGAGAGCAAGATAGGAATTAGCATCAGACGATGGGATACGGTTCTCCACACGCCGTGCGGCTGAATCTGATGTGGGTACACGCAAACCTGTCGTACGATTGTCATAACCCCAATGCACATTTACCGGGGCGGAGGAATGTGTGGTGAGGCGACGATAGGAGTTTACATAAGGCGCCATCATGACCAATGTCTTTGGCACATAGTGTTGCATGCCGCCAAGGAACGAACGAAACAACGCAGATTCGTTTCCGTCATTATCACTGAAAATATTTTGTCCTGTTTCAAGATCAACAACACTTTGGTGAATATGCATGGCAGAACCCGGTTGTCCTTGAATGGGTTTGGCCATGAACGTGGCGTACATGCCGTGTTTTAGCGCCACTTCACGAATGGTGCGTTTGAACATGAACACTTGGTCTGCCAGTTCGATAGCATCTCCGTGGTTCAAATTGATTTCGAGCTGTGCTGCACCTTCTTCATGAATGAGGGTTTCAATTTCCAAACCCTGCGCATCAGAAAAATCATAAACTTCGTCGATCAGTTCGTCGAACTCGTTCACTCCTGCAATAGAGTAACCGTTGCCACCTGCAATGGCGCGCCCGGACCTTCCGATAGGCGGCTCTAGAGGAATGTCTGGATCTGCGTTCGTTTTGACGAGATAGAATTCGATCTCGGGCGCAACGACTGGTTTCCAACCTTTTTTCGCATAAGCATCAATAACATTTCTCAACACATTGCGCGGCGTGAAATTTACGTTTTCACCGTTGTGGTCATGCATGTCACAAATGACCTGCGCCGTTGGGTCAGTCTCCCATGGCACGGCTGCAAGTGTTGAAAGATCAGGGATCAATCGCAAATCACCATCATTGGGCGGATATTGAAAACTGTCGCTTTCGTCCGGATATTCGCCAGAAATCGTTTGCATAAAAACGGAGCTTGGAAGCGCAAGTGTGGATCCGTCCAGAAATTTGCTGGACGGCATCATTTTGCCCCGCGCCACTCCTGCAATGTCTGGAGTGATGCATTCAATGTCTTCGATTCCACGCTCATTCAACCAGTGAGTGGCTTCCTCAAAAGAAGACACCCCTCGCTTTGAGTTTCTGTGTTGATCTGACGCTGCCGTTTTGCTGATTGAGGCCATGGTTTCAATTTTCAAATCTGATTGAAATGAACCTAGCAGAGATCACAGCAAAGTTAAGTGATTGAAACAGCAATCTGCAGTCATGACACGTCAAAAAATCACCGAATGTTAACCATAGGTTTCGTATCTTGGCGCTTGAGTTTACTGGGATTCGGATCGTATTATGGACAATGATGCGCTTATGCGTCGGATAAATGCTGCAACAGATGCCAAAAAGGCAGCTGCATCAGCAAAACCGGCGGTTCCTGCGACACCTGCACCAAGGGTTCGACAAGCCGATCCTGTTATGCGTCAATCCACGGCAATTCCCGCATCGCCACCACCTGTTGCGCCTCAGGCAGCAACTGCCCAGTCGATAGCGCCTCAAACCATTCAGCAGCGCGCGCCCATAGCACCTGTTGCGCCGGCAAGTCAGCCTGTTGCGCCCGCAGCACCAGCACCGACCGTGCCAGAAACAAACAAACCACTTATGTCTTTCCGCCCCGAACCGGAAAAGAAAGAGGCCGTCAGCCAAGACAGCGGGCCGCGCCCCATGCGCAAGGAAGATCGTCCGCAAGCTTTTGTCATTTCGTGTAACGGCAGCATGGCCGTCGTTCAGGGCAATACGTCTTGCGTGGATACAATCACCGGCTTGACCTGGGCTGTGGGTCGTATGCTCTCCATCGTAGTAGGTGAAAGCAGAATCGTCGGCATGATCTGCGATATTGATATGCCGACTGGCGAATTCACAGAAGATAAGGAATCAAACCTGCGCTTCCAAGTCGAGCTTCAAGGTGAAGTGACTGATGGCTCGAACGGCAAGCCAAGTTTTTCTAAAGGTATTAGTTCCTATCCCGGTGTTGGATCTGTTGTGCACCAAATTCGTGCTGCAGATTTGGCTTCACTTTACGCGGCCACCGGCTCTTCAAACGCAGTCATTGGCGCACTTTCGCAGGATGATTCAATTCCAGCATATGTTGATGTTGCGGACATGTTGTCCAAACACTTTGCTGTTTTGGGTTCAACTGGTTGCGGTAAGTCTGCCTCTGTTTCGTTGTTGCTTCATGCCGCTCAAGAAATCATTCCCGATCTGCGCACGATTACCCTTGATCCTCACAATGAATATTCACGTGCTTTCCCAGAAGCGAACACGATTGAGCAATCAAATCTAGATTTGCCATTTTGGATGTTTCAGCTCGAAGAATATGTTGAAGTTCTGTTTCGCGGCAAATCATTGGTGCACGAAGAAGTGGACGCGCTGCGCGAGTTCATTCCCAATGCAAAAGCAAAATTTCGCGATGGCGAAGACCGCGTAAAGTTGCGCACTGATTCAAATTCAAGCGCGTTTACTGCAGATACCGCCGTGCCTTATCGGATGGCAGATTTGTTGTCCGAAATTGATGAAGAAATGGGGTTGTTGGAATCCCGCTATGACAAGTCGGTTTTGAAGTCACTCAAAGCTCGTATCAATGCCCACACCAATGATTCTCGTTACGCATTCATGTTCCGCCATCGCACGATTGAAGACATTGCTGCAAAAGTGATCGGTAATTTCTTTGGTCTGCCGGGAACAGGTGCATTGTCCACCATCATTCAAATGGCGGGAATGCCAGCAGAAGTGGTGAACTCTGTGGCCTCCGTTTTGTGTCGTTTGTCGTTTGAGTTGGCGATTGCCGCGAAAGGCAATCTCAAAATTCTCGTAGTTTGTGAAGAAGCGCACCGTTATGTGCCTGCTGGCAAAGGTGGCTTTGAACCAACGCGCCGCGCCATTGCGCGTATCGCAAAAGAGGGTCGTAAATATGGGTCTTTCATGGCCATCATTTCTCAGCGTCCGTCTGAACTTGATCCAACCATTCTGTCCCAGTGTTCCACCGTGTTTTCACTGCGTTTGACCAATGATTTCGACCAAGAGATTATTCGTAAAGCGATCTCGTCATCTTCTGCGAGCACGATTGCTTTCATTTCATCTCTATCAAATCGGGAATGTATCGCGTTTGGTGAAGGCATGAGCACACCGATGCGGATGAAGTTCCGCAATCTGCCAAAGCAGTGGTTGCCAGGCGCTGAAGCAGATGTGTTCGGCAATTCTGTTGAAATTCGCGATCAGCAACAATGTGCACAGGTTTTCCAACAATGGCGCGGTGGCGCGCGCTAAACGCGCTGCAGTTCTATTTCGCAACTTTGAAATGGGTGAAGAGAAGGTCTTTTACCTTTTCGTCTTGCCAGTTGATGGGGCCATCTTGTTTGGCAACGATATGGCGTTCGCCGTCCAACAAAAATGACACCGGATAGCCGCGCACAGGAAATATTTTTGGAATATCGATGGGCGATGTTTGGAGCGTTGGCAGGTCTTTCAGACTCACCACTTTGCGCATAAAAGACAGCACATCTTCAAAAGGGATCGTGTCGATGGAGACAATCACCAATTTGTCGGCAGCGCCCTTCTTTTTCAACTCTTTGTAAAAGGTTTCGATGTGGGGAAGCTCTTCTTTACAAGGGCCGCACCAGGTGGCCCAAAAGTGAACCAGTATGTTTCCCTTTGGGACAGCTTTGTCCATCGACAGGAAATGTGTGCCATCGTAAATTTCCAAAACATTGAGCGGACGCGCCTCATCATCCTCCAACACTTGAGACAAAGCTGGGCTGTTTGAAAATAGCAGGCTGAAAGCCAGAGCAAGTGAGGCGAGTGTTTTCATATGGAGCCGACATGTGTTGCTGACATCCCAATAAATCAAAAAAAGGCCGCTTGAACAATCAAGCGGTCTTCAATTTTTTGCCAGTGGAAACCAGACCGTGTCTTAACCGAACTGGTTCATGGTGTTGTCTTCGCCAGCTGCTTTCAATGCAGCCTCACCAGCAAAGTATTCTTTGTGGTCGTCACCCATGTCAGAACCGGCCATGTTTTGGTGTTTTACGCATGCAATGCCCTGGCGAATTTCTTTGCGTTGAACACCTGCAACGTAACCAAGCATTCCTTCGTCACCGAAATAGTCTTTCGCCAGATTGTCCGTAGACAATGCCGCTGTGTGGTAGGTTGGAAGTGTAATCAGGTGATGGAAAATGCCTGCACGTGCCGATGAATCTTTCTGGAAAGACCTGATGCGGTTGTCAGCTTCAGTCGACAATTCTGACTCGTCATATGATGCATTCATCAGATCCGCGCGATTGTAATCAGACATATCGCGGCCTTCTTCTGTCCACGCATCAAACACTTGCTGGCGGAAGTTCAGCGTCCAGTTGAAAGATGGTGAATTGTTGTAGACCAGTTTTGCATTTGGAATGACCTTTCGAATTTCATCCACCATACCCGCGATCTGCTCGATATGAGGCTTCTCGGTTTCGATCCACAGAAGGTCAGAGCCATTTTGCAGAGATGCAATACTGTCCATTACGCAACGAGCTTCACCTGTGCCCTCGCGGAATTGGAACAGGTTGCTTGCCAAACGCTTTGGACGCAAAAGTTTGCCGTCGCGGTTCAAAACCACATCGCCATTTTGCATGTCGCTTGGATCGATCTCTTCACAATCAAGGTATGAATTATATTGGTCGCCCAAGTCGCCTGGTTCTTTGGAAACCGCGATTTGCTTGGTTAGGCCTGCACCCAGTGAATCTGTACGGGTAACAATCACGCCATCTTCAACACCAAGTTCAAGGAAAGCGTAGCGACAAGCGCGAACTTTCGCGAGGAAGTCTTCATGGGGAACTGTCACTTTGCCGTCTTGGTGGCCGCATTGTTTTTCATCGGACACTTGGTTTTCAATTTGCAGGGCACAAGCACCGGCTTCAATCATTTTCTTAGCCAGAAGATAAGTCGCTTCCGCATTGCCAAACCCGGCATCAATGTCTGCAATCACGGGCACAACATGGGTTTGATAATTGTCGATGGATGTCTCAATGCGCTTTGCGGTGAGCTCATCGCCTGCATCACGCGCGGCATCCAATTCGCGGAACATACCGCCCAGCTCGCGAGCGTCGGCTTGACGCAAGAAAGTGTAGAGTTCTTCAATCAACGCGGGCACTGACGTCTTTTCATGCATAGACTGATCGGGCAATGGGCCAAATTCGGAGCGCAGTGCTGCAACCATCCAACCAGAAAGGTAAAGGTAACGGCGGTCTGTTGATTCAAAGTGCTTCTTTATGGAGATCATTTTTTGCTGGCCGATAAACCCGTGCCAGCAGCCGAGAGACTGTGTGTAAGCGGCTGGGTCTGCATCGTAAGCCGCCATATCGCGGCGCATAATACCGGCGGTGTATTTTGCAATGTCGATGCCCGTTTGAAAGCGGTTTTGCATGCGCATACGTGCGACGCTTTCAGCGCTGATGCCGCTCCACGGTGCACCATTGGTAGAAATGAGGCGGTCGGCGTTACCGATTTCAGATGAGTAAGACATTTTGTGAATCCTGTTTTGTAAATATAAGAGGGCGCGATTGAGAGGGCAATCGCGCCCAAATCCCGATGGTGATGGCGTTAGCCTTTGACGATGACGGGAACCATCATATCGCCCCAGTTGCCCTCACCGCCGTGATGACGTGCTGAGCGAACGAGTTCGACACTTACGCCTGCATCCACTGCGCGCATAACTGCGTGGTTGAGGCGGTGGAGGTCGTTGGCCAGCTGGCGGATTGCTGTTTCCTGATCATCCGACACAGAAGACATACGTTCGGCAGAAAGATCAGCGGCGCGCTGCTTGGCTTTTTTGATAGGTGTCACTGTATTGGTCATGAAATAGTCCTCGCTTGCGTGTTCTGTTGAGTTTGTAAATTTTTACAAAGCTTGGTGTAAAACCGCGCCTGATGAACTTTAGAAAGCATAGCTCGACGACAAACTGTAGAAAAAATGTATTTTTAGCTGCAAAATTGGGTGTGAATGTACGATTTGTGACTCTTAGAATTGTAAGTTTGTAAATTTTGTCATAAAATGAAGCGTTGTTTACGGTATGGTTTGTAAAATGGCTGACACCAAAATATTTGCTGGTCCTCGCGTGCGCCGCATTCGCACTTCTTTGGATCTGACTCAGACTGCCATGGCGCAACAGTTGGATATTTCACCGAGCTATCTTAACCTGATTGAGCGCAACCAACGCCCATTGACGGCGCAATTGGTTTTGAAACTTGTCGCTACATATCAAGTGGCACCAGAAGACTTGCAGCCCACCGGCGAAGGTGGATCTGTTCCCGCATTGCGCGAAGTGTTTGCAGACCCGCTTTTGTCCAGCGAACTGCCGGGCCCGGGCGAATTGCTGGAACTGTCCGATGGTGCGCCAAATGCAGCGCTTGGAATTGTGAAACTTTATCGTGCCTATCGCGAACAACAGGAACGGTTGAGTGACCTGTCGCGGCTTATGGGGGAGGGTGGTGAGCTCTCCCAGCCTTCTGTCACACAACTGCCTGTTGATGCTGTGCGTTCGGTTTTTGAAAGCACGGTTTGGAGCTTCCCATCATTGGAACGCGCTGCGGAAAGAATCACGGCAGCTTTGGGTGACAACCAAGGCAAAATGGCAGCGCTTTATACCTTGTTGCGTGCTGATCACGGTCTGGCCGTACAGGTCTTGCCCGTGGAAACCATGCCTGTTTGGAAAAAACGGTTGGATCGGCATTCAGGACGTTTGTTCATTTCTGAACGTTTGCCGCGCGAAGAACGTGCCGAGGTTTTGGCGCAAGAACTTGTTTTGCGCCGCGAAAGTGAAGCCCTGGATGAAGAGATTGAGCTGTTAAAAATTGAAGGGGATGAAGCCAAGCGTTTGGCACGTATGGAATTAGCGCGATATACGGCACTGTGTGTTCTCATGCCCTACAACAAGTTTTTGCAAACGGCGGAAAGATTGAAATACGACCCCCTCTTATTGGCCACACGTTTTGAAACGGGGTTTTCGCAGGTCGCTGAACGCCTGGTGTCGTTGCAGGACAAAAGTTCTGGTCGACGGGCTGGCTTGCCATTTTTTGCCATGCAAATTGATCAGGGGGGAAACCTGTTGCGGCGAATTGGAGCCAAAGGTTTTCCAGTGGCGCGATTTGGAGGCAATTGTCCCAAATTGGGCATTCATGCAGCGTTTGCCAAACCTGATGAAATTATATCAGAACGTGTGGTGGGAGAAGATTCCACGGTTTATCTCACATTATCAAAAACAATTGATGGCCCCCATGAAGGAGCGGGCGATCGGCCAAGGCGAACTGCAGTCTTATTGGGTATTGAGGATGTTCAGGCCAAACAGCGACTTGCCGCTGCCAAGGAAGGAACCGCTAAGCGGGTGTCCCCCTCAGAGCGTTTTGACAGCGAAAATGTAGCCCATACAAGGTATTTGCCCGATCCTGTTCAGGTTGCTCCGCTGGCAATCGGACCATCTTGTCGCCTGTGTGAGCGCACGGATTGCGTGGCACGTTCTGCCCCGCCAATCACCCGACCTCTTGGTTTAGATGATCTTGTACAAGGTTTCGGCGCTTACGGGCTCACATAAATTCGCCGCATTTAACGTTTGGTTAACCCTTGCACGATTCAGTCAGCACATGAATAATCTGGCGGGGTGTTTGAGTGATCACGTGGGTCGACCCCGTCCCGCGAAATCTTCTTAATTCCATGAGGAAAACATGACAAAGAAACTGATTTTAGTGGCAGCCACCGTTGCTATGACGTTCACATCCAGTGCAGCGCTTGCCGCAAAATGCAGCAACAGTGGTTCAGGGTTTAACGCTTTCAAAAAAGATTTTGCCCGTGAAGCAAGGGCGGCAGGCATTGGCAAGCGCGGACTTAATGCCCTGGCCAGCACAAAATACTCTTCCAGCGTCATCGCTTATGATCGTAAAGTGAACGCAGGGTTTAGACGTGCAGCCAGTTCAAAGAGCAATTTCAACAAATTCTACAAAAAGAAAACAGCTGGTTTGCGCGGCCCAACGCTTTCACGGCTGAAGAAATATCGTCGTACATTTGCTAAAGTCGAGAAACGATTTGGCGTGCAAAAAGAAGTTTTGGCAACAATCTGGGGTATGGAAACCGGATTTGGTCGTTTCACAGGCAAGAAAGACATCATCACATCCTTGGCGTCTTTGACCCACGATTGCCGTCGCTCTGGTTTTTTCAAACCGAACCTCATGGCTGCTCTAAAAATTGTTGATAAAGGCTGGATCCCGCGCAGCAAGTTTCGTGGCGCTGCCCATGGTGAAATTGGGCAAACACAGTTCATGGCCGCCAACTACATCAAGTTCGGCGTAGATTTCGACGGTGGTGGGCGCGATCTTCTGCGTTCGGTTCCAGACGTTTTGGCATCTACAGCCAACTACCTTCGTGCATATGGATGGCAAGCAGGCCAGCCCTACGGCCCGGGGACACGCAATTTCCGCGTATTGAATGAGTGGAACGCCTCTTCCGCTTATCAAAACGCCATCGCGAAGTTCGCTGCGTCTTTGTAGATTTTAGACAGCTGAAAATGAAAAAAGGCCGCTTGAGTAATCAAGCGGCCTTTTTTAGTTTGTCAGAGTCTTTAACCTGCAAATTCCGGATGTTCTTCCGATAATTTTGGGGCATCGAAACGTGTTGCGCGGTAGGTTTCATCCAGAGGAATTGGTAACGCATCACCAGATTTATCTTCGATGGCAAAAGTGTAACCACCGCTTTCAATTCTTCCGGCCTTATAAGTCAAAAGTTCGGTGACATTGTTGTGTTCATCATATGTGAGAACCTTTGGCTCGATCTCAGTCAATTTGCTGGAATCGATATAATCGCTAGAGCAAATGATCACCGCGTCACCTTTTTGGCATGTGCGCGCTGCTGCGCCGTTCAAGATGCACACCTTGCTTCCACGCTCTCCATAAATCACATAAGTCGAAATGCGCGCGCCGGAATTTTTGTTCCAAATGTCGACAAACTCCATCGGAAGAATGCCGGCCAACTCGCATTGTTCAGGATCTAGTGTGATCGAACCATGATAGTTCAGGTTTGCTTCTGTGACGTGAATTCCATGCAGTTTGGCTGCAACAATTTTTTTCATATCCAAATACCCACTTTTCTGTATTCCCAGTGAGTGTCATGCCATAAGGGTGATGTTGAAAGTTTCCGCAAAAATAATCGTTAAAATTGTAACTAATCTCGAGAAGCTGTGCAGATGCCCATGGAAAATTCTAATTCGGTCTTGAACAATTTTTTGGCGGATCATCCAGCTGTTGAGAATGTAGAGTTTGTGGTGGTCGACCCTTCTGGCGTGACCAGAGGGAAATGGGCTCCTGTCTCCTCACTGAAAAAAGCGTTTTCGACAGGCATTAATTTTCCTCTGTCGTTGCATGGGCTGGATGTTTGGGGAAATGAAGTCCCTGACACGGGTCTGCACATTTCAAGCGGAGACAAAGACGGGTTTGGCGTAGCGGTTGAAAGCAGTCTTTCCACTGTCCCTTGGGGGCACGCAGAATCTATTGCGTGCAACAGCCAGCAAAAAGCAAAAACTGCTCAAGTTATTTTGCAAATGCAAAGCCCGGATCACCAGCCCTTCGGCGGTTGCGCGCGAACTGTCCTTGAAAACGCCGTTGCCCGATTAAGCGAAGATGGGTTGCACCCTGTTTGCGCTTTTGAACTTGAATTTCACTTGTTGAAAGATGACGGCAGCGCATTTGAAATAGCCGAAGACAGCGGAATTGCCGATGCCCAATTCATGTATGGTCTCGATGCGTTGGCTGAAAAACTGCCCGTGTTTGCCGATATTCGCAATGCTGCGCAATGGGCGAACTTGCCATTGGACACAATTGTAAAAGAAGCTGGCCCCGGACAGTTTGAAATCAATCTGGTTCATCGCGATGAGCCGTTAAAAGCTGCAGACGATGTTGTATTACTCAAGCGCATTGTTCGAGAATGCGCGCGCTTGCACAAGCTTACAGCTACGTTCATGGCAAAACCGTTTTTAGATCAACCTGGCAATGGCATGCATGTGCATATCAGCCTGCTCAATGGCGAAGGGGACAATATTTTCTCTTTGGCCAATGGCAATGAACAGCTCACACACGCAGCCGCTGGACTCGTGAAAACCATGGCTGAAATGACACTCGTTTTTGTCAATTCGCGCAACGGTTTCCGCCGCATGGCGCCAGGTTCTTATGCGCCAACGCGCGCCAATTGGGGTGAAAACAATCGTTCTGTCGCCGTCCGATTGCCCGCAGCAGAAGGCGCAGCGCGACGTCTGGAACATCGTGTGTCGGGTGCGGACGCAAACCCTTATCTGGTATTGGCAGGCCTGTTGGAAGGAATGCGAGCTGGCCTGCAGGCGGGAAAAGGCCCATCTCTTCCTGCCCTAGAAGGCAACGCTTACGACGAAGATACCTCAAACCGTGGAGAGCCTTTGCCGAAAGTCATGACTAATGCTTTACATCAGTTCAAATCCAGTGCGTTTGCAAACCAAGCATTGGGCAAAGAAATGGTCCATATTCTTTCAGCGATCAAACAGGCTGAAATTACGCGCTTTGAGCAAGATATGTCAGAGCTGGAACGCCAAACATATCTTTGAAATCAGAGTTCTGCAGCGCTTTTTTGATTGCGCTTTTATCGGCATCTGCCCTAGACTTTTTGTCGAAGGCGACCAGCCTAATTATAAGCTCCAAGAACAGAATTGGATTTCAGGGCATGAATATCAAATTGAAAACACTTTCTTTGACGACCGTTTTGGCCGTCATGGCTTCAGGCGCATTCGCACAAGAGCGGACGCTCAACGTTTATAACTGGTCAGACTATATCGACGAGAGCATCTTGACCGATTTCACCAAAGAGACGGGCATCAAAGTCACATATGATGTTTTTGATTCAAACGAAATCTTGGAAACAAAATTGCTTGCCGGTGGCACTGGTTACGATTTGGTTGTTCCATCGGCAACGTTCTTGGCACGTCAAATCAACGCTGGTGTGTTTCAGGAACTCGATAAATCCGCTTTGCCAAACACAAAAAACATGTGGGACGTGATTACAGACCGCACCGAAAAATATGACCCAGGTGCAAAATTCTCCATCAACTACATGTGGGGAACAACGGGCATCGGTTACAACATCAAGAAAGTGAAAGAGCGCTTGGGTGGTGAAGTCACATCATGGGATGTGTTTTTTGATCCTGCAAAACTTGCCAAACTGAAAGACTGTGGAGTGCATGTTTTGGATGCGCCATCGGAACTCATTCCAGCTGCTTTGAATTATCTTGGCAAAAACCCTGACAGCAAAGATGCAGGCGACATTGCAGAGGCTGAAGCCCTGTTGGCCAAAACAACCCCGAATGTTCAAAAATTCCATTCATCTGAATATATCAACGCTTTGTCCAACGGCGACATCTGCCTTGCTGTCGGTTGGTCTGGCGATATCTTTCAAGCGCGCGACCGTGCAGCAGAAGCGAAAGCCGGTGTTGAAATTGGCTACTCCATTCCAAGCGAAGGCGCTCTGATGTGGTTCGACCAAATGGCAATCCCAAAAGATGCCAAGAACGTAAAAGAGGCCCATGAATTTTTGAACTACATCATGCGCCCAGACGTGATCGCTAAAGCGTCGAACTATGTTTACTATGCAAATGGAAACAAAGCCTCACAACCACTTCTTGAGAAAGACGTGCTGGAAGACCCGGCGATTTATCCAGATGATGCAACTCTTGCAAAAACCTACATCACAACGCCGTATGACGCGCGCACCCAGCGTGTGGTGACACGCGCCTGGACAAAAGTGAAAACAGGCCAGTAATGGTTCAAAACCATCATGAGGCCGCTATGTGCGGCCTCATGATTGGAGACGCCTCGTGAGCAATCCGAAACAACCGGCAGCATTGAACCGCAGTTTCCATCCGTGGTTGGAGAAGGACAAACAGCCCTTCATCGAGTTTCAAAACGTCACCAAACGCTACGGTGCAGTCACCGCCGTGGACGACCTTTCCTTGAAAATATACGAGCGAGAATTTTTTGCGCTGCTGGGACCCTCCGGCTGCGGCAAGACGACGTTGATGCGCATGTTGGCTGGCTTTGAACAGGTCACACAAGGGGATGTGTTTTTGGCAGGAGAAAATCTGGCGGATGTTCCCCCATATCGTCGGCCAGTGAACATGATGTTCCAGTCTTACGCATTGTTTCCCCACATGAGTGTTGAGAAAAACATCGCCTTCGGTTTGAAACAGGATGGCATGGCGAAGAGCGAAATCAACGATCGAGTTGCTGATATGTTGGCCTTGGTGAAGATGGAGGATTTTGGCAAACGCAAACCTGATCAATTGTCTGGGGGTCAAAAGCAGCGAGTCGCTTTGGCACGGTCACTGGCAAAGCAACCAAAACTGTTGTTGCTGGATGAACCGCTTGGTGCGCTGGATCGTAAACTGCGAGAAGAAACTCAATTTGAACTGGTGGACTTGCAGGAGAAGCTGGGCATCACATTCATGATCGTCACCCACGATCAAGAAGAAGCCATGACGGTTGCAGATCGAATAGCTGTGATGGATCACGGGCGCATCATCCAGGTCGATCCGCCCATGGAAATGTATGAACGACCCAACAGCCGCTATGTTGCCGACTTTTTGGGTGACATCAATCTGATCGCCTCCAAAACCGTGGGCCATGCGAAAGGCAAGGTTCTCTTGCAAAGCGACAGCGGGCAAGATCTTCAGGTGAACACGTCGGAAGAATTTGCCGTCGGGCGCAATGTCTGGTTCGCATCGCGACCGGAAAAGCTGAACATATCTCGCAAGAAACCAGCAAAAGCGCTCAACGCCCTTGAAGGTGAAGTTTGGGACATCGCGTATCTCGGGGGTTTAACGGTCTATAAAGTCAAGCTCGACAGCGGTGAGTTCGTCAAAGCAGCGGTTTTGAACAGCGCGGTTTCAGGGGCTGATATGATCACTTGGGAAGAACGGGTATGGGTGTCCTGCTCCCCCCAAGGCGCGCGGGTGTTGATATCGTGAGCGCCTTGCAGTCCATTTTTAAACGGGCAACAATCTGGTTGCCCTATCTTTGGCTTATTGTCTTTTTCTTGGCGCCATTTTTGCTGGTGGCAAAGCTTTCAGTTTCCGAACCCGCCATTGCACAACCTCCCTACCTTCCAGCCATGAATTGGCTCGATGGGCCAATTGGCTGGTGGTGTGATATAAAGACTTTCTCGATCAGCAATTACACATTCCTGACCCAAGATGCGCTCTATTGGAAAAGCTATCTGTCGAGTGTCCAGATTGCATTTATCTCTACTCTGCTGACGCTGTTGATCGGATTTCCACTGGCCTATGGAATGGCGCGCGCGCCGCGCAATCTGCGGCCACTTTTGTTAATGCTGGTCATCTTGCCCTTTTGGACGTCGTTTCTCATTCGTGTTTACGCTTGGATCGGTATCTTAAAGAAAGAAGGTTTGCTCAATCAGTTTCTCATTTGGGCAGGCGTGATCAGCGAACCACTGACGATCATGAACACCAATTGGGCCGTCTATATCGGCATTGTGTATTCGTATTTGCCGTTCATGGTTTTGCCGCTCTACGCAAATTTGGAAAAACAGGACGGTACCTTGCTGGAAGCTGCTGCTGACCTTGGATGCAGCAAAGTATCAGCCTTCTGGCAAATCACGTGGCCTCTCTCACGCCCGGGCGTGATTGCTGGCTGCATGCTTGTGTTTATTCCTGCAGTTGGCGAGTTCGTTATTCCTTCATTGCTGGGTGGCTCCAGCACTTTAATGATCGGGCGCACATTGTTTGATGAGTTTTTCCAAAACAGAGATTGGCCAGTGTCGTCGGCGGTCGCCATAATCTTGCTATTGATCTTGATCATCCCGATCATGCTGTTTCAAAAGAGCGAAGCGCGCGCCCGGGAGCAGGGCGCATGACCAGACAGTGGACTTCATTCAACATCGCATCCGTGGTTTTAGGGTTTGCATTCCTCTACATCCCGATTTTGCTGCTGATCATCTATTCGTTCAATGCCTCTAAATTGGTAACCGTTTGGGCAGGGTTTTCAACCAAATGGTATGCTGCTGCATTTGCCAACCTGGGTTTGGTGGATGCGGCTTGGGTGACGTTCAAAGTTGCCATTGTTTCTGCTTCCGTTGCCACAGTGTTGGGCACAATGGCTGCCATGGCGCTGATGCGATACACACGTTTTAGGGGGCGATTTTTGTTCTCTGGAATGATCTACGCGCCATTGGTCATGCCAGAAGTGATCACGGGTTTGTCGTTGTTGTTGCTTTTCGTGGCCGTTGGGATGGAGCGGGGAATTACCACGGTCACGCTGGCGCACATCACATTTTCCATGTGCTTTGTGGCGGTGGTGGTGCAATCTCGTTTGGCGAGTTTTGACCGTTCATTGGAGGAGGCGGCCCTGGACTTGGGCGCGACGCCCGCCCGAACATTTTTCAGCATTACACTGCCAATCATCATGCCCGCAGTCATTGCTGGCTGGATGCTGGCCTTTACTCTTTCGCTGGATGATTTGGTGATTGCGCAGTTCAATTCTGGTCCAGGGGCGACAACACTGCCGATGAAGATCTTCAGTCAGGTGCGCTTGGGGGTAACACCGGAAATAAATGCTGTCTGCACCATCTTGGTCGCGATTGTGACGTTGGGAGTTATAATTGCCTCCCTTTCTATGAAGTATAATGACGTGCAGCGTGCACGCGCTGAACAACTGGCTATGCAAACAAAATAAAGAACCATCTTGCCCAACAGTGGCCTTGTAAAACGCCATCATCGTGCTGACATGTTCAAGACACGATTGGAGACTGAATATGAGCCGAGAAACCTTGATCAACGAAATTGGCGAATGGCTCATTGACCAAACCTTGTCTCAACCAGATATTGTGGAACTCTTCCAAGAAGTTTGCGAGCGTCTCAGCGCGGTAGGTGTGCCCGTCACACGGTCTCGGCTCACTTGGCCAACACTTCATCCCCTCTTTCAAGCAGAGACCATTTTGTGGCGACGTGGACACGAAATTGAATTCGAACAGTTTCGCCACCAAGACGAAATGTCCGAGCAATGGAAAGCCAGTCCTATGGCTTATGTTCTCGACAAAAATCTCGATACATTCAGACGCAATCTAGATGGTCCCAACAAGATGCTGGATTTCCCAATACTGAAAGATCTGCAGCAGGAGGGCTACACAGACTATTTGATGATTGCCACCCCGTTTGAAAAGACAACAGTGCGACACAACAATATGTCGAGTGGCTTGCTGGTGATGTGGTCCAGTTCCCGAAAGGGTGGCTTTTCAGACGACGATCTGGAAGCGTTGAAAAAAATTCAAAGACGTTTCGCAGCAGCCTGTAAGAATGTTGTTCAGAACCGAATTGCGCGCAACATTACAGAAACATATTTAGGTCAACAGGCAGGGCGCGAAGTGCTCGACGGCGCGATCAAACTTGGAGACGGCCGCGAAACAGAAGCCGTCGTTTGGTACTCCGATATGCGCAATTCCACCGCGTTGGCAGATACCATGGCGCCGTCAGATTTCTTGGAACTTCTAAACGACTATTTTGAAGCTACGGCTGGCGCTGCGATAGAATTTGGCGGCGAAGTCTTGGACTTTATAGGAGATGCCGTTCTGGCCATTTTTCCCTTCGAAAAGGATGCTGGAAAGCAGCAAGCTATCCGGTGCGGAACTATGGCAATTGATAGGGCGATTGAAAACCAAGAGGCCATCAATGCAAGGCGCCTTGAAGAAGGAAAACAGATTTTCCAGTTCGGTATTGGTGTCAATGTAGGCACTTTGAACTTTGGAAATATTGGAGTGGCGTCACGGCTCGCTTTTTCTGTGATTGGCCCGACTGTCAACGAGGTAGAGCGGATCGAAGAACTCACAAAGGTCTTGGATTCGAAAGCCTTGGTATCGGCAGAAGTGGCAAAATTTGAACCGGAGCGTTGGGTATCCGTTGGCAATCACAAGCTCGCGGGCGTTGCACAATCGCCGGAATTGTTTTGCCGGGCAGCAGTGGCAAAAACACAATCCAACATGGATGCGAAAGTGCACAATTCTCAAAAAGCTCATTGATCAAAGCAGGGCGAATTTTGCGTAAGACTAATTCAGTTTGATTGCGGTCTCGGTAACGGCGCAAACAGAGGTGACGACAAAGTGCCTCCAACGAAAAAAGGCAGAGGAAGGTCGGTGGCATCTTCTTTTGCGGTTTCGATATTTCCCCGCATGGCCAACGTGCTTTCCGATAAAGCGCTGCGTCCGGTCAAAGACGCTTTGATTGAAGAGTTGAGAAGCGCGCTGTCGCGAAGAAAAGCTGTGTTGTTTACGAGTAAAAAATTCAACTGCAGAGAGTCGTAGTCCGTGGTGCCGTTGATGTATTTTACTTGGGTTTCATCAGTCTGGTTAGACAGATCATAGATTGCGTTGAGATCGATCCCGTTGATCGTGCCATTTGAACTTTTGAGCTTCAACTCACCATTCCAACTGATTGGTTTGGCATTGGCAGGAAGAATTTTGGTTCTCAGGTTGAGTTCGGCCTCTCCGGTTCCCGTCAATCCATTTTCGGTCCCGGATATCAACGACGAGATTGTTTCCAAGTTGACGCCGCCCAGCAACAATTCGGATCGAAGTTCGAAAGCTTTGGGCGTGGGAGAACCATCTAGAAAACCAGATGCGGTTCCATCCAATATGTCTGCATTCCCGATTTCCAACCGCAAAGCACCCTTGCGAAGCATCATGGATGCGGCAACATTCGTGGCCTCCACCTGTCCAAGAGCGACGGTTTGCGCTGAAACGCTCACATCCAAATCAAGTAATTTGAGCTTAGATAGATCAACGAGTCCGTTTGCATCCTCGGGTTGAACACCACCAAAAGCCAAAAGTGGTGGTTCCGGAAAGTTGAGCGTTTCAAACGCCAAAGTTCCGCTGATAGACGGAGCGGCATCTTTTTTAACCGATAAGAGAAGTTGTCCCACGCCTTGATTTTCGGCGATGGAGATTTCTGCATTCTCCAATGTGACTTTGTCTTCTGCGGCATTGATGTTGCCTGACAACTGGATTTCTTTCGTAATGTTTGCCAACGGAATATCCAAGGCCAGCCAATCCATAGCGCTTTTCATAGAAGGTGAAACAGAATCAAACTGTCCCTTCGCGGTGCGGAGTTTTGTATCAATCACACCGTCGAAAGACGTTGTCAGAACTTTAGAGGTCAACTGAGCGCGGATACTGGACATGCCGCCGCGTAAAAATTCCAGAGGTGAACTTGCGGCCAGTTCAAGATCAACGATCTCCCCCCTCCAAACGGCAGTTAAAGTGCACCTGAAGGCACTCGTAATATCTGGCCAATCGAAAAGGCCATTCACAGATGTCAGTTCAGCAGAAACCCGATTCAATTGATCATTTAGTTTTACAGACCCATCAACGATTTGCGCGCTTCCAAGTCGTAACCGTTGTGGCGGGTCTTCGGCTGGGCCGCTTAAGCGCTTTGCGAATTCGCCTTGTTGCAACTGCCAATTGCGTGCGCCATTTGCATCGACTTCCAAATTGAATCGCGGGCGTATCAGCACAACCGTCGAAATTTCGGCATCCCCCCAAAACGCTGACAGAAAACTCAACTGAACGCGCAACTCTTCCACACTGGCCAGGGGGGCGCTTGCATCATTTTGAGAACTGCCAATCGTCACGTCACTGTAAGTCACGCCGAGATATGGACGTAAAGAGACGGAGCTGCGCCCATTGAGTGTGACTTCACGACCTGTGATATCGCTCAATTGTGCTGCAATGCGATCTTTCACCACACTGCTTGAAAGCAGTCGGGGCATAACCACAAGCAACAGCACGATCAAAGCGACAACGATCAATAGCCATTTAACCAAACGCTGCATTGATACTCAAATTCCCAATTTTGATGCGCTTTGCACAAGACAATTTTTGGTGCTCGTATAGCTGGTACTCTAGTCATGCCAGCGCCTTTTGAGAACTCTAATGTGGCGGAATTCTGGATAGTCACCAACTCACTAAGTCGGGAAAAGCCACTCAAGTACTGCATTGCCGTGGGCAAAACTATCATTGCGTTCACAGTTTTTGGATGCGAGCGCACAAAAAGAAGTTAATGCGCGCATCTTTTTTGAAGTCAGAAACTCAGGTTGAACGCAAATAAGCGATCAAAAAAATGCGGCGCGGGAAAGCAAGTCTTATTTACCCAGTGTTTTTGCGCCGATAACCTAACAATTTTGGTTAACAGATTATGACCAACATATTTACCTTGTGCTCCCGTTTCACATGAATGTGTAAATTTTGAATGAAGCTGGAAAGGCGTTCTTAACGTTTGGGGGTCATTATCTGGGCATCGGAAGACAAAACGTTCATAACTTGATCGATTTGATTTCCCCAAAGTTTACTAGACCTGAGACACGACCCCACAGCTTCTTAACTTTACCTTTTACGCGGACAGCAATGTCCGCGTTTTTTTTTGATTGCACGAGAGATCTATTCTTGGGGTGCCCTGGAAATCAGATAGACAGGCACCAATCCAATTAAAACGATGATCAACGCAGCAGCGGCCCCATCTTCCAGCGCTGCCTGGCTGGCCTGATCGTAAATAAATGTCGACAGAGTTTCAAAATTGATCTGCCGCAGCAAAAGCGTTGCAGACAGTTCTTTCATGGAATCCACAAAGACCAATAGAAACGCAGCTGCCAACACGTTTTTCATGATGGGTGTATGAACGTGAGTGGCCACCTGCATGGAGGTGCGTCCAAGGGATCTTGCCACAAGATCAATATGTGGCGAAACACGGCCAAAGCCTGATTCAACCGTACCGTAAGAAATGGCGAGAAATCTCAGCACATATGCGTAGATCACGATCGCAATTGATCCGGTGAACAACAGACCGGACGACACACCAAATGAAGACCGCAAGATCGAGTCGATCCAATTGTCAAAACTTGCCAACGGTATCAGCAAGCCAATTGCCAGAACTGTGCCGGGCACAGCGTAACCTAAACTGGCAATGCGTCCTGTTGTTGCAATCCGTTTGTTGCGCGAAAGACGAGCGTATTGAATTATGCCATAGGCAATCATAGTGGTTATGACTGCACTAATTGTAGCGACAAGGACGCTGTTATAAGCCGCGTAAAGAACGGCACTGCTGATTCCGTCTTCCAGCCGGCGCAATGTATATGCTCCAAGAACATAGATCGGCACGCCCAACCCCAGAATTATGGGCGTCAAACAGGCAGATACAGCCAACCATTTGCGCGTACCATAAAGGCGCAACCGCGCGGTAGGGCGCTCTCGACTGCTGACAGAGTAGTTGCGTGCACCGCGGGCTTTGCGTTCCAGCCAAACCAAAAATGCAATGATAAGCAGCAAGACGATTGCGAGTTGTACGGCTCCTACCAGGTCGTCGCGGTTTAGCCAAGTGTCGAAAACCGCATATGTGAGGGTGCGAATGCCGAGTATTTCAACTGCGCCAATATCGTTCATCGTTTCCATCAAAGCGATTGCAACGCCAGCCGCCAGGGCAGGGCGCACCATGGGCAACCCCACTTGCCAAAACATGCGTGATGGTTTGGCTCCAAGAGTGCGGCAGGCGTCTAATGCAGATGCGCCTTGTCTTGAAAAGGTCAATCGGGTGGTGATGTAAACATACGGATAAAGCACAAGTGAAAACACAAGTGCAGCGCCCCAGAGCGATCTCAAATCGGGAAACCAATAGTCGCGAAAATTCTTAAAGCCACCAACTTCGCGAACGAAAGTTTGAACGGGCCCCGAATAGTCAAAGAACTCCAATTGCGTGTAAGCCGCAATATATGTGGGCACTGCCAGTGGGAGAACCAGCGCCCATGAGAACAGGCGCCGAAGTGGAAACTCGAAAACTGACGTCAACCAAGCGGTTCCGGCCCCCAGCAGAGAGGTTCCAAGTGCAACCAACAGCAACAGATAAAAAGTCTGGCGTAGACTTCCTGGCAAAACATGTTCCAGCAAATGGGGCCAAGCCCCCAAAGATCCTGAAAACGCAATGCCTGTTAAACCGATGAATGGCAGCAATACCAAGCCCAACAATCCGAACAATGCAATGGCAACGACCGGCGAAAAGCCTCGTCGCTTATATTGCGTCTGTTTTTGGATGGTCACTGACCCTGACATGGCTCGTTTCATTTACTGAGTGTTTAAGAGTGGCCGAAATGCATCAAACACAGAATATGCATTGAGCTACCGCCTCTCGGCACAAGGGGCAAACATATAATCAGCTGAACCGCAAAGGTTGGAAATTTTCTAATCTAAACATGCTTTTGAAAGTCAGGTTTGGTAAGCGTACAGCTTGGCTGCAGTGTTTAGAAGCCAGTTTTAGCGATCAGCCAAAACCCGTTGTGAGGGAAAATGAACTTCTACCAGTGTTCCTTCTTCGGGGGTGCTTTCAATGTGGAATTGCGCACGATTGGCTTCTACCATGGCTTTGGTCAGCGGCAGACCCAAACCTGTGCCTTGTTTGCGTGCATCCATCGTAGTGCTCAATTGTTCAAACGGCTGCATGGCTTTAGCGAGTTCAATCTCACTCATACCCACACCAGTATCGCGCACACGCAAAACGACCTCTCCACTGTCTTCGTACACTGTGGAGACGATGACTTGCCCACCGGATTTTGTGAATTTGATGCTGTTGGAAACAAGGTTCAAAACGATTTGTTTCAAACTGCGTGGGTCGGCCACCACTTTGGGCACGACCGCAGAAAGGCTGGTGCGGATGATCACCCGTTCTTTGTTCGCTTCGGGTTGGTTCATGGCTACCGTTTCTGAAACGATGGTGTTCAGATTGCAGGCATCGAAGGACAACTCCATCTTGCCAGCTTCGATTTTGGAAATGTCCAAAAGATCATTCACCAAATCAAGAACATGGGACCCGGATTTTTGAATGTCGCGCAAATATCCCCGATAGCGATCGTTCTCGATACGCCCAAACCGTTCTTCAATCATCATATCGGAAAATCCAATGATGGCGTTGAGTGGCGTACGAATTTCATGGCTGATGCGGGCGAGGAATTCCGTTTTCTGCTCGTTTGCCTTTTCAGCTTCAGCACGTGCGGTCAGCAAGTCCTCTTCAGCTCTTTTCCAAGCTGTTATGTCTCGCACAACAGCGCAGCATGCATCAGTGCTTTCTAATTTCCCAATGGTCATAAACAATGGCAACAGGCCACCTTTGGCTGTGCGACCAATGACTTCACGGCCGTCGTTCAACAGGCTGGCAACACCAACGTCTGACAATCCGCGCAGATAATCCAGAGCTGCGCGTTGGCTTTCTGGTGCAAGCAGTTTCGTGAACGATTGCCCCTGAATGTCGTTTGAATCTTGATCAAACAAAGCTTCCGCAGATTTGTTTATCGCGCGCACAACACCTTCATCCGACAGTATGATCACACCATCAGTCGCAGTGTCCAAAATGCTGCGAAGGTCTTCACCGCTCAGCCCGCCAAAGGCTTCATTTGCAGGAGGTTTGGTATCCTCCTCCGAAATCGAAGCAGCTTTGGTATTTTCTGGTGTTACAAGTCTAACACCAGATGGTGTTTTCATAGCATCAGCTGCGCGACTGTCTTCTTGGCTGTCGTGTGAATCAGAGGACAGGTTGGGACCATCGCTCGTTTCATTTGCATCTTCGTTTGCCGGACCTTCACCAAGCCGTAGCGTCAGCAACATTGCTTTGCGGTCATCCCATGGCACGCGTTGAATATGGGCGTGAACATCCAGTGTGTTTCCATCTGCATGATAGATTTGGTTGGATGACATGTCCGATCCCACACCGAACAACACATCAACGCCGCCGCGAGAGGCAAGCCCTTCCAACTCTTCATATCCAGTCAGATCAAAAAACTCATCATTGGCGAACAACAATTCGTTTTCGCGATACACCAGAACAGGAATAGGCAACCGCGCGAGGATGGACGTATCAACATCATGATCGGGCGTGAGCACGAGTTTATCGGAAGAAACCTTGACCGTTTCTTCAATTGAATCGTGTTCAATGTCCGTGGAATTCGTTTCGTCATCGGAGAGGGTGTTTTGATCGTCATCCGTTGATGTGACATGACCCAGTTTTTCCGCAATTTCGCGAAACGTATCTTGTTCACCAGAAGACAGGGACCGCTCTTGCCCGCCATTGCGACGTTGAGCGAGATCGACAACTTTGTCATCTTTAGCTTCCGCAGCAGATTGTTTGTTTTTGTTGAAAGCCGTGTCTAGCGACAATCCCGTGCCTTCAGGATCGATCACTGCATCTGCTTTGCGGATAATGCCGAACCCGTTGAAACCATCAAAATTGCGATTGCGACCATAAGACGGCAGGCCGGCCAAATCCACGGGCACCCGAAGGTCTGTACCTTCCACCGGCCAAAGCACGGTTTTACCTGACCAAGTGTCGCCCTTTTTCAAAAGCAAAGAGATTTCTTCGCCATTTTCAAAACCGTAAGCTTCGGCAACTTCTGCCCACGAACGTCCTGTCAAATTTGCGGACATTTCGCCTACAGAATCTGCAAGTTCAGGAGAGGTCGACGTAAAGGTTTCGCTGTCGTCCATTTCCCAAATGAAGCGTACTGGCCGCGCATCGTTGGTCAATTCTCTTTCTGTAGATGCAGATGCCGATGACGTGACTTGCGTAAATTCAGGTGCGGTTTCTTGCTCAGCTTCAGCTTGAATATCAGATTCTGATTCTGGTTCCGTTGCTTCACTGCTGTTGGCGTCCGCAATTTCAGAAGTTTTTGCTGTTGAAGTGTATTGGCTGGTTTGCACCAGACCAGCTTCTTCAATGGCGCTTTTTTCTGCATTGTCAGATGTTTCCAGAATGTCGTCAGAAGATTCCAAAACGTCTTCAGGTTTCTCCAAGACCACATCTTTGCTGGGAAGAGGGGACAGCTCTGCGTCGAACCCGTCTTCAATTTCAAGATCGTCAAACTCGTCTTCGCGCTCTATTGGTTTGTAGTACCAACGCTCGGAAGCACCACTGTTGAGCGGGGTTCTCTTGTTGGAAAATGCGCCAACTCTGGACTGAGCTGCTTCATCATTATCCTGTTCGTCTTCAACCGCGATATCTTGCATATCTGCAATGCTGACCTCATCTGCGGTGGCGTTGTCTGCCATATTGGCGATGACAAGAAGGTGCAGCGGCGGATCATCTTGCAAACGCGCCATTCCAGAAGGCATTGGCCCAGTGTTTGTGCCTACAGGGCGTTTTACCAGTCTGTCATTTTCGGTGTTGGCTTCATGGGCTATTTGCGCAAGATCATCTGTCGAGACTTCAAGAGTTGCAAAATGCTCTGAAGAAGCAATAACGGCGCCACGACCATCAAGAATTGCAGACGCATGGCTGTAGCCATCAAGACAATTGACGGCAGCATGCACCATATCGGCTTTCGTGTGGCGACGGCCATGCAGTCTTTCCGTCAGCAAAAGATAGGCTTGCTCGCCACCGGGCAGGTCAATGCGGCTAATCGTGAAATTAATAAGGCGCGTTTTGAAACCGCGACGCACCCGCATAATCGCTGACATTTCACTTTTATCGTTTGAGTGCAAACGGTCTGCCGCGGTTCTAATTTGGCGCAACATCGCAGGATTGATGCTCATATTGCCTTCAAGCGCCTGTCGGATGGCAGGAGAGCCAATATAGTTTGCGCCTTCGCCATTGGCCCAAAGCACCTGCGAAAGCTCTTCGTCGAACAAAACTGCAGCACTTGCAGAAATGACGTGTGGACGGATGTTGGGTAACACCGTCAAATCCAGATAGGGATATTGCACTTGCGCCATATCGAGATCACTCGCCTTAAACCGTTAAGATACGAATTGCAGAGATCGATTTGGCCAAAGGCGGAAATTGAAGCCCTGCTGAGCATCCAAAATTTATTAACAAAGTGTAAATACAGCGTTTTTTGGATGCAATCCATACAATATGTGGTGGCCAACCCGTATTTCGAGAAGCAGGGTTAATCTCCAAAGCCGCAGAAAAGAACATAAAAAGCAAAAATAAATGCCAATGAAGCAATTCCAAGGCAGAAGGCTCTTGCCGAACTCACCTTTTGGTTTTAAGGCAATGCCGTTGCTTCCTAAATTTGGGGCGACAAAAGTGTGCGGCTGTAGCTCAGTTGGTTAGAGCGCTTGCTTGTGGCGCAAGAGGCCGGTGGTTCAACTCCTCCCAGCCGTACCATTTTTTCAATCCAAGGCTCAGATTTTGCCAGTGGCCATGCTGGCCTTGGCGCGTTGCATGCAAACAGAAAATGTTGTGTCGTCGCTCTGTAATGCATCAACACCCGCCTGAACGCCCAATCGAATATATCCGTCGCCCGTGTTAACTGGCGTGTTGGCGAGAATGCTGCGCAATCTGTCAACAAACATCAGCGCGCCCGTCAAATTGGTTTCCGGCAGTAATATCGCCACTTCATCGTCTTTCATCCGCCCGGCAATGTCTGTTCCACCACGGCAAACGGTTTCGCATATTTGTCCAAAACTGGTGACGACACGATTGCCCACTTCAGTACCCTGTTTCTTTGTGATGTCTGCAAGGCCTTGAATGCGGAAAACCAAAAGGGCCAGATCGTGGTCATATCGTTGACTGCGCTGAAATTCAGCCCCGGCGCGTTCTAAAAAATAGGTGCGGTTTGGCAATCCAGAAACGGAATCAAATTTTGCGGCGCGTTCCATATCTTTGAGTTTGGCGCGCAGTCGCAACACTTCACCTTCCAGATCACGGCGAGAGCTTTCCAGAATGTTGGATTGATCGATGAGTTTGACGGCGCGATCTTCAAGATAGTTTTCACGAGAAATGGCCGCGGTGCGGTCGTTCACCAATGCGATCACCCCGTCATCATGGGGCACCATTGTCAGTTTCCAAAATCTTTGATGCGGTGTTTTGCCCAACACGATGTCCACACTGGTGCGAATGCCTGTGTCTTCAACGCGCTTGAGCCCTTTACCAATGGCCGTGTTGTTGGCGGTTTGAAAGGTGATGTCGAGGGACTGGCCGACCATCGCGTCTGCTTCCAAATTTGCCAGGCGGGCAAAAGCTGGGTTGCAGAAGCCAAACATATAAACAGGTGCAACATCGGAACTGTTTATATCACGCACCGCAAGAAAAATGCCTTCCGGTAAGATGCGCAACACTCCTAAATCACGTGCTCCAACGGGAACAAGTGATGGTACCTCGGCAATTTTGACGAGCTCTTTGGTGGTTTTGTTCGGCATGTTCATCCCTGACAATGACGTCAATTCAAACGGGAATGTGCCACAAACTTGTGAAACCACACCTGAAACCGAGGCGATGATTTGATTCAAATTTTAGAGGAAATTCAGAACAGCTGCCCTTGATTGCCACTATCGGGCTTTGTGCCCGATTTGGATGTTGTTTTTTTTGTAACTGGGGTTTTATCAGACTGGCCAGTGGTGGCTGCAACAGCGTCGAAAGACCCGTCCAAAAGGTCAACCGACACGGCTTGTCCTGCTTTGACAGCAGATGCGCTCTTGATCAGTTTGCCCTTATCATTGCGCACCACAGCAAACCCACGTTCTAAAGTGTTTTTATAAGATAGTGTGTTGAGCAAGCGACCATTGCGGTCGAGCCTTTGGTGGGTTTGCTCAAAGACAGACTTCATGCGCGTTTGAAGCGCTTTGTCGCTGCGCTCTAGTGACCCGCGGGCATTGGCGAGGCGGTCGCTGATAGGTTGCAAACGCAGTCTTTGAGCGCGTTCTCCAAAACGTTCTCTGCGGCGTTCCAACATATTGGCAAGGGAATTGCGATGTCGTGTTTCAAACGGCTGCAGCGCAACCCGCGCCCGTGAAATGCGAAGTTCTAAGGAACGAACAGACAAGCGCGCTCCCGTGTGGTTGAACCTGTCACGCACGCGGCCCACGCGGTTGATCAGTTCGCGATCCAAACGTCCGGAAGCTTCATCAAACCGTCTGCGCGGCAAGGCGAGCAACATATCAGGTGCAGGCAAGCCACGCGCTGCAGAACGCAGCGAGTTGCGACGGTTGTCACCGAGGCGGCTCATCGCGCCGCGCAAGCGCGCGCCAAGATCTGCAATATAGGCTTCCAGCTCGGCGCGTATGGGCACGGCTTTTTCAGCGGCAGCCGTTGGTGTCGGCGCCCGCCAATCAGCAGCGTGATCGACCAAAGTCCAGTCAGTTTCATGACCAACCGCCGAGATGACGGGGATCATGGAATTGGCGACAGAGCGTACCAGTGCTTCATCGTTGAAACCCCAAAGGTCTTCTAAAGAACCACCGCCACGCGCCACAATAATCAAGTCGGGGCGCGCAATGCCCATGTTTTCGGGCAAATTGTTCAACTGGTGAACACCATTGGCGACTTCCTTGCCGGAAGTTTCGCCCTGCACGCGCACGGGCCAGATGACCACATGGACAGGAAAACGATCAGCAATGCGATGCAATATATCGCGGATCACAGCGCCTGTTGGGGATGTGACCACCCCAATGACTTTTGGCATATAGGGCAATAATTGTTTGCGCCCATCTTCAAAAAGACCTTCAGCCGCCAGTTTTTTGCGCCGCTCTTCTAAGAGCGCCATCAATGCGCCCGCACCAGCAGGCTCAATATTATCGATAACGATTTGATACTTCGAAGAGCCGGGGTAAGTGGTCAACTTGCCAGATGCGATCACTTCAAGACCTTCTTCGGGCATATGTTTCAGCTTGGCTGCTTGGCCGCGCCAAATCACAGCTTCCAAACGCGCTTTTTCATCTTTCAAAGAAAAATAGCAGTGGCCTGAAGAATGCGGCCCACGAAACCCTGAAATCTCTCCACGCACACGCACATGGCCAAACGTATCTTCCACCGTGCGTTTCAGCTTGCCGGAAAGTTCAGTAACGGTGACTTCTAAAGCGTTGGATTTCGAGTCAGGCATAGTCGTTTCTAACACGCATTTGGGGAGTGAAAACCCTAGAAACACACACTCCCCAATTGGCTCAATAACTGTGAGGCACTGGAGTAATATGCGAAGGTGGATAAGCCGCCGCTGCCAAAGTGCCCGCGATTGAATAATCAGGTGTGCGTATGGCGTTCAAACTGAGCTTTATGTGGTTCACCAAGGCTTCTGTAACTTCGTTTTTCTCCCGTTGCCCCCGCAGCAATCCAATTTCGCATTCAGGTAGGGAGGGGAAACCGTCACGCTCTGTCAAAACCCGCATACCGGGTCGAAGGGCAGATTCCGGTTGAACGGAAACAGCAAGTCCTGCCAGCACTGCAGAGCCAACCACTGTGGCGGAAAAACTGGTGTAAAGCATCCGATAAGGACGGTTCATGTGTTTTAACGCAGTCATCGCCGCTTCACGCCAAATGCAATGAGGGCTTCCCAAGGCCAATGGAAGCGGGTTTTGATTGTGAATGCGGTGGCGGTCAGATGTGACCCACAGCAAAGGTTCGCGACGGATCAGTTCAGAATGTTCCTTAGCTTCGTTGTGGGTGACAATCGCCACATCCAGTTCACCAGATTTGATGCGTTGGCGAAGACCATAAGTGTTTTCGCAAACCACGCTCACCTCCACCAGCGGATTTGACTCTGAAAACCCGGCCAAAATGGTGGGCAAAAAACGTTCGGCATAGTCATCTGCCGTGCCGAGATAAACATTGCCGCGCAATGCGGTGTCATCAAACGCGGCCAGCGCTTCGTGAGATTTTTCGACAATCTCGCGGGCATATTTTACAAAACGTGCCCCATCATGGCTGATTGCTATGCCGCGGCCCACGCGGACGAAAAGCTGTTTTCCGACTATTTCTTCCAATCGCTTCATCTGCATGGACACAGCAGATTGGGTTTTGTGAACCTGTTCGCCCGCTCGCGTGAAACTCAACGTTTCAACAACGGCCAAAAAGGTGCGCAACTGATCGATATCAAGATTTTGCATGACAATTTCAATTCATCAAATATTTGAATGAGTTTGATAAATAACATTCGTTGGAATGATTAATCAAGATGTGCCATTTCTGGTGCATCGAACTTTCAACCACGGAGAAACTGTTATGGCATTCATCGAACGCAAAGAGCGTCGCACCACATTTGTTCCAGGCCCATTTGACCTGATCAAAATGGCGCGCAAAAGCATGAAACGCCGCAACAAGCGCAAAGAATTTGCGGTTCTTCTGAATCAAGAAGACTGGGTTTTGAAAGATATGGGGGTGACGCGCCAAGATGTGCGTGAAGCTCTTGCGACCAAGGGCGATCCGGCTTTGAATTTGCGCGCTCTCATTGCACGCCGCAGATTTTGGAGCAGAAAGCGCGACACCATTTGAAGCAAGACCTGGTTCCAGCCGAAAGGCGTCTCACTGCCTTCGATTACGTTCTCTACGCAGCACTCGTGCTGTCGTGGAGCGCCAGCTGGTATGCCTTGTCTTTGCAAGTGGGAACAGTCGCTGTTCAAACATCGCTGTTTTGGCGCTTCGCCATTGCAGCCTCAATTATGTGGGCGTGGGTCTACATAAAGCGGGAACCAATGCGGTTTCCTGTAAAGCTCCATCTCGCCTTTTCCGGGATGGGGCTTTTCATCTTCTGCCTGAATTTCATGCTGTTTTATTACGGTTCTGCCTATTTGATTTCCGGCCTTCTGTCGGTCGTTTTCTCCCTGGCCTCAGTATTCAATCTCGCATTTGGGTTTGTGATTGCCAGACGTGTGCCACAAGGGCGCGTTTTGTTCGGGGCATTGATTGGCATTGCAGGCATTGGGTTTATGTTCTGGCCTGAGATCGCGGGTCAATCGTGGACAGGCAATGCGGCATTTGGCTTGGCGCTTTGTGTTTTGGGAACACTGTCTTTTTGCACGGGCAGCCAGATTTCAGCATCGCTGCAACAACGCGAAATTTCGGTCTTGTCGGCAAGTGCATGGGGCATGACGTACGGCGCTGTGTTCAGCGCAATCATGTCATTGGTGCTGGGCCATTCACTGGCTCTGAAATTTTCCCAAGTCTATCTCGGGTCTTTGATCTTCTTAGCCGTCATATCCTCGGTCATTGCGTTTTGGGCATATCTTACTTTGGTCGGGCGCATTGGCGCAGGACGGTCGGGCTATGCAACTGTCATGTTTCCAGTTTTGGCATTGCTCATTTCAGCAATTTTTGAAGGCTACACGTTTCCAGCCGTCGCCATTGTTGGCTTGGGTTTGGTCATGCTTGGCAATGTGTTGGTGCTTGGTGGTGGTAAAAAAGCCGACTAGGCCGCGTTTTTTAGTTTGGTCCCAAAAACTGGTCAAACACACTGCCCGTTTCGCGCTGATAGTCTGAACTTGTGTTGCCGCCGGGCTCCAGCATATCGCCAAAGATTTCTCCCAGACCACCTCCGCTGGAGCGACGCCGCGCTGGGCGGCGTTTTTGTTGATGTGGCGTATATGGATTTTGGCGTTTACGCCGCGCACCGGGATTGAGCAATTCATCAAATATACCGCCGCCTGTTTGCCGTGATCGCGTGCGGGTTTGAGTGCGCGACGTGCGTTGTTGGCCACCTCCCAACAATTCGCCAAGAAGATCTTCCAATCCAGCAGGTGCTTGTTGTCTGCGCGTGGGGGCTCTGCGACGATTGACCTGTGGCGCGGCGTTTCCACCCAATATGCCGCCCGCCAAACCTTCGATAAGCTGGCCCAAAATGCCACCACCTGCAGCGCCACCAAGCATACCGCCTAAACCACCATTGCCCCGTCTTGCCGCAGTGTTGGTTGCGCCTTTAAACATCGATCCCATAATCATGGATGCAATGACTGGCAGCATTTGTTTCAAAATGGATGACCCAATTCCTGAAGCCGCAGAGGCGTGATTGGCGACGGCCCGGCTTGTGTCTTTGCCACCAAACAAATGACCCAAAATGGCATTCCCATCATTCACACCAAAAGCGGACATGGCGTTTGATGGATCATCTGCGTAATGGCGATGCCGCCCTGATGCGAGGGCCTCAATGAAACCAGCTGCACCTTGCGGCGATGCGGTGTTGCGTTTCAGCCCTTCTGAAAATGCAGGCAGCAATGCGCCCATGGCTTCCAAAGTTTGCTCTTCACTCAGTCCAAATTGTTGGCTCAGTGCATCAACATTTTGCTGCGTCACGAGAAGCTGAGTAAGGTTCATTTGGTTTCTCCAGATTTGCTCTTCATCCAATTGTGCCATTTGCAGGAGGTCTAATCAACAACAGCACTTTTTAGAGGCATTGGTGCGGCACTAGTTTTCGTCGTTGGTGTTGTCTTGGTAAAAGGCTTTTGAGCGGGGCAAATCATCATCTACCTCAAACCAATGCAAGCGTTCGTCGGCATGAACATGCCCAGTTGGTTCAAACCCGTCGCTGTCTGCTAGGCCAGCTGTATAGAAATGAATTTCGCCGGGGTAGCGATCGGCTTCAAACGCAATTGGTGTGCCGCAGTTTTTGCAAAAATGGCGTTTCACCCCTTTTGAGGAGTCATAAATGGCCGTAGGTTTGCCCGTCCAATGATAGTTTTCATTGGCCATTCCAAAAAACGCCGTAACAGGGGATGCTGTGTTGCGACGGCAGCTTGCGCAGTGGCAATACAATCTCCAGCGCGGCTGCCCGTTGCATTCATAACTGACATCACCGCACAGGCAGTGGCCGTGCGCTGTTTTTGCCGAGGTCAATAAGCATACTCTTCGAAAATATGGTTGATCTCGGCATCCCAATTGCTTCCATATTGTTTCAGCAATCTTTCGGCCTGTGTTTCGCCAAGTGTTGCCACTTCATCCAGTGGAGCAACGAAGTGGTTTTCATCCAGACCGGAATCATTCAAGCACGCCCGTGCTGTCAAACCTCTGTGAGAAATCTCTAACACATCGCGCGTGAGCTCCAACACCGAGCGCTTTCCTGCTGGCGCATTCAAACCGAGTTTGGGCACAGCTTCGCGCATGGCAAACACGTCTTCATAGCTCAATTCATCGGCCAGTGTTTTTGCATCTGCCAATGCTCGTTCATCGTAGAGCAAACCAACCCATAAAGCGGGAAGGGCACAAATGCGGCGCCAAGGGCCACCATCAGCACCGCGCATTTCCAGAAACTTCTTAAGGCGAACATCCGGAAACAGTGTGCCGATATGATTGGTCCAATCACCTTCATTGGCTGTGTGGCCGTCATATCCGTTTTCAAGGAAATGCTTGAACGTCATGTGTGTGCAATCGATGTAATGCCCATCACGCATGATGAAATACATGGGGCAACTAAGCGCCCAGTCCACATAGCGCTCAAAGCTCAACTCGTCCTCCAACATGAAGCGATGTAGGCCAGCACGTTGATTGTCCGTATCGCGCCAAATGTCGCTGCGCCAAGACAAAAGGCCATTTGGCTTGCCGTTTGAAAAAGGTGAATTGGCAAACAAAGCTGCGGCAACAGATTGCAGTTTCGTGGAGACCTGCATTTTGGTGCGCATATCGTCTTCTGACGAAAAGTCGAGATTGACCTGAATGGTGCAGGTGCGGTGCATCATATCTAGCCCTTGCGACCCAACCTTCGGCATATAGGCGCGCATAATATCGTAGCGCGATTTTGGCATTTTGGGTGTTTCTTCAAATGTCCATTTCGGACTGCCGCCAAGGCCTAAAAACCCCATGCCAAGTTCGTCGGCCACTTCGCGCGCTTGCGCCAAATGGGTGTTTGATTCTCTGCAGGTTTCGTGAATGGTCTTTAGCGGAGCGCCTGACAATTCAAACTGCCCACCGGGTTCCAATGAAATCGCGCCCATTCCGTCAGTGGCGACCAAACCGATAATGTTGCCGGCATCAATAATGGGCTCCCAGCCAGTGCGGGCTTGCATTCCTTCCAGCAAAGCTTTGATGCCACGATCGCCTTCATAAGGGACAGGAGAAAAATCAGCTTTGTAAAAGCCGAACTTCTCGTGCTCGGTGCCAATGCGCCATTCGTTTTTGGGCTTACATCCGTCAGACAGCGCTTCGACCAGTTGAGCACGGTTTTCCAGTGGTGTTTCGTTTGTTGTATCGCGGGCCATGAAATGGGCTCCAAGTCATCCATTGCCTAAATCGCTACCCCTGCTGGCAGCGCGGCGCAAGAAAGAAATTCTTCAATTACGTGGGTGTGATTGCAATTGAGTTCAATCGTGCCAATCACCCAAAACAGATTGAACCATTGCAAGCGCTGCAACCGCTGCCGTATCTGCCCGCAAAACGCGGGGGCCAAGCGGAATGGCAACAACGTTTTTGCGCGCTTTAAGCATTTCGCGTTCTTCTTGCGAAAACCCACCTTCCGGCCCCACAAGCACAGCGAGTTTTTTGGACTTGATGCCCTGCAAAATGGGAATCGGATTTTGCGATGCACAGCCTTCATCGCAAAAGACTATGGTGCGTTCATGAGCGATTTCGTCAAGTGCGGCGTCCAACGGTTGCAGCTCATTGACCTTGGGGATGGTCAGAATTCCGCATTGTTCTGCAGCTTCCACAGATTGAAGATGCATCTTTTCGGCATTGATTTTTCGCAGTTGGGTGAAATCCGTGAGAACAGGCTGAAGATGTCCCGCACCCATTTCGACCGCTTTTTGCACCATATACTCCATGCGCGCCTGTTTGAGCGGCGCAAACAGATAGACGAGATCATAGGCTGCGGGTTGTGGCCGCGATTGCGCAACAATTGAAAGCGCTGCTTTCTTGCGGCCTTGAGGCACAATATTGGCCCGCCATTCTCCATCACGACCGTTGAATACAAGAACATGGTCTCCATCACGAAGGCGCAGAACGTTCAACAGATAATTGGCTTGTCCACGATCGAGTTCAACCGTGGTTCCCGCAGAAAGCGGAACATCCATAAACAAGCGTTGTGATGTGAAATCGTAGCGTGGCATGCGCCCATTTAGACCAAATATGCAGAAGGATGCCAGAGCGGCTGATAGCCATTTTCCAACGCGGTTAAGGTGGCTGGCGGTGTAAGGCAATCAACCAAATTTTGTGGCTGTGGGGCAAACGCCTGTGGCGCTTTACAATATCCCTCAAATGACCATAGCAAAGCCTCGCCTTGAAACTTTGCAATCCAATCATCATGGGCAATAATCATGGCACCATCTGGCAGCGCGCGCCACTCTCGCTGATGCGTTTGTGGTTTTCGATTTGCCAACCGTTGATCGTGCAGAATTCGATCCATCTCAGGTGCTGATGGGCGCTTTTCGAGACCAACCCCCAATTTCCAAGCCTCGCCATAAGCCACAGCCGCTTTGCGACGGCATTCAAAGCAGGGACGGTGCCCAGCAGCCAACGCTGTGACTTCATCTAGGAAAAACAATTCGGTGTAGCTGTTGGAACTCATCAACTCCCGTTGACGGTCTTTGAAGTCCAAAACACAACAAATCCATTGGCGCGAAGTCCATCGTTTGGTGGAATGTAGTGTTTTTGTGTCTCCATCGTGAATGCGGCCCCCTCTATTTCCAAACAAAGTTCCACGTGAGGAATTGGCAACAATATCGCCATCAGGCTGCATTCGATTTTGGAGGGGCATGTGTTGAGCTTCCCAAATGTATTCATCTGTGAAGTTTACGGCGTGTGAAGTCCGAACTTGATTTATATAGGTCGCCTAGACTACCCCTACAGCGAAGTTTTTGCCAAGGAACGAATAAATATGCCTGTCATCACCTGCAACGCCGATCTTCAAAATCTGGCCCGTCGTCGCGTGCCACGTATGTTTTATGATTATGCGGATTCAGGGGCCTATACCGAGGGCACATATCGCGACAACACAAACGCATTTGAAAAATACAAATTGCGCCAGCGTGTGGCCGTGAACATCGACAACCGTTCTTTGAAATCTGAGATGATTGGCCGTGATGTTTCCATGCCCGTAGCGCTGGCGCCGGTGGGATTAACGGGCATGCAACATGCCGATGGCGAGATTGCTGCCGCGCGTGCTGCGGAAAAATTCGGTGTGCCCTATACGCTCTCCACAATGAGCGTATGTTCCATCGAAGAAGTGGCAAAACACACCACAAAGCCATTCTGGTTCAAGCTTTATGTCATGCGCGACCGCGAATATATCGAGCGTTTGATTCAGCGCGCCTATGACGCCAATTGCGAAGCGTTGGTTCTGACACTTGATCTTCAAATTTTGGGGCAACGCCACAAAGATGTGAAAAACGGTTTGTCCACGCCACCGAAACCCACCATTGCCAACATGATAAATCTGGCAATGAAGCCGCGTTGGTGCTGGAACATGTTGCAGACGAAAAACCGATCCTTCGGCAATATCGTTGGCCATGCCAAGGGCGTCACCGATATGACGAGCCTATCAGAATGGACTGCCTCACAATTTGATCAGAGCCTCGATTGGTCGAGCATCGAATGGGTGAAATCTCGCTGGGATCGCAAACTTATTCTCAAAGGCATCAACGATGTGGAAGACGCAAAAATAGCAGCCGACATTGGCGCAGACGCGATCATCGTTTCCAACCATGGCGGCAGACAGCTGGACGGCGCAGCCGCCCCAATCGATCTTCTGGCGCGCATCATTGATGCTGTGGGGGACCGTGTGGAAGTTCACATGGACAGTGGCATCCGCACGGGTCAAGACGTCTTCAAAGCCATCGCACTGGGTGCAAAATCCACTTACATTGGCCGAGCATATATCTACGGTCTGGGTGCCATGGGCGAAGCTGGTGTGACCACAGCGCTTGAGGTGATGAAGAAAGAGCTCGACACAACAATGGCGCTGTGCGGTGAAACCGACATCAAAGACGTGGGCCGTCACAACTTGTTGGATTTTGAAGAGCTGAGGAAAAACAGCTAAGGCGCAATTATTGTGGCGTTGGGTTTTTGAAAGCAGCGCGGCGGGCGAACCAAAATATAAAGACTGCGATGCCAATACCAATAGCGTTTGGTATCAAGTCCCAAGCGCGGCAGTGCCCAGTTGTGAAAAAGCTCTGTAGATATTCCATCGTGATTGAGAAAATAAAAACTCCAACAATTGGAAACCAAACCGTTCGATGTTGGAAGGTGAACAGAGCAATCAAGCAGATGACTCCGTATCCAATGATGTGTTTGGCATTGAAAAAAGTGGCAGAAAATTGGGTGGAAGTCGGCAAGTATTCGCACGATTGAATTTCTATTGAAAAGCTCGAACGAATGGGTTCAGAAAGAATTGCTAAGGCGACAGCGAGAATGAGGGGCAGTAACTTCAGCATTGTCTGACCATATGTTATTCAAATCATAGCAATGATATTTCGATACCTGCTGCATGCTAACCATGTATTTCACTTATGTCCCACGCTAAATAGACCAACATTTCGATTTATGAAGTGAGATTGGGTCTGCACGGATCCAAGTCCAATCGACGCAGGCCATTTTGTCCGTAATTAAACCCATAGCGAACGCATCTTCATCCTGTTAGTCTTCCCTATTCTCACTTAGGGAGGTTAGCCGATGTCCGGACTTTTAATGCCTGCGCTTGATCAAGATGTGCTGTCGCGCCGTGCGCAGATTGTGTCTGCTTTGCAGTCTATTGTTCCAGGCGAAGGCGTGGTGTCGGACGAAAACGAAATGCGGGTTTTTGAATCCGATGGTCTGACCGCTTACAAAGCTCTGCCGTTCATTGTTGTTCTGCCTGAAACTGTGGCGCAAGTCGCTGAGGTCATGAAATATTGTGGTGACAACGGCATTAAAGTTGTCCCCCGTGGGTCTGGCACGTCTCTTTCTGGCGGCGCGCTGCCATTGGAAGACGCGGTTCTGCTGGTTATGTCGCGCTTCAACCGTGTGCTGGATATTGATTACGCCAACCGCTGTGCCGTGGTGCAACCTGGTGTCACCAATCTGGGTATCACCCATGCCGTGGCCGATGAAGGGTTCTACTACGCCCCCGACCCGTCCTCTCAAATCGCCTGTTCGATTGGCGGCAATGTGGCGGAAAATTCGGGCGGGGTGCACTGCCTCAAGTATGGCCTGACAGCCAACAATGTCTTGGGCGTTGAAATGGTCACCATCGACGGCGAGATCATTCGCATTGGCGGCAAGCATTTGGAAGCGGAAGGTTACGACCTATTGGGCGTTATCACAGGGTCTGAAGGGCTTCTGGGTGTGGTGACAGAAGTCACCGTTCGCATTCTACAAAAGCCTGAAACCGCGCGCGCTCTGCTTGTGGGTTTCCCCACATCGGAAGATGGTGGTCAATGCGTGGCGGATATTATTTCAGACGGCATTATTCCAGGTGGCATGGAAATGATGGATCGTCCTGCCATTCATGCTGCAGAAGACTTTGTACATGCGGGCTATCCACTCGATGTGGAAGCGCTGCTGATCGTGGAGCTCGACGGTCCAGAGGCGGAAGTTGATTATCTGATCGGACGCGTGGAAGTAATCGCCAAGAAAAACAAATCTTCCACATTGCGCATTTCCAGCAATGAAGAAGAGCGCAACGCATTTTGGGCTGGCCGCAAAGCGGCGTTTCCTGCCGTGGGACGTATTTCGCCAGACTATTATTGCATGGATGGCACCATTCCACGCAAAGAATTACCGACCGTTTTGGCGCGTATGCGCGAACTGTCCGAACAGTACAATTTGCGCGTAGCAAATGTTTTCCACGCGGGTGATGGCAATCTACATCCGCTCATCCTCTATGATGCAAATGTGCCAGGTGAATTGGAAAAAACGGAAGAGTTCGGTGCTGATATTTTACGTCTGTGTGTGGAGGTCGGTGGCGTGCTCACAGGCGAACATGGTGTTGGTGTCGAGAAGCGCGACCTCATGCCGGAAATGTTCACGGAAGATGATTTGAAGCAACAGCAACGGGTAAAATGCGCATTCGACCCCGACCAGCTTTTGAATCCGGGAAAAGTGTTTCCCCAGCTTCATCGATGTGCCGAACTGGGCCGTATGCATGTGCATAAAGGCAATGTGCCGTTTCCAGATTTGCCGAGGTTTTAAAAAGTGAGCGACGTGTTGGAAGCAGATCTTCACCCGAAGACCAATGATGATGTTCTAGCCGCTGTGCAATGGGCTGCGGCTGAGGAAATGCCGCTGGAAATCATCGGGCAGGGCAGCAAGCGCGCGCTTGGGCGCCCCACGCAAACGGCCCATAGTTTGGATATGTCGGGATTGTCCGGCGTCACATTGTTCGAGCCGGAAGAGTTGGTTCTTTCCGCCAAAGCTGGAACACCACTTTCCGAAATTCATGCTCTGCTCGATGAGCACAATCAAGAATTGCAGTTTGAACCTGTTGACCTTGGAACCATGCTGGGTGGTGCTGCGGGTTATGGCACTTTGGGTGGTTTGGTGAGCACCAATATTTGCGGCCCACGCCGTTTGAAATCAGGCTCGGTGCGCGACCATATTTTGGGTATCACGGCGGTGTCTGGGCGCGGCGAAGTGTTTAAATCAGGCGGACGCGTTGTGAAAAATGTGACGGGTTACGATCTCGCAAAGGGGGTAACGGGAGCCTACGGAACGCTCGCTGTTCTAACCGACATCATTGTGAAAGTTCTGCCGAAATCAGAAACGGAACAAACGCTCGCGCTGTATGGTTTGAGCGACGCGCAAGCATCAGAAGCGATGGCGCTGGCTATGGGGTCGAGTGCGGAAGTTTCTGGGGCTGCACATTTGCCTACTAATCTCGCCAACAGCAATGCAACCACACTTTTGCGGCTGGAAGGCTTCGCACCATCCGTGGCGTACCGCATCGAAGCGCTGGGCAAATTACTAGCGGATTTTGGCACCCATGAACGCTTGGACGAACAAACGTCAAAGGCGCAATGGTGGGCAGTGCGCGATTGCCTGCCGTTTGCTGGCGAAAATTCACCGGTCTGGCGCATTTCATGCACGCCGAGTGAAGGCCATCGCATTGTGGAAACCATCAAAGCATCAACCTCTGCTGACGCATTCTACGATTGGCAGGGTGGTCTAATCTGGCTTCAAGTCAATGAAGGCGACGCAAAGGCAGACTTGGTGCGCTCCTCTGTTCAGGTCAACGGTGGTGGACATGCAACCCTGATCCGCGCAGACGCCACGACGAGACAATCAGTCCCCGTATTCCAACGCCAAGCCGCTCCGCTGGCCGCATTGAGCAAACGCTACCGTGAGAATTTTGATCCAAATGGGATTTTAAACCCCGGCCGGATGGTTGGAGCCTGATATGCAAACCAATTTTTCTCTCGCTCAATTGGCCGATGCTGGCGTTGCGGAATCTGAAAAGATTTTGCGCAACTGTGTCCATTGCGGGTTTTGCACCGCCACATGCCCCACATATATCACGCTTGGCAACGAGTTGGATTCCCCGCGCGGTCGAATTTATCTGATCAAAGATATGTTGGAAAATGATCGTCCGGCCGATGAAAAAGTAACCAAGCATATCGACCGTTGCTTGTCGTGTTTGTCATGCATGACCACCTGTCCGTCAGGGGTGCACTATATGCATCTGGTTGATCATGCGCGCGTTCATATCGAAAAGACGTATAAGCGTCCCATCATCAACCGCCTGACACGCAATATGTTGACGAAGGTTCTGCCTTATCGTGGGCGTTTTACAGCCGCAACCAAATTGTCAAAACTGGGAAAACCGTTTGCATCTCTGTTTGATGCCGTTGGCCCGCTCAAACCTGTGGCGGCGATGTTGCGCCTCGCGCCTTCGAAGGTATCGGGCGAGACCAAACACACAACAGCGGGAACGTTCCCCGCCAGTGACACGAAACGAGGTCGCGTTGCCCTGCTGACAGGTTGTGCACAGCCTGCGCTCGATGCAGGTATCAACAAAGCCACAATTGAATTGCTCAACCGTATCGGTGTGGACGTTGTTTTGCCCCAAGGCGAAGCCTGTTGCGGTTCGCTGGTGCATCACATGGGCAAAGAGCACCAAGCCCATGATGCCGCCAAACACATGGTGGATGTGTGGACCCGCGAATTAGAAAACGGCGGTTTGGATGCGATTGTCATCACCACATCGGGCTGCGGAACCACAATCAAGGACTACGGATACATGCTGCGCAACGATGCAGAATATGCGGAGAAAGCGGCCAAGGTTTCAGCGCTCGCGAAAGATGTGAGCGAATATCTCACCGCTCTCGAACTTCCGAAGACCGAAGCACCTGCGTCTTTAACAGTGGCTTATCATGCTGCCTGTTCTCTGCAACACGGCCAGAAAATCAAAACAGCGCCCAAAGATTTGCTGAAAGGGGCAGGGTTCCAGGTGAAAGAAGCGCCAGAAAGTCATTTGTGTTGCGGCTCGGCTGGAACCTACAACATTCTCCAGCCCGAAATTGCTGGAAAACTGCGCGACCGCAAAGTAGCCAATATTGAAAGCACAAAGCCCGATGTCATTGCGGCGGGTAATATTGGCTGTTTGACGCAAATCGCCAGCGGCACAGGCATTCCAGTGGTGCACACCGTCAAACTTCTAAATTGGGCACATGGCGGCGACATGCCCACCGAGCTAGAAGGTCAGATTCAGCTTCAAGCAGCTGAATAATACCTGAAAATAAAAAAGGGTTCTGACCAACAGTGGTCAGAACCCTTTTTGTTTCCCCGGAGTATTTCTGTATCAATCAAGAAATTTATAGGTCAGTCCTATGATGATCTGATTGCTGATAATATCTGTTTCTAAACTTCCGCCACCTTCGAGATCAGCATCAACTTGGCCATAGGTGCTCTTAAATTCCCCAAACACAGACCAGTCGTCCGCAAATTTATAATCAATGCCAATAAACGCTTGAGCTGCAAACCCTGTTACTTGGTATTCGCTTGTTTCAGGAGCTCCGCCCGGTCCATCATCGACTTCCACATGCGGCACAGAGATACCTCCACCGATGCCGACATAAGGTGTAAATCCGTTGCCAAGATCATAGCGATAGAGGCCATTTAAAGTTACGAAATTAATGCCGTCGGTAAATTCAAGAGTGGTAAATCCAGCGGGCAAAGGATCTGCCTTCACCTTCGCATGGGTGAATTCTGCGGCAATGCCGAATTGTGGAGTATCTTCCAACCACCAAGTCGCTCGAACACCATAATAGGGTGGTGGTTCAAACGATTCTCCATCCCAACCAACTGTTACATCGCCGGAATTGCCATTGTTGAAATCATAATCCACTCCAGAATGTGGAGAGAAATTTGCACCTGTGAATACGGATATAGTCGCTTCAGCATTTGCAGCGTTCAAACTTGCAAAAAAACCACTAAGAATAAAAATGCTGGCTAATAATGCCTTATAGAAACAACGTCTCGCCATTTGATGTAACTACTCTATTCGCGACTTTGCCCAAATCCCAACTGCAAGTTTTAATTTCCAATTTGCTCAATGTCGATACGAACAACTCGATTTTAACGCTCAGATAGTTCCATTTCACAAAAAAAGAGAAACTTCTTAAGTCATGTTGCCAAAATGTGACGTTTCTCTCTTTGTATAGTGGTTTTAGTTCACAGGATGAAAAGTGATTTACCCATCCAACTTGGATGGGAATCAGATCACGCGTACGCGTGCACCCACTGGAACACGCTCGTATAAATCCATCACGTCTTCATTCAACATGCGAATGCACCCTGATGAAACAGCTTTGCCGATGCTCCAAGCCTGGTTGGTGCCGTGGATGCGATAGATGGTTGAACCAAGGTAGAGTGCGCGCGCACCCATTGGGTTGTTATGGCCACCCGGCATAAAGGCTGGCAGTTCGCGGCCTTTTTTGCGCTCGCGTATAATCATTTCTTTCGGTGGTGTCCAAGAAGGCCAAACCGCTTTGCGGGTGACTTTGTGAGAACCGGCCCATTCAAAACCTGGCTTTCCGACGCCAATGGCGTAACGGCGGGCTTTGCGACCTGGAAGAACCAAATACAAACGGCGTTCAATCGTGTTGACGATGATCTCACCAGCTTTTGCGCTGCCATTATAGTTCACTGTTACCGGCAGCAGGCTTGGATCTTTAAGGGTTTGAACCGAGCCGCTGTTGGAAACGCGACGCTGGCTGCTTGCAACACTGCCCGTATATCTGATGCGTTTTTTGCGTTTCACTTTTGCAGGTTTATAGCTGTAAGTCTTTTGGCGCTTCAAACGGGCCGGGCGTTGTGCGCGGCGGCGTTCTGCACGCGTTGCCTTGCGCGGCTGCAATTGCAAAGTCCAGGGAGAGGCCAGGTCTGGGCTCAACGCAACAGGCGGAGGTGCTGTATAGCGTTCTCCGGCGTTTGCAGTGCCAAAAGTTAACGCAGAGGCGAAACTAAGAGTTGCGGCTGCAACAGCCATTTTTAGAAAATTTTGCATAGACGTACTCACTTACTTGCTCGTCAAAACATACCCGAACCATGGGTCTTGAATGAAATGTGCCAGCAAGGAACGACCGAAAAGTGAATCAAATCGTCTGTATTGCGTAAAGTGTCTGTTTACTTTTCCCCTTGGTAAACTGCGGGTTAAATGCGGTGGTTAAGAATTCCTTGCATTGACTGAATCCAGTATTTGTGCATGTTTTGTTCCGATTTCGACCAGAAAGACGCAAGCCATGGCTGACGCCCAAGAAAAACGAAAAGACGGATTGTTGCTGGGTGAGGACGGTGTGTTGCGCTGCCCTTGGCATGATGAAAAGGGCGATTATCGCCTGTATCACGACAACGAATGGGGCATGCCCCAAGACAATGATGTGACGCTGTTTGAAAAGATTTGCCTCGAAGGCTTTCAGTCTGGCCTGTCGTGGCTCACCATTTTGCGCAAACGCGAGAATTTTCGGGCGGGCTTTGCCGGGTTTGATTTTTACAAAGTTGCAAAATTTGACGACACGGACATCGAACGGCTGGTGAACGACGCTGGCATTATTCGCCACCGTGGCAAAATCACCTCCACAATCAACAATGCCAAACGGGCAATTGAAATGGTGGAACAGGAAGGATCGCTTGGAAAATGGTTCTGGAGTTTTGAACCTACGGACGCAGAACGCCCCAAGAAGCTGGATCACGATACGCTTATGAGTCTTGGTAAAACAGATATTTCCACCCGAATGTCGAAAGAACTGAAAAAGCGCGGATGGAGTTTCGTGGGCCCAACCACTTGTTATGCGTTCATGCAGGCCATGGGCATTGTGAACGACCACATCGAAGGATGCGCGCACCGCGAGCAGGTGGAAAAGGCAAGAGCGGCTTTCAAACGGCCCTAAGCCGTTTTTTGTTTCGCCAAAATTGCGATGGCCACACCGCCAAGAATGAGGGCGCAAGACAAGCCCAATCGCCATGTCAGCTCTTCACCTGAAAAGGCGATACCCCCAAGCGTGGCGATCGCTGGCACTGTGAGTTGCACAATTGCAGCGCGGGTTGCGTTCAATTGGGGCAGGCACCAATACCAAAGCGCATAACCAAGAGCAGATGTGATGGCACCAGAAGCAACCGCCATGATGACACCGAAGGTTGAAAACGACCAAGATGAAAACACAACAAGCAATAAAATCGCCAGTGGTGCGGACAAGATAAAATTTCCCGCCGTGGCGGCAAGCGGATCGCCCAACCCGCGCCCGCGCAGGGAATAGATGCCCCAAGCCATGCCAGCGATAATCATCAAGAATGCGCTGAACGGGTCTGGTGCAGAAAGACCGGGTGAGACGAGCCAAACGAAAGCTGCAAAAGCGACAATCAACCCCGCCCATTCCAATGCCACAGGCTTATGCCCCGTTGCTATGCTCCACCCGATCATGGTCGCTTGCACACAGGCAAACAAGATTAAGGCACCTGTGCCGGTGTCCAAATGCAAATAGGCAAAGGAGAATCCTGCCGCATAGGCAAACAACATTGCGGCTGAAACCACATTGCCATGTTCTTTGATGGCAGACACAACACCCGAGCGAGACAAGACCAACAGAGCCAATACAACCGCACCGGAAACCAGCCGTACAAAGGTGAACTCCGCAGCTTCCATACCCTCGTCAAGAAGGCCAAGCCGAGTGAAAACAGAATTGGCCGCAAACGCGATCATTGTGAGGGCGACAAGGAAGAAAAGTTGCAACAGAACAGCCCGAGTGAAGTGGTGGTGTCGTTTAACACAAATGCAGATGGCCGACACGTCACTTTTTGGCGACTAGATGGTTAGGGTATATATCCACAGTCTTATGTCGCTGGAAGTAAAGTCTACCCCATTGTCATTGCCGCAACAGCGGCAATCCAGCACCAAGAGCGCGATGCGTTCATGATGCATTGGCATCAATCAGAAAAATCGCCCTTGCTCAAAACCTCGTCCCGTCCTAAACACCGAGCATGATTTTTTGCCTGCATCATCATTGCACTCATCGACATTCCGGCACTTGACCGGGAACAGGCTCTCTTTGCTTTTTTATCACTGAGCTGTTGCGTTCCGGGCCAAGATTTCAAATCGCCCGAACCAGCACATCCGTGCCTCTTATCGAGATAATTTTATGACCGACCAGCAAGCCAACCAGACCAAAAAACAAAAGAAGAAAAAGAAGGCGCAAAAGCTGAAAGCGCGTCAACCACGCGGGTTTGTGGATCGTCAGGCCAGCGACATTCGCGCCACGGAATCCATGATGGCGAAGATCAAGGAAGTGTACGAGCGTTACGGTTTCGACCCTGTTGAAACACCGATGTTTGAATATACCGATGCGCTGGGCAAATTTTTGCCAGATACTGACCGTCCGAATGCGGGTGTGTTTTCGCTGCAGGACGATGATGAACAATGGATGAGCCTGCGCTACGATCTGACGGCCCCACTTGCTCGCCACTTCGCGCAAAACATCAACGACCTGCAAACCCCATACCGCACCTACCGCGCTGGCTACGTGTTCCGCAACGAAAAACCCGGCCCCGGCCGCTTCCGCCAGTTCATGCAGTTCGACGCCGACACAGTGGGCGCGCCGAACCCATCAGCCGACGCTGAAATGTGCATGATGATGGCCGACACGATGGAAGCGCTGGGCATCAAACGCGGTGATTATGTTGTGAGGGTTAACAGTCGAAAAATTCTTGACGGATTAATGGATTATATTGGTCTGAGTGGAGATGAAAATGAAGGTAGAAGGTTAGGCATCCTCAGATCGATTGATAAACTAGACCGTCTGGGTATCGATGAAGTGCAGAAACTACTCTCGTTTGGCCGAAGAGATAGTAGTGGTGATTGGACTGAAGGAGTGCGTCTTAAAGACTATCAGCTTAAGACCCTAAGTCTTTTCTTAACTCTCCAAAACGCTGTTATGACAGGCGTTTGGCCCTCAAAATTTCGAAGAATCACACGCAAAATTTCAGATGAAGGCGATGCTCCAGAAATTGTATATGATTTCATCGAAGAAGATTTCAATTTTGACATTGAAAAAGAAAAAGAAGACCAAGAGAAATTCGGGAATGCTACTGCGTTGGTAGTACATGCGTTAGGATTAGATCCCAATTCTGATGATTGGGGATCCGACAAATTAGGTGATGCGTCTGGAGCATTAAAAGTTCTAAGGGCAGTCAACGAACTGATGGCATTGACATTGCTATGTGCGTCTTCGGGCTATTTCAAAGACCGCATTATTATGGATTTAACGTGCGTCCGTGGTCTCGAATATTATACAGGCGCTGTTTATGAATGCGAATTGACCTTCCCCGTGATTAACGAAAAAGGTCAAACCGTAACCTTCGGTTCCGTAGCGGGCGGTGGTCGTTACGACGGCCTCGTCAAACGCTTCACAGGCCAAGACATTCCAGCCACAGGATTTTCCATTGGCGTGTCCCGCCTCATGACCGCCTTGAAAAATCTCGGCAAACTGGAAACCGATGATGTGCTTGGCCCCGTCGTGGTTTGTGTGATGGATCGCGATGACGATTCACTCGCTGGCTATCAGCAAATGGTGCAGGAAATGCGCAATGCTGGCATTCGCGCCGAGATGTATCAGGGCAATCCAAAACAGTTCGGCAAACAGCTGCAATATGCAGACCGTCGCGGTTCCCCCATCGCCATAATCGAGGGGTCGCAGGAACGCGAAGAGGGCGTTGTGCAGGTGAAAGATTTGGTGGAAGGCGCAAAGCTCGCTGAAGAAATCAACGACAATAAAGAGTGGCGCGAAAGCCGCCCCGCCCAACAAACCGTCAAACGCGAAAACCTGCTGGCTACGGTGCAAAAAATTCTCGCCGAACAGAAAGCCGAGCGTGATGTTTAGTCCAGTGATGATCCAACCACAGGCACCACTCTCCCCCCTCGTGGGGGAGATGTCGTCGAAGACGGCAGAGGGGGGGAGCCGAATGGAATTTGGCGCCCAATCTGCAGATTGTCCCCCCCTCTGTCTTTTCAGGACATCTCCCCCACAAGGGGGGAGAGGGGAGCCTGGCATCGGCCAGGTGGTGCTGGAGGCAGCGAAGCCAGCATTTGGGAATGCGATTGATGCTTGAAACCCTGCTCACTCATTTGCGCCAAAACGCGCCTGACATTGTGGATGTACCAATCCTTCAACCCGCTGATCCATTCTTGGAAACAGCGGGCGAGGATTTGCGCCGTCGTATTTTCATCACCGAAACGGCAAATGGTGAACTGAATTGCTTGCGCCCCGAATTCACCATTCCCATCGGCATGGCGCATTTGAAAACATCCAAACCTGCCCGTTATGCCTATGGCGGCACCGTGTTTCGCCAAGAACGTCGTGGTACGAGCGAGTTTCAACAAGTGGGTCTGGAAGACCTTGGCAACACCGATATAGTGGAAGCGGACGCGGCATGTGTGAACGACATGCTGGACACGTTGGGCGTGTGCGGGATTCAGAACCCAAAAATCATTCTGGGCGATCAAAACCTGTTCAGCGTCGTGGTGGAAAACCTCGGATTGCCGCAAGCTATTTCTGAACGTTTGGTGCGCAATTTCGGCGATGCGGACTTGGTCAACAACCTGATCGACCAGCTTGTCAAAAGCGGTGCTGTAAGTCCGCGGAACTCAGAACTTGATGAACTTGCAGCGTCTGGAAATCGTGACGCGTTGATCGATCACGTTTCCCAAATGATGTTGGTTGCAAACTTATCTCCAAAGGCAGGGCGCAGCGCACAAGATATTGCAGATCGCATGATCGCAAAATCTGCAGAAGGCCATTTTCAATTGCCAGCCGAACGTGCAGATGTCTTGCGCAAGTTTCTGGCACTCGAAACGCCGCTTGACCAAGCCTCCGATGCGTTGATTAGTTTCGCGTCCGAATCCAATATTTCTTTTGGTGATGCGCTGACCCTGTTCCAGGCGCGGGCAGAAAAACTCAGCAACAAGGGATTGGTTTACAAAGCCTCCCTTGGCCGCAAACTCGACTATTACACAGGCATGCTGTTTGAAGCCGAAGTGGATGAAATTTCCGTTGCAGGGGGAGGGCGCTATGACCGCCTCTGCACATTGTTGGGGGCCGAAAACCCAATTCCAGCGGTCGGTTTTTCAATCTCCCTCGACCGTGTTGAGGAGGCGAAACAATGACTTTGATTATCGCCATTCCGTCCAAAGGGCGCTTGAAAGAGAAGACGCTAAACATTTTTGAAAATGCGGGTCTCACGGTGGAGGCGCCTGAAGATGAGCGCAGCTACCAAACAAAAATTTCTGGTCGCAATGACATCGAGATTGCTTTTCTGTCTGCGTCCGAAATCGCACGCGAACTCGCGCTTGGTTCTGTGCATCTGGGTGTGACAGGCGAAGATTTGGCACGCGAATCTATTCCCAAAACCGATGATAGTGTCGACTTTGAAATCAAACTTAGTTTCGGCCATGCCGATGTGGTTGTGGCCGTTCCCGATGCCTGGGTGGACGTGGACACAATGGCCGATCTTGATGATGTGGCAGCAGACTATCGCGCGCGTTACGGCCGCCGTTTGCGCGTGGCCACAAAATATTGGCAACTCACGCAAAACTGGTTCGGCCAGCACGGGATAGGCGTTTATAGAATTGTAGAAAGTTTGGGCGCGACAGAAGGCGCCCCAGCCGCTGGCAGCGCTGACGCAATTGTCGACATCACCTCCACAGGCTCCACCATACGCGCCAACAATCTCAAAATTCTGGATGATGGAATCATCTTAAAGAGCGAAGCCAATCTCATCCGCTCAAAAACGGCTGAGTGGTCAGTCGAGACAAAAATTCTGTGTGACGACATTCTGCAAAAGCTGCGCATCAGTTTGAAATAGGTGCCGCGTCACATAGGCGTCACTGAAGTTAAAACCTGTTGTCATATCAGTCTGAATAAGTAGCACTGTTCATGATAACAGGAGATCATCCATATGATCCGAATACTTTACATTGCAGCATTTGCTGCCGTCACGACGCCCGTGTTGGCTGACGGGCATGCACTATCGTCCGTTCAACTTGGGCCCCGTCCGTTTTATCTTGTCGATCAAATGGCAGAAAGCGAACTGAAGTCCAAACTTCAGGCGTGTTCCACCGGCCCGTTCTCAAAATCAAATTGGTCCATCGGCCACCGTGGTGCTGCCCTTCAATTTCCAGAACATACCAAGGAAAGCTACATTGCCGCCGCGCGCATGGGCGCTGGCATAATTGAGTGCGATGTAACTTTTACCAAAGACAAGGAATTGGTTTGCCGTCATGCGCAAAACGACCTTCATACGACCACAAACATTCTCTCCACACCACTTGCCGCAAAGTGCACAGCGGGGTTCTCACCCGCCAAAGGTGATCAGGCGGCCTCTGCTGAATGCCGCACCTCTGACATCTCTTTGGCAGAATTCAAAACGCTGAATGGAAAAATGGATGCGGGCAATAAAACAGCACCCGACATTGTGTCTTTTCAAAACGCAACGGCTGGTTGGCGAACTGACCTCTATTCTGCCAAAGGCACATTGCTTACCCATGCAGAATCCATCGATTTGATCAAACAGTTGGGTGCGAAATTTACGCCGGAATTGAAATCCCCTTCCGTTGATATGCCTTTCAATGGCTTCACTCAAGAAATGTACGCTCAGGCAATGATCGATGAATATAAGAAGGCCGGTGTGCCTGCATCTGATGTCTGGCCGCAATCGTTTAATCTCAAAGACGTGCTGTATTGGATCAGAAATGAACCTGAATTCGGCAAACAAGCTGTCTATCTTGATGGATCTTACAGCATCGAAGGGTGGTCGCCTGAGGATGATTCAAAATGGCAACATTCTATGGATGAATTGAAGTCCATGGGTGTGAATTACATTGCGCCGCCCATGTGGGCTCTGGTCAAGTACGAAGGTGGCAAAATAGTGCCATCTCTATATGCAACAAAAGCAAAAGCAGCTGGCTTGAAAATAATCACTTGGACAGTGGAGCGGTCTGGCCTGCTCAAAAATGGTGGTGGTTGGTATTATCAGACAATCGCTGATGTCACTGACAGTGAAGGTGATGTCATGGAACTGATGCATGTTTTACACAAGGACGTAGGCATCGTTGGTCTATTTTCAGACTGGCCGGCAACCACAACCTATTACGCCAATTGTTTCGGGTTGAAATAACGTATTTCTAAAACAAAGAAAGGCCACGCAATCGGCGTGGCCTTTCTTGATTTATATTCAATAGGCCTTAGCCGTACCATTTGCCCATTTTAACAGCCGCAGCATCGCCAACGAGTTTGGCAAATTCTGCTGGGTCTTGGGTGCCACCATCACGGCCACGATAGTGATATGGGTACACATATTTCGGTTTGAATTCCGCAACAGCAGAGGCCGCAGCCTTCACATCCATTGTGAATGGCAAGTTCATGCAGACAAACGCGAGATCAATTCCAGACAACGCGCGCATTTCAGGAATGTCTTCCGTGTCGCCAGAAATGTAGGTTCTGAGACCATCAAAGTTCAGCACGTAGCCGTTGTCACGCCCCTTGGGATGAAACTTCTGTTTGTCGGCGGCGAGATTGTAAGCGGGGATGGCTTCGATTTTAAGGCCGTTGAATTCAGCGCTTTCACCATTTCCAATCTTTGTTGCCTTTGCTTGCATTTCCGCAGGCAGTTGATCGAACACTGCTGGGTTTGTGATGAGTTTGGTGCTTTCGCCTACAATGGCGTTGAGTGTTTCTTGCTTATAGTGATCGCCGTGTTGATGCGTAATCAAAACAAGGTCGGCCTTTGGCAGGTCGGCATAGGCTGCAGCGTCGCCAACAGGGTCATTGTAGATTGTGCCAACGGGCGTTTCCATCACGAAGGAGGCGTGGCTGACAGGGTGAACTTTTACGTCGCCAGATTTGCTGGGGAAAACATCGCTTGCGTGGCCATCAGCACGGGCGGCATAGGGCAGGAATGTAATCGCGCCAATTGCAGTAACGGAAGAGGCGAGAAATTCGCGGCGGGTGTTTGTCATGAGAGTCTCCATAAGTTCATCGAACGCAGATAAACTATAGCGTGGGAATATTTTGGCGCACGCTCTCAATCGCGAATGATATTGGTTTTTCGCGAATGCAATTCATGCAGCATGAATTGTTTTGGGGTCTATTGCGCCCAAAACGGTTGATTTGAAGCCGAAAAAAAGCATGGGATGAAGGCTGCGAACTTAAAATATTACTCAGCCCTCTTGCTCACCCGCTTGGACACTTCCTCCGCAGTTTCCACACGTTCTGAATAGCGGTTTGTCAAATACTCGGAGCGACCACGTGTGAGCAAAGTGAACTTCATCAACTCTTCCATCACGTCCACCATGCGGTTGTAGAATGGCGATGGTTTCATACGTCCATCTACAAATTCCAGCCAAGCTTTGGGAACGGACGATTGGTTGGGAATTGTGATCATCCGCATCCAGCGGCCAAGTATGCGCATTTGATTGACGGTGTTGAAACTTTGAGAACCGCCGCAAACCTGCATCAGCGCCAAGGTGCGGCCTTGGGTCGGCCGCACGCCACCGATTGGGGCTAAGGGGAGCCAATCAATTTGCGTTTTCATAAGTCCGGTCATCGCGCCGTGACGCTCTGGTGAACACCAAACCTGCGCTTCGGACCAAATTGATAGCTGTCGCAGCTCTTCAACTTTTTCATGGGCGTCAAGATTATCCGCAACCAAGGGCAATCCAGTTGGGTCAAAAATCTTCACTTCGGCGCCGAATGCGGATAACACACGCGCGGCTTCTTCTGTCATGGCGCGAGAATACGACTGCTCCCGCAAAGAACCGTAGAGCATCAACACGCGAACCGGATGGTCGGGCTCGTCGGGTAAAGAAAGCCGTTGCTTGTCTATTGGATGAAGCTGGTCGATCTGGATATTGGGGAGGTCGTCGGACATGTTTGAAGTCTCATAAAGCGCGATGGGACTTAGATAGGAGCATCTCCCAAAAGAGCAAACAAAAAGGCCGATGAGTTTCCTCACCGGCCTTCAAATTGTTCAGCGAACTGAACGGCTGACTTACATCATGCCGCCATTCACATCGGCTGTTGCCGATGTGAACGAAATTCAGTGTGGGCTCGTATGATTTCAGAAACGCAAAGGCGTTTCTTACATCATGCCGCCCATACCGCCCATGCCACCCATATCTGGCATTGCAGGAGCGCCACCGCCGTCTTTGGCTGGAGCTTCTGAAACCATGGCTTCGGTTGTAATCAACAATGAAGCGATTGAAGCAGCGTCTTGAAGTGCTGTGCGCACAACTTTCACTGGGTCAACAATGCCCATGCCGATCATGTCGCCGTAAGCGCCTGTCGCAGCGTTGTAACCGTATGCGGCTTTTTTCTCATCGAGAATTTTGCCAACAACAACAGAACCTTCATCGCCCGCATTTTCAGCGATCTGACGAATTGGAGCTTGAAGCGCACGACGTACAATCGCAACACCAGCAGCTTGGTCGGCGTTCTCGCCTTCAGTTTTCATAGCCGCAGAAGCACGAAGCAGTGCACAACCACCACCAGGCACGATGCCTTCTTCAACAGCAGCACGTGTAGCGTTCAGAGCATCGTCAACGCGATCTTTCTTCTCTTTTACTTCAACTTCAGTCGCACCACCGATTGAAATAACAGCAACACCGCCGGCCAATTTAGCCAAACGCTCTTGAAGTTTTTCACGGTCGTAATCGGATGTTGTTTCACCGATTTGCTGTTTGATTTGGTTGACACGGCCTTGAACGTCTTTGTTCTTGCCTGCGCCATCAACAACAGTTGTTTCTTCTTTGGAGATAGAAACGCGCTTGGCTGTGCCGAGCATGTCGAGGGTCACTGTATCAAGCTTTATGCCGAGGTCTTCGGAAATCACTTGGCCACCAGTCAGGATCGCAAGGTCTTCAAGCATTGCTTTACGACGATCACCAAAACCAGGGGCTTTAACAGCAGCAACTTTCAAGCCGCCGCGCAATTTGTTGACCACGAGGGTAGCAAGAGCTTCGCCTTCAATGTCTTCAGCGATGATCAAAAGTGGTTTGCCAGTTTGAACAACAGCTTCAAGAATTGGCAACATGGCTTGCAAGGACGTCAATTTGCTTTCGTGAAGAAGAATGTATGGATCGTCCAGATCGCAGAGCATTTTTTCGCTGTTTGTCACGAAGTAAGGAGACAGGTAACCGCGGTCAAACTGCATGCCTTCAACAACGTCGAGCGTTGATTCAAGAGACTTTGCTTCTTCAACAGTGATAACACCTTCATTGCCAACGCGCTGCATAGCTTCAGCAATACGGTTGCCGATTTCAGCTTCACCGTTGGCAGAGATTGTACCAACTTGTGCAACTTCGTCAGATGTTTTGATCTTCTTTGACATCTTTTTCAAAGATGCGATCACTTCATCAACAGCGCTGTCGATGCCGCGTTTCAGATCCATTGGGTTCATGCCAGCTGCAACAGCTTTGCCGCCTTCGCGAACGATAGCTTGAGCCAAAACAGTCGCAGTTGTTGTACCATCACCAGCAATGTCGTTGGTTTTGGAAGCAACTTCACGCACCATTTGTGCGCCCATGTTTTCAAACTTGTCTTCAAGTTCGATTTCTTTGGCAACGGATACACCATCTTTGGTGATGCGCGGTGCGCCAAAAGATTTGTCGAGAATAACGTTACGGCCTTTAGGACCCAATGTTACTTTTACAGCGTTGGCGAGAATATCTACGCCACGCAGCATGCTGGCGCGTGCATCAGCGCCGAATTTTACTTCTTTAGCAGCCATATTGACTTACTCCTGTTTTGCATCGTCGAACGACGCAAGAATTTCAAACTGATAGGGCTGGATTTAACCGATAATGCCCATGATGTCGGACTCTTTCATGATCAACAGATCTTCACCGTTGATTTTGACTTCCGTGCCGGACCATTTTCCGAAAAGAACACGGTCACCTGCAGACACGTCCAAAGGAACCAGTTTGCCAGCTTCATCGCGAGCACCTGAACCTACGGAAACGATTTCGCCTTCAGCAGGCTTTTCCTGTGCGCTGTCTGGGATGATGATGCCACCAGCAGTTTTTGTGTCTGCTTCAACGCGGCGAACGACAACACGGTCGTGCAACGGGCGGAATTTAGATTTTGCCATTTATTTAATCCTGTACGCGACACCCTGAAAACCAGGCATGCCTTAAATCAAGAAGTTGGAATTTGTTAGCACTCCAAAATTTGAGTGCTAACAGCGTTGTTGAGATAAGAACGCATAGATCAAGAGTCAAGAAAATTTGATGGATTTGTGAGGGAGCTGAAAAACTGGTTTGCGGGCAAATCCTGCAAAAACGGAGGTTTCGCCAAAATTATGGTGAATGAAACATGACTTGAGCAGCTAAAATTTAACTTAGTTTTTCAAACGTTATGAAACACCTGTCAGGCATATTGGGCTTTGAACAAATCCGTTCCATCACGGAAAAACCGTGCGCAGTTAAGGAACTTTGGAGTGAAAAGCATGTCTAATAAGAAGTATCTAGCGAGCAAATCGATATTGAAGAAAGCAAAGTTAGCTCTCTGCAATGACAGTGGTAGCCTCAAGATTCTCACAGCTGTAATGTTTCTTCCGTTGATGATGTTTACGGGTGTTGCAATAGACACTGCGGAAATGTATCGCGCTCGAGTTAATTTCCAAGCTGCAGTTGACGCGGCCACTGTTGTGACAGCGCGGTCTATAAGTCGCGGTGCAAGCATCGAAGATGCGAAGAAAGCAGGCGAAGAATTATTTGCCAGAAACATCGAAAATCTGCCCGGTTCTGAGGGACAACTGCAGTTTCCAGGACTGACGGAAAGTTCTTGTGCAGATAATGGCGTGGCCGCGACGGCCACACTCAGACATAAACTGTGGTTTGATGTGTTTCACGGAGCTTACAAAAAAGCCGGTGATCCAGATCATGTAACGTTAAATGCAAGTACAAAGGTTGCATGCGGCAACGAGACGGTCGAAATCGCTCTCGTGCTTGATAATTCCGGTTCAATGCGTTTATCAGCGAACAGTTCTTCATCAACCAGTAAGCTGGATGTTTTAAAAGCGGCAGCAACCAATCTGGTGACAACACTTCATGCTCAACTCAGAGCCAGCCCAAGACCAAATCCGGTTCAGTTTTCAGTTGTTCCCTTTTCTGGAATGGTCAATGTTGGATCCGGAAACTCGAACCAATCTTGGATGGATAGGACAGGTATTTCACCCATTCATTGGGGCGACCAAAACAAAAAGTATTTTTATAATTGGGAAACAAACCCTGACGTTGTGAAAGTGGGGGCTGGCTATCAAACGACCGGCGGCACACCAATTTCTCGATTTACACTTTATGATAATTTGCCAGGCGAAAGCTGGAAGGGGTGTGTCGAAGCACGTCCACATCCTTACAGCACAAATGATGACACACCAACGACTGGCAATCCTGCCACAATGATCGTGCCATCCTTTGCACCCGACACTCCAGACAACTGGAACGGAGAAAAATCACAAATTCTGGTGGAAGTATCAGCCACGCCATATTGTGAACGATGGAGAAGAGAGGGTCGGGCTGGATATTTCTGCAGAAGGTGGACCGATGGCCACCCCGGTGCAGCTCATCCGAGACAAGGTTTTGCGAACTACTACAGCTACGACTACCAATATCGCGGTGAATGGCGTTACGGCAATAGCGGTGGAGGAACAGACACTGTCGATGGTCCAATTATTACTGGAGAAGGTTGGTACGAAAACAACTATCTGAAAGATGACCACAACTATAAGGGGTCACTAGACGCGCGGGCGTTGGAGAATACGGGTGGCGATGACCAATACCAACGACAGGCTTGGACAACCAAATACTTCCGCGACAGCGACAACGACAGACCGACAGTCTTCGACGTAAATAATAGAAGACCAGGTGCACCCTATTTGCTCGGTTTGCGCGGTGGTCCAAATTTTATGTGCACATCTGAACCTATCACGGATCTCACAACTTCAGAGGATGAAGTGAAGGACGCATTGAATGATATGCGTGCCGAAGGCGCAACCAACATTCAACAAGGTGCAATTTGGGGGATGCGGACGCTGTCTCCAGGCCAGCCGTTCGTCAATGGTCGTGATTACAGTGTTAAAGACAACAAGAAGATCATGATTATGATGACTGATGGTAACAATACCTACTATCCTGCTGATTACTTCAATCAGGGTTATGCCAAAACCAATAAGTCCGTCTACGGTTCATGGGGTTTAACGGTCAACGGTCGTATCTTTGAAGGTTATGATGGTGCCGCCAATCCATTGCACAATTCCGCAACGTTCCAACAAGCAATGGACGAACATTTGGTGGAAACGTGTGGAAATATCAAAGCCCAAGGGATTACGATTTATTCAATCGCCTTTGATGTGACCAATGGTTCTAGCGTGAAAACAATGCTCGAAGGGTGTGCATCCCCAAATTCAAGCGGTGGAAAACTCTACTATGATGCATCAGACAATGCAGCACTTGTGGCAGCGTTTGGCGACATTGCTGAGAAAATCGCGGAACTGTCTATTACAGAATAAGTTCAATCGACGACCAAAATTCAAGACGCCCGTTCTGGAAAGAGCGGGCGTTTTTGTTTGGTTACAAAAGGTCTGCTTTGACTGGGCGAGGAGGGGCGAACAACGTGCCTTGCGCATATGTCACCCCAGCTTCCAACAATGCTTCCGCTTCTTCTTCAGTTTCAATTTCATCAGCTATCAACATCAAACCCGCTTCCGCAAAGCTTGAAACAAACTCTGACAAACTCATATCATCATGATCGCTGTGTATGAGAATTGATCCAGGGCATTTAACACTATCAATTCCGCTGGACTTGAGAGCAGCTAAATCCACAGCCGGATCCAAAACGTGAGACAGCGAGACGCTTGCGTTTAATTTTTTCAGCGTCATTAGCTGGGTTCGTTCTTTTTTATTAAGAGCGAGAAATTCGCGTTGGGAAATTTGCAGAGTAATGGACGAGGTCAATCCTTTGTTCTTTGCAATGAACTTATGGATTTTTTCCCACACACCTTCATCGCGAAGGGTCTCTGGAGACAAAGAACAGAAAATTCCTGCGGGCTTTTCTAAGTTGATCAATTGCTTGAGAATGCGCGAAGACGCAAAAATTACTTTTTGTTCCAACGAAGGTAACAATCCGCTGGCAGCCGCAACTTTGCGGAATTCTTTGTTGTCCAAATATCCTTTAGACTTGTTGTTGATCCGCATGAAAGCTTCAAAATGCGCAGGTTTTCTGTCTGGCAATTCAACAATGGGTTGCAGATGCATGCCCAGTTCGCCGTTCTTCAAAGCAGAACGCACGTCCTCTTTATCTTGTGGTTGCAGCGTTTTAATGGATGTTGGAGCTGGTTCAGGCTCGGGTTCAACCACTTGCGTCTCATCCTCCGAAGGTTCGGCAAGGTTTGTTGCGGTAACCAATTCTGCATTTGCAGTTTCATCTGCAACGCTCGTCACCGGTTGTGCTACGGCTTGAGACAAACTCTCCATTTTCCGCTCGATCTCTTCCAGATATTGGGCAGAATGGGAGGCGTGAATTTTCAGGTTGTTCACATCCCGCGAGAGGGCGAAGTGTCTCCACCCGATATAGGCAATGACGACACCACCGATCGAGGCAACGATTGCCGGCAAGGGAGCAGCAAATCCAAACCGCGAAATCAACACACCAAGCGACACACCGATCACAATAATGCAGGTGAGCACAAACAGGCGCTTGAACCACAATTTGTCAGATTCAATTTCCATAGCTTGAATTAGCCGCCTCACATTGTTCAACGCTGGAAACACGTTTCGTTCAGAATCCTTATCTCTTAGAGTGTCAACAGTGAAGCGGCGACTTGAGAAATACACCGTTCTTATTGGCGCAGATTTACTGTGTTTTGCGCCAAACAGGGATGGAAACTTGACGGTTTGCCAACTGCGGCTTACGCGAGGGGGAAAATTCCTAAATCGGTCCCATAGTTATGTCATCAGCAGCCCTTTCACACCGCGCAAGCGGATTGGTTGAAATAGCACCAGGCTACAAAGGCATTCTCAGCGATGTCTGGGGCGTGGTTCACAATGGTCAATCGGTCTACCAGAGCTCAGTTGATGCTCTCGCCTCTTATCGCGAGCAAGGCGGACGTGTTGTTCTCATCACAAATTCACCAAGGCCCAATGAAGGCGTTCGCCAGCAGTTGAAAGATTTGGGAGTGCGTGAAGACAGCTATGACGACATTGCAACCTCTGGCGATGTCACGCGCGTTTTAATCGCAAAAGCCGAAGGCCCAGTGTTTCATTTGGGACCAGACCGAGACCTGCCTCTGTTTGACTGTTTGGATGTGGAGCTTTGCGACGGCACAGATGCAGCAACGATTGTCTGCACAGGTTTGATTGATGATGAAAAAGAAACACCGCAAGATTACACGCACATATTGTCAGCCTATGTGCGGCGCGGCGTGCCATTCATTTGCGCAAATCCAGATTTGGTGGTCGAACGCGGTGATCGACTAATTTGGTGCGCGGGTTCGCTTGCACGTTTGTACGAACAATTGGGCGGCGTAACCCGCGTTGCTGGCAAGCCGCATAAACCAATCTACGATCTGGCTTTTGAAAAGTTGCAAGCCGTCACAGTTGGCGATATTGCGCAATCTGATGCAATCGCGATTGGCGATGGAATGCCGACAGATGTGGCGGGTGCGCAATCAAACGGGTATGACTTACTTTACATAAGTGCGGGAATTCACAGTGGTGAATACGGTGATCCTGATGCACCAGATGAAGCAAAGCTCTTTGAATTCCTGGACAAAAATGGCGCAAAGCCAAAATTTTGGATGCCAAGATTGAGTTGGGAAGGCGTTTAGAAGTGACCACCTTCCTGCATCATAATTTAGACAACGCCGTTGCAGATGAAGCACGCGGCTGTGTGTTGGCGATCGGAAATTTCGATGGTGTGCACAGGGGGCATCAAGCGGTTCTCGAAACCGCACTGGACGTCGCGCAAAAAGCCAAGACCAAGGCTTATGCCATTTCGTTTGAGCCCCATCCACGCACCCTGTTTAAACCTGAATCTCCAGTTTTTCGTCTCACTCCAGAAAATATGAAAGCGCGTGTGCTGCAAGCGTTTGGTCTGGATGGATTGCTCACACTGCCATTTACCCGTGATTTGGCCGCCACCAGTGCGGACGATTTCGTGGATCATTTTTTGCTGGAAAAAGCAGGTGCCAGTCATGTGGTGTCAGGTTTCAATTTTATGTTCGGCAAAGACCGTGTGGGCACGCCTGAATTTCTGCGTGCCAAAGGTGAAGCAAGAAATATGGGCGTGACCATTGTTGAAGCCCATGAAGATGAAAATTGTGAAGCAATTTCGTCAAGTCGCATCAGGCGGTGTTTGGGCGCGGGCGATGTGGTCGAAACTGCTGGCCTGCTTGGATATCGCTGGTGCGTTTCTGGTGAAGTTATCAAAGGCCAACAACTGGGACGCACGCTTGGATATCCAACAGCCAATTTAGCCTTGCCTGAAAGCTGCCATTTGGCGCACGGAATATATGCGGTGCGCTTGCGCACTGAAGACGGAATTTTGCGCAACGGTGTTGCAAGCTATGGGCGCCGTCCCACCTTCGACAATGGTGAAGCGCTTTTGGAAACATTCATTTTTGATTATTCTGGCGATTTATACGGCCAGAATATTGAAGTGTCTTTGTTCGCCTATTTGCGCGGCGAAGAAAAATTTGACAGCGCTGAAGCACTGGTTGCGCAAATGGACAAAGACACGTCTGAGGCGCGAGCAGTTTTGGCAGGGGTGCAACCCTTGTCCGAACTGGATTTATATCTGAATTTCTCGAACTTGCAGGTGGGGTGAACGTGGCGCGGCGTGAGTTGAAAAGCCGAAATGTTTTGATCACAGGCGCAACTGATGGTTTGGGGCTGGAATTGGCGAAAGCCTATGCCAGCCGCGGGCATCGGGTTGTGGCGACTGGCCGTCAATTGTTGAGCAATGATTTGGATTTCTTCGGCTCGCCCAACATTTCCTATATTCGTGCGGATCAAAGCGAACCCGAAGCGGCGGCGCGTGCGATTGCTCAAGCCATGGAAAAGTTTCAGTGGCAGAGCCTTGATCTTGCAATTTTAAATGCCGCCACCGGATGGACGGGACACGCCGCAGATGAAACTCCCGAACAAATATCCGATCAGATCACAATAAATCTGACTGCTCCGGTTTTGATCTCAAAAGCAATTGCTCCGCTTTTGTTTGCTGCAAAAGGGCAGTTGGTGATGATTGGTTCCACAGCGGCAAAGGGCCAATCGCAATTTGCGACCTACGCTGCCACCAAAGCAGGTTTGGAGGGCTTTGTGCGTTCGCTGCGCGAAGAATGGCGCACCCGTGCCCATGTTCAAATCATTCATCCCGGACCAACGCGTACAAAAATGCATGCAAAAGCAGGTTTGAAAACCGGATTTGTACGCATGTTTTTCATGCCCACGAAACGCGCGGTGCGCGCCATTCAACGCTCTATCCGCAACCGCGATGGCAAACGTGTGTTGTCCAAAACCTATGGCTGGTCTTCTATATTCTCTTCTGCAAAGGAGGGGGAACTGTGAAGGCTTTGATCACAGGCGCTGCAAACGGTCTTGGTCGTGCAATGACGGATCAACTGTTGGAGGCAGGCCACGAGGTTTGGGCTGTGGATCGAGACACAGATGCGCTGGACGATCTTGCCATCAAAAGTCGTGGATCATGTCGCGTTGTTTTGGCAGACCTCGCCAACCCCAGCTCCATTCAACGTCTGCTCAGAGACGTCAAAGATGTAAAATTCGATCTGGTGGTATTGAACGCGGGCATAAGCGCAACTGGACGGTTTGAAGAAATTCCAGGTGCCGCATATGAAAAACTGATTGCAATTAATTTGACCGCGCCTTTGGTTGTTGCGTCTCAGTTGATGCGCCAAAACAATATGGCTCCAAAATCTCAAATAGTGTTCATTTCTTCCTTGTCTCACGCGGTGGGCTATCCGGGCGCAAGTGTCTATGCCGCCACAAAAGATGCGCTCGCCATATATGCAAAAAGCGTGCGTAAACCGTTCAAAAAAAGAGGCGTGGGTGTCACAGCGGTTTTTCCTGGACCAATTAGAACAGAGCATGCCGAGCGATATTCCCCAAAAGATGCCAAAGCCAACAAACGCATGTTACCTGAAGACATGGCAAAGCTGATCCTAAAAGCAGCTTCAAAAGGCAAAAAGGAATTGTATGCGGGCAAAGGTGCAGGTGCAGCCAAATTCTTTGGGAAGTTGGCCCCGAATATGATGTCGAAAATGATGCGCAAAGTCATTTTCGACAAACTGGATTCCAACACATATTGAGCCAATGACGGTTTCTGCTGGAAACCCAGACAAGCCTTTGCTATGCAGCTTTTATGAGACGTCTTGAACACAACGCAAAGCGGAACCTGCGCCGCCATACTATACGAATTATTGGCCCGGTCTTCAGCTGAAAAGGCGAAAGACCGGGAAGGCACCCGCCCGTGCCATGTTCAACAGGGCGAAATTCATCAAGTATTGAAATGACCGCAGCCGAACTTGCGAAACGCAATTTGGCTGAAACCTGAGATAAACATCTATGTCTGACTCTGAGACCCGCGATTATTCGCTCACACTCAACCTGCCAAAAACAGATTTTCCCATGCGCGCTGGCTTGCCGAAAAAAGAGCCGGAAATGATCGCCAGATGGGAGGAGCAAGACCTCTACAAAAAGCTGCGTGAAGATGCAGCTGGCCGCCCGAAATATGTGCTGCATGATGGGCCGCCCTATGCAAACGGAAATTTGCATATTGGCCATGCGCTTAATAAAATTCTCAAAGATATCATCACGCGTTCGTTCCAGATGCGTGGGTACGATTCAAATTACGTCCCCGGTTGGGATTGCCACGGCCTGCCCATTGAATGGAAAATCGAAGAGCAATATCGCGCCAAAGGGAAAAACAAAGACGAAGTTCCGATCAACGAATTTCGCAAGGAATGCCGCGACTTTGCTGCCCACTGGGTCGGCGTGCAAACGGAAGAGTTTTTGCGCCTGGGTGTAACGGGTGATTTTAAACAGCCGTATCTGACAATGAATTTTGACTCGGAGGCCATCATTGCCAACGAGCTGATGAAGTTCGCCAAAAGCGGACAGCTCTATCGTGGCTCAAAGCCGATCATGTGGAGCGTGGTCGAACGCACAGCCTTGGCCGAAGCCGAGATCGAATACGAAATCTACGAGAGCGACACGGTTTGGGTGAAGTTTCCTATTGCTACTTTCCCGGGGGCCTTTGGAATCCATGGCGGGGAGCGGCCAGACGAAGAAATTATTGCTGCTCAAAGCGATAGATGGAGTGAATTACGCAACGCATCGATTGTCATCTGGACTACCACACCGTGGACAATTCCTGCCAATCGCGCGGTGTGTTATTCCGAGCGTGTGAATTACGGCCTGTTTGAAGTGGAAAGTGCGGAGCAAGACTTCGGTCCCCAAGCTGGCGACAGGTTGATTTTTGCTGATAGTTTGGCAGACGAGTGCGCTACCAAAGCAAAGGTTATGCTTACTCGCCTATCCGATGTGACCGCGAAAGAACTTGGCGCGATAAGCCTTCAGCATCCGCTTGCCAATGTCGATCCATTCTACGGTTTCACCGTGCCCATGCTTGCTGGTGATCATGTCACTGACGATGCGGGTACTGGTTTTGTGCACACCGCACCAAGCCATGGTCGCGATGACTTTGAAGCTTGGATGGCCAACACCAACACAATCGAGGCAATGGGCATCGACACGCGCATTCCCTTTCCGGTCGATGATGCAGGCTTTTACACCGCCGACGCCCCGGGTTTCGAAGGCGCACGTGTGATCGACGACAAAGGTAAAAAGGGCGATGCGAACCAGAAGGTGATCACGGCTCTGATCGGTGAGAACAACTTGTTTGCCCGTGGCCGTGTGAAACACGAGTACCCGCATTCCTGGCGTTCCAAAAAGCCAATCATCTTCCGAAACACGCCTCAGTGGTTTGTCTATATGGACAAAGACGGTGTTGTTGGTGATGGCTCCGCCTCCAATATGGGCACACTTCGTCAAACGGCATTGGCTGCGATTGACGAAACTCGTTTCGTGCCAGCCGCGGGCCAAAACCGTTTGCGCGCGATGATTGAGCAACGCCCTGATTGGGTGCTCTCACGTCAACGCGCTTGGGGTGTTCCAATCTCTGTGTTCCGCAATGAGGAAACAGGGCAGGTGATCCCGGGGCCAGACTTTGATCGCTCCGATGAATTGATGGCGCGGATCAAAGATGCCTATTCGAAAGAAGGCGCAGATGCTTGGTATGCCGACGGTGCAAAAGAGCGTTTTCTTGACGGATTTGTGGACGACATGGACGCTTGGGAAAAGGTCGATGACATCCTCGATGTTTGGTTTGATTCTGGTTCCACCCACGCATTCTGTCTTGAGCAGCGCGAAGATTTGAAATGGCCTGCGGATTTGTATCTGGAAGGCTCCGACCAACATCGCGGTTGGTTCCATTCCTCTTTGCTTGAAAGCTGCGGAACACGTGGCCGTGCACCCTATGATGCGGTGTTGACCCACGGCTTTGTGATGGCAGAAGACGGGCGGAAAATGTCCAAATCTCTCGGCAATCAAACAACACCGCAAGATGTGATCAAACAATCAGGTGCGGATATTCTGCGCCTATGGGTGGCGTCTGCCGATTATGCGGAAGACCTGCGCATCGGGCCAGAAATTCTCAAAACTTCCATCGACGCTTACCGCAAACTGCGAAATACATTGCGCTGGATGCTGGGAACATTGGCCCATGATAAGGGCGAAGAAGTTGCCTTTGCAGATATGCCTGAGCTGGAGCGTTTGATGCTGCACCGCATCTCAGAACTCGATGTGTTAGTGCGCGATGGCTATGACGCTTTCGATTTCAAAAAAGTGTTTGCTGCCCTCAACAACTTCATGAACATCGAATTGTCGGCATTCTATTTTGACGTGCGCAAAGACGCGCTTTATTGCGATGCGCCATCTTCCGTGCGCCGCAAAGCGGCTTTGCAGGTCGTATCGAAATTGTTCGACTGTTTAACGGCTTGGATGGCACCAATGTTGTGCTTCACCATGGAAGAGGCATGGCTGGAACGTCACCCCGGAGGCGATTCCGTCCATTTACGCCAATTCCCTGATGTGCCAGCAGAATGGCGCGATGATGGTTTAGCAGCCAAATGGTCGAAAGTGCGCAAAGTGCGCCGCGTGGTGACTGGCGCTTTGGAAGTTGTGCGCAGACTGGAAAAAGATGATCCAAAGCGCATTGGGTCATCTCTCGAAGCTGCGCCATTGGTACATGTGACAAATGCCGAATTGCTCAAGTCTCTCGATGGGCTGGATTTTGCAGAAATCTGCATCACCAGCCAAATCGAAGTCACATCTCAAGCGCCAAGCCCAGATGCTTTCACCATTGATGAAGTCGATGGTGTCGCCGTTGTAAATCGCATGGCTAAAGGGCAAAAATGCGCTCGTTCTTGGCGTGTGTTGCCTGAGGTGGGGACAGATCCTGACTATCCTGATATTTCCTTGCGCGATGCAGATGCGATGCGCGAAATCGAAGGATAGTTTATAAAACTGGGCGGAAACCATCTTTAGACAATCATCTTGCTAAGATTGGTGATAAAGAATAGTTTCTCGTCCAATGTCGGATTGTGGCCCCATTTCGGTGGTTAGACCATGAAATGGCGCACGATTTCGTCTGATTGGCGGATGAATAAATCAAGGTTGGGTTCGTTATGATATTGAAAAACCAAAATAAAATGTCTTGTGGCGTTGTGTTTTTGGCTTCAGCAGTCGTTTTGAGCGGTTGCACAGGCACTTCAACCTATGGAACGGGAAAATCTCAAGAACGCCAATTGTTTGACGATGTCCTAGGTATTGCCGCACTTGGCGGCGGCGGCAAAAAAGAGCGTATTGATTATTCTTCGCGCTCAGGGCTGGTCAAACCGCCTGCACAAGCTGCTCTTCCTGCACCTGCTGAATCGATCAAGAACGATGCTGGCTATTTCCCCGAAGATGCAGAATCAAAGCGCCAACGTCTTTTGGCTGCGGTTGATGAGGCAGAAGCGAACGGGACCGAGCTTCCACCAGAAATTGTTGAAGCGCGCCGTCAGAGTGCCGCTTCACAAATCAACAAAGTTGGTGGAAAGCATGAAGACCGGGACTTGCGGTATGATCCGTCCAAAGAACGTTCCGAACGTGCAGCATTCTTGCAACGTCAAGCCGAACTAAGAGGTGCGCAAGGCGCAGCACCTCGGAAATATCTAACAGAGCCAAAGCGCATTTATCGCACACCTGCGGAAACAGCGCCTGCTGGTGTCATTGGCGAAGTAGCAGAAAACCCGAATCTGGCTAAGAAGAAGAAAAAGAGCCTGTGGGATGTAATCCGCGGCAACTAGAAGTCACTCGCCGCGCCGCTCTTTAAAGAAAGCCCTGAGCAGTTCGCCAGATACCGTTTCCTGCATCCCTGAATATGTTTCAGGCACGTGATGGCATGTTTCCTGGTCAAAAAATGCAACGCCATTCAAGACGCCACCACCTTTAGCGTCCTCTGCAGCGATATAAAGCCTTCGAATTCGTGCAAATGAAATAAGGGCCGCACACATGGTGCAGGGCTCCAAGGTCACGTAAAGATCGCAATCGCTTAATCTTTGGCTATGAAGTTTTTCGCAAGCTTCGCGGATAGCAAGAACTTCTGCATGGGCGCTGGGGTCATTCAATTCCAGAGTTCTGTTGCCAGCACGAGCAATAATCTTGTTGTTATGAACGACCACCGCGCCAACAGGAACTTCTTGGCGCTCGGCAGCGCGCTTTGCTTCCTCCAATGCTGCGTCCATAAAGTTTTTGCTCATCGACTGCCCACCAATTCTTCAATCCCTGTAAAACCGCTCTCGCACAACTTGCCAAGCGATGGTAGGGAGCATGTATGAAAAAATCAGATAAACAAAATCCGAAAAGCAGTGATGACGCTGCTCATGTGGAACAAGCGTTGCCAACTGAGCGTATTGCCAAACGTATGGCGCGCGCTGGTCTGTGTTCGCGCCGCGACGCCGAACGCTGGATTGAAGATGGACGTGTTGTTTTAAACGGCAAAAAACTGACAACACCCGCGTGCGTGGTGAGCCAAACCGACCGCATTGAAGTTGATGGAAAACCGTTGCCCGGCATGGAACGCACGCGTTTGTGGTTGCTCAACAAAAGAGCAGGGCAAGTCACCACCAACAAAGACCCTGAGGGGCGTTTGACAATTTTTGAACGTCTTCCTGCAGATCTTCCAAGGGTGATGAGTGTTGGGCGTTTGGACATCAATACAGAAGGGCTGTTGTTGTTGACCAATGACGGCGGTTTGTCGCGTATTCTGGAACTGCCTTCGACAGGGTGGTTGCGCCGCTATCGCGTGCGGGCCCATGGGTCGGTGACCCAAGAACAATTGGACAAATTGGCAGACGGCATTGCCGTAGACGGCGTGCTTTACGGTTCGATTGAAGCAACGCTTGAACGTGAACAGGGGACTAATGTCTGGCTGACATTTGCTATGCGAGAAGGGAAAAACCGAGAAGTGAAAAAGGTTTTGGCCGCGCTTGATCTCGATGTGAACCGACTTATTCGTATTTCCTATGGCCCGTTTCAATTGGGAGACATTCCAGCGGGCGAAGTGATGGAGGTGCGCAGCAAGACCTTGCGTGATCAGCTCGGGCAGGGGCTCATTGAAGCAGCAAATGCCAATTTTGATGCGCCTATTGTTTCCAACAAAAAGGTTGATGGCAATGCTGCTAAAAACTCTTCTGGCGCGAAGTCGAGCGACAAATCTGGAAACAGCAGAAAGACCAAAAAAGTTGATCCCTTAAGCCGACTGGACACGCGCCGTCGCCCGGAAGGTTCGTCCAAGCGCAACGGCCGCAACGCAAAACCATCTGGAGGCGCTGGTGCGGATCGTCGGCGGTAAGTTTGGGGGGCGAAAACTGGCGGTTCCAAACACTCAAAACATCCGCCCAACCACAGACAGAACCCGCGAAAGCTTGTTCAATATTTTGAATCATTCCTATTCTGAAAAACTGCGCGATACGCGCGTTTTGGATGTTTTTGCAGGTACGGGCGCTTTGGGTTTGGAAGCACTTTCTCGAGGGGCGGGCTTTTGTGTTTTCATGGAAATCGGTTCTGAAGGGCGCGGGCTGTTGCGCACAAATATCGAGGCTTTCTCGCTCACGGGGCACACAAAGGTGTTTCGGCGCGACGCCACCAAGCCAGGCCCTGCTGGAACCTTGGGTGCGTTCGACATGGTATTTGCAGACCCACCATATGGAAAAGGGCTGGGTGAAAAATCACTTATCGCATTGGCTCAAAACAACTGGTTGTTGGCAGATGCTTTGTGCGTTTTGGAAGAAAAGCGAGGCAGTTTACCGGAAACAATCGACGGCTTTATATGCGAAGACGTGCGCCAATTTGGAGAAACAGAAATCGGTTTCTTCAAAAGAAATTGACCTAATTCTTTAAATGACAAAATTGTAAAGTGCATGTGTCACATCAGCACCTATATTAAACCGTACATATTCAATACGAACTTCTCAGCACGATTCTAAATCAGCCTTTTTTTGAAAAACGAGGAATGACATGAAGCTTAAGACCACAATTGCAGTTGCCGTATTGTGCGCCGCAACGTCTCTCACACCTGTCATCAATGCGCCCATTCTATCCGGTGCGGCGCTTGCTGCTTCTCAAAAAACTGGGCCGCAAGTCACGTCATTTACATTGGACAATGGTTTGCAGGTTGTGGTCATTCCCGATCGTCGTGCGCCCGTTGTCACGCACATGGTTTGGTACAAAGCAGGTTCTGCTGACGAGCCACGTGGAGCGTCAGGAATTGCCCACTACCTCGAACATTTGATGTTCAAAGGCACGAAAACAGTGAAAAGCGGTGAGTTTTCGGCGAAAATTGCCGCCATCGGTGGTCAGGAAAACGCTTTCACCTCAACTGACTACACAGCTTATTTTCAGCGGATCACACCTGAAGCGCTTGAAGAGATGATGCGTCTTGAAGCGGACCGCATGGAAAACCTCGTACTGACACAAGAAAAAATCCTTCCAGAACGGGACGTGGTCAACGAAGAGCGCAATGCGCGCACAGAAAACAATCCCGGTTCTTTGCTGCGTGAAGCCATGAATGCCGCGCTGTATCAAAACCACAGTTACGGAATTCCCATCATTGGGTGGAAGCACGAAGTGAATGCTCTGACCAAAGACGATGCAATTGCATTTTACGACAAGTTCTACACCCCAAACAATGCTGTGCTGGTTGTGGCTGGAGACGTGGATGCTGAAACAGTAAAAGTGCTGGCCGAGAAAACATACGGCAAAGTGAAGCGCCGTGCTGAACCCGGTGAGCGTATGCGCACCAAAGAACCTGAACCAAGAGCTGCGCGTCGTGTGGAAATGTCGGATGCGCGCGTGCGCACACCAAGTTTTTCCCGCAGCTATCTCGTGCCATCTTATTATTCCAATGATACGAACGAAGCAGAAGCTTTCGATGTGTTGAGCGAGATATTGGGGGGTGGCACCACAAGCCGCATATACCGCCAATTGGTGGTTGAAGACAAAGTCGCTTCCAGTGCCGGCGCTTGGTATCAAGGGGGCAGTTTGGATGAAACCCAATTCGGGTTTTACGGCTCTCCCCGCAATGGGAAGACACTGCCAGAGGTGGAAGCGGCGACCGACAAAGTGATTGCGAAATTGCTGAAAGACGGTGTCACGGAAGCGGAAGTGAAGCGGGCGCAAAAACGCTTGGTACGATCCTCTATTTTCACCCAAGACAGTCAGTCCACACTGGCACGCATCTATGGTGGGTCAATGACATTGGGGTCGACGATTGAGAGCATTCAATCTTGGCCTGATCGGATAAATGAGATCACGGTAGAAGATGTGAATTCGGTTGCCCGAAAATATCTGAAATTGAAACGTTCAGTAACGGGTTATCTAAAACCTGAAACAGCAGCTCATAAGAATGAGGGATAAACCAATGAAAATGATTTCCCAAAAATTGAAGACCACATTTGCTGTTGTAGGCTTCGCGCTTTCGATTGCTGGCACCACGATTTCATCGGCATATGCGGTGGATATCAAAACAGTAGTGAGCGACAAGGGCATCAAGGCTTTGTTGGTTGAAGACTACGCCGTTCCATTGATTGCAGTTTCTTTCAGTTTTAAAGGCGGCTCGACCCAAGATGCTGTTGGCAAAGAAGGAACGGCCAGTCTTCTAACCAACCTGCTGGACGAAGGCGCTGGCGATTTAGACAGCCAAGCCTTCCAAGTGGCTTTGGATGACAATGGAATGAAGTTCTCCTTCAATGCCAGCCAAGACAGCTTTTCTGGAAGCATTCAGACTTTGAAATCAGAATCAGCGCGCAGTTTCGAGTTGCTCACTTTGATGCTCAACAATCCGCGTTTTGATGCAGACCCGATTGAGCGTATGAAAGCCTCGCGCATGAATGGGTTGCGCGCAGCAGAAACGAACCCGCAGGCAATTGCGAGCAAAACACTGCGCAATGCACTTTACCCCAACCACCCTTATGGACGACCCAGCGGTGGCACTTTGGAATCCATGCCAGCAATCACCAAACAAGATTTGGAGACCTATCGTAAGAACGTTTTTGCGCGGGACAATGTTGTCATAGGCGTTGTGGGTGCCATTAGTCCCGATGAGTTGAAAGCTATGTTGGATCAGGTCTTCGGGCCAATGGCTGAAAAAGCCAACTTGAAACCAGTTCCCGAAACACAAGTGAAAACGGGTGAAACAATTGCGGTGGATTTCAACACACCACAAACCATAATCACAATGGCCATGCCGGGCATCAAGCGCGAGGATGAAGAATTCTACGCAGCCTATTTGGTGAACTATGTTCTGGGCGGCGGTTCTTTCTCATCGCGTCTTTATGAAGAGGTTCGAGAGAAACGTGGACTGGCATATGGTGTTTATTCCTATCTCGGCACGAAAGATCACAGCGGAGTGGTAGGTGCGGGAACGGCAACAAGCACCAGCAACACTGAAAAAGCCGTCGAAGTCATTCTGACTGAAATCGAAAAAATGGCGAAGGAGGGCCCCTCTGCCGAAGAGCTTGAAAAGGCCAAAAAATACATCAAAGGCAGCTACGCGATTTCAAATCTCGATACATCGGGAAAAATTGCTTCGGTGTTGAGCGCCATTCAGTCTGCGGGCCTCGGTATTGATTATATCGATAGGCGCGCATCCTATTTGGATGCGGTGACCATTGAAGATGCGAAAGCTGTTGCTCAAAAACTGCTGTCTTCCAAACCAACCATCGTCACCGTTGGCAAAACTGCAAAATGAGTGAACCAACGATCGGGCTGGCACTTGGCGGCGGTGGCGCCCGCGGGCTGGCCCATATTCATGTCATTGAAGCCCTCGACGAACTGGGCATTAGACCCAAAGCCATAAGCGGCACATCTGTTGGTGCTCTTATTGGTTCCGGCATGGCCAGCGGTATGACAGGTGCTGACATTCGCGAATATGTTCTGGGAATTTTTGACAACCCCACCGAAGTGGCAAGTCGGTTCTGGAAAATGCGACCAGGCAGTATTTCTGAGGTTTGGAATGGCCCGCGCACATTGATCGGGAACATCGATTCCAAACGCGCCATGCGCGCATTTTTGCCCGAGCAAGTAAAAGACAATTTTTCCCAGCTGGACATTGATTTCCAAGTGGTAGCGACGGATTTTTATGGCCAATCAGAGGTGGTCATCAATGAGGGAAATGTTTCCGACGCTATTGCAGCGTCAATCGCATTGCCGGCTGTATTTCGCCCAGTGAAGTATAATGGTGCAGCATTGGTGGATGGCGGAGTGCTGAACGCGCTGCCCTTTGAACTTTTGTTCGACAAGGTCGACATCGTTGTTGCGGTGGATGTGGTTGGCGGCCCCATGCCAAGCAAAGGTGAAGATCCGTCGCGGATTGAAGCCGTGTCCGGTGCAAGCCAATTGATGATGCAAGCCGCAACGCGATTGAAATGCGAGCTTCGTCCACCGGATGTGATGATCGTCCCACCCGTCAACGGAATTGCCGTTTTGGATTTTATGCGCGCAAGTTCGATCATTGAGAAAACCGCTTCAACGCGCGAAACAACCAAACAAAAAATCTCCGCTGCCCTTGAGGCGTTTTAAAAAGCCTAGAGCGCTCTTAGTTGATCAACAGCGAATGATGGGTCAGCTGGCCCCTTTGCCAGATGTGAACGGGGAGTTTGAACTTGGTGGCGGCGAAACGCTGGCACTGTCATATTCGTCATCATTCATCGGCAAATTTGAAACCACTTTAAAGGCAACGATCACGGAGCCGATACCAAACACGATGGCGCCCAGCCCCCAGCCCATTAAAACGCCGGTGGCGCCGTAGGATTTTCCCACATAAACAAAAGGAATAACGCCTGCGGTGGCGCGGCCCCAATTGAAAAATGTAGCCCAAAGAGGAAAGCCCAAATTGTTGAATGCGGCGTTGGCCACAAACAAAGCACCATTAAACAGGAAGCTTCCTGCCACGAGCCAATTGAAGATGCTGATAATGTCTGCTGCCTGATTTTTTGCGCCGAACAGTTCTATGATCCACGGATTGGCGATCGCTAAGAAGGCCCACACAATTGTGCAATAGATGAGCGTAAAAATCAGACCATCGCGCAAAGTGGATTGAACGCGCGGGAGCAGCTTTGCCCCGTAGTTCTGGCTCATAATCGGACCCACAGAACCAGACAATGCAAAGATCACACCGAAAGCCACAGGCAACAACCGCCCCACAATGGCCCATCCCGCCACAGCGTCATCTCCAAACTCAGCAATAGCGCTGGTGACATAGGCATTGCCAATTGGTGTCGCCAATTGGGTCACGGTTGCTGGAATCGCAATGGTAAAAAAGGCTTTCAGGTTGCTCAACCCATCCTGCAATTTTGGTTTGCCCAACATTTTGTGAACTGAGTGGACGCCCCAAAGACCAACGATGACCAACACAATACGCACGCAAAAGGTTGCTATCGCAGCTCCATTCAATCCCATATCCAGCCCAAAAATGAACAAAGGATCCAGCACAAGCGCGGCGGCCCCACCGCTCAAGGTCACATACATGGCGCGTCTGGGGTCGCCTTTGGCGCGCAACAGCGCCCCCATACACATGCCCAATCCCAGCAATGGGATGGATGGAACGACAATCTGCATAAAGCGCAGGGAGAGTTCCAACGTTTCACCTTCAGCACCAATAATATTGAGGAAAAACGGCAGAAGGGGATAGGCAACGGCCGCAATCACAACGCCAAGCAAAAACATGTAGATCAAAGACCATGTGGCCATGCTTTTGGCGCGTTCGGCGTTTTCTGCGCCCAATGCACGTCCCACCAATGCTGCCGCCGCAATGGCGATACCGATGCAAAACGAAATGGAAAAGAACATGATTGTGGCAGCATACCCAATCGCTGCCGCAAGCTCTTGTTGTCCAAGCAGCGAGATGTAGAACAGGTTCAATGCATCAACTGCAAAAATGGAAACCAGCCCAACAGACGATGTGGCCGTCATGACCACCACATGGCGCATAGTGCTGCCCGTTGTGAAGACGGCCTTCGAAGCTGATTTTTCAGACATTTTTGTCTTTCGTAGGAGGAGGGCCGTCTGCTCTTTGTCGAGGTTGAAACAACGGTTCAGGAACAGGCTTTGTATGGAGATTTTCCATCCCTGCCAACATCCCATCCTTAAATTGCAATTTCATTCGTTCGGTGTCGCGCTGGCGCACATCATCAACGATAAGTTCTGCATCCGTCGTTGGATGGCCAACGCCTTCAAGAAGTGCTCGCCCCATAATTAAAGCAGATTCATAGGTTTCGCGGATTTCCCAAAGATTCTTCACCTTGAGCAGTTCGAGTGAGTGGTTCCGATCATAGGAACGCACATAGAGTTTTATATGCGGGAAATCGTCTTTGATGAGTTTAACAATCTTGTCCGTGGTGGCTCTTTTACGAGTGCATATGGCAACAATCTTTGTTTTCTCAATTCCTGCCGCTCGCAATACATCTTTACGGGTTCCGTCACCGAAATAAATTCGAAAACCAAATGTTTGGGCTTGGCGGATTCGCTCTGCAGAATTGTCGAGCACGGTGACATGGCTGCCACCAGCCAAAAGGACTTGTGAAGCAATTTGCCCCAAACGGGAAAACCCAATCATCAAAACATTGGCATCTGCCCCTTCAAAGTCCTCTTCGATCTCTTCCTTGGTTTCCTTGGCGACGAATACTGTGCTCAATTTTACGGCAAGTGGCGTAAATGCCATTGATAAGGTGACACAAGCTATCAGAAAAGAAGCCTCGTTCTGTGCCAAGAGTGCTGCGCTGGTTGCGGCAGTGAACAGGACAAATCCAAACTCACCGCTCTGCGAAAGAGTAAATCCAATTCGTATTGCATCAGAATGATTTGAGCGAAACATACGGGCGAGCAAGTACAATATTATGACTTTGACCAGCATGATAACAGGGACCAATGCCAGTATGAGCCATAAATTTTCCAGGACGACTTTGAGGTCGACCGCCAGTCCGACAGCAATAAAGAATAACCCAAGGAATATCCCGCGAAAGGGTTCGATATCTGCTTCAAGTTCATGGCGATAACTGGATTCTGCCAGCATGACACCGGCGATAAAGGCGCCCATCGCCATAGATAAGCCCGCATATTGCATAAGCACAGCCGCGCCTACGACAATGAAGAGTGCCGCAGCGATCACGGCTTCTCGAGCGCCAGTAGCTGCAATGATCCCGAACAATGGATTGAGAGCATATCTCCCTAGAAAAATGAGGACCGCAATACTTCCCATTGCAATGCCCAATTGTTGAAAGCCGTCCGTTGACAACTCCATCGTCCCTACAGCCAGCAAAGGAACCAATATCAACAAAGGAGCAATCGCCAGATCCTGGAACAGCAAAACGCCAAATGATCGCTTGCCATAGGCTAAGCGATCATCGCCGCTTTCTTCCAAGAGCTGCAACGCAAAGGCCGTAGAAGACAAGGCGAGCCCAAAGCCGACGATGATTGCAGTTGAAAGATTGAAGTACAGAAGCCATGCTGCAACGGATAGCACCGTGCCACTCAATAAAACTTGTAAACCGCCAAGCCCGAATATCTCGTGTCGCATGTCCCAAAGACGGGCAGGTTTCAATTCCAAGCCGACAAGGAACAACAGCAAAACAACGCCGATTTCAGCTACATGAAGAACGCTCTCTCCATCGCGGATATAGTTTAAAATGGGGCCTAGAATAATGCCTACACATAGATAACCCAGTACAGTGCCAAGCCCAATTTTCTTGAACAGAGGTGCAGCAATTGCTGCGCCACCTAACAGAATGGCTGCATCGAGAAAGATGTTGTGGCCGCTTACCATGGAACTTCCCTAAAATGTTAAATTGGGTTTTCAAAGCGTACCACAATTTGCAACAGCACAGCGCAGAAACGGTCACAAGTTTAATAACCGAGCTTGTGACTGCAGGTGCGACTGCGTAAACAGTGGCAAAGATGTGAATCAAGGTCAGTGCACCGTGTCAAACAATCCAAACTCCGATTTCAAATTATCTGAACTTGAAGACCGCGCCGCCAAACTGGTTGAAGCGGCCAAAAAAGCGGGTGCAGATCATGCAGACGCAGTTGTCGCCGCAAGTCGCGCCACGGGCGTTGAAGTGCGCAACGGTACCATAGAAGAAACGGAAAGCGCCGAGAACAAAGCCTTTTCGCTGCGTGTGTTTGTAGGCAAGCGGTCAGCTTCCATTTCATCCAACGATCCAACAGATGTTGCAGCTCTTGCGGAACGGGCTGTGTCGATGGCCAAAGTGTCGCCAGAAGATGAATTCGCAGGTCTGGCACCACAAGATATGTTGGCCACTTCTGTGGTCGATCTTGACCTGTTTGATGAACAAGACATTTCGTTTGAAGATATGCGCGACCAAGCATTGGCGTGTGAAGAAGCCGCATTGGCGGTGGATGGTGTAACACAATCTTCCGGTGCTAGTTTTGGTCGTTCACTGGGTGGAAGCGTTCTGGCGACCAGTCACGGATTTGTAGGCAGCTACCGCGCGAGCCGATGTTCTATTTCTGCAACCGCTGTTGCAGGCGAAGGCACATCCATGGAGCGGGAATATGATTTTGACAGTCAGCGGTTTTCCCAAGATTTGCGTGACGCCGCAGAAATTGGCCGCAATGCAGGCGAACGCGCTGTAAAGAATTTGAATGCAAAACAGGTGCCTACCCAAACGGCAACTGTGATCTATGAACCGCGTATGGCCCGCAGTCTTGTTGGCCATATCGCAGGTGCAATCAATGGCGCATCGGTTGCGCGGAAAACCTCCTTTTTACGAGACCTTATGGGGGATAAGATTTTTGCAGACGGCATCAATCTTATTGATGAACCCCATTTGCTGCGCGGGGTGGCGTCCAAACCATTTGATGGTGAGGGACTGGCATCTGGTGATCTCACCTTGATTGAAAAAGGTGTTTTGAAGAATTGGTTTCTCGACTGCGCAGCGGCCAATGAATTGGGATTGAAAACCAACGGGCGGGCCAACCGTGCAGGAAGCGGGACCTCCCCGGGTTCCACAAACCTTACCTTGCAAGCTGGCAAGCGCAGCGTTGAAGATATGATCGGTGATTTGAAAGAAGGTTTTTACGTCACCCAGTTGATCGGCCAAGGCGTCAATTTGGTGACCGGTGATTATTCGCGTGGCGCAAGCGGTTACTGGATTGAAAATGGAGAACTCACTTTTGCGGTGAGTGAAATTACCATCGCAGGCAACTTGTTGGACATGTTTGCAAAAATGGAACCTGCAAGCGATCTAGAAAAAAGGCACGGCACAAACACCGCCGCCATCGCCATTGAGGGGATGACCCTTGCTGGAAGCTAGTGATCATTTGGCTGATCTGGAACTGATCACGGAACTTGCTCGCGAGTCGGGTGAGATCGCAATGAAATATTTTGGAAAGTCGCCAGAAGTCTGGATGAAGGAAGGCGAGTCTCCTGTATCGGAAGCCGACTACGCCATCGATGTATTTTTGAAAGAAAAACTTCTCAATGCCCGTCCGAACTATGGCTGGTTGTCTGAAGAAACGGATGACAATCTTGACCGTATGGCACATGAGCGCACATTCGTTGTGGACCCAATCGATGGGACACGCGGTTTCATCCACGGCATGAAACGCTGGTGCATCAGCATCGCAATTGTAGAAGATAACAGACCCACGGCAGGTGTGCTGGAATGCCCTGTTATGAAGCAAACCATCACCGCATCTGCCGGGCAGGGCGCTGGGTTAAACGGCAAAAGAATCAGGTCCAAAATCCTTACCCCAAGTGACAATCTCAAAATCGCTGGGCCCAGAAGCATTGGACAAGAATTTGCTGAGCTTTTTGATCAAGACGTGACCATTGTTCCCTTTGTTCCATCTCTGGCCTATCGCTTGGCCATGATTTCCATGCAGGAAATTGATCTGTCTCTAGCGCGCGGAAGTGCCAAAGATTGGGATCTGGCTGCGGCGGATTTGATTGTCCAAGAAGCCGGCGCGAAATTGACCAGCCTCGATGGCGCACAATTGAGCTATAATTGCCACGACATCCGACACGGAACATTGGTAGCTTCCAATGGAAATCGGCATGATGAAATGCTTGATATTGCGCGCAATGCGATAGATAAACACCAAAATTGATTTCATTCGGTTTAGACCGCCAGCCTTCGAGAAAATTAGATGAGCGAAAAAGAAGATAAAAAGCAGCTTTTACACATGGTGTTTGGTGGAGAACTCGAAAGCCTGAAGGGCATTGAGTTTAGAGATTTGAACGATTTGGATATCGTTGGGATTTTTCCTGATTATGCATCTGCGCGTGTTGCGTGGAAAGCCAAAGCACAATCCACTGTCGATAACGCGCATATGCGTTACTTTATTGTGCACATGCACCGCCTTCTTGATCCTGAAAATGACTGATTTATCGCGTAATCATCTCTAAACGTCGGCTCACAATTGCAGCCGCAAACTTGTGAGTTATCTTTTTGAGCGATATTTGGGCCAGCACCACTCTTAAATTGTATCGTGGCATCGGCACGGTCTTGTATCCGTTTACGGGCCCATTTTTGCGTTCAAGGGCGCGAAAAGGCAAAGAAGATCGCGACCGTCGTGGCGAGCGATATGGCTACGCAAGCTGGGAAAGGCCGGCAGGCCCATTGGTGTGGTTGCACGCGGCCAGTGTCGGCGAATCCCTCGCGATTATGCCACTCATTACCCGTATGGAGAGTTTTGGCATCAATCTGGTTCTCACAACCGGAACAGTGACTTCTGCCAGTATTGCTGAAGAAAGATTATCCAAACGCACCATTCATCAATATGTGCCTTTGGATATGAAGCGGTCTGTCAGCAGGTTTCTGGATCACTGGAAGCCAGACTTTGCAATTTTTGCTGAGTCTGAAATCTGGCCCACAATGATTCAAGAACTTGAAGCGCGAAATGTTCCGCAAGTGCTTGTGAATGCGCGTATGTCGGACAGGTCAAATCGCAGATGGAGCAAAAGACCCGCACTGGCACAGGCCATTTTTGGCAAACTGTCACAAGTTGTGGCTCAGTCGGAATTGGACGGCGAACGGTTTCGCTTGCTTGGCGCGCCGAAAGTCACAATCGCTGGAAATTTAAAGGTTGATGCTGGGGTGCCTAACCCTGAACCATCATCGCTGAAAGCCTTGAAGGTGATGATTGGAAACAGACCAACCTGGTCGGCTGTCAGCACCCACAAAGGGGAAGAAGAAGCAATCGGTGTCGCCCATAAAATGCTTCAGGCAAAATTTCCGGATTTGCTCACGATCATCGTGCCCCGCCACCCCGACCGTAAGGAAGATGTTTTGCAGGAGTTGCAAACACAGGGCCTTTCCGTTGTAACCCGATCTTCTGGTCACCCAATTGAGGCTGATACGAATATATTTTTGGGAGACACTATTGGAGAAATGGGACTTTATCTTCGACTTTCAGAAATTGCATTCATGGGAAAATCTCTCAAAGCTGAAGGTGGCCAAAATCCTATCGAGCCTGCTGTTACTGGCTCGGCCATCCTTTCTGGGAAATATGTGCAAAATTTCCGCGATACTTATCAAGCACTGTTGGAATGTGGCGGAGCAAAACTTGTTCGCGACGAAAAAATGCTGGCAAGCTATGTCATGAAACTTTTGTCAAACCGCAAAGAGTTGGACAATATGATAAAAGCTGCGCGTGAAGAGGTTCGCGGAATGACAGGCGCATTGGAAAAAACGATCACAGCTCTCGATGCTTATGTGATTCCTCTTCGTGTCAAAGCGGGTATTGAACGGCGTGACAAAACGGTCACCGTTGCTCAGGTTCCAAACGGTTAATCAGTCTCATGAGTGAAGCCCCACCATTTTGGTTTAAGAAGCCCGGTGTTGCAGCCTATCTTTTGTCTCCATTTGGGAAAATTTATGGGAACATTGCTGGCAATCGAATGAAAGCTGAGCACTCTTATGCAGCCAGTGTTCCTGTCTTATGTGTCGGAAATTTTGTTACTGGCGGTGCAGGAAAAACACCCACAGCCATCGCTATTGCAAAGACAGTGCGCACTATGAACATGCGGCCCGGCTTTTTAAGCAGAGGGTATGGCGGCAGCGTTTCAAGCCCTACTGTGGTTGATTCCAATGTGCATAATTCCAAAGATGTGGGCGATGAACCCCTGATATTGTGCGACTACGCGACAACAGTTGTTTCGCCTGACCGTGTGGCGGGTGCAAAATTGCTGGAAGAGCAGGGGGTAGACTTCATCATTATGGATGACGGATTTCAAAACCCCTCGCTGTTGAAAGACTATAGTTTGGCCGTCGTGGATTCCCGTCGCGGAATTGGTAACGGGTTCTGCATTCCTGCCGGTCCTGTTCGGGCAGATATGCGGGTGCAATTGTCCGTGGCCAATGCAGTCTTGGTGATCGGAAAATTGACAGCTGGTTTGGAGCTTATTCGCGAAGCCGCCAAAATGGCAAAACCTGTTTTAACCGCTGAAATCCAAGGTGTGGGATCTGATGCTCTGGAAGGTGTTCATGTGCTCGCCTATTCAGGAATTGCCGACCCCGAAAAATTTCACACCAGTCTTGAAGACGCTGGTGCAATCGTCACCACATTTAGAAACTTTCACGACCATCACCAATACACGGCGCAAGAGTGCAGAGAGCTCTTGGAACAAGCGCGTGATGAAAAATTGGTTCCAGTCACAACGTCGAAAGATGCTGCGCGCTTGCGCGGCATGGGCCGTGAGCAGGATTCATTGCGTTCGGTATCAAAAGTGCTGAATATTCAGATTGCTTTTGAAAATCCGAATATGTTGGAAATGGTCATTAATTCTACGATCAAAAACGCTGAGACACGGCGCATCAAGTCTGCGGGTTGAGGCGCTCGGCTTCTAAAGATGCATGCGCATCATAATAAGCTTCCTGGCGTTTCCAGTTCCAATATTTCAATTCATCGAGCGGAATCATCTTGCCGGAAATGGCGCATTTCACATGCGTGCCCGGAACAAGCACTTGGAAATCAGATTCTGTGTATTTGATAGATGCGAGTTGCACTGCTGAGGGATTGAGCCGTTCCAACATATCATTCTTTCCTTCGCAGACAGGTTTTCTGATGCACCGTTTGGAGTGTCTTTCAGCAGTTTAGCTGCGGCCAAACAAGCGTTCAATGTCTTTCAACTTTAATTCCACATAGGTGGGACGACCGTGATTGCATTGGCCAGAATTGGGCGTGGCTTCCATATCTCGCAACAATTGATCCATTTCTTGTGGCTTCAAACGACGGCCAGAACGTATGGAGCCGTGGCACGACATGGTGGCAGCGACATAATCCACTTTCTCCGACACCAAGTCCGAACTTCCCCATTCGCCTATTTCATCCACCAAATCTCGCAACAATGCATGGCTGTCAATTTCCCCAAGAATAGCGGGCGTCGCACGTACCGCAACTGCGCCGGGGCCAAAGGATTCAATGGTCAGACCAAAGGCTTCGAGACCTTCTGCATGGTCCAGCAATCTGTTCACATCTTCTTCTGGAAGTTCGACAATATCAGGAATGAGCAGCATTTGTCCGCTGATCCCATCACGCGCCATTTGCGCTTTCATCTTTTCATAGACCAAGCGTTCATGAGCAGCATGTTGATCTACGATCACCAAGCCATCATCCGTTTGAGTGATGATGTAGTTTTCATGCAATTGCGCCCGCGCTGCGCCCAGAGGCAGGGCTTGCAGGTGTTGGGTAGCTTCCGTCTCTCGTATATCTGCACTTGGTGCGGCAGCGACATCAAAACCTTGTTGGGGGTTTTCACTGAAACCGGAATGAGAAGCAGGAGCCTCTTCCTGAACTGGCCGAAAAGCGCTTTTTTGCCAATCGTAATTTTGATTGCCTTGCCCTTGATACCCGTGTCTTTGATAATTTTGATTGCCGGAATGTGTGCTTGGTGACGGGGCGGATCCGGTCGGATTACTTTGTGCTTGGAAAGCGCCGAGCATATCGCGACCACCTTCGCTGGATGACCTATGGCCCGCTGATGAAATAGCTTCGCGCAACGCTCCCACAATTAAACCGCGCACCAAACCAGAGTCGCGAAACCGCACTTCAGATTTTGCAGGATGAACATTCACGTCCACAAGTGCGGGATCAATTTCCAGAAATAGACAGCATACGGGATGTCGGTAGCGTGATAGGAAATCCATATAGGCACCACGAATGGCACCGGTGATTTGTTTGTCTTTGACCGATCGTCCATTCACATAAAAAAACTGATGTAACGCATTTCCACGATTGTATGTGGGCAGGCTCGATATGCCCTTCAGAAAAACGCCTTCGCGCTCTGCATCGACGATCAAACCATTGTCGATAAATTCATCGCCCAGCACCTGCGCCATGCGCTTGGTGGTGGCATCATCACCTGTGACCGAAGGGTATTCAGCGCTTTGTCGGTCGCTGCCAGAAACCGAAAAATGAATGTTTGGATGTCCGAGTATGGTGCGCTTTACAACATCAGTGATTGAGTTTGCTTCCGCGCGATCGGTTTTTAAAAACTTCAATCGTGCCGGTGTTGCATAAAACAGGTCGGCAACTTCAACTACGGTGCCTTCCGAAAGCGCAGCTGGTTTTGGATCGAATATCTGGCCACCTTCGACGCCAATTTCCCATCCCGTATTTTCGTTGGCCAAACGACTGCGCATGGAAAGGCGGGCAACGGAACCAATGGAGGGCAATGCTTCGCCGCGAAATCCCAATGAATTTATTGCGCTCAAATCGTCCACGAGCTTCGATGTGCAATGGCGCTCCACTGCCAGTTGCAAATCCTCGCGCGACATGCCGGTGCCATTGTCAGTAATTCGGATCAGAGATTTGCCGCCATTGGATGTGACAATCTCAATACGCGTGGCTTTCGCATCAATCGCGTTGTCGAGAAGTTCGCGTACAACACTTGCGGGCCGCTCGATGACTTCACCTGCAGCAATCTGATTAACAATATTGTCGCTGAGCCGGCGAACCGCCATGATGTTTCCCAAAGGTTGGAGGCAGGAGATTCGTTTTGTGCTCCCAGCCAAATCATGAACCGATTTCGGTTCAGGATAAAGCTCAGAATGACAAAGGTGCCCGTTGAAACCATTCGATCTACACAATTTGCGTTTTGTCGGAGAAGGGCTTTCCCGACCAGAATGTGCACTGGCTCATTCCAGCGGGCACATATTCGTGCCTGACTGGACCGACAATGGTGGTGTTTCCATTGTTCTTCCCAATGGGGAAACCCATCGCCACCTCGCCAAAAATTGGGAAAGTGTTGCATCAAGATTGGGTTTTGAAGAACCGCTTCGCCCCAATGGAATTTGCTTATTGCCAGATGGAGAATTTCTCCTTGCTCACCTTGGTGCGGAACGCGGAGGTGTTTTCAAGCTGGCAGTAGATGGAACGATTTCACCAGTGTTGTTGGAAGTCGATGGCGAGGTTTTGCCGCCAACCAATTTTGTGACGGTCGATGCCGTTGGCAGAATTTGGGTAACTGTTTCCACAAGGCATGTTCCGCGAGCGGCGGCTTACAGAAAGAATATTTGGGACGGATTTATCGTTCTGCTTGAGAAAAACACTGCACGCGTCGTTGCTGATGAATTGGGGTACACCAATGAATGTCTTGTGCATCTGGACGGTAAGCGACTTTTTGTAAACGAAACTTTCTCTCGCAAACTGACTAGTTTTGATATTTCGGAGAATGGCGACCTTAGCAATCGGACAACCGTCGCCGAATTGGGCCATGGTGTCTTTCCCGATGGCTTGGCATTCGATGAACATGGTGATGCGTGGCTAACATCCATCGTCTCAAATCGGGTTCTAAGGGTCGGGAGTTCTGGCGATGTTCAAACCTATATCGAAGACGTGGACCCGAACCACTTAGATTGGGTGGAGCAGGCTTGGCGGAACCATTCCATGGGTCGACCTCATTTGGACAAAGCGGCGGGAGCATATTTGAAGAATGTTTCAAATCTAGCTTTTTCAGGCCCGAACCTAAAGCAAGCGGTGCTTGGCTGTCTGTTAGGCGACCAATTGGCTGTCGTGGACATGCCAGTTCAGGGCGCGAAACCAATTCATTGGGACTATGATATTGCGCCGCTTTTGGGCACATTGGAACGAAATTAAGACCTCTAGGAAAATGCAATGAGTGAAGCGGCGTTAGAATTGGCGATCCTGCCAGGGGATGGCATTGGAATGGAAATCACCAAACCCTGCGTGGAGTTGGTGCAAATGGCTTTGCAAAAGGCGGGCGAACCCAAAGCGGTCGAAAATTGGCTGGAAGCGGGCGCTGGTGCCTACACCAAATTGGGCAATGCGCTGCCGGCTGAAACCATTGCAGGGTGCCGCCAAGCAGACGCCGTTCTTCTGGCAGCGATGGGCGATCCCGATGTTCGCTATCCTGACGGGACAGAAATCATCCCCCAAGTCGACCTGCGCTTTGAATTGGATCTTTATGCAGGCGTGCGCCCTGTTCGTTCTGTGCCTGGTATCAAAGGCCCTTTGGCAGACCCGCGTGGCGATAAGCTGGATTTCGTTCTCATTCGTGAATCCACCGAAGGATTATTTGCTTCCGTCGGCAAAGGCACACGCGATGAAGAGCAGGCAACGGATACTCAGGTTATCACCCGAAAGGGGACTGCACGTGTATGCGAGTTCGCCTTTAAACTGGCGCAGCAACGCAAAGCTCATGGACATGCGGGAGAGGTCACAAGTGTCGACAAAGCAAATGTCTTCCAGTCCATGGCGTTTTGGCGTGATGTGTTTGACGACGTGGCGACAGGGTATGAAGACATAACCAAGAGATATGGCTACGTGGATGCCGTGGCTCTGGAAATGGTGCGTCGCCCATGGATTTATGATGTCATGGTGACTGAAAATATGTACGGCGACATTCTGTCTGATTTGGCAGCTGGTCTCATCGGAGGGTTAGGCATGGCGCCGTCTGCAGACATCGGCGACGAACACGCAGTGTTCCAGCCATGCCATGGGTCGGCGCCCGATATCGCAGGTAGTGGAAAAGCAAATCCAACAGCTATGTTTTTATCTGGTGCAATGATGCTGGAATGGTTGGCCTTGGATAAAGAAAACGCCAATTATCACCGCGCGGCTGTGTTCTTGAGAAGCGCGGTCGATGATGCATTTTCTGATGGAACGCTGGTGTCTACCGAGCGCGGTGGTGACGCTGGAGTGGCAGAAATTACCAAGGCCGTTGGATCGGCTCTGTCAGCTCTCAGCAATAATGATCCACGTCTCGCATGACACGTAAGCTAAAAGTAGGCGTGGTCGGAACGGGATATTTTAGCCAATTCCATTTCGATGCCTGGGCGCGATGTGAAGAAGTTGAACTGGTCGGGGTGGCAAGTTTGGATTTGGAAAGCGCATCAAAAATTGCTGCGTCCTATGGAGGCAAGGTTTTTGAAAATGCAGCCACCATGTGCGAGGCAACCCAACCAGATTTGTTGGACGTCATTGTTCCGCCATCGCAGCACGAAGCCATTATTTCTGTCGCCGCTGAGTTTGGTATTGATGTTGTTTGCCAAAAGCCATTTTGTGGTGATTTAGAAACTGCGATCAAGATGACAAAACTTGCAGATGCAGCTGACATTAGGCTCGCTGTTCATGAGAATTTTCGGTTTCAACCTTGGTATAGAAAGATAAAATCAGTCCTGGAGTCTGGAATGCTTGGCCAGGTCTATCAATCGACATTTCGGTTTCGGCCCGGCGATGGTCGCGGCGATGACGCATATTTGGAACGCCAACCTTATTTTCAAGAAATGGAACGCTTTTTGGTTCATGAAACGGGCGTACATTATTTGGATGTATTTCGTTTTTTATTTGGAGAAGTGGATACAATCTGGGCCGATTTGCGCAGATTAAATCCCGTTATTGCCGGGGAAGACAGCTGTCATATTGTGATGTCCCACGGTCGTGTGCAAACAATAATAGACGGAAATCGCCTTGCAGATCATCAAGCTGAAAATCGGCGTGTCACCATGGGCGAATTGCAGATTGATGCCGAAAATGGTGCGCTTTCATTGTCCGGTGACGGTGAAATAACCTTCCGAAAAACAGGCTCCAATGACATTGAAGCGATCGACTATAAGTGGCGCAACCACGGATTTGGTGGCGATTGTGTTTTCAATTTCACGCGTCATGTTGTCGATCACTATATCTCGGGCACCCCGTTGGAAAACAGTGCCAAAGACTATGTAACGAACCTACATTTGGTGGAGGCCGTATATGCCTCTGCACAAGATGGATGTCGGAAAGAACTTTCGTGATTTACGGCTCTATTCGATCGACAGTTTTCGTTTGTCAGGGCTGAACGCCATCAAAGCGGCAAACGTAGCCAGTGTTGAAAGCATCATCAGTGCTGCATAAGTGAGGGCATCACCATCCACAAAACCTGCGCTGAGCGCCAGAAATATGGCTCCACTCGCACTGGTTAGCGAGCCAAAAACAGCTGAGGCTAAGCCCGCATGCGTGGGGTGTGGGTCCATGGTGAGTGATGCACTGTTTGAAATAACTGAAAGAAACGACGTGTTGAACAAAAACAGTAACACGGTGAGGCTCCAGGGACCGAGTGTTCCCGTGACTGCCAAGATAAACATGAGCGACGTCGTGAGAAAAAGGATCAGGCTTGAAAGACGGAGCATTTTTACAATCCCAAGCCGTCTGATCAGATTTTTGTTCACGGCATGACCAAAAACAATGCCGAATGCGGTCGCCGAAAAGAGCACAGAGAATTCCAAACCCTTCACCCCGAATTCAGTCTCGTAAACAATGGGAGAGTTCCCTAGAAATGTGAACAATGCGCAATATCCAAGAGCCGCGCACATCATGAAATATCGGGACTGCCAATGTCCGAAAACCGATGAAATCGCGTTTTTAATACCTGAGAAATTGAGGGCCTCCACATTTTTGGCGGCAATGGTTTCGCGGTATCGCAGCGCGTTAAACAGCGACAATCCAAATGCCAAAATGCCCATAGCCAAAAAGATATACCGCCAGCTTGCTGAAGCCATGAGGCTGTACCCCACGAGAGGTGCCACAATGGGGCCAATTGCAAATATGGTCATCATAGTGGCCATGGCGCGTGCCAAATCCTTACCTGAATGGGTGTCGCGCATGATGGCTCGCCCCAAAACAGGAGCAGCCGCTCCGCCGATGCCTTGTAAAGCGCGCCCAAACAGAACCCAGAAAATGTCTGTGCTGAACGCGGCAAAAACAGAGCCAACCAGAAAGATGCCCAAACCCACTGCCAAGGTTGGTTTGCGTCCAAACCGATCCGATACGGGGCCATAGACGATCTGGCTCAAACCAAACGTTATCGCAAAGACAGAAATGGTCAGTTGGACGCTGGCCACTGGCGTTTCCAGATCGCTTGCCATGACCGTGAAAGCTGGCAACATGACGTCGACTGAAAATCCAGAAAGCGCCATCAAAAAGCCACAGAACACGACGAGCTCTATTTTGGATGGTTCTGAATTGCTTTGGGGCACGAATAGCTATCCAAATTCCGATTGTATAAAACACTCTTTCCATTTGAAACTCAGCATGGGAAGCCCCAATAATGAGTGATCACAAATGAACGTTGTATTTTTTAAGGTTCTGATATGAGAATTGTTTCTTCTTTCACAGCACTTGCAATATTGCTTGCGGGCACCGTTTCCGCATTTGCTGTAACCATTCAAAACGCTGATCCCGAAGCGCGCACTGTCACAATCACCGAAAAAGGCGTTCGCTCCGAATTGAAGGTCGACGCGAATGCGACGGCAAGTGCATGTGCTGATGGGTGTTTCATTTCATTTCCATCAGGCGATATGATCGCTGTGAAGGGGAGTGAGGAGATCGTCATCGAGAATGGCAAAGGCCGCGTTCTTAACAATTAGATGTGTTGTAAAACTGACTGGATTTGCTGCACGTTGAAATGACGATTGTTCAATCTGAACAAGCTGGTTCAAAATTGGGGGGCACTGTGCTCAAAAATCTCGTGTCGCATCGCGCATATTTCTTCGGCGGTATGCTTTTGCTCGCTTTGGTTGCTTTAAGCTGGCCAAATTTGGTGCAGGCACAACTGCAAACCCAGGCGACGGTAGCAGAGCGCATTCAAGCTTCTTTAGAAACAATTACTGCAAACATTTCCGAGATTGAAGCGGCCTTAAAGAAAGAGGATGTGACTGAAGAGGAACTGACAAAATATAGGTCAGATCTCGAAAGTTTGGATGCAGAAATTGTGAACCGCGTTTCACAATTTTTGCCGGACGTTCAGCAGCTGGAAACACAAATATCTCGGTTGCCCGCTCCACCTGCAGAAGGGGAGCCTGCCGAAGCCGAAGAGATTCAAGCTGAACGCACCGCGCTGTCGCAACGAAAGGCAAATGCCACCATTGCGATAAAAGATGCGGAAATTTTATCCATAAAAGCAGCAAGTTTGGTGGAACGGGTTTTGGAAGCACGACGTGCTCTTTTCGTGTCATCCATCTTGCGACGCCGAACCATAGATTCTGAGGTCTTCGAAAGCGTTTCCAAACAGGCGCCACAAGCCAGTTCTAGAATTTGGGAGGTCATCTCGTCTTGGTTCGGGACAACGCTTGCGACAAACGTCACGGCTTTGTTGTCAGCACTTGGAACGCTGATTGTTGTCTCTTTTGGTTTCCACTGGTTGGCGAGGCCCATAAGATTATGGGAACAACGCCTGAAAAAAGCCGACGAAATTTCGGCGCTTCAAAAAATCATGTTGGCGTTTTTTCCAACGGTTGTCAGTGGCGTTTTTGCCGTCGCAATCGGCATGACTTTGCACTATGCGCTGCAATATTTTGGCCTGTATCGGTTGCGCATAAATGACATGGTGTTCCATTTCATTTTGGTTGTGGTTGCCTTGTGGTTCATTTGGAATCTTCTAAAAGCGGTTCTGGCTCCAAAGTTCGCAAACCTACGCTTGTTGACCATGACTGACAAAGCCGCCACTCGGCTGTTTTGGGCCGGGTTTGCAATGGCGGTTGTTTACGGCGCTGACTACTATATCTCGAAACTGATCAGTCTTTTCTCTCTGCCAATCTCATTCACAATTGTCTCAACGCTCGCAGCGACCGCATTGATCGTCATGATACTGATCGCCATCGTGATGACGCGCTTGAACGTTTTGCAGCCTGAAGCGGAACGCTCAGGGTATCGAGGCTGGAACCCGATCATTTACTGGCTCGTTTGGCTGTCGATTGCAGCGATCGTTATCTCCACCGTGCTCGGCTATGTGAGTTTAAGCCGATTTATGGTTGGACAGATGGTGATTTCAGGCTCGTTATTGGCGATCATGTATATCGGATTCCTGACGTCAAAAGCGATTTCAGCTCAAGGTGCGTTGGAAAGCACAATGCTGGGAAAGTATCTTTCCAGCTCCAAAAATTACACCGACTTTCGTCTCGATCAATTTGGCTTGGTATTTTCAATTCTAACCAACGTCGCCGTTTTGTGCATTGGCGTGCCGCTTTTGCTTTTGCAGTGGGGTGTCCAAACCGACGAAATTCTCAGTTGGGCGAGCTCTGCATTCACAGGCTTTTCCATCGGTGGTGTTCAGGTCTCCATCGCTCGAATTTTAATTGCTCTGTGCGCATTTGCAGCACTCATTTTCGCAACGCGGTTTGTACAGCGCTGGTTCGATGGAAAAGTTCTTGCAAGAACTCAACTTGATTCTGGTGTTAAAAACTCCATCAAATCCGGTGTTGGATACATTGGCTTCTTCATTGCAGCTTTGGTTGGCATCAGCTGGGCGGGCTTCAATCTGTCGAACATTGCGTTGATCGCGGGTGCGCTCTCTGTTGGCATTGGTTTTGGTTTGCAAAACATCGTCAACAACTTCGTGTCAGGCATCATTATGTTGATCGAACGTCCGATCAAGGTGGGGGACATTATTTCCGTCGCAGGCTCTGAAGGTTTTGTTCGCAAGATCAATGTTCGCGCAACCGAGCTTGAAACATTTGATCGGCAAAGTGTCATTATTCCCAATTCTGAAGTGATCAACACATCAGTGGGCAACTGGATGCACACCGACCATATGCGGCGGATCGTGGTTGCGGTAGGTGTTGCATACGGCTCCGATATTGAAAGAGTGAGAGAGCTTCTTTTGGAATGTGTAAAAGCAGATTCCCGTGTGGCCAGTTTTCCAGCACCTTTTGTTCATTTTTCAGATTTTGGGGCATCGTCTCTGGATTTTCAGCTTCGGTTCTTCATTCGCGATTTGATGCTTTATCCTGTCGTTGAAACAGACGTCCGCTTTGCCATCGATAAGGCGTTTAGAGAAAACGACATCGAAATTCCGTTTCCTCAAACTGATCTGCATATTCGCTCTGGCTTGCCACACATTAAATCAAAATAGAATCGCACACGTTCAGTGATTTTCTATCGTTGAATGCGCGGGCGCATTTGTTAAAGTGATGTTGCGCTGAACATGAATGCGCCATTGGAAATTTATATGAACACTGAAATCACTCTTGAAAGCCTACTCGTTCAGGTCTCTGGCGGAGATCGCGTTGCATTTAAAACGCTTTATGAGCGGTGTTCTGCAAAACTTTTTGGTGTCGTTCTGCGTATATTAAAAAACAGGCAGAAGTCAGAAGATGTGCTTCAGGATGTTTTTTTGAAAATTTGGCAAAAGGCTGGTTCTTATGACCCTGCACAGGGCAAACCGATAACATGGATGGCAACAATCGCTCGAAACCGCGCCATTGATGTCATTCGCGCAACCCGACCGGAGCAAACGGTTGATGAGCCGGGCGACGAAGAAGAGATTTTTCGGCTGGGGGGGCAAGATGCTGAACAGTTGGACGTGGCAGAACTTGAGACATTGAGGTTCTGCTTGGGTGAAATGAAAGAAGACGACAGGAATTATGTGCTTTTGGCGTATTACGAAGGCTTTTCGCGTGAAGAACTTGCAGAGCGTTTTGCCGCACCTATAGGCACAATAAAAACGAGGCTTCGCCGCGGTTTGATCGCGCTGAGAACTTGTTTGGAGAAGGCATAATGGCACGGTCTAAAGAACCGCAAATTGACGCCGCCGAATATGTAATCGGCACCATGACCGCTGTCGAACGGCGGGCATTTGAAGCTTCAATGGAAAGCAATGAAGACGCACGCGCGGATGTGGCTTATTGGGAACGTGCATTTGGTTCACTCAACGCATCTATTTCTCCCGTTGCTGCTCCGAAAGATGTTTGGAGCAGAATTGAAGCAGCACTGCCAACTGCAGCAAGCAGTGTTATTTTGCCGGGAAGTGCCGCTGCAAATATTGCGGCAAACGACAATCAACTGGACGCGTTAAAGCGCAGCAGGGGGCGTTGGCGCATGGGTGCGATTGCAGCAACAGTTGCAGCTTTCGGTCTTGGTGCGTTTTTGATGAATAGCGGCGTGATCCAGGAGCAGACCGGCGATCAATTTGCGGGCGGCGTCGACCCTTCCAAGCAATATATAGCCGTGGTGAATGCCAACGGTGACCAACCGTCTCTCGTCATCAATATTGATGCCAAAACCGGGGAAGTCTCTGTGCGCAGTGTGGGCGTTGATCGCCCCGAAGGTAAAAGCCTTGAACTCTGGTACGTGCCAGAGGGTGAAAAAGCGATTTCAGTTGGGTTGGTTGGAGAAGGTGGCATCGATTTGAAAGACATAACTGCTCAAAACGGTGATCTTTTGGCAATTTCTCTGGAACCCCAAGGCGGCTCACCAACAGGCACCGCAACAGGACCTGTTATTTACACCGGTAAACTGGTTGAGAATATTGATGCCAGTCCTGCTCCCAAAGCCGACTAGTTTAATTTGAACTGCGCATAAAAAAAATCCCGCTATGTTGCGAAAACAAAGCGGGATTTTGAGTGTGCGTTCAGGTGTTTATTTCGGCAACAACACGCTGTCGATCACGTGAATTGTGCCGTTTGATGTTTTCACATCCGTTGCAATGACGTTGCTCACGCCACCAGATTCATCAAAAATATATACCGCACCGCTTTTGCTTACGCGCGCGGTCACGACATCACCACTTACAGTCACCACATTTTTGTAGCCATGGCCTTTCTTGATCAGACCAACAAGCGTTGCGGCATCAACATCGCCTGAAACCACATGGGCTGTCAGGATTTTTTGAAGCGTGGCTTTGTTTTCCTGCTTCAGCAGATTTTCCACTGTGCCGCCTGGCAATTTTGCAAAAGCTGCATTTGTTGGTGCGAACACAGTGAAGGGACCTTCACCTGAAAGCGTTTCCACCAACCCAGCGGCTTTAACAGCGGCCACAAGTGTTGCAAAATCGTTGTTGCCAACTGCGGTTTCTACGATGTTTTTAGAATGACCATCGGCCAATGCTGGAACTGCTGATGTGGCGACCGCAAATGCAGCTGCACCGGCGAAAAGAATTGATTTTAGTTTGGTCATAATGACCTCCCGTTTTTTGGTTTACCCTTCTTAAACGGATGGCCAGAGTGCAAAGTTTCCTATAGGCGTCGAATTTGTTTTGACAAAATGACGCAGACGAAAACTAAAATACTTTGGGCGCTTTGTTGTGAACACCAATCGCAAATTGCTAACTCAACTCTTGGGGGGCGGCTTCGCTCAACAAATCTTCTCCGCCGCCGCGCTTGCCCTCTGCTTCCAATTTCTTTTCCAGGTCACGATCCGGCGAAACATCCATTTCCGCTTCTTCGACAACCATTGCTTTGACAGTTTTGGTTGTTGCCGTTGATTTGGTTTTTGCTTTGGAGCGGGAAGGTGCAGGGAGCGCTTTGGCTTCGTCAATGCGCAAACGATATGTTGGGTCTGGCAAGCCAATATCTTCGGCTTCAAAGGCCAGCTTCACTTTGCGAATTGCTTCCGCCCGCGCTTTGGCCAGGCTGGTGTCATTTTGGTTGACCCAGCCCCCAAACCACAAAATCATACTTGAGTCACCGATTTCGCTGACCCAACCATCTGGGGCAGGGTCTTTCAATACAAAGCTCAACTCCTTGATCACATCCAAACCAATTTGGACTGCACGTTGCAGATCTTCTGTTTCAACCCCCAGCTCAAAGCTGAACCGACGTTCAGGGTTCAGCGAGTAGTTTATAATTGTCCCCTTAAAGACAGTGGAATTTGGAATGCGCACATGGTTTCCATCGAATGTGAGCAAGATGGTTGCGCGCGATGTAAGCGCGATGACATAGCCTTCGTGGCCATCTATTTTCACCACATCTCGTGGGCGAAACGGTTGGCGGAAGCTCAACAACACCGATGCGATATAGTTCTCAACAGTGTCGCGCACCGCAAAACCAATCGCCAAACCGAAGATGCCCGCAGCACCCAAAATCGTGCTCAAAAGCGCTGTTGCCCCCATCACATCGAGGGCTAATACGATGCCCAAAATAACGAAGGCCAGCCGCACCACCTGCCGAAGCAAATTGGCAATGAACGGGTTAGGAGCAATTGCATCCCAAGGGTATTTCATTCTGGCGATGATGAAGCCCAAAAAGGCGACTATCGCGAACAAGATTAGACCCACAATGATGATGGGAACAAATGTGATAAATTGGCTTGTGCGTTCCTGAAATCGTTCAAGTGCGGGTGCTAAGCGTTTTTCAACAGACGTTTCCACATCAATGGTGTTGTTGACGGCGACCACACCTTCGATTTTGGACGCCAGTTCTTCAGCCCGTGCAACCTGTTCCAGATCAAGCACGCGACCTTTGAGGGTAACCACACCGCCTTTTACGGTGATGAACACATTCGAAAAGTCACCAATCTCTGCAAAAAGGTTGCGAACTTTCTTTTGTATTTCTTGATCCTGATCGGTCGCTTCAGAAACTTTTTGCGCAAATGCGGTGTTTGGCGCGTAAACGGTCAAAGACCAAAGCGGCAGCAGCAGAAGAAAAAGTCGAAGAAAATACACTTTGTAAACCTCACGCGAATCAAGACTGACTTATTTGTCAGCCTTAATTGCGTCAGGTCAAATTCATCCCATGATCGCGCGGGTAATCCATGCGCCACTCAGTGCCGAAACACCTGTCAAAACAGTGCCCCAAGCCAGATCTACAAACCCAACTGTGGCTGTGTATCCTTTGAGGGTTGCAAGGTTTGTGAAGTCGTAGGTGCCATAGCAAAGGAAACCGAGAAAAGCGCCATAAAGAAGCGCTGTGCTCAGGTTGCCGTTTTCCAAAGCTGGCTTCACCGCAAAGAACACCAGACCCGCACCATAAATGAGATAGAAGCCGGCGGCGTATCCGACTTTGAAGTCTTTCAACAAGAGATCACCAATTTGGCTTCGGTAAAATGTTGTGGCCACACGCGACAACCAAACGAAATCGATGGCAAAGAAAACAATCATAGTGGCAAAATAAGCAACGATGTAACGGGTCATGAAGTTGGTCCTGAAAATGGAAAGATGAAAGGGAAACGGCGCAAGTGACGATTTGGTTTCCATTTTAAGCAACAATTCAAAGTGAGGGATAGTGCATGAAGCCTGAAATGAAATTGGTCGCAGGCCATCGCATTTTGTATGTCATGGCGACGTTGGCAGAGTATCATGAGGCGCTAAAGGCTCGGTTCTGCCCTTTGATTTGTCAGGTTGGTCCTGTGGAAGCCGCACTGCACCTCAGTCAATATCTGGCCACTCATGAAAAGCCGGATCTGATTGTTTCTCTCGGCAGTGCAGGCTCAGCCGTTCTTGAACAGGCCAAAGTTTATCAAGTGAGCAGCGTTTCTTATCGCGATATGGATGCATCTTCCTTTGGCTTTGAGAAGGGAACAACACCGTTTTTGGATTTGCCCGCCGAAGTAAAATTATCGCACCATATTCCAAACATTGCCTCTGCCCGTTTGAGCACCGGTGCAAATGTGGTCTCTGGCGAAGCATACAAATCCGTTGATGCCGAAATGGTCGATATGGAGACATGGGCTATCATGCGCGTTTGCATGGTGTTCGATGTGCCTCTTGTTGGTTTGCGTGGCATTTCAGATGGTGCGGAACCCGTTTCAGAATACAGCGATTGGTCTCGCTATCTGAAAGTGATCGATGAACAGTTGGCTGAGGCTGTGGACAGTTTAGAAACTGCCATCGCAAACGCCGAACTTACATTCTAATTTCTGCCTCTTGCGTCCATCTATGTCGTGTTTTGACAACCGCAATTTGATCGGTGGGAACATCATTTTTCAATTGTATTTTTCTCTCAACTGTCGTGACATTTACGCCTGTTGAAAGACTATTCTGGGAACGATTATGCCACTTGCAATGAACCGTGAAGTTTTCATCACATGCGCCGTCACTGGCTCTGGCGGAACACAAGACAAAAGCCCCCATGTGCCCCGTTCTCCTGAACAGATTGCCAACAGCGCAATTGATGCTGCTAAAGCTGGGGCTGCTGTTGTGCATTGTCATGTGCGCGATCCTGAAACAGGCGCTCCAAGCAGGCGGCTTGATCTTTATCGCGAAGTGACAGATCGCATTCGTGATGCTGAGGTTGATGTGGTGTTGAACCTGACCGCAGGCATGGGGGGCGACATGGTGTTCGGCACCACCGACGCGCCGCTGCCATTGAAAGTCGCAGGAACAGATATGGCTGGCGCTGAAGAGCGTGTGGCCCATGTGGCCGAATGCTTGCCGGAAATTTGCACACTGGATTGTGGCACCATGAACTTCGCCGAGGCCGATTATGTGATGACCAACACGCCCGGCATGTTGCGCGCCATGGGGCAGATGATGACTGATTTGGGTGTGAAGCCAGAAATCGAAGCTTTCGACACAGGCCACCTCTGGTTCGCCAAGGAGTTGGTGAAAGAGGGAGTGCTAAAAGAAGATGCGCTGGTTCAACTCTGCATGGGTGTGCCGTGGGGCGCACCAAACGACCTCAACACATTCATGGCCATGGTCAACAACGTGCCAGACACATGGAACTGGAGCGCGTTCAGCTTAGGGCGCGATCAAATGGCTTATGTGGCAGCATCCGTTTTGGCTGGCGGCAATGTGCGCGTGGGGTTGGAAGACAACCTCATGCTGGAACGCGGCGTCTTGGCCACCAATGCACAACTGGTTGAGAAGTCTGTGACGGTTATCGAGACTATGGGTGCCAAAGTAATCGGACCAGAACAAGTGCGCGAGCGTTTGGGCTTGGTGAAACGGGCGGCGGTTTAGAGAGTTGGCCAGGATGATCTGCCAACTCTACGATCCAAAGGAGTTCGGGCCATATCATCTAGCAAGCTGTGGATTGAGACCGCATACAACAATCGGGTGACATGATCAAATGACAATCAAAACAACAGCCGCAATTGGCGGTGGCGTTATTGGCGGGGCTTGGGCGGCGCGGTTTGTGCTGAATGGGCTGGATTGTAAAATTTTTGATCCGCATCCTGAGGCGGAGCGCATCGTTGGCGAAGTGATGGCCAATGCGGAACGCGCGTTTGAAATGCTCACCGATGCACCAAAGCCAAAACGTGGAACACTGACTTTTGTCGACAGTATAGAAGAAGCTGTCGAACATGCCGACCTGATTCAGGAATCCGTTCCTGAACGTTTGGAACTGAAACAGAAAGTGCATATGCAAATTGATGCGTCTGCTCCTGAGATGGCACTTATTGGATCGTCAACTTCTGGTCTTTTACCCACAGACATACAGGTCAAAATGATGAATCCTGATCGTCTCTTTGTGGCGCACCCTTACAACCCTGTTTATCTGCTGCCGCTGGTGGAAATTGTCGGTGGTGCGCAAACCACCGAAGAGACGATTTCGCGGGCCCATGAGGCCTACGAACAGATCGGCATGAAGCCGATCACCATTCGTAAGGAAATTGATGCCTTTGTGGGTGATCGTTTGTTGGAAGCCGTGTGGCGCGAGGCTTTATGGCTCATCAAAGACGATGTGTGCACCACCGAAGAACTCGATAATATCATGCGCTATTCATTCGGTATGCGCTGGGCGCAGATGGGTTTGTTTGAAACCTATCGCATTGCAGGCGGCGAAGCGGGCATGCGCCACTTCATCGAACAGTTCGGCCCCACCATGAGCCTGCCATGGACCAAACTGATGAACGTGCCCGAACTGGACGACGCGTTGATCGACAAAATTGCCGATCAGTCAGACGCGCAATCGGGCATGCATTCTATCCGCGAACTGGAACAAATTCGCGACGAAAATCTGGTTGGCATTATGCACGTCTTGGCCAAAGGCCACGGCGGCAAAGGCTGGGGTTCCGGCAAATTGCTGAAAGAATATGAGGAGCGCTTGAAATCTCAGGCGGCAAATGACGCATGAACTTCTCCTTGACCGAAGAACAAAACCTCATTGTTGATACCACCCGTGCGTTTGTAGAAAACGAGCTCTACCCTCATGAGGAAGAGATCGAACGCAGCGGTGTGCTTGAGATGGATCTTGTGAAAGAGCTCCAGAAAAAGGCTATGGATGCGGGGCTTTATGCGGCCAATATTCCTGAAGAGTTCGGCGGCGCTGGCCTCGATACGCTTACTTGGTTGCTTTATGAAAAGGAGCTTGGCCGAGCAAATTATGCACTGCATTGGACATGTGTCGCACGTCCTTCGAACATTTTATGTGCGGGAACGGCTGATCAAAGAAAGCGCTATCTCGAACCTTGTTTGAAGGGGGAGACGTGGGATTGTCTCGCCATGACGGAGCCAGGGGCAGGGTCTGATCTGCGTGGAATGAAGGCAAGCGCCAAACAGGACGGTACGGATTGGGTTTTGAACGGCAACAAACATTTCATCAGCCATGCCGACATAGCAGGCTTTGCAATTTGTTTTATGAAAACAGGTGAGGTGGAAACACCGCGCGGTCCCAAAGCTGAGATCACCGCATTCTTCGTCGACAGTGGCACCAAAGGTTTCACGGTGCGCGATGGTTACAACAATGTGTCCCATCGTGGATACACCAACGCAATTTTAGAGTTCGATGATTGCCGCGTGCCTGCCGAAAACATTTTGGGTGAAGTTGGCAAAGGGTTTGAAGTGGCCAATGACTGGCTGGGCGCAACCCGTTTGCAGGTGGCGGCGACCTGTTTGGGGCGCGCCGACCGCGCTTTCCAACACGCCGTGCAATTTGCCACAGAACGCAAACAATTCGGCCAGCAAATCGGAAAGTTCCAAGGGGTGAGTTTCAAACTGGCTGATATGGCGATGGAATTGAAAGCCGCAGAACTGCTCACATGGGAAGCTGGCAGCAAGTTCGATGAAGGTGCATGCACTGACAGCGATATGGCTATGGCGAAACTGAAGGCCTCGGAAGTGTTGGCCATGGTGGCTGATGAAGCCATTCAAATTCATGGCGGGATGGGGCTGATGGATGAACTTCCATTGGAACGTATTTGGCGTGATGCGCGAATAGAGCGCATTTGGGAAGGAACCTCCGAAATTCAGCGCCACATCATCAGCCGCGCCCTGCTGCGACCACTTGGTGGTTAGACGTTGGCTGACCTCACCCGTCTATTAAATCCACGCACCATGGCTGTGATCGGCGGCAAAGAGTGTGACCGTGTTGTTGAGCAATGCGAAAAGTTTGGGTTTGATGGCGAGATTTGGTGCGTTCACCCAAAGCGCGAGACCATGCGCGGCCGCACTTGTTTCAAATCGTTGGATGAATTACCCTATGCGCCAGACGCAGCTTATGTGGCGGTCAACCGAGAGTTGACGGTCGATGTTGTGGCGCAGCTTTCCAAAATGGGAGCAGGTGGCGCGATCTGCTATGCGGCTGGTTTTGCAGAAGCCGATGGCGAAAGCGCGGGTTCTGATGCTCTGCAAAAGCGTTTGGTTGAGGTTGCTGGTGACATGCCAGTCATCGGGCCCAACTGCTATGGGTTTGTGAACGCGCTGGAGCGTGGTGCGCTTTGGCCAGACCAACACGGCGTTCAACCTTGCGAACGCGGTGTCGCCATTTTGACCCAATCCTCCAACGTCGCGATCAATCTGTCGATGCAGAAGCGCGCATTGCCCGTTGCTTACCTGATGACGGTTGGAAATCAGGCTCAGACGGGCATGTCTCAATTGGGCATGGCGCTGTTGGAAGATGAACGGGTCAGCACTCTTGGTTTTCACATCGAAGGGTTGGACGATGTGAAGGCGTTTGAAACTTTGGCAGTGAAAGCGCGAGAACTGGGAAAGCCCATCGTTGCTTTAAAAGTCGGAAAATCCGAACAGGCGCAGGCCGCTGCCATGACCCATACGGCGTCACTGGCGGGGTCTGATGCTGCTCATAGTGCGTTGTTCAAGCGTCTTGGCATTGCGCGTGTGAATTCAATCGAAGTGTTTTTGGAAACCTTGAAACTGTTGCATGTGGGTGGGCCTTTGAAAGGGGCCGATCTCTTATCTCTGTCTTGTTCAGGTGGTGAAGCATCGCTCATGGCTGATGCTGCAGAAGGTTTGGATGTCAGTTACCGACCTTATCTGGAGGATGAGGCTCACGCCTTGAAGCAGGAACTGGGCGATATTGTTACGATTGCAAATCCGTTGGATTATAACACGTTCATCTGGGGCAAATGGCCAGCCATGACGCGTATGTTTGAGGTCGCACTGGCGCCAGATTTTGATCTTTCCATGTTGGTGATGGATTTTCCACGCACAGATTTATGCGACCCCGAAGATTGGAGATGCGCGACCGATAGTTTTGTTGCAGCGGTCAAACAAACAGGTGCACGCGCAACGGTTGTTTCAAGCCTGCCCGAAACGATGCCCGAAGACGTCGCTCATGATCTGATGTCAAAAGGCATCGCACCAATGTGTGGCTTGGAAAGTGCGGTCGCTGCTGCGGAAGCAGCGGCATTCATCGGGCAGGCTTGGGGAAGGGTTCAACCAGCTCCTTTGTTGGAAAGCTGTTCCGTCGCTGCCGATCGTTTTGAGACGCTTGATGAAGATGCTTCAAAAGCAGAACTTGCTAAGGCAGGGCTCGTAACCACCAAACGCGTTGTTGTTTCCAAGCCAGACGAGGTTGAAACAGCGTTGAAAAACTTGAACCTGCCAGTTGCGGTGAAAGTACTTGGCGTTGCCCATAAATCTGACGTTGGTGCCGTAGAACTGAATTTGAATTCTGCGCAAATGGTTCGTGATGCAATCAATGGAATGGCAGCGCTTTCTAACCGCTTTCTTATCGAAGAAATGGCAGCGAAACCTTTGGCAGAATTGATTGTTGGCGTGACGCGCGATCCGGTCGTTGGTTTGATGCTGACCATTGGGGCAGGCGGTGTTCTGACAGAATTGCTTGCCGACACCGCAACATTGCTTTTGCCAGCGAATGAAGCAGAGATCAGGTCTGCCCTTGCAGGTTTGAAAATTGGGAAATTGCTCGACGGCTATCGCGATACGGACGCAGCCGATATTGATGCTCTGATTGCCAATATAGTGTGCATCGCCAATTATGCGGTTGCGAATGCAGACACTTTGGAAGAACTCGATGTTAACCCGCTCTTTGCCACCCAATTCGGCAGCGTTGCGGTCGACGCACTTATCGTGAAAAGGAAACAACATGACTGACAGCCCCATCAAAACACGCAAAGTTGGCAGTGTGTTGGAGGTCACGATTGACCGTCCGAAAGCAAACGCAATCGATCTCGCGACCAGCCGCATCATGGGCGATGTATTCGCCGAGTTTCGTGACGACCCAAACATGCGCGTCGCGATTTTGACGGCGGCGAGTGAGAAGTTCTTCTGCCCCGGTTGGGATTTAAAAGCGGCGTCCAATAGCGATGGCACAGATGGTGATGCCGTGGACGGAGATTACGGCGTTGGTGGCTTTGGCGGCTTGCAAGAATTGCGGGGCATGAACAAGCCCGTCATTTGCGCGGTCAATGGAATTTGCTGCGGAGGAGGGCTGGAGATCGCATTGTCTTGCGATATCATTCTTGCGGCCGAGCACGCCACATTTGCACTGCCCGAAATTCGCTCAGGCACAGTGGCTGATGCTGCATCCATAAAACTGCCGAAACGTATTCCCTATCACATTGCCATGGAAATGCTTTTGACGGGCCGCTGGATTGACGCCGATGAAGCCCACAAATGGGGCATGATCAATCATGTTTACGCCGCTGATAAACTCATGGAAGAAGCATGGGAAATGGCAAAGCTGTTGGAAACTGGCCCCCCCTTGGTTTATGCGGCAATCAAAGAGGTTGTGCGCGATGCAGAGGATTCCAAATTTCAGGATTGTCTCAACCGCATCACCACGCGTCAATTGCCGACCGTGGACAAGCTTTATGGCAGTGAAGACATGATGGAAGGCTTCAACGCTTTCGCCGAAAAGCGTGACCCTGTTTGGAAAGGTAAGTAACTAAGCAGTGACGCCCTTTTCTTTTGTCATTTGCCAACGCACCAACACGAGTGCGATGGCAACAAGCGCGATGCCACCAAAAATAAGTGCCCACGGTTCATCTCGGAAAAACTCGAAATACTGAGTGAACGCGTTGATTGCGAGAAACACAACGCCTGTGATTTCCAGAAAACGATTTCCAATACGACGCCCCAGTGCAATTGCGCCGATTGAGAAAACGGCCCATCCCAGTGCAAAGATGTAATCTTGAATATAGGGCAGGGTGTCGCGAAACGCGTCTCGTGCCTCACGCCATGCCTGATAATTCTCCCGGCGCAATTCTCGACCAGGGCCAAAGATGAATTCTCCAACGCGATCGCCCCACAATGAACCAACCCAAAACCCGAAATTGGATATGATGAAACTCATGCGAGCCGCAACGATAGCCATGGGTGACCAATCAGCGTGAAGGACTTTGCGTCCAAACCACCACAAGGCGGCAGCCAACGGTGTGAACAAGGCTATGGTAATGGTCGCTTCTTGAACAAAAATTCCATAGGACGCGTGCCAGTAGGCCCCGCCTGAACCTATAATGGCACCGACGCCCAATGGCACCAAGGCGGCCAGAAACTTGGATCGGAATAAAATAGCCATCAAAAGCGTGACGACTGTGGCAAATCCATTCACCGCCATCGCTGGCAGGGTTTCGCCAAATTCCAAGACAAACCAGCCGGTCAGCCCAGCAGCAGCGCCGATCCCCAAGGCCAATGAGAGAATGCTCAAAGCGTCGATTTTCTTGAAACGGATGAATTGCCCTGCGATCAAACAGACAATCGCAATGAACAATCCAGTTGTGGCGGTCGGATTGAGAAGAACCACACCTGCGGCCGCCGCAATGGCTCCAATGATATAGAGAACACTTATCAAATATCCCGCGGTACGAGGCGCTTCTGCAAATTTGCTCAGCCGTTGCGCTTCGTCGTGGGAAAGGGTCCCATCACGAATAAGCTTGTCTAAATCCAAAGACACGTAGCCCAAATCAGTCATATCAAATCTCAATAATCTTGAACATTGTTCAATTAATATGAACAATGTTCAAGATTGTCAAGAGATTTCAATAAATGGAATATCTCCGCAGGTGGGGATGGACCTAATCGACGCTGAGTTCTTTGAGTTTCTGTTGCGCCTTTTTGGTCACCAGCACGGTAACGACCAAAGTGGCTAAGAGGCCCAAACCGCCGACAACCCATTTGGCAGTGCTCATACCATCGCCTGCGGCTTGACCGCCCAAGCTGCCGATCCACACATAGAGCAGGGTGCCAGGCATGATACCGAAGAAAGTGGCGATTTGTGCAGGCCAGAACCCTACGGGTGTAATGCCCAAAAACCAATTTTGAAGAGAAAACGGCAAAGCAGGAGAGAGGCGCAGCAAGCCAACAACCTTCCAGCCTTCTTCACCGATAGCATCATTTACAGCTTTAAACTTAGGGTATTCTTGAACCTTCGCCTGAACCTTATCAAAGAACCAAAAGCGCGCGGCGAGAAACGAAATCGCCGAACCCATGATTGCGCCCAGTATAACGATTGGAAAGCCCCATAGGCCCCAAATGACACCGGCGGCAAGGGTTAAAAACGAACCAGGAACAAGCACGAAAACTGTGAGCGAATAAACAATGACAAATATAAACCAGCCTAAAACGCCCAAATCATTGACATAGTTTTGGAAGGTGGTGATCCACTCTTGAAGGGGGAGAAACCTAAAACCAACAAGCAAAAGCGCAAGGGCGCTCAGACCTATGACAATCTTGACCCACGGTGTGCGGCTGGTCGGTTCACTTTCCATGACTTGATCTGACACTTTTAAATCTTTCGTTGCAACATTGCTTTCCCCATATGTTGCAAACAAAAACAAATTATCTACCCCTCATCACGCGACAGTGAAAAGAGTTCAGCTGGTTCGTTAAAACGATAAAGCGTCCGCTATGCGGTTTGCGTGCCAAGATTCATCACCAAACAACTCGCCAGCCACGCGAACGCGCTTCAGATACAATCCAATGTCAAATGCATCCGTCATGCCCATACCGCCGTGCATTTGAACACCTTCTTGTGCTGCCAGCAAAGCCACCTGACCAACTTTTGTTTTGGCCAATGCCGTAAGACGCCACGCGCTTTCTTCTTCTGTGTCTAAGCTTTGAAGCGCGGCCAATGTCACCGCTTTGGCCAATTCAATCTCTGTGTGCAAATGGGCGGCACGGTGTTGTAACGCTTGAAATGATCCAACAGGAACGCCGAATTGTTTGCGCTCGTTGATATAAGCAACGGTCATATTAAACGATTGGTCCGCGCAGCCCGTCATTTCTGCAGCAAGACAAGCGCGTCCCGCGTTTAAAATTGTGTCCAATGGTTCATAACCAGCATCTACTTCACCAATCACAGCATCGGCGTTCACTTCAACATCTTCAAATTGCAGGCGCGCAAAACTTGAACTATCGACCATTTTTGAAGCTGATCTTTTCAGGCCTGCTGTTTCGGCTTCCACCAAAAACAGAGTTATGCCGTTTTCGTCGCCGGCTTCCCCGCTCGTACGGGCAGCAACAATGATGTGATCTGCTACGTGGCCATTGGCCACAAAAGTTTTTGCACCAGACAGTTTGAAACCATTGCCCGATCGTTCTGCTTTCAAAGCAGTTTTTGCAGGTGCGTGTTTTGCCCCTTCATCCACCGCCAAAGCGTACAGTGTTTCACCTGCTGAAATTTTTGGAAGGTGATGTTCTTTTTGGGCTTCGCTGCCAAACTTGGAAAATGCGGTTGCGGCCAAAACAGATGTGGCGAGAAATGGCGATGCGGTGAGGTGTTTGCCCATTTCTTCTGCGATCAAGCCTGCGCCAACCATGCCAAATTCGCTGCCGCCAAACTCTTCGGGCACCAAAATACCAGCCCAACCCATTTGTGCCATTTCTGACCAAAGGTCGCGTGAAAACCCGCCAATTGAGTTGCTGTCGCGCAATTCTCTAAATGCGGAAACCGGTGCATTTTCGTTTAAGAAGCCAGCTGCTGCTTCGCGCAACATTTCCTGATCTTCATTCAGCATCATCGACATGAAATTTTCTCAGCTCTTAGTACGCGCTTTATGCGCCAGGCATTTGCAGGATGTGTTTTGCAATTATTTGCAGTTGTACTTCGGACGTTCCGCCTTCGATAGAATTACCTTTCGTGCGCAACCAGTCTTTTGAACGCTGACCATTGTCATTTTCATCAGACCATTCCAATTCATCCGATCCGCCAATTTCCATCAGCAGTTCATGGCGGCGCTTGTTCAATTCCGTTCCGTAATATTTCAAGACGGAAGAGACAGCCCCCAAACTCTCGCCCGCTTCTGCACGCTCGCTGACCGACTGCAACAGCGTGGAAAATGCAAGAGAATCGATTTCGGCCTGCACCAGTTTGGCGCGCAGAAGAGGCTCTTCCACCCGCCCAGCATCGTCGACACCAATTTCATGGGCGGCGATTTCGCCAAGCGAGCGTCCACCTGTCATGTTGCCAAACACTTCGCCAATCATGCCGCGTTCGTGGGTCAGCAGATATTTTGCCACATCCCAGCCTTTGTTCTCTTCGTGCACAAGGTTGACCTTTTCCACACGCACATCGTCAAAAAAGGTTTCACAGAAAGGCGAAGACCCTGAAATGAGTTTGATCGGCTTTGTCGTCACGCCTTTCGTTGCCATGTCGAACAAAACGAAAGAAATGCCTTTGTGTTTGGCAGCTTCAAAATCTGTACGCACAAGGCAAAAAATCCAATCTGCTTGGTCTGCGTAAGATGTCCAGATTTTTTGGCCGTTGACGATGTAATGATCGCCCTTGTCTTCAGCCTTGGTTCGCAATGATGCGAGGTCAGAACCTGCTCCTGGCTCAGAATATCCTTGGCACCAACGCAGTTCCCCACGCGCAATTGGGGGCAGGTGTTCAAGCTTTTGCTCTTGTGTACCGAATTTTAAAAGTGCAGGGCCAAGCATCGTGATGCCGAAATTGTCGTGCGGCTTGCGGGCGCCGATGGCTGTCATTTCGTCTTGGAGAATTTCAGCTTCATCTTTTGTAAGACCTGCGCCACCATAGTCCTCTGGCCAAGTGGGCACCGTCCACCCCTTGGCAGCCATGCGCTCCAGCCAGAGTTTTTGACCCTCGCTGGTGAATGTCCAGTTGCGCCCACCCCAGCATTGCGTGGCTTCGCTTACGGCACCGTCCCTCATGTCAGGCGGGCAGTTTTCTTCCAGCCAAGCGCGCGTTTGAATTCGAAACGTTTCAAGTTCACTCATCGGTGGCTCCTCAGGTAATTGTTTGCCCGCCATCGATGACGATTTGCTGGCCTGTCATGTACTGTCCAGCCGGCGAGGCTAGGAAGACAGCTGCCCCCGCAATCTCGTCAGGCTCGCCGATGCGGCGCATTGGTGTAGTCGCCAGTGCCACTTTCAAATTGTCAGGGTTTTCCCAAAGGGCGCGTGCAAAATCTGTTTTGATCAATCCCGGGGCAATGCAATTCACGCGCACATTATGAGCGCCATATTCAACAGCTAAATTGCGTGCCAGTTGGAAATCAGCGGCTTTTGAAATGCAGTATGCGCCGATGATTGGAGAGCCTTTTAGGCCACCGATTGAAGACACAATCGTTATAGACCCGTCTTTACGGGCAATCATTTCGGGCGACACCATGGCGATCAATTGGTTGTTGGCGATAATGTTGTTGTGCAGAATTTTTGTAAACTGATCGTCTGCAATATCAGCCATCGGGCCGTAATATGGATTGGATGCTGCGTTGCAGACCAAAACGTGAATGTCACCAAATGCGGCTTTGGTTTCATCCACGAGATTTTGCAGATCGTCTTTCGACGAAATGTTGCAGGCGATGGCAATAGCAGTGCCGTCTCCATGTTTGGCGTTCAACTCAGTCGCGACTTCTTCACAAGCGGGGAGCTTGCGCGATGAAATGACGACCTTTGCACCATGCGCTGCCATTTGCTCGGCAATCGATTTCCCGATTCCCCGTGAAGAACCCGTAATGATTGCTGTTTTGCCCTTGAGATCAAAAAGTCTCATCATTGCGTCCTAACTGTTTTCGGCATCCCATTGGCGAAAGCTTTTGCCTTCATCGGCAAGCGTCATCAGCAAATCTGATGGGTTCCAATGAACGCCTTGTGCGCTGTCAGACCATTCTGCAATTTTTGCAGCAACATGTTTCAGACCAACCGTGTCCACATAGTGCATGGGGCCTCCGCGCCAGCGTGGGTAGCCGTAGCCATAGTTGTAGACAACATCCACGTCGCTTGCCCGCGTTGCCACGCCTTCCGCCAAGACATGCGCACCCTCATTGGCGAGGGCAAATTGTGTGCGCTCGACAATTTCTTCATCGCTGATTGTGCGTGTGTTGATCCCGAGTTCGGAACGAACTTGCTCAATGATTTCAGTCGCCGCTGCGTTTTCGGATCGGCCTCGGGTTTCTGGATCATAGGCATAAAAGCCAGATCCAGATTTTTGGCCCAAATGCCCAGCTTCCACCAAACGGTCAGCTGCGGTATAAATGCGCTTCTCATCTTCACTCAACTCTTGGTCCTGACGCGATTTATACCCGATATCGAGCCCCGCCAGATCACTGACCGCAAACGGGCCCATGGCCCAGCCGAAATCTGTCAATGCCTTGTCTATTTGCGCAGGAGATGCGCCTTCGAGCACAAGTAAGTTTGCTTGACGCAAATATGGTGTCAGCATCCGATTGCCAATAAATCCATGGCCCACACGCGAAATCGCTGGCGTTTTGCGCGTCTTCTTGGCCATCGCAAGAGCTGTAAGCAAAACATCGTCAGCTGTTTTTTCACCGCGAACGATCTCCAGCAAAGGCATTATGTTGGCGGGTGAGAAATAGTGCATTCCAAGCACGTCCTCAGGACGATTGGTCTCGGCCGCAATTTCATCAACGTTTAAATAAGACGTATTGGACGCCAAAATGGCTCCTTGTTTTACGGCAGCATCCAGTTTGCGGAACACGTCACGTTTTACGTCCATCGTTTCAAACGCGGCTTCGATAACAAGATCGCAATCGGCAAGGTCATCATACTTTGTAGTGCGCGACAAACGGCTCATGCGTTCCGCAACGCCAGCTTCGGTGATGCGACCTGACTTAATACCTCGTGCCCAGTTTTTCTCTATGGTGCCAAAACCGCGATCAAGCGCTTCATCGGTCATTTCCAGTATGGTCACAGGAAATCCCGCTTCGGCGTAAGTCATGGCGATGCCACCACCCATCGTGCCAGCACCAATAATGCCCACTTTCTTCACATCACGAGGTGTGCCAGTGACATCCTTCGGTGGCTTGGGAGATTGGCGTTCGGCAAAAAACATGTATTGCAACGCTTTTGATTGATCGCCGGCCATCAACTCCATGAATGACTGACGTTCGAAGGACATCCCTTCATCAAAAGGAGTGGTGTAGGCCGTGCGTGCGCACTCTGCCGCGTTAACCGGAGCAATCGAGCCTTTTGCCTTTTTGGCGATGTCGACCATTGCAGCATCAAACGTCGCTTCCAGTTCTGATGTCATTTGGAGGTCTATTTTGGAAATTCGGCGTGCATCAAGATTGTCCGCAGTCAAGCCTTTGGCCATTTCAAGCGCGGCATCCAACGCATTGCCATCAACAACCTTGTCCACCAAACCAATAGCTTCAGCTTTTTCAGCACCGATTGGACGACCAGAAGAAATCATAGTGAGAGCTTCAACAGGGTTTTGCAGCAGTCTCGGCAATCTTTGTGTACCACCTGCACCTGGCAACAGTCCAAGCGCCACTTCAGGCAAGCCAAGTTTGGCTTTGGCGTCTGCCACGCGATAGTGACACCCAAGCGTCACTTCCAGACCGCCGCCCAAAGTGTTGCCTTCAATGACAGCAATGACAGGAATTGATATGGCTTCAATCTGGTGGATGACATCGGGCAATCCCGGTTCTTTGAGCGGTTTGCCGAATTCTTTGATATCAGCGCCAGCGATAAACGTTCCGCCACGACCGACTAATATTGCAGCCTTCGCGTTGTTGGATTCAGCAGCGCCCAGTTCACGCAACATGCCTTCACGCACATGGTGCGACAATGCATTAACGGGAGGGTTATCGATCCAGACGACAGCGATGTCATCGTGCATTTCAGTCGTGACGGATTTAGTCATTTTACAAACCTCAATATACTTCAAACAAGCCAGCAGCACCCATGCCGCCACCCACACACATGGTGCAGACAACATATTTTGCACCTCGGCGTTTGCCTTCGATCAAGGCATGGCCAACCATGCGCGCACCGCTCATGCCGTAGGGATGACCGACTGATATTGCGCCACCATTGACGTTGAGTTTTTCATTGTCGATGCCCAGTTTGTCGCGGCAGAACAGAACCTGCACGGCAAAAGCTTCGTTCAATTCCCACAAGTCGATATCGTCTGTCTTGAGATTGAAACGTTCAAGCAGTTTTGGAACCGCATAAATTGGGCCGATACCCATTTCGTCAGGTTCCAGCCCCGCAACCGCTATGCCGCGATAAGCGCCAAGTGGCGAGAGACCACGACGTTCAGCTTCCTTGGCTTCCATAACAACAGCGGCAGATGCACCATCTGAAAGCTGTGATGCGTTGCCGGCAGTAATGGTTTTGTCTGGCCCTAGAACGGGGTTCAAACCTTGCAACCCTTCAATCGTCGTGGAAGCGCGATTGCCTTCATCTTTGTCCAAAGTCACTTCGTGCTCAGACTTTTCTTTGGTCTCTTTGTTCACCATCACCATAGTGGAAGAAAGCGGCACGATTTCATCATCGAACTTGCCGGCTTCCTGAGCTGCCGCAACACGTTGTTGCGATTGCAATCCGTACTCATCCATCGCTTGGCGGGAAATGCCATAACGATCGGCCACAACCTCTGCAGTTTCCAGCATGGACATATAAACGTGAGGATGCATGGCGATCAGAGACTTATCGACACCGACACGCATATCTGCAGTCTGCACCATAGAGATGGATTCAACGCCGCCGCCAACACAAATGGGCATATGATCGTGCACAACTTGTTTGGCCGCAGTTGCGATGGCCATCATGCCAGACGCACATTGACGGTCGAGAGACATGCCAGCCACTGAAACGGGCAAACCAGCTTTCAGTGCAGCTTGACGGCCAATATTCCCGCCTTGAACACCTTGCTGCAAAGCGGCTCCCATAATCACATCATCAACCTCTGCAGGATCAATACCTGCACGTTTGACCGCGTGTTCAATGGCATGACCACCGAGAGTTTGAGATGGTGTGTTGTTGAATGCACCGCGATAGGCTTTGCCGATTGGCGTGCGGGCGGTGGAAACGATGACAGCTTCGCGCATGGGTTGCTCCTTAATCTGGTTCTATTGATACGACCAACATACTGAGTAGTATGTTGACTATGCCTCTTGTTTTCTGCAAGGGCAAGGGACACATAGTTTAACAATCCACATTTGATTGCGGATGGTCCACAAGAACTTAAGGAAGTCATCATGACACTAGAAGAAATTACCGCCGAAATGACCTCTCGCGTTGCTGCAAAGGGCGCTATCGATGGCAAAGTTGTAAAATTTGATTTCGGTGACGACGGTCAACTGACAATTGACGGATCCCAAGATCCGGCTGTGGTAAGCAATGACAATGGCGATGCAGACTGCACAGTGGTTGTTGATAAAGATGTTTTTGAAAACATCGCAGCAGGCGAAGAAAATGCACAAATGGCGTTTATGTCTGGCAAGCTCAAAGTCGAAGGCGACATGGGCATTGCGATGCAACTCGGTTCAATTCTGGGTTAATTTCAAACAATATGAGCGTAACAAAAGATCAAGTCCTAGAGGCTCTGACCAAGTTAGAGCTTCCGGACAATGACGGGAATATCGTGTCTGCGGGCATGGTATCTGCCCCTTTCATCACTGAAAGCGAAGCCGGCGCAAAGGTGATGTTTTCACTGACCGTGCCTGCGGAAAAAGCGCAGATGATGGAGCCGTTACGCTCTGCTGCCCAACAAGTTGTGGAATCGTTGGATGGAGTGGCATCAGCGATGGTTGCCATGACGGCAGAACGCAAAGCAGGTGAGGGGGCGTCGACTCCGCCACCTCCTGCACCTTCCGCTGCACCAAAAACAGCACCTCCAACGCCAGAAGCGCAGCCCGGTATTGCGGGCGTAAAGCACATCATCGCCGTTGCGTCGGGCAAAGGTGGTGTTGGAAAATCCACCACATCCATCAACCTTGCTCTTGGTTTGAAAGAGCAAGGGCTTAAAGTTGGTGTTTTAGATGCGGATATCTATGGCCCTTCTTTGCCGCGTCTTTTAGGCCTGAATGGCAAGCCAGAAGCTGAAGGGCGTGTTTTGAAACCCATGGAAAGCCTTGGTTTAAAGGTTATGTCCATTGGGTTTTTAGTGGCAGAAGATACACCTATGATTTGGCGCGGCCCTATGGTGATTTCTGCACTGACCCAATTGCTGCGCGAAGTCGATTGGGCACCACTTGATGTGCTGGTGGTCGATATGCCGCCGGGCACGGGCGATGCGCAACTGACTATGGCGCAACAAGTGCCACTGGCAGGCGCCGTGATTGTGTCCACCCCGCAAGACCTTGCTTTGATTGATGCCCGAAAAGGCCTCAACATGTTCAACAAAGTCTCTGTTCCTATTCTCGGGATCGTGGAAAATATGAGCACATTCATCTGCCCGAAATGCGGTGAACGCACAGACATTTTTGGCCATGGTGGAGCGGAAGCAGAAGCAGAAAAACTTGGTGTGCAATTCTTGGGTGCTGTGCCTCTGCATATGGACATCCGCAGCAATTCTGATGCAGGAACGCCTGTCGTAGACAGTGACCCCACTGGCCCTCACGCTGAAATTTACAAATCGATTGCTGCAAAGGTTGCAACCGCTCTGGAAGTCGAGAAGACTGAAGGCCCGTCAATCGTCTTTGAATAGCCCATCATGGTCGTTTCACTTTCTGCACAAGATGTTCGAGAATTGGCGACATGGCCTTTGGTCATTTCGGCCATTCGTGAAGGGCATCGATTGCCCAAAGCAGACATAGGCGACACATTCGTTCATGCCCGTGACAACACAATGCTGGTCAGAAGTGCTTATATTGATGGACTAGCGGCTGGCGTTAAAGCCGCCACAGTCGTTCCAGAAAATCCTAAGAAGTCGCCGCCGCTGCCATCTGTTCACGCGCAAATTATGTTGTTTGATCCCAACTCAGGTCAACTGACAGCGTTGGTAGACGGAACAGAAGTCACCGCTTGGAAAACAGCAGGTGACAGCGCTCTTGGATGCGATCTGCTTGCGCGCAAAAATGCTGAAACGTTTTTGATGATTGGCGCCGGTGCCATGGCCGAACCATTGGTCAGGGCACATTTGAGCATACGGCCAAACTTGAAAACAGTGCTGCTTTGGAACAGATCAGCTGAAGCTGCCGCCGTTTTAAAAGACAAACTCAATGATCTTTCACAAAGCGTCTTTATCGAACCTTCATTGGATGCTGCTGTGCCCAAGGCAGATATTGTGTGCTGCGCGACCATGACGAAAACGCCAATTTTGAAAGGTAAATTGCTTAAACAAGGTGCTCATATTGATCTTGTGGGCGCTTTCAAACCAGATATGCGCGAAGCCGATGATGATGTGCATTCACGCGGGCGATGGTTTGTTGACAGCCGCGACACCACAATTGACCACATTGGCGAATTGAAAATTCCAATCAAACAAGGCGTGATAGACGAAAACGCTGTGAAGGGAGACCTGCATCAACTCGTTTCTGGAGAGCAGGGCCGTCAGTCGCCTGACGATATAACCGTATTCAAGAACGGTGGTGGTGCGCACTTAGATATCATGGTGTCTGCAGCGCTGGTTGCGGCCCGTCAAAAACATACGGGTTAGTGCCGCATGACAATGCCATCCAACACTGTTTTAAATGTTCTGGATGAACCTGTATTCTTGTTGGATGCAGATCGCACAATTGTTTATGCCAACAATGCTGCAGAAAAACTGCTCGCCCTTGGTTCCAACTCAATACTAATTGGTCAAAGCTTCGTGCGCGTTTTGCGAAATCCAGAAGCCTTGCGATGTGTGGATGCCGTTTTGGCAGGGCAAATGCGGGCGCAAGCTCGCTTTGAACTGGACTTACCCCATCGCGCTCATATGCGTTTGACCGTTGCTGCATTGGAAACAGAGTCTCCAGCAATTGCAGTTACATTGAAAGATGAAACGGCGTTGTTTCAGGCAGCACAAATGCGCAGCGATTTTGTTGCCAATGTGAGCCATGAATTGAGATCACCTTTGACAACTCTTTCAGGCATCATTGAAACCCTTCAAGGCAATGCCAAAGATGATCCAGCAGCGCAGCAGCGGTTTCTAAACATCATGCAAAGCGAAGCTGACCGAATGGATCGGTTGATTGGAGACCTCATTTCACTGTCGCGGGTGGAGGAAGAAGAGCGGGTTCGCCCAACGGATACTGTGAACCTTGTCCACGTGGTTACGGCAGTGGTGGCCAGCTTGAAAGAACGTAATGAATCCACAAGGCGTGTTTTTGACTTCGTTGCGGAAGAAGATAAATGTTTGGTTGTTGGCGATTCTGATCAATTGACCCAAGTCTTACAAAACTTGCTTGAGAATGCAGTCAAATACTCCAAATCTGGCGGCCGCATCATCTTGAAAATTGAATCAAAAAAGTCAGTTCCGAGACTTAATTCAAAAGTGTGGGCTGTTTCCGTCTCAGATGAGGGTGAGGGCATCGCTGGAGAACATCTTCCCCGTTTAACCGAACGGTTTTATCGCATCGATTCAGGACGTTCCCGCGCAATGGGCGGCACAGGTCTTGGGCTTGCCATCGTAAAGCACATTCTAAGCAGACATCGTGGAAGGCTGGATATCGCAAGCGCACCAGGTGAAGGTGTGACTGTGACTGCCCTCATTCCCGCTTTGAATTGAACCACTTTTCCACACCCAAAGTTGGGTGTCATAAAACTGTCATGTAACTGTCACAAACGCTACACACGACCACCCTAGAAGAGCCTCGTCACGGCCAAAATTGGTCTTGTTGGATTATTTTACAGTCGAAGATGGAAGGTTCCCCAATGACTGCTTCACTCACAAGAACTTTAAAACTCTCTCTTGCGCTCGCAGGCGCTCTTGCAATTTCAACTGCTGCTCATGCACGCGATCAAATTCAGATTGTTGGTTCTTCAACAGTGTTCCCGTTTTCAACTGCGGTGGCTGAAACATTTGGCCAAAACACACCATTCAAAACCCCCGTTGTGGAATCAACTGGTTCTGGTGGTGGTTTGAAACTGTTCTGCTCTGGCGTTGGTACAAACACTCCGGACATCACAAATTCATCGCGCCGCATTAAAGAAACAGAATTCAAATCTTGCGTTGAAAATGGCATCACGCCAGTGGAAGTCAAAGTCGGTTTTGACGGCATTGTCCTTGGTTCTGCTAAAGGTGGCATCGAACTCAATTTGACGCCGAAGCAAATTTTCTTGGCTTTGGCCAAAGAGATTCCAGTTGATGGAAAGCTTGTGGCCAATCCAAACAAAACCTGGGCAGACGTTGATGCCTCCTTGCCAAATGTGAAAATCGAGGTGCTTGGCCCTCCACCAACATCTGGCACACGTGATGCTTTCGCAGAACTGGCTCTTGAAGGCGGTGCCAAGAAAGTCGAAATGCTCGCCGCACTTCGCAAATCTGACAAAAAAGCTTTCGGCAAAGTTGCCCACGCTGTTCGTGAAGATGGCGCATATGTGGAAGCTGGCGAAAACGACAACTTGATCGTTCAAAAACTTCAAGCGAATCCAAATGCTGTTGGCATTTTCGGGTTTTCGTTTCTTGACCAGAACTCAGACAAATTGCGCGGCGCAACCGTGGCTGGCAATGAGCCAACATTTGAAAACATCGCTGCTGGAGATTACCCGATCTCTCGCTCGCTCTTCTTCTACGTCAAGAAAGAGCATGTGGATGTAATCCCGGGCATCAAAGAGTTTGTGGCTGAGTTCACAGATGAAGATACTTGGGGAGATGAAGGTTATCTTGCTGACAAGGGACTTATCCCTCTGCCAGAAGATGAACGTGAATCTGTGGCAGAAAGTGCAAACTCTCTCACACCGATGTCGATGTAATTCAGCTTTCAGGGGAAAGGCGGTAACATGTCCGAAGTTTCGGAAAAGACAAACCGCTTGGTCGGGCGCAACAGTGCCCGACGTCCCCTTGAATTAGCGATTAAGGCGCTGCTGTTTGCATGTGCTGGCGTGGCGATCCTGACGACCATCGGGATCGTTTTTTCATTGATTTTTGAAACCCTCCGCTTTTTTGGGCGAGTACACTTTTTAGATTTTCTTTTTGGCCTTCATTGGTCTCCACAATCGGCATTTGAAGGTGCAGGCAGCACAGGCAGTGACGTCGACAATTCGATCGTCTTCGGAGCCATTCCGCTGTTTGCAGGAACGCTTCTTATCACATTGGTGGCCATGTGTGTTGCTGCCCCCATTGGCCTGATGTCGGCAATTTATTTGTCAGACTATGCCCACCCGAAATTCCGTAAAGTTGCAAAACCAATTCTCGAAATTTTGGCTGGTGTGCCAACTGTTGTTTACGGATTTTTCGCTGCACTCACGGTCGCTCCGGCCATTCGCGGATTTGGCGAAAATCTGGGTCTGACAGTGTCTTCAGAATCTGCTTTGGCCGCTGGTTTGGTGATGGGCATTATGATCATTCCGTTCGTCTCCTCACTGTCCGACGATGTGATCAATGCTGTGCCACAGTCACTGCGTGACGGTTCGGCGGGCATGGGGGCAACCAAGTCGGAAACCATTCGAAAAGTCGTTTTGCCTGCCGCTTTACCCGGCATTGTGTCAGCCATGATGCTGGCGATCAGCCGCGCTGTGGGAGAAACCATGATTGTGGTCATGGCAGCTGGACTTGCAGCAAACCTGACGATCAATCCGCTTGAAGCGGTGACGACAGTGACTGTTCAAATCGTTACGCTTTTGGTGGGTGATCAGGAATTCGACAGCGCGAAAACGCTGGCTGCCTTTGCCTTGGGTTTGACGCTCTTCTTCATCACACTCACACTCAACTTCATAGCACTGCGTGTCGTGAATAAGTATCGGGAACAATATGACTGATATGTCCAACACACCAGAAGGTGCAGCGCGCAAAAAACGCACGGCGAAGCGTTACGCTGCCGAAAAGCGCTTTGAATATATTGGCCTTGCGGCAGTTCTCAGTGCTGCATTGTTCCTTGTGATCCTGCTTTGGACAATTGTGGGCAACGCGCTGCCAGCGCTGACATACAATTACGTAAAAATCCCAATCGATTTGACGACCGAGAAACTTACCGCTGAGAACGCAGGCAGTTTTGATTATCGCAAGATCGTTCGAAATGGCATTTATGAAGCTGTTCCCGGTGTCAAAGGTCGCAAAGACCGCAAGAAGTTACGTGGACTGGTGTCATCGGGTGCTGCGGTCGAATTGCGTTCCGAAGTTTCTGAAAATCCGCAATGGATTGGCACAAAACAAGACATCTATTTGCCGCTGTCAGACACCGCCGATCTCTATTTAAAGAATTTGATGGGCGATATCACCCGGCCAGAGGCAGAACGCAAATTCTCGGATATTGAAATCAAATGGACCGATCAGCTGAAAGAGCAAGGCAAGATTGAATCGCGTTTCAATTCGATCTTCTTCACTCACGGTGCAAGCCGTGAACCTGAAATGGCTGGCATCTGGGGCGCAGTAGTTGGTTCCTTCCTCACTTTGCTGGTGACGCTGGTGTTGTCAGTGCCTGTTGGTGTTGGGGCAGCGATCTATCTGGAAGAGTTTGCGCCCAAGAACAAATTGACGGGCTTTATTGAAATCAACATCAACAATTTGGCAGCGGTTCCTTCAATCGTGTTTGGTCTTTTGGGATTGGGCTTCTTTTTGAACGGTGTCTATTTGGGTTGGTTCACTCTGGGTGGCGGGTTCCCACGCTCGGCTGCGATCACAGGCGGAATCGTGTTGGCATTGATGACACTTCCCACGGTGATTATTGCAAGCCGCGCTGCAATAAAATCCGTTCCACCATCTATTCGTGAAGCAGCATTGGGAATTGGCGCGTCAAAAGTGCAAGCTACATTCCACCATGTTTTGCCATTGGCAATGCCTGGAATTTTGACGGGAACAATCATTGGTATGGCTGGCGCATTGGGCGAAACAGCTCCGCTTCTTCTTATCGGTATGGTGGCCTTTATCGTTGATATTCCAGGCGGTTTTACAGAGCCAGCAACCGTTCTTCCTGTGCAAATTTTCATGTGGGCCGATTTTCCAGAGATTGGATTTCAGCAAAAGACCGCAGCAGCGATTTTGATATTGCTGTGTTTCCTAATCGCAATGAACGCAATCGCGGTTTGGTTGCGCAATAAATTCGAACGCCGTTGGTAAGAGATACGTTATGAGTGCAACAAAAACACAGTCGAACGACACAAACACCGCAAAGATTGCGTGTTCCGATGTCCACGTTTTCTACGCCGATAAAGAGGCGATCAAAGGCGTTGATTTGAACATCAAAGAAAAGCAAGTCACTGCGTTGATTGGCCCATCTGGCTGCGGCAAGTCCACATTTTTGCGGTGTATCAACCGCATGAACGACACGATTGATATATGCCGTGTCACTGGAAACATTCAGCTAGACGGCCAAGACATTTATGCCCCAGAGGTCAATGTGGTGGATCTTCGTGCGGACGTGGGAATGGTGTTTCAAAAACCAAACCCGTTTCCAAAATCCATTTTTGAAAACGTAGCCTACGGCCCTCGCATTCATGGGTTGGCCAGCAGCAAGGCTGATATGGCAAACATTGTTGAACAAAGCCTCATACGCGCGGGGCTTTGGGAAGAAGTCAAAGATCGTCTCGATCAACCGGGAACGGGTTTGTCAGGCGGTCAGCAACAACGTTTGTGTATTGCACGCGCCATTGCGGTGTCGCCATCGGTCATTTTGATGGACGAACCTTGTTCCGCACTCGACCCAATTGCCACATCCATCGTGGAAGAACTGATTGACGAACTTCGTCAAAATTACACCATCGTCATCGTGACACACTCTATGCAACAGGCAGCACGTGTCAGCCAGGAAACGGCGTTTTTCCATCTTGGAGAAATTGTAGAAACCGGCGCGACTGAAGAAATTTTCACCAATCCCAAAGACCCCCGCACTGAAAGTTACATCACAGGACGGATTGGGTAAGGAGCATATTATGAACTCTGGACAACATATTGTTGCAGCATTCGACAACGATCTCCGCCAGATTGAAAATCTTGTGGTCACAATGGGCGGCCTTGTCGAGCAGCAAATAGAGAACGCTGCAAAACTCATCGTCAGCCGCGATTTGGAATTGGCCGAAGAGTTGATCAAATCTGACAAACAGGTCGACCAGATCGAACAAGAGATTGATGAACTCGTTGTGCGCATCATCGCGTTGCGCCAACCAAAAGCACAAGATTTGCGCGCTGTTTTGGCGGCGTTGAAAGTGGCCGCAGATTTAGAACGCATCGGCGATTATGCCAAAAATCTGGCCAAGCGCATGGATGTCTTGGCGACAGTTCCCCCTGTCGGGTCTTCTGGCAAAACCATTAAACGCATGTGCCTCATGGTGCGCGAAATGGTCAAAGATGTGCTCGATGCCTATATCACAAGAGATGGTGCAAGCGCTGTTGAAGTGCGATTGCGTGACGAAGAAGTGGATCAGGTGCACAACAATTTATTCCGCACTTTGTTGACCTATATGCTGGAAGATCCACGCAACATCACGCCTTGTATGCACTTGTTGTTCATCTCAAAAAACGTTGAGCGCATGGGCGATCATACCACCTCAATTGCGGAACAGATTACATTCTTGATCACGGGCGAATTGCCTGATGACGACAGACCAAAAGGCGATACGACAAGCAAAGCGATTGCCAAAGAAAAGTGATCTGAAACGGAGACGTTGAAGTTATGGCCGCTCAAGACGCCGCAACTATTTTGGTCGTTGAAGATGAAGTCGCCCAGCTGGAAACGCTTCGTTATAATCTGGAAAAAGAAGGCTTTCGCGTCGTTGCTGCTGATGATGGCGAAGAAGGTGTCTTGGTCGCCAGAGAAGAAATGCCGGATCTCGTTGTGCTCGATTGGATGCTTCCAACTCTTTCAGGAATTGAAGTGTGTCGCAGATTGAAGAGCTCAAGCGAAACTTCTGATATTCCGGTGATCATGCTGACAGCCAGAGGCGAAGAAAGTGATCGTGTCCGCGGTCTTGAAATTGGAGCTGATGATTATGTTGTAAAACCCTATAGCATGGGCGAATTGATCGCGCGCATACGGGCGCGGCTGCGAAAAACCCGGCCGTCAGCTGTTGGCAAAACACTGGCCTTTGAAGACATTTCAATCGACACTGAACAGCACCGTGCAACCCGCGCCGACAAACCTTTGAAACTCGGTCCGACAGAGTTTCGCCTGCTGACGGTGTTCATGGAACGACCAAAGCGTGTTTGGAGCAGAGACAGTTTGCTGGACCGTGTCTGGGGTATGGATGCTGATGTTGATTTGCGCACCGTCGACGTTCACGTGGGACGGTTGCGCAAGGTGCTAAATTCCGATGGTGCTCGCGATCTCATTCGTACCGTTCGCGGTGCTGGATATTCGTTGGATTCAGACGCCTAGAATTCGAGTCACACTCAATGGTTGCCAAGTGCTTTTTTACGCAATGCACTCACTGCATTGGCATGAGCGTCAAAACCTTCATATGTGGCAAATGTTTGAGTTTTGGGTGCCATCTCCTGAAACGCTTCTCTGGTAAGTTCGCCGATGGAGCAAGCTTTCATGAAGTTCATCACTCCCAACGGCGACCGTGTTTTGGCGGCGCCTGATGTCGGTAAAACGCAGTTTGGTCCCATCATATAGTTGGCAATAGAGCCAGGTGTGTCTTCCCCCATCAAAATCTCCGATGCATTTCGAATATGTTCTGGGTGCCTGTGGGGGTCTTTGGACAAGATTTGAAGGTGCTCGGGGGCGTAATCATTGATGAAGTCATAGGCTTCTTGTTCGGTGGAGCACAAAACAATTCCGCCCGAAGTGCTGTTCAAAACCGCTGAAGAATATCCTACCCGTTCGTCGCTCATTTCTGCCCAATAGTCGGGAATGGCGGCACGCGCAGCATCAGCAAGGTCGGGAGATGTTGTCACCAAGAAAACTGATGAATCATCACCATGCTCAGATTCAATGATCGTATCCAACGCGGCCACTTTGGCGTTGGCTGTGTCATCGGCAAATACGATTGCTTCCGAAGGACCTGCAGGCATTCCTGGGTCTATGCGATTGGACAACATCGCTTTGGCAGCAACCAAAAATGGGCTACCTGGACCTTCAATTTTGACACAACGCGGTATGGTTTCAGTTCCATAGGCAACGGCCGCCACCGCCTGCGCACCACCTGCCTTGTAAACTTTGCGCACGCCAGAAATATCGGCCGCAACCAAAGTTGCTGGGTCAATTTTCCCATCAGGGCCAGGAGGTGTGATTGCAACGATTTCAGGAACACCGGCGACCACTGCAGGAATAAGACTCATGAGAGTGACGGAAGGAAATGACCCTTTCCCTCGTGGGGAATAACACGCCACGGAATCGATGGGTGTGAACCGTTCGCCCACATGGGCGCCCGGGCGAATTTCCATCATCCATTGTGTTTCAGGAACCTGTTGTTCGTGGAACCTGCGAATATTGTCTGCCGCATAGCGCAACACTTCGATGAACTCATCATCAAGTGCGGCATAGGCATCGTCAAAATCCTGATCGCTTGCGGCTATGGTTGATTGATCAAATTCAGCCCCGTCGAATTCCTTCGCAAAGCGCACGAGGGCGGCATCCCCTTCATCGCGAACGGCATTGATGATCGGCGCCACTTTTTCCATGAATGGAGCAAGGTCGTCTTCGACGCGCATCAATAATTCTGCACGGTCCGCTTCGCTCATTTTACTCAGGTCATGAAGGGCAACTGAGGACGTCATGTGAATTTTCCAAATGTCTTTTTCAGTGCTATCGCATTTGCCACAGGCAAAATCCAGAACAGCCTTGCGCTTACGTGCGCTGAATGCGAAATTTTATAAAACAAGCTTTAAAGACAAAATCAAAAGGCATCCACAAATGCGCAATCTCGAGCTGCCGGGAAGATCACCTGTTGTCGCAACTAATGGCATGGCCGCCACATCCCATACACTGGCAACGCAAACGGCCATTGATGTTCTCAAGGCAGGTGGCAATGCCATGGATGGAGCCATCGCTGCATGTGCTGTGCAATGTGTCGTGGAGCCCGGGTCAACGGGTATTGGGGGAGATTGCTTCGCACTTTATGCGCCAAACGGTGGTAGCGAAGTTGTGGGATATAATGGTTCGGGCAGGGCGCCTGCTGCTGCAACATTGGAAAAACTAAAATCCCTTGGTGTTGAAAAACTTGTTCGCACATCTGCCCATTCCGTCATTGTGCCGGGCGCTGTAGACGCGTGGTGCCAATTGAACAAAGACCATGGCCGTTTGCCTTTGGCAGAATTGTTACAGCCTGCCGTCGACTATGCGCGAAACGGCTATCCGATCGGACAGCGCATTCACAGCGACATGTCGAGAAATCTGGACCATTTAAAAAGCGATGAAAATCTCGCGAAGATATTTTTGAATGATGGAGCAGTTCCGGCCTTTGGGACGATCCACCACCAAAAAGGTCTGGCCGATGCACTTGAACTCATTGGCCGTGAAGGGCGCGATGGTTTTTATGCAGGTGTGTTGGCGCAGGAAATGGTGGACACGCTGCAAGCCAAAGGCGGTCTTCACACCCTAGAAGACTTTGCCAATGCAAAGGGCGATTACGTTACCCCCATCACCTCAGATTACCGTGGCCACACCATTGTGGAATGCCCGCCCCAAGGACAGGGCGTCATTGCATTGCTTTTAATGAATATGATGGAACATGCCGACGTCGCTGGCGATTTTCTGAGCGCAGAACGGATTCATTTGGAATTGGAAGCCTGTCGTCGCGGCTATGCGTCTCGCGGGCTTTACTTGGCAGATGCAGATCAAGTAGACGTTCCCGTGGATGGGTTGCTGTCGAAAGATTATGCGGCTCAATTGCTGGACGATATTGACCCTAAAAAATCCATACACCCCGAAGATGCTCTTTATCTGCCAGAGCACAAAGACACGGTTTATATTTCTGTGGTTGATAAAGACCGCAATGCTTGTTCGTTTATCAACACTCTCTTTTGGGGGTGGGGCGGCGGCATCACCACACCAAAACATGGCATCGTGCTCACCAACCGTGGCGAAGGCTTTGTGCTGGAAGAGGGACATCCAAACTGTATTGCGCCCAACAAGCGCCCACTCCACACAATTATTCCTGCAATGGTGCAGAAAAACGGTCAAACAGTGATGAGTTTTGGTGTCATGGGGGGCGAATATCAGGCCATGGGACACATGCAATTTCTCACCCGTTATCTTGACTACTGCATGGACGTGCAGGAAGCGCAAGATGCGCCGCGTTGGATGGTCGATCCATTTACAGGTGAAGTTGAAATGGAAGCTGCGGTTCCAGATGCCATTTTGGAAAGTTTGCGCAAAATGGGCCACAAAATTGAAAGGGCAAAAGTGCCAGTGGGTGGATCACAAGCCATTCAGATAGATTGGGAAACAGGCGTGCTCACAGGTGGAAGCGACCCCCGCAAGGACGGTTGCGCAATCGGTTACTAGTCCAGTTCGGCCTGCATCCATGTGTCGAGAGCTGCAATCTGTTCATCACTCATAACCAAGCCAAGCTTGCTGCGCCGCCACACAATATCGTCAGCATTTGTTGCCCATTCATTGGTTGCGAGATATCGAACTTCGGCTTCATAAAGACCGTTGCCAAAATCTTCTCCCAATTGGTCAACCGAAGAGGCTTGTCCCAACACCATTGAGATACGTGTGCCATAGGCGTGGCACATTCGGCGCAAATGCTCAGCTTCTAGAAACGGATATTTTGCCGCCATCTTTCCAACCAAGGCATCGAATCCTTCAGTTGGAAAATCTCCTCCGGGCAGAGGCGCACGTTCTGTCCACGGACGACCTTTGACCCCGAGATTGTCTTCAATGCGGTCCATCATCCGTTCCGCGAGCTCTCGATAAGTGGTGATTTTCCCACCAAAAATATTGATAAGCGGTGCGCCCGTTTGCGAAGTTTCAGATCCCTTCCCACCTTCTTGTTTGAAGATGTAGTCGCGCGTGGCCTCCTGCGCCGCGCTGGCCCCATCGTCATAAAGTGGGCGCACACCAGAGTAGGTCCATACGATGTTTTCCTGCAGAACAGGCTTTTCGAAATATTCCGATGCCGCGTTGCAAAGATATTCAATTTCCTCTTGAGAAATTTCCGCATCTCGCGGGTTTCCCTCATAGTCCTTGTCGGTTGTGCCGATCAGGGTTGTGTCCTGCGTATACGGAATTGCAAAAATGATCCGCCCATCACCATTTTGAAAAATGTAGCAATTGTCGTGGTCGTACATTTTAGGCATGACGATATGGCTGCCTTGAACCATGCGCACGTTTTTGGAATCGTTTTTTCCAAATGCAGATCCGAGAACTGCATCTACCCAAGGGCCGGCAGCATTGATCACCATGTCGGCTGAATAGTGCTTCGTCTCGCCTGTTTTGTGATCTCGGGTTTCCACTTTCCACACATCGCCGTCGCGGCGTGCAGAAACGCATTCCGTGTTCACAGCAATTTCTGCGCCTTTTTCTTTGGCCGATAGCGCATTGAGAACAACCAATCGTGCATCGTCCACTTGGCAGTCGGAATATTGAAAACCCTTCTTGAACATCGCTTTTAAAGGTTTTCCAAAAATGCCATTCACCAGATCAACAGTCTTGGTTGCTGGCAGCAGTTTGCGCCCACCAATGTGATCGTAGAGAAACAGTCCCAATCTCAAAAACCAAGCAGGTCGGAGATCTTTGTGATGGGGCATGATAAACCGCATGGGACGAATGATGTGCGGGGCCGCAGCCCATAGAACTTCTCGTTCCTTGAGCGCTTTTCGCACCAGCATGAATTCATAATGTTCCAGATAGCGCACCCCACCGTGAACCAGCTTCGATGACCAGTTTGACGTGCCGCTTGCCAAATCTTTCATTTCGCAAAGCGCAACCGAAAAACCGCGCCCAGCCGCATCGCGGGCGATGCCCACACCGTTGATACCACCACCAATTATGAATACGTTAACGTGTTGAGACATTAAGCCAGTTTCAATGAAATTCGAACAGACAGTTCGTATCACTATGTTGATAGAAGTGCGAGGTTCTTGCGCCACAATATGTCTGAAAATTCGTCACTCAAACGTATGATAGAAAAAAATCGTGGAACACAGAAAATGTTCACGCGAGCTCTGGATTTTTTTGGATTTGCTGCAAAAACATAGCCTTAGAATCGATTCTAAATGTGTTTGATTGCAAATGCTGCTTGAATTTGTCGCTTCTTTGATGAATGAACCTACTGTAAATCTGCATGATGAGTGAACGGTGGGCGTCGATCCAACTTTGATCAATGGATTGAAAGGCCGTTTGCGATGCGGGAACTCTGAATAAGGTTTCCGCTGTGTATCATTGATCGCCCAAGGGCGTGATCATGAATTTGGCAGATTGAGTTCATTGTCTGGCCACGGGGGATTTGCCAATGTTTGGCAATGCGGTTGACACACAAATGACCTGCGTGTGATCGACGCTAATCTGGGGGCAAACTTATGGTTGCCAAATCGAAAGCTGGGACGACTGCCCAAATTAAGAAAAAGATTGAAGCTGCACGAACGGAGGCAGATCGGCGCGCATTGGTGTTTGAGTTGAAAAAAGCAGAAAAAGCCGAAAAAACAAAACCCGTTAAGAAGGTGACATCAACGCCGAAGACCAGGTCGAAGCCAAAGACAAAATCTAAAGCAGCGAACAGCGCTAAGGCCTCAGTTAAGAAACCTGCTGCTAAGTCTACAAATAAGCCAGCCGCCAAATCAGGGGTGAAAGCAAAGCAAGTTGCTGCGCCCAAGACCACAAAATCCAACAAGCCGAATCCGAAGCCGAAGGCAAAGGCCAGAATTGTAGCGAAAGACACCTCTGCAAAAGAAACAGCCAAAAAACCAAAGTCGAAATTCAGCTTAAAGGTCAGCTCAAACGGCACCAAAAAGCCGAAAGATTCGACAAAGGCGAAGGCCGTTTCTACAGAAAAAAACGTAAAGTTGGCGAAAAAGGAAGCGGTTCAAGCAAAGCCAAAAGCCATCACCAAAAAAGCAAAAGCTGCGGTCGCAAACCCTAAGTCCAAGCCTAAGCCTGAGCGTAAGTCCGAGTCCAAGCCGATCGAAACGGTCTCAAAAGCCAAAAAGGTGGATGTTGCAAAAGCCAAGGTTGCGGAAACCAAAGCAGCGAAACCCAAACTAAAAATTGCGATCGTGAAAAAGGTTGTAAAAAAGAAAGAGGCGATCAAAGCGGCGCCGGAGCAAAAACAAGCTAAATCAGTTGAAACGGCAACAACGGCGCACCGCCAATTGGCGACGATCACTGAAAGAGCTTCAGATGAAAAGCTACAGAGTCTGGCTGGCGAAGATCCCTATTTGGAGATCGAAAACCTGTATGCTGGTTATGGCAAACTGGAAATTTTGAAGAATTTCAATCTCACTATGGGCCGCAAACAGTCTCTATGCTTGATCAGCACAAATGGTGGGGGAAAGTCGACCGTCCTTCACGCAATTTTTGGCTTCAACAATATATTCTCCGGCACAATCAAGCTTGGCAATGGGCCCGACAAGCAAGACATTACTGAATTGTCTCCAAATCAAAAAGTGAGCGAAGCCGGGATAGCTTACATAATGCAAGACAAGTCTGTTGTGCGTGGCATGACTGTTGAAGAAAACCTTTGGCTGGGCGGCTTTTTAAAGAACGATCCTGCTGAAGCAAAGCGGGCGACAGAACAAGTGTTTGATAAATATCCGCGTTTGGCAAAACGCCGCAAACGTTTGGCAAAATCACTTTCCAGTGGCGAAAGACGTCTTGTTGAAATTTGCCGTGCCTTGGTCATGGACCCGCAAATTCTTTTGGTGGACGAACCTTCCCTTGGTTTGAAACCGCGTTCCGCTGATATGATTTTTGAGTTTCTGCACGACCTTCAACACAAAGAAGACAAAACAATTATTCTCGTCGAAAATGATGTCAGACGAGGGCTGGAATTTGCTGACATAGGTTATGTGTTGGTCAATGGCGAAGTTGCGCTTGCAGATACAGGTGACAATCTTCTGGCAAATACAAAAATAGGCGAACTCTTTCCCGCGCCATAAAAAGCACTGTTTGAACCACGATCAAATATTTTTGCTCATTTGTCCTATTTCTGGGGTTTTCATTGGCGAAACTTGCACTATGATTATTTTTTTCAACGGTCGAATTAAATAGCGCTATGTATCTTGGACTCGACATTGGCACTTCTGGGGTGAAGGCAGTTTTGATCGACGCTGATCAAAAGATTATTGGGTCAGCCAATACCGCCATCACCGTATCGCGTCCACACTCAGGATGGTCAGAGCAAGATCCAAAAAGTTGGATTTCTGCGACTGAAGCGTCTTTAGACCAATTGAAAATGGAGTTTGGCTCCGCCTTAGCTGCGGTTACGGGCATTGGGCTGTCGGGGCAAATGCACGGGGCAACTTTATTGGATTCAGCAGACGAAATTCTGCGTCCATGCATATTGTGGAACGATACCCGCAGCCACAAACAGGCAGCAGAGCTGGATGCCAATCCGCTCTTTCGAAAACAGTCCGGCAATATTGTGTTTCCGGGATTCACCGCTCCAAAGCTTGCTTGGGTGAAAGACAACGAGCCAGAAATTTTCGCACAAACGGCCAAAGTGCTGCTGCCAAAAGACTATTTGCGGCTTTGGCTGACGGGTGAGTTTGTGTCGGATATGTCAGATGCTTCTGGAACGAGTTGGCTAAATGTAGAGGCGCGAGATTGGTCTGAGGATTTGCTCGGCGCGACAGATTTGGGTGTGCAACATATGCCAAGTCTCGTGGAAGGATCCGACGTCTCTGGAACACTGCGCAGCGAATTGGCCAGTCGGTGGGGCATGAAAGATGTGGTTGTTGCAGGTGGAGCAGGCGACAATGCAGCATCTGCGATCGGTCTTGGCACAGTTCAAGCGGGTTCTGCATTTGCTTCCCTTGGAACGTCTGGCGTTTTGTTTGCTGCCAACGAAACATATCTTCCCAACCCGGAAAGTGCGGTTCACGCATTTTGCCATGCATTGCCGCAAATGTGGCATCAAATGGGGGTGTTTTTGTCGGCGACAGATTCTTTGAACTGGTGGGCGAAGGTTGCAGGAAGCAATGCTGCTGATCTTACTGCTTCATTAGGCGAAAAGCCAACAGCGCCAGCAGCACCTATATTTTTACCTTACATGTCAGGCGAACGCACTCCGCACAATGATGCTGCCATTCGCGGCGCTTTTGTGGGCTTGGATCACGCTCATGATCAAGCAGCGATGACGGCAGCTGTGCTTGACGGTGTAGGATTTGCGCTGCGGGATTCTATGGAAGCTTTGCGTGCGGCAGGCACCCATTTGAACAAGGTTATGGCTGTGGGCGGAGGATCTAACTCTGACTATTGGTTGCAAACCATTTCCAACATTTTAGGCCTTCCCGTCGAGTTGCCAGAAGATGGTGATTTCGGCGCCGCATTTGGCGCTGCTCGGTTGGGTTTGATGTCGGCAGAAAGTGCGGACCCTTTAGATGTGTGCCAACCGCCAAAAATCAAATCTGTCTTTGAACCAAATCGGTCTTTGAAAGACGATTACGAAACTTCTTACCAGCGCTACAGAGCGCTCTACCCAGCACTTTCAGGAGCAATGAAATGACAACAGGATTTTTTGGCGACGTCACAAAGATTCCATTTGAAGGTGCTGACAGCACAAACCCACTCGCATTCAGATATTACAATCCTGATGATGTGGTGATGGGCAAACGTATGGAAGATCACCTTCGTTTTGCAGTTTGTTATTGGCACAATTTCGCTTGGCCGGGCGGTGATCCATTTGGAGGTCAGACATTTGAACGTCCATGGTTTGCGGACCAGATGGGTGACACCATGGAAGCTGCAAAACTGAAGGCGGATGTGGCGTTTGAAATGTTCACAGCTCTTGGTGTGCCTTACTATTGTTTCCACGATGCGGATGCACGGCCAGAAGGTGCCAGTTTTGCTGAAAGCAAACGCAATTTGGAAGAAATCGTCGACTATTTCCAAGGCAAGATGTCTGAAACGGGCTTGAAGCTGTTGTGGGGTACGGCAAACCTGTTTTCCCACCGTCGCTACATGTCTGGAGCTGCGACCAATCCAGACCCGGAAGTCTTTGCTTATGGCGCCGCGACCGTGAAATCGTGCATGGATGCTACGCACAAATTAGGCGGTGAAAACTACGTTCTTTGGGGTGGTCGCGAAGGATATGAAACTTTGCTTAACACCGACCTTCAACATGAAGACGCGCAACTTGGACGCTTTTTGAACCTTGTCGTGGAATACAAGCACAAGATTGGTTTCAAAGGCGCCATTCTCATCGAACCAAAACCGCAGGAACCAACGAAACATCAATACGACTACGATGTGGCCACAGTTTACGGCTTTTTGAAACGCCATGGTCTTGAAAATGAAGTCAAAGTGAACATTGAACAGGGCCATGCAATTTTGGCGGGCCATTCTTTTGAACACGAACTTGCAATGGCCAATGCGCTCGGCATTTTCGGATCAATTGATATGAACAGGAATGATTATCAATCGGGTTGGGACACCGACCAATTCCCGAACAATGTGCCTGAAATGGCACTGGCATTTTACGAGGTTTTGAGTGGCGGAGGCTTCACCACGGGCGGTACAAATTTCGATGCAAAATTGCGCCGTCAATCTTTGGAACCTGATGATTTGCTGATGGCTCATATTGGTGGGATGGATTGTTGTGCCCGCGGTTTGAAAGCAGCTGCTGCGATGATCGAGGATGGTGCGTTGTCAGCTCCGCTGAACGACCGCTATGCCGGTTGGGAACAGGAAGGTGCCAAAAACATGCTTTCTGGCAAACAGTCTTTGGAAGAGATTGCCGCTTGGGTAGAACAGTCTCAGCTGAATCCATCTCCAAAATCCGGACGGCAGGAGATGTTGGAAAACATCGTCAATCGCTACGTCTAAATTAGCACTGCAATCCGAACCATCCACACTCAGTTGAGTGTCACACATGGAGAATCAATTGACCTTCGCGGTGAATATCTACAATGCTAAGATAGATATAGCATATTGATAGAGCGACACCGCGGAGACACGAGTGAAAAATTTTTTGGTGGCAACGCGCAAAAGTAAGATGGCGCTTGCGCAGACCAATCATGTGATTGATCTGTTGCGTTCAGTAGAACCAGATCGCGAATATGGCATTGCGGAAAACGAGCCAACTGGCGACCGTGACCAAGTAAGCAGGTTAGACCGCCACGGCGGAAAGGGTGGTGCCTTTGTTGCTGAAGTGCGAGCGGATGTTGTCACAGGTAAAACCCAGTGCGCCATGCATTCTTTGAAAGATATGCCCGGAAATGAAGAAACGCCCGATCTTGTCATCGGTGCATATTTAAAACGAGACGATCCGACCGATTCAATCGTATTGCGCCCGGGACTAGACCTAGAGGACTTGAAAAAAACACAAGGGAAAGGCTTTCGTCTGGGCACAAATTCTGTGCGACGTGCGGCTTTGATCAAAGCCATATTTCCTATGATGGAGATTGTGCATTTTCGTGGGGCAGCTGATACGCGCATCCACAAATTGGACAATGGCATTCCCCAAAAACTGATAGATGGCAGCGAAACAGAGCCTGCCGATGCCATCATGTTGGCCACATCTGGCATGGCGCGTGTGGGGGTCTCAGATCGGATTTCTTACAGTTTTGCGACTTCCGAAATGCTGCCGGCTGTGGGGCAGGGGATTGTCGCGGTTGAGTGTTCATCAACAGATTGGGAAACACGGGCCTTGCTTGCAAAAATTGATGACGCCGATGCGCGCGCCTGCGCAGAGGCCGAACGTGAAATTTTGTGGGTGTTGGATGGTCACTGCAATTCGCCGATTGCTGCCCATGCGACGATTGAAAATGGCAGGATGCTCATGCAATCAGCTGTAATGTCATTGGACGGCAATACAATCATTCGCCATGAGCAAGAGGCTGATGCTGCTTATCCTCGTGAGCTTGGCCGCTCCGTCGGTCTGGCGCTCATGGAAAAAGGTGCGTCCAAAATTATTGCCGAGACGAAGCTCTAGGCGTCATCAAAATCAAGCGCGAGATTGTTGCCCGTAGGGCGTGCTTGGCAAGCAAGCGTATAGCCCGCTTCCACTTCCCAATCCTGCAGGGAATAGTTCACGTCCATTTGTGCTTCGCCACTAACGATTTTGCACCGACACGTGCAACACATTCCGCCTTCACATGAAAATGGAAGGTCGAGGCCAGCGCGCTGCGCAGCCGCCAAGACAGTTTCGTTGTCATGGTCGAGGCCGAACACGCGCGTTGTTCCATCCAGGGTGATGGAAACTTCGGTCGTGTCTGCCACAGGTGTTTGGGACACTTTCTTGCGCTTTTTCTCGCTCTTGGCAGTTGTAAACAATTCAAAGTGTATTTCAGACTTTGAAATTCCAAGATCAATCAATGCGCTGGACACGCCTTTGATCATGTCTTCAGGACCGCAAATATACGTTCCATCGATGGCCCGATCCAAAATCAATCCCGACTTGAAGAAAGCTTTGATTTTGTCGCCATCAATTCGACCATTGGTCAGTTCAATGTCCTGTTGTTCACGGCTCAAAACATGAAAAACTTGAAGGCGGTCAGTGTAGCGATCTTTGAGGGCGTTCAACTCTGCCTTGAACATGATGCTTGCGCTTGATTGGTTGCCATAAACCAGTGTGATTTGGCTTTCGCTTTCAGCTTCTAACACGGAGGTTGCGATGGAGAGACAGGGCGTAATCCCTGATCCTGCGGCGATGAGCAAATAGTGGTTTATGCCGCCGAGCTCTGCGGTAAAACGCCCTTGAGGGGGCATGACGGAAAGAGTCTCCCCTGCAGTCAGTTTCATTGCCCGACTGGAGAAAACACCGTCTGGCACATGTTTCACGCCGACCTCCAAAACACCGTTATTGGAAGAGGAGCAAATGGAATAGGACCGCCGCACATCTTCGCCATTAATCGTGTCGCGCAAGGTTAAATATTGACCCGGTAGAAATTCAAACAGTGGTTTGAGATCAACAGGCACGTCAAAAGAAACGCAAACAGATTGATCCGTCAGAGGGCGCACGTTGGAGATCGTCAAATCGAGGAAAGTGTTGCGGCTCATAATTTCAGATGCACTTAAAATAATCGAATGGCTCGCTGCATGATTTGCAACGGTAATGTGCTTTACAGGCCGTTGAGCCAAATTCTGATAGTTTCTCGGTGTTCGCAGACGCGCAACGCGGGCAGGCGACCTCTACATTCCCGAACAGGGAAAGCTTGGACGCGCTGCCGTCAACTGGTGGAGCGATTCCATACTCGCGCAGCTTTTTGCGCCCATCTTCGGTTATCCAGTCTGTTGTCCACGCAGGAGACAACACCCGTTCAATGCGGGGCTCGAACCCAGCTTCCAGCAAGGCGGTCTCCACAGCAAGTTCTATGGCTAAGACTGCAGGGCACCCTGAATATGTGGGCGTGAGTTTCGCTACAGCAATATTGTCTTCCATATGCACGCTGCGCAAAATGCCGAGATCAGCCACTGTGACGCAGGGCACTTCAGGGTCAAGAACCCCAGCAGCAACCGCCCATGCCCGCTGCTGCTCAAAATCAACAACAGCCTGCGCTACCATGTAAGCCCCGGATAAGCGCGTTGCATATATTGCAGTTCAGACAATAAGTGGCCGAAAGCTTCCGTGTGATGTCCTGTGCGTCCACCTGTTTGGGGGAATGGGACTTCTGGCACCGAAAGAAACGCTTGCTGGAACACCTGTTCTACACTGGCATCCCAATCGGCCCGCAGGGTTGCAGGTTCAGGGAGCAATCCCCCGTCAATGCAATGCTGAAAATCTGGGGTGACGTCGAACAACTCGTTTGTGTATGGATGCAACGCGTCCACAGCGGCTTTCATACGTGCGGCACTTTCCTCGGTGCCATCGCCCAACCGCACAACCCATTCACCGCAATGGCGGATGTGGTAGGCAAGTTCCTTGGACGCTTTTGCTGCAAATTCTTGCAAACGCCCATCGCCATTCTTCAGCACGCTTTCCCAAAACAACTTCATATATGCGGCAAAATAAAACTGCCGTAGAATTGTGTGGGCGAAGTCACCGTTGGGGCGTTCGACCATCAGTATGTTTTTGTATTCGCGGTCGGAGCGCAAAAAAGCAACATCGTCTTCGGTGCGCCCTTTGGCTTCAAGTTCAACAGCATAGCCATAAAGATTACGCGCTTGGCCCAGGAGATCGAGCGCCATATTGGGCATCGATAAATCTTCTTCCAACATAGGCGCGTGGCCACACCATTCTGAAAGTCGATGCCCGAGAATGAGATGGTCATCACCAAGGGAAATGAGAACGTTGATAAACGGTGTTTTGTCCTCCATCACATGTGCCCCACGTCGTCAGGAATGTCATAAAAACTGGGATGGCGATATATTTTGTCGGCTGCCGGTTCGAAGTTTTCGCCAGAACGATCGGGATCAGATGCGATGATTTGGTCTGAGCGAACAACCCAAATTGAATTGCCTTCTTCACGGCGGGTGTAAACGTCACGTGCAGATTGAACCGCTAAATTGCTGTCAGCTGCATGCAGACTGCCCACATGCTTGTGGTTTAATCCATTGCGTGAGCGGATGAACACTTCCCAAAGTGGTGTCGTTTCAATGCTCATTATTCGGCTGCCACTGTTGCCGCATCAGCGCGTTGTGCCTGTTTTTCCGCAAATGCATTCGCAGCTTCACGAACCCAAGCGCCTTCGTCCCATGCTTTTTTGCGTGCAGCAATACGGTCTCTGTTCATCGGGCCACCGCCCTTCACAACGCGCCAGAATTCATCCCAATCAATGGGTCCAAAGTCATACCCGCCTTCGCCATCGTTCTTCTCAGGGTTCCATTTCAAATCTGGATCGGGAATGGTGAGTCCAATTTTCTCCGCTTGAACAACGGTTGCATCGACAAATTTTTGACGCAGTTCATCATTGGTGAAGCGTTTGATCTTCCATTGCATCGACTGGTCGCTGTTTGTGGAATCACTGTCATGGGGCCCAAACATCATGAGTGATGGCCACCACCACCTGTTCAATGCATCCTGAGCCATCTCCCTTTGCTTATCAGACCCTTCAGCAAGCGCCATCATCAATTCATAACCTTGGCGCTGGTGAAAACTCTCCTCACGGCACACACGCACCATGGCGCGGGCATAGGGGCCAAATGAACAACGACACAATGGCACCTGGTTCATAATGGCTGCGCCATCAACCAGCCAACCAATGGCACCAATGTCGGCCCAGGTTGGTGTGGGATAGTTGAAGATAGACGAGTATTTGGCTTTGCCACTCAGTAATTCTTCGGTCATTTGTTCGCGCGAAACACCAAGGGTTTCTGCAGCCGAATACAGATATAGACCGTGACCGCCTTCGTCTTGAACTTTTGCAAGAAGCGCCAATTTACGTCTGAGAGTCGGGGCACGCGTGATCCAGTTGCCCTCCGGCAACATGCCGACAATTTCAGAATGGGCGTGTTGACCAATTTGGCGCACCAGCGTTTTACGATACGCTTCTGGCATCGGGTCATTCGGTTCAATCTTTTCTTCAGCATCAATGCGGGCTTGAAATGCAGCGATAAAAGCATCGTCTTCGACGGGCTTATCGTCTGCACCAATGAGACCTTGTGAATACATAGCGAAACCTCCTGTTATCTTTTATGTTACAGAATTTTGCAAAAAATGCAAATCTTGTAACACATTGTTTCCGCTAGAATCGGTCGCGCAAGTTTTGTGGTTCTGGCAAAGAGCCATTCGGCCCTTCTCCATAATGGGTGAGCCATTGTTCTGATAGCTCCAGACAGTCTTGGTAGGTTTTTTTCACCTGTCTACGACACTGTCGAATAGGGGCATTGTTCGGCAATATGCCATTTGGAATGGTAGGTGTTCGCAGAAGAAAACGTCGCCATTCGTGAATGAGCAATGTGCGCACCGCTATTGCTTCAATGGGCGAACTGACATCCACATGTTCAAACTGTCGCGTAAGTTCATCAAAAGCATCGGCAAGCTCTTGTGGCATCAGTTCAGCATGAAGCCAATCTGGAACAGAACGGGGTTCAGCATCCATCACGAACCAGTTTTGTGATATCCGTTCAGCAATATCGGGATGATCCGGATCAAAAAGTTGAATGCTAGGCGCGGCAGAGTGCGTTTTTGTCGCCTTGGTGTCTCCAAGTGCGTTGGGCGCGATGGCGATGACCAATCGCTCATTTGGCGTTTCTTCAAAAGGTGCCGCATAAATGCGCTCACTTGCTTTTGCGAAAGGGTCGTATCCCGTTTCTGACAACCGATAAAAACTGTTGCGCCCGTATTTTTCCCGAATGACCCACCCGTCATTGGTCAATCTTGAAAACGCCGTCCGTACCGCGCCAGGCGAAATGTGAAATTGCTTCATCACCAATTGGATGGTTTGGGCTGATACTGCTCCGCCGCGCGGGACAATGGCATCACCAAAGAAAGTCATGATCAAAGACCAAACGCGCAGTTTTCGTCGCGCTTGTGCCTGCTTCAATACGCTTTCAAAGGAAACGGACATTTCTAAAACGCATTCATTGTGTGCAAAATATAAGTCGCAACCGTTTCGTCATTTTGATTGGTCAGTTCAACATTCCAACGCACTTCGCCGTACTCTTCATTGCGAGGCGTTTTGCGTTTCACGGTGAGATGAACCCGAATGCTATCTCCTGCTGACACGGGTTTTTGAAAGTTGAGATCTGAAAGACCTGTATTGGCAAGAACGGGGCCAGGGTCGGGCTGGACAAACAAGCCAGCCGCGAAAGACAAGAGCAGGTATCCATGTGCGACACGGCCGGGAAAGAATGGATTGGCCTTCGCTGCTTCTTCGTTCATATGGGCGTAAAAAGTATCACCTGTAAAATGCGCGAATGTTTCTATGTCTTCGATAGAGATTTCTCTGCTTTCGCTCACCAAGGTTTCACCCAGTTCCAGCTCGTGGAATGTCTTGGTAAAGGGGTGTTGTTCGCAAGGTGTCTTGGTGCTGTTTGGAACCCATGTTTCACCAATTGCGGAAATGATGTCTGGTGAACCCTGTATGGCCGTGCGCTGCATATAATGCATGACGCCGCGAATGCCGCCAAGTTCTTCGCCACCACCTGCGCGCCCCGGGCCACCGTGCAACATGTGGGGAAGGGGCGAGCCGTGACCTGTACTTTCTTTCATGGACACGCGGTCGTTCACATAAATGCGGCCATGCCATGCAGCAGACCCTACAGCCACATGACGGGCCACTTTTGGGTCGTGGGTAATCACCGATGCAACAAGACTGCCACCACCGCGGTTCAACAATTGGCAGGCATGGTCAAGATCGCGATAAGGCATGATGGTTGAAATAGGCCCAAACGCTTCCAATTCGTGGATGTGCTTTGCACTGTCTGGATCGGCACAGTGATAAACCATAGGTGCTACAAATGCGCCGGCAGCTGCATCTGCACCATGCACATTCAATCCAGAATTGGCCCCAACAGCGCGGCCCTCATCTTCCAATTGTGTCGCGATTGTCATCACATCATCGCGCTGGGATTGCGAAATAAGTGGGCCCATATGCGTGTCTTTATCTGATGGGTTCCCGATGCGTATGGCATCCAAACGTGCTTCAATCTGATCCAACGCAGGCTGCACCAGTTTTTCCGGTGCCATGATCCTGCGAATAGCAGTGCATTTTTGACCAGCTTTGGTGGTCATTTCGTGAACAACTTCATCGACGAACAATTCAAACTCAGGCGCGCTTTCCGTCACATCCGGACCTAGGACTGAACTGTTCAAACTGTCTTGTTCTGCAATAAAGGGGACCGCATTTTTCAACAGATGGGGGTTGGACTTCAACAAGAGGGCGGTTTGCGCTGAACCCGTAAAACTCACCACATCTTGGGCAGTAAGACGTTCCAACAAATCTCCGATACCACCCGTGATGAGTTGCAACGATCCTTCGGGCAACAAGCCACTGTCCAGCATCAAGCGCACACAAGCTTCCGTCACGTGGCATGTGGTCGTGGCGGGTTTTACAATTGCTGGAACACCGGCCAGTAATGTGGGGGCGAGTTTTTCCAACATGCCCCAGACCGGAAAATTGAATGCGTTGATTTGAATGCCCACGCCAAGTTTTGGCGTACAAATGTGTTGACCAACGAATGTCCCACTGCGCGACAATTGTTCCAGATCACCGTCAAGAAAGGTCGTGCTGTCCGGCAGTTCACGCCGCCCCTTTGAAGCGTAAACGAACATAGTGCCGATGCCGCCATCAATATCAATTTTGGAATCGGAGAGTGTGGCCCCGGTGGTAAAAGCCAATTCATACAATCCACTGCGGTTATCGTTCAAATGGGTTGCTATGGCTTTCAACATGCGAGCGCGGTCGTGAAACGTCATCTCGCGCAACGCAGGACCACCAACCCGTTTTGCGTGATCAAGCATCGCTTGATAGTCGAGTTCACTGCTGCCTGCGCGAGCGATGATTTCACCTGTGACGGCGCTTTCTATTGGCCGCGCTGCATCATTGGTCGGGTGAATCCATTTGCCAGCGGCAAAGCTTGCAACATCAATGACAGTCATAAAATTCTCCCGAGGACATGACCAATATGATCACAAGCATCCAATTTTATGTTACACGAATTTCGATAAATGTGAAATTTTGTAACATAATGGCTTTCGCAAAATGAAATTTTGTGGATAGTGAGTGAAGTAAAAACAGCCAAGAGAACATTGTCATGCTTGATTTAACTCCTGAAAAGTCCAGCCTTGATGCAATTGAAATCGCTTCGCGCGATGAAATCACCGCGCTTCAAACAGAGCGCATGGCTTGGTCTTTGCGGCATGCTTATGACAATGTTCCACACTATAAAAAGTCTTTCGATGAAGCTGGTGTTCATCCGGACGATTTCAAACAACTGTCCGATTTGTCGAAATTTCCATTCACTGTGAAAAGCGACTTGCGCGACAATTATCCGTTCGGAATGTTCGCAACACCGCGCGAACAAGTCTCTCGCATTCATGCATCTTCCGGCACAACCGGTAAGCCCACAGTTGTTGGATACACCGCCAATGATGTGGATATGTGGGCAACGGTTATGGCGCGTTCAATGCGCGCTTCAGGCACGCGACCGGGTGACATTGTTCATGTGGCCTATGGCTATGGATTGTTCACTGGCGGTTTGGGCGCACATTATGGAGCCGAGAAACTGGGCTGCACCGTTGTTCCCGTGTCTGGCGGTATGACCGCAAGACAGGTGACGCTGATCAATGATTTCAAACCGTCCACGATCATGGTCACGCCATCTTACCTGCTCTCGATTCTCGATGAATGCCGAGAACAAGGAATCGACCCGCGCGAGACGTCACTTCAAGTGGGAATTTTTGGCGCCGAGCCGTGGACCAACGCCATGCGCGAAGAGGTCGAGCAAGCTTTTGATATGCATGCGGTAGACATCTATGGCTTGTCTGAAATCATCGGGCCGGGCGTGGCCAATGAATGTGTGGAAACGAAAGACGGGCCTACCATTTGGGAAGATCATTTTTACCCCGAGATCATCAATCCAGATACAGGCGAACCGGTCGCAGATGGCGAGTTGGGCGAATTGGTGTTTACGTCTTTGACCAAAGAGGCATGCCCCATCATTCGCTACCGCACCCGTGACCTGTCTCGTCTCTTACCCGGCACGGCACGTTCCATGCGGCGCATGGAGAAAATCACAGGCCGCTCCGACGATATGATCATTCTACGCGGTGTGAACGTGTTCCCGACGCAGATTGAAGAACAGCTGATGAAGGTTGAAGGTCTTGCGCCCCACTTCCAAATCGAATTGACCAAAAGCGGACGTATGGATGCCATGATTGTTCATGTGGAATCCACAAAAGATGCGGGATCGAAAGAAGCGCAGGATGCCTCCGCAAAAGATCTTTCAGATCGCATCAAGGATGTTGTCGGGATCACAGCCAAAATTGAAGTTGCGCCAGAAGGCGGCGTTGCGCGCAGTCAGGGCAAAGCAGTTCGCGTCGTCGATAACAGATCGAAATTTTCGTGATCAATATTGCACAATTTGACAACACCTATGCGCGCTTACCTGAGCGCTTTTATGCTCAAATTCCTCCCACAGCAGTGTCTGATCCAAAGCTGATCAAACTCAACGAAAAACTGGCCATTGAGCTTGGCTTCGACGTCGGACAACTGACCTCAAAAGATGGCGTGGCCATCTTGGCTGGCAATGAATTGGCAGAAGGGTCTGAACCTCTTGCGATGGCTTATGCAGGGCAACAGTTTGGAAGTTGGGTTCCGCAATTGGGTGATGGACGTGCTGTTCTTTTGGGCGAAGTCAATGCGCCAGAATTGGGAAGGCGCGATATTCAACTCAAAGGATCTGGCCCAACACCTTTTTCACGCATGGGCGATGGTCGCGCTTGGCTTGGCCCCGTTATGCGAGAATATATCGTCAGTGAAGCGATGGCAGCACTCGGCATTCCCACCACCCGCGCTTTGGCAATGGTGACAACAGGCGACGACATCATGCGTGAAGAGATACTCCCCGGCGCCATTCTCACGCGTATCGCGAAGAGTCATTTGCGAGTAGGCACGTTTCAATATTTTGCAGCGCGGCGCGATTCTGAAGGTTCGAAGCTTCTGGCCGATTACGCAATCGACCGCCTCTATCCAGACTGCAAAAATTCCGAGCATCCTTACAAAGATCTGTTGCAATCGGTGGTGAGCGCGCAGGCTTATCTTGTAGCGCAATGGATGGGCGTGGGTTTTATTCACGGTGTGATGAACACAGATAATGTGTCGATTGCAGGAGAAACAATCGACTACGGCCCCTGTGCATTCATGGATGATTTTCATCCAGACAGGGTGTTCAGTTCCATTGATCAAACAGGACGTTACGCCTTTTCCAATCAACCAAGAATCGCCCATTGGAATCTCGTTCAATTCGCACAGGCTATTCTTTCTTTGTTGGGCAAAACTGAAGAAGAGGCCGTAGCTGTAGCGCAAGCGGTGATCGACACGTACCCGTCACTTTATCATCAAGCCTGGCTCGACGTCTTTCGCGCAAAACTTGGATTGTCTTTGGCAGAAGATGACGACGAAACTCTCGTGAATGATCTGCTAAAAGCCATGACCAATGAGGGAGCCGATTTCACATTGACGTTCCGCGCACTCACTTCACAGGATCAAGTTGAACTTGGAGCCCAGTTTCAAAACCGCACGGACATTGACCCATGGTTGGTCGAGTGGAGGGCGCGGCTTGAACGTGAAAATCGTGATGTTGCTGAAACTCGTAAATCTATGAAAGCCCAAAACCCGGCATTCATTCCAAGAACACATCTGATCGAGCGCAGCATCAAGCATGGGCTGGAAGGCGATTTTTCAACGATGGAACGTCTTATAGAAACCCTGTCTAAACCGTATGATGATCAGCCTGAGAACATTGATTTTATGCACGCTCCAACCCAAGCTGAACAGGTGCCGTATACATTCTGCGGCACCTAGCATTGAAGCGGGTTAGGGCGCGCTGTTGCGAATATACTCCGCCGCTTCCTCAACAGTTTCAAAAATGTGCGGTGAAATCGAGCGGTTCTTTAAATCTTGTCCGAGTTTTTGCCGCAAGAAGGCGCTGTTCGTGTAGCGTGTGGCGGTGAGATAATAATCTCGTTCCAATTCGCTCAAGAGATCCGCAAAACGGCTGGACATTCTTGGCGCAATAGAAATCCCATCATAGTTTGAAATCAGATTGACCTTGCAACCGATCTCTTTGACAAATGCTCTGAAAGAACTTTTGAACGACTTGAGGTCTTTGCCGTCTTCAATGTCCAACCCGCTTAAATTTGCAAACAGAATGTTCTGCGCGGCATCGTAATATAGGCGGTCAGCCATTGTCATGTTCAGCAGGCGTTTTCGCAATTTCATAGATTTTGGCTTAAACAAAGCCGCGTCCATAAGCTTTAAATCTTTGATGACAGGCTCAAAGGCCATTTGCGCAAGAATATCTTTCTCAAGATCAACGCCAGGCGCGATTTCAATCAGTTCAAGCCCCTCTTTGGATGTGGAAAACACGCAGCGTTCGGTGATGTACAGCGCTTGCTTGCTTTGTTCTGCTGCATAGCCGCCATTGAACGTGATCTGTTCCACTTCCTTGATAAATTTTTGATTGCGGCCTTCTTGAACAATTTTGAGTTCGCCACCGCTGATATCAACCTTCAAACCGCCCGCCGTGAACGTGCCCACGAACAAGACTTTGCGCGCGTTCTGAGAGATGTTGATAAACCCGCCAGCTCCAGCAAAGCGGTCTTTGAAACGACTGACATTCACGTTGCCCTTGGCGTCCGTTTCCGCCATGCCAAGGCACGCCAAATCCAGCCCGCCACCATCATAAAAATCAAACATCTGGTTTGTTTGAATGATCGTGTTGGCGTTTATTGCCGCTCCAAAATCCAAACCGGATTGTGGAACCCCACCCAAAACGCCCGCTTCAGTTGTGAGCGTGATATGATCGATGATGTTTTCTTCATTGGCGACGGCACCAACGCCCTCAGGCATACCGATCCCCAGATTGACGACACCGTTTATGGGCAATTCCATTGCGGCACGACGCGCAATCACTTTGCGCTCGCTCATATCCATGGGCGAGATTTGATCCACAATACCGCGCATGCGTCCTGCAAACCCGTGATGATAATGGGTTTGATATGTCTGATGGTGATCCGCACTGTCAGCCACAACAACGCAATCCACCAAATTGCCGGGCACCATCACTTCTTTGGGCGATAACGAGCCGGCAGCGGCAATGCGCTCGACTTGCGCAATCACCAAGCCACCGCTGTTTTTGGCAGCCATCGCGATCGACAACATATCCAGCGTCAGTGCTTCGCGTTCCATAGTGATGTTGCCATGGCTGTCGGCAGTGGTGCCGCGAATGAGCGCAACATCCACGGGAATGGAGTGATAAAACAACCATTCTTCGCCAAGCAGTTCCTGAACTTCGACAAGTTCTTCCGTCGATTTTTCATTGATAGCCCCGCCGGATTGGCGTGGATCGACGAAAGTATGCAACCCAACTTTGGAAAACATGCCGGGCTTCCCCCCAGCAATGTCGCGATACAGTTGAGAGATGCAGCCGAGAGGCAGGTTGTAAGCTTCAATTTCTTCGCGAACAGCCATCGCGCCGAGTTTGGGAACCAGTGACCAATGCCCGCCGATGGCACGTTTCACCAAACCCGGATGCGCCAACCGATTGAGACCTTGATCTTTGCCATCACCAGGCGCCGCCGCAAAAAGCAGTGAAATGTCTTTTGGGGATTTTTCTTTCAAGAAGCGGTTTTCAAGCCCCTTGAGCAAACATTCAGGGGTGCCGATGCCAACAAAGCCTGAAACGCACACTGTGTCATTGTCATCAATCGTGGCGATGGCATCTTCCAGCGAAACAACCTTATCGACCATATGTTACCCCTCCCAAGTCGGTTGGCAAAACTGCCGCCCTTTATAACTTTGCTTTCGTCTTCTTTGGTTTATTGTCTTGTGTGCGGTTGAGCCAATCGGTGATCCCGCCTGCAACAACGCCTTGGGCTTTGCGGCTCACGAACACACCCACATGCCCTCCAGGAAAGCCAATTTCTTCATAGAGTTTAGGCTTTACAAATTTGCCCAACGCCTTTGAACAACTCACAGGAATGATGTGGTCTTGTTCGGCGTAAATGTTGAGAACCGGACAGTTGATTTTAGAAAGGTCGACGGTTTCACCTAGCACTTGAAACGCCCCATTGGCCAAGCGGTTCTCACGGTACAATTCGTTGAGCCACTGGCGCGCAGCTTCGCCTGGATGGTCGGGTCGGTCTGCGATCCACTTTTCCATGCGCAAGAAGTTGAGCATGGCTGGCTCATTCCCATCCATTGCGGCCAAACCAATATTGTATTTCGTCATGCTGGCAATGGGCGTGAGCGATGAAAAGACTGCGCCAGTCATTGCGCCAGGCAACATGCCATACGTGTCAATCAAAAGATCCACATCGTCCTCGTCCAGATTTCCAATCCAGCTGTTGAGAAAACCTTCCCCGCGCCAAAATTCATCTTGTTCGCCATGAAAGTCGATTGGCGTGATGGCCAGCGCCAAACCAGCAAATAGTTCTGGGCGCAGGGCAGCCAGAGCGGCTGCAAAGGTTCCGCCTTCGCATATGCCAAACAGTGTGATGGGTTTTCCACCATTGGCTTCAACAACATGTTCGACGCACGAGCCGAGATACAGATCGATGTAATCATCAAACGTGAGGTATTGATCAGCGCGCGTAGGGTTGCCCCAGTCCACCACATAAACGTCTATACCGTCGTTCAAGAAATTGCGCACCAATGATCTGTCTTCCTGCAGATCGATCATGGTTTGTCGCCCAAACAGTCCATAGCAAATCAGGACAGGCGGAGTGTTAGCTTTCTTCTTTGTCAGCGCGTGATAATGCAGCACGCGCACTTTATCGATTTGAAAAACGGTATCCGCCGGAGTTGTCGCGATTTCCACATCGGATTGTTTGGTATCCGCGAGAAACGAATTGGACTTGATGGCCTTGGCACCAGTGTCCAACATTTGATTCCAAGCAAGCGCCCAAGCTTGCAGCGCAGCGTCGGTCTCGTCGAGCGGTTCGCCATTTTTATCGCGACGAATTGGCATCATTTTTTGGACTTCGCTTTCGCAGATGAGAGTTCGCGTTTGACTTGTCGCAATTCGCGGCGCAACTCGTGCACAATTTTGGTCAGGTCGTCGATCTCGCTTCGTGTAGGTATTTGATAAGCCTCACTCCAAGCTTCAGCTAAATCCCGCTGACGTGCCTTGATTTCGACAGAGGCGCGCAACATGCGTTTCTGAGCGTCCATGAACTCGGCAGAACGCTGTGTTTCCAGCAGCTCATGGTTGGCCGATTTCAACCAGACATCCAACGCCTCTTGCACATTGCCGGACTGCAAATCTTCAAGTGAATGGGTTTCGTTGAAACGCAAATAGGTTCGCGTCCAACTCTCTTGCAGAACTTTTGATAAGTCAGCAGCAGCTTTTTGATAGTCGAGAGCCTCGCGCCAAGAATTTGCAGCATCAATATGTGGTGTGGCCAGATCGGCAAATTGAGGTCCTTGAGCGACAGACTGCAAAATCTCACGCAGCTGTTCGGGCGCATATTTTGTCCAGTTGGCGGGATCCAGCATGGTCATGAAAGCTTCGCGGCTCTGTGTGAACATAGCAGCAGAAGGTCCCTTAATCATAGCACTTGGGTCCCAATCGGGAGCCCATGACTTTATGAAGTCCTGCCAAGCTTGAAACGGTTCATCAGGAGAATTCCCTGATTGTTCAAAAAACGGCGTCATCGTCTTTTGAAAATTCTCGGCCGCTTCTTGCTGTGCTTTCAAGAAAGCGTCTTGGCCTTCTTTCCAAATGTCCATCATCTGGTCAAAACCATTGTCTGAATTTGCCATTGGGAACTCCTGTCGAGATCGGATTTATAAAGCTTGGGTGTAGATTTCCAAAGCAGCTTCGTAGGTCATTTCGCGTGGGTTGTTGACCAAAAGCCGCGTCTGTTTCATTGCGTCCTCTGCCAACATTGGCAGATGATTATGATTGACCCCAACCTCGGCCAATTTGCTTTGCATGCCCAATTGTGGACCCATAGCTTTAAAGCCTTCAACCATCCCATCACATGCGTGTTTTATAGATTTTCCTGCAAGTTCAGGGAAGATGAGTGGCGCGATTTCAGCATAGGTGTCTGCGGCTTCGCTCATGTTGAAGTCGAGGACATAGGGCAAAACCAATGCATTGGAGAGCCCGTGCGGAACGTGAAAATGCCCGCCCAACGGGTAAGCAAGCGCATGAACGGCAGCCACTGGTGCATTCGCAAATGCCATGCCCGCAAGCATAGAACCCAGCAACATGTTGGAACGCGCAGCACGGTCTTCGCCATTTGTGCATGCTGTGTGAATATTTTGCCCCAGAAGTTCCAAGGCTTGGCGCGCAAGTGTGTCGGACACGATGTTTTTCTTGAACTTCGAAGTATAGGCCTCGATGGCGTGAACCATCGCGTCAATTCCGGTTGCTGCGGTCACATGTGCGGGAAGCCCAACCGTCAGTTCAGCGTCCAAAATGGCCCAGTCAGGCAACAATTGTGGAGAGACAACGCCCTTCTTCTCATTTGTGCCAGTCGTCACAATCGAAATTGGCGTCACTTCAGACCCTGTACCAGCAGTTGTCGGTGCCAACACCAGTGGCAGGCGATCGTCCCGCACCAAGCCAATACCATACATTTCTGAGATCGGTTGATCAGAACCAACAAGCACCGCAATTAGTTTGGCCGTATCGAGCGAAGAACCGCCGCCCACTGACACCACCCCATCAACGCCTTGCGACTTGGCTTCTTCAACTGCTGTCAAAATCATGGATTCTGGCGGATCAGCAACAACGTCATCGATGATGTGAACATCAACACCAGCTGCCTTCAGCCCATCAAGAGAGGCTTGAGCAAGCCCAAGTTCGAGAATCATCTTGTCAGTGACAAACGCAATCTTCTTGCATCCCATCTGCGCCATGAGCTCACCAATTTTGGCTGTAGCTCCAACTTCGCAGAGAATGGATTTGGTGGTTTGGAATTGAAATGCGTGCATCAGGTTAAACCTCTTCTTCGAGCGACTTCATGCTTTTAAGGCGCTCGGTCAGTTTCATGTTTTCAGAATAATCAACAGGACAGTCGATGATGGATACGCCACCGTCGTTCATGGCGGTTTCTAGAATGGATTGCAGGTCTTCTGCCTTTTCGACCTTATAGCCATTCGCACCAAAGCTCTCTGCAAATTTAACAAAGTCGGGATTTGTAACATCAATATGACTTTTGCGCCCGTATTCGCGCAATTGGTGCCATTCAATCAGACCATATTTGTTGTCGTTGAAAATTATGACGGTGATGTTTAGCCCCAGACGCACGGCGGTTTCGATCTCTTGGTTGTTCATCATGAAACCACTGTCGCCGCAAACGGCCAGAATGTTGCGCTCCGGATAAACCATTTTAGCCGCAATCGCGCCGGGCAGTGCGATGCCCATGGATGCAAATCCATTAGAGATGATGCACGTGTTCGGACGTTCAGCTTGGAACATACGCGCCATCCACATTTTGTGTGCACCAACGTCTGAAATAACGATGTCTTCAGGGGCCATCACTTGGCGCAAATCATAGATAATTTTCTGCGGTTTGACGGGATAGCTCTTATCATCCCCATGCCTGTTCAATTCTTCAACAATCTTCTTGCGAAGGTCTTTCATGGCTGGGCTTGTTTGACGTTCGCATCTTGCGCCAATGCGTTGCATCGAATTCGCCAAATCACCAATAACGCCCGTGTCTACAATGTAATTTGTATCTACTTCTGCAGGGGAGCCATCAATGTGGATGATATGTTTGTCGTGTTTTGGATTCCAATAGGCCGGATCATACTCGACCATATCGTAACCGACACAGATGACGAGGTCTGCTTCGTCAATGCCGAACGCAACCAAGTCATGAGCTTTCAAGCCCACGGTTCCAAGGCTGAGCGGATGTGAAGATGGAATGACGCCTTTTGCCATAAAGGTCGTGGCCACGGGCGCATTGATTGCCTCGGCAAACTCCACGAGGGCGTCGGAAGCATCATGGCGGATAATTCCATTGCCAGCGATAATAATTGGGTTTTTCGCTTTGCTGATAATTTCAGCTGCTTGGGCTGCCTTCCCGGATGGCGCCACGGGGGTTGCAGCAAACTGAACCTTCAACGGCTCCATATCTTCGATTTCCATATCGCCGATATTTTCTGGAAAATCGATGAATGCGGCGCCCGGTTTTTCTGCTTGCGCAAATTTGAAAGCCTTTCGCACAATTTCCGGAACAATCTCGGGCTCGCGAATTTGCGTCGAGTATTTTGTAATGGGTTGGAAAAGGTTCACCAGATCCAGAATCTGGTGACTTTCCTTATGCATCCGCGTTGTTGCGCCTTGGCCTGCGATGGCGACAATTGGTGCACGATCCATATTGGCATCGGCAACACCCGTCACAAGGTTGGTGGCACCAGGCCCCAATGTTGACATACACACACCAGCGCGTCCCGTAAGGCGGCCATAGACGTCGGCCATAAATGCAGCGGCTTGTTCGTGTCTCGTGATAACAAACTTTATCTTACTGTCGAGCAGGGCATCCATGACTGCGATGTTTTCTTCACCGGGAATCCCGAAGATATATTCAACACCTTCATGCTCAAGACATTTTACGAGCAATTGAGCAGCTCTCATTTTGTTTGACGAAGACACGTGCGTTCCTATGTGTTGTTGTGATGGCGAGTGCGCCTCACGGTTTAAACGTAGAAAGGTTCATTTGGTTCCACAAATATAAGAACCGTGAACTTTCAGTGGTTTGAGGGAAACATGCATGGTTTCATTTCACAAGCACATCTGCACAATTCTGGTATGCGAGAATTGCAAAACACCTCCAAAATTGAGGTTTTCAGCGTTCTGCCCCTCCCTAAACCATCGACAAAAATGAGATTTATTGTGCATTGCACAAAAAAATGTTGCATTGCACAAAAAAACTGTCTATATGTGAATTGTCGAAACGCAAAATCCTCCCCAAGCGTTTCCAAAAATATGTAAAGGATCACAAGATGACCAAGAAAACTATGGACAGCAGCGAAACATTCGAAAAGTCGCAGGAATTCGTGACAAACCACATCGCCAACTCCGAAAAAGTTGTAGAAAGCATGATTGAATTCAATGCAGCAGTTTTCAAAGGCGGCGAAGCAATGGCTAAGCGCATGTATGAAAACTACGTTTCAAACGTTGCAGCGGCTTTCGACGGTGTGAAAGCATTGAACAAAACCAACGATGTTGCAGAGTTTTACAAAGTTGCGACATCCAATGTTGCTAGTGCTGCTGAGCGTTACACTGAGCAAAACAAAAACGTTGCTGAGTTGTCTGGCAAAGTTATGCGTGAGACTGGCGAAGCTGGTCGCCTGGCCTTTTCAAAAGGCTTTTCTTTGAGCATGTAATCTGTTCTTCGGTCGGCATTCTCCTCCCTGCCGATTGTTGTGAACGATTTTTGAACGCCGATCTCATCAGAGGTCGGCGTTTTTGTTTGCTGCGCCGCAACAAAAGTGTATTCTTGAGGTGCGAAAGAGCGGCCAGAACACCGCAAATTTTCGCACTGCACCAAATTACCATGAATTGATTGTCAAAAATGTCGAATAAGCGGTCTGAAATATCCGATGAAGCGTCCTCAAAGACAGACGACGCTGTAATTTTGATAAAAAAGTATCCAAATCGACGTCTCTATAACACCTCAACGAGTTCATACATTGTGCTCGATGACATTGTTGAGTTGGTTCGAGCCGACGTTTCATTTGTAATTGAGGACAAAAAAACGGGTGAAGATATAACCCGCAGCATTTTGAACCAGATCATTTTTGAACAAGAAACAAAGCCCTCAAATTTTCATTTTCCCCTTGAGGTGCAAAAGCAGCTCATCAGCATGTATGGCGACACATATGGTCAAATGGTGCCCGATTATTTGACTGAATCCATGAAATTATTTGTAGCGGAAAAAAGCCGAATGGCAGACGCCATGGAAACAATGGTTGGCCGCAACACCCAAGCGATGATGCAGTTCAGCCAAAATCTTGCACGCCAGAATATGGAAATGTTTCGCAAATCTTGGGAAATGTTTGGCGGAATGTCGACGACGCAAAACAAACAGCCTGCCGAAGACAAACAGAACGCAAAACAAAGCAGTTCTTCTGAGCTGTCTGAAATTCAATCGCAAATTGATGCCCTTCAAGAGCGTCTTAAATCACTTAAGTAGAGCAATTCTGAATGCCTCATAGGATCAAAAAGCCGTCAAAAGCCTGTTCACGTCATTATCATTTAGGCCTTGGCTTTCATGGTTTTCACAGACTCAATTATCTTGAGTGGGGCAACGTTGAAGAATTCAAACATCAAGAAACTTTGCTCTGCGTTCACGGATTGACGCGTAACGCCCACGACTTCGATTATTTTGCGGGCAAAATGTGCGATCGCTATCGCGTTGTCTGTCCTGATGTTGTTGGCAGAGGTGAAAGCGATCATCTCAGCTCTTCAGAAGGCTATAATTACCTTCAATACAACGCCGATATGAACTCGCTTATCGCCCGCCTTGGAGTGACGGAAGTGAACTGGGTTGGAACGTCCATGGGCGGAATCATCGGTATGGTGCTTGCGTCTGTCCAACAGTCTCCTATTCGAAGATTGGTTGTGAATGATATCGGACCGGAAGTGTCCCGCGATGCACTTATGACCATTGCTGAATATATTGGCCGATCTGACGAGTTTGAGACTTTGAAAGATGTGGAAGCATATCAGCGCAAAATCTACTCAGAATTTGCGCCTATGACCGATCAGGACTGGGCAATGATGGCCAAGCACTCAAGCTGTCGAACAAGCCATGGCACCTATAAAATGAAGACGGACAGTCGGGTGGGCGACGCCTTTCGTGACTCGATCTCATATTTCAATGTCGACATGTGGGACATTTGGGAAAAAATTGCCTGCCCGGTGCTTGTTTTGAGAGGCGCAGAAAGCAGCTTTTTAAGTTCTGAAACGGCCCAAAAAATGTTGACCTTCGGCCCAGAAACCACTCTGGTCGAAATCGAAAACACCGGACACACACCAACTTTGCGCAATGATGAACAAGTTGCAGTCATTGCCGATTGGCTAGCAAAAAATTAGGGCACTTGCCTGCTGAAATAGGAACAACACGATGAGTAACCAAACAGATTTTCATAAAAACCAATGTCTTATCAATGGTAAGTGGGTTGGCAATGCCGATGTTGCGGTATTGAACCCAGCCACAGGTGCAGAGCTTGCCAAAGTTCCAAATTTTGGTGCCAAAGAGGCTCAACAAGCGGTTGATGCAGCAACAGCTGCTTTCAAGCCATGGGCCAAAATGCTCGCCAAAGATCGCTCGGCGATTTTGCGTCGCTGGTTTGAATTGATGGTTGAAAATGCCGATGCGTTGGCTGAAATCATGACGAAGGAACAGGGCAAGCCTTTGGCAGAAGCCCGCGGCGAAATTCTTTATGCTGCGTCTTTCATCGAGTTTTATGCTGAAGAAGCCAAACGCATCTATGGCGAAACCATTCCAAGTCCATTTGAAGATGGCCGAATTATTGTGACACGCGAACCCATTGGTGTTGTCGCTGCCATCACACCTTGGAATTTTCCAGCAGCTATGATCACCCGCAAAGTTGCGCCTGCATTTGCCGTTGGTTGTACGGCTGTCGTAAAGCCCGCCATGGAAACTCCTTTGACCGCATTTGCAATCGCTGCCCTTGGTCAAGAAGCCGGTTTGCCAGACGGTGTTTTGAATGTTGTCACAGGTGATGCAAAAGCTATTGGTGGCGTTATGTGCGAAAGCACTGATGTGCGGGCTTTGACCTTCACCGGTTCAACGCCTGTGGGCAAATTGCTGATGAAACAATGCTCCGACACCGTGAAACGCATGGGACTTGAACTTGGCGGCAATGCGCCATTTATCGTGTTTGATGATGCAGATATTGATGCTGCAGTGGAGGGCGCCATCGCTTCAAAATACAGAAATGCGGGTCAAACCTGTGTCTGTGCAAACCGCATATATGTCCAAGACGCTGTCTATGATGAATTCGCCAAAAAACTATCGACGGAAGTTGGAAAAATGACGGTTGGCGACGGCACGAAAGACGGCGTTGTCATTGGGCCGCTAATCAGCGACGCAGCAATCGAAAAAGTTGAAAGCCTTGTGCAAGACGCCGTCGACAAAGGCGCTCAAATCACACTGGGCGGGAGTAAGCACGAACTGGGCGGCCAATTTTACGAGCCAACAGTTTTGACCGAAGTGACACCTGACATGAAGGTCAGCAGCGATGAAATATTCGGCCCCGTAGCGCCTCTATTTCGATTCAAAACCGATGAAGAAGTCATCGAACTCGCCAATGCGACGCAATACGGTTTAGCGTCTTATTTTTACTCTCGTGATGTGGGTAGGGTTTGGAACGTTGCAGAAGCGCTTGAATACGGCATGGTGTGCATCAACAGCGGAAAACTTTCGACAGAAGTTGCACCGTTTGGCGGCGTGAAAGAAAGCGGCACGGGCCGCGAGGGATCGAGCCATGGTGTCGATGAGTTCACCGAAATCAAATATATGATGATGGGTGGCCTTTAAGTGCCAGTCTTTGTTCAGCGGCTTGAGAATATTTTGCCGCTGAACGTATCAACCGCAGTCGAGGGCCCAACAATTTGAAGCAATCAGGTCCATCCATTTTGCGCAGCGCATTATATCTGCCCGCTTCAAACGAGCGGGCTGTGGAGAAAGCCAAGACGCTGCCAGCCGATGCGATCATATTTGATCTCGAAGATGCTGTTGCAGTCGACAAAAAGCTTGAAGCGCGCAAAGCGGCTTGTGCTGCTGTGAAAAGTAGTGGTGCAGGCCAGAGCGCTGCGATCATTCGCATCAATGGATTGGACACTCCATGGGGCAAGGACGACCTTGCAGCTGCGTGTGAAGTAAACCCAAACGCTGTCTTGGTGCCAAAAGTAAATTCTGCCGCAGACATCCAAATTCTTTCCGAAGAATTGAACGGTCGAAACATCGAACTTTGGGCCATGATTGAAACCGCCCGTTCAATTTTGAATGTTTCGGAAATTGCGGATTGCGCAGCCAATACACCTCTGTCTTGCTTGGTCATTGGTCCCAATGACTTAGCGAAAGAAACGCGCATAGAGCTCTCGAAAGACCGTGAAGCCCTGCTGCCCGTGCTGAGCAAATGTGTCATGGCTGCCCGTGCTGCCGGCATTCAAATTCTGGACGGCGTCTACAACGATTTCAAAGACGCCAGCGGTTATGAAAAAGAATGTCTTCAGGGCAAACGTTTCGGCATGGATGGAAAGTCACTTATCCACCCATTACAGATAGAAGTTTGCAATCAGATTTTTGCCCCGTCGCTCGCGGAATTGAAGACCGCCCAGCGCATTGTCGATGTATTTGAACGGCCTGAAAACCACAGCGCAAATGTGTTATCTATAGACGGTAAGATGGTTGAGCGGCTTCATGCGGAAGTGGCCAAAGACCAGTTGGCACGAGGTCAAGCGATAGGTTTGATCTGAAGCGAGGGAACATGACGACTGTTGAAACACTCAAAGAGCCGTCTAGCACCTTTCTTCGCCTTGCTCAGTTTGTAAACACTCTGCAATTTGACGATATTCCGCCGAGCGTCACCAAAACTGCGGCTCTTTTAATTTTGGATTTGATTGGCGTCCTCGCTGCGGCGCGAAACTTGGAAGCAGCAGTTATTGCGCGAGATTTTGCCGTTCAAAATTTTTCTGCCGGACCGAATGCGCCTGTGGCACGGCTACCGTTTGATGGGCGCAATGTTTCGCTCGTGGGATACGGCTTCGCAGCGGCAACCCAAATCGACAATCTCGATGCCCACGACGGGTGGCAACCTTCCAAAGGCCATGCGGGAGCCGCATTGTTTCCAGCTCTGTGTGCATTTGCAGAGGTGCAAAAAGTCTCAGGTCGTGAAGCTCTGGTCGCTATGGTGTTGGGTTACGAAATTGGCTATCGCGCAGCACTGGCCCTTCACACCACAGTTGAAGACTATCACACTTCCGGCGCTTGGAACTCTCTTGGTTGTGCGGCCATTGGTGCGCGGCTGCGAAATGCTGATCAATCGACATTTCGTGATGCGTTGGGCATTGCAGAATATCATGGCCCGCGCAGCCAAATGATGCGTGAAATTGCAAACCCCACCATGTTGCATGACGGGACAGGGTGGGGCGCACCTGTTGGCATTTATGCCGCCCTTATTGCGGAGCAAGGGTTCACGGGAGCACCAGCTGCAACAGTTGAATTTGGCGATGCACAATTCGCTTGGGCCGATTTGGGGAAAAACTGGCTGACCGAGCAACAATACATAAAGCCGTATCCGATTTGCCGCTGGGCACACGCTGCAATTGATGCCGCGTTGGATCTGCGCAAAATCCACAAAATTGAACCAAGCAGTATAGAGAAGATTGATATTTTCACCTTTGTCTATTCTGCAGAGCTGAACAACGAAGTTCCAGACACATCACCATTGGCGCAATATTCACTGGCATGGCCTGTGGCCGCAGCAATGGTGCGGGGCGTGGTGGGTGTCGATGAAGTGACAGAGGCCAGCTTTTCAGATGATCATTTGATCCAGATGACCAAACGCGTGGATGTCCATATCGATCAGGAGTGTGAAGATGGCTATCCTGCGCGTCGTCTGGCGAGGGTGAATATCACTTTGAAAGATGGAACAGCGTTCGAAAGTGGCCTGGTAGAAGCAAGCGGCGGCCCAGACCCTCAGCCGACTGAACAGGAAATTGTTGAGAAATATCGCGCATTTGCAGGGTCAACTTTGCCAGAAAAGCGCGTTTTTGAAATTGAGAAGGCAGTCATGTCATTGATGAATGAAGACAGTGATTTCAATCAAGTTCTCGATCTTTTGGTAACCCCTTAAATCACAGCGAATAAATGGCTCAAACCGCCTGTTGAAAATTTGTGATCTAAAACTGATGACCGCACATTCGAATTCATCTAGCCTGAACAAAGATTTAGGCGACCCAAGAAGAGTGTGACCCCAATGACGACCATTTATCGGGCAAAGAAAATCATCACCATGAACCCTGCACGTCCAGTGGCGACCCATGTTGCCGTGCGCGATGGGCGTATTCTGGGGGCTGGCAGTCTTGCTGAACTTGAAGGATGGGGCGACTACACTCTGGATGAGCGGTTTTCCGACAAGGTCATCATGCCGGGTCTGGTTGAAGGGCACAGCCATGCCATGGAAGGCACGCTGTGGCGTTACACCTATCTCGGGTATTTCGACCGCATGGACCCCAATGGTAAAGTCTGGTCTGGGCTGGACAATATTGAAGGTGTGCTGGAGCGTCTCAAAGAAGCAGATGCAAAACTGGAAGATCCCGACACTCCGCTTCCTGGGTGGTCGCTTGATCCGATCTACTTCAACAATGAGCGTGTTACCCGCGAAGATTTGGACAAAGTGTCCACCACACGCCCAGTGGGCATCATGCATGCATCGGGTCACATTTTGAACGTGAACTCAAAAGCGTTGGAACTGGCTGGCTTGTTAAAAACTGGTTTGAACAACCCGGGCGTTCCGCTTGGAAAAGATGGGCTGCCCACGGGTGAACTCAAGGGCCCGGATGTCATGACACCTGTTGGCATGCATGTGGGGTTTGACCGCGATATGCTGGCTTGTGACGAGCAAGGCTTGGTCGATTTTGCAAAGCTCTGTGTGCGTTCAGGTGTGACAACCGCGACCGACCTTGCTGCCCGTTTGCCGGATGATGCAGTAGATATGATGAGCCGTGTGACAGCCCGCGAAAACTATCCTGCGCGCATTGTACCTTTGCGGTTTCACCACGGGGTGACTCCCCAAGAACTCATCGCCCATGTGCTGGAATTAAAGAAAAAAACATCAGACCGTTTGCGCCTCGGGATGATCAAGGTCGTGGTCGATGGCTCCATTCAGGGTTTTTCCGCGCGTCTGCGTTGGCCTGGATATTACAACGGTGCCGAAAACGGCCTTTGGTATATCTCGCCCGAGCATCTGCAAGACATCATCAATTCAAGTTTGGAACACAACATCCACATTCATACCCACACCAATGGTGATGAAGCCACGGAACTGGTGCTGGATTGCATGGAGGAAGGCTTGTTGAAACATCCTTCCCGTGACCACCGCTTCACGTTGCAGCATTGCCAATTGGCTGATGCGTCGCAATTTCGGCGCATGAGAAAACTCGGCATGTGCGTCAATCTTTTTGCCAACCATCATTTTTACTGGGGTGATGAGCATTACAATTTGACCGTTGGGCCAGAGCGGGCAGAACGCATGAATGCATGTGCTACGGCCTTGGAAAACGATGTCCCCATGGCCATTCATTCTGATGCGCCGATCACGCCCCTTGGCCCATTGTTTACAGCTTGGTGCGCGGTCAATCGGTTGACGGCCTCGGGACGCACTCAAGGCGAGGCGGAAAAGATTGACGTAGATGAAGCGCTTTATGCAATCACATTGGGCGCTGCTTACACGTTGAAACTCGATGGGGAGGTGGGATCAATTGAAACAGGCAAACGCGCAGACTTTGCCGTTTTAGAAGATGACCCAGAATCCGTGGGTGGCGATAAGTTGAAAGATGTGGCCGTGTGGGGAACGGTTCAAGATGGCCGCATTTTCCCCGCTTCTGAACTTTAGTTATGTCCCAACAATCACCCATGCCTGTCACCGTGATAGGTGGTTATCTTGGTTCTGGAAAGACAACTTTGGTGAACCATTTGCTGCGCAATGCAAATGGTCGTCGTCTTGCGATTCTTGTCAACGAATTTGGCGAACTCCCCATTGATGCCGATCTTATCGAGGCCGACGACGGTGACGTGATCAGCCTCACAGGTGGGTGTGTGTGCTGCAGCTATGGCAATGATCTCATGATGGCTTTGATGGACATGGCGAAAATGGAGCCACGACCCGATCACATCATCTTGGAAACCAGCGGTGTTGCTTTGCCGGGCGCGATTGCGGGCTCCGTTTCGTTGCTCAACGATTATGTGTTGGATGGAATATTGGTATTGGCAGACGCTGGGAACATCGAAGAGCGCGCCAATGACAAATATATGTCAGACACGATACTGCGCCAGTTGGCAGATGCGGACATTGTATTGCTCAACAAGACTGATTTGATCGAAGAAGAGCAGAAAGGCTCGTTGGTGGATTGGTTGCGGGAAAAATCCGGTGCCGCATCGATTCTTGAAACGCAAAACAGCATTTTGCCCATTGAAATAGCTCTTCAGTCTTTCACCCATGATGATGGGTTTTCTGCTGACAGATCAACCCATTCGACGTCGCAATTTGAAACCAAGTTCTACTCATTTTCTGCACCAACACAGACGCAAGCACTGGCCCAAGAATTGGCTGGGTTGTCGCAAATTGTGCGCGCAAAAGGCTTTGTGCCGAACGAAAATGGAAAGCTGAAAACGCTGCAACTCGTTGGGCAAAGATTTGAAATCACACCCGCGCCAGAAAACGTAGAAGCTGGTCTTGTTGTGATTGGCGTAAAGCCACTGCCAGACCTTTCGCACGCTCTCACTGGAATTTAGAAGTGGCGGCACCTATACTGATTACATCATGGAGCGGCCCTTGGATAATCCGCTGCGCCAAACCCCATTGGAGTTGAGACCGATATGCGTCTTACGAAACAAACAAATTATGCCATCCGCATGATGATGTATTGTGACTCCAACGATGGGCTCAGCCGTGTGAGTTCGATCGCCAGTTTTTATGATTTGTCCGAACAATTTCTTATGAAAATTTTGCAGACACTGACGAAAACAGGGCTTGTGGAAAGCGTGCGTGGGCGCAATGGCGGCATTCGGTTGGCAAAGCCTGCAAATGAAATTGGATTGGGCGAGATTGTTCGCGCCACGGAAGACAATTTCGAACTCGCAGAGTGTTTCAAAGATGGTGAAGCTGCTTGCCCATTGGTCAGCAGTTGTGGGCTAAACCAAGCGCTTGGCGAAGCTTTGCGCGCTTTTTTCAAAGTGTTGGATGGCTACACGTTGGCTGACTTGACAAATAATGAACGCAACTTGCACATTCTGCTGCAATTGGATGCGTCGAAAAACATTCCTTTGAAAGCTGACGCGTAATAATTGGAATGCAGGCCAGCACCTGGCTTTTCGATAGTTTCTCACAACCAACAAAAAAGGCGCCGCTTCCGCAACGCCTTTTCTTCAATCTATGTCGGCGCTTTAAGAGGCTGGGCCGTCGTCCAGTCCAACTTTATCCACCAGTTCAGAAGCTGTTTTGCGGTTTTCCGCAACGTCTGCCAATGGCAAAGTATCGGCTTTCAGTGTGCCCCACGACGAGGTGCGCGCGTCAGCAGCAACACCCGGCTTTACAGGATATTCAAAATTGGCAGAGCCATAAAGTTTTTGAGCATTTTCGCTCGACAAGAATTCCATCAGCTTTTTGGCATTTTCAGCGTTAGGTGCGTGTTTTGCCATCACCATGCCTGACAGGTTCACATGCGTTCCGCGATCGTCACCATTTGGGAAAAGAAGTTTCACCGATTTGGCCCATTCTTTTTGTTCAGGGTCTTTGGTGTTGGTTTCCATTTTTCCCATGTAATAGGTGTTGCCCAAAGCAATATCACACTCGCCGGAGTAAATTCCTTTCACTTGTGCGCGGTCATTGCCGTTTGGCTTTCTTGCAAGGTTTGCCTTGACGCCTTCCAGCCACTTTTGAGCACCTGCTTCACCCGCATGGGCAACGATGGATGCAATCAGGCCAATTGAATAAACATGTTGGCCCGAACGTGTGCAGAGTTTGCCTTTCCATTTTGGATCAGCAAGTTCTTCATATGTGATTGTGTCTTGGGCAACGCGTTCTTTGGAAGCGTAGATAATGCGGGCGCGGGTGGTGAGGCCAAACCAGTGACCTTCAGGGTCTCTGTATTGGGAAGGAACGTTGGCGCTGATTGTATCGCTCGAAACGGATTGCGTGATGCCCAATGCCTTTGCAGCATCCAAGCGACCAATATCGACAGTGAGCAAAATATCAGCTGGTGAGTTCACGCCTTCTGCCTTTATGCGCTGGCCAAGGCCTTTCTTTGCAAACAGAACGTTTGTCTTAATCCCTGTTTCTGCGGTGAAAGCTTCAAGCATCGGCTTGATAAGCTCGGCTTGGCGATAGGAATAGATGTTCACTTCGCCTTCAGCCATTGCCAAAGTTGGTGTCAGAACTGTTGCAACTGTTGCGGCTGAACAAAGGAGCGTTTTGAGAGTTTTCGGCATGATTTTCTCACTTAGACCAACGTATTTGTCGGTCTTGTTTGTATAAACAGATGGCGCGTAACCCGCGTCTAAGGACTGGATTATTTAATATGACTTTTTAAGTCAACTTTAAATCAAGTGATTTCGCCTTGCCTTGGAAATTTTCTAAACTGGCGATTAAATAACGCTCTCCACAGGCGCAAATGCTCGCGCTTCAAGTTTCTCCCCACACATCAATTGATTGCTTGTTCTTCGTTCGTAAAATGCTAGGGTTGTTTCAACTTGAAACAAAGAGCCGCTGAAGCGCTGGCTCCTTCTCCAAAGAGAAGTGAGCCGCAATAAGGCGGAAAGTCCGTTGTCCGAAGACTCGCAGGGAGAAACCTCCCAAAAGCGGCCTGGATCGGATGTTGAAATTGCTGGTTCTGCAACAGGTGGAGAGACATCGCAGAACCGGAAAAAGAACCGAAGAAACCGCAGGCGCAAGCGTAAACGGGATCAGGTTCACAACACCGAGGCCCAAAATCCCGGTTCTGCCGGCGCCAAAACTGTCCAGCCAGACACGGCTGTGGATAGCGCTTCCGAACGTGGAAATGTGCACCCCGCAAATGGTTCGAAAGATGACAATGCGTCTTCTGATTTGGCCCCTCAAAGCCAAAGCAAACGGTCTCGTCGCCGCCGTAATCGCAGAAAAAACAAAAACAATATCGCGCAAGACCCAGCTGCGAACTCTGGCGCTTTAGAGGACGCAAAGAAACAAGGTTTTGAAAACCGCGCTGATGGTCACAGACATCGCCGTGCCCCGAGTGGAAAAGCAAAAAAGCCAAACCAAAACCGTCAAAACGAAGCCGCCGCAAATAAACCAATCCACCGCCCGCAACGACGACAGTTGGATGCTTATGCGGCGCTGGATTTGGGAACCAACAATTGCCGTCTGCTTGTGGCTGTGCCTCAACAACCGGGCCGTTTTCGCGTGGTAGATGCCTTTTCACGCATCGTGCGTTTGGGCGAGGGACTTGGCGCGACGGGGCGCTTAAGCGATGCGGCTATGGACAGAGCTGTTGGTGCATTGAAAGCCTGTGCTGACAAACTCAATGGCCGCAAGGTCAAGGGCGTGCGATTGATTGCAACCGAAGCATGTCGCCGCGCCACCAATGGAGAGGAATTCCTTAAACGTGTCGAACAAGAAGCCGGCTTGTCTTTGGAAATCATAAACCGCGAAACAGAAGCCCGTCTGGCGGTTGCAGGCTGCTCTAGTCTTGTGGACAGAAAGGCGAGAGGCGTAGTTTTGTTCGACATCGGCGGTGGTTCATCTGAATTGGCATTGCTCGATTTGAACAAACGCAAACGCCATGATCTCGGGCCTGCCATGGTGTCATGGACATCCATGCCGTTTGGCGTGGTTACCTTGTCCGAAAAGCACGGCGGGGGAAAAATGGTCACGCGCGAAGTGTTCCAGAACATGGTCGATGAGGTCAGCGAGCATTTGGAGACCTTTGAGGGTCGTGACGCATTGGTGGAAGCTGCGCAAAATGGCGAAGTTCATTTGTTGGGAACATCGGGCACGGTGACGACCCTTGCAGGCATTCATTTAAAACTGCCAAAATATGATCGCCGTCGGGTCGATGGAACATGGATGGTGTCTTCCCAAGTTACGGAAATGATCGATGCGCTGGTTGATATGAGTTTTGAACAACGGGTTCAAAATCCTTGTATCGGACATGACAGAGCCGATCTTGTTTTGGCCGGGTGTGCCATTCTGGTCGCAATTCAAAATTTCTGGCCGTGTGAGCGGTTGCGCGTTGCAGACCGTGGACTGCGTGAAGGCCTGCTGACAGAAATGATGAATGCGGACAATGCGTGGTTGAGGCGTTTTAATCGCCCAAGACATCGCAATACGAAACCACAAGGGCAGTAACAATATGGCGAAGAAAACCTCCGGTGGTCGACGCACTCCAGGTGGGCCAGGTTCAGGTCGCAGTCCGAATTTGCGCAACATGCACACCAAAGTGAAGTCTGCGCGTGGACGAAAGATATCCTCAACGCTTTGGTTGCAAAGGCAGTTGAATGACCCTTATGTGCAGAAAGCAAAAGCAGAAGGTTACGCGTCGCGCGCTGCTTACAAATTGCTGGAAATGGACGAGCGGTTCAATTTGTTGAAGCAAGGCCAAGTGGTGGTTGACCTCGGTGCGGCCCCCGGCGGCTGGTGCCAAGTGGCGGTCGCTAAAACTGGGTCCAGTGTGGATGATATTCGCGTGGTTGGAATTGACTATCTTGATATGGATCCCGTGCCGGGAGCGACCATTTTGAAGAAAGACTTTCTGGACGATGATGCACCAGACATGCTGATGAAGGCTTTGGGTGGGCGTGCACCTGAATTGGTGATGTCTGACATGGCCGCGCCAACGATTGGCCACCGTCGAACAGATCATATGCGCACAATGGGTTTGGTCGAAGTGGCTTTGGATTTTGCTTTGCAGGTTTTGAAACCGGGAGGGCATTTTCTAACAAAGACATTCCAGGGCGGAACGGAGCAAACGCTTCTCAACCTTATGAAGAAGAATTTTGAAACGATCCATCACGTAAAGCCGCCGGCGAGTCGCGATGGATCGGTAGAACTCTACTTATTGGCCAAAGGGCGCAAGAGTTTGAGCAAGGACTGAACCTCAGGTCTTTTGTCCAAAGGAAGCTCCTGAACCTTCATCAATTGGGTCAGTTCTTTGTTTTCTTGCTCAAGGTTGATTAGATCATCATAAAGACGAAGACCAAAGCTGCGATCGCTTTCAGCTCGTTTGCGCGCAATGCGCTTGAACAATCTCCCGAAGATGCTCTTTCTCTTTGTTGAACGTTTCGCGACACGGCTTGTTTTACGTTTGGCACGTTTTGAAACTGTGCGCTTGTTGCGTTTTTTCAAGGCTGCCTTGCGTTCTGCGGCACGCGCTAAACGAGCCTCGCGACGTTTTGCAAACCAGCTTTTTCTCTTTGTTGTCTTCGCGCGTTTTGCAACACGTGTTCTCTTCTTGATTTTCCGGTTGGATTTTTTGATCCGCTTTTTCTGGGATTGCTTTGCGGCCAAGGCTTGTGCGCGTTGAACGCGACGTTCACGCAAGCGGGCAAAGAACCCTTTACGCACTCTTTTCTCAACCTTTTTGCGTGCAAGACGCTTCTTTGCAGTGCGTTTAACACGCCCCTTCTTAATGGAGCCTGTTGTGACACTATCAACACCTGGCAAGCCATTGTCTCGCTTGCGAAACCATCTGAAGCGTTTGCGTTTCTTAGGCTGTAAAGCGGCAACACGCACGGCCTTTGGCGTTTTCTTTTTTGATGCAATCACATTGGTGCGTGGAGAACCTGACCCACGAAGGTGAACGACGCGGTAGCCTTCTTTCTTCAAACGGCGCAAAAGCGCAGGCAATGCGTTGGCCGTTTTATTTTGTATGTCGTGCAGCAAAATAACGCCACGGCCTTTGCGTTTCAGCTGGCTCATGACACGGTTCACCATGGCTGCCCCTGAACCGCTCTTCCAGTCATTGCTGTCAATGCCAGCTGATACAGGCAGCAAGCCTTTGCGTTTCAGCATTGCGTCAAGACGAGAGCTCCGAGCAAGATAACGATAACGGAACAAGCGTGTGCTCGCGCGTCTTTGACTGCCAAGCGCAAGATTAACAGATGCGATGCCGCGATTGATCTCATTTTCCGCTTGGACGATCGACAGACGTGTCAGATTTGGATGATCGTTTGTGTGTTGCGCAATTGTATGTCCAGAACGTGCAATTTGTTGCAGCAGTTTGGGGTTTGACCGCGCCATACGTCCAAGAACAAAAAATGTCGCTTTGGTGCATTCCGCCGAAAGCGCCCGTAGAATGCGTCTAGTTGTCGAGCTCTTGGGTCCGTCATCGAAAGTCAAAATAACTTCTTTGTTGCGTAAACCAAGTCCCGCGCTACCGCCCATGCCCATATTGGCGTTAAAGCCGCGCGCCGTGACCGTGCGAGACACGCCCAAACAGGCTTGCGCAACATCGGTTGCAAGAAGTGTAAATGCAAAAATTGCGAATGCGATGAGGTGGAGTTGACGTGCCATGACAGTGCCCAATTTCTTGTTTGGAGCGGCTGTACTAGAAACGAATCAACCAGAGATGTGCAGAACTTGTTTCCAAGTGTTCGCACGGCAACTGTTCACCAAAAGTTAACAACTGTTACATGGTGCAAAAATCACCAAACATTTGGCTTTTCGCCAACTATCAACATTAAATGTCCAATCATCGCTGTCTGGGCCTTTCAACCAGCCCAATGGCATGTTAGCAGGCACCGTCAAACGCGCTGCCATAACTGTTGCGCAGCATCGCTTCCGCATCCTTTCGAAAGTTTGACCCAATGGCTGAAATTATATCCACCGCAACAGGCGAACAGGCTCTCACATTTGATGATGTGTTGCTGCAACCAGACCATTCAGAGGTGATGCCCAATCAGGTGGATATCTCAAGTCGGTTAACCCGCGATATTTCACTCACATTGCCCATTATGTCAGCCGCCATGGACACGGTTACAGAATCTCGTTTGGCCATCGCCATGGCACAAGCTGGCGGCATTGGCGTCATTCATCGCAATTTGGAACCTGAGCAACAAGCTGAAGAAGTGCGTCAGGTGAAAAAGTTTGAAAGCGGCATGGTGGTCAACCCGCTGACAATTGGTCCCGACGCCACGTTGCAAGACGCGTTGAACCTGATGCGGGATCATAAGATTTCAGGCATTCCCGTTGTAGAGAACGGAAAATCAGGTGGACACTATACTGGCCGCTTGGTTGGCATTCTCACCAACCGCGACGTGCGCTTTGCCTCAGACCCCAGCCAGAAAGTTTATGAATTGATGACGCGTGAGGGTCTCGTGACCGTTCGCGAGGGTGTGAAGCAAGAAGACGCCAAAAAACTGCTGCATCAGCACCGCATCGAAAAACTTCTGGTTGTGGATTCAAACGGCAATTGTACTGGGCTGATCACCGTTAAAGATATGGAGAAAAGCCAACTCAACCCCAATGCCACAAAAGATGAGGCTGGCAGTCTGCGTGTCGCTGCAGCAACCACTGTGGGCCCTGATGGTTTTGAGCGCGCAGAGCGGTTGATAGATGCAGGCGTCGATCTTCTTGTCATCGACACAGCCCACGGACATTCCCAAAGAGTTTTGGACGCGGTGGCACAAGTGAAAAAACTCTCCAACAACACGCGCATCGCAGCAGGCAATGTGGCAACGCCTGCAGGCACACAAGCATTGATTGATGCTGGAGCGGACGTGATTAAAATAGGTATTGGCCCGGGTTCAATCTGTACCACCCGCATGGTGGCTGGTGTGGGGGTTCCGCAATTGTCAGCAATTATGGGAGCTGTGGAAGTGGCCAATAAGTCAGACACTCCCATCATTGCTGATGGTGGCATCAAGTTTTCCGGTGACCTCGCAAAGGCTCTCGCTGCAGGGGCGTCCACTGTGATGGTCGGATCGTTGCTTGCGGGAACAGACGAAAGCCCGGGTGAAGTTTATCTCCATCAAGGGCGCTCGTTTAAATCTTATCGGGGCATGGGTTCCGTTGGCGCTATGGCACGTGGATCAGCTGACCGTTATTTCCAGTCTGAGGTCACGGATTCTTTGAAACTCGTGCCAGAGGGAATTGAAGGGCAGGTGCCTTACAAGGGGCCTGTGGGTTCTGTTCTGCACCAATTGGCTGGTGGATTGCGCGCTTCAATGGGCTATGTGGGCGCCGACACGCTGCCGAATTTCGTGGATCGCGCAAAATTTGTGCGCATTTCCACCGCGGGCTTGGCCGAGAGCCATGCACACACTGTTTCAATCACGCGTGAGAGCCCGAATTATTCAGGCCGATAGATAGGAATTTTCATGGATACGCTGGCTCTTATTTGGACTGCCGCACCCGACTTTAAAGTCAAACTCTTGCTTCTTGCGATGGCTGCGCAGATGGCATTGACCATAAAGTGCTACATGCAAATGTCGGACGCTCGAGTTTCTGCCGCAAAAGCAGGGCGTGTGACGACCGATATGTATAAGTCGACTGACAACGAACCTGAAGATTTGCGTGTTTACACGCGTGCCGTTGCCAATCAGTTTGAATTGCCAGTGATGTTCTACGTGATCATCATCGCGGGCATTGCAGCGTCGATGTCCAGTTGGATTTCTGTTGTGTTGGCATGGCTGTTTGTGTTCCTGAGATATCTGCATGTGCAAGAAATGTTGGCAACCAATGTGCTCAAGCGCCGCAAGGTTTTCATTTATGGGATGCAAGTGTTTTTGCTGATGGCATTGGATTTCATCGTTTCAATATTGTTTTTCGCCACTGCGTAATACATGCCAGAGGTCTCACCAGAATGGATCTTGCTTCCGGTCTTCGGCAACTTGGCACTGATTTTCATTTTGTTTATGATGGTTTCGGTAAAACGGATGCAAGCAACCAAAGCGGGCGGCCTTTCGATTGATGACCTCGCGCACAACGGACGCGAACCCGAACTGTCCCGGCGTTGGGCGCGCAATTTAGACAATCAATTTCAAGTGCCCATGTTGTTTTACGGATTGATCGCGCTGTTGTTTGCGACCAATTCCGTGACAGACCTACAAATTCTATTGGCATGGGTGTTTTTGTTCGGTCGCATCGTGCATACGTTCGTTCAAGTTGCGGGCGACAGTGTTACGTTGCGTGGTCGCGTTTTCACCATTAATTTTGTTGCATTGGCTGCTATGTGGCTGGTGTTTGGATATTCCAGATTGGTACTTCTATGAGACTTGGTGGCAGAATTCAGGCTGCAATTGATGTTTTGTCTGACATTGAAAAGCGCAAACGCCCCGTGTCTGAAGCCTTGAAGAGCTGGGGGCTGGATCACCGTTTTGCAGGCTCTGGTGATAGAGCCGCGATTGGCAACATCGTCTACGATGCTTTGCGCAAACGCTCATCGACCCAATATCTTATGGGCAGCGACAGCACACGTCGTTTGGTTTTCGCAACCTTGCTGCGCGACTGGGGCTATACGCCAGAAAGTCTCAACAAAGAGCTGGAAGGCGACAAATTCGCACCAGACCCGATGACCGACGAAGAAGCCAGTGCATTCACAAGTCGTAAACTCGAAGACGCTCCAGAACACATCCAAGCTGATGTGCCAGAATGGTTGGCGCCATTGCTAAAGGCGAATTTCGATGATCAATGGATTGCAGAGGCGCAGGCGTTTACAAAACGTCCTCCCGTAGATTTGCGGGTCAACACGCTCAAATCCAATCAAGGCAAAGTCGCCAAAGCTTTGTCGAAAACAAATGCAAAACCAACCGAAATTGCGCGCAATGGTTTGCGCATTGAAGCAGGAACAGGCGCCTCTCGCCAACCCAATGTTCAAGCCGATGGGGCGTTTCAAAAAGGTTGGTTCGAAGTGCAAGACGAAGGCAGTCAAATCGTAGCAGACCTGGTTTTTGCGCGCCCTGGTGAACAGGTACTGGATTTCTGCGCAGGCGCCGGTGGCAAAACACTGGCCTTGGCAGCATCTATGGAGAACAAAGGTCAAATTCATGCTTACGATGCCAACAAGCATCGCTTGAAGCCGATCTTTGAGCGGACAAAACGTGCTGGCATCCGCAACGCGCAAATTCACAGTCCTGATAGCGATATGTCCGATCTTGTAGGAGCTATGGATCGTGTGGTGGTCGATGCGCCTTGCACAGGCACGGGCACGTGGCGCCGTCATCCCCATGCAAAATGGAAACTGACAAAAGAACAGTTGGAACAACGCCTGACCGAGCAAGAAGAGGCGCTCAGCGAAGCCGCACCTTTCGTGAAAGTTGGTGGTTATCTTATCTACATCACGTGCAGCGTCTTGCCAGAGGAGAACGAAAATCAGGTTCAGGCGTTTATTACGGATAATCCAGAATTCGAGTTGCTTTCCGTAGGGGAAGTCTGGCAGGATTTATTTGGATTCGACAAGCTGCAACCCTGGTCGTCTGATATGAAGACAGTCACTCTAACGCCTGCTTCTACAAACACTGATGGGTTCTACTTTGCGGTCATGGCGAAGAACGCCTGATCGCAGCATTGCCCGGAGGGACCCTATGGCAAAGTTTATTACACTTATCATTTTTGTGGCCGTAATTCAGGGCATGGGTGCACTGATCGGAATGTCCTTCACTCCCGGACAATGGTATGAAGATTTGGCAAAACCTTTTTTCAATCCACCATCCTATTTGTTCGGCATTGTTTGGCCTGTGCTTTATTTGCTGGTGGCTATCGCGGGTTGGCGTGTGTTCAGCAGTGAAGGGGATATGCCGGGTTGGGGGCTTTGGGTCAGCCAGATGTTGCTCAACTTTTCCTGGTCGCCAGTTTTCTTCTATTGGCACCAGATTTTCTGGGCCATGTGGATTTTGATCGTTGTGCTGGTTCTTTCGCTCAGCTTTATGGCCACCAACTGGCATAGAGATCGAATCGCCGCGTTTTGCTTCGTGCCGTATGTGGCATGGCTGGGATTTGCATTTGTGCTGAATTTCTCGATCTGGATAATGAATTAAAGCCTACTTCCTTTGCGCAAATCCCTTCGCGCAAAGGAAGTGCGTGTTCGCGCACATTTAGGCTCTAGGAAAATGCGGTTCCAGTAATTAAGACAAGTTATGGACTGGACCACACTCTTTATCGAACAATTCGCGTCACCCGGCAAACTGGTAGGGCACTTGTCTTACCTGCTGCTCGTGGCGTCTATGATGATGCGCACCATGAAGTGGCTGCGGATCATTGCAATCTCCGCAGGCGTTGTTTCAGCCTTTTACGGTTATTTTTTCCTCAAAGATTTTGTCACCGTTTTCTGGGAAGTCATTTTCGTTTCCGTCAATCTGATCCAATTGTTGTTTCTGGAAATAGAAAACCGGCGCGCGAAGTTTTCTGAATATGAAGAGCGGTTTATCGAAACAGCCATCCCCACGGTTCAAAGAGCCCATGCCAAACGTTTGTTGCGGTTGGCAATTTTAACCGAACACGAACCGGGTAAAGTATTGACCACCGAAGGCGAACCAGTTGGTCTGCTGCACTATGTTTTGGAAGGCGCTGTACGCATTGACAAAGCTGGAGCTATGGTTGGCGTGTGCGGTCGTGATGATTTTATTGGCGAGATCGGTTTCATGTTGGGCACAAGTGCAACGGCAACCGCAGTGGTGACAAATTCAGTGAAGTGCTTCACGTTTGACCATGTTTCCCTCAATGCCATGCTGAACAAAGACGAAAATCTGCGCCACGCTTTGGAATCCAGCTTCAACCGCAATCTCGTCGGTAAACTTGTCAAGTCGAATGAAGGTTCGGGCCCCGTTTCGGTGCCGCCGCCCGCTGGTGCATCGTCAAGCGAAGACACTGCTGGATAAAACGGGGAGTGGCGGCTGCTTTGTATTGCCGCCCTCGGTGGTTTTGCGTAAGTGAGAGCTACGTTTCTTTTGCATTTTTGGACCTAGTGTGATGGCCGCTCCCGAGCAGACGATCCTCATTATCGATTTTGGCAGTCAAGTGACACAGTTGATTGCACGCCGCGTGCGGGAAACTGGGGTCTATTGCGAAATTGTTCCGTTTCAATCTGCTGACGAAGGCTTCAAACGACTGAAGCCAAAGGGTGTTGTTTTATCGGGCAGTCCCGCTTCTGTGCATGATGACAATGCACCATTGGCACCGCAGGCCGTTTTTGACGCTGGCATTCCTGTGTTCGGGATTTGCTACGGTCAGCAAGTGACCGCGCATCAATTGGGTGGACGGGTAGAAGGCGGACACCATCGCGAATTCGGCCGCGCTGAAATCACAATTCACAAAGACAGCCCATTGTTCGAAGGGGTTTGGAAACAGGGTGGGGAATATCAGGTTTGGATGAGCCACGGCGATCGTGTGACCAAACTGCCTGAAGGTTTTGAAGTTGTTGCCACATCTGAAAACGCTCCATTGGCCATCGCGGTCAATGAAGAGCGCAAATATTACACAACCCAGTTTCACCCCGAAGTTGTTCACACGCCCGATGGCGGAAAAATTCTCGCAAACTTTGTGCACAAAATTTGTGGTCTAAAGGGCGATTGGACAATGGCGGCTTATAAAGATCGTGCCATTGCCAAAATCCGCGAACAGGTCGGTGACAAGCGCGTCATCTGCGGTCTCTCAGGTGGTGTGGATTCGTCTGTCGCCGCAGCACTTATTCACGAAGCGGTTGGCGATCAACTCACCTGTATTTTGGTGGACCACGGCTTGCTGCGCATGAACGAAGCGGAAGACGTGGTGCAAATGTTCCGCGACAATTACAATATTCCGCTGGTTCATGTGAATGCATCTGATTTGTTCATTGATGCTTTGGAGGGTGAAGCTGACCCTGAAACCAAACGCAAAACCATCGGCAAATTGTTCATTGATGTGTTTGAAGCTGAAGCGAAAAAACTCGGTGGTGCAGAATTTTTGGCGCATGGCACGCTTTATCCAGATGTGATCGAGAGTGTGTCGTTCAGCGGTGGCCCTTCAGTCACCATCAAGTCGCACCACAATGTGGGCGGCTTGCCCGACCGTATGAATATGGAATTGGTCGAGCCTCTACGCGAACTGTTCAAAGACGAAGTGCGCGCCTTGGGCCGTGAACTCGGTTTGCCCGACAGTTTTATTGGCCGTCATCCATTCCCTGGGCCTGGCCTTGCCATCAGATGTCCGGGCGGGATCACGCGCGACAAGCTGGACATTCTCAAAAAGGCTGATGCTGTCTATCTCGATGAAATTCGCAAAGCGGGATTGTACGACGAAATCTGGCAGGCCTTTGCGGTTCTTCTGCCGGTACAAACTGTGGGCGTCATGGGAGATGGGCGCACATATGAATTCGTATGTGCATTGCGTGCCGTGACATCCGTTGATGGCATGACGGCTGACTTCTATCCCTATGACATGGCTTTCCTTGGCAAAGCAGCCACGCGCATCATCAACGAAGTGCAGGGCATCAACCGTGTGGTTTATGATGTGACCAGCAAACCACCCGGCACCATTGAGTGGGAATAAGAGCAAAAGTCACGGTGTAATTTAGTCCCGCGCGTCTACAAAATTGTCTAGCCAGTTTGGATCCATTTCTGGAACCGAAGACAAAAGCAGCTTTGTGTAATCAGGATATGGAGGTTGAAGGATTTCGCTTTTTAATCCCTGTTCAACCACTTCGCCTTGGAACATCACGACGATTTCATCTGAAATAGCTGTTACGACCGCAATGTCGTGGGTGATGAACAGGTATGTGATGCCCAATTCTTTTTGCAATCGCAGAAGCAATTTCAAAATGCCCTCTTGCACGATTTGGTCGAGAGCAGAAGTAACTTCATCGCAGATAATCACTTCAGGTTCTGCAGCCAACGCACGGGCAATGCAGATGCGCTGTTTTTGACCGCCTGACAATTCACTTGGCAATCGATCAATAAACGAGTCATCAAGTTCGATCAGACGCAGCAATTCTGAAACGCGTTTGTCGCGGTCTGGGCCGCTCAGTTCATGATAAAAGTCCAACGGTCGACCAATGATTTCCCCAACAGTCTGTTTTGGGTTCATCGCCGTATCGGCCATTTGGTAGATCATTTGAATGCGACGCAGCTGGTCTTTGCTTCGGTCTTTAAGTTCTGCTGGCAGCACGTCGCCATTAAATTCAATTGAGCCCGACATTGGGGGCAACAGGCCTGTAACCACTCTTGCTGTTGTTGATTTGCCCGAACCTGATTCTCCAACAATCGCGACTGTGCGGCCTCGCGGCACCTTTATGGAAACGTCCTTTAACACTTTGACCGAACGCCCATAGGCTGCGTCGATATTTTTAATATCAAGCACTATGTCGTCTGAAGGGCTTTCAGGTTTCTCCAAGGCGCGCACCGACCAAAGAGACTTGGTGTAATCTTCTTTCGGAGCAGTGAGCATGGAATTGGTGTCGGCATCTTCGATTTCTTCACCATAGCGCAGAACTTTGATGCGATCTGCCATTTGGGCAACAACGGCAAGATCGTGAGTGATGTAAATCGCCGCAGTGTTGAACCGTTCCACGATGTTGCGCATGGCCAGCAAGACTTCCACCTGGGTCGTCACATCCAAGGCGGTGGTCGGTTCATCAAAAATGATCAAATCAGGCCGAGGCGACATGGCCATTGCGGTCATGATGCGCTGCAACTGCCCGCCAGAAACTTGGTGCGGATAACGCTCACCAATCGTGTTGGGCTCTGGCAGAGAAAGAGAATCGTAAAGCTCTACAGCATCACGCCGCGCATCTTCATCGGTGTTTACATTGTGCCCCACCGTGGCTTCAATAGTTTGGTCCAGCAACCGGTGGGCAGGGTTGAATGATGCTGCAGCAGATTGAGCCACATATGCGATCCGCGATCCCCAAAGTTCTCGCTTTTCAGCCTCAGTTGCGGCCATCAAATCCATACCATCAAACATGATAGAGCCTGATTTGATTTTGCAGCCCGGCTGCGCATATCCCATGGCCGCTTTGCCGAGTGTCGACTTGCCGGCACCCGACTCTCCAATAAGCCCGAGCACTTCACCACGTTTAAGGGTCAGGTCTACACCTTTGATAATATGGTGCCAGCGTTCATCACTGAAACCATCAATGCGCACATCGCGCATGTCGAGCAGAATATCGCCCTTTTCTCCGCGTTGTTCGGTGTCAGTGTTCATCGCGCAATCCACTTGTTTTGTGCAGGAACCAATCCACAACGAAGTTAACCGCAACGGTCAGCAAAGCAACTGCGCCAGCGGGCAAAAGGGATGGCAATGCGAGCGTCCAATCATATGCGACGAATTGAATAAAGCGTGAGCCATCGCGCACCATTGATCCCCAGTCTGCTGTTGGCGGCTGAATGCCCAGGCCAAGGAAAGAAAGGGCGGCAATCGTCAGAAATACAAACGAGAAACGCAGACCAAACTCGGCCACAAGTGGAGGCATAATGTTTGGTAAAATCTCGCGGCGCATCACCCAACCCAGACCTTCACCTCGCAGGCGTGCCGCTTCTACGTAGTCCATCACAACCACGTTTGCTGCCACGGAACGGGTGAGGCGAAACACGCGAGTCGAATCCAAGACTGCAATAATCATAATGAGTGATGGAATAGATGAGCCAAAAATACTCAACAACATGAGTGCAAAAATCAGGCTTGGAATGGACATGAGAACATCAACCCCACGACTGAGGATTTGATCGACCCATGATCCACTGATCACAGCAATAAGCCCCAGACTGCCACCAATAAGAAACGAAAGGATTGTCGTTGTGAGCGCAATGCCGATTGTGTTTTGCGCACCATAAATCAAACGAGAAAGTGTATCTCGTCCAATTTGATCAGTTCCAAAAAAGTGCTGTGCTTGCCCTTCTGCAAACATGGCCCAAGGCAGATCAGCCTTGGCAAAAATTTCTGCTTCGCCAAAAGGTGCAAGGAACTGGGCAAAAATAGCCACGAAAGCGTAAAAAGCGATCACAATCATCCCGAACCAAGCCGAGATCGGAGCTTTGCCAAGGGCAATTCGAGTGCGTTCCCAGCGGGAACGACGCAGTCGAACCTGGGCAACTTCGCCAGCGGCGGAATATGTTTTTTCTTCACTCATCTTGGATGCAACAATCTTGGATTGGTCACGATGCCGATCACATCTGCCAACAGGTTGAGAAGAATATAGGTGGAGGCAAATATGAGGGCGCAAGCCTGAGCGACGGGAATGTCACGGGCGCTCACGGAATCCACCATCAATTGTCCAATGCCCGGATATACAAACACCACTTCTACAACCACAACACCAACGACAAGGTAAGCCAGGTTGAATGCAATCACGGTTGCAATCGGCGCCCATGCGTTTGGCAACACGTGTTTTAAAATAACTTTGCTACGTGATACGCCCTTCAACTGCGCCATTTCCACATAGGGGCTGGCAAGCAGGTTGATAATTGAGGCGCGTGTCATGCGCATCATATGAGCTACAATCACGAGTGTCATGGTCAAAGCAGGCAGAGCAATTTTGAAAAGTCGTTCGCCGAATTCGGTGCCATCATTCACTGTCGAAAGAGTAGGAAAGTAGCCTGCCAAAAAGACGATCAACAAGTAAGCAATGAAAAATTCAGGAAAAGAAATCGTCGTCAACGTGACGGCGTTGACGGAACGGTCATAAAGCGAGTTGCGTTTGAGTGCAGCTGTAATGCCAAGAAACAATGACAAAGGAACGGCCACAATTGCGGTCACGCCAGCCAAAAATAAAGTGTTCCAAAGTCGTGGTGCAATCAACTCAACCACGGTGCGCGATTCGTTCGCTCCCGATGATGCGCGCCCAGAAAACGATGTTCCCAAGTCGCCTTGCAACACCGCTGTGACCCACTTGATATATCTCAGCCATGTGGGTTCATCTAATCCCAACTCTCTGCGAAACGCGGCCACGGTTTCAGGCAAGGCATTTTGCCCGAGCACAAACTCGCCAAAGTCGCCCGGCAAGAATGCAATTGAAGAGAAGATAATTATGGAAACAAGAAAGAGCGTCAGAAGGCCAAGGCCGAGCCTCTGCAAAACTGTTGTAATAACCGGATGCAAACGGTCGCCTCCCAACTCCCGAAACTCACAAAGCCGAAACGACTTCTCGAATTTTTATGGTAGGCGAACACATTTGCGACTGTAAACAGGACAAGCTCATAAAATCCAGTTGTCCCGCTACAATGTCTTTCTCGTGGGGACTTCCACACCTGCATTTGCATTAAAAACTGTCATGTGTTTCCCTTACGTCGATCAATTTGACGCTTCATCGTCGAAAATTGAGCGCTTATTTAACGCAAACAGGGAGAACTGCGCATGCGTGATATGAAAAAGGTCTTTATCCAAGACCAAACCGAAAAATTTGAGAAGGGTGGTATCAACCGCCGTCAATTCATCACATCAATGCTTGCTGCTGGTGTTGTTTTGCCAACTGCAATGACCATGGCGTCTGATGTGTTGGCTGCGACACCTAAAAAGGGTGGCAAGCTGCGTCACGGCAGTGGTTACGGTGGCACAACGGATTCAATTGACCCGTCCACTTCAAACAACGGTTTTACGCAATATACGATTTACTCACGTGGTAACCACCTGACCGAGATTGGCCCTGACGGAAAATTGCGCGGTGAATTGGCTGAGAGCTTTGAGCCTGCAGATGGTGCCACCAAATGGATTTTCAATTTGCGCAAAGGCGTAACGTTCCAGAATGGAAAATCGCTGACTGCGGATGACGTGATCGCCACATTCAACATCCACCGTGGTGAAGACACCAAGTCCGCTGCCAAGGCTTTGGTTACAGGTGTTAAAGACATTAAGAAAGACGGCGACAATCGCGTTATTTTTGAGATGGAATCCGGCAATGCCGATTTCCCGTATATCGTGAGTGATTATCACCTCATGATTATGGCTTCCAAAGATGGCAAAGTCGACGTGAGCGCTAAAGACAATGGTACGGGAGGCTATTTGTTGGGTGATTTCGAAGCTGGTGTCCGCGCTTCATTCAAACGCAATCCGAACTATTGGAAAGAGGGCGCTGCCCACTTCGATGAGGTCGAATTGCTGTCTGTGGTCGATCCAACAGCACGCCAAAGCGCCATGTTGAATGGCGATGTTGATATTGCTGATGCGATTGATCCAAAGACTGTTGCACTTTTGGGCAAAGTTCCAACTCTGGACATATTGGAAACAACAGGTACGCAACATTACACATTCCCAATGCGTCTTGATGTAGAGCCATTTGGAAATGCTGATCTTCGTATGGCGTTGAAACTGGCAATCGATCGCCAAGAGTTGGTGGACAAAGTTCTGCTTGGTCATGGTGTTGCCGGTAACGACATTCCAGTGAATGGGGTTATGCCTTTCTTCAACGATAAGATCGCTCAGCGCTCTTACGACCCAGAAAAAGCTGCTGAACATTACAAAAAGTCAGGTCATTCTGGTCCGATCAAATTGTCTGTTGCAGATGCAGCATTTGCTGGTGCTGTTGACGCAGGGCAGCTAATCGCTGCTTCCGCGAAAAAAGCAGGCATCGATATTGAGATCGTGCGTGAACCAAATGATGGCTACTGGTCAAACGTTTGGAACAAAAAAGGCTGGTGTGCTTGTTACTGGGGTGGTCGTCCAACTCAAGACTGGATGTATTCATCTGCGTATACGAGAGACAACAACTGGAACGACACTGCTTGGCGCGGCACTGAAGCTTCCAAGCGCTTTAACGAAGTTGTTGTTCAAGCCCGTGCTGAAACAGACGAAACAAAACGTCAGGCTCAGTATTTTGAAGCACAACAACTGCTTCACGATGATGGCGGCGCGATCGTTGCAATGTGGGCAAACTACATTTCTGCACACAGCAAGAAGCTTACTCATGGTGAGCAAGTGGCTGCCAACTGGCAGAATGATGGCAACAAGCTTGCAGAGCGCTGGTGGTTCGCATAAGCGAAACCCACGCAAACGATGTGGTTCGCATAGGCGAAACACTGCAATAAATATTAGGAAAAGGCGGTCAGGAAACTGGCCGCCTTTTTCTTTTTGGGGTTACAGTCTTTGTAAAATCAATGATCGAAATTTTTTGCCATGGAACACGTCACAGAATTTCCCCGCAAAGTTATCGAGTATCCAGACATGGGCATTATATTGCCAGATGGAACAAGACTGTCTGCGCGTGTTTGGATGCCAAAAGATGCGACGGAAAATCCTGTACCTGTCATTTTGGAGCATTTGCCCTACCGCAAAAGAGACGGAACTATTGTCCGCGATCAGTTTTCTCATCCGTGGATGGCGGGACATGGATATTGCTGCATACGAACAGACATGCGCGGAAGTGGCGAGTCTGAAGGCTTGTTGTTCGATGAATATACCGAGCAAGAGCTGCAAGATGCCTGCGATGTTATCGCGTGGGCTTCTGCCCAACCCTGGTGCAATGGCAATGTGGGCATGCAGGGCATTTCATGGGGTGGTTTCAACAGCCTTGAAGTGGCGTTTCTTCGCCCGCCTGCCTTAAAGGCCATCATCACAATTTGTTCCACAACAGATCGTTACGCCGACGACATTCACTACAAGGGCGGATGTTTGTTGGTGGAAAATTTTGGCTGGTCTGCAAACATGCTGTCCTATTCCTCGCGCCCGCCAGATCCTATGCTGGTTGGAGACGACAATTGGGAACGTATTTGGCGTGATCGGTTGGAAAATCAGCCTCTGAGTTGGGGGGATTGGCACAGGCATCAACATCGTGATGCTTATTGGAAACACGGTTCTGTGTGCGAAGACTATTCGGCCATTCAAGCGGCGGTTCTAACTGTGGGCGGTTGGCACGATGGCTATCGCAACACAATTTCACATTTGTTGGAAAATCTGTCAGCGCCTGTGAAAGGTCTCGTTGGCCCATGGAACCACAAATATCCGCACTATGCTGGCCCCAAACCCGCAATAGGGTTCTTGCAGGAATCGAAACGTTGGTGGGATCATTGGTTGAAGGGCGAAAATACAGGTGTTGAAAACGATCCGGCTTATCGTGTCCACGAGATGGATTCGCTGGCACCAAAGCGATGGTTTGATGAAAGGCCGGGCCGCTGGATTGCAGAAGACGAATGGCCATCCGCCAACATTGACTTCCAAACGCTGCATTTGTGCGATGGTCAACTGTCGAATGAAGAGTTGAAACCAAAACAAACCAGCATCTGTTCGCCCCATGATTGTGGCGTGACCGCAGGAGAATATTTCCCGTTTGCATTTTCTGATGAACTGCCAGACGAGCAAACACCTGATGATTTGAAGTCAGCCTGTTTTGTGGGCGAAACAGTTGAGCAAACCGTAAGCATTGTTGGTGCCCCGCATTTGAAATTGAGTTTTTCAGCGAACAAACGAAACGCGCAACTTGCCGTGCGTTTATGCGATTTGCGGCCAGATGGCACAAGCGCATTCATCACCCATGGCGTTTTGAACCTGACGCATTTTGCATCTCATGAGACCCCAGAGCCGTTGGTGCCAAATCAAATCTATCAAGCAGAGTTTGCCTTGGACCAAATTGCCTATCGTTTGCCGAAGGGGCACAAGCTGCACGTTGCAATCTCCACAAGCTATTGGCCAACACTTTGGCCGTCACCGGAAACCGCAGAAGTGACCATCCACGAAGGTCAAATCGACATTCCGTTGCGAAAGACACTTGCGCAATCTGATGAATGGGAATTTGAAAAACCTGTTGGAGCATCAGCATGGCGGGCGGAATCACTGCGCCCGGATTCCTACACACGCACCACCAAGACAGATCCAACCACTGGAGTGGTAACGATCTATATTGATGCGGACAGTGGCGAGAACCGTGATTTGGAACACGGCTTGATCTCTGGTTCTTGGTTTAAGGAAGAGTTTCATATTCATCCAGATGACCCTTGTTCCGCACAAGCCAAAGCGGAGTGGGAGCAAACAGGCGGCCGCGAAGGTCAGATGTGGCGCACCCATGTGATGACGGAAATGTGGAGCGATCAAACAAATTTTTACACGCAGGCAACGTTGAAAGCATTTCGCAATGAGGAATTGATCTTTGACAGAGACTACGAAGATCAGGTCGAGCGAAGCTTGGTGTGATATATCCCGTTTCTATTGTATGACACTGCGACCATTGCCGTGCCACAGTTTGAGCGCTTGCCCCCTTACTTATTTCCAATTTTCATGTAGAAACGCCCCAACAAGTCCAGTGTTTCAATAGAGCGACACATATTCCATGTCAGACGATTCATTTATCCGCGAAGTAGAAGAAGAACTCCGCAACGAGCAGTTGCAGAATTTTTGGTCAAAATACGGAAAACTTATCATTGCCGGTGCCGTGGCTGTCGTTATAGGCGTGGCAGGCTATCGCTATTATGAGTATTCATCTGCTCAAACCGCGGCCTCCAATGGCGACGCATTCATGGAAGCCGTTCGACTTTCCACCGATGGAAAGTCCGATGAAGCGATTGCCGCATTTAGCAAAATTGAAGCTGAAGGGTCTGAGGCCTACCAAGTTATTGCAAAAATGAGATTGGCCGCAGAGCTTCACAAAAAAGGCGAATCCGCAAAAGCGGTGGAAGCCTTTGATGCAGTTGTTGCAGATACGTCAGCGGATGAAAACTTCCGCTCCATTTCGCGCATCCGCGCAGCCATGATTTTGGTGGATTCAGGTTCGGTCGCCGATGTGGAAAGCCGCGTCACGCCGCTTATGGGACCAAACAGTGCTTATTTGCCTTCGGCGCGGGAAGCATTGGGCTTGGCACATTTCAAAGCGGGCGATTTGGACAAGGCTTTTGAACAATTTGATGAATTGGCAAAAGACCCAAACACGCCATCAAACATGAGACAGCGTGTCACCGTTATGCTTGGCTTGATTGCTTCCCAAGGTGGGCCAGTTCGCGAGAACCAATAAGCAACACGACCAAGTTTTGCTGCAAAGCCGAAGGGCTGATGAATGACATTTACAGTCGCAATTGCGGGTCGCCCGAATGTGGGGAAATCTACGCTGTTCAACCGATTGGTTGGCAAGCGTTTGGCTTTGGTTGACGATCAGCCAGGCGTCACCCGCGACCGTCGACCAGGCGCTGCGCGTATTGGCGACATCAAATTCACAGTTATCGATACGGCTGGTTTGGAAGAGGCCTCAAATGCCTCTTTGGAAGGCCGCATGCGCGACCAAACAGAACAAGCCATTTTAGAAGCGGACGTCACGCTCTTTTTGATCGACGCTCGCGCAGGCATCACGCCTTTGGATAAGAGTTTTGCAACAATGCTGCGCCGCGCCGGCAAGCCCGTCATTCTTGTGGCCAACAAAGTTGAGGGCCGAAAGGGCGATGACGGCTACTACGATGCTTATTCCATGGGCTTCGGTGAACCTGTGCCTATTTCTGCCGAACATGGCGAGGGCATGGTCGATCTGCGTGATGCTTTGGTTGAAGCCGTTGGTGAAGACATCGCATTTGGAAACGCTCAAGCGCCTTCAAAGCAAGCAGAACAAGAAGCGCTGGATGACCCGTTCGATCCCGATGACTTTGACGGCGACGAAGATGACGACTTTGAGCCGGAATACGACAACACACGCCCATTGAAAATTTGCATTGTGGGGCGGCCCAATGCGGGCAAGTCCACAATGATCAATCAAATGCTTGGCGAAGACCGCATGTTGACCGGGCCTGAGGCTGGCATCACCCGCGACAGCATTTCGGTGGATTGGGAATGGCAGGGCCGCTCTATAAAATTGTTTGATACCGCAGGAATGCGCCGCAAAGCCCGCGTTCAGGAAAAGCTTGAAAAGCTCTCCGTGGCGGATGCGCTGCGCGCAATTCAATATGCTGAGATTGTAATCATCGTTTTTGATTCGACGATTCCGTTTGAGAAACAAGATTTGCACATCGTTGACCTAATTGCCCGTGAGGGCAGGGCGCCCGTGATCGCTTTCAACAAATGGGATTTGGTGGAAGACAAGCAAAAGACACTGAAAGAGCTGCACGAAAAAACCGAGCGGCTGTTACCACAAATCCGAGGCGTTCAAACGGTCACAATTTCTGGCCAGACAGGCAAAGGGCTGGACCGTTTGATGGAAGCGGTGGTTGAAACAGATAAAATCTGGAACAAGCGAGTGGCGACGTCTCGCTTGAACCGCTGGTTGGATGAGGTGCAGGCTTATCATCCGCCGCCAGCCGTTTCAGGCCGCCGCATCCGCTTCAAATACATCACGCAAGCGAAAGCCCGCCCGCCAACATTTGTCGCGCAATGCACAAGACCAGAAGGTTTGCCGGCGTCCTATGAGCGTTATTTGTTGAATGATTTGCGCAACACTTTTGGGCTGCCAGGCGTTCCGTTGCGCATGTTTTTGAGGAAAACCAACAACCCGTACGGCAATCGAAAACGCAATACTTCCAAATAAAATATCTAAATTCTTCGATTGAGCGTCTCTCGTTAACGAAGAATCAAGGTTAACGCATCATTTTCATCTGCAGGCGGGGTGGTTCTCAAATTCTGTTCGAGTTTGAACACCTTGCAAATTGGTGGAGTTGAGTAATGCGTACTTCCGTTAAATCTGCGGGAAAATTTCGGACTTCTATGTCAGGTAAATTTATGACGGCCGGTCTGGCTGTGGCTGTAATAGTGGCGACAACAAGTGCCGTGTCCTTTCAAGACATTGCTGAAATGACTGGCACTGATGCCAGTGATGGACCGCGTTGGTTGGCGCGTTTTGTTGATGTGCCTGTTGGTTCATCTCACAGCAAAATTGAAGCTCGGTTGTCCGCAAATGCGGATACCAAAACTGTTGCTGCAAGCAAGCCAGTGATTTCGCACCGTGTCGCCGTGAAAACCGCAAACCTCGTGCACTCTTATGGTGATGCAGAACCAATGCCTGTTTTAGCCAGCGCTGAAGTCAGCAAAAGCCTGATGGGTGATCGTGTTTATGAAGCCAAAGAAGACGCATTCAATGTGGAACAAGCCAGTTGGGTGATGTTGCAGGCAGACACAATTGTAACGGGCAGTGTGTCCCAAAATGCCAGCTTGCAAAAGACAGCAGGCGCTTCAACCAACTCACTGGCATTAGCTCAAACTTTCCGCCCCACGAAACCGGCAGTGGTTGAAGAACCTGTCCAGGTGGCTGCTGTGGTCGAAGAAAAAGAAAAAACTCTCAGCGGTGCGATTCGTTTGCGTTTGGAACGTGGCCAATTGCAACAAGCGCGCGCAGCAGCTCGCCTGATGGCGACGGTATTTGAAAAAGTCAAAAGGCAAAAAAAGGCAGAGGACAGCTATGCAGCTGGTTCAACTGTTTCGGCATACGCTCCGCAAGAGCGTGATATTGCAAGCGCGTTTTCGGCGGTCCTTCGCCCATCTGTGAAGGCCAAGAAAAAACGCAACGTTATTCGCCTCGGTCGTGGCGATCACAAATGGGCGGCCAAAAAGCTTCCTAAACATGCGTTTTCACGCAACGAACGCCAATGTCTGGCTGTCGGAGTTTACTTTGAAGCGCGCGGTGAGCCTGTAAAGGGGCAAAAAGCTGTAGCCCAAGTGATTCTCAACCGTGTGAAAAACCCTGCTTATCCAAATTCAATTTGTGGTGTGGTTTATCAAAACAAATGGAAGCGCAACGCCTGCCAGTTCTCATTCGCTTGTGACGGCATTCGCGATCGTGTGAATTCCAAACGTCACTGGAAGATCGCTGCAAATGTCGCCAATGGCGCAATTGACGGCAAATACTGGTTGAAAAGCGTTGGTTCATCCAGCCACTACCATGCAGACTATGTATGGCCACGCTGGCGCCGCAGCATGAAGAAGATGACCAAGATTGGCCGTCACATCTTCTACCGCACTTATGGTGGCGGCTGGAGCTAAACTCCCAAAAGCAAAGGCTTGCGGTAATATTCAAGTCTTTCAGCATCAAAATTGCCATGATACACCGCTGCAGCGTGCGACTCTTTCGCGCGCTGTTTCCCGTTATGGTGATCAATATGACCGAGAATCCCCAAGACCAGCCCAAAGATGAAGAACTTGCCAAACGCCTTGAACGGTTGAAGTCAAACCTTGAAGGGCCGGACAGCATAGCCGCTGAAGCAGAGCAGGATGAACGAACACGCGCAGACAGAGCGCGCAGCAAAGCAGGCATCGCACAAGCCTTTCGTCTAAGTTCAGAATTCATTGCAGGCGTTGTAGTTGGAGGCGGAATCGGCTATGCGATCGACACGTTTTTTGAAACCTCGCCTTGGGGCCTCATAATCTTTCTTTTACTCGGGTTTGCAGCCGCTGTTTTAAATGTGCTTCGTGCCGCTGGAATGGTTGCTCAATCTGAAATGAGCTTGAAAACAGTTCAAGAGCATCAAAAAAGGACTGATAAACAGGACCAAAACGAGTAATTGAAAAAAGAACATTGATTTCGGCGTAAAATTGGCAAAACGGCCTTGAGCCTAGACCCCAATCTGTGCCAAACGACCTTCGCTGCAACATTCGTTGCGAACAAATTAAACGCATGACCTCTCGCTGGTCATATTGAAGAAGACGAGGCCACGGTGGCAAACGACCCGATTAGCCAGTTTAATATTTCCAAACTGCTGCAACTTGATGTTGGCGGTTATGATATTTCTTTCACCAACTCGTCTTTGTTTATGGTGGCGACGGTTGCTGCGTCTGCAGCATTCCTGATTTTCACGACGTCTGGACGTGGTCTTATTCCAACGCGCCTGCAGTCTATTTCAGAAATGCTCTATGAATTTGTCGCAGGTTTGCTGCGTGACAGTGCTGGATCAGAAGGAATGAAATTCTTTCCGATCGTGTTTTCATTGTTCACGTTCATTCTTGTTGCCAACTTGCTCGGCATGTTCCCTTACTTCTTTACGGTGACCAGCCACATCATTGTGACAGCTGCACTGGCCTTTGGCGTCATTGGCATGGTCATTGTCTATGGTTTTTACAAGAACGGACTGGGCTTCTTGAAGCTCTTCGTTCCTTCCGGCGTTCCCGGGGTTCTTATTCCTGTTGTGGTGTTGATTGAGGTTATTTCTTTCCTCTCGCGCCCAATCAGTCTTTCCGTACGTCTGTTCGCAAACGTTCTCGCAGGCCACATCACACTGAAAGTGTTTGCTGGCTTTGTCGTGAGCTTGAGCGGATTGGGCCTCGGAGGCGTTATCGGTGCGATCTTGCCGTTGGCTTTTGCCGTGGCTTTGACCGGACTGGAATTTCTAGTTGCCTTCCTACAAGCCTATGTCTTCGCGATTTTGACTTGTATGTATATCAACGACGCAATTCACCCATCTCACTAAGAGACATTCACCATTAAACTTTCACTTCTGACAAGGAACACATCATGGAAGTAGAAGCAGCAAAAGCAATCGGCGCAGGCATCGCATGCCTCGGCATGGGCGGCGTAGGCATTGGCCTCGGCAACATGTTCGGCAACTACCTTGCAGGCGCTTTGCGCAACCCATCAGCAGCTGACGGCCAGTTCGGTCGCTTGATCTTCGGCTTTGCGGTGACAGAAGCCCTCGGCATCTTCTCACTGTTGGTCGCACTTCTTCTGCTCTTCACCTGAGCAAAGACCAAATTTTCTATGGCGCGCATCATCTGTGCGCCATGGAACCAAAATTTTCCTGTTGAGACACGGTATCCGGTATGGCTTCGACCAATACGGAAGTGGGTGTTGAGGCTGGTGCGAAAGCTCCGTTTCCCCCATTTCAAACAGAAACATTCGCTTCGCAGCTGTTGTGGCTGGCTCTGACATTCGGACTCTTTTACGTCCTGATGGCAAAAGTCGCACTTCCGCGTATTTCTTCTATTTTGGAAGTGCGCAGCGATAGAATCGCGCAAGATCTCGATGAGGCCAATCGCCTTAAAGATGAATCTGATGCAGCTATTGCAGCCTATGAGCAGGAATTGGCGGAAGCCAAGTCTCGTGCACATGCAATCGCTCAGGAAGCCCGCGACAAATCGAAAGCTGAACTCGACGCTACACGCGCCGGTGTAGAAGCCGATTTGGCATCCAAGATTGCTGACGCAGAAACACGCATTGCCAGCATCAAGAAAAAGGCAATGTCTGAGGTCGGCACAATCGCCGAAGACACTGCGTCTTCTATTGTGTCTGAATTGTTCAGCGGCAAAGTCACGAAAGCTGAAATCGCATCTGCGGTTTCCAGCGTAAAAGGTTAGGAGCCACATCATGGACGCAACCTTTTGGTCATTGATCGCTCTGATCATTTTCTTCGTAGTGATCGCCTATTTCAAAGTGCCTGGCATGATTGGCAAGGCTCTTGACGGACGTTCTGACAAGATCCGAAACGATCTTGAAGAGGCGCGCCGTTTGCGTGAAGAGGCACAGCAATTGCTCGCAGAATATCAGCGCAAGCGTAAGGAAGCTGAAGCTGAGGCTGAAACCATCGTTTCATCTGCAAAGCGTGAAGCTGATGCATTGAAAGCAGATGCAGAGCGCAAGACAGAAGAATATGTCACGCGTCGTACAGCTATTGCTGAGCAAAAGATCGCTCAGGCCGAAGGACAAGCCATCGCTGAAGTGAAAGCTGCAGCAGTTGATGTGGCAGTAGAAGCGGCTCAAAACTTGATGGGCAAAAAGATGTCCGGCGCCACTGGCGGCGACATGTTCAAAAAGAGCCTTGCTGAAGTTAAAGCGCGGATGAACTGATAAGCGTCCAAACGATCTGAAAATTGAAAAGCCCGGTTCAGATTTCTGAGCCGGGCTTTTTCGTGTTTAAGGCAGCTGCAACAGGCGCAAAACTGCGCCGATGTATTGCACTTGGGCCAAGTTCCAAAACAGCTTCGCGATGGGCTTTTGTCGGATAGCCCTTGTGTCCAGCCAATCCATACCCCTGATAAAGTTTGTCGAGCTCAATCATCATCTGATCGCGAACAACTTTCGCCACGATAGATGCGGCTGCAATGGAGAGTGATCGCGCATCCCCTTTGACCAGAGCTGCGGCAGGGCAGGGCAGGTTGTGGGGAAGTGCATTGCCATCAATCAAAGCAAAATCAACATGTGCATTCAGGCCGCGAACACTGTCCGACATTGCAAGAAGCGAAGCTTCACGAATATTGATCTTGTCAATTGTTGGTGCACCAATGTTGGCAAACGAGACAATGGAACTGTTCAGAATTTCGAAAAACAACGCGCGTCTTTTTTTCTCGCTAAGTTTTTTAGAATCATGCAGCCCCTCTGGAATGTTGGTTGGGTCCAAAATGACTGCTGCTGCTGTCACAGGGCCTGCGAGAGGGCCTCTGCCAGCTTCATCCACGCCACAGACGCATTTTGCACCATGGTCATTCAACCAGCGTTCATGGCGGAAATCTGGTTTGGCCTTTGAATCGAAATTAAATTCGAAAAATTGCAGAGAATCGATGGGTGTGTTGCTCATGGAACGGGGCTGTAACCATGCCATCGATTCTCTGCAAGTGGTCGTTGATGGTACGAGGCAGTGTCATCAACGATTTTCGCAACGCATGTTCTCGGGGAAAAGAAAAACGTTACTGCTTCACTGCAAAAACACTGCAGCGAATTCGTGTGTCAGAACAGTGACAATTGCGCACCTGCCAATGCAGGAGGTGTAAAGCGGTCGGTGCGCAGGCTCATGCGCATGTGAGACAACCCCAATTTTTTGCTCGCAAGATCGAAGCGACGTCCAAGCTGCCAAGCATAAGGGCCAACTCCGCGCATCCGTGAACCAAACTCAGGATCATTGTCTTTGCCATTCCGCATTGAGCGCAGGAGTGACAGCACATGGGTGTATTTGTCTGGATAATGCCGCAACAGCCACTCTTTAAACAAACCACTCACTTCATTGGGCAAACGCAACAAAATATATCCGGCATCAAGAGCACCATTCGCTTTTGCAGCATCCAATATACGCTCCATCTCATGGTCCGTGAGCGCAGGCACCACAGGCGCGACCATGACGGATGTGGGAATACCCGCATCGGACAATTGTCTGATTGTATCAAGGCGCAAGCTTGGCGTTGCTGCACGGGGCTCCATGGCCCGCGACAAACGTCTGTCCAGCGATGTGACAGACACAGCCACCCGCGCCAAGCCCTTTTCAGCCATACGAGAGAGGATGTCGATGTCACGGGTAATGAGTGAAGATTTGGTGACAATTCCAACGGGGTGGTTGGTTTCTTCCAAAACTTCCAAAATCTCGCGGGTCACGCGCCATTGTTTTTCGATGGGCTGATAAGGGTCCGTGTTTGTTCCCATGGCCATTGATTTCACTTCATAGCCCGGCTTGGCCAGTTCTTTGCGCAACAGTTTTGCAGCATTGGGCTTGGCAAACAGTTTGGATTCAAAGTCTAGCCCCGCAGAAAGCCCCATATAGGCGTGGGTAGGACGCGCAAAACAATAAACACATCCATGTTCACACCCGCGGTAGGGATTGATTGAGCGGTCAAATGGAATGTCAGGAGAATCGTTCTTTGCAATGATTGTGCGCGGCGTTTCAGTGGTCACTTCTGTCTTGAACGCAGGCAACTCATCTAGTGTTTGCCAACCATCGTCAAAACCATAGCGTGTTTTTGCTTCAAAACGCCCTGTCGGGTTTAGACCAGCTGCACGACCGCGGCGGCGCATGTCTTGGATGCGCATTCCAGAACGTTCGACGACGCTGTCCATTTGCGCAGCACTGCCACCTGGAGCAAATGCATGGGCATCTGCTTTATGTATCGTTTCAAGTGTTCCAACCATGACGCATCTCCCGTATTCAGAGTATGTTCTTGAATATATTCCTATTCTCAAAATGAGAACATTACAAGAACAAAAATAGGAAATGATGGGATTATTTCAAGGGAAGGGGGCTGCACGTTTTCGCGAGCAAAAGTTTATTTTGCGGCACCGCGTTTCAAGTGCTCGTCCAAGCGGGGCATGATTTCGACGAAATTGCACGGTGTGTGGCGATAATCGAGTTGAAATTTTAAAATACCATCCCAACCGTCTTTACAGGCACCTGGAGAGCCTGGAAGGCAAAACACGAAAGTCGACCCAATGAGACCGGCCGTTGCACGAGATTGAATGGTAGAAGTTTTGATCTTCTCGTAACTCATTTGGTGAAACGCTATGGAAAATCCGTCCATGTGTTTGTCAAACAATGGCTCAAGAGCATCAGGTGTCACATCGCGGCCTGTAAACCCGGTTCCGCCTGTGGTGATGACAACGTCAATGTCATCGTCATGCACCCATTGTTGAACCTGCGCTTGAATGGCCTTCACATCGTCCGTGACAATGGTGCGGTCAGCGAGCTTATGCCCAGCGTCCTCAATGCGCCCAGCCAGCACGTTTCCAGATTTATCGTCGGCCAGCGTGCGCGTATCTGAGACTGTGAGAACGGCAATAGAGACAGGAATGAAAGTGCGGTTTGTATCGATGCCCATAATGTGCTCATTCACTGGTTGTGGTGGATTGAACCCACCATGTGGGGTGTTGCCTTTGAATATTGGAAGCGGCTTTTTCAGACTCTTCGGTTTTTTCTGAATAGACACCAAAACAGGTGGCACCGGAACCTGACATAGACACAAAATCTGCTCCAGACTTTATGAGAGCATTCAAAGCCTCTCCAATCTCAGGCGTCAAAGAGAGTGAAGGCAAAAGCAGATCGTTTCTTTGTCGTTTCAGATACTCAACACAACTTTCGACATCGGCAAAATGTTTGACGTCTTCCAATGGTGGGTTGTTCTTCTGTGACAATGCATTGAACACCGTTGGTGTGGAGACTGAAATAAGTGGATTCACCAAAACAATGTTCATCGATGGCAAAGAGACGGGATGGAGTTCGTCGCCGATACCCCGCGCGATACATGGCTTTCCTGCAAGGCACATGGGGACATCGGCTCCCAATTGTAGTGCAAGCGTGTGGAGTTCATCAGCTTCTGGCGAAATGCCCCAGAGGTCTATAAGTACGGAAAGTGCAGCAGCGGCATCGGCGGAACCACCGCCCACACCAGAAGCCACAGGCAGGTTTTTGGTCAAATGGATGGCGGCACCAGATTTTGCCCCACCTTTCAAACCAAGCAACTGCCTTGCAGCTTTCGAAACAAGGTTGTTTTCAGACGCGTCCAATTCGTGGGCAAACGGACCGTCCATCGAAAGGGTCAATTCCGCAGCAGGAGAGACCGAAACATCATCCCCGAAATTTGCGAAAGTGACCAGACTGTCAATCAGATGATAGCCGTCGTCGCGTTGTCCCGTAACATGAAGCGCCAGATTGATTTTGGCCCGTGCAAGGCGCTCCATATCAAACGACCTGTCGATCAGCCCTTGTCAGGGCTTTTTTCTTCGGCAGTTTCTTTTTGCTCCACAACATCAAGTCCGTCTTTCAATTTGGCCTCAATGCGCGGGGCATCTCCTTCAGGCGGTTCCAACGCCAAAGCGTGTTGCCATTGGAATGAAGCTTCAAGCTTTCGGCCAGCTTTCCAATAGGCGTCGCCAAGGTGATCATTGATTGTTGGGTCGCTCGGGCGCAGTTCCACAGCACGTTCCAATTGCACAACCGCTTCATCGAAGCGCCCAAGGCGATAAAACGCCCATCCCAGACTGTCGACCATATATCCGTCATTGGGACGCAAAGAGACCGCTTTTCGGATCATTTCCAACCCTTCATCAAGATTGATATTCATATCAATCCAGGAGTAGCCGAGATAGTTCAAAACGCTTGGCTGGTCCGGCAGAAGTTCAAGGGATTTCTTGAAAGCTGCTTCCGCCTTTGGCCACTGCTTGGTGCGTTCAAATGCAATGCCCTGACGGTAAAAGAGGTTCCAGTGAATGCGCGTTGGTTTTTCAATGCGATCAATAACTCTTTGATATACGGCAGCAGCATCATTGAACTTTTCATGGCGCGCCAGAACTGAACCGTAAGAAAGATAGGCGACGAGGTCATCGGGATCACTTTCCAACAAGCTTTCCATCTCGGCTTTGGCAGCATCAAGATTTTCCAACTCATCGAGATTGAGCGCAATTTCCAAACGGGCAATGCGGTAGTAAGGCGATTTCTCACCGATGCCACTGAACAACTCGTTTGCTTCCGCAATGAGGCCTTGAGCGTCCAGCAATTGCGCCAATTCAGCCAGAACAGCATCGTCTTTGGGGGCCAGAGTGCGCGCCAATTGCATATAGATGCGCGCGAATTGTTGACCACCTTCTTTGTTCAAGGCTGTACCGAGGTTGAGGAACACTTCCGCAGCACCGCGCTGCGGTGTCACCACACCAAAGTTGGGAGCTTTGCCCGCGTTCAGCGAATCCAGGCTCTTTGTAAATACGGGGCTTTGAGGTTGCAGCTTCAACCCTTCTGCGAGTATTTTCTTGGCCTGATCCGTATTGCCATCTTTAAAGTGAGCAAATGCAAGGGCAGAAATTATGCGCGTGTAGGTCTCGTTTGCCGCTTGGCCACCAGCGCGGTTTTGAAAAGCTGTTGTGAGGCGTTTCACAGCCCCTTTGGTATCGCCAGCATTCAGGGCGATCAATCCGCCATGATATTGGGCAAACAAATCAAACCATGCTGGGCCTTTCAGCTCATCCACGATTTTCATCGCTTCCTCATTTTTCTTCTGACCGATTTTCGACCAGCTGCGCACGAGGCCAGCCATCAGACGGTCCAAAGCGCTGCGCCAGTCTTTGGTGAGATTGCGTTCTGAGCCAACCCAGTTTTTGCGACGAATATCGTCTACAGACAGAATGATGTTGACCACTTCGGGCTCATTGCCCGCTTTGATAATGTCTCGCCCTGTTGTCACACCTTCTTCAAAATCGCCATTGGCGATGAAATTCAAAAAGGCTTTCAGTTTCAAATCCACATTGTCGGGGTCTAAAGCAATGGCTTGGCGGTAGAACGCCACAGCATTTGCGGTGTCTTTGTCGGTCGAGGCAATACGCGCTGCGAGATAATTCCCTGCCAAACTGCTGCTGGGAACAATTTGTTCAGCAGCTTTGTCTTGGGCAAAGCCTTGCGCTGACGACAATGCGGACAGCACAGAACCTACCGCCAAAGCGCGTAATGTTTTTGAATTTAAAAGTCCCCGAACAGTCTTCATAGTCACTCCTCAAACCCCGTGTTGCCACCCGAAATGGTTAAAACCAAATCATGCATGACAATAGGGCCTTACCATGACCGTTTTCGTGATTCTGAACAAGCCAAACCGTGCAAAGACACGCCTTCTTGAATTCACAGTTAGGCAATTGCTAATTTACGCGGCTGACGCAAAATTCCACAACATCCAACAGGGCTTGTTTGAGATCGCTCGCGGGCAATGGGGCAAGGGCATCGCGTGCAATTTCACCATAGTGTTTTGCGCGCGCCACAGTGTCTGCAATGGCGTTATGGTGTGACAGTAATTCCATGGCCTTCTTCAAAGCTGCTTCATCGGATGCATCGCTTTCCATAGCATCACGCCAGAACTCGCGTTCTTCTTCACTGCCGCGACGGTAAGCCAACAATACAGGAAGCGTGATTTTGCCTTCATAAAAATCATCGCCAACATTTTTACCAAGGTCTGCTTTTGAACCGCCATAATCGAGCGCATCATCCACAAGCTGGAAGGCGAGACCGAGGTTTATGCCATAAGAGCGAAAGGCGTCACGCACGGGCTTTTCGGACCCCGCAAGAATAGGGCCAACTTCCGCCGCAGCGGAAAACAACGCCGCGGTTTTAGAGCGGATCACAGTCAGATAATCGTCTTCCGTGGTTTCCATGCTTTGGGCAGCAGACAGCTGCATCACTTCACCTTCTGCAATCACCATAGACGCGGTGGACAGAACTTCCAGCGCTTCCATAGAGCCTGCATCCACCATCATGCGAAACGCTTGCCCCAGCAGAAAGTCACCAACGAGAACACTGGCCTGATTGCCCCAGACCATGCGGGCAGACTGTTTGCCGCGACGCATATCGCTTTCATCTACCACATCATCATGCAGCAAGGTGGCCGTGTGCATGAATTCAACACTGGCAGCGAGTGTGATGTGGCCATCACCTTCATAGCCACACAATTGTGCAGCTGCGAGAGTGAGCATAGGACGCAGGCGCTTTCCGCCGGAATCGATCAGATGTTTTGCAACTTCGGGGATCATTTCAACGTCTGACCCGGTCTTCGATAGGATGAAACTGTTCACGCGGCCCATATCGGCTTTTGTAAGGTCAACAAGTGGCTTTACACTGGCCTGCGGAGTTCGGCCTTCATCAATTGAAACTACAACGCCCATGTTAAAGCACTCGTCTAGTGTCTGTTAGCATGTGAGATACGTTTTTGTGCGCGTTTTCACAAGTTGAAACGACATCACAGTGGTGACGTGTCACAGCCAAACTTCCCAGCACATTCACCACGTCATACGCCTCAATGTGCGATCGCGGTCGATGAAATGATGCTTCAATGCTCCACCTGCATGGGCGCTGATAACGGCTAATAGTCCGTATGATGCGTAGATGTGAAAATCGATTGCCCAGTCGCGCACAGTCTCAGACACAGAAAGAACGGCTGGAATATCGAAAAAATCGAAGAACGAAACAGGCTCTCCAGTGTAGGTTGTAAAAATATATCCACTGATCGGAATGGTGATAACGCTCGCAAACAATAGACAATGGGCAATTTTCGATGCCACATGCTCCAGCCCAGAATGCGTTTTCATAGGGGCAGGGCGTTTTCGAAACCGCGCGATCAACAAGACGAGTCCCAGAATGAAAACGACAATACCAAATGCTTTGTGCAAAAACGGTGCGAGATAATACCAGCTGGAATAAAAGGAAAGATCGATCATCCACCAGCCAAGCGCGATCAATCCAATCATGTGAAGAGCAATCAACCAATGCAAAATTTTGGTGGTGTGCGGAAACCTATCCTTTGCGTTTTCGCCATTCATTGTGCTGCTCCAAACATGGAAAAGGCCGCCCGAACAATTTGTTCAGGCGACCATAAACTTACTTGTCTTTGATTGCTTCAATTTGAAGGGTCAGTTCCACTTTTTCAGCCTGAGGACCAAGGTTGTAGTCCATGCCGAAGTCTTTACGTGTGAGCGTATATGCACCTTCAAAACCAATGCGGTATCCCCCCCATGGGTCTTTGCCCTCACCAATCTTTTTGATTGGAAACTCAATATCTTTGCTCACGCCCAGCAATGTGAGTTTGCCTTTCAGTGTGCCGCCATTTGCGTCGCCTTCATAGCCAGTGCTTTCAAAAGTTGCTGTTGTGAATTTCTCCACATTGAAAAAGTCACCGCTGCGCAAGTGTTTGTCGCGGTCTGCCCAATTGGTGTCGATGCTGGTGGTGTCGATGTTGATTTTGATGCTTTGAGCGCTTGGACCGGCGGCAGGATCATAGGTCATTGTCCCATTGAATTTGTTGAACCGACCAGAGAGTTTCGAAAAGCCCAAATGCACTGTTTCAAATTTGATAAATGAGTGGGACAGGTCGATTGTGTAGTTTGCCGCCTGTGCACCAAGTGGCATCGCAAACGAAAGGGATGCAGCTAACGCGATTGATTTTAGAAAAGTGTTCATTTGAACTCCGAAGGTTGATTATTTTTGTTTTTGAGAGACTCGTTTTGATAAATGAGCTTCGTCTGACAGCCTTCGTAGCCCAAAGAGTGCTTTCTTGTTGTGCAACTCTGCATCAAACTAAAGTGATGTTTAGGATTGGAGCTGTTTGAATCGAAATTGGCTTCGTTTCATTTGAAAACCAGACTTCGCACTTTTCGCAAAATGCTGTTAAATATGGATATTGCCCAACCGAGTGAGCAGCATGGAAGAACTTCTTCGAACGAACAATGCGGTAACGATTTCCTTTGCGGGCTCCTTATTAAAAGAGGCCGAGATCGAACATTTTGTTGCCGATTCTCACATGAGCATTCTTGATGGTTCCATCGGTATTCTGCCGCGACGTATTATGGTCGATGGCGACAAACTCACCCAAGCAAGACGGCTGATGCAGGATGCAGGTCTTGGCGATGAACTTCCCAGCAAACCGGTGCGTTGATGAAATTCAACAGTTCTATCAACACCGAAACCTCCATTGACGGTTTTTTGGACAATAGTTTTTTTGCCGTTCAACCGCAAAAGGGAAACCATCGCTCGGGTCTGGATGCCGTTTTGCTTGCGGCAACAATTTCCGAAAATGCACGTGGACGACTAGCGGATCTAGGTTCTGGATGCGGTGTTGTTGGAATGGCCATCGCACAACGTTGTTTGGATGTTCATGTTGATTTGTTCGAACTCAATCCAAAATGTGTGAACTATACCCGTCAATCATTGGACCTTTCGCAAAACGCTCATTTGAAAGATCGGGTGAGCGTAGAGCAAGCTGACATAACTGTATCTGGTGATGAACGTCAGGACAGTGGGTTGCTGGCCAACACTTACGATCACATCGTGTCCAACCCGCCATACAATGATCAAAACCATCAGGTCTCGCCGATGGAAGAAAAGGCGCAAGCGCATGTTTTGGAAGGTGATACGCTTTTGAAATGGGTCAAAACGGCTTCATATATCGCCAAGCACAAAGCAGAGTTGACTCTGATTATGCGCCCAGAAAACTTGCCGGAACTGCTTGTGGTCTTGGAGGGGCGGTTTGGCAGTGTGAAGATCAAACCTGTTCAAGCTACATCAAAGGCTCCTGCATTTTTAATGTTGGTTCGCGCTGTAAAAGGCGGCAAGGCTCCGCTGCAAATTTTGCCTCCCATACCCATGCGCGACCTTCCTACAACTGATGATGCCCATGATATGTCGATGCAGATGGAAGAAATATCCCGTGGGCGGGCATGTTTAGAATTGTAAAGCTGGTTGAAATTGGCGATGAAAACCACACTTTGAAACAAATATCGAAATCCGCCTTCAGAAAGTTAGAGTGTTGAAATCCCTTTTCAAAAAACTTGTCCCCGCAAAATTTCGCAAAACCGGTGTCACCATTCCGGTGGTCAAACTCTCCGGTGCAATCATGTCGGGTGGCTCACAGTTCCGACCTGCCCTCAACATCGCTTCGTGTGCGACAATACTGGAACGAGCGTTTGACGATAAAAATGCGCCCGCTGTGGCGATTGTGGTGAATTCACCAGGTGGATCGCCTGTACAGTCGCGTCTGATTTATCAGCGCATTCGAGATCTTGCCGAAGAAAAGAAAAAGAAGGTTCACGTCTTCGTGGAAGATGCAGCAGCATCGGGCGGTTATATGATCGCTTGTGCAGGAGATGACATCACAGTTGACCCTTCCAGCATTGTTGGGTCCATCGGAGTAGTGTCTTCAAGCTTTGGTTTTGTGGACGCCATAAAGAAAGTTGGCGTGAAACGCCGTGTCTACACTGCAGGGCAAAACAAAAGCGTACTTGATCCTTTTATGCCCGAGAAAAAGGAAGATATTGCGCGGTTGAAAGAGCTGCAATTGGAAATCCATGATGTGTTTATAAATTTGGTGAAAGAAAGCCGCGGAGACCGTTTGGCCGACAATAAAGACTTGTTCACCGGCATGTTCTGGACCGGCATAAAGGGCAAGGAACTTGGACTGGTCGACGCCATCGGCGATGTGCGCTCAACGCTGAAACAACGCTATGGCGAGAAAACCAAACTCGAATTGATCGAAGCCAAAAAAGGGCTGTTTGGGCGTCGTTCTGCCTCCGGCGTCTCTCTTTTGTCGCAAAGCGCTGCTAGTGACATTGCAGCACATGCAACTGAAGGCTTGGTGTCGGTTGCCGAAGAACGCGCTCTTTGGTCTCGATTGGGACTTTAACAGGCATATTTGGGGAGGGGATGATGATACAATTCGTAGCTGCAGCAGCATTGGGTGCCGTTGGTGTTTATGCCTATTCTTCGTTGCGCAAGCACATGGCTGCAATCAAAGAAGAAGAGCGAAAGGCGGCCGAAGCCGCCAAACCCGAAAACCTCACCGAATTGGAAAAAGACCCCAAGACGGGTGTGTACCGTCCTAAGGAGTAGCTCCAATTGTGACCCGGTGAGTTGGCCTGGCGAATTTTACATTCGCATTCTCTAGCCGGAGTACATCCCTTATTTCTGTGCTTGTTGTTTGTCTTGACCCTAGGCAAACAGCGTGGCACCTGTCGCAGCAGATCTATAAAAAACGTGACACGCGAAGCTAATGGCACACGACCCTAAAAATTCCTTTCAAGGCCTTATTCTCACATTGCATGAATATTGGGCCGACTATGGTTGTGTGATCCTGCAACCCTACGATATGGAAGTTGGGGCAGGGACATTTCACCCTGCAACCACTTTGCGCGCGCTTGGCCCAAAGCCGTGGAACGCTGCTTATGTTCAGCCAAGTCGTCGCCCAACTGATGGTCGTTACGGGGAAAACCCAAACCGCTTACAACACTATTATCAATATCAGGTCTTGCTGAAGCCATCGCCACCAGACTTGCAGGAATTGTATCTTGGTTCGCTGCGCGCCATTGGCATTGATCCAGACCTTCACGACATTCGCTTTGTAGAAGACGACTGGGAAAGTCCAACGCTTGGGGCGTGGGGGCTTGGTTGGGAAGTGTGGTGTGACGGAATGGAAGTGTCCCAGTTCACCTATTTCCAACAAATCTGCGGTCAGGAATGTTCACCAGTATCCGGCGAATTGACGTACGGTCTCGAACGTCTCGCCATGTATGTGCAAGGTGTAGACGATGTTTACGACCTCAACTTCAACGGTGGGTCTGACAACAATAAGGTCACCTATGGAGAAGTGTTCCAACAGACTGAGCGCGAGTACTCCCGCTGGAATTTCGATATTGCCGACACAGACACATTGCTGAAACATTTCGAAGATGCCGAGGAGGAGTGCAAACGCATTCTCGATGCCGACGCAATCGACCCGAAAAAAGACCGCGAAATCATCATGGCGCATCCCGCTTATGACCAATGTATCAAAGCAAGCCATGTGTTCAATCTGCTGGATGCTCGCGGCGTGATTTCGGTCACTGAACGTCAAAACTACATCGGACGCGTGCGTGATCTCTCTAAAGCCTGCGGTGAAGCCTTCTTAAAAACAGAAGCTGGCGGTGCTTTGGCTGAGGCTTAACCTCTGCTGACAGATTTTTGCGCCCAAGTGTGATAGGGTCGTCCCATCGCAAAACTATGGGAGAAAGAGTATGCCACACGGACATTTTCACTGGAATGAGTTGAACACCCGCAACGCAAAATCTGCCATGGAATTTTATGGCAAGACTGTGGGTTGGACATTTGACGCGATGCCCATGCCGGAGGGCCGCACCTATTACATCTGCAAACAGGGGGATGACATGGTGGCTGGCATTTTCACCATGGACGATCCCATGTTCGAAGGGCTTCCTGAACATTGGTTTTCCTACATTGCTGTTGACGATTTGGATGCATCGATTGCTAAAATTAAAGCAGAAGGTGGCACCTTGCGTCGCGAGCCATTTGACACACCAGCGGGGCGCATTGCGATTGTGCAAGATGCAAACGGTGCCGTGCTTGGGTGGATGACCCCACCGAACTCGTAATTGATATTGACTGCAGGAGGGCTTGATCGGCATGCTCCAACAAACAACTTTCTGGAGGGTTTCATAATGTCAGATCCAAAACGCGCAGGTGATGCGCCAATTCCCGTTGAAGTGGAAGCGGGAAAATCTTATTTTTGGTGCACCTGCGGGCAATCGTCCAACCAGCCGTTTTGCGATGGCAGCCACAAGGGGAGTGAGTTTGCACCCATGAAATGGACTGCTGAGGAAGATGGCCGCAAGTTCTTCTGCACATGCAAAGCCACGGGCAATGCACCGCTTTGCGATGGCAGCCATAAATAAGTTGGCAGTTCTTTTTTCGATGTGCCGCATGACAACAGAGCAGTGTCTTGGTATGAGCAGCGCATATAAACACCCTGCTTAGATCGTCCCATGCCAGACCTATTACTCGAACTTCGCTCCGAAGAAATTCCCGCCCGTATGCAAAGAAAAGCTGCTGGCGATTTGAAGAAGCTTGTCACCGATGCTTTGGTAGAGGCTGGCCTGACTTACGAGGGCGCGAAAGAGTATTGGACACCGCGTCGTTTGACATTGGATTTGCGTGGTCTCACAGCCCGCTCCGCCGACGTGAAGGAAGAGCGCAAAGGCCCACGCGTGGATGCGCCTGAAAAAGCGATAGAAGGTTTTTTGCGTGGCGCAGGATTGAGTTCTGTTGAAGAAGCAGAAACGCGCACCGACCCAAAGAAGGGCGAGTTTCTGGTTGCGGTGATCAACAAACCGGGTCGAGCAGCAGAAGAGATCATCGCGGATGCTATGCCTGCGATCATTCAAAATTTTCCATGGCCTAAATCCATGCGCTGGGGCGAAAAATCTCGCGAAGCTGGCAGCATGAAATGGGTGCGTCCGCTGCAATCTATCATCTGCACTTTTGGCCCTGAAACTGAAGAACCCGTGGTCGTGCCATTTGAGGTGGGCGGCCTTAAAGCTGGCAACGTGACTTACGGTCACCGCTTCCATGCGCCTGATGCGATAACAGTGCGCCGTTTTGATGATTATGTCTCCGCGCTGGAAAAGGCCAAAGTCGTGCTGGACGCCGAGCGCCGCAAAGACATCATCAAGAATGACGCCAAAAACCTCGCCTTCGCAAAAGGTCTGGAATTGGTGGAAGACGAAGCGCTGCTGGAAGAAGTGGGCAATCTGGTCGAATGGCCTGTGGCGATCATGGGCGAGTTTGACGAAGCTTTTCTCGACATTCCCCCAGAAGTCATTCGCCTGACCATCAAGGAAAACCAAAAGTGCTTTGTGCTGCGCAAGGGCGCTTTGGGTGACGGGTCACTGTCGAACAATTTTCTGCTCGTCGCGAATATTGAAGCCACGGATGGCGGCAAAGAAATCGCTCACGGCAACGCCAAGGTCGTGAATGCGCGTTTGGGCGATGCAAAATTCTTCTGGGAAACAGACCTTCATGCCATCAAGACAGATGGCTTTGCACCGTGGTTGGAAAAACTGAACCAAGTCACCTTCCATGCAAAACTCGGCACCCAAGGCGAACGCGTGCAACGCATTATGGCATTGGCGGAAGAGCTGGCACCTGTCGTTGGGGCTGATCCTGGCCAAGAGGCGTTGAGCGGCGAAGCCGCGAAGGGGATAAAAGAAAGAGCCAAACGCGCTGCTGAAATCTGCAAAGCCGATCTCAACAGCGCCATGGTCTATGAGTTCCCCGAGCTCCAGGGCCTCATGGGCAAACGTTATGCGGAACGGGCAGGCGAAGACGCAAGCGTCGCTTTGACCGCCGAAGAACACTGGAAACCCCAAGGCCCATCCGACGACGTACCAACCGATCCCGTCGCGGTCGCCGTTGCACTGGCAGACAAGCTGGATACGCTCGTTGGCTTCTGGGCCATCGACGAAAAACCAACAGGCAGCAAAGACCCCTATGCGCTCAGACGAGCTGCTTTGGCGGTCACCAGATTGTTGCAAGAAAATTCAATTCAAATAAATTTACAAAACTGGATACTTCGCGCAATTATTAGACACCTTAAATCTCAACAACGATCAGCTCACCCGCTTTGGCCGGTGTATGTATGTTTGAGGCTCAACAATCATCAAATGGAATACCTGTCGGTAATGGTAGACGAAGTAGTTTCCGACCACGACTTTAAGTTCAATCTAGATGCCGAGGCTATCGTGGTTGGATTAGACGGGAATTCAAACCCTGCAACTGCGATAGCTGCTTCGAGCAATTATCAAACCGAAGAAATTTTAGATCGGTTCCCTGCTCCCAATTCTATTGTTTCCGACCTTCTCTCATTCTTCCACGATCGTCTAAAAGTCTATCTTCGTGACCAAGGCGCACGTCACGATCTTATCGATGCAGTGTTGTCACAAAGTTCTGAAGGTTCTCCTCTCTCCCCCCTTGTGGGGGAGATGTCTGCACAGCAGACAGAGGGGGGGACTTCCCCCGCACTCGATCAAAAAAATGCGTCCGCCGCTTCCCCCCCTCTGTCGTCGGCGACGACATCTCCCCCACAAGGGGGAAGAATGGGAGCTAGCAATGACGATCTCCTCATGATCACCCGCCGCGTTGAAGCGTTGGGGTCTTTCTTGAGCACCGATGACGGTAAGAACCTTTTGGCGGGCACAAAACGTGCGGCCAATATTCTTGCGGCGGAAGAGAAGAAGAAAACGGAAGTGGCAGATGCGATTTCTGCTGATCTGTTCGAAACCGATGAAGAACGCGCTTTGTTCGATTCCCTCGAAGAAGCCGAAAACTTCGCCACCCAAGCCATCGAAAAAGAAGACTTCGCAAAGGCGATGGAATTTTTGTCACAATTGCGCGCGCCAGTGGATGCATTTTTTGAAAACGTCATGGTCAACGCCGAAGACACAAAGGTCCGCGCCAACCGCTTAGCGCTCATGAAACGTATTCGCGATGCAACGGGAACAGTGGCTGATTTTAGTAAGATTGAAGGCTAGAAAGCACAACAGATTGGATCCTCGGATCAAGGCCGAGGATGACACAGTGGGAACAAACGACATGAAAACCTGGAACATCTATCTGTCTGGTGAAATTCACACCAATTGGCGTGAGGACATTGCGGCGGGTGCTGAGGCGGCTGGTCTTGCTGTTTCATTTGCGTCGGCTGTCACCCATCACGAAGCGTCGGACGATTGCGGCGTCGCTATTTTGGGCGAAGAGCCGAACAAATTTTGGCACGACAATAAGGGTGCTAAAATGAATGCCATTCGCACCCGCACGCTCATTCAAGATGCGGATATTGTTGTGGTGCGGTTCAGTGAAAAATACAAACAATGGAATGCGGCGTTTGATGCGGGCATGGCATCCGCTTTGGGCATCCCCACAATCATTATGCATCAGGACGAACACGCCCATGCGCTGAAAGAAGTTGATGCAGCGGCGCTCGCTGTCACGAAAACCAGTGCGGAAGTGGTTGAGATCTTGAAATATGTGATCAACGGCGAGTTGGCTGGCTATACCGATAAGGCGTAAAAAGTATCCATGAGCAGGCTCACCAAAACAGGAATTATCGGCGCGATCATTGCAGCGATCTGCTGTTTCACACCACTGCTGGTTTGGGTGTTGGCGGCCGTTGGGCTTTCTAGTCTTGTGATATATCTCGATGCTGTTTTGCTGCCATTGCTCGGTGTTTTCATCGCCATGGCGCTCTATGGTTTTGTGAAACAGGGGGGAGCTTAACTCTCCCGCTCAACGGCGCGCCACCCAATGTCGCGGCGGCAAAAGCCTTCTGGCCAATCAATGCCATCCACCAATTTATAAGCGTTCGCCTGCGCTTCAGTGGCATTCGGGCCAGTAGCGGTGACGTTCAATACGCGGCCCCCGACCGCTTGAATCACTTTCTCAACGCGTTGCGTTCCCGCATGAAACACAAGATTCTGTTTATCACCAGTTACTGGCAGTCCGTTGATTTGACTCCCTTTTTCATAATTTCCCGGATAACCGTTTGCCGCCATAACAACAGTTAAAGCAAAGTCTGAAGACCATTGGGCTTGCACATCGGATAAACCGCCTTTGTCGCAGGCAAGCAAGATGGGGACGATGTCGCTTTCCAAACGCATCATCAAAACCTGACATTCAGGATCGCCAAACCGCACATTGTATTCGATCAGTTTTGGCGCGCCATTGTCGATCATCAGCCCTGCATAAAGCACGCCTGAAAACGGTGCGCCCATGTCAGCCATGCCCTTCAATGTTGGCTTTACGATTTCATCCATCACGCGGTTTTGCGTGGCATCATCCAAAACCGGGGCTGGGGAATAAGCGCCCATGCCTCCTGTGTTCGGCCCCGTGTCGCCGTCGCCCACGCGCTTATGATCTTGTGCCGTTCCAAACGGAATGGCGTTTGTTCCGTCGCACAGGAAAAACATCGAGGCTTCTTCCCCCGTCAGAAATTCTTCGACAACCACTTCAGCGCCGGCATCGCCAAAGGCGCCGTCGAAACAATCGTCAATTGCGGCGAGTGCATCGTCTCGTGTCATAGCGACGGTTACACCTTTTCCTGCGGCCAAACCATCGGCTTTAATGACAATTGGTGCGCCTTGCGCTTCAACATATGCGCGGGCTTCTGCGTGGTTGGTGAAGTGACCATATCCAGCGGTGGGAATGTTCATGCGGTCGCAAACTTCTTTGGTGAAGACTTTTGAACCTTCCAACTGAGCGGCCAGTTTTGAGGGGCCAAACACAGCAATGCCTGCTTCGCGCAATGGGTCGGCCAAACCATCCACCAGTGGAATTTCTGGGCCCACAACAACCAGTTCAATGTTTTGCAATTTGCACAAGGCAACCACACCCGCATGGTCTTCCACATTCAGCGAAATGTGTTCGCCAAGGTCGTGGGTGCCGCCATTTCCCGGAGCAATGAAAAGCGTGTCACACAACGGCGATTGCGCAATTTTCCAAGCCAGAGCGTGTTCACGTCCTCCAGAGCCGATGAGAAGAATGTTCATGGGGTTTCACTTGTGCTTGCGATTGGTTTTGGGGTTGTTTAGCACGGAGAAACGAGAGCGGCTGAATTTGTCGCGGGTTTTCCACTTGTGTTCGCATATCTGCGGCGCAAAAGTCAGGTTGACATGACGGACACAAACACAGATCGCGTTGCAGACGCCACACCCGACAATTGGGTCTATCGTCTTTTGCCGAAATCCATCTGGCCTTACGCTCAACTGGCGCGTTGGGATCGCCCAATCGGATGGTGGCTTTTGCTGTGGCCGTGCTGGTGGAGCTTGGCTCTGGCTGCATCGCAATGGACAGGCTCCAGACTTGATGTCGAAGCCGATTTTGGATGGCCATTGGCGCTCACATGGGGGGCGGCCTTTCTTGCAGGGGCAATTGCCATGCGCGGCGCTGGCTGCACTTACAATGATATTGTTGATGTTGATATTGATGAAAAAGTAAGTCGCACGGCCTCACGACCGATTCCAAGTGGTAGGGTTTCTAAAAAACAGGCAGCGGCTTTCATGATCGCGCAAGCTTTTGCAGGTTTACTTTGCTTGCTTGCGCTTTGCTTGAACTATAGCGGTTTCAACACATTCGCATTCTTTCTCGCTATATCATCTCTTGCTGTTGTCGCTTGCTATCCATTCGCCAAACGGGTGACCGATTGGCCGCAATTTGTTCTTGGCCTTGCATTTTCATGGGGCGCGCTGATGGGCTGGGCTGTTGTGTTTGGAGAGCTCGCAACAGCGCCCGTTCTGCTTTACGTCGGCTGCGTGTTGTGGACGATCGGCTACGACACGATCTACGCGCATCAGGACCGTGAAGATGATGCATTGGTTGGTGTGCGGTCAACGGCTCGGCTTTTTGGTGAAAAAACCAAACCCGCGCTTATGGCGCTTTATGCTGGCACGCTTGTTCTATTTGCTGTCGCCTTTTCCTTCGCCGAGGCAAGTTGGCCAGGCTATCTTGGCCTGGTCATAGGCAGCTGCCACATGCTTTGGCAGATCAAATCGCTCGACATCAATGACGGCGAAAATTGCCTGAGACTGTTCAAATCTAACAGTCATTTTGGCTGGGTTGTCTTTGCGGGATTGGTCGTAGACATACTTGTCTGAGTCCCAAATCAAAAACACCCGAAACCGGAAGGGAGGAGACCGGTGTCGAGTGTCTTTGGTTTTGCGTCGCACAAACTATGTGCGGGCAATAATCTCTCTGGCCGTGATGCGCACAACCGGTCCGATCATGCCAACCTTGCGGCGGCGCATGAAGTTTGGGCGGTGCTTCATCATTGAAGCGCGACGGCGGCGCGGCTTGGCTGTTCGTGAGGTGAGGCCACTGTGATCTTGAACCACGGAAATCTCGCCAGCTTCATCCACCATCAACATCGGCAAACCAAGTTGTTTTGCCCATGAATGCCAGTCGCTTGCAGTATCTTCCACAGCATCGGACACGCAAAGCGGCACTGATAGGTCGCTATCCTTGTGCATCAATTCCAACGTGACGGTGTTTGACCCGTCTTCGTTTTCAAATGCACGTGCGGCAACACCCATAAATGCCCGTTTTGGCAGTGACAATGAAAGCGGCAGCCCGCATGTCATGTCGCATTTCAAAGTTGCGCCGCCTTCGTTCAATGTGAACTCGAATGAACGATCTCGTGCAGAACCTGAAACTGGTGCACGGTCATATGCAATCTTTTGTGGCAGCGCATATGGATCAACACGCATTTGCGCATCAGCCCATACTGGCTTTGTATTCAATGTACCTTGGCGATGTCCCCAGACGTCCATGGTGTAACCTTCCTGTAAACTTTCAAGAGCCCGCCATTGATTGGCTTTTTTGGGTCTCTCGTTTTTCGCCAAATCATTTGTTGTCCGGCGTTGAGGTCACAATAGGCAGCGGAGTTCGGAATCCACTTAAAATTCGAGGTTAAGAAAACTTCACTCTTACAAAGGGTTATCAAATGCTTGGTGGGGGTAAGAAGCAGGTAAGGTTTCGCAAGTGTTACCACGCGTTGCGCAATTTTAAGGTTCGCGAAAGAAATTCGTTGTGCGAAAAGGCAATGCAACTATGGCGAGTCGACAGATGTTAAGGGAACGCTCACACTTCCCTAACGGCTGGGTAAGGTTGCGATTGTGTTAAATCACCTTGCCGGGATTCATAATCCCTTCAGGGTCCAAAGCGGCCTTGATTTTGCGCATTAAAAATAATGCGGTGGGATCTTTTATTTTTGCCAATTTGTCCCGTTTCATTTGGCCAATTCCATGCTCTGCGGAGATGGAACCGTGGTATTTCGCGATCAAATCGTAGACCGCATCGTTGACAGCAGGCTCAAACTCGAAGAATTGCTCGCGTTCCCAGCCCACAGGTTGCGAAATATTGTAGTGTAGATTGCCATCGCCCATGTGCCCGAAGTTCACAATGCGCGCGTCTGGCACGATTTTGAGAACTGCCGCGTCCGCTTCTTCAATAAACTGAGGCAATGAACCTACTGGCACGGCAATATCGTGTTTGATTGAAGCGCCTTCCGGCTTTTGAGAATCCGACATATCTTCGCGCAACTGCCAAAATGCATTTTGTTGCGCTAAGCTCTCGGCAATCGTGGCGTCTTCAACGATGCCCGCTTCAAAACCGCCTTCTAAAATGCTTTCCATGGAGGCGCGTGCATCTTCTGCGGATTGTCCCGAAGAGATTTCCATGAGGATGTACCAAGGATAGCTGCCCTCTATGGGCGCGCGGGTGCCGTTTTGGGAATGCCGCAATGTGAATTGCATCCCGATCTCCGCCAAAAACTCAAAAGCGGTGAGGCCATTGCCCACGCTGCCTTTGGCAAGATTGAGCAAATCGAGCGCCGCTTGGGTGGAATTGACCCCAACAAACGCCACTTCGCGTCCCTTTGGTTTGGGAAACAGCTTCACCACGGCCTTTGTTATTACGCCCAAAGTGCCTTCGCTGCCAATGAACAGGTTCTTTAGATCGTAACCCGTATTGTCTTTGCGCAAGCGCGAGAGCCCGTTCCAGATTTCACCCGTGGGCAGTACGGCTTCCAACCCCATCACCAGTTCGCGTGTGTTGCCATAGGCCAAAACGCCTGTGCCACCAGCATTGGAACCGATATTGCCCCCAATTTGGCAAGTTCCTTGGGAACCGAGCGACAAGGGGAACAAGCGATCTGCTTCATCAGCCGCGTTTTGCAATGTTTCCAACACTGCGCCAGCTTCTACAGTTATCGTATTGCTGCCTGTGTCCACATCGAGAACTTGGTTCAAACGCCCAATAGACAAAATAATCTCGCTGCTTCCCCCGCCTTCCAAGGGAATGCCTCCACCAACCAGCCCTGTGTTGCCAGCTTGTGGAATAACCGGCGTCTTTGTTTCAGACGCCAGTTTCATGATCTCAGAAATTTCCTCAACCGAACCCGGGCGCAGCACAAGAGCGGCTTTGGTTCTGTATCGGCCCCGCCAGTCTTTGACGAAGGGTGCCATATTATCTGGTGTTGAAAGCGCATATTTTTCGCCAACAATTGCTGAAAACTTGGAGATAAGGTCGTTCTTCATGTCAGTCCCCAGAGCCTTCCGCAGCGCGTTTTAAGCGATCGTTGATTGCAGCCCCTAAACCGTGGTGAGGAATGGGTTGAACTGCAATGCCATGTGCGCCGCTGTCTTCTAACTCTTTCATTATAGCAAACATGCGATTGGCTGCTTCTTCCAAATTTTCGTCTTTGCTCAAATTGCGGGTTGCCATTGCCCCGTCCAGCGGAGTGCCAAAGGCAATCAATGCCTCATCTGCGCGAACCGACTTGGCATTTATGCGCAAGGGAAGTCGTGGTGCATAGTGTTTTAACAGCATACCAGGGGCTTCCACTTTCGGTGCGCGAGTTCCTCGCTCGATTTTGCCCATCTGCGCTTCAATCAATTCAGCCGAGAGCCCGCCTTCGCGAAGAAGAATTATTTTCTCCCCATCGACTTTCACAACAGTGGATTCCAATCCAACTGCACATGCGCCGCCGTCGAGGATCACCGCAACCTTATCGCCCAAATCATCAAACACATGTTGTGCGGTTGTCGGGCTAATTTTGCCAGATGTGTTGGCACTTGGTGCTGCAATTGGGGCATCTAGCGCTTCCGCCAAATCGGCCATAATCCCAAGCGGGTGGCGCAATGCTATTGTACCAAGCCCCGCTGTCACCGCATCGGCAATGCCACAACTTTCATTGAGCGGCACGACAATGGTCAGAGGCCCGGGCCAAAACGCATCAGCGAGCTTCAATGCCACTTCAGGAAAAGCACCATAGCGTTGTGCCATTTCCACACCGCTCACATGTGCAATGAGGGGATTAAATGAAGGACGGCCTTTTGACCTGTAAATTTTGGCAACAGCTTGTTCGTTGGTAGCATCTGCAGCCAAACCGTAAACAGTTTCTGTTGGCACGCCCACAAGTGCACCGTCGCGCAATGCTTCAAGGGCAACATCAAAGCCAATATCTGAAGAAAAAACCTTGCTCATGCTCTGTTTACAAGACACTTTGACATAAACAGCAAGTGCAATAATTTTGACGTTAACGTCAAAATATGCGAATTTTGAATCACAAGACTTTTGGAAGGATTTCTCATGTACCGCGCGCCCGTTGACAGCATTGCCCATACACTCAAACACGTGACAGGCCTTGGTGCGGCAATGGACGCTGGCAAGGCTGGAGAATTGTCGGAAGATCTGTTGGATGCCATTTTGGAGGAGGGCGGAAAATTCGCGTCAGATGAAGTTGCTCCGCTTGCTGAAATTGGAGATGAACAGGGTTCCAAAGTTGTGGATGGTGTGGTGACAACTCCTGACGGTTGGGCCGACCTTTACAAACTTTGGGCCGAGGGCGGATGGAATGCGCTTACTGGGCCAGAAGAATATGGCGGTCAGGGTCTTCCTATGAGCCTTCAAACTGCAGCGTTTGAAATGTGGAACTCCGGCTCCATGGGCTTCGGTGTTGGGCCAACGCTGACGATTGGCGCAACAGAAGCCATCAATGCCCACGCTTCAAAAGAGTTGAAGGACATCTATTTGGCGAAAATGGTGTCGGGTGAGTGGACGGGCACCATGAACCTCACTGAGCCTCAATCTGGGTCTGATCTCAATGGCCTGAAAACCAAAGCCGAGCCGGTGGGCGATGGCAGCTACCGTATTTTTGGCCAGAAAATTTACATCACCTACGGCGAACATGACATGACGGACAATATCGTCCATCTCGTTTTGGCCCGTCTGCCAGATGCCCCTGCTGGACAGCGTGGCATTTCATTGTTTTTGGTGCCGAAGTTTTTGGTTAATGAAGATGGAAGTCTCGGCGCACGCAACGATGCATTTTGCCATAGCCTTGAACATAAATTGGGTCTCCACGGATCTCCCACTTGTACAATGATTTATGGCGATGGGAAATTTGGCGACACGCCTGGAGCCATTGGCTGGCTTGTGGGTGAAGAGAACCGCGGTCTGTCCTGCATGTTCACCATGATGAACAACGCCAGACTTTTGGTCGGTATCCAAGGTGTTGCTGTGGCTGAAGCCGCAACCCAAAAGGCGCTCGCCTATGCGCAAGAGCGTAAACAGGGCAAAGCAGCAGGCTATGAAGGTGAGGGCATGGCGCCAATCATTTTTCACGCTGACGTGCAGCGCAATATTCTCACCATGCAAGCACTTACGGCAGCAGCCCGAGCAATCTGCTACAACTGCGCCCATGCGATTGATATGGAAGAACTCGCAGATGAATCGGAACACGCTTATTGGAAAAACCGCGCTGCGCTTTTAACGCCCGTAGCCAAATCATTCTCCACAGACATTGGGTGCGAAGTTGCCAGTATTGGCGTTCAAATTCATGGCGGAATGGGCTTTGTGGAAGAAACTGGCGCAGCGCGATTGATGCGCGATGCCCGTATTGCACCCATATATGAAGGTACAAACGGCATTCAGGCGATCGACCTCGTCACCCGCAAACTGCCTCTGGATGGTGGTGAAGCAATTCGCACCTATATTTCCGAACTGCGCGATGTGGTGAAAGAGGTTTCGCAATCCAATCGAAGTGATCTTGCTGGTTTGGCGGAAAACCTGACCGCTGCGTTGGATGATTATACAGAGACCACTGAATTTATGCTGCGCCAATTGGAAGCTGGGGAAACACAAACGGCGCTCGCGGGGGCCACGCCTTATCAGCATTTGGCAGGTCTTGCGTCGGGTGCGGTCTACCTCGCCAAAGCCGCCCTTGTTGAGGGCACCACCGACAACGACGCCCGCGCCTCGATTGCGCAGTTTATGGCAAGCAATTTGCTCAACGAAACAACCAGCTTACGCAATACTGTTGAGAACGGGGCCGAAAGCCTTCTTGGCGCTGGTGCACATCTCCTCACAGCTTAGGAACAAACATGTCCGAAATTGAAATCACCCGTGAAAGCCGTGTTCAGATCATTCGCTTCAACCGCGCTGAAAAGAAGAACGCGATTACCCGCGCTATGTATGCTCAGTTGGCATTTGCAATCGCCGAAGCAGACGGGAACGATGAGATTGGGGCAACCCTGTTTTTGGGACAGCCCGAGGTTTTCACATCTGGCAACGATCTTATGGATTTTATGGCCGTTGCTACGGGTGGTGAAAAAGGGACAGAGGTCATAGATTTTCTGCGGGCGATTATCACGGGTACAAAACCACTGGTTGCGGGAATTGACGGCCTTGCTGTCGGCGTAGGCTGCACCATGTTGATGCATTGTGATCTGGTTTTTGCATCCCAACGCGCGTGGGTGCAAACGCCGTTCACCGATCTGGGTCTTGTTCCAGAAGCCGCATCTAGCCTTGTGGCACCTCGTATTATGGGGCAGCAACGGGCGTTTGAGCTTCTGGCGCTCAGCGAAAAATTTTCCGCTGAAAAAGCGCAATCGGCCGGATTGGTCAACGCGGTTGTGGATATTGAAGAGCTTGAATCAGTCGCTATGGACGCTGCTCAAAAACTGGCAGACAAACCAGCTGAATCCATGCGCCTCACCCGTGAACTTATTCGCGGCGACCGTTCTGAGATTATTTCTCAAATGGAAAAAGAAGGTGCAATTTTTGCTGAACGTCTTGTGTCCGACGAAGCGCGCAACGCCTTTGTCGCTTTCATGAATCGCGGAAAGAAAGCGTCTTAAACGGCAAACCTAGCGTTGAGCGAAAATAGACCGTTTGCCTTTGGCAGACGGTTTTGAAAACAGCGCAACCACTTCCACGTGATGCGAGTAAATAAACTGGTCAACAGGAACAACTTTGTCCAGCTTGAAGCCCGCCTTCAATAACATGGCTGCGTCCCTCGCAAGAGTTGCGGGGTTGCATGACACGTAAGCGACTTTGCGCGTTTCCGTCTTCGAGATTTCTTTGATTTGATCTTCAGCGCCAGCACGTGGCGGGTCAAGGCATATGCCGTCATAGGGTTTCAATTCGGAACCCATCAAAGGCAATTGGTGCAGGTCGCGTTTTTCCGTGGTGATTGATTTCGTGCCTTCAGGCGTGTTTGAGGATTGAAGAGCACTCAATGCGTCGAGCTCCATTTCAACAGCATGAACACGCGACCGTTTGGCCAAGCGCAAGGCAAAAGTGCCGCTGCCGCAAAACAGATCCACCACGCGTTTTGATTTTTTCAAATGGGACAAAACCAAATTAGCAATTGCGTGTTCTGCAGACACAACGGCCTGCAAAAAACCACCTGCAGGCAGTTCAACCGAAGCATCACCAAATGAAACTTGCGGTTTTTCTTTTTCCACCACCACATCCCCATTCACGCTTGCACGCAGAAAACTGCTTCGTGCAAATGCGCGCACAAAACTTGCCATCATTGTTTCATTAGGTGTGTCTTCCATGGTAATCGCAAGGTCGAGGCCGTTGTCGCAAACTGTCACCATCGCGGAGATTGTTTCTTGCCCGCGCAGCAAAGAGGGCAGCACTGAGCGCAAGTCCAACAGACTATTGTTAATCGCAGGCAAGGCGATCGCGCATGTGTCGATCTCGACCAAATCATGGCTTTTGGACTTGTTGAACCCGACTACAAATTTTCCGTCGACCCGCTGGGCGGAGAAGGTCACGCGCCTACGGCTTTCACTTTCTGAAGCAATGGTCGGTTCAATATCTGTTTCAATTCCTTCTTGCAAAAAGGCATCGCGAACGAGGCCGCGTTTCCATTCAAGATAGGGCGCATGTGCAAAATGCTGAACATTACAACCGCCGCAAGTGCCAAAGTAAGGGCAGGGTGCTTCAACGCGATCTGATGAAGGGTTGATGATCTCAACCAAGTCCATATGCGGTGGTTCGCCTGAAACAGAAACGGCTTCACCTGCCAAGGTGAATGGTACAAAAATTGAACCACTTGTGTGACTGGCAATGCCATCGCCCAAGCTTCCCAAAGCACGAATTTTCACGTTAGACATGTCGTGCTCCACACAGCAAATATTCTTGGTTTCCGTCACCCCCTGCAAGAGGTGCGGGCAGGAAATGTGTCATTGACCATCCGGGCAATGCGTTAAACCACTGTTTGATTTCATCCAGCGTCTTTTCCACTAAAGCTTCATCGCTCACAAGCCCCCCTTTGCCGATGCCTTGGCGCCCCACTTCAAATTGGGGTTTCACGAGCAAAACACAGGCTGCGGTGCGGGCTGCCAAATGCAATGCGGGTTCAGCAGCAATGCGCAATGAGATGAAGCTCATGTCGCTGACAATCACGTCGGGCGCTATGCCAAGAATATCCAAAGTGAGGTCGCGCGCATTAAATTTTTCTAGATTGGTAACCCGCGGGTGTGTCGCAAGATGCTCCACCATTTGGCCATGACCCACATCCAAGGCAAAAACTTTTTGGGCGCCGCGTTCAAGCATGACTTCCGTAAAACCACCGGTGGACGAACCAAGGTCGAGGCAATGTTTATCGCGAATGTCTATTGCGCTGGCGTCAAGGCCTGCAACAAGTTTTAGGGCTGCACGCGAGACGTAACCCATGGTCGGGTCATCCACTTGAATGTCTACATCAGGTGGAAAGGTTGCCCCAGCCTTTTCAACCACAGTGCCATTCACATGCACGCAACCACGGGCCAACATATCTCGTGCGCGTGAACGGCTTTTGGCAAATCCAAGCTCGGTGAGAAGAATGTCTATGCGTTGTTTGGGGGTGGCTTGCTGCATTTTGGATGCATGGCAGGCGAGGTCTTCAAAGGCAAGATTGGAAACTATTCTTGTGCGTCAATCATCTTATCAACGGCAGAGGTCAGATCATCGAGATCGCCTTGCCCAGCCAAGGTCACGAAGTCATCATCTTGCCCGATCGCGTTTGTGATGATGTTGCGGTCAACACGTTGCGAATCCAGTTCGGCGCGTTCGTCATCCGATTTAATTTCAATTGGCTTCAGCTGTTCAATCATGAATTCAGTCAAGAATACGTTTTGAGCGGCAGGTTTGATTGTCCCACGAATGGTGCCAAGTTTTTTCTGCAAGCGTTCCGCTGCGGCCTTGTGGATGGCGCTTGAGGTAGAGTCATTTGCCTGTGCAGCATGGCTTACGCCAACACATGTCATCAAAAGTAAGCCAGTCTTTTTCAAATTACGCATAACAAATTCCCCAGTTCCCTGAGCCGTTTATCTACAATTTGAATTGAAAAAGACCAAAACAATTGGGTTAAAAAAGAGTCACTTGGTTAACATATTCCATGCAGCTTGCGGCGCTAGAAGCAGCGCATGATCATGCCTGCCATATATGTAAGATAGACTTCACCTCCAAACAGAAACCAAAGTCCAGCAGCAGCTCCCAGGAAACCTCCCGTCGCGACCAGAATTGCTACTTTGCTCGTCAGTGACATGAAAAAGCCTTTAAGATTTCACCAATCGCTCGAGTTTTCCTTTGGCGACATCCATTTGTTCGCCGTAAGCGATGGTGCCGAAAAACTCTCCATTGGCCTTCATGAGGAAGGTGCTTGCCGTGTGGTTCATGGTGTAATCGCCATCACCGGTATCCACTTTTTCTGCATATACTCGCCATTTCTTCACAATCTCGGCAATTTGCTCTTCGCTGCCTGTTATCCCTTTTATGCGTTTATCAAACGCAGTGAGGTAGGTGCTCAACATTTCTGGTGTGTCGTGCTTTGGGTCTACCGTGACAAAATAGATGTCCAATTTGTCTCCATCGGGGCCAAGAGCTTTCAGCCATTCACCCGCTTCATAAAGGGTGGTCGGGCAAATGTCTGGGCAATTTGTGAACCCAAAAAACAGTACGTGAGGGCGGCCCTTCAGGTCGTCATGGGTGATGGGCGAGCCGTTGGCAGCAAGGGCAGTAAATGGCCCGCCAATGGAGACCAGACCGGCGACCTTGTTGTCTTTGTCGAAAAACTTGCCAACCGTCGAGAATGCAAGAAATCCGGCCAAGACAAATATGATTGCCCAAATGCCATAGCGGAGAAATTTCATGATGCGTACTCTGAAAATAATTTTGCGCAGTTTACGTCGTACGCGTTGTATTGGGCAATCAAACAGTTGTGTAGAGCCTGCGGCAAAGGTTCACGCGCGTATGGGCAGTTCATCAGCACGACCGAGCGCTGCAAAGACGGTTTTGACAATTCCCTCTTTGTCTAGGCCCGCTTTTGCAATCATGGTCGCGGGGCTCATCTGGTCCATATAGATGTCAGGCATGGTCATAGTGCGAATTTTCAGTCCATTGTCCAGCAAACCTTGGCCTGCAAGTTCATGCAGCACCATTGCGCCAAAACCACCGGTTGAGCCTTCTTCGATGGTGATGAGAACATCATGGTTCAAAGCCAATTGGCGAATGAGATCTGTGTCAAGTGGTTTGGCAAACCGCGCATCGGCAACGGTTGTTGAAAGTCCGTGATCTTCAAGCTCTTCAGCAGCCAACAGACAGTCTTGCAAACGTGAGCCAAATGACAAGAGCGCAATTGTGCTGCCTTCACGCACAATGCGACCTTTGCCTATTTGTAAAATTGAGCCCCGTTCTGGCATTTCAACACCAACACCTTCGCCGCGTGGGTAGCGGAAAGAAATAGGCCCCTCATCATAGGCCACGGCAGTGGCAACCATGTGTTTCAATTCAGCTTCGTCGGCCGCCGCCATCACGGTAAAACCGGGCAAGCATGCAAGATAAGCCACGTCAAATGAACCCGCGTGGGTTGCGCCATCAGCCCCCACATAGCCAGCACGATCTATGGGAAATCGCACGGGCAATTGTTGGATAGAGACATCGTGCACCACTTGGTCATAACCGCGTTGCAGAAATGTAGAGTAGATTGCGCAGAAAGGTTTGTAGCCTTCACTCGCTAACCCTGCAGCGAATGTGACCGCGTGTTGTTCCGCAATGCCCACGTCATAGGTGCGGTCTGGAAATGTTTCTTCAAAAATATCAATTCCTGTGCCGCCAGGCATGGCTGCACTGATGCCAACTATCTTGTCATCATCCATTGCTTCTTGAACGAGCGATTGGCCAAACACTTTGGTATAGGATGGGGCGTTGGGAACGGCTTTTGCCTGCTCGCCCGTAATCACATCAAACTTGGCAACAGCATGCAGCTTGTCCGCAGCTCCTTCGGCAGGCGCATAGCCCTTACCTTTTTCCGTTATAACGTGAACCAGAATTGGCCCCTGTTCACTGTCGCGCACATTGCGCAAAATGGGCAGAAGAGCATCAAGGTCGTGGCCATCAATTGGGCCGACATAGTAAAATCCCAATTCTTCAAACATGGTTCCGCCAAGCCAATAGCCGCGGGCAAATTCTTCTGTTTTCCGCGCTTTGTCTTGAAAGAATTTTGGCAGTTTGTGGCTCAATTGTTTCGCGGTCTCGCGAATAGAGCGGTAAGTCTGGCCAGACACCAATCTCGCAAGATAGTGGCTCATGGCACCAGTGGGCGGCGCAATAGACATATCATTGTCATTGAGAATAACGATCTGGCGCGCGTCCATGCCACCAGCATTGTTCATCGCTTCATAGGCCATGCCAGCTGTGATGGACCCGTCGCCGATGATGGACACGACGTTGCGGTCTACACCCGCAAGCTTCGCCGCTTCCGCCATGCCAAGGCCAGCAGAAATGGATGTGGAAGAATGCGCCGCGCCGAATGGGTCAAATTCACTTTCCGAACGCTTGGTGAAGCCAGACAACCCGTCTTCTTGGCGCAGAGTGCGAATGCGATCGCGACGACCGGTGAGAATTTTATGGGGATAGCATTGGTGCCCCACATCCCAGATGATGCGGTCATGCGGCGTGTTGAAAGTGTGGTGCAAGGCAACGGTCAGTTCAACCACGCCAAGGCCAGCCCCCAGATGTCCACCAGTGACAGACACTGCGTCAATCATTTCGTGACGCACTTCATCTGCGATTTGTCGCAGCTGGTCATCGCTCAATTTGCGCAAATCTTCCGATTTCGAGATCGTATCGAGCAGGGGGGTCTCAGGTTTCACAGTTTGGCTTTCAGTTAAGTCGGCTTTGGTTGCTCCGACGAATTACATATAAGTCAGCAAGTGCCCAATTTCACGTTGCTGGCTGCGACAGATACGCGCCGCGCAAGTGAGGTGTTGTGAAAATTCTAAGTGTCCAGCGGTTCGGTTCCTTTGGCCGAACCATCTGCCCCAACGCGGATTTTCTCCACTTTATCTTCTGCTGCAGAAAGCAATTGAGCGCAGTGCTTTTTAAGCGCCTCGCCACGCTCATACGTTTTGATGCTTTCTTCCAATTCCACATCGCCTTGCTCTAGTGCCTGGACAATTTTCTCCAACTGGTCGAGCGCTTGCTCGAAAGTGAGTTTGGAAACATCGATGCTCGCGTCTTCGCTCATAGGGTCACTCTCAAATTCAATATTCAGCCGCGCATCAGGCGTTGCACATGTGTTGCACAAGATTCGGCCAGTCCCTGCAGATCATAGCCACCTTCCAACAAACTGACGACCCGGTTGTTGCTGTATTTTGCAGCAGTTTCGAGCAGTTTTCCTGTAGCCCAGTCAAAATCGTCTGCAACCAGATTGATATTGGCCAGCGGATCTCGATGATGTGCATCAAAACCAGCGGAAATGATCAGCAGATCAGGCCGAAAATTATCAAGGGCTGGAAACACGCGACTGCGGAAGGCTTCTTTAAAACCGTCGCCATCCATACCGGGAGAAAGAGGCGCATTGTGAATATTGCCAGCACCGGTTTCATTCTTGTCGCCTGTTCCGGGGAACAATGGCATTTGATGCGTAGAGGCATACATCACGCTTGGGTCGTCAAAGAAAATGTCTTGCGTGCCGTTTCCGTGGTGCACATCCCAGTCCACAATTGCCACGCGTTCAACACCATGAACCTTTTGCGCATGGCGCGCCATAATCGCGGCTGTGTTGACGAAACAAAATCCCATGGCTGTGGTTTTTTCGGCATGATGTCCCGGTGGTCGAGCAGCCAAAAATGCATTGTCTGCTTCGCCAGAGAAAACAGCGTCTATAGCGGCCAAACCACCGCCCACCGCATGGCGCATGCAATTCCAGGTTTGCGGGCTCATAGCTGTGTCGGCGTCAATACGCACGCGCCCTTCATCGGGTGCTTTTTCGCGCAAATGCTCCACATGGCTTTCGGGATGCCCATAAAGAAATGTGCTCTCGTCGGCCATTTTGGTTTCAAAGCGGGTCAACCCGTCAAATGCGTCGGAAGACAATGCTTCTGCCACGGAGCGTATGCGGTCGGGTCGTTCAGGGTGCCCATCTGGAACCAAATGTTCGACAAAAATATCGTGCGTATAAAGATGTGTTGTCATGTACAAACCCCTTTATGGCAACTTGCGCTCGCCCTACCGCTAGGTCAATGCGCCACAATGGCCGTCAACAGGTGCCTTGGTTGAAGTTTTAGTGACTGATTTCGTGCACGGAGCCATCTTCCAGCCCCACAGTAATTGTGACTTTGCCATTTTCAAACCGAGAAGACATCGCTTTGTCCACGCGCGCTGGCATTGGGATGCGGGCGAATTCTTCGAGCACTTTCTTACCTCGGGCAGGGCCCTTGAATGTCATGATGCGAACGGATTTTCGATCAGCGCTCGGCAAAGCGAGGTCAGAGACACCATTACCATTAAAATCGTTGACGGTTGAAAGCTCTTGTTCACGCGACCCAATAAAATGGTTGGAAAACCCATAGGCTTCACCACTAAGCCTCAGGTTTCCTTTGTCCCATGTCCAATATTTCAGTGTGCCACCAATATGGGGCGTCCAAACCGCCGCAATTTGTGTTTTTCCGTCGCCGTCGAAATCATCAATACCCGCAATGTTCAGCCAGCGGTTGGAGCGGCCGATATATGGCGTTTGCGCAACCAATTCCAGCTTGCCTTTGCGCACACCGAATACGGCAATTGATCCACCCTTGGTTTGGTCGCTTAAAATCGTGATGATCTGGGTTTTGCCGAACCCGTCAAGATCAACCAAACGAGGTGTGCGATCTTCAAACACCTGGTTTTCGGGCAAAGTGTAGGTGAGAGTGTCGCCCGTGCTGGTTTCAACGGTCAACTCGCCGGCTTCAATGGCATCACCTAAAATTCCATGGGCATAGCGTGTTGTGGGCTTGGTGTACCAAGCAGCAAAAACCTCTGCATTTTCTAATATGGCCACTTCGCCATCAGGCAGGCCTTCCGGCGCCAATGGACGTTCAACAGCTTCCGGCAGGCGATCAACCTTCTTGGTGGTCCAGCCTTCCGCCGAAGCGGTGCCAGATGCCAACACGGCGGCAAATACGGCAAGTGATCTGATGAATGCGCGTGATTTAGCTTGTAATTGTTTCACTGATTTCAATCCCAAATCCAGACAGTCCAACATAAAAGCGTTCTTTGGAGGCAAGCAAGCGAATTGAACTGACACCCAAGTCTTTTAGAATTTGCGCCCCAAGGCCAATTTCCAACCATTCTTCTTTGCGGCTTTGTGCTGTGCCGTGGTCTTCGCGTTCATCGCCAAAGGCTGGTTCGCTTCGCGGGGCCTCATCCACATCGCCACGCATGCCGCCGCCGGCGACACCAACCGATCCTTCGCGCAGATAAACCACCACACCCCTGCCTTCATCAGCAATGGTTTTCAAACTGTCGTTCAAAGAGGCCGAGCCGCCAAATGCATCGTCCAACACATTTTCCACGTGCAAACGCACCAACACATCGCGCCCATCGCGAATATCGCCATAAACGACCGCGAGTTGCTGCATAGGGTCCCATTCAGTTGTATAAGTGTAAGCCTGTGCTTTGCCAAAGGCGGTTTGCGTTTCGAATGTGTCTACACGATCCACCAAGCGTTCTTGGCGCTGGCGGTAAGCAATCAGGTCAGCGACGGTGACTGTCTTCAATCCCTTTTCTTTGGCAAAGGCATCGATCTGTGGCCCGCGCATCACTGTGCCATCGTCGTTCACAAGTTCAGAAATCACACCTACGGGCGGCAGGCCTGCAAGGTTGCAAAGGTCAACGGCAGCTTCAGTATGGCCAGAGCGCATCAACACGCCGCCTTCACGCGCCACGAGCGGGAAAATATGGCCAGGGCGCACGAAGTCCGCCGCACCAGAGTTCGGGTTTGCCAATCCGCGCACGGTAGAGCAGCGTTCGGCGGCAGAGATGCCTGTGGTCGTGTCGTGTTTGTAATCCACACTTACGGTGAAAGCGGTGGAGTGGGGCGCATCATTGTCAGCCACCATGGGGTTCAACTGCAAACGCCGCGCTTCTGCACCCGTCATCGGCGCACACACAATGCCAGACGTGTGACGGATAATCATAGCCATATGTTCCGGCGTGCAATGCACCGCAGCCACAATCAAATCGCCTTCATTTTCGCGATCATCATCGTCCATAACGACAACAATCTCGCCCTTCTCAAAAGCGCGAATAGCATCCGCTACGCGTTCCATATCTGATGTCATTACTCTTTTACCTTCAAACCAGATTGTGTCATCGCCGCATCAGCGGCGATCCAGAACCAAGAGTGCAATTTCAAACCCTTAATGCTGGATTGCCGCTGTTGCGGCAATGACAATTTTTAATTTTGGATGGTTTCAGTGCCGGCTTCAATTGATTGATCCCGCTTGGCCGTAAATCCAATCAAAACCGCTAGAAAGGTGCTCATTTAAGAACCAAAAAATGAAACCAATCAGGATAGGAATCATTCGCTTGGGGTTCATAAATGGAGAAGCTTTCAAAAAAAACTGTTGAATCGGAATTGATGCCTTCGCGTGTGGTCTCATCAAGTGTTGTTTTTTCAAGTTTCTCATTCAGTTTCTCAATAAAAATTCTGTCTCGCGCCAGTGTCGTTGCTTCATTGTGAATGAATCCTATGATGATCAGCCAAAAGCCCGACGTCATAAATTTGGAAGCTGTGTGAGGGGTAAGAAAAACGACAAGAGCAATCAGGACGTAAAGAACCCCGAACAACAGTCGAAGCTTCCAGTGCCTTCTTTGCAGATCGTCTCAAGTGCTCACCCAACTTGCCCCCGATGCCGCAAATAATGATCGGCCAGCACACAGGCCATCATCGCTTCACCAATCGGCACGGCTCTGATCCCCACACAGGGGTCATGGCGGCCTTTGGTCATCACATCCACTTCTTCACCATCTGATGTGATGGATTGGCGGGGTGTCAAAATGGAGCTGGTGGGTTTCACGGCAAAGCGCGCGACGACCGGCTGGCCAGAAGATATCCCCCCCAACACACCGCCCGATTTGTTGCTCAAAAATTCAGGATTGCCGTCTGCGCCCATCCGAATTTCGTCCGCATTTTCTTCGCCCGTGATTTCGGCGGCTTCAAACCCGTTGCCGATCTCCACACCTTTGACGGCGTTGATCGACATAAAGGCGCTTGCGATGTCTTGGTCGAGTTTGGCGTAAACCGGGGCACCCCATCCTGCGGACACACCTTCGGCCACAACTTCAATCACAGCGCCAATGGACGAACCTGCTTTGCGAATGCGGTCGAGTTCGGTTGCCCATTCTTTCGCAGCCACAGGGTCTGGGCAAAAGAACGGATTGTTGTTCACCTCATCCCAATCCCAGCGGGAACGATCAACTTTGTGGGGCCCCATTTGCACGAGGGCGGCACGAACCGCTACACCTGAAATCACTTTGCGTGCAATCGCGCCAGCGGCCACACGGGCAGCCGTTTCGCGGGCAGAAGAGCGTCCACCACCGCGATAATCCCGAATGCCGTATTTCGCGTCATAGGCAAAATCTGCATGGCCGGGGCGGTAGCGTTTGGCGATGTCGGAATAGTCTTTCGAGCGCTGGTCGGTGTTCTCGATCATCATGGAAATTGGCGTGCCTGTGGTCAGCCAGGTTCCATCTTCCTGTGGCATGACACCTGAGAGAATTTTCACTTCATCGGCTTCACGGCGCTGGGTCGTATATTTGGATTGGCCCGGTTTGCGCTTGTCGAGAAATTCTTGCACTTCGGCTTCCGAAATCGACAGGTTTGGCGGGCAACCATCCACCACGCAGCCAAGGGCTATTCCGTGGGATTCACCCCACGTCGTAAAACGGAAAAGGTGGCCAAACGAATTGTGTGACATGGGTGGGAAACTTCAAAATAAGAGGCAAGTTGCATAGGCCCGTGTGTTCTAGAGCAAATCTCAAACAAATGGAAACATCACAACCAACAAACGTGCTGGTGAAATGCGAGAGCTTTTTGAGTCAGTCTGCCGAGTTCTAGAAGTCTCAGTTCTTGATCTGAAACTCTTCAGGAACATAGAACACGTAATCTTCTTTGGCCTTTGCCTGGTGGCAGGCATGGCAATATTGCGCCAATTCGGGTTCAGCGCCCGTCGTGTCGCCAAACAATGTGCCATCGGGCAACACGGTAACATAACGCCAATCCGCCGTTTCTGGGTTGGCGTCTTTGGCCAGTTTTTCCATAATGAAAATGGCACCTGGAAAAATCTTGTTCTCGCTAGTCACCGTTACCGTATCCTTGGCGAACACCGTTCCTTCGGGATAGACCTCTCCGCTTTTCAACTTGCCATAGGTTGAGGCTTTTGTGTTGGCGAAATTGTTCACAAACCGTTGGCCGTGGGTGGCAGAAAGATAGGGACTCGAATTGTAACGTTTCCAAAATTGATAGTCTTTGATGATTGGCAGTCCAGCGATTGCATATCCGGTCGACATTCTTTTGCGTAACTCATCATAAATCTGATTGGCTTCATCGGGCGAAAGTGTTGCGGGTGTTTCTACAGCGATATGGCCAGATTCAACGGTTTCCTGAGCAATTGCAGCGTCCAGTATCATGATATGCGCCATCGCAAGAATAGTCACTGCACGGAAAATCGTGTTCATTTGATAGCCTTCCCAACAACTAAGATGAGGATAGCCTAAATCATGAGGTTCAATGAGTCTTCGGTTCAGCCCCTCACATCACTGACCTGTGTCCATGTGTGACCAGTACGGTCTGCCCAAATTCCGCACCCGCAAGATGCATGTTTGATGCGCTTCCTCAACTTTCCAAGAATGCCGCTGAAGAGAAGGGGTTGACTCTCAGTTTTTATGTAATAATGTAATTACATGATTACTAATGATAACCTTGATGCCGTTTTTCAAGCTCTTGCGCACACCACCCGTCGCCAGATGATGGATCATGTGCGCAACAAGCCCGGTCTGACGGTTGGAGAATTGGCCAACAAATTCGATGTGAGTCGCATTGCGGTGATGAATCATTTGGCTGTTCTGGAAAAGGCAGATCTCGTGATTAGCGAGAGGGAAGGGCGAAGCCGCAAACTCTATCTCAACGCCATGCCCATTCAGGAAATTCATGCGCGATGGACAGATACGTTTTCAGCACATTGGGCAGACAGAACAAACCTAATCAAACAAGTGGCCGAGGCGGCGGCGCAAAAATCTTTAAGGAGTAACGACGATGAGTGAGCCCAAATATGCCAAAGCAAACATCAACCGCACCTTTATCAAAGCATCGCTTGAGACGGTTTGGTCCACATTGGTGGCAACAGATAAAGCATTGCCGTTCTTCTTTGGATCAATTTGCCAAACAAAAAACGGACTGAAGGCCGGGTCCAGTTACCGAATGGTGCACCCTAACAAGAAAGTCGCCATGGTTGTGGGGGAGGTTTTGGAGTTCGAACCACCACGCATTTATTCCCACACGTTTCAAATGACCAATATCGACGAACCGCCTTGCAAGGTGACCTATGAATTGGTGGAGAAAGATGGTGGGACAGAGTTTTGCCTGACCATCGAAAACGCCATTGAGGGCGGCAAGCTCATCAAAGAGATGGCAGGTGCCCAGGGCTTTATTGGGTCGAATCTCAAAGCACTCTGCGAAACAGGAAAACCAGCTTTCACAGGCCGCATGGTCGGTGTGCTGTCTCCAATATTTGGCCTGCTGGCCAAGAAACAACAGCGCATCGAAAACTGGCCGCTGACAAAATAATCCATCCCGTTTCATTTATTGCGGCTGGGTCTATCCGCTCAGTTGGCGCAAAACTTGGTTTCCAACAGTGCGACGGTCTGATAGGTTTAACGAGGTCGTTGCACTTTTCTCAAACAAGCGAGTGCTTTTTCTGCACGCGATCCACCAACGTGCCATCGCTCAGTGGCACGTCTTTGATGACGTTGTAGCCCACAAAACCCATTTTAGAATAATAACCGAGACCGCTTACATTGTCGCCGCGTATGGTGGCGTTGATCGTGTCCAATCCAGCATTTTTGGCAGCCGTATGGGTGTCTTTAAACAGCGCAGAGCCGATGCCACGAACGCCGCTATTGGCTTTTGCAAATGTTGCGATGTCGCCCCAGTTTTCCGGCAGGTTTTCATTGCGCGTCAGCCATTGAAACCCGATCACTCTGCCGTCAGGCCTTTCAGCCACAAAACAACTTACATTGTTTGCTGCAGATATGAATTTGGCTGAAAACTCTTTTTCAGTAAGTGGCTTTTGATATGCCGTCGAGCCGCCAATTTCGATGATCTCATTGAGTAGGGCGGTCAATTCAGCGGCATCTGAGAGTTGAACGGGGCGTGTCGAAAAATGTGCGTTCTGTGGGTCGTTCATTTGGCAAGCACGCCCAGCACGAAGGTTTCAACAAACGCTTCAATTTGCTGCCATGTATAAGCGCGCGAGGTTTCGTTGGCTTGGCCAATATAGTTCAGCACCACAATGCCATGAACCGATGACCACAACATGCGCGCCACCATACGGCGGTTGTCTTCTGTGGCACCCAGTTTGGTATTTTCGATTGTGTTGCCCAACCATTGAAACAGGTCTGCTTGTTGTTGGTCATAGCTCTCGGACAAAATTTCAACCGAACGGTTTTGATTGTACACCAACATAGCCTGCCAGCGGCTTTCATTCTGTGCCACGAAATTCATATAGGTTTCAGCGATGGTCAAAAGGCGTGCGCGCATGGCAGCGGCCATATCCAATTTGCCAGAGGAGACACCCTCAGCCCATCGATCTTGCTTTTCTGCAATAGCAGCCAGCGCGACAGATGCAAACTGTTCAAGGATCAATCCATTGGCTTCCTGCACCAGCCCATCAATCGAGCCGAACATATTGTAGATGGTTCCAACGGAGATCCCTACTTCCTTTGCAATAGGGCGGGCCTTCACGGCATCAATGCCGCCTGTGTCCATCAGGTTGATTGTGATCTCGATCAGTCGCTTGCGAATTTCAGCAGCAGGAAGGGTCATAGGTCTCTCTGGAATTAGCCGAATCTATGAACGGCGTTCACATCTGCACCATCAGTGATCGATTAACCATCGAAAATCAAATTTGAACAAAGTTCATTTTATGTATTGAACATTGTTCAAATATCCGTATATTGCGATTTGTGAACGGCGTTCAAAAATCTCGAGCGTCATCCAGTCGAAACCTAACGGGAGAAAGAAATGATTGGTTTGTTTAAAAATCTGGCGCGCATTAGCCAGTTCAAAGCTGAAACTGCATTGGAAGACGCAAATGCAATTGATCTGATCGATTTGAAGATCAGAGATTCTGAAGCCAATTTGTCCGCCGCAAAAAACACGCTTGCTTCTTTGATCATGCGCAAACGCAGCGAAGAAAAGTCGCTTCATCGCATTGAAAACCAAATTGCCGACCTCGAAGAACGGGCAGGGCAGGCGCTTGCAGCGAAGAAGAATGATATGGCGCGTGAAGCAGCAGAAGCGATTGCGGAGTTGGAAGACGAAGCAAAACTGCGTCACGAGACGTGCGAGAGCATTGAAAACCGTATCGAGAAAATTCGGTTTTCAATTGAAAAGGCGCATCGTCGCTTGGTCAGTCTGAAGCAAGGTGCGCAAGCCGCTAAGTCTGTCGCCATGGAACGCAAAGCGCAAAAATCCATCAACCGTTCTATCGACACCACCACCAGTTTTTCCGAAGCCGAACGGTTGATTTCAAAAGTCACAAATCTGTCTGACCCATTCGAAGAAAGCCAGGTCTTGGAAGAAATTGATGAAGGGCTCAGCCGCCGCAACATCAAAGATCGTATGGCGGAAGCTGGTTTCGGCAGCGCCACAAAAACCCGTGCGGACGATGTTCTAGAACGTCTCGCCGCAAAAACTGCAACCAAAAAAGCAAGCTAACCAACCCACCATTCAGGAGAAATATTATGAACCTCGACACAACAACATCAAACGGCATTTACACGGCATTTAACGGCTTCGGCGTACTCACGTCATATTTTATGATGGCTCTAACCGTCTATAAAATGCCAGTCGATCTTTCCACCAAAGGCATTTTTGGTATGGGGGTCTTCATGCTCACATTGGCGCTGGTGAACTTCGTAAAATACCGCATGGACGATCGTGCAAGCAGAGACCGTATCGTTCAGCTTGAAGAAGCGAAGAACGAAAAAATCCTAACAGATTTCGTGTCTGAAAAATAAGCTCTCGATCTCCAGTTGAGAAGTTTGGACCGGCTGCCTGAAACGGCGGCCGGTTTTATTTGTGCAGTTGAGAACTCTAGGGGTAAGCGTCTTGCCTCTGGCATTGGTGCAAACATCAGCTTAAGTCATATTCCAAGAGCTGATTGTTGAATCTCATTGCATGTAAGGCCTGTCACACATGACCCAGTCCATAACCATACTGACTCCAGATGATTGGCATTTGCATTTGCGTGATGGAGCAATGCTCGAAGGTGTGATTGCCGACAGCGCACGTCATTTTGCACGTGCGATCATTATGCCCAATCTTGTGCCGCCTGTGGTACGCGGAGAACAGGCGGCGAGCTATCGCGACCGTATTTTGAAAGCGCTGCCCGAGGGCATGAATTTCGAACCGCTGATGACGCTCTATCTGACGGAAACCACCGACCCTGATGATGTGGAAGCAGCGGCGAAATCTGGCTTGGTCAAGGCTCTGAAACTCTATCCAGCTGGCGCCACCACAAATTCCGATTCTGGCGTGACAGATTTCACCAAAGTGCAGCCTGTGTTGGAGCGTATGGCGGAAATCGGTCTCCCGCTTTGTGTTCATGGGGAAGTCACAACTGCGGATGTGGATATTTTTGACCGTGAAGCCGTGTTCATAGACAACGTGCTCGATCCATTGCGCAAACGTGTCCCAGGCTTGCGCGTTGTCATGGAACATGTGACCACCAAAGACGGTGTCGACTATGTGCGTTCCAACGAGAAAGACTTGGCCGCCACGCTGACAACCCACCACCTCATCATCAACCGCAACCATATTTTGGTGGGCGGGATTAAGCCGCATTACTATTGTTTGCCAGTTGCAAAACGCGAGCTTCACCGTTTGGCATTGCGCGAAGCGGCAACCAGCGGTGACGCCCGTTTCTTCCTTGGAACAGACAGCGCACCCCACCCAACGGACTTGAAAGAAAACGCCTGCGGTTGTGCGGGCTGCTATACATCCATCAACACGATGAGCCTTCTCGCTCATGTGTTTGAAGAAGAAGACAAATTGGACAATTTGGAGAAATTCGCCAGCCGCAATGGCCCAGCATTCTACGGTTTGCCTGTGAATGAAACAAACATGACACTTGTGAAAGGCGATGCGCCTGTGACATTCCCAAGCGCAGTAGAAACAGGCGCAGGGCCGGTGACAGTGTTTGATCCGGGCTTTGATGTGTTTTGGCAAGTAGAGGACAAATGATGTTTCAAAATTCATTCCCCGACAAAGCGATGATCGCTGAACTTACAGCAAAAATGCTTTGGGAAATTGGCGCCGTTCATTTCCGTGCCGACGAGCCTTACACATTCACTTCTGGCCTTAAAAGTCCGGTTTACATCGATTGTCGCAAATTGATTTCCTACCCGCGCATTCGTTCAGCCGTTTCAGATTTCGGTTGTGCAACCGTGATGCGCGATGCGGGTTTCGAAAAATATGATGTGGTGGCTGGTGGCGAAACGGCGGGTATTCCCTACGCAGCATTTATTGCAGAGCGGCTCGGTTTGCCGATGATCTACATTCGCAAAAAGCCAAAAGGCTTTGGCCGCAACGCACGCATTGAGGGCGACCTGAAAGAAGGTCAACGCGTTCTGTTTGTGGAAGATCTCACCACTGATGGTGGTTCCAAAATTGGTTTTGCTGACGCGATCCGCGAAGCAGGTGCCGAAGTTACAGATACATTTTCTGTCTTCTACTACGACATTTTCAAAGACGCTCCAGCAACACTGAAAAAGCACGGTATGGATCTGCACTACCTGACCACATGGCATGAAGTGCTGGCCGTTGCGCGCGCGGAAAAACTATTTGACGAGGCCACACTGGAAGCTGTCAAAGAATTTCTCAACGCGCCATACGAATGGAGCGCCAAACATGGCGGTATTTCAGAACGGGCTTAAAACGCCCCCGCTTTGTGTCGAGTTTGCTGCGTTTTAAAAAAACGTTTCCACCACGTACCAAGCGCCCATCAACAGCACCAGAGAACTCACAAGCACCGTCAAAACACGGTGTTTAGGCGAAGCCTCGCCACCCCGTGCAGCATTTGTTTTAATCTCAACCATTTCATCGTTCCTTCATTTGTAACAAGAACATGTAAAAGGTGGGGCCAAAATGCCGCACATACAAGTCACGAGTGATCACGGACTGGTGTTGAGAGAGGTTGAACTCTTTGCCTTAGGTCACAATTTCCATTTGAAGTCAGCGCTCGAAACGCAAGCTCGATACAGGCCCGAGAGCGAATGTCATCACCGCAACAGCGGTGATCCAGAGCGGTGATTGGTGGGGCAAGGCCCTCACTTTGTGTTTCTGGATTGCCGCTTTTCAGCATTTGCTGCGTGATTGCTTATCGGCCAATGGCTGATGGGCAATGACAAATGAGCAAAAGAAAAAGCCTTCCCGTTGAAATAACGAGAAGGCTTGAGCCTGTTGTCGATATAGCTGCGTTTAGCTGTCTTTTCCGACTGCCACTGGCAGGTCTGGTTTGGCACTCCATTCCACCATGGAACCGTCGTAGACGCGCACGTTTTTCTTACCCAACACTTCGCTCAATACGAACCAGTTTGTGGAGGCCCAATGACCAGTGTTGCAATAGGAGATGACGGGTTTGTCGTCTGACACCACGCTGGCGATTTTGGTCAATGCCGCTTTGTTCAACAGGTTTGCAGACCCATCTGAAAAGAACTTGTGGTTGTCGAGATTTGTGGACTGCGGAATGCGACCTGCACGCGCTGCTTTTGGATGCTTGGCCTCGCCGATATATTGTTTGTCGGGACGACCATCAAGAACTTGCACATCGCTTGAACGATAATTGGCTTTTACTTCTGCCAAAGGCACGACGAGGTTCGCTGTGACGTTTGCTTTGTAAGTGGTGGGAGCAGCAGCAACCTGCTTTGTGGAAAGCGGTTGGCCTGCTGCCACCCAAGCTTTCTGACCACCTTCCAGAATGGACATTTTTTTGTGGCCCAACTGTTTCAGCGTCCAGTAGATGCGTGCGGAAGAGCCGAAATCTGTGGCGTTGTTGCCAGAAGACACCAAAACCACATGATCGTCATTGGCAACGCCCAGTTTACTCAACAGGGCTTCCAGTTCACCTTTGGACGGCAGCAGACCAACAACACCGTCGCGAGAAGTGCGCCAGCCTGCAGTCAAATAGTCTGCCTGAACAGCGCCCGGAATATGACCCTGTGCATAGCCTTGGCCTTCTTGAAGCCCAATCTTCGAACGCACATCGATAATGTCGACGGAATTCTGGTTCTTGACCAGCCAGTCAACAGAAACAAGGGGGCCGCCATCAGCCATGGCAAAACCAGGAAGAAGAACAGTGGCGACTGCAGCAAGTGTAAATTTACGTAGGGACATGAGAATTCCTTTGCTATCAAAGATTTGTAACAGTTTAACCCCGTAAAGGGGCATCCGACAGGAATTCAGATGCCCATCGGTTGTTCAAAGCGGAATATAATTCCACTTTATTAGCGCGTGCACAGCAACGAATTGCTGTGTTTGGTTCAGTCACCCAACCCATCAAACAATGCGGTGGACAAGTAACGTTCTGCAAAACTGGCTACAATCACAACGATGTTTTTGTTTGCCCATTCCTTGCGTTTGCCGACTTTGATGGCCGCGACAAGCGCGGCGCCCGATGAAATGCCTACAGGCACACCTTCCAGTTTCGCCACATCACGCGCCATGTTGAAGGCTTCATCATTCGTGACCGTGATGACTTCATCAAAGATTTTCACGTCCAAAATGGCGGGCGCAAATCCAGCCCCAATACCCTGAATTTTGTGAGGGCCGGGATTGCCACCAGAAAGGACAGGCGAGTCGGCAGGTTCCACAGCAACAATATGCAGTTTTGGGTTTTGCTTTTTCAAATATTTCCCAGCACCCGTAATCGTGCCACCAGTTCCGATACCGGAAACGAACACATGCACTTTGCCTTTGGTATCGTTCCAAATTTCAGGGCCTGTTGTGCGACGATGTACAGCGGGGTTTGCAGGGTTCTCAAATTGCTGGGGGATCACCGCGCCTTTGATCTCGGCCACCAGTTCGTTGGCGCGTGCAATGGCCCCATTCATGCCTTTGGCAGCTTCGGTGAGCTCCAATTCAGCACCAAGGATCGCGAACATCTTGCGGCGTTCCACAGACATGCTTTCGGGCATTGTGAGAATAATTCGATAGCCTTTGGCGGCTGCCGCCATCGCAAGGCCAATGCCCGTATTGCCCGAGGTCGGTTCGATTAACGTGGTTTTGCCCGGCTTGATCTTTCCAGCTTTTTCCAATGCTTCCACCATGGCAACGCCGATACGATCTTTCACGCTGGAGGTCGGATTGAAAAATTCGAGCTTCGCCATCAAATTGGCTTTGACGCGATTTTTCTTGGCCAGTTTGTCCAAGCGAACAATGGGCGTATCGCCCACTGTGTCCGTGATATTTTTGTAGATTTTTCCGCGACCCTTGGTGGCCATAATTCAGCTCTCCAACAATTTCTTTCAGCAACTAAAACATGGGTGCAGAAAGATTGCCAGACAAGGCCAGGTCGCCTTGCCTGAATTGAAGAGAATTCTATTCGATTTGGGCGCTAACCCTTTGGAAAATAATCCGTCAGGTCACCTTCGCGATAAACGTCAGTGGTTGCGCAGTGCAGCGCGCCACCAAACGCGTAGGCTTTGCGGAAAGGAATCGGTAGAACTTCCAGACCCATCTTGTCGAACTGTTCCATCTGGTTCACTTCGGAAGCTTCGCAGCACACGGTCTTTTCATCGACCATCAAAACATTCATCGAGAGCCAAACAGATGAGTAGCACAAGGGCGGAGGATTGTTGTGGGCAGGGCGCGCTGCATCAACAATTTCCCAATCGTTGCGACTGAAAAATTCGCGTTGATCATCGGGCAGACGGCGGTCAGGATTGTTGATGATCAAGCCAGGGCGAATGGGCGTGAACGTCGCGTCGATGTGGATCGGGTAAGGATCACCAGGGAAGTTTACGGCAGTAACGCGGTGGTCGGGATAGTGGCGACGCAACCAGTCAATTCCTTTCAAATTTGTGGTGAAACCGTGTTGCACGATCAGGTCTTTGCCGAAACGCAAAACGTCAGCAGCATCAAACATCGGCTCTTCTTCGGTTGTTACAAAGAACTTTTCAGCCGTCCATTTCAGCCGCTTCTCAACACCAATTTCTTCTGACAAATAATCAGGGCGATAGGATGCGTCCGTCATGCGGGGTTTGGGCGCTGAGACGTGACGGAAATTTGGATCGTCCTCAAAATATTTTTGCAGCAATGGCCGATAGCAGAGATATTCAAAAAAGCGCGACCGATAGGACATCGTCGCTTCCAGCATTTCTTTGCCCACGGTCAAAATAACGTCGCGGGGCGGCATGCAACCGAACGAAGCTGGGTTTTCCCAATCGGGTGTCGAGACTGGCGCGCTGAAATCAATCGGTGTGGGGCGGTCAACACGAACGCCACGGCTTTCAAGCACTTTGGCAAAATTGTTGAGCTGCTCATTGGCTTCATCAACAGTGTCTTGAGTGCGCGGGCCCCACTGGCCTTTCATATCGGAATCTTCGTGCACTTTCGCATCCAGAGCAGGTTCACCCGGCGGGATCATGCAGCCATCAGCAACACCAACAATCACATGTTTCAGCGGAGACCACTCGTCCCAAGATTTTACAACAGCAGGTTTATCATTGCCCAAGACGGGTTTTGGAGTTTCAAACATTTCACACAATTCCAAAATTCATTCACATCGCCTTTAGATCAAATTTGCTTGGGATCAAAGCGATATGTAGGGCGGCAAATGATGTGTGGAAAAGCGTGCTTCAAAAAGGACGACGACAGTCTGATTTCCGGCCTAAAGCCAGCCAGCCGTTTTCCCGTCCCATTTATAAATGCGATCCTGAGGTATGGCATTTTGTGAGACTTCTTCTGTGGGTGTGCCGTTAAAATGGTGTTCCAGAACACGCAATATCCCACCGTGGCACACCACAACTGCGTCTTCATTCACATAGGTCAGCCAAGGGCGGACGCGATTGAGCAGCATTTGATAATTTTCGCCTTGTGGAGGTTGAAACCCCCATTTGTCTTCACGACGTTGGCGCACCATATCGGGAACGGTCAGTTTCAGTTCCGCGAATGTGTGGGTTTCCCAAAGCCCAAAAGAAATTTCTTTGATCCGATCATCGGTTTCATAACCATATGACGGAAGCCCCAATTGCAGACGCACCAAAGACATGGTTTCGCGGGTGCGACCGAGCGGGCTGGCAATGTATCTAAGCCGCATCGGGTCGTCCAAAAGACCAGCCAACGTTTTGCCGTTTTGGGTCGCCTGTTCGCGTCCTGTGTCGTTGATGGGAATGTCCATCTGGCCTTGAAGCCTGCGCTCCACATTCCAGTCAGTCTGACCGTGTCGTACAAAATATATTGTGGGAGCTGACACCTAGTCGTCTTTCACCACCGAGATGTCCGGAGCATCAACGGCTTTCATACCAACTGTATGATAACCGGAATCCACATGGTGGACTTCGCCCGTAACGGCGGTGGAAAGATCAGACAAGAAATAAAGCGCAGAATTGCCAACCTCATCAATGGTGACAGTGCGCTTTAACGGTGAATTGTATTCATTCCATTTCAAAATGTAGCGGAAATCCCCAATGCCTGACGCAGCCAAAGTTTTGATTGGGCCGGCAGAAATAGCGTTCACACGAATGTTCTGCTTGCCAAGGTCAACTGCAAGATAGCGCACGCTGGCTTCCAATGCCGCTTTTGCAACGCCCATAACGTTGTAATGGGGCATGACTTTTTCAGCGCCATAATAGGTGAGGGTCAGCATTGAGCCACCATCGCTCATCAGTTTTTCAGCGCGTTGCGCCACCGCCGTGAACGAGTAGACGGAAATGTCCATCGTTTTTGTGAAATTGTCTGATGTCGTGTCTACGTAACGACCAATCAGCTCGTTTTTGTCAGAAAAGCCAATGGCGTGAACGACAAAGTCGATTTTGCCCCACTTTTCTGAAATGGCGTCGAAAACGGCATCAATGCTGGCAGCGTCGCCCACGTCACAATCCCCCACGACCCAACCGCCAAGTTGATCGGCCAAAGGTTCGACACGCTTTTTCAAAGCATCGCCTTGATAGGTGAAAGCGATTTCAGCGCCGGCATTGGCCAAGGCTTTCGCCACGCCCCATGCGATAGAACGGTTGTTGGCGAGGCCCATAATCAAGCCGCGTTTTCCAGCCATCAAACCTTCAGTATTGCCCATAAGTCCACCAATCCCGTTCACAGTTACTTACTCAGTTGTTGCAACGGGTATGACATAGCCCAAACCCTGCTTCAAGGCGAATTAGTCGTTGTCCGACGAGTGTTGTGAACCTTTGAAAAGGGCTAATAATTCTGCGTCTTCGTCTTCGGGAAGCTGGATCGACAAAACGGCCATTATATCGCCATTGGAGCCATCACGTTTGGGCAGGCCTTTTCCGCGAACGCGAAACACTGCGCCTGAAGACGACCATCCTGGGATGGTCAAAGCAACGGCACCGCCCAATGTGGGGACACGGATTTTCCCGCCTACAACGGCGGTTTTTAAATCCACAGGCACATGAACGCGCAAATTGGCGCCTTCGCGCACAAACTCAGGATGGCGAGAGATTGAAATGGTAATCAGCGCATCGCCTTTGCCGCCCGGACCTTCCTGCCCTTGACCCTTGAGACGAATGGTTTGACCGTCCTCGGCCTCAGGGGGGATCGTCACATTGACAGTACGTTCAGGCCCGAGTTTCACAGGCGCTTTGCCAGCAGCAAGGTCTTTTAGATGGACGCTCAGGTTGATCTTGCGGTCTTCACCCTTGGGGGCAGGGCGTGCGCGACCGCGCGCACCACCACCCATTTGTCCGAAGGGGTCGCCACCCATACTGCCGCCCATGCCACCAAACATCTGGCTTAAAATATCTTCGGCACCACCCATGCCGCCGCCTCGGCCACCAAACGGGTGTCCTCCATGGGCACCGCCAAATCCTTCAAAGCCTTGGAACTTTTCTTTACCCTCGGCGTCGATTTCACCGGCATCAAACTGGGCGCGTTTTTTCTTGTCACCAATGATTTCGTAAGCGGCGTTTGCTTCAGCAAATTTCTCTTTGGCTTGGGGATTGTCTTTGTTCTGATCTGGATGAAATTTCTTGGCAAGTTTGCGAAACGCAGACTTTATTTCTTTTTCATCGGCGGTCTTTGCCACGCCCAGAACTTGATAGGGGTCACGCATGAGACCTTTTTACCTGCTGCTCAAAATCATCGGAAGTGCCCGATATATGGTCAATCCTGCAGGAATTTCCAGCTTTATGATGCAAAAGACAAAAAATTCGCCTTAGCTGACGATTTTAAACCAGGACAAAACCCATTCACCATCGGTCACTTTGCAAGTTTCGCCATTGTAAAATGAGATGCCAGCAAAATTGGACACGCTGGTCTTGAAGCCCTTGCAATTTTGCCCGTGTTTTCCTGTAAAACCTTCGATGGAAACAATTGCGCCCGAGGATCCGGTTTCCTGATTGCTCCAAGCGACAGGGCTCGAGCTGGATGCGCTGGCGTTTGCTGCCACAGCAGATTTGATAACGTCGCTGTCTGACTTCGCCACACCGTCTGGTTGAACCTGTTCCGTCACCGAGCCTGTGATCAGTGTATCGGCGCTTGCGACTTCAGGAATGGAATTTCCGTTGACAGCGCAACCTGATACGAACATGGAAAGACAAACGGCAGCTGTCGCAAACCAATAAGCAATTGAACGCGTTGTGCGTCCAAACACCTCAATGTTCGCAATGCTTGTCAATTCGTACAGTCCCCTTGGCGCAAAGGCCGAAACGCGAGATACAGCTGTCCCTTGGTTTAAATTGCCATAACGCTGTTAAGAACTGGTAAAGGAAATTCAATGTCATTCATGGAGCGCACAGAACCGCACGCACTGTTTGAAGAGTGGTTGGCGGAAGCTGAACAAAGCGAAATCAATGATCCAAATGCTATGGCTCTCGCTACGGTTGATGCAGACGGAATGCCCGATGTTCGAACGGTTTTGCTCAAAGGCCATGATGAACGTGGCTTTGTGTTTTACACCAATTTCGAAGGCGCTAAGGGTCAGCAGGTTTTGGCCACTCGCAAAGCCGCCTTGTGCTTCCATTGGAAGACGAAACGCCGTCAAGTGCGCGCTCGTGGCAATATTGAGTTGGTGTCTGATGAGGAGGCCGATGCCTATTACAATTCGCGCCATCCCCAAAGCCGTTTGGGGGCTTGGGCCTCCGATCAATCACGCCCTTTGAAAGATCGCCAAACACTCGTCGATAAGCTCGCTCATTTTGAAGAGAAATATGGAACGGAAGACATTCCACGTCCCCCCCATTGGTCTGGCTTTAGAATTCTTCCCGATACGATCGAATTTTGGCAGGACGGCGAGTTTCGTTTGCACGATCGGGTGGTGTTCACTCCCACAGGGAACGGTTGGACCACGCAGCGCCTCTATCCTTAAACTGAAAACCGCCTAGAGCAGGGCCGTTAATTGCTCCTGCGCTTTTGCATCAAAGCCGCACACAATTGTGGAACCTGACACAAATACAGGGCGTTTCATCAAGGTTGGATTGGCAAGGATAAGCTCAACCGCTTTGGCGTTGTCGATATTGCTTTTCTCAGCTTCAGCAAGCCCGCGCCACGTGGTGCTTCGGCGGTTCAATGCCACTTCCCAGCCAAGCGTCTCGACGATGGGCTGGATAAAAGACTTGTCTACGCCATCAGCTCTAATGTCATGAACGGTATGAGCAACATTTTCAGTATCAAGCCATTTGAGTGCTTTTTTGCAAGTATCGCAGTTTTTCAGCGAGTAAACAGTGAGAGTGCTCATGAAAAGTTAGACCAATCGTTTCAGCGCATCAAAATGCTTGGCTGAATATTCTTCAAAATCTGCATTGAACTGTTTCGCGGTCAGTTCCACGATGTCTTCCGGTATGATTTTGAGCTCTTGACCTGTCGATTGAGCAAGAACCTGCTGTTTTGCGGCGCGTTCAAGGTAATAAAGATCGTCAAACGCCTGCGCGACCGAAGGGCCGGAACAAACCACCCCGTGGTTCGCCAAGAAAAAACAGTCTACATGAGAATTGTCTTTTGCTTCACGGGCAATGCGTTGCCCTTCTTCTTCGGTCACCGCAATGCCGCCGAATTTGTCTTCATAGGCAATACGCCCATGGAAACGACAAGCTGTTTGGTGGGCCATAAGCAAGCGTCCGCTTTCCACCATGGAAATTGACGTCGCATAGGGCATATGAACGTGCAGAATAGCCTTATGACGCGGGTTGGCGCGGTGACTGGAAATGTGAATGTTGCGCGCAGAAGCTTCCACTTCGCCTTCGCCTTCAAGCACTTTGCCTTCGCCATCAATGAGCAAGAGACGCTCGGGAGTCATTTCCGTCCAATGCCAGCCGTAGGCGTTGATGAGATAGAGCTCATCCGGCCCTTCACACTGAACAGAGAAGTGATTGCAAATGCCTTCATGCAGATTGAAGTAAGCTGCAAGACGAATGGCTGCGGCCAAATCTTCACGGTCTTTTTGAATCGATTTCAAATGTTCAGATTTATCAAGCATTTCACAATCCCATACACTTTTTGAGTTCCCCGCAGGCTATCTGCAAATGGAAAAAGCAACAAGACAGAATTGAGTTCGGCGTTAGCTCTGCGTGCCACCAATGGTGATCGCGTCAATGCGTGTGGTTGGTTGACCAACACCAACAGGAACACCTTGGCCCTGTTTGCCACACATGCCAATGCCTGTGTCCAGTTCCATATCATTGCCAACCATGCGCACGCGGTGCATGTCCGCCGGGCCGTTGCCGATCATCATGGCGCTTTTTACAGGGGCGCCGATTTTACCATTTTCAATCCGATAGGCTTCGGTGCAGCCAAACACATATTTGCCTGATGTGATGTCCACCTGACCACCACCAAAGGACACGGCATAAATGCCGTCCTTGACAGATTCTATGATCTCATTTGGTTCATGGTTGCCACCCAGCATATAAGTGTTGGTCATACGCGGCATGGGTATGTGCGCATAAGATTGACGACGACCATTGCCCGTGCCTTCAACACCCATCAAACGCGCATTTTGACGGTCTTGCATATAGCCCACCAATTTGCCGTCCTCAATCAGGGTGGTGCACTGAGTGGGCGTGCCTTCATCATCAACGGTCAAAGAGCCGCGGCGTTCGGCAATGGTGCCATCGTCCACAACAGTGACACCTTTGGCGGCGACTTGTTCGCCCATCAGGCCAGCAAATGCGGATGTGCCCTTGCGGTTAAAATCCCCTTCAAGCCCGTGACCGACGGCTTCGTGAAGCATCACACCTGGCCAACCCGCACCCAGCACAACGTCAAACGTGCCTGCAGGGCTTGGAATAGCTTCCAGATTTACCTTTGCCTGCCGCAAAGCTTCATCAACTGCATGTTTCCAGGAGGCTTCGGTGATAATGCGCTCAAAACTGTGACGTCCGCCAAGACCATGGGAACCCGTTTCTTGGCGATCACCCTTGCCAGCGACAATGGACACGCTCATGCGCACCAGTGGTCGAATGTCTTTCACCAAATGACCGTCAGCGCGCAGAATTTCCACAAATTGGTGAGAGCCGGTCAGTGAAACGGAAACTTGACGCACAGCGGGATCAAGTTCGCGTGCATATGTATCGATTTCTTCAAGCAGACGGGCCTTTTGTTCAAAGCTTGGGCCTGCTAATGGATCGTCTGGTGCATAAAGTGTTGTGTTTGTGCCGCGCGGCGCTTCGCTATAGGTTCCACTGTGTCCGCTTGAAACAGCGGTAACCGCTTCGATGGCGCGTTGCAGCGCAGCCTGTGTCAATTCTCCAGAATGGGCATAGCCTGCCACTTCGCCCACAACACTGCGCAAGCCAAAACCTTGCCGCGTGTCGAAACTGCCGCTCTTCAGTTTTCCATTGTCGAAGACGAGGCTTTCAGACGCCGTGTTTTCCATAAACAACTCGCCATCATCGGCATTGCGCAAGCAATTGCCCAACATGGAAATCAATTTGTCTTCCTCGCAATCGAAGCGATCAATCAAAGAGAGTGTCATAAAAGAACTGGCTTTCTGTGTTGCGCCGAAAACTTACGGAAGTTTGGCATAGCCATCTTTGAAGCCGATCAAATCAACCGGAATGCCAATGCCTTCTTCAGGCGAAGCAAATATGATGAACGTCGCACTGGTGCCGCCTTGCATTGTGCTCAGCAACTCGTCTTTCAAAATGACTTCCGCATAGCAACCATCTGCAACGCAGCGCACGAAAGAGACGCGCCCCAAATCTTTCCCATCAATGTTCAGTCCAAGACCATTGGGCAATATTACACCGAGCGGTGCAAGCACGCGCAAGATACGAGCCTTATTATCTGCGGTTTTTAAAACGACCACAGACAAACCAACTTCAGGCCTGTCGTCCGCAACCACGTTTTGAATCAAAGCGCACTGTTTGGAAGATGAACCCGGCGGCACATCGCATATGATATTCCATGCCCCAAATTTTTTGTCATTGTCTGTTGTTTGGGCCGAAGCTGAAAAACAAAGAAGGAAAGCTGAAAAGACGACAGCTGCAAATGAAAATATACGCATAGGCGGAAACCGAATCATTGTATTTATCCCGAGCAATTCTTGCATCACCCCAAACAGAAACGAAAGTGCTCTCGCTTCAGGTTTTAGCGATTATGCGGCTTTGGCAGGTTTCTCAGATTAAAAAGTCTACATTTGGGCAGGTTTGCGCGAAACTTTGAAATCTCAGCCCTGATCGGTCTGATTTTGCGCGTCACAATAACGCGACACCGTAAAACACATGCATAAGGTAAAAAATGCCGCATGAATTATACCTTTGCATCCTTGCAGCGGGGGCAACATTGTGGTTCTAAGAGCCCAAAGAGGGACGACATGAGTCCGTCCGCAGTATTTTAGAGAATTTTTGGAGAGTTTTGGATGTTCAATCCTGTCAAAAAACTGGCATGTGCGGCTTTCGCAAGTGCAGGCGTTTTGATGGTTGGTGCAGCACAAGCTATCGCGGCACAACCAACACCATGGCAGAAATGGCACCAGCCAGCTGCATCACCCGGTATGGAAGCAATCGAAGCGTTCGATATTTGGACTTTCTGGTTCATCGTTCCGATCACACTGTTCGTGATGGCGCTTTTGGCATACGTGATGGTGAAGTTCCGCGCGAGCGCAAACCCTGTACCATCAAAGGTTACGCACAACACATCTATTGAAGTGGTGTGGACTTTGGCTCCGGTAGCAATCTTGATTGCGTTGGCCATTCCCTCATTCCAACTGCTGACGTCGCAGTTCAATCCGCCCAAAGAGCCGTTCATTACGATTAAGGCAACTGGTCACCAGTGGTATTGGGAATATGAGTATCAAGGCGATGTTGAACTGACTTTTGAATCTCGCCCAATTGGTTCTGAAGTCATTGCTGGTTCTAAAGAGGCTGCTCTGAAAGAGCGCGAGACTCTTGGCAAAACAGATCTTAAAAAATATCCAAACCTCCTGGCTGTAGACAATGAAGTCGTCGTGCCAGTGGGCGAGGTTATCCGCGTGTTGGTGACAGCAGGCGATGTGATCCACAATTTTGCAATGCCTGCATTCGGTTTGAAGATGGATGGTATCCCGGGTCGTTCCAACGAAACATTCTTCCAGGCCACAAAAGAAGGTTTGTACTACGGACAATGTTCTGAATTGTGCGGCAAATACCATGCATATATGCCGATTGCGATCCGCGTTGTGTCTCAAGACGACTTCGATGTCTGGCAGGATATGGCAGGCGATGATTTGGGCGCTGCATACGAAGCATTGATCGCTTCCGTAGACGAAAAAGAAAAAACAGTTGAGGTTGCTGGCAACTAAACGCCGCACCTTGGGGAATTGGTAAGTTAAGAGAGAAAACGATATGGCTTACGCTGCAGCGCACGGCGCTCACGATGATCACAAACCAAGCTTTTTCAAGCGCTGGTTCTATTCAACCAACCACAAAGATATTGGTACTCTGTATCTGATCTTTGCGATTTTCTCCGGCATCTATGGCGGGTTCCTGTCTGTCGTTATGCGTATGGAATTGGCAGAGCCAGGCTTGCAAATCTTCACAGATCCGCATGTGTATAACGTGTTCACCACAGGTCATGGCCTCATCATGATCTTCTTTATGGTGATGCCCGCGCTGATCGGCGGCTTTGCCAACTGGATGGTGCCAATCATGATTGGTGCGCCCGATATGGCGTTCCCGCGCATGAACAACATCTCATTTTGGTTGTTGCCGCCTGCATTGATCTTGCTGACTGTGTCTATCTTTATGCCAAGCGCTCCTGGTAGCTTCGGTGTCGGTGGTGGTTGGACGATCTATCCGCCGCTTTCAACAACAGGCCAGCCTGGCCCAGCGATGGATTTCGCAATCCTGTCGCTTCACATCGCTGGCGCATCATCCATTCTGGGTGCGATCAACTTTATCACGACCATCTTCAACATGCGTGCGCCGGGTATGACCCTGCACAAAATGCCGTTGTTTGCCTGGTCTGTTCTGATCACTGCCTTCTTGCTGCTTTTGTCTTTGCCTGTTTTGGCTGGCGCGATCACCATGCTTTTGACAGATCGTAACTTCGGCACGGCGTTCTTCACCGCAGAATTTGGCGGCGACCCAATCTTGTTCCAGCATCTCTTCTGGTTCTTTGGTCACCCTGAAGTGTACATTTTGATCTTGCCTGGTTTCGGTATTGTCTCGCACATCATTTCAACATTCTCGCGCAAGCCGATCTTTGGTTATATCGGCATGGCTTATGCGATGGTTGCGATTGGTGCCGTTGGTTTCATCGTGTGGGCGCACCACATGTACACTGTGGGCCTCTCGCTTAATACACAACGCTACTTCGTGTTCGCCACCATGGTGATCGCGGTGCCAACAGGTGTGAAGATTTTCTCCTGGATCGCAACTATGTGGGGTGGTTCAATCACCTTCCGCACACCAATGTTGTGGGCCATCGGTTTCATCTTCCTGTTCACCGTTGGTGGTGTAACTGGCGTACAGCTCGCAAACGCCGGCTTGGACCGTTCATTCCACGACACTTATTACGTTGTCGCTCACTTCCACTATGTGTTGTCGCTCGGCGCTGTGTTTGCAGTCTTTGCAGGCTGGTATTACTGGTTCCCGAAAATGACCGGGTACATGTACAACTCGCTGATCGCGAAAACACATTTCTGGGTCACATTCATTGGTGTGAACATAATCTTCTTCCCACAGCACTTCTTGGGTCTTGCAGGTATGCCACGTCGCTACGTGGACTATCCTGATGCGTTTGCTGGCTGGAACTATGTGTCTTCCATCGGTTCATATATTTCAGCTTTCGCGGTTCTGATCTTCTTGGTGGGCATTGCCGAAGCCTTCATGCGCAAGCGTGCTGCTGGCGACAATCCATGGGGTGAAGGCGCAACAACGCTTGAGTGGCAGTTGTCATCACCGCCGCCATTCCACCAGTGGGAACAGCTTCCACGCGTTAAATAACGCATCTGGAAAAGAAATTAGGTCCCGCAATTCTTCAGAGTTGCGGGACCAGTTACAAGAGTAGAACGCGAGTTTTCGAAACCACCATGTCAATGAGCAACGATACATTCGACAACGACATTTCTCTGGCTGAACCTTCGCACTACTTTGCGTTGATGAAGCCGCGTGTCATGCGCTTGGTCGTGTTTACTGCTGTTGCTGGATTGTTGGCCGCACCAGGTTCAATGAACCCATTTTTGGCCGTGATTGCAGTGTTGGCCATTGCTGTGGGGGCAGGCGCTTCTGGAGCGCTGAACATGTGGTATGATGCTGATATTGATGCGGTTATGTCGCGCACAACATCGCGCCCCGTGCCCGCTGGTCATGTAACGGGCAATCAATCGTTGAACTTCGGCATTGTCATGTCGGTATTGTCTGTGTTGACCCTTGGTCTGTTGGTGAACTGGGTTGCTGGTGGGCTGCTGGCTTTCACCATCTTCTTCTATGCGGTTATTTACACCATGTGGCTCAAACGTTCGACGCCTCAGAACATTGTGATTGGCGGTGCAGCAGGTGCATTCCCACCCATGATTGGTTGGGCGTGTGTCACCGGATCCATTGGCATTGAAGGCATTGTACTTTTTGCAATCATTTTCATTTGGACACCGCCACACTTTTGGGCTTTAGCCTTGTGGAAAATGCGAGATTATGATGATGCGCATGTTCCCATGATGCCCAATGTTGCTGGCGAAAAATCAACCCGCAACCAAATGTTGGCTTATTCTGTGGTTCTGGCTCCTATGAGCGCAGCACCTTATTTCTTGGGTTTTGCAGGTCCATTGTTTGGCATCGTCGGCGGCATTCTTGGGTTTGTCTTTTTGTGGTTCACATTCAAAGTCTGGCACGTTGCCGGTCGTGACGAAAAACTGATTGCTGAAAAGAAGCTCTTCGGATTTTCTATTGCTTATCTCTTCGCTATTTTCGGCTTTCTGATGGTCGACGCCATCGTGTTCCGCATCACTGGAGCTTACATGCTGTCTTCCTGGACGGTGATCTAAATGGAGTTGGGCGAAGGCAAAATTGTTGAAGGCGAGAGCGTAGAACTGAACGACAAGCAGCGTCGTGCGCGTCGTTTGCGCAACATTGCCATCGCCTTATGTTTGTTTGCATTGGTTGCCGTTTTTTACACAGCGACAATCGTCAAATTCGGGCCGCGTCTCATGGATCGCCCCATCATCAGTTTGGATACGAAGTGATGCAAAATATGGAACCGCAAGAAAGTTCGAAACCAGAGAACAACCTATCAGCTGTTTTTCTGTGCCTCGGCTTGTCGTTTGGCATGTTGGCTATGTCTTATGCGGCAGTCCCACTTTATGAAATTTTCTGCCAAGTCACTGGCTATGGTGGAACAACACAACGTTCAGATGTTGCCAGCACCACAGTCTTAAACAAATCAATCAATGTGCGATTTGATGCAAATGTGTCCAACGATCTGGATTGGGAATTTGCTCCAAAGCAACGTCAGGTCACCATTAAAATTGGTGAAAACAAACAAGTCGCATACGTGGCCAAAAACATCGGAACGCAGACCAGTTTTGGAACAGCGTCATTTAACGTGTCACCAGGCGCAGCGGGTGTTTACTTCAATAAAATGGAGTGTTTTTGCTTTACTGAACAAAAGCTGGCGGCTGGCGAAAGCATTGAAATGCCCGTCGTGTTCTTTGTAGACCCAGACATCGTCAATGATCCACTTTTGAAAGACACCAAAACAATTACTCTCTCCTACACATTCTTCCCAGATGAGGATGCAGAAGAAGAGGCACAAGTTTCTCAGGCAAGCCCGGAACAGGCAGTCGGTGAAAAAACGAAATCCAGTCTTTAGAATTCGCACCAAAGCGTTATAAGACACTAAAATAGGCAGCAATCGCTGGAGACCAATATGGCCGACGCGCACACTAAGAATCACGACTATCACATCATTGATCCAAGCCCATGGCCGTTTATCGGTTCTATTGGCGCTTTGGTCATTGCTATTGGTGGCGTAGTTTGGATGCAATCCATCCAAAATCCGGAAGCATCAACAATGGGCATGAGTGGCCCTTGGGTGTTTGTTCTGGGCCTAATCATCGTTTTGTACACAATGTATGCCTGGTGGGCTGACACGATCAAAGAAGCCCATGCAGGTGATCACACGCCTGTTGTGTCGATGCATTTGCGGTATGGGATGATCATGTTCATCGCTTCGGAAGTGATGTTCTTCGTGGCTTGGTTCTGGGCGTTCTTTGATGCAGCTCTGTTTCCCGCTGAAGCCATTCAAGAAGCGCGGGTTGCATACACCGGTGGTGTATGGCCGCCAGCTGGCATCGCAGTTCTTGATCCATTGCATTTACCGTTATTCAACACGGTGACACTGCTTCTTTCCGGTACAACAGTCACATGGGCGCACCACGCCTTGCTGGAAGGTGATCGCAAGGGTTTGATCTGGGGTCTCACATTGACCGTTGTATTGGGCGTTATCTTTTCAGCCGTTCAGGCCTTGGAATACGCGCAGGCACCGTTCGCATTCAAAGAATCGCTTTATGGCGCAACATTCTTCTTGTCGACGGGCTTCCACGGCTTCCACGTGTTGATCGGAACAATCTTCTTGGTGGTCTGCCTGGTGCGCGCACTGCGTGGCCACTTCACTGAGAAGCAGCATTTCGGTTTTGAAGCAGCAGCTTGGTACTGGCACTTCGTGGACGTGGTATGGTTGTTCCTGTTCTTTGCAGTGTACATCTGGGCATCCGTGGGTGCGACAATCGCCGCTCATTAGACGTCAACAGACACAACATTCGAGGAGGCGGCTTTCAGTTGAAAGTCGCCTTTTTCTTTGATCGGAGAATTTATGAAGACCGCGCCTCGAAAACACTATCCGCATCTTGATCCTGTTCCCACAGGTATGCGTGGCAAGTGTCCACGTTGCGGAGAGGGGGCGTTGTTTTCGGGTCTCTTGACGGTCAAGGAAGAATGTACGGTCTGTCGTTTAAACTATGATTTCAACGACGCAGGCGATGGTCCTACGGTGTTCATCATCATGGGGTTGGGGTTCGTCATTCTTGGGTTAGCACTTTATGTGGAGTTGAATTTTGGCCCACCATTTTGGTTGCACATCCTGTTGTGGTTTCCATTGATCTTGTTGTTGGGGCTCCCGGCCTTGCGCATGACAAAAGGTGCTCTGATTGCACTCACCTATCACCACAAGGCTGCAGAAGGTGTGCTGGACAAAGGGGATGAAGGAGACAACAAATGACACGTGGAACAGCATTTATTCTTGCATTCATGGTTGCGGGTCTCGTTTTCCTGTGCGGTCTCGGAGCATGGCAGCTTGAACGCTTGCAATGGAAAGAGGGGCTGATCGCAAGAGTGCAAAAGAACTTGCAAGGTGAGCCTGAACCCGTCGCCGCGGTTCTTGCAGATGCAGAGCGAACACGCGATGGTATCAATTATATTCCTGTCAAACTGTCAGGCGAATATCTGGCCCACAAACCTATTTTTGAATTTACCACGTTCAAAGGGGCTTCAGGTTGGAATGTCTATGCGCTTTTGGAGATTGTTGAACAAGAAAGGTTTGCCGACAGCGAATACGCTGTCATCAATCGCGGCTTCATTCCGTATAACGAACGCCAGACGTTTGAAAACAGTGTGCCAGATTCAGCAAAGATAGAAATCGTCGGTCTGTTGCGAAGTCCACCAGAACAACAGCCAAGCGCAGCTTTCGACAATGAGTTGGACAACCGCACATTTTATTGGCGAGACATTGAGGCCATGGCGACTGTGTTTAAAGAAGATCCCAAAATAGTGGCCCCTTGGTATATTGATTTGGGGCTTCCCAAGAGCGGCGCGCGCAATGGAGAGCTTCCTATTGCTGGCACAACGTTGATCAATTTTCCAAACAACCATCTTCAGTATGCTTTCACATGGTTTGGTCTGGCAGGAACATTGCTTTTGGTAGGCGGGAGTTTTTTGTGGTCACGTCGCAAGAAAAATGCAGCGTGAATGCGCTCCATCTGCTGGAAATTTGCGCAATTGAAAGTTACATAATAGCGGCAACCTTTTGAACGGGATTCTTATGAGCACCGAAAAACCCAAAGCTGAATTGCTCCTATGCGGGCCGCGCGGATTTTGCGCTGGTGTCGACAGAGCCATTCAAATTGTTGTTCTCGCGATCAAGAAATACGGGGCACCTGTCTATGTGCGCCACGAAATCGTGCACAACCGTTATGTGGTTGAAGGTTTAAAAGAACTGGGCGCAGTGTTTGTAAAAGAGTTGTCAGAAATTCCTGATACAAAACAGCCCGTTATTTTTTCGGCCCACGGTGTTCCAAAATCAGTTCCTGTCGCAGCTGCAGAGCGGGAATTGTTTTTTCTAGACGCAACATGCCCGTTGGTGTCAAAAGTTCACAAACAGGCCATGCTGCACGACAGACGCGATCGGCATGTGATGCTGGTCGGCCACAAGGGCCATCCAGAAGTTGTTGGCACGATGGGCCAACTGCCGGAAGGTGCTGTGACTTTGGTTGAAACACCGCAAGATGTGGAAGCCTTTACGCCTCCAGAAGGCAAGTCATTGGGGTTCGTCACCCAAACCACTTTGTCGGTCGATGACACCGCTGAAGTTATTGAAAAAATGCAGGAGCGTTTTCCAGACATTCAAGCGCCTGCTGCAGAATCCATCTGCTATGCGACAACAAACAGACAAGAGAGTGTGAAAGCGGCTGCGCCCGACACTGATTTCTTTTTGATTGTGGGTGCGCCCAATTCGTCAAATTCAAAGCGTTTGGTGGAAGTTGCAAAACGAGCAGGCGCGAAGCAATCCATGCTTGTTCAAAATGCTGGTGAAATTGATTGGGACGCGATGAAGAGTTGCAAAGACCTAAGAGTGGGTCTTTCCGCCGGTGCATCTGCACCAGAAATTCTGATCAATGAAATCATCGAGACGTTTAAAGATAAGTTCGACCTCAAGCTCACGTTGGCTGAAACTGTGGTTGAAGATGAAGAGTTTTTGGTGATGCGCGATCTGCGTGATGTGGAATTGCTTCCACAAGACATGGCCTTTGTGAATGGGTCGACATAATGGCAGTTTACACTGAAGTATCAGACGAGACGCTTGAGGCGTTTCTCGAAGCATATGACCTCGGGCAGGTTTTGTCGTTAAAAGGTATTGCTGGTGGTGTCGAGAACACCAACTATATGCTGCACACACAAGCGGGGAGTTACATTCTCACCCTCTATGAAAAACGCGTCGCTGAAGAGGACCTTCCGTTTTTTGTGGGTCTCATGGACCATTTGTCCAACGCTGGGTTTCCGTGTCCCGCGCCAATTCGAAACCGGGCAGGCGATGCTTTGGGCAAGCTTTGCGGTCGTCCTGCGGCCATGGTGAGCTTTCTTGAAGGAATGGAAGTCAAACATCCAACACCAGATCATTGCTTCGCTGCAGGGCAAACCATGGCGAAATTGCATGCATCAGCAAAAGGGTTTCAGATCACAAGAAAAAATGCACTTGATCCCTCTGGGTGGCCTGAATTGGCACAGGCTGCACAATCAGGTGCGGATAGTGTTGAACCTGGCCTGGCAAAGCTGATTACCGATGAACTGAAATTTTCGCAGGACAATTGGCCCACCAAGATTCCAGAAGGTGTCATTCATGCTGATATGTTCAAAGACAATGTGTTCTTTTTGAATGAAACACTGTCGGGCGTGATTGATTTCTATTTCGCCTGCAATGACTTTTTTGCCTACGATTTGGCAGTTGGCATCAACGCTTGGTGCTTTGATGACGATTTGAGTTTTATGCCAGAACACAGCGCAGCATTGTTGGCGGGATACGGGTCTGAACGGGTTTTGGAAGCTCAAGAGCTCAAAGCTTTGCCAACCCTTTGCCGTGGCGCAGCTTTGCGGTTCTTGCTGACCCGCGTGAATGACTGGTTGAACGTGCCCCCAGGCGCTCTCGTCGTACCCCATGATCCAAAGGCTTTCAGTGCGCGGCTTCGTTTTCATCAATCTGCAGCAGATGCCACCACATATGGTGCAGCATGAAAGAAATTTCGATCTGGACTGACGGCGCTTGTTCGGGAAACCCGGGACCGGGCGGATGGGGCGCATTGCTGCGCTCAGGCGAGCATGAAAAAGAACTGTGTGGTGGTGCAGAAAAAACAACCAACAATCGCATGGAACTGACAGCAGCCATCGAAGCGCTAAACGCTCTTAAACAGCCAAGTCACGTGGAGCTGTATACCGATTCACAATATGTGAAGGGTGGTATGACGGGCTGGATTGTGGGTTGGAAGAAAAATGGCTGGAAAACGTCTGCCAAGAAGCCGGTCAAAAACGATGACTTGTGGCGCGCGCTTGATGAAGCTGTTTCACGCCACAAGATCAATTGGCATTGGGTCAAAGGCCATGCAGGCCACGCCGAAAACGAACGCGCTGATGAATTGGCGCGTTCAGGGATGGAACCCTATAAGCCTTAAAGCTGTTCCAAAACAGTTGCAGCGGAACTGACCACTGCTTGCCCCGGATTTTCTTCCAGATTGATGGTTTCCACCGTGCCATCATTGACGATCATGGAATAACGCAAAGACCGTATGCCCATTCCGGCCACGCCAAGGTCGATGTCCATGCCAATTGCTTTGGCAAAATCTGCATTGCCATCGGACAAGAATTGGATTTTTCCATTGTTGTTGGAAGCTTTTTCCCAAGCGGTGACAACGTGAATGTCATTCACGGTTACAAATGCAACCGTATCGACACCCTTTTCCTTAATTGCATCAATGTGCTCCAGGAAGCCTGGTAAGTGGTTTGCATGGCAAGTGGGTGTGAAGGCACCGGGAACAGCCACCAAGACAATTTTCTTGCCCGCACAAAGTTCGGTGGTGGACATTTTGGCGGGGCCGTCCGCACTCATGATCGTGAATTCGGAATCGGGGAGTTTTTCTCCAACGGAAATGGTCATACTTTAGTCCTGAAATTGAGAGGTAATATTGCTCTCACTTTCAATGGCTGCCGTGAGTACGTCAAGCAATTCTATTGGGAAGGCGTGATTTCTTGTTCCGTTCCGCGACCATCGACCACCAATGAAACTTTCAGTTTCGTTTTGGTTGGCTTTGCGTTTTTGGGCAAGCTTTTGAGTGGAATTTCAAAATGGGCCTTAGTGCCGTCGATTGTCTTGGCGCGCACTGGTGAGAGATACCAATTGTAAGGGCCTTCCACATGCAGCTCTGCTTTATCCGAGCCCGATGGAACCTGAGCGGTGACTTTAAAATGAGGAGATGGCGAAGTGCCAAATTTCATTTCTGAAATATTTTGAGTTGGTGTTGAGGGGGAGATCAAACTGCTGTTGGCTTTGTTCAAGGCTGCAACCACATCAAATTGTGAGCCAACATTGTTATTATCTGTGACAGAAAGAGAGAATTGAACGGGAATGCAAATCTCGCCGCAAATTCCGATTAAGCCATTTGCGTTCAACGTTGTGGGAGCTGAGTTGGAGAGGCGCTGCAAGCTGATTGGAAAGGTCACTTCTTGCTTATAGCCTGCACTTAAACCATCACCATCAGAAAACACGGTCGGGATCGGAAACATCAACTTCGGATCTGTGACATTCTTTGAACCCAGAAAACTGACCTGAGGAGGAATGCCAGACGCACCGGGTGAGCGCCAATATGTTTTCCATCCATCATCCAATTTGATTTGTAGCCCAGCACGCAAAGTTGCTCCGTCAGGAGAAGCAGACGTAACCAGCCGCATTTTGCCACCAGAGACCGTAAGCCAATCGCTTGACGCAGCCAATGACGCCGAAAAACCAGCAGATAAAAGGGCAACAATGCCGCCTGTAAGAATCGTAAGAGCTTTGATCATGACCATCATCTAACGATTGAATTCTTTAAAATCGACTACCCAGCCACGCACTTTGTCTCATTTCCTTGTGATCAGCACGGATAAAGGCCACAGTAAATTGGTTGCAGGGGGCTATATGACTGGTAGAGTGACACCATGTATGCGCAATCATTTTCATGACCAAAGAGTTCAATCTCAAAGGCCACTTTTTGGTGGCGATGCCCGGTATGGAAGACAATCGGTTTTCCAGAACAGTCATTTTTATTGCCAATCATGATGCTGATGGCGCCATGGGGTTTATTCTCAACCACAAAGTTCAAAGCCCCACATTTCAGGAAATATTGGAAGAGTTAGATGTTCAACCAACTCTTTCGGCTGAAACTGAATTTGACGCTGCGCCGCCAGAAATAAGTGTGTTTTCAGGTGGGCCAGTGGAACAAGGGCGCGGCTTTGTTATCCATTCACTAGATTTCAGCACCAAGTCTTCAGTTCGTATTGGTGACCTTGCATGCGTGACGGCAACGCTTGACGCCCTTCGCGTTTTGGCAAGCTCGGCGAGGCCACAAGACCATGTCATGCTGCTTGGCTACTCTGGTTGGGGCAAAGGACAACTTGAGCAAGAAATTGCACAAAACGGATGGCTGACTCTGCCGGCGACCCGAAAGCTTTTGTTTCAGACTGACTACACGTTGTTGTACGAGGAAGCGCTCAGCGCAATGGGTATTTCAGAGGCGAGTTTGTCGTCAAATGCCGGGCACGCCTGACCGACTATTGTTGGGGTAAAATGCCTTTTTGCAATATCACGATGGCTTGTTTTTCTGGAACATAGGGGCCGTAAAGCGGTCCTTGCGCCAGTTCACAACCAAGCTGATGCAGGTCTAGAGCATCATTTTCTGTTTCCACACCATCTGCGATTGCAGACATGTTCAGGTCTTGAGCCATGCCCACGATTGAACGGAGCAAGTTCGGACTTTTGTTGCCATCTTTTCTGGCAACAAAGGCTTTGCTGATTTGGATCGTGTCGAATGGAAAACGCGTTACGTGTGACAGGGATGAAACACCGGCGCCAAAATCACTGACGGACAATCCAATGCCGATCTCTTTGACTTTTTGAATCACGTGGGAAGACTGTTCGGGATTGCGCATGATGAGGGACTCAGCAAACCCCACACGCAATGAATACGGCTTCAATCGATATTTCGTAACGATTGCTTTCAAATCATTGACCAGGTCTTGGCGCAAAATTTCTGAGCTGAAAAGATCAACCAACACAAAACCAGACGCGTCGCCCAATTGCTTTTGCCAATTTGCCAAAGCCGCGCCTGCGCTTTCTAAGGCAAACAATCCTAGGGGCAACATTTGCCCGGATTTTTGAGCGGCTGATATGAAGTCCGCAGTTTGCAACATTCCGCGTTTTGGGTGACGCCAACAAAGCTTCGTTTCAAAACCAGCAACGGTCTTCGAGTTCAGGTTCACAATTGGCTGGAAGTGAACTTCCATTTCATTGCGAGCAAGCGCATCGCGAAGGTCTTTTGCAAGATCGGTTATAGGATCAGCCTGAGTGCGAAAAGCTGGACGAAACGGCTCTATTCGATTGCCGCCCATGCGTTTGGCTTGAACTGAGGCCAAGGTCGCGTCCTTAAACATATCTTCTGCAGACGTTTGTTCTCCTGACCAAGTGACCAATCCAATGGAAGCGGTGATGGTGATTTCTTGATCAGAGAAGTTTATGGGCGCTGCGATAGAACGTCTGAGAGCATCGGCAAAAACTGCAATCTTGTCTGGCTCTTTTTCCGACACGAGCGTGAGCGCAAATTGATCGCCGTTGAGACGCGCCAAGGAATCTTGTGATTTCAACAATCGCGACATGCGGCGCACCATTGTCAGCAAAATTGAGTCGCCAGTGGCGAGCCCCAGTGTCTCGTTGATTTGCGTGAAGCGGTCAAAGTCGATTAGAAAGAGTGAAGGACGCAAATCTGCATCAGACTGTGCCAAGACAACTGAATTGGCCAGACGGTCTTCAAAGAGTTTTTGATTGGGCAGACCGGTCAAGTTGTCGAAGACCGCATCATTTAACAGGCGCATTTGTGCTGTGCGTTGGCTTGACACATCATTCATGGTTCCCACGCAACGCAACACTTCACCATCGCTGCCGATGACCGGACGAGCTTTGATGGAATACCAATGATAGGCGCCACTGCTGCTGCGTAAGCGGATATCCTGGATCAATCTGCCACGTCGATGATCCAAAACAATGTTCAAGGTCGATTTGAATTTTTCTCTATCGTCTGGATGGAGCAAAACATCCCAATCGTTGGGAGAGGCATTGAGTGTGCCTGGTTTTAATCCAAGCGAGGTTTCAATTTCACTGTCCACATGGATCGTGTCTCGGTCTACATCCCAATCCCAAACAGCATCGCCAGATCCAACTAAGGCAAGAGCACGTCGTTCAACATCACTCACCAACCCTTGAACCAATGTGCCTCCCGCAAAAGCGTGTTGCATCACCGTGAACGAGATCAACAAAATGATGAGAACCAAGCCGCCGCCCAAAGCCGGTTGGATAATGTCATTGTCCAAACGGCCTGTGACAGTCATCCATGCGGCCGTGACCCAAGTGAGCGTCAAAATCCATGTGGGTATCAACAAGATTGCACGGTCGAAACCACGAATGGCCAAGCCCAAAATCAACAACAGGCCCAAGCCCGACAATACGGCGAATGAAATACGGGCAATGCCTGCAGCTTGTGGCGGAGAAATGATCGCCATTCCAAACAATGCCATGAGCCCCAACAGCCATAGCGTCACGAGATAGCTGTAACGTGTGTTCCATCTGTTCAGGTGCAGGTACGCATATAAGAACACCAACAGGCTGGCGGATAGGAACACTTCAGTGCCAGCGCGCCAAATGTTCAACTCGCCCGGTTCCAGTGCAACGATTTTGCTGATGAAACCAAAGTCGACGCAAATGTAAGCCAAGACCGCCCACGCCAAAGCGGCAGTTGCCGGAAACATTGCCGAACCTTTGACCACAAACAAAATGGTCAGGAACAATGCCAGAAGGCCAGCAATACCAAGAACGATACCCTCATACAGCGTGTAGCTGTTGACGGCATCTTTGTAAGCATCCGGCTCCCAAACAGTCAGTTGCGGCAGCTCGTCTGAAGCAAGCTCGGCCACAAAGGTTACAACTGTTCCTGGATTCAGCGTAATTCTAAATACATCGGAATCGTTCGACGATTGGCGGTCGAGTGCAAAACCCTCGCTCGGCGTAATCCCAACAATGCGATCGCTGCCAAGGTCAGGCCAAAGAAAACCGGAATTGGACAGGCGAAAATGAGGCGCAACAATCAGGCGGTCAATTTGGCTTTCGGAATTGTTTGCTAAGGCAAAAGCAATCCATCTTCCTGTACTTTGCGCTTTGTCGCTGCGCACCTCAATGCGGCTGACCACGCCATTTGCATCCGGTGCAGTTTTGACACGAATGCCGCCACCCGCGCTTGTGTATTCCTCATAAACATCGCTCAGGTCGATGGCAGGGTTGTCGATGTTCACGTCAACGGGTTCAAGCGCAATCGTGTGCGACAGAGCGCCGAAATACACCAGCAGGCCGAGCAGTGCACGGCACAGTATTTTCCAACTGAATGTGTGATGTCTGCCGCAGAGCATATCAACCGTTTCGAATTCAAAAACATCCATAATGGGATACGCGACAACGTACCAAACGTAAACATGGCACCACAACCATGCAGTGCTTAATTGATTGAATTCACAAAGTTTAGCTGATCAAAACTGCGTCGCTTTGTTGATGCGGGCAAACAAAACATGATCTTCCCATTGTCCGTTGATTTTGAGATAGGATTTAGCAACACCTTCACGTTCAAACCCGCACTTGTTTAACAGTCTTTGGGACCGGGCATTGTGGAGCACGGTCGATGCTTCAACACGGTGCAGCTTATGTACATCAAAGGCAGATGTGCAAACCGCCATCACGGCTTCGCTCATGAATCCTTGCCCGGCAAATGGTTCTCCCATCCAATAGCCAAGGGTTGCTGCCTGAGCCACGCCACGACGAATATTGCTCAAGGTCAATCCGCCCAGAAGCTTTGGTTTGGAACTGTTGTCCAATACGAACCACGGAAGACCGCGACCGCTGTTTATGTCTGCTTCCTGCCTGCGCAGCCTCGCCTTGAAACTGCTGCGCGACAATTCATCATTTGTCCAACTGGGTTCAAACGGGCGCAGGAAATCTGCACTGATTTGGCGCAAATGCGCCCATTGTTCAAAGTCCGAGAGCTTAGGACGGCGCAAATACAATTGATCAGTATATATGTCTTCAGGCCCAGATTCTGATGATGTCAGTCTCAGCAGTTTCATTGCAACAGGCCTATTGTGCTGCGATCGTCAAAGGCGCACCGAGCACGTTTGCAATTTCGCTTTGCCTAGGCACATGCGAGATGGGGCCAATAGCAGCAATGGTTGGAACGTTTTCAGTGAACAGTCTCACAGACAAATCACGCAAACGGTCTGCTGTGAGTGCATTTAACCGTTCCATCAATTCTTCATTGGAGATTGGGCGACCAAACAACAAAATTTGACGAGCAATTTGTCCGGCGCGAGATGCAGGGCTTTCCAGGCTCATCATCAAACCGGCACTGATTTGTGCACGAGCCCGATCCAATTCTTCTTGCCGAATTTCTTGTCCTGCCAAGAGCAGCTGATCCAAGATAACGGGAATGAGTTTTGGAATGTCCGCATCTTCCGTCGCTGCATGAATGCCGAACAGACCCGTGTCGGAAAAGCCCCAATGAAACGCATATATGGAATAGCAAAGCCCGTGTTTTTCGCGCACTTCTTGAAACAAGCGAGAGGACATCCCGCCACCAAGTAATGTGGACAAAACCTGCGAGGCGTAAAAGTCGCGTGCGTGGTAAGCACGGCCTTCAAAGCCCATGACAATCTGCGCTTCCATCAGATCTTTCGATACAAGGCTTTCCCCACCCGTATAAAAACACTGTTCAGGCGGGCGGGCAGGGGTGCTGCCGAAGGAACCAAAACGCGTTTCGGCCATCTTCACCACTTCATCGTGATCCACATTGCCAGACGCGGAAAGAACCATATTAGGCCCGTGATAATGATCGCTCAGATAAGTGCGGATGTCTTTGGGGGCGAAAGAAGAAACGGTTTTTGGTGTTCCCATAATTGGGCGACCAAGCGGCTGATCTGCAAAGGCGATGCTTTGAAAATTGTCAAATACCACATCTTCAGGACTGTCTTGAGCGGCGCCGATTTCTTGTAAAATCACATGCTGTTCACGGGCCAATTCGTTTTCGTCAAACAAAGAGTTGTTTAAAATATCAGCGAGAATATCGATGGCCAGCGGGACGTCATTTTTCAAAACACGGGCATAAAAACTGGTGGTTTCCGCACTTGTTGCAGCGTTCACATCACCACCAACATTTTCAATTTGAACAGCAATGTTGCGTGCGGTGCGCGATTTCGTACCTTTAAACGCCATATGTTCAAGAAGGTGGGCGATGCCATGTTCTTGCGCTGTTTCATCACGCGAACCAGCTTTGACCCAAATGCCAAGTGCGGCACTTTCCAAATGGTCCATGCGGTCGGTTACAATGGTCATACCATTGGCGAGTTGAGAAACCTGTACGTTGCGGGGAAGGCGCCCATTGTCAGGTGCAGAATGTCCTTCCGCAGATGATGCCATATGCCCAGTACTCGGTGTCATAAACGTGCCTCCCAACACAATTCAGTAGGCAAACTCAGCCATTTGCAGCGCGACTGTGGCTCGAAATGAAAGTTTCGACGGTCGCTAAGTCGTTAGAGACTACAGTGAAGCGTTCAGTGCCGTTCATCAAGTCTTTGTTACGCATTGGAAGTTCAGGATGTTGCCCGCAGGCGTTCACAACGGCTTCTGGAAACTTTGCGGGGTGAGCCGTCGACAACACCACCATTGGAGAAGATGATGCTTCCATCTCACGTGCTACAGCGACACCGACGGCTGTATGCGGGTCCAGCAAATACCCAGATTCAGTGAGTACCGCTTTAATCGTTGAATTGACCTGATCTTCGTTTGCACGACCTGCATCAAAATCCTCACGAATGAATGAAAGTGCATCTTCGGTAAGCGTGAATGCACCAGATTGCGCAAGCGAAGACATAAAGCGTTTTATCATATCGCTGTCTTTGCCAGTTGCTGCAAATAACAAACGTTCGAAGTTCGAGGAAACCTGGATATCCATGCTTGGCGATGAAGTGGCATGAACGCCGGCAGTTTCATACCGCCCAGTTTCCAACGTACGCGCCAATATGTCGTTAGAATTGGTCGCGACGATCAAGCGATCAATCGGCAGGCCCATTTGTTTTGCAACATAGCCAGCAAATATATCGCCAAAATTTCCCGTTGGCACACAAAAGGATACTTTTCTGTCGGGTGCGCCAAGTGAAACAGCCGCAGTCACATAATAGACGATCTGCGCCATGATCCGACCCCAGTTGATCGAATTGACGCCTGACAATTTGAGTTCATCACGAAAAGCGTGATGATTGAACATCGCTTTCACGAGAGCTTGGCAATCGTCGAAATTGCCTTCTACCGCGAGCGCATGAACATTGGCATCTTGGACACCTGTCATCTGCCATCTTTGAACGTCGGAAACTTTTCCATCGGGAAACAGGATGAAAATGTCGGAGTTTTCGCGGCCACGGAATGCTTCAATTGCAGCACCACCTGTATCGCCAGATGTGGCGCCTACAATCGTGACCCGCTCTCCCCTTTGGGCCAAAATGTAATCGACAATGCGCGCCAGCAATTGCATGGCCACATCTTTGAACGCCATGGTCGGGCCATGGAACAATTCTTGGATAAACTCGTTCGGACCAGTTTGAATCAACGGCGCAACGGCAGGATGTTCAAACGTCGCATAAGCTTCATCAACCATTTTATAAAAATCAGCTGACGGAATTTCACCACCTAAAAAGGGTTCCAGAACAATTTTTGCAATATCAGCATAGGATTTGCCTTGCAGACTGCGCAGCGTGTCGGCCGACAGTTCTGGCCAGCTTTCAGGCACATAAAGTCCGCCATCGCGTGCCAAACCGGCCAAAACGGCATCGCTGAAACCAAGAACAGGGGCATCACCTCGGGTGCTGATATATTTCATGATGAAAAGTAGTCTTGTTTTTAGATTTCTGGATTTGGCGGGAACCTAGTGGAGCAAGCGCCGAAAACCAAGCCATGATTGCGGGTATTCCTTGTGCGAGAGCCATAAAGTGAACTCGCAATTCCATTTTTTGCCTGCTATATCCTTATTTGCACAAATTTGCAGTGCATGTTCATGCACGACGTCGACTAACAACAGGGCTGTACAATGTTTGAGTTTTTTGGAAACGCAGGACGATATTCAATTGTTGGGTTGGGTTTGCTTGTGGCATCTTGTCAAACATCAGGCGGCAACATTTTTGGCGAGGCTGCACCAACCGCTGAAAACTCAGCGAACCCTGAACAAGTAGCAACGGCTAATCCTAGGATCAATCCAAATGCGAATACGCGCCTGAAAAATACGCAAAGCGCGTTGTCAGAATATTGCCCAGCAGTGCGCCTTCGTGCTGGCACAGAAACATATCGTGTGTTTCCAAAAGGGGCGGATAAAACCGACGCTGACCAGGTACGTTATCAAGCAACCATCACCAAAGTTGCGCGCGAATGTGCTTATGTGGGCCAAAACCTGACTATCAAAGTTGGGGCGAGAGGCCGTGTCATCACAGGGCCAAGTGGCGAGTCTGGTAATATCACAATGCCAATTCGTGTCGCAGTCACCCAGGGTGGTGAAACGGTTTATTCCAAGCTCTACAGACCTGTTGAAACAATTGCTTCTGGCTCCACCAACACACAGTTTTCGTTTGTAGACAATGATGTTGTTATTCCTGCACCAACTGCCACCAATGTGCGTGTGTTTATTGGCTTTGATGAGGGGCCGTACAACACACCGTAAGTGAGCGGTCATAGATCGGATCGTTAAACGTCCAGTCCATCCCACATCGACATAACGTCTATTAGCGCGGGGATATCTTTAAGCCGATTGATCACCGTTTCAGCACCTGCATTTGTTAGATCATCGCTGTGACCGGGGTAGGTGTGAGACCCGCCTGTAAAGCCAACGACGCGCATCCCTGCGGCTCGGGCACCCGTGACGCCTGTGGCAGAATCTTCGATCACGATACAGGCAGTTGGATCGACTTCAAATTCTTTTGCGGCATGGAGAAAAACATCAGGCGCCGGTTTGTGCGCCACGCCCTCCAGGTCCTTTGCGGAGTAGATGAAAGGGCGGAAACAGTCCCACAATTCGCCTTTGCTCAATTCAATTTTCAATTTGTCCATGCCTGCGTTTGAACAAATGCAACGCGGTTGGTCGAACCCATCCAACACTTCCATAATGCCCGGAACGATTTTGGCCTCACGCCACAATCGTTCATTCATTTTGTCACGAACTTTCTTCTCATGATCATCGGGCAGGGAGCGGCCAATCTCTTGCTCCAGCGCCTTTTTAACATTCTCACCAGCCGTTCCTGCAAAGCGCGTGTTGAATTCCTGAGCCGTCATTTCCAGCCCGTATTCTGCTGCAGCTTCCACTTCTACTTCTGCCATCATCATTTCGGTGTCCATGACAGTGCCATCACAGTCAAAAATAACGAGTTCGCAAGCAGGCATTTTTTCAGATTCCAGTTGTGTTGCACGGCCATCGATATGCGATGCATAAAATTTTCGCAACGCGCTTAAGCAATTGTTCACCCTGTTCAGTAACCATGGGGGTCAACCTGATCTAGTATTGCGTACGGGTTCCTTATGCGTGTTTTAAAAACTGCCGATCTTCGGTCGAAATCAAAATCCACATCCAAGTCTCCTGACTGGTTGGACACTATTATCAAAGGCGATTGTGTCGCTGCACTTGAGGCATTGCCGGCGAATTCCGTCGATGTCATTTTTGCTGACCCACCTTACAATCTGCAATTGGGTGGTGATCTACAGCGGCCAGATCAATCCCATGTGGATGCGTGCGATGATCATTGGGACCAGTTTGACACTTTCCAAGCCTATGATGACTTTACCCGCGCTTGGCTTTTGGCCGTGCGCCGCGTGTTGAAGCCATCTGGCACCATTTGGGTAATCGGTTCTTACCACAATATTTTCCGCGTCGGTGCTTTGCTGCAAGACCTGAGATTCTGGATTTTGAATGATGTGGTTTGGCGCAAAACAAACCCAATGCCCAATTTCCGCGGGCGCCGTTTCACCAATGCCCATGAAACCATGATTTGGGCGTCGCGTGATGAAAACGCCAAGGGGTACACATTCAACTATGACGCTATGAAAATGGCCAACGACGATGTTCAAATGCGGTCTGATTGGGTCTTTCCAATCTGCAATGGCGGAGAGCGCCTCAAAGGTGAAGATGGCAAAAAAGTTCATCCAACCCAAAAGCCAGAAGCTTTATTGCACCGCGTTTTGATGTCCTCCACCAAACCAGGCGACGTTGTGCTTGATCCGTTCTTTGGAACGGGAACAACAGGTGCTGTGGCCAAACGTTTGGGCCGTCACTTCGTTGGGATTGAACGCGAGCAAGATTATATCGACGCTGCAACCAAGCGCATTGATGCGATTGTACCAAACAAAGCTGCTCAACTCGTGGTCACAACAGGAAAACGTGCTGAACCGCGCGTCCCGTTTGGCTCGTTGATCGAAACCGGCTTGATCAATGTGGGCGATGTTTTGCAAGACAGCAAAAAGCGCTGGAAAGCAACTGTTCGTCTGGATGGTTCTTTGGAACGCGAAGGCGATGCAGCTTCCATTCACCGCATGGGCGCAAAGGTTCAGGAACTTGATGCCTGCAACGGGTGGACATTCTGGTACATTGATAAAGGCGATGGTTTCAAACAGATCGATGATCTGCGCCGACAGTATCGCGAGAATTTGGGCAAAGCTGCATAAAACCCAAATTCTGACAAGTTTAGAACCCAGTCTGAATAAAACGTCAGGCTGGGTTTTTCCCTGTTCAGCAGGTTAAAGCAGGCCCATTTCATTCAATTTTTTGGATAGGTTCTCTTCGCTCGTAAATTGAAGCGCAGTCCAACCTGCGTCTCGTGCGGCCAGCACATTTGGCAAGCTATCGTCGATGAAAAGGCACTTTTCAGGAGTGAGACCGAATGTCGATATGTGCAACGCGTATATCGCTGGATCAGGCTTCACCAGATTAACCTCGCCTGAGACCGTCGCACCTCTTGGCTGCTTCAGGAACGGATATTTCTGGCAAGCTTCCACAAATGTTTCCTGATTGAAATTGGTCAACAAGGTGACGTCACGGCCTTGGTCGATAAACTGCGTCATGATGTTGACGCTGCCTTGGATTGCGTGCGGGACACTCTTGATCCAGTTCTTTCGAAAAGCACGGATCAAATGTTCTTTTTCAGGGTGTTGTTTGATCAAAAGGTTCTCGGCCATCCACCAATCGCGACCGCGGTCTTGCTCCAAATTCCACTCAGGCGAACAAATATTGGCCAGAAAATCGGCGCGTTCAGACGGGTTGGGTATGAGGTCTTGATAGATGAGTTCCGGGTTCCAGTAGAGAAGCACTTGCCCGATATCAAAAACTATGTGGTCTAACTTCATGCGATTCATATTCTAGGGCTTGAAGGCTTCGGGAACTGCTGCCGAAATAACTTTCTTCATCACTGTGGGCAATGCTTCAGAGTTCACTTTATCTCTATCAGCCCACCATCCGTGATTGTCGGGCGCTTGGCCAACCGCCTGCCACACTTCCAATTCCAAGTGAAAATGGGTGAAAACATGGTTGATCGTTCCTTTGGAGACCCAATCTGCCTCGCTGGGTGCTGAAGCGGCTCCGATATTTCCATCGGCACGCGCCGTCCAATCGGTAGTTGGCACTTCGCTCATGCCTGCAAGCAGCCCTTTATCAGGTCGTTTACGCAGCCAAATGGCGCCGTCTGGTCTTTGCAAAACAAATGCGGCACCCTTTCGGTGCGGTTTTGTTTTTTTAGGCGCTTTCACAGGAAACGACATCATCGTTCCGGCTTGATGTGACTTGCATCCCGTCTGTACAGGACAAAGCGCACAGACGGGATTGCGCGGTGTACAAATGGTTGCTCCCAAATCCATCATAGCTTGGGCAAAATCACCGGGTCTGCTTTGGGGCATTTCCGCATCAACAAATTCTGCACAATCTTTCTTTGCTTCCGGCAGCGGGGTAGCATTTGCTGTGTAGCGCGTGACCACCCGTTCGATATTTCCATCCACAACAGGCGCTTTGTTCTGAAACGCAATCGTTGAAATAGCCGCTGACGTATATGGGCCCACGCCGGGCAGTTTGAGCAAGCCGTCTTGTGTTTCAGGAAATTGACCGTTCAATTCATGGGCAACATAGTCAGCACATTTCTTGAGGTTTCTTGCACGGGAATAGTACCCAAGTCCCGCCCAAGCTTTCATAACATCGTCTAGTGATGCGCGAGCCAAATCGTTGACCGTTGGCCAAAGGGTGATGAATTTTGCGAAATAGTCTTTCACAGCAGCAACTGTTGTTTGTTGCAGCATGACTTCTGACAGCCAAATGTGATATGGTTCAGGCAACACACCAGATTTGCTTTCTGCAGGGGCAATGCGCCACGGCAATTTTCGCGCGTTCCCGTCGTACCAATCGAGCAGATTTGAATGAAATGATTCCATGAGGCCGACCTTTTGTCGCAAACACCAAAAAAGCAAGGAAGTTTCAAAAGAGGCGCAACCCCCGTGGGTGACTTGGTGTCGCGCCTGTTAAATCCGGTGATCGAGCGCCGTGCAGGAATGACCATGGACATGATCCAGTCTTGGGTGGAAATTGTCGGTGAAACCCATGCCAAACATTCGCGGCCCGAGAAGCTAAATTGGCCAAGACAAGCCAGCGATGACGACCCGTTCGAGCCGGCAACGTTGGTTGTCGCCTGCGAAGGCAGTCATGCATTGTTTTTTCAGCATGACAGCAGCGCCATTATTGAGCGCATCAACACCTATTTCGGGTTTGCTGCTGTTAATAGGTTGAAACTGCACCAACAGCCTTTGGCGCCCATTGGCAACAAGAAACCTCTACAAGCCCGAGAGGTCTCATCTGAAAAACAAGCCCGTTTAAACGAGCTGTTAGAGACTGTAGACGACCCAGAATTGCGAAATGCCCTTGAAAAAATGGGCAAAGGCGTGCTCAGCGAAGGTTCATAAGCAGTTTGGTATCCAATTGTCGCAGTCATTTCACAAGTATATGATGATTGATGAGCTGAAATTGATGCTAAATTCTCGACAATGCCACGATTCTGGTCGAGGCTAATTTAACAATTTTCTGGAGACCAATTTATGAGCACTCGAAATATCCAAATCAACAGACGCACTTTAATGGCAGCAGGTCTTTCTGGCGTGTCTGTTTTGGCTCTTGGTGGCGTCAGCACTGCTCAGGCTCAAACTTTTCCAGATTTGATGAAAGACATCCCTATTGATGATGTTGTAATGGGCAAAGAAGATGCTCCAGTGACCATCATTGAATACGCCTCGATGACATGTCCTCACTGCAAGCGTTTCCACGAACAGGTTATGCCAGAGATCAAAAAGACATATATCGATACAGGAAAAGCAAAATACATTTTGCGCCCATTCCCGTTTGATGGGGATCGTCGCGGCGAAGCTGCATTCATGCTGGCCTTGTGCGCTCCTAACGGGAACTATTACGCCATGATTGATGCATTGTTCTCCACTCAACAAACGTGGGGTGGTCGCGGGAATCCAGTTCCTGAGCTGTTGAGACTTTCAAAACTTGCTGGAATGTCTGAAGAATCATTCAAAGCGTGTCTCGGAAATCAGGAATTGCTGACCAAGGTGATTGAAGGTCGCAACAAAGCGGTGAAAGATTTCGATGTTCGCGCAACTCCGACTGTTTTTGTGAACAATGAGAAACTTGGGGATTCTTCTGCAGAATCGCTTAAGAAAGCCATCGAAGCGGCTCTGTAGTGCTATAAGCGATCCAGAAATTTGACCCTTGGGAAGGTGACTTTCCAAGGACCGCCATAAATTCAACACCTTGGCGGGCAACTGGATCGCGGCATGAAGTTCAATAAACTACGTCTTTTGGGGTTTAAGTCCTTCGTTGAACCAACTGAGTTCGCGATTGAACGTGGCTTGACGGGCGTTGTTGGGCCCAATGGGTGTGGCAAGTCCAATCTTGTGGAAGCCATGCGCTGGGTTATGGGTGAGAATTCCTACAAGAACATGCGCGCATCATCGATGGATGATGTGATTTTCTCAGGTTCCGGCAATCGCCCTTCGCGCAATATGGCCGAAGTGGCGTTGTTTCTGGACAATCAAGAGCACGTTGCACCTGCTGCTTTCAATGATGCTGATGAATTGCAGGTTTCGCGCCGCATTGAGCGTGAATCTGGCTCGGTCTACCGCATCAATGGCAAAGATGTGCGCGCCAAAGACGTGCAACTTTTGTTCGCAGACGTTTCAACGGGCGCACGCTCACCTTCCATGATCGGGCAGGGGCGTATTGGTGAGTTGATTTCAGCCAAACCACAAGCCCGCCGCGCCCTGCTGGAAGAAGCCGCTGGTATTTCAGGTTTGCATTCCAGACGCCACGAGGCGGAATTGCGGTTGCGCGCTGCGGAGACGAACCTTGAGCGCTTGGATGATGTGATTTCTCAACTGGAAAGCCAGTTGGACAGCTTGAAACGTCAGGCGCGTCAAGCAAACCGTTATCGCAATATTGCAGGCGATATTCGCCGCGCCGAAGCGACCATTTTGCATTTGCGATGGTCAGCGGCCAAAGGTGCATTGGCTGAGGCTGAAAAGGCTCTGACGGAAGCAACCATGCAAGTGGGTGAAACCCAATTGGTTCAAACTGAAGCAGCAAAAGCACAGGCTATTATTGCTTCGAAACTTCCACAATTGCGCGAAGCTGAAGCCAAAGCAGCAGCGGCATTGCAACATAAGAAAATTGCGCGTGATCAGCTGGATCAAGAAGGTCGCCGTGCTGAAAAGCGCAAGCAAGAGCTGGAAGCCCGCCAAGCACAATTGGAAGCCGATATTCAGCGCGAAGAGCAAATGGTGTCAGAAAACAGTGACATTATTTCTCATCTTGATCGCGAAGAAGCGCAGCTTTCACAAGAAAGCGAAGGGCGTGTTGAGCGTGAGAAAACGGTCAAGGAAAAGCTTGATGCCGCCACAGAAGCTTTGGCCAAAAACGAACAAGAGCTCAATGCCCTGACCCAAGAACTGGCGCTCAATCAAGCGCAGCATTCGCAAACTGAACGCACCCTGCGTGAAAGCGAAGAACGCAAAACCAAACTGCAGGACCAAGTGTCTACTGTTGAACTAGACCTTGCTGAACTGGCCAATAAAATTGGCAGTCAATCTGGAGTTCAGGAAAAGTCGGCTCGCGTGGCACTGTTGGAAGGTACGCTGATTACGGCAGAAGAAACGGCTCGAAATGCTGAAGCAAAGGCAGAAGCCGCGCGTCAGGCAGAACAAACTGGCCGTGAACCGTTGAATGAAGCCCGCGCCGAAATCAATCGTATTGAAACGGAAGCGAAGACACTTTCCCGTATTCTCAACAGCGGCGGACAGGACCTTTTTGCCCCTGTGATCGAAAACACGCGCGCAAAGCAGGGCTACGAAAAAGCCTTGGGTGCGGCTATGGGCGAAGACTTGGATGTGCCAACCGATGCAGCTGCTGCAGCCCATTGGTCGTTTGCCGAAGGGACTGGTGATGCAGGCCTGCCAGCTGGTGTGCCATCTCTTGGCGAATATGTGAGCGCACCAAAAGAATTGACACGCAGGCTAAACCAGATCGGCGTCGTCTCCGCAGATCAAGGCGCTGACTTGGCCTCAAAACTTCTTCCCGGACAAAGGCTGGTAACTTTGGAAGGCGATTTGTGGCGCTGGGACGGCTATCGTGCATCCGCAGAAGCTCCGACCGCAGCTGCTTTGAAACTCGAACAGAAAAACAGACTTGCCGAACTCGATGCCGAGGCTGTTGCAGCAACCAAACATTTGCGGGAACTAGAAGCCGAGTTTGAAGCGAAAAAGACAGGAGCATCCGAAAGCCGCGAACAAGAACGCCTAAGCCGCGAGCAATTGCGTGAACAGCAAAACGAACTTGGACACGCGCGAAAAGCTTTGTCGGAAGCTGAACGCGCCGTGACAGATCTGTCCAATCGTCAATCGGCTTTGGAAGAAGCAAAATTGCGTTTGTCTTCCAGCTTGGATGAAACTTTGGAAGTTTTGCGCGAAGCACAGGCAACCAAAGCCACTTTGCCTGCTCTTGATGGCTTGGAAAGCAAAGTTCAGGTTGCGCGCAATCAAACATCGCAACAGCGGGCTGCTCTGGCTGAGACGCGTGCTGAGTATGAAGGTTTTGCGCGAGAAAACAAACTGCGCGAAGACCGTCTCTTAGCCATTTCTCGCGAACGCACCGCATGGAATGACCGTGCGGTAAATGCTGACCGTCAGATCAAATCTTTAAAAGAACGCTTGCAACAAGCGGTGAGAGAAAAAGAAGCTGTGGCCTCCGCGCCGCAAGATATTGAGCAACGCCGCATCGTTATGATTGATGAGATCGACGCTGCTGAGGCCGTGCGCAAACAGGCCGCTGACCTTTTGGCGGATATGGAGAATGACCAGCGCGAAGCCGATCGTGTGGCGACAAGTGCTTTGAATGCATTGTCTGATACCAAGCAAACCAGTGCGCGTGCTGAAGAGCGCGTGGCAGGGGCCAAAGAGCGTCGACAAGATGTTGAAGCCCGTATCCGCGAAGCGCTGGAATGCGAACCTCATATGGCGTTGGAACAAACAGGCGCTGATGATGAAAGCAAGCTTCCCGATGTGGACAGCGTAGAGCGCAAACTGGAACGCTTGAAAGGCGAGCGCGAACGGTTGGGTGCCGTGAACTTGCGCGCTGAAGAAGAGCAAAGCGAAATTCTGGAACAGCGCGATACGCTTGTCTCCGAGCGCGATGATCTGATTGAAGCGATCAAAGAACTTCGAAGCGGTATTCAAAGTCTCAACAAGGAAGGTCGCGAACGCCTTCTCGTAGCGTTTGACGAAGTAAACGGCCAGTTCCAGAAATTGTTTACCCATTTGTTTGGCGGCGGTACGGCTGAGCTTCAATTGGTTGAATCTGATGATCCACTGGAAGCCGGGCTTGAAATTCTAGCGCGCCCTCCTGGCAAAAAACCACAAACGATGACTTTGCTTTCAGGCGGTGAACAGGCGTTGACAGCAATGGCATTGATCTTTGCGGTGTTCCTCACGAACCCCGCGCCGATCTGTGTTCTCGATGAGGTTGATGCTCCGCTTGATGATCATAACGTGGAGCGCTTCTGCAATCTTATGGATCAGATGAGCGCCGACACTGACACACGTTTTGTGATCATTACTCACAACCCGATCACGATGGCGCGTATGGATAGATTGTTCGGTGTGACAATGGCCGAGCGCGGTGTAAGCCAGCTTGTGTCCGTCGACCTTCAAACAGCTGAATCATTTCGCGATGCGGGTTAATTCTTAGAAAGTCGAAAGTGTCGAACACGATCATTTTCCCAGTCAATGAGACTGTCAACGAAGACCCCGATGTGGAACTTCTTGGCACGAAGGGTGCCAATCTGGTGTCTATGGCGTCTCTTGGATTGCCAGTCCCGCCAGCCTTCATCATCAACACGCATGTGGGGATGAAATTTGCCCAAGGCGTTGAAAAGATCGCGGGTCAAATTCGTGATGAAGTTCGCCAATCAATCGCCGATCTCGAACAAAGAATGCAACGGGAGTTTGGGGGAGAAAGCAGCCCGCTTTTGTTGTCCGTGCGATCCGGCGCAGCGGTCTCTATGCCCGGCATGATGGACACAATTTTGAATTTGGGAATGAACGATCAAACCGTCTTTGCGCTGGAGCGTGAAACGGGTGACGCTCATTTTGCTTGGGACAGTTATCGACGCTTTATCCAGTCTATGTCCCATGTGGTTTTCGATCTTGATCCCGATGATTTTGAAGATGAACTCACCGAACTTCGCGAAACCTATGGATTTGAAAATGACAATGAATTGTCGGTCGATGATCTGAAATCCATTACGGCAAAATTTTTGGACATATTTGAACGCGATGCAGCAAGACCATTCCCTCAAGATGTATGGGAACAGCTTGATTTGGCACTGGAAGCAGTATTTGAATCTTGGAATTCAGACCGTGCCAGACATTTTCGCAAGATGCATGAACTGGACGACGAGAGCGGAACCGCCGCAATCGTTCAGTCCATGGTGTTCGGCAACCGTGATCAAAATTCCTGCACAGGTGTGTATTTCACACGCAATCCATCAACGGGTTTGAACGAACCTTATGGCGAATACATGCTGCAGGCGCAGGGCGAAGATGTTGTGTCAGGAATTCGCACCCCCATGGAACTGACGGACAAAGGGCGTGCGCAGGCGTTTTCGGACAATCCCTCCATGGAAAGCGCCATGCCAGAAGCCTACAGCAGTCTTTTGAAGGCTGGAGATATTCTGGAAACAGCATTCAAAGACATGCAGGAAATCGAATTTACGGTAGAAGCCGGTCAGCTTTATCTCTTGCAAACCCGCTCAGGAAAACGAAATCCAAAAGCAGGTTTGCGCATTGCTGTCGAAATGGTTGAAGGCGAACTCATTTCCAAACAGGAAGCTGTGAACCGAATTGATTCAAGCTCAATGAGTGCAATGTTGATTTCAAAAGCGGTGCCTGAGGCAGGCACGCAGCCGTTCACAAAGGGCTTACCTGCATCGCCCGGCGCTGTTGCTGGCATCCTCGTGTTTTCATCTCAAGAAGCTGTGGCTGCACATGAAAAGGGCGAAGCCGCGATTTTGGTGCGCCCCGAAACTGATCCGCGCGACATTAAAGGAATGGATGCAGCTGTTGGTATTTTGACGAGCAAAGGCGGCATGACCAGCCATGCTGCTGTGGTGGCCAGAGGCATGGGGAAACCCTGCATCACAGCGGCCATGACCATGAAAATTAATCAGGAAAACAAGACCTGTGCTTGCGCTGGTGTTGTCTTGCGGGCGGGTGACGTGGTCACGCTGGACGGTGGCACCGGAAACGTGTTTGCTGGTGACCATCCCATTTACAAGCCCGAACCTGATGGCGATATTTTAAAAATGATGACGTGGATGAAAGAAATCACCAACTAGGCAGCTTCTCTCAGTTTGTCTTGGCGCACCCAGTTTTCGGTATCATCGAGCGCTTTTTCCAACCGGTTGAACAATTCGTTCAGTTCATCTTCGTTTATGATCATAGGCGGGCATAGTGCGATCGTGTCTCCGATTGGACGCAGAATTGCACCATGCTGTTGAACAAACACGGCACATTGTGCGCCAACACCTTGTTTTGGGTTAAAGCTTTTGCGGCTGTCTTTGTCAGCGACAATTTCCACGCCGCCCATTAACCCGGAATTTCGAACCTCACCCACGAGCGGATGTTCTGATAGTTGCGCGAGGCGCTTTTCGAAGATCGGTGTCAGTTTGCGCACGTGATCTACAATGTTGCGTCGTTGATAAATTTCGATGGCTTTAACCCCAAGCGCACAACCAAGCGGGTGACCACCATAGGTGTAGCCATGCCCAAAAACGCCCAGCTTTTCTGACTGGGATTCCAGCGCATCAATCATGAATTGGGGCAGCATGACCGCGCCGAGTGGTGCATAGGCCGACGTCAATTGTTTTGCAGCAGAAATCATGTCCGGCACCATTCCATGGCTTTGGCATCCCCACCATTCGCCTGTGCGGCCGAATCCATTGATGACTTCATCATCAATCAAAAGAATGTCGTGTTTTTTAAGAATGGGTTGGATGGCTTCGAAATAGCCTGATGGTGGAACGATCACGCCACCAGCGCCCATAACAGGCTCCGCAATCATGGCGGCAATGGTTTCGCCGCCTTCGCGTTCAATAAGTGCTTCCAGGGATTGTGCCAATCGCGCCACAAATTCGGCTTCAGTTTCACCTGCTTCGCCAAAGCGATAGTGATGCGGGCAATCAGTATGAAGAATGCCGTCGAAGGGAAGGTCAAAATCCATATGATTGTAAGGCAACCCCGTCAAAGAAGCCGCCATCATGGTCACGCCATGATAAGCCTTCATGCGCGAAATGATCTTCTTTTTTTCGGGTCGCCCCATGGCGTTGTTGTAGTACCAAACGAGCTTAATTTGCGTGTCGTTGGCTTCAGAACCGCTGGACGTGTAAAACACCTGCGAAATTGGAACAGGTGCGATTTCTTTGAGTTTTTCAGCAAGCTCAATTGCGGGCTCAGTGCCACGTCCACTGAACTGATGATAGTAAGGCAATGAACGCATTTGCTGATCGGCCGCGTCGATCATTTCTTCATCACCAAAGCCAAGCCCTGTGCACCAGAGCCCGGCCATGCCCTCAATATACTCATTACCTTGCGTGTCTGTGATAAACACGCCCTTGCCGCTGGCCATAATGGTTGGCCCAATATCGCGCAGCTTGTGAAGCGGGGAATAGGGGTGAAGAACCGAATCCAAATCACGCGTTTGCAGATTGCTCAAGGGTTTGGTCATGGTCACAATTTCCATTCATAAGGTGATCAAACCTTAGGAGCATGTCGAGACTTCAAGCAAGCAAAAACGTTTGATTAGTGACTGTTAGACCAAAGTTCAGAATCTAGACATCAATGCATCAATTTGGAGTTTTTAGCCGGAACAAGCGAGCGCAAAGTGACGATCAATGCTGCATAATTGGCTGCAAATGCCAGAAGCTCTTTTGGCAGTTCATCAGCCGTTGCCAATCGAAACTCTCGTTTCCCGTCCACTGTAACTTCATAAGCATAGGCAACAGTTGCTTCGTCTAAGGCATCGATCCGAATTGCCGCCACCTGTTCTGCGCGCTTGTGAAAACTGGATGCGGGAAATGGAAAGAGGTAGCTGTTGCCTGTAGCGCCCAATGCGCTGCGCAACGACGCTTCAAAAGAAAGTTCAGTGTCGCATTTGGTTTCTAGTACGATTTCCAACTCCGCAATTTCCAACGAGAAATCACGATCCAAATCTGTTTCGCCTGCTGGTTTTGAAACTGTGTGAATCTGGGGTTCAGAAACATCGAATTGAACATTTGTAGCCATGTGGAGCTCCATACTCTTAGCCCCAACTCCCAACAAAAAAAGTGAAGGCCAACAATGGCCACAATGGGGCATTGAACAGTTAAACGAGACAAACTGAAATTGCCCATAAAACAGTCTTTACGCATGGTGCTGGATAGACCAATAATGTTTGGAATACTTGGGAGGTAATATGCTCGGACTTATGCAAGATTGGCCGCTTCTGTGCCACAAAATCATCGATTACGCAGCAGCGCAGCACGGCAAACGCGAGATCGTGTCACGCTCTGTTGAAGGCCCGATTGTCAGAACGAACTATGCTGAAATCCACCTGCGCGCAAAAAAGATCGCGCAATTGTTGGAACGGGAAGGTTTCAAACTGGGCGACCGGATCGCGACCTTGGGCTGGAACACCGCGCGCCATATGGAAGCTTGGTATGGGGCAATGGGTATGGGTGGGGTGTATCACACGCTCAATCCGCGGCTTTTTCCCGAGCAGATTGCCTGGATTATGAACCATGCCGAAGATCAAGCCATATTTGTTGATCTGACATTCATGCCGATTGTTGAAGCCATTGCAGACAAAGTGCCGTCGCTCAAGAAAATCGTCGTTATGACCGATGCTGACCATATGCCGATAGACAGCAAACTGGAATTGACGTGCTACGAAGATTGGTTGGCCTCGGCTGACGGAGATTTCCAGTGGAAAGAGTTTGATGAAAACACGGCTGCTGGCATGTGCTACACGTCCGGCACAACGGGCGACCCGAAAGGTGTCGTTTATTCCCACCGTTCCAATGTGTTGCATGCGATGATCGCGAGCATGCCCGATGCTCTGAACATTTCTTGCAATGAATCCATCATGCCTGTCGTTCCTATGTTTCATGCAAACGCATGGGGCATCGCAATGGCGGCACCGCTCACGGGTGCAAAAATCGTTAATCCTGGCGGCTTGATGGATGGCGCTTCAATCTACGAGCTGCTGGACACAGAAAAAGTGACGTTCACAGCGGCGGTTCCAACCGTATGGCTCATGCTGTTGGGGTATCTGGAAGAAACTGGAAAGAAATTACCTCACCTGAAACGGGTGGTTATTGGCGGTTCAGCATGCCCGCGCGCCATGACGCAGAAGTTCCAAGATGTTTATGGCGTTGAAGTTGTGCACGCTTGGGGCATGACGGAAATGAGCCCGCTTGGCACGCTGGGGTCTTTAAAACCTGAATATGCTTCGCTTGAAGGTGAAGAGCGTCTCAACATTCAAGAAAAGCAGGGCTACGCACCATTTGGTGTGGAGATGAAAGTCACAGGTGATGAGAACGAAGACCGTCCTTGGGATGGGGAGACGTTCGGTCGATTGAAGGTACGCGGGCCCGCCGTGGCGAAGGCCTATTATGGCGGTGCAGGCGCTGAAAACTTCGACGCAGAAAATTGGTTTGATACGGGCGATGTGGCGCATATTGACGACAACGGTTACATGCAGATCACTGACCGCGCGAAGGATGTTATCAAATCGGGTGGTGAGTGGATATCTACCATTGATATTGAAAACCTTGCTGTCGGGCACCCTGACGTTCAAGAAGCAGCTGTCATCGGAATTGTTCACCCCAAATGGGATGAAAGACCTCTGCTCATAATTGTGCGAAAAGAAGGAAAAGATCCAAAGGCGAACGATATTCTGGACTACATGCAGGGCAAGATTGCCAAGTGGTGGATGCCTGATGACGTTGCTTTTGTGGACGAAATCCCGCACACGGCGACTGGTAAAATTCAAAAGATGGAACTGCGTGAGCAATTTGCTGACTATGTTTTGCCGACTGCATAAGAATTGAGCCGTTCGGTTTGCGCGAAGGTATTTGCTGGTAATGGCAACGATTGATGAAAGACTGGCGCGTGTGGAAAGACCGCGCTCCGATGCCGGAGCGTGGTGCAAACGTCTGTCGTTTTTCGCAATTCCCTATTTCGCAATCGTGGTTTTGGGCCACAGAACCGGCAATATTGAAACCATACCAGTTTTTTGGATGTTGGGAGTGGGGGTGCTGATATTGGTGGCTGCGCTCGCTTTGGGCGTCCGAGGGTTCCTAGATCTCTGGAACAGCGGGCATGAAGCAGGGTTGAATGCGGCTCAGGGCATGTTTGTGGCCGTATTGTTGTTGTTGCCCTTCCTTTATTTTGGCGGAAAGTCGCTGCTCCTGCCGCCGCTTTACGACATTTCGACGGATCTTGAGGACATTCCTTCCTTTGACACTGTTTTGGAACTCCGCACTCAGGAAATGAACGCAATTGTTGATCCCACAGACCAGATTCGAGATTTGCAGCTTCGCGCTTACCCAAAAATTTCTGCGCGCAGATATCCTTTAGGCGAAGCGCGCGTGTTCAAAGCCGTTGTAGAGTTGATCGCTGAAAAGGACTGGACAATCCTCACCACGAACACAGAACAGGGCAATGCGCCAATCGACGACGAGGGCTCGGGTCTGGTGGCAAAGCCGACGGCAGGCGCTGATGGATTGCCGTTGCGTCTGACATTGCCGAATTACCGTCCGGTGCAAAGAATTCAGGTCACGCCTTCGACAGACACTTTTGAAAGTCAGCAAATTTCACCCGTTGGGCGCGGGGGTGAAGAGCCTGACGAAACTCAGCAAGAGCGTTATGTGGAGGCTGTCGCATCGTCTTTTCTGTTTGGCTTCGAAAGTGATGTTGTGGTGAGACTGATTGAAGAGGAAGAGGGCACGCTGGTGGACATGCGGTCGAGTTCCCGTTGGGGACCGCACGACCTTGGAGCCAATGCTTCAATCATCATCGACTTCATGTCAGAGCTGGACACCACGCTTCAAGGATTGGGTGAAGGCACCTAGTCAGCCAGATAATATCGCCCATCAAGCGACGGTGCCCCATCTGTTTTTACGGCACCATTGGCGACCAGTTCTTCCAGTTGAGCAAATACCGACAATCCAGCTGCACCATGCAGACGTTTGTCCGTTGTTCGGTAAATCACTGCAACCATTTCTGGAATGGTTTGTCTGCCTGCTTTCACCTGTTCAAAAATGGCTTTCTCCCGCATTTTGCGGTGCGCGCGAAGGGCGCGAACGAATGCGTGCGCATTTTCCAACCGCCCCCCATGGCCGGGAAAGTATGTTTTTTGCGGTTGGGCAAGCAGAACCTCTAGAGATGCCATGTAGTCTTTCATCGACCCATCAGGCGGCGCAACAATGCTGGTGGCCCACGCCATCACATGATCGCCAGAAAACAAATAATCTGTATCCTTCAATGAAAACGCCATGTGATTGGCGGTGTGGCCCGGCGTGAAATGCGCGGTTAAAGCCCACCCGTGGCTTTCGATGACATCACCATCTTTGATTGTTATGTCAGGCTTAAACGTGTCATCTCCGCTGGCATCAAGCGCATTCACTTCCCCCAGATTAAGCGCTCGGGCTGATCTGTGCGGCCCTTCAGCAACGATTGGTGCGTCCACAATATCCTGAAGACGTCGCGACAAAGGGGAGTGGTCAACATGGGTATGGGTGACAACTATATGGCTGACGGGGCGGCCAGCAATCGCTTTTTGCAATGCTTGAAGATGCTCGCTGTCATCTGGCCCAGGGTCAATTATTGCCAGGCTTTCGGACCCCAGAATATATGTGTTGGTGCCATGAAATGTGAATGGTGATGGATTGTTGACGGTCATGCGCGCGATGCCCTCGACCATTTCAACCGCTTCGCCGTACCGCGGGTCGAACTCGGTTCTGAAATTTGGGCTGGCCATGAAGGGATATTCCATCAAATATGTGAATTGCGTAGTTCGAACTTCTTGTTACCTGCGGTGCGAGTCAATATAGATTAATCAAAGGCTGCCGTGCAGCCGTTTCCAAACACAGGTTTTTAAGTTCATGAACACGTCTTCCGCCTCTTTCGCTGAAACTCATCTGGTGTCTGACAACACCAACAAAATGATCAAATATGTTGTCTTGGCGGTGTTGGGTTCTCTGGTTTTGACCATTTCTGCCAAAATTCAAGTTATACAAACCCCTGTTCCGATCACTCTGCAAACGTTGGCAATCTTTGCAATCTCCGCCGCTTTTGGTAGCAAATTAGCTGTTGCCACTGTACTCTTGTATTTGGCGCAGGGCTTAGCTGGTTTGCCCGTCTTTGCCGGTTCTGTTGCCGGTCCTTTTTACATGGCGGGTCCAACAGCCGGTTATTTGGTGGGGTTTGTTGTTGCCGCTTACATTATTGGCAGTGCAGCCGACAAAGGTTGGAGCAAGAACCCGATAAAAATGGCAGGCGCGATTGTTGTGGCCGATGTGGTTATCTTCGCACTTGGCTTTACGTGGCTGGCGATTGTTATTGGCAAAGGTGATCTATTTGCCGGCGCTTACGGAGCATTCTTTGGCGGAGTGGTTCCTTTCATTGTAGCTGACCTGATCAAAATTGCCCTTGCTTCCAGCTTGGTTGCAGCTCTTTGGCAATTCTTCCGCAAAGCATAATTTGCAAAACAGGTTGAATAATGATTCAAGCCGCGCAGTCTAACCGATTGCGCGGCTTTTGTTTTGCCCAATGAAATGGAGTGCCAGTTGTGAGTATTGAACGAGAACAAGTTCTTCCCAAACTCGCCGCCAATGGTCTTGCTGCCGATTTGGCAAAGCGCGCCGAGGCTGGCAATCCCGTCCGCGCCTGCATTGTGGGTTCTGGCGAAATGGGCACCGACCTTGTGACGGCCATCAAACAGATGCCGGGTATGGTGGTGAGTTCTATTGTCGACAGACGTTTGGTCAACGCACCAAAAGCAATCGAGATTGCGGGTTATGATGCTGATATGGGTGTCACGTGCGAAACCGCGTCCGAAATTTCAAGCGTTTTTGAAGCGGGGCGCATTCCCATTGTTCAAGATACAATGGATGCGATCACCCACGACAATGTTGATGTGGTGATTGATGCCACAGGCAGCCCCCAAGCAGGTGCTGAAATTGGCCAAGCCACAATTGATGCGGGCAAGCATCTTGTGATGATGAATGTGGAAGCCGATGTCACCGTCGGAGCAATTCTGCAAGACATGGCTGCAAAAAAAGGCGTGGTTTACACAGTTGGCGCGGGTGATGAACCAAGCTCTGTGATGGAGCTCTATGATTTTGTCACCGCACTTGGTTACCCGGTGGTGGCAGCTGGCAAAGGCAAAAACAACGCCTTCAACATTGATGCCGTGCCGGACGATTATCGCGAAGAAGCCGAACGCAGAAACATGAACCCGCGCATGCTGGTGGAATTTGTTGATGGTTCAAAGACCATGGTTGAAATGACCTGCATCGCCAATGCAACAGGGCTGGTTCCAGATGTCGCTGGAATGCACGGCCCAGACTGTTCGCTGGACGATTTGCACAAAAAGCTGTGCCCTGTGGAAGATGGTGGGCTGTTGTCGCAAAAAGGATGTGTTGATTTCACCGTTGGCAAAGGCGTGGCACCGGGCATTTTTGTGATTGCTGAAATGGCTCATGATCGCGTGCGTGAGCGTATGAACGATCTGCATTTGGGCGAGGGGCCGTATTATACATTCTATCGCCCGTATCATCTGACCAGCCTTGAAGTGCCGCTTTCTGCGGCGCGCGCTGTTCTTTACGGCACCAGTGATATGAAACCGCTGCCGCGGCCCGTGGCCGAAGTGTGTGCACTGGCAAAGCGTGATCTGAAAGCTGGAGATACACTCGATTTTATCGGTGAAACGTCTTACCGCTCATGGGCCATGCGTGCCGATGAAGCACGAGAAGCAAATGCTATTCCTGTAGGGCTCCTCGACAAAGGCACGGTTGTCCATGATATCCCGAAGGGCACATTGATCACTCATCATGATGTGGATGTGCGCACAGATACAGCGCTTTATAAACTGCGCGCCAAGCAAGATGTATGGCTTGGATATTCCAGCTGAAGCCATTCTCACATATCGCAAAGAGCTTGACCTCTTGGCGAAAGCTGCAAAGATTCAAAAATGAGTTCTTCAATTGATTTCACCTTAAATGGACAATCAGTCAGCGTGACCTGTCGGCCTGACACGACGGTGCTTGAATGGCTGCGCGGCGATGCCCTTTTGCGCGGTACAAAAGAGGGCTGCGCCGAAGGTGATTGCGGTGCATGTTCGGTTTTGGTGAAACGCAAAAGCGCTTGCGACGAAGAGACGAAATTTCAGGCCGCCAATTCTTGCATCATGCTCATGGGACAATTGGAAGGTGCGGCCTTGATCACGGTTGAGGGCTTGGCGCAATCTGCCCCGGATGGGCATGTTGTCCAGCAACGTATGGCCGAAAACGGGTCTTCCCAGTGCGGTTTTTGCACCCCTGGAATAGTGGCGTCCTTGGCTGGATTGCTGGATCAAAACAACGCTCCCGAAGACAGTGATATCCATGATGCATTGGCGGGCAATCTGTGCCGTTGCACGGGCTACCGCCCGATTGTCGAGGCGGCTTTATCAGCTGCGCAAGGTTCAAATATTTCGTTGCCCGAAATCACATTAGAGGCTGCAAAAACGGTCGTCGGCGCAGAAGATGAGAGTGTTTTTCATTTGCCAAAAACGCTGGCAGAATTGTTGGAGCTCAAAACCAAACACACTGATGCAGTTCTTTTGGCGGGTGGCACTGACATGTCACTTGATGTGGCCCATGCACGCGCAAGGTGGGAGCGGGTGATCTGCACCCGTGATGTGCAAGAACTGCAAGGGGTTGATATTGCGCAAGAGACACTGCGGATAGGCGGCGGTGTATCATGGCAAACGGCTTTGCCCGTTCTGCAAAAACACTGGCCAAGCTTTGCCACATTGGTGCGCCGCTTCGGTTCCACGCAAATCAGGTCGATGGGCACGCTTGCGGGCAATCTGGCCACAGCCAGTCCAATTGGCGATGGTGCTCCAGCTCTTATTGCTTTGGGCGCAAGCCTGACGCTCGCCAGCAAGAGCGGGCAGCGTGAAGTTGCGCTTGAGGATTTCTTTATCGACTATCGGCAATGCGATCTTGCGCCTGACGAGGTGATTGAAGCCATCACGATCCCGCTGCCAAAACCGCAGCAAGAATTTCGCGCTTACAAAATTTCCAAACGCTATGACCAAGATATTTCAACCGTGTGCGGTGCCTTTTCGTTGACCGTTGCAAACGACACGGTCTCAGCGGCACGCATTGCCTATGGCGGCATGGCAGCAACGCCCGTGCGATGCCATGAAGCTGAAGCTGCCATAAAAGGTTGCGCGATGGATGAAGCCACATTGTCTGCTGCCAAAATGGCAATAGAAGCATCGTTTCAACCTATGTCAGATATGCGCGGATCAGCGGCTTATCGCGCAATGGTCGCCAGCAAGTTGATGGAACGCTTGTTTGCAGATTTGTCTGGTGAAGCTGTTGAGGTCATGTCCCTATGAGCAAACCCACTGGTCTCAACAGTTTGAAAGTTGAACGGTCCGAAGTCGGTAAGGGCTATGCGCATGACAGCGCGCGTCGCCATGTGCGCGGTGAAGCGATCTACATCGACGACATGCCAGACCTGCCGGGCACGCTCCATATTGCGCCTGTATTGTCGCCCGTGGCCCACGGAAAAATCAAATCAATCGATGCGTCCAAGGCAATGGAGGCATCAGGAGCGGTTTGCTTTTTAGCTGCGCAAGACATTCCGGGAAAGAACGAAGCAGCTCCCATATTAAGTGGCGAACCCATTTTTGCTGAAAGTGTTGTTGAGCATGTGGGGCAAATTATAGGCGCTGTTGCGGCGACTTCATTTGCAGAGGCCATACAAGCTGCGCGGTTGGTGGAACTGGATTTTGAAACCAGCGCGCCGTGTCTTAATGTCGAAGACGCATTTGCGAATGGATCGAAAACCTGCGCGACCCAAAAACTTAAAGATGGGGATGCGCAATCTGCGATCAGTTCTGCCCCTCACAAACTGTCTGGCCGTGTAGAAATGGGGGGGCAAGATCACTTCTATCTTGAAGGCCACGTGGCTTACGCTTTGCCAGGTGAAGATGATGAGATGACTGTCTGGTCATCCACCCAGCACCCGACTGAAGTGCAAATTCATGTAGCGTTGGCGCTGGGTTTGAAAAACCACAATGTAGATGTGCAAGTTCGCCGCATGGGCGGAGCATTTGGCGGCAAGGAAAGTCAGGCAACCATCATTGCTGCAATTGCAGCGCTGGCCGCCCACAAAACAAAGCGTCCTTGTCGTTTCCGCATGCGCCGCGACACAGATATGGCCGCCACTGGCAAGCGCCATGGCTTCGTTATGAATTACGAAGTTGGGGTTGAAGACAACGGTCGCTTTACAGGGCTAAAGGTTGATGCAATCGCAAATTCTGGTCATGTGGCTGATCTGTCTGGCCCCGTCGTCACGCGCGCGTTGACCCATTTGGACAATTGCTACCATATTCCAAATTCTGATTTCACTGGCTTTGCAGCAAAAACCAATACTGTTTCGAACACTGCTTTTCGCGGATTTGGTGGCCCTCAGGGAATTCTCGCCATCGAGGCGATTATCGACAACACTGCAAGAGAGTTGGGGTTGGATCCAAACGCTGTGCGCGCAGCCAATTATTATGGCCCGCAGACTGGTGAGAAAACGCCCTATGAACAACCCGTAGAAGACAATAGAATTGCCGACGTTGTTGAGCGCGTGATGCAAAATGCCGAATGGGAAAAGCGCCGCTCCGAAATTGATCAATTCAATGCCGACAACAAAATCCTGAAAAAGGGGCTGGCTATGATGCCAGTAAAGTTCGGCATTTCTTTCAACCTGCCGACGCTCAATCAGGCCGGTTCACTTGTTCATGTTTACACCGATGGGTCTGTGCATCTGAACCATGGCGGGACGGAAATGGGGCAGGGGCTCTATACCAAAGTTGCTCAAGTTGTTGCCGATGTATTTGGCATTGCGCTGGCGGATGTGAAAATCACTGCCACCACAACCGGAAAAGTGCCAAACACATCTGCCACTGCCGCATCCTCTGGGTCAGATCTGAATGGAGCTGCAGCCTTCAATGCGGCATCAGAAATTCGCCAACGCATGGTAGACATTGCCGCCGCAGAATTGGATGCAACGCCAGAAGACGTCAGTTTTGAAAATGGCAGTGTTTCAGCGGGTAAAAAGGCAATTGGCTTTTCTGAACTTGCCAAACTGTGCTGGATGAAACGGGTTTCGCTTTCGGCTGCTGGATTTTACGCCACGCCAAAAATTCATTGGGACGCGACCAAGCTGAAAGGGCGTCCGTTCTATTACTTCACCTATGGCGCCGCAGTTGCCGAGGTCGTGATTGACACGCTCACTGGCGAAAGCAGATGTTTGCGCGCAGACATTGTTCAAGACTGTGGCAAACCCATCAATCCCACGCTCGATTTGGGCCAAGTGGAAGGCGCTTTTGTCCAAGGGATGGGCTGGCTCACATGCGAAGAACTTTGGTGGGATGATGCGGGGCGACTTAAAACAGTTGGCCCATCAACCTACAAAATTCCCGGTTCGCGGGATGTTCCTCCCGAGTTCAATGTCGAAATTCTAGAAGACAAACCCAACCGTGAAAAAACGGTTTTCCGCTCGAAGGCAATTGGCGAACCACCTTTGATGTTGGCGGTTTCCGTTTGGCTGGCTCTGCGTGATGCAGTTTCATCTTTGTCTGAAGGCAAGATGGCCGCCAATCTAGACGCGCCAGCCACCCCGGAACGAATTTTGTTTGCTGTGGAAGATATGAAGGCCCGTTTGAAGGCCTAAATTTCGAGTTCAATTCTGAACCTGTTTGTCTGAACTTCATTTCCTCAAAGAAAATATCATTTTCTTGCTGCGGGTGAGTTGCAGCGCCGCTTTTCATCGCCTATAGAAACGCCGTTGCCTAACGCGTCTCAACGGCGCTGCAACATGCTGGGGCGTGGCCAAGTGGTAAGGCAGCGCTTTTTGGTAGCGCCATTCGCAGGTTCGATCCCTGCCGCCCCAGCCATGTATGCTTACCAGCATTGCGTTTTACGATTTTCAATGACTATTGGAATGTTAACGGTCGCGCCAACGCACAGCCAAAAACACTTAGAATTATCCGTTCTTGAGGACTTGTTTGTTTCGCTCTCCTAATGCCAAATGGGTAGGGGGTGTTTTTGTTTTAATGAAATGCTCATCACATCCCGTACATTCAGGAGAAAGTTGATGAAATGTGTCTTCGTGCAAATCCGTTGCAAACCCGGGACGGGGTACAAGGTCGCTGATGAAATTTGCAAACGCGAGGTTCATTCAGAACTTTATTCCACGAGTGGAGATTACGATCTCTTGATGAAACTATACGTGCCTGATGACGATGACATTGGAATGTTCATCAACGAGAATGTCCTTGATATCGAAGGGATCGAGCGGACTTACACAACGCTCACTTTCAACACATTTTAGGGATTACGCTGTTGCCTTGCCAGCCAAGCGCCAAATAGCTTTTGGTTCGTAACGAAGCTAAAGGCAGCGCTACGCTTTGGCCCAGTTTACGGTGATCTTGGTGCCTGCGGCTTCAAACAACTTGGAGATTGCACAAAATTTTGATGTCTCCTCCGCAACTTTATCAAGTTCGTCCTGAGAGGCGCTGCCATCTGATGTGACATCAAGCGTTATAGATGGGAATGGCACCGCCACCTCTTTCGTCAACAAAACCCCACGCCCTTTGAAGCCGCGCATCAAGAGACTTATGGCGGAACACAGCATAGTTTGGACAGGAGCTAATGAACTAAAGGTCACATCAGCGATTTTGAAAGCGCGAGGTGAAGCTTTTCTTAGTTTTAGAAATCTGTGGCCGGGATCGATCCATCAATAATCGGGGCTAAAATCACTCCAAATTTTGAGTTACAAGGTGAAAATCGCCATGCCTGCAACCTTTCTCCAAGTATCTTTAGTGAATTAGATGACAGCGATATAATAGTCGCTACTACCGCTCAGCAAACATCTGAGGCCTGTCAGGCCTACACAGCAAACCCAAATTTGCAAAATATCCCGCTAAGCGAGCTATCGACCTACATCGTTGAACTTTGCAAAAATAATAAAGAAAAATGGGCGGAAAACACTGAAAAGCAGTTTCGACAATGCATCAAATTGTTCATGGGCCTGCTAGTCGAGCGCGGCGCTAGGAAATCAGCGGACATTACCCAATAACATCTGAGCGCATATCGACAATTGTTGAGCGACGTCTGCCAAATGTAAGCGGCGTAGCACCATGGGAATTGACAATTTGTGTGATGGTATCGGATCCCTTTTACCGATGCGAAAGTTTCATTCCAAGTTTTGGGAGCGGAGCTACTGCACAAGAGCATTGCTCCGCGAATGCCTCGCCAGTTGATCTAGTGCCAGGCATTGGAGAAATGCAAACGGCTGCTTTTGTCCTAGTGAGTCAATTTTGCCGATGCAGAGCCAACGTCCGCTTCCCCCCAAAAGCGGCGAGTAGCTGCTTTTTAATGGCCTTCTCGACAGAACGATTTGAAGGTCCGTTACCGGGGAGGACATATACAGCTCCCAGCGGCAACCATGGGGCGCATAACGGACCCTCGCAGCATTCCGTCGGGCAGGGGGCTATATGGTAATTTCGACCCACTGCAGCCTTTCGTGCTGAGCTCAATCCATTCCGTAGGTTGCACCAAAACAGCCACTAGCCTCTGACCCAAATTTAAAATGTGGAATGATTGAGATGCTGACTAAGTGTATGTTTTGGCCCTTAATCAGTGCTCAGTTGGTGAAGCTCTCTTTGCCGGTCACTGCCTTACGATCAATAGTTTTTCGAGTGATTTCCTAGCAACCAAGTACTGTTTGAAGTTCTGCTTCCGAAGCTTGTTGAACTTCCTTAAAGGCGTTCCCGATGCCGATTAACACGGGTTCATCAATTCCAATTTTGGCAATGCCTTCGCCAAGGTTTGATAAACTGCCTGTCCAGCTTTGCATTGTATCGCGCGATACGGATGAATTGATAACAACCGCTGTTGCTGGATGCATTTTTTGTTTCAGCAACCGGTCTTGAATTTGTGGTGCAGTTCGCCCGCCCATATAGAAAACCGTTGTGGTTTTTGGATCTGCAACAGCACTCCAGTCTATGTCGCTTGGCAATTCACCTTTTCGGCTGTGCCCCGTGATAAACCGTACAGATTGTGCATGGTCACGGTGTGTCAGAGAAACGCCAAGCGCTGACGCCATAGCAGACGCTGATGTGATGCCAGGAACTGTGGAGACAAAAATATTTTCGTCTTGAAGGCGTTTGATTTCTTCACCCGCCCTTCCAAAAATCATGGGGTCACCTGACTTCAGGCGAACAACATTTTTGCCCGCCTTTGCCAGCTTGACCATCATATCGTTGATATCATCTTGCTTGCACGATTCACGGCCGCCACGTTTGCCCACCAACATGCGTTGCGCTTCGCGGCGTGCCAGTTCCAAAACATCATCTGAAACCAGATCATCGAACAAAATTACATCGGCAGCTTGTAGGGCGCGAACAGCCTTGAGCGTCAGCAATTCGGCATCACCTGGCCCTGCGCCAACCAAGGTAACTTTGCCCTGGCCTTTGTGACTGGAAGACGCAATACGGTCTGCGTCCTTCAATAGGTGTGATTTGGAAGAGGCCTCGACCGGAGCATTGAACGCCCGATCCACAAACTGCTCCCAGAAGGTGCGGCGTTCGCTGCCGAGGCGCAAACGATCATTTACCAACCCTCTGATGTCCGCTGCCATTTGCGCCCAAGCTTGCAGCGAGCTTGGCAGCAGAGTTTCAATTCGGCGGCGAATGGCTTGTCCCAGAATAGGTGCAGCACCATCGGTTGATATGCTCACAACAGCAGGCGAACGGTTCACGATGGATCCGAATTGAAATTCGCAGAATGCGGGTTTGTCGATCACATTGACCGCCACCCCAGCAGCCTTTGCTGAACAGTAAAACGCTTGAGCTTCGCCTTGGCTTTCACAATCGGCAATTGCGATAGTGGCTCCTGCAAAAATGTCTGTCGCCCAGGGTCTATTATGGTGCACGAATTGATCTGGATTGAGTGCAATGATGTCGTCAAATGCCACATCCAATTCATCAGCATAAATGTGAACGACGGCACCGCTGGCAGCAAGCAATTCAGCCTTCCAGGCGGCAGCGTCAGTCCCGCCAGCCAACACCACTTTCTTTTGCTTCAACTTGAAGAAAACAGGTAAAACGGCAAGTTCGCCAACCCTTTGAGGGCGTCGGGATTTGCGCGTCTTATTCGGCAGCAATGAGAGTGTTTTCATCTATCAATCCACTTATTTCAGCACGGCAAGAGCCGCAATTGGTTCCTGCACATGTGGCTTCACCCACGGCTTGAACTGAACCGCATCCATCCAAAATCGCACCCGTAATTTCGTTGATACCAATCGAGAAACACGAGCAAACAATTGCGCCCTTGTCGGGTGTGTTCGCTGGAGCGCGACCACTTGCAAGCAGCCAACGTTTGTCCATCGCATTGTGAGAAAGCCCCAATTGCTCGGCAGCCCAGGAGCGCGATACGCCAACAGGTTTGGAGTCAAGGAAAAGAGCCTTTTGCAGTTGTTCATCGTCAAACCAAGCGTAGCGTTCAGACATTGTTTTCCCATCGCAGTAAGACACGTCAGCATCTTCTTCGCGCAGACCCAGACATTCCCAAAGAGACGGTTTTTTGGATGAACCAACCCGCACCGCAAATTCCAATTGCCAACCGTGTTCACGGCGCGCGAGCGCCCAATAGTCAAGATTGAACACTTCTGGTTTGGTGCGTGAAACCAAATAGCCATATTGCTGAACGGCAAAGGGCTCCAGCTGAACACGCGTGTTCTTCAAAGCCGGTTGACCTGAAACTGCATCTCTATCTGATGGGAAGAGCGCATCAACGCGTGCCTTCGATGCGAATTGATCTGTCCAATGGATTGGAACAAAGACGTTGCCCCTGCTCTGTCTATCCGTGATCATGGCGCGTACGATGATTTCACCATTCTCGCTCCACAATCTGACAAGACTGGCGGGCTTAACGCCTCGCCCGAAAGCGTCTTCAGGATGGAATTCGCAAAACGGTTCACCAATGTGATTGGACAGTCTTTGGCTAAGACCTGTCCTCGTCATCGTGTGCCACTGGTCACGAATACGCCCAGTGTTGAGAACGAGTGCGCAGGTTTTCTGCTCCTCGGTTTCAGGTGATGTCACCGCAACGAAGCGTGCCTTGCGATCTGAGGTGAAGAAATTCCCATCGGCAAAGAAACGCGTATCAATGCTGTTTTGATCCGCATCATAGGGCCATTGAAGCGGTGTCATAGTGTTGTAACTGGTTGACGTGATGTTGCTGTGACCAGAAATATCAAAGTCGCGCGCGCCCTCGTTTTCAGTGCCAGACAAGCGAGCAAACTCGCTGAAAATCTCTGACGGGTAGTGATAATTAAATCCGTTTTTGAAGCCCATGGCTTTGGCAACTGCCGCCATCTGCCACCAGTCGGGTTGGGCTTGTTGGGGGGCTGGCAGAAAACCCTTTTGGCGCGATATGCGGCGTTCGGAATTTGTGACCGTCCCATCTTTCTCCCCCCATGCCAAAGACGGCAGCTTTACGTGGGCATGGCGGGTCGTGTCTGTTGTTTCCAGAACATCTGAAACAACCACAAAGGGACAAGTTTCCAATGCTTCCTGAACGCGATCGGCGTTTGGCATTGAATCAGCGGGGTTGGTTGCCATGATCCAAATGGCTTTGATGCGGCCATCGTGAACGGCCTCAAACATATCAACGGCTTTCAAACCTTGCTTTTCAGCAATCGTTGGGGATTGCCAAAAACCCTGAACCAAATTTCGGTGATCTTCGTTTTCGATATCCATGTGGGCCGCCAACATGTTGGCAAGGCCGCCAACTTCGCGCCCGCCCATGGCATTGGGCTGGCCTGTGACAGAAAATGGACCCATGCCCAACTTGCCGATGCGCCCAGTTGCCAAATGACAATTGATGATCGCATTGACCTTATCTGTTCCGCTGCGGGATTGATTGACCCCTTGGCTGTAGACGGTGACGACCTTTTCAGTACGCGCAAACAGGTCGTAAAACTCTTGGATTAGAGAAGCGCTCAATCCTGTTGTCGACGAAATTTTGTTCAGGTCTGTTTCTGCCGTCTTGAACGCTTCATCGAAACCATTGGTGTGCTGCGAAATATAAGTTTCATTCAAATGTCCCTTCGCCAAATGGGCGAACAAGCCATTGAAGAGGGCGACATCGCCATCCGGATTTATGGGCAAATGAATATCCGCCAAGTCTGCGGTCATTGTGCGGCGCGGGTCGATCAAGACCACTTTCATGTTAGGGCGCTTTTCTTTAGCAGCCGAGATGCGCTGATATAAAACAGGGTGACACCAGGCCAGGTTTGAGCCCGTCAAAACAATCAAGTCGGCGCATTCAAGGTCTTCATATGTTCCCGGCACTGTGTCCGAACCGAAGGCACGTTTATGGCCAGCAACAGAAGACGCCATGCACAGGCGTGAATTGGTATCGATGTTGGCAGAACCGATAAAGCCTTTCATCAGTTTGTTGGCGACGTAATAGTCTTCCGTCAAAATTTGGCCCGAGAAGTAGAACGCAACTGAATCTGGCCCATGCTTTTTTATGGTTTCCGAGAAAACGCCCGCAACCAGTTCAATTGCATCATCCCAACAGGCCTGCTCATCACCAATCTGTGGCTGTAACAACCGGCCTTCCAGCCCCATGGTTTCGCCCAAGGCAGAACCTTTTGAACAGAGCCTACCAAAATTTGCCGGGTGGTCAGGGTCGCCCTTTATGTCCAAAGAACCATCTGGTTGCGGTGTTGCAATGACACCGCAGCCAACACCGCAATATGGGCATGTGGTTTTGGTGGAACACACCATATTTAGACCAACGTCCCTATATCAAGAAAGACGGCATCGTTCTCGATCCTGATTCCGTACGCAGCCGTCGCACCTTTATCTGCGCCTTGAGCCTCACCAGTGGCAAGTGAGATAACCCAGTTGTGCAGTGGGCATGTGACACACCCATCGTGAACGATGCCTTGGCTCAGTGGGCCATTTTTGTGAGGGCATTTGTCTTCCAGAGCAAAAACTTGGTCATCAACGGTGCGAAACACCGCCACAGTTTTTTCTCCCAGCGAGATGCACCGTGAACCTTGGCGGGGAATATCGTCCATCGTGCCGATCTTAACCCACTTCTCGGCTGCGATCTTTGTGTGCATATTCATTCTGCAGCCTCCAGGCTTCCTGATGGCAGGCCGATCATCGCCATGGGCTTGAACTCATGTTTATCTTTGCCTGAAACCCGCTCATTCCAGGGGTCGACCTGAGCAAACTTTTGACTGAAGACAAAGCGCTCATAATAGGCTTTTCGGCGTTCTGGTTGATCCATAATCTGGCTGCGAATTTCATCTAGGCCGATGCGCTTTGCCCATTTGTAGATGCGTTCCAAATAGAACCCTTGTTCGCGGTACATTTGTGCCAGTGCCACAACATGTTCCATCACCTCTTCTTCTGTGGTGACATTGCCAAGAATTTCCGTGCCCTTGATGTCGAGGCCAGCAGCCCCTGCAAAGTGGATTTCATAACCAGAATCCACGCAGATCACGCCAATGTCTTTGCAGGTTGCTTCTGCACAATTTCGAGGACATCCCGACACTGCAAGTTTTAACTTTGCGGGCGTCCATGAACCCCACATGAAACGTTCGAGCTTGATGCCAAGACCTGTGGAATCTTGCGTTCCAAAACGACACCAATCTGTACCCACGCATGTCTTCACTGTCCGCAGGCCTTTGGCATAGGCCTGACCGGATACAAAGCCAGCTTTGCCGAGGTCAGACCATACCGCGGGCAAATCTTCTTTCTTAATTCCCAACATATCAATGCGCTGTCCGCCTGTGCATTTGACAGCTGGAATTTCGAACTTGTCCACCACATCGGCGATCGCACGCAGTTCTTTGGAAGAAGTCATCCCTCCCCACATGCGTGGCACGACTGAATATGTGCCATCTTTTTGAATATTGGCGTGGACGCGTTCGTTGATGAAACGGCTTTGATAATCGTCGGCATATTCATCGGGCCAATCGGCCACGAGATAATAGTTCAAAGCAGGACGACACTTTGCGCACCCGCATGATGTTGTCCATTCCAATTCCTGCATCACTTCTGGAATGGTTTTCAAATTTTTCGCTTTGATCAAACGCCGCACATCGCCATGACCTAAATCAGTGCAAGGGCACATGGCAGCGACAGCATTGGGGTTGAAAGCATCGCCCAGTGTTGCGGCCATCAATTGTTCTACAAGGCCCGTGCATGTGCCACAGCTGGCAGATGCTTTGGTGTGTGCACGCACGTCATCAAGCGAAGTGAGACCAAGCTCTGTGATCTTGCCTGTAATGGCTGATTTACAAACGCCGTTGCAGCCGCAGATTTCTGCATCATCCGGCAAGGCTGCAACGGCCGCCATGGGGTCCAAGGGGGTTCCCCCTTGAAAGGCTTGACCGAAAATCAATGTCTCACGCAGCTCGGAAATGTCCGTGCCTTTTTTCAACATGTCGAAGAACCATGGCCCATCACTGGTTTCGCCGTAGAGCACAGCACCTATAATCTTATTGTCTTCGATCACCAGGCGCTTGTAGATGTTGGCGGACGCATCGCGGAGAACGATTTCTTCTCTTCCTTCGCCTTCAGCAAAATCGCCAGCCGAATAAAGGTCAATGCCCGTGACCTTTAGTTTCGTGGCCATAACTGAACCATGATATTCTGAACTTCCGTCCAATAAATTGTCGGCAATAACGCCAGCCATGTCGTAAAGCGGAGCGACGAGACCGTAGCACTCGCCGCGATGTTCAACACATTCTCCAAGCGCAAATATATCTTTGTCTGATGTGCGCATATCATCCGCCACCACAACACCGCGATTGCACTCAATTCCGCTTTTTCGGGCAAGATCGAGTGAGGGACGAATGCCAACCGCCATACACACCATCGTGGCTTCAATCTCTGTGCCATCAGCAAGCCGCACACCGGCGACTTTGCCATTCTTGCCAGTAATTTCTTTCGTATCGGCTTCGCAGCGAACATCGATACCAAGATCTTCAAATGCCCGTCGCAGGAGGAAAGCTGCCGCGGGGTCCAGTTGACGTTCCATTAAAGTGGGCATGATGTGCAAAACGGTCACATCCATGCCTTGAGCTTTCAGACCAGCTGCTGCTTCAAGCCCCAGCAAACCGCCACCAATCACAACGGCACGTCCACCTTTGTCTGCCATGTCGAGCATGGCTTCAACATCGTCAAGATCGCGATAAGTCAAAACGTTTTTCAGATCATGACCTGGCAACGGGATGATAAATGGGTTCGATCCCGTGGCCACAACCAGCTTGTCATAAGTCGCTGTAATTCCGTTTTTGGAAGTGACCTTTTTTGCAATGCGGTCAATTTCCACAACCTTCGCAGATTTGTAGAGCGTTATGCCGTTCTCTTCATACCAGCTATCTGAATGGGTAATGATGTCTTCATATGTTTTCTCGCCAGATAAAACCGGCGACAACATCAAACGATTGTAGTTTACGCGCGGCTCCGCGTTAAAAATTGTGATGTCATAAGCATCTGGTTCTTGGTCGATCAGCTTTTCCAACAACCGACCCGGTGCCATGCCGTTGCCAATAACAACGAGTTTTTGTTTCTCTGTCATGTTCTACTCTGCGGCTAATATGTTTGCTGCCGATTTATTGGCATTTTGACGGGCGATACGGTTTGCGCGCTTGGCTTTGATGCTTTCCAGCTGTTCCTCACTAGGATCAGCACCGCCTTCATAAGCCTCAAGGAATTCCAGAAGCTCTTCTCGGTACGCATAATAGTCGGGGTGATCGAGCAACTCTTTGCGCGACCTTGGACGTGGCAAATCAACTTCCATGATATTGCCAATGCGGGCATTGGGACCGTTCGACATCATCACCACTTTGTCGGCCAACAAGATGGCTTCATCGACATCGTGCGTTACGCAGATGGTGGTCACTTCAGTGCGCTTCCAAACATCCATCAAAACGTCTTGCAATTCCCAGCGCGTCAGACTGTCGAGCATGCCAAAGGGCTCATCCAGCAACAGCAATTTGGGTGAAAGAGCAAACGCGCGCGCGATGCCCACACGTTGCTTCATACCGTTTGAAAGACTGGCAGCAGCCTTCTTCATGGAATCGGCAAGCCCGACTTTTGACAAATAATATTCGCAAACATCACGCTTTTCAGCAGCAGTGGCCTTTGGGTAAACACCATCCACACCAAGAGCGACATTTTCATAGGCCGTCAACCAGGGCATAAGGCTGGGTGCCTGAAACACAACGGCCCGGTCTGGCCCAGCATCCGTGATGTGAGTTCCATCCAAAACAATCGCGCCGCTTGTGATCGGGTTCAAACCTGCAGCCATGGAAAGAACTGTTGATTTGCCACAACCTGAGTGACCAATGAGGGTGATGAACTCTCCCTTTTTCATTTTCATTTCATAGCCATCAACAACAGTGAGCGGACCTTTGGGCGTTGGATAGACTTTGGTGAGCTGAGAAAATTCGAGGAACCGATCTTCCTTGCCCAAAGCTTCTGCTTTGGCGGCCTCTGAATAGGCTTTGGGAAGTGGCGTTTCATTGAAGAAAGGAACCACATTGGGCAGTTCTATTTCATTTGCAATTTCAGCAGCCTTTTCAGCGCCAGCATTCATAAGATAGTCGGTTACATCTTTGCGCAAACGGATGAACTCTTCGGACGAATTCATCGCCGCACGCTCACGAGGCCTCGATAAATTGACTTTGAAGTCAGGGCCGAGAGTGGCATTCGGGCCTGGGGTCAGCGGAATAATTCGGTCTGCGAGAAGGATAGCTTCATCCACATCATTGGTGATCAGGATGATGGTTTTCTTTTCTTTCTCGCAAATGTCGGCAAATTCATCTTGCAGTTTCGCGCGAGTCAAAGCGTCCAGCGCGGACAACGGTTCATCCAGCAAAAGCAATTCAGGTTGCATGGCCAAGGCACGCGCAACAGCAACACGCTGACGCATGCCGCCAGACAGTTCAGACGGCTTGCGATCCTTGGCATGGGACAGTCCAACCATGTCGATATACTTTGTCACCGTGGCGGAGCGTTCCGATTTGCTCGTGCCTTTGAAGACAGAGTCCACAGCCAATTCCACATTGCCCTGCACGGTCAACCAAGGCATCAGTGAGTAAGACTGAAACACCACTCCGCGTTCTGCGCTTGGAGCATCCACTTCTTTTCCTTTGAAAATGATGCCACCTGAATCCGGTGCAATGAGCCCTGCAAGCGCAGAAATCAGCGTTGTTTTGCCGGAACCTGAGAAGCCGACGATGGCGATGAATTCACCATCTTCCACCTTCAGGTTCACATCTTTGAGGACATCAGTGTGATCGCCAGCATCGTCATAGCTTTTTGAAAAGTTTGAGACTTCCAGAATGGTCATAACTGCTCCCTATCGATTGGCTGAGAATGTGAAGGCGCGTTGCAATGCAAACATCACGCGATCAAGGGCGAAGCCAATCAGACCGATTGTGAAAACCGCAACCATGATTTTAGCGAGCGAGTTAGAAGACCCATTCTGGAATTCATCCCAGACGAATTTTCCAAGACCCGGATTTTGCGCCAGCATTTCAGCCGCAATCAGCACCATCCAGCCGACACCGAGCGAAAGGCGCAGGCCAGTGAATATGAGGGGGAGCGAAGAAGGCAACACCAGTTTTGTGATGGTTTTCCAAGTGGGCAATTGCAAAACGCGCCCGACATTCATCAAGTCTTTATCTACCGAGGCGACGCCAAGAGCTGTGTTGATGAGCGTTGGCCAAAGTGAGCAAAGTGTCACCGTGATTGCAGAAATGAACAAAGCCTTTGGCATCCAGTCCCACGGCTCTGTGTAAGTTGCCGAGACAATCATCGTCACGATAGGCAACCAAGCCAGCGGCGACACCGGTTTAAATATCTGAATGAGTGGGTTCACCGCGCCGTTAACGTTTTGCGACAGCCCCATGGCAATCCCCAATGGAACGGCAATTGCGGTTGCAAACAAAAATCCAAGCGCAACAGTTTTAAGGGAGGTAAGAATTTGATCGAGATAGGTCGGTTTGCCCGTATAGGTTCGGTATTTGACCTTGTCTGCTTTTCCTTCGACGATGAGCTTTTCGTTTCGCTTGTCTTGGCGTTCATAAAACGCCGTGGCTTTGGCTCTAACCGCTTTATGGTCTTTATATAAAACCCCTACTTGTTCCCAAACCTGAACAGGCCCAGGCACCGCCCCTAATGAGGTTTGAACCGTTGGAGCAAGAGCTGCCCAAGCGCCTATAAAGACGAGAATACCCAAGAGCGGAACAAGCAAAACACGACGCAGTTCTCGACCTTGCTCTTGAATATTGTCGCCAGCTGCCATTTTGAGCAGAGGCACTAACCATGAAAATCCAAGCGCTTCCAACCACCCAGAAGCTTTGTTGATGAACGAAAACACTTTCTCTCTTAAAGGCGATGGAGTGTTTTCAATGCTGTCGGCAATATTGGCCATTTGGGTCTCCAGAATTGGCCGCTTTCGCACAGCCAAAAAAAATCAAAGGAAAAAGAGCGAGCCGTTCTGGCTCGCTCAAGTTGTGGGATTGGCGCTGTTATCCACCAATCACCTGTTTGGCTTTGATGCCAATTTTCAAGCTGTCGATGTAGGCATTTGGCGCTTTTGCATCGTAAGGAATGCCATCGATAATATCGGCTGCTGGAGTTGGCGCTTTGTAGCCATCTGTTCCGAACGGAAACTCGTCTTTGCTGGCGTGGCCGTCTGCAATCACAAGTTCCGCAGCCTTCATGTAAATGTCAGGCAGGTAAACTGATTTTGCTGTTTCAGCATACCACTCATCAGGCTTGTGTTCTGCAATCTGGCCACAGCGGCGCATTTGCGTCAGATACCAAATCGCATCGGAATAGAAGGGATAAGTTGCAAAATAGCGATAGAACACATTGAAGTCTGGAACTGCACGCTTGTCGCCCTTTTCATATTCAAATGTGCCCGTCATTGAGTTGGCAATGACCTCAGCATCCGCGCCGACATATTCAGGACGAGCCAAGATTTCCACGGCTTCCAAACGGTTGGCATTGTCGTTTTCGTCCAACCATTTGGCAGCACGAATAAGAGCTTTTGTAAGTGCCAAAGTGGTGTTTGGATTTTTTTCCGTGAACGCTTTGGTGAGGCCGAAAACTTTTTCAGGGTTGTTCTTCCACATCTCGTAATCGGTTATCACAGGAACGCCGATGCCTTTGAAAACGGCAGCCTGGTTCCAGGGCTCGCCAACACTGTAGCCCAAAATTGTGCCCGCTTCCAAAGTCGCTGGCATTTGTGGAGGAGGTGTTACTGAGAGCAGAGCGTCGGCATCAATTTGACCAGAAATATCACTCTTCGAGTAAAACCCGGGGTGAATGCCGCCTGATGCGAGCCAGTAGCGCAATTCGTAGTTGTGGGTGGACACTGGAAAAACCATTCCCATATTGAAGGGCTTGCCTTCGGCTTTGTAGCGATCAACAACAGGTTTCAACGCGTCAGCTTTGATGGGATGAATGAGTTTTCCGTCAGCACCAACAGGGATGTTGGGTTTCATCTCTGCCCAAATTTCGTTGGACACCGTGATGCCATTTCCGTTTAGGTCCATGGAAAATGGCGTTACAATATGCGCCTTGGTGCCAAAGCCGATGGTGGCAGCCAAGGGCTGACCTGCGAGCATATGTGCTCCATCCAGTTCGCCAGTGATCACGCGATCAAGCAAAACTTTCCAGTTCGCTTGAGGCTCTAGCGTAACAAACAGGCCTTCTTCTTCGAAATAGCCTTTTTCATAGGCTATGGCGAGGGGTGCCATATCGGTCAGCTTGATGAAACCAAGCTTCAATTCATCTTTTTCCACGTCCAGTGTCTCAGCATTGGCTGATGTGAAAACCGTGGATGACATCAGCATTGCGGCAGTTGCTGTCAAAAGTGTGCGGCGACAAATTTCGATCATGTTTATCTCTCTTTGTTCTTGTTGCGACGACTGGGAGGAAGTCGATGATTCTTGGTTCCAGCTCGGAACGCCGAGAATTCAACAAAACGAAGCGTTGTTGTCTGCTGCTAAAAAATACAGTATGCGATGCAAAAAATGCATCGCACTAATTTCATTGGAAAAATTCCAACATGCGCCATACGCTGCCACTTATTTATTTTGAGACAGTCGCCAAACACGGATCAATCCGCTCTGCTGCCGAAGAACTTGCCATCACAGCTTCGGCGCTCAACCGACGCATTATCTCAATGGAAGAAGAACTTGGGGTGGAACTTTTCGAGCGGCACTCAAATGGTGTGCGGCTCAACATTGCTGGTGAGATCTTCATCCAACACACCCGCAAGCAGCGCGCTGACCTTGAACGTGTGCGTTCCAGTATTGCGGATCTCATGGGTATGCGCAGCGGCCATGTGCGCATTGCGGCAACGCGTGAGGTTACCCGTTACTTTCTACCCACCGCAATTGCAGATTATCGAAAGCAATTTCCTGGTGTCACATTTGATGTGAATGCAATGAACCGTGAAGATGTGGAGCAACAATTGGTCGATCATCATGCCGACCTCATTGTTGTGTTTCAACCCACCAAACTCTCTGAAGTGCACACCCTCATTCACAGCCAGCAGAATGTACATTGCGTCATGAGCCGGCAGCATCCGCTTGCGCAGGATGAAATTATTCGATTGAGCGAGTGCACAAAATACGACCTTCTGCTTTCTAAACGCGGTGAAGGCGTTCGGGAACTGATTGAAAATGCAGCTGTCAAAAAAGGGCTGCGGTGCGACCCCGCCATTGAATCAAATGACCCCGCATTTCTGGAACGGATCGCAATGGAAGGTGGTGGATTGTCATTTGCGATCCCGATAGGGATCAGCCAGTTTCACACCAAAGACCGGCTCATCAGCACACCTATGGCAGAAACTGAAATAGAACCTGGCTTCCTGTTTGTAGGCCAATTGCGAAACCGAACTTTACCCGTGGCAGCAGCAAAATTTGTAGAGGGCTTACGCAAACGCTTGGGTGAATAATTGCAGGCGATTTCGCTCTTTAAAAAAAACAAGTGTTTGCAATTTCACATTTTTACGGCAATTCCATTAGCGACATGCAGAATTCAAGGACTATGGGCTTTGTGGAGAGATTGCAGCTCCGTCGATATCATTGACACTTAGTGTCCGTTTCTGAGAAATTTAGTGTGAACTTCACAAACTGGTGGAGGGCTGCTAGCGCCCACTTGAAGCTGAAAACTGTGCTTTCGTCGGTCACGTAATCTGTCTTCGGATTTAATGTCCGCAAACGGGAAGTCCGATTTCAATCGGCAATACCTAACCTGGGCGCATAACGGACCCTTGCACCATTCCATCGGGCAGGGGGCTACATGGCAATTTCAGGCCATTGCCGACATTCCAGTAACTATCCAAAATCTGGATCGATTTCGCTAAAGCCTCCATTTCGCTGTAACCAAGCTTCAGGGTCATAGATGATTGAGATGCGGACATCGTGATTGTACAGCGGGGCGAGGTTGGGCGGTTCGAACCGCGGAAAACAAAAAATTGAGAGTTCAATCTGTTTTCGTATAGATCGTGAGCATCATTTGGTAAGTTTGAAAGCTGCCTTCATAACCATCCCAGTGGCGTGAGTGGTTTTTGATGCTGTCAATTTTCCACCAAACAATTCGACGATTTCTTTAACGATAGACAAACCTATGCCTGTGCCTTTGCCAATAGAAGTGTTGGTAGAGATGCTTACATCTGCTGTGTTTGCAGTGACAAATTTGGGATCAAAACCATTTCCGTTGTCGTTAACAAACAGCACGCCATTGTCTTGTTGGCGGCTGACGTTCACATCAATTTTTGTGGTTTTACCACCGTGCTTGATGGCGTTGTCGATAAGGTTCCGCACTACTTCTTGAACCAGCGTTTGGTCTGCAAATACCCAGACGGGCTCGGCCCCTTCAAAGCCAAGGTCGATGTTTTCGTTGGCGGAATGGGATAAGCGTAAGAAGAACTCTTCGCATACTTCACGCGCAACAGCTGTTAAATCACAGGTCGCTGCTTGGATCTCTTCTTTCGAGACAGCATCTAAACGTGCCAACAGCAACAATTGAGCCATGAGTCGCTCAGCATCCCCAACAGCAGTGTGAGCCTGGCGAATTGCTTCTGAGCTTTTGTCTTGATCTTTCTCTCGCACAGCCACTTCAAGGTGCGTTTTTATAAGTGCTAAAGGGGTTCTGAATTGATGGCTTGTATTCGATGTAAAGTTCTCCAATGCTTTAATCGAGGAAGCGAAACGGTTCACCAATTGGTTGATCGTTGACACCAAGCCTTGAACTTCATCAGGAACTTGGTGTTCGATTGGTCGCACATCATCTGCACTTCGACGGCCAATTGCCTCCTCTACCTTTTGCAGTGGTTGCAATGCGCGCGTGACAACCACCAAAACTAAAATGGCAGCAGCAATCAAGAGAGCTGCTTGGCGCAAAAGTGATCTAACAAGAATGGACTGTGCAATTGCCGACCTCGCATTGGTTGTTTCGGCAATTATGACCCGGAATCCTAGCGATTTGGTATTGGATGCTGCAGCGCCCGTATAGCTTGCAATGCGGATCGCTGCCCCCCGAAACACACCCGTCGTGAATAAAATCTCATCCAGTACAAGCTGACTTTTTGGCACCGATAACCCACGATACCCAGTAACAAAATCTCCTTTGGCGTCTTCGATGCGATAAAACACACGATCATCTTCTGAGGATGTGAGCATCTGCAATGCAACATAGGGAATATCGACTTCCAGAGCATTGTCTTCATTGACAAATACACGTTCTGCAATAGCCAGTGCAGAACCTGAAAGAACCCGGTCTGACACTGAATCAGCGGTTTGCCTGGCCGCCCGATAGCCATCATAGATGGCAATTACACCAATGAGGAAGAGTGGCCCTAACAACCATAAAAACAACTGCCCGCGAAGAGACGTTCGCGAAATAAGCGCAAGTTTCTTTTTCATTTGCTCTCATCTAAGTGATAGCCAAGTCCACGCGCTGAATGAATGCACAAGCCATGTGGCAACAGTTTTTTGCGCAAACGGCTAATGTATTGTTCTACCGCATTTTCACTCACTTCATCATCAAATCTGGTGATCGCATCTAATATTTGTGCTTTGGAAAGCAATCTGCCGTTGGCCATCATGAGCGCACGCAAAACCATGCTCTCACGCGCTGAAATTTCAAGAGTTATATCATTTGCTGACACCGTATTATTGCGCAGGTCAAAGCTGATTGCCCCCATTTGCAATAAGGATGTTTTTTCCATGGAGACACGACGCAACAATGCTCTAATGCGCGCTTCCAACTCTGGAAAGTCAAATGGTTTTGTCATGTAGTCATCAGCGCCAAGATCAAGACCCGTGATGCGATCATCCATTTTGTCACGTGCTGTGAGGATGAGGACGGGGCAAATTTGTTTTTGTCCACGCAATTCGCGCAACACTGAAAGTCCGTCCATATCAGGTAAGCTCAAATCTAGAATAACGAGATCATATGAATGGGAACGTGAAGCAAACAATGCATCCTCGCCACACTCCACATGGTCAACAGCGTAACTGGCATCAAGCAAACTCTTTAGTCCAGCTCCCAATTTTTGATTGTCCTCAACCAGCAATATACGCATAGTTCTTTCCGAATTAAGTCCCTATGCTGAAGCGGGCTTTGTGAAACCAAGCCACTTGTGTTGGAACAATTTATGATCAAGCGCCTATTTGCATTCATCGTCGCTCTGGCTTCGCTGTCAAGTTTTTCTACGGCCCAAACGTTGTTTCCCGCGCTCAGTTCAGAAAACACGAAGTCTCTCACAATCTATTCTTCTTTAGATGAGGATGTTTCCAAACCATTGTTGGAAGCATATCAAAAGCTTCGTCCAAGTGTAGAAATTTACTACCACGATCTTCAGACACTTGAGATTTACGAACGCACTATCGAAGAATCAGATAGTGGAAAACCAACAGCTGATTTACTGTTTTCTTCTGCTATGGATCTTCAGGTGAAGCTCGCCAATGATGGATATGCGCAGTCTGTATCAGCAGTCCCGACCAACTGGCCAAAATGGGCCATGTGGCAAAAAAGTGCGTTTGGCCTGACGTTTGAACCTTCGGTTTTCGTTTATCACAAGCCTAGTTTTGAAGGGAAAGAGCCGCCCAAAAACCGAACCGAGTTGATCTCTTTGCTGGAGCAATCAAACGATCAGTTTTTTGGACGCATTGGCACTTATGACATCGAGCAATCGGGTTTAGGCTTTCTTTTTCTAGCACGAGACACAGAGCATGATCGCGATCTTTGGAAGCTTATCAATGCATTCGGGATTGCCGGTGTAAAATTGTATTCCAACTCTTCTTCTATTTTGGAGCGTGTCAGTGATGGCCGGTTGGCCATTGGGTATAATATATTGGGGTCGTATGCAGAGGCGTGGGCAGCGACAAATCCAGAATTAGGTATAGTTTTGCCAGAAGACTATACAGTTGTGATGTCGCGAACCGCTCTTGTCACTAGATCAGCAAAAGAACCTGAACTGGGTAAAGACATGTTGGCGTTCATCATGTCCGAGACGGGGCAGACCATAATGGCGAACCAAATGAAATTGCCTGCTGTCCATCCATCAGTGGCAAGTGACAACACAGCGTCCGCCTTTAGAAAGAAATTTGGCACGCGTCTGCGTCCCATAACTATTGGCCCAGGGTTAGTTGCTTATCTTGACCAAGTGAAACGAGCTCGATTCATTAAACGCTGGAACAAAAGCCTTCGTGGCGAATAAAATCTCAATTGTCAGCTTCACGTCAGGTTGGTTTGCTCAACTGAATCATGTTCGCAATTTGTCGAGCAGAAATTCCTTGGGAGGAAACCTATGTTGAAAATGTTGAAAGTGGCCTTGGCCGCAAGTGCGGTTGTGTTCGGCGCGCACACAATTGCAAGTGCTGATGGCCATCAGGTTGTTGGCGAAATGAAATTTCTAATCCCCGGTGGTGCTGGTGGCGGCTGGGATGGAACAGCTCGCGGAACGGGCGAAGCTCTTACCAAGTCTGGTCTTGTTGGTGCAGCGTCTTATGAAAATATGTCCGGCGGTGGTGGCGGTAAAGCGATTGCCCATATCATTGAAACCAAAGACCAAGGGACATTGATGGTGAATTCCACACCAATCGTGATCCGTTCTTTGACGAAAGTGTTTCCGCAGTCTTTCCGTGATCTTACACCGATCGCAGGAACAATCGGCGACTATGGCGCAATCGTTGTTGGTAAAAACTCAGACCTTTCAGATCTGAATGGTCTGGTCGCTGCTTACAAGGCGGACCCAACAAACGTCGCCGTAGGTGGTGGCTCCGTTGCAGGTGGCATGGACCACTTGATCGCGGCGCTTGTGATGAAAAATGCAGGAACAGATGCAACCAAAGTCAAATACATTCCTTATGATGCTGGTGGCAAAGCTATGGCTGGCCTTTTGTCAGGTGAAATTAAAGCACTCGCAACTGGTTTCGGTGAAGCGATTGAATTGGCACGCCAAGGCGAGGTGAAGATCCTCTGCGTGACTTCGGATAAACGTGTTGCTGCAATGGATTCAGTTCCTACCTGCGATGAAGCGGGCTCTAAAGGGACAAGCTTTGTGAACTGGCGCGGCTTCTTTGCAGCACCAGGTCTGCCTGATGATAAAAAGCAAGCTTACATTTCTGCTTTGAAAAAGATGTATGACACACCAGAATGGGCCACAGTTCGTGACCGTAACGGTTGGGTTGATATCTTCAACGCAGACGCAGATTTTGTGAAGTTCCTCGAAGGTCAGGAAGAACAAATCGGCGGTCTGATGAAAGAACTCGGCTTTCTTTAGGCCTAGGTGAAACTTCGAATATGAGATGCCGGGTCGGTTCCACTGGCCCGGCATTTTTTTAACCTTTGACAAATTGACTGACTTAAAGTGCCGAGATGGGGAAATGGAAACATGTTTTTGACCAAAGAGCGCATCGGTGGGCTGCTGCTGCTGGCATTCTGTTTGTTTTACAGCTGGAAAATTTACGACATACGCATGTTGCCATTTCAAGCGAACCAAGCATTTACCCCCCGTTCTATTCCGCAGGTTTTGGCAGTGCTTGGGGTCTGTCTTTCCTTTCTTATTGTGATTTTTCCAAGTAACAAAGAACGGCTAAACCTCTCAGAGTTGAATTGGCCGCTTGGTTTGGCATTTCTGGCACTGATGTCCGTTTATGGACTTACGGTTCGACCACTGGGGTTTCTATTTTCAACATCTGTATTTCTCATGGCTGGTTTCGCCTTTCTTGGGGAGCGCAATGTTGTAAAACTAGCGCTGGTAGCCATTCCGTTGGTCGTCGCCTTTTGGGCTTTGATGAATTTTGGATTGAGTGTCTACGTCGCGCCCTTGCCATGGTTTTTAAGAGGTTAGTGCGATGTTTGAAGGTATCTTAATTGGTCTTGCGACTGCATTCACACTCCAAAATATAGCTTTTGTGATCATGGGGTGCTTGGTGGGCACATTTATCGGCATGCTGCCCGGTCTTGGGCCAATGTCAGCGATTGCCTTGATGATCCCAATTGCAGCAAGTCTTGAACCTTCTGCTGGCATCATCCTGATGGCAGCTGTTTATTACGGTGCGATTTTCGGTGGTTCTACATCATCCATTTTAATCAATGCGCCCGGTGTTGCTTCCACAGTTGCGACATCATTCGATGGATATCCCATGGCAAAGTCTGGCAAAGCGGGTAAAGCTTTGGCCATTGCTGCATATTCTTCGTTTTCTGGAGGCGTCATCGCAGCGCTCTTACTCCTAATAGCTGCTCCATACTTGGCGTCTGTGTCGCTGTCGTTCCATTCAACAGACTACTTTGCCCTCATGGTTCTGGGTCTGTCCGCAGTTGCCGCCTTTGCTGGCAAAGGTGAGGTTCTCAAAGCTCTGCTCATGACAGTCGTTGGACTTATGTTGTCTACGGTGGGCACAGATCAAACTGTTGGCGTTCCGCGTTTTACATTGGGCATGATTGACCTTGTCGACGGCATTTCATTTCTATTGCTCGTCATGGCTACGTTCGCTTTGTCCGAGGCATTGATGGCGATAATCAAGAAAGTAGATGAATCCAAACGCGAGGAAGAGCGTAAGGCTGCTGCTAAACTGGGGTCTATGAAGGTCAGCAAAGAAGAAGTGAGGGAGATGGCTCCGGTCATCGGTCGATCTTCTGTCCTTGGTTTTCTCATAGGTGTTTTGCCAGGTGCAGGTGCAACAATTGCAAGCTTCCTTGCATATGGCACAGAGCAACGCATTGCGGGAGCAGAAAAGGGAAAGCTGTTCGGCAAGGGATCTGTGCGCGGATTGTCTGCGCCTGAAACCGCAAACAATGCTGCTGCGACCGGTTCATTCGTACCGCTTTTGACGCTTGGCATTCCCGGCTCTGGAACCACTGCAATTATGCTTGGCGCCCTTATTGGCTATGGCATTCAACCAGGTCCGCGCCTTTACATCGATCAGCCAGATGTATTCTGGTCGGTAATTGTCTCCATGTGGCTCGGCAACATCATTCTGTTGGTATTGAACCTACCACTCATACCTTACATCGCACGTGTGTTGGCCATTCCCGCACGATTTTTGTTACCTTTGATTTTATTTTTTTCGCTCATCGGCGTTTATTTCGTGTCGTTCAACACGTTTGATATCCAATTGATGGTGCTGTTTGGGCTTTGTGCAACACTGTTGCGTCTCTTATCATTCTCACTAGCACCCATGATCCTTGGGTTTATTTTGGGTGGCATGATGGAAGAAAATTTACGTCGTGCTTTGTTGATCAACAATGACTCTTGGTCTTTCCTTTGGGAACGTAATTTGACTCTGACCATACTGCTCATTGCCGCAGCGTGTCTATTTGTTCCAATGTTGTCACCACTGTTTGGTCGGCTTCGAAACAAAACCAAAAATGCTGCTGAAGCAGACTAGATGCATTTAAATTTCGAATTTCATTTCATAGGCCGCTCAAAAGTTTGAGATCTTTGAGCGTGTATTTCCGTCAAAAGCAGTCCCTGAGAAATTGGGGTTTCTAATCAATAGACCTTGCCCGCAAGCCGATCCGACCAATGGTGAGCCCCTCGAAACGCCCCCGACGGATACGCACGCGGCCTACAGTTGACATTGAGAACATTTGTATTTCTTGAACCAACTAGGTGAGATGGGAGCTATGAAAATTCAGGTCAATTTCATAGACCGGACATTCGTCGTATTAGTAAATTATTGGCTTTTCACGTGACCCCTTTGTTCTAGAGATTGTTGATATTGGACATCAATATGAAATTGAAAGTATCAAACTAGCAGTGCGCATTGCGTCCGCCGATTAATGTTTTTGAATCTTGTAAATGATACGATCAAGCACTTGTTGAGTGTTGAATGAGAAGAATGTTGAAACCACTGAGTTATGACAATTTGAAACTTCGTAAAGTCTTGGTCGAAAACGATCGCCGCGGTGAACGCACGATTGCTTACTTCCAAGCACTGATTGCAGTGATTGTTTTTGGATTTCATCTGGTTTCAGCTTCCAACAATCAGTGGAGCAGTTTCAGTTCTCTCACCATTGGCATCGCAACCTGTATTTTATTGTTGTGTGTTGTGCGCTTTGGCTTGGCCAGCAGGCCGAAATTGCCGAAATTCTGGCTCAACGTTCTCACCGTCGTTGATGGTTGTTTCATCTTTGCGCTGATCATTTCCTATAGCTATGCCTATGATTTGCCAGTTGCGTCTTCGTTAAAAGCACCTTCCATTATCTTTCTGGTTCTTTACACTGCGTCCAGAGTTTTCAAGCTGGATCCAGTGGCCATAGCCATAGCTGGCGCAACAGTTTTGTGCGGCTGGTTCTTGCTGATATTCTATGCGGTTATCAACGGCGCTGTACTCACCCAATCCTATCGTGATCACGTGACGACCAATAAGCTGCTTGTTGGTGCAAATATCGAAATGGCCGTTGGTTTTGCAGCGGTGACAATTGTTTTGATAGCCACCTCCATTTACGCCAGACGCATATTGGCCAACACTGCTGATATTGAAGAATTGGAAGCTGCAAAGGCAGAAGCAGAAAGCATGGCTGTGCGTCATGCTGCATTATTTGAATCTTCAACGGATGGCATTTTGGTTGTTGACGAATTGGGCGTTATTGAACGCGTCAACAAGTCTCTTGAGAATATGTTTGGTTACCCGGCTGCCGAATTGGTTGGCAACAGCGTCGCGACTTTGATGTCCAGCGAAAACGCTATGAAACTGGCCCAAGACATTGCATCGTTCCAGCAAGGAGGCACCGCACGACTCATTGGTACACCTTTCGAATCTGATGGCCGACATGCTGACGGAAACTCTTTCCCAATTGAATTGTCCATCAGTGATTTCAAAGTTGCCGGGAAACAGCATTTTACCGGTATCGTTCGCGATATATCCAATCGGGTGACTGCGGCTGAAAACGAACGCGCAGCTCTTGCTAAATTTGAAGAAGTTGTAACTTCCGCTTTGGATGCCATTGTCGTGATTGACGAAGAAGGCCTGATTGTTGAATTCAATCCGGCTGCGGAAGAGATTTTTGGGTTCAAAAGCTCTGATGTCATCGGCAGGGATATGGGACAAACGATTGTCCCGACTCATCACCGTGATGCGCATCGCAACGGTATGAAGCACTACCTCAAAACGGGCGAGGGTCCCGTTCTCAATCAAAGGATTGAGATTGATGCCGTCACCGCAGATGGCCGTTCAATCTTAATCGAACTGGCGATCAAAGACCGTGAATATCCCGATGGCCGATTGTTCTTTGGCTATATGCGCGACATTACCGAGAAAAAGGCGCAGGAGCAGGAACTCATCGAAGCGAAAGATCGTGCGGAAGTTGCAAATCGTGCGAAAGCCAGTTTCCTGGCTATGATGAGCCATGAAATCCGCACGCCTCTCAATGGCGTTCTGGGTATTCTCACTCTGCTCAGCGACAGTGTGAAGGATCCTGAAAACTCCAATTTGGTGGCCACGGCACGCCGTTCCGGCAAATCATTGCTGGCTATTATCAATGATATTCTCGACTTTTCGAAGCTTGAAGCTGGGAAGCTCGATTTAGAAGTGGGCTCGTTCCACACAGATATTCTTGTAGACAGCGTTCATAGTCTTGTTCGCCAACAAGCCAATCAAAAGAGTCTGAATCTGACATTCAATGTGGATGATGATGTTCCTTCCATTTTGGAAGGTGATCAAGATCGCATCCGTCAAATCTTGCTCAATCTCGTTTGGAACGCCGTAAAGTTCACGGATGATGGTGGAGTGGATGTCAGGCTTGAAAATATAGGCTCGACGCGCAAATCCCGAATTCGGTTTTCCGTCACTGACACAGGCGTTGGGGTTCCAGCAGGTCGCGAAAATGAATTGTTTGCCGAGTTTGCCACCATCGATCCAAGTTATGCGCGTAAATTTGGTGGAACCGGGCTTGGTCTTTCAATTTGCAAAGCTTTGACGGAAGCGATGGGTGGCGACATCGGCTACACTGCAAACAAGCCAGCAGGTTCTGTTTTCTGGTTTGAATTGCCCTTGGATGAAGGTGACGAAAAATCCATTGGCGATGACGACATTTCTGAAGTGGGGAAGGATGTTCTTCAAGACTTGAACAGTGTCCGCTTGCTTTTGGCTGAAGACAACGTGACCAACCAACTCGTGGTTGGCAATATTTTGGAACGATTGGGCTGCGTGGTTGATATCGTCAGCACCGGTCAGGAAGCGATCGATGGTATTTTGGCACGTCCTTACGATGCAATATTGATGGATGTTTCCATGCCTGAAATGGACGGCATAACAGCAACAAAAATCATTCGGCAATTGGATGGTCATGCACGAAATACGCCCATTATTGCACTGACCGCATATGCTTTAGATGAAGACAGGCAGCGTGTGCTTGCTGCAGGCATGAATGACTTTGTGGCGAAACCCATTTCAAGAATTGAGTTGGCACGCGCCATCGCGCGACAAGTTTCAGGCAAAGATTACGCGGCAGAGAACCATTCTCTTGATGAGAAAAACACATCGAGCCTGTTTGACGAAGACGTGCTGATGGGCATCTTGTCGGACATGGATGAAGAGACCGTGGCGAAAATCGTGGTGGAGTTTGAGAAAGACATTCGTCGCCATTTGAAAGATCTGAGTGAGTCAGTTGAGAGCAATGATGAAAAATTGTTTGAACGTGCAACGCACGGTCTGAAAGGCGTCAGCGGTACGTTTGGCGCAACAGAATTGTCACGACTGACATCGGAAGCAAATGCGAAGGTTCGAAACAATGATGTTGGTTCGGCATTTGCTATGAAAGACGAGATTGAAACTTTGGCGATTGGCACAATCGATTCCGTAGAAAAGCGGTTTGGATCGACACAAAAGAACAGCGATGAGGCAACGAAATGATATCTGAAAACCAGAAAATTCTGATTGTTGAAGACGCCATTTCAGTTGGCCTGACTTATCAATCTTGGCTGAAAAAAGAACGCTTGGACTCGGTGCATGTTGAGACAGGAAATGATGCACTTGAACAGTTGCGGACGGGTGCCTTCAACGTTGTCTTGTTGGATCTTCAATTGCCCGATCTGGACGGCTTCAAGATCATGGAGACGATCGAAACTGAAGGCTTGGCTGTGTCGGTGGTGGTGGTTACTTCAACAGGTTCCATCAAAACGGCCGTCGATGTCATGCGGGCAGGCGCTTACGACTATATTGTAAAACCAGCCAATCAAGAGCGTTTGTTGACAACAGTTCGAAACGCAATGGAGCGTGAAAAGCTACAGACCGTGGTGAAAGAAATCACCAAACCCTACCAAAAAGCCAACCTGGGCGGGTTTGTTGGATCATCACTGCCAATGGTAGCTGTGTATCGGATGATTGAAGCTGTTGGTCGTTCCAATGCGAGTGTCTTTGTCACGGGTGAAAGCGGAACGGGTAAAGAAGTTTGTGCTCAAGCCATTCACTTGTCATCTCCTCGAAGTCAAAAGCCGTTTATCGCTTTGAATTGTGCAGCCATTCCAAAGGATTTGATTGAGTCTGAAATCTTTGGACATCTCAAAGGTGCGTTTACGGGCGCAACTTCGGGACGTGATGGGGCTGCTATGGCCGCCAATGGTGGCACACTGTTTCTTGACGAAATTTGTGAGATGGATCTGTCACTTCAATCGAAACTGCTGCGCTTCATCCAAACGGGTTCAGTACAGAAGGTTGGCAGTGACAAGGTGGAGAAAGTGGATGTGCGCATTGTGTGCGCAACCAACAGAACCCCGCTTACTGAAGTTGAAGAGGGACGTTTTCGCGAGGACCTCTTTTATCGTCTTCATGTGGTTTCAATTCATCTGCCACCTTTGCGTGAGCGAGATGAGGATACGATAGAAATTGCAGATGTTCTTCTGTCGCAAATTTCGAAAGAAGAAGGGAAGGATTTTCAGTCGTTTTCTTCCGCAGCTAAAGACGTACTTCTGAGCCACAGTTGGCCGGGTAATGTTCGAGAACTGCAAAATGTTGTCCGCAATGCCGTCATTTTAAACGACGGAGACGTTTTGGAGCCGGAAATGTTGTCTCTTGCTCAAGCGGGTGCATCAGTTTTTCAGAAAGCGAAGCTTGCCACGACGGAAAATTCGGGTGATGGCCCTCAAATCAGTTTGAAGTTGGGACAGTCATACGATGTTCTGGAACGTGCCATCTTGGAAGCCACTATCAATCATTGCGATGGGAGCATTCCGCGGGCCGCAGACATGTTACAGGTCAGTCCTTCTACGATTTACCGCAAGAAAGAAAACTGGCCCACATAGGTTTTAAACGAAAAAAAGTCCGGACAATGCCGGACTAAGTTTGTTTTGCTGTATTCAGAAGCGAGCTGCTAAGCAGCTTTTGAATTTTGAATGCGTTTCAATTCGTTCCACGTGTCTTGGTACGAGTTCACCGCGATCGATTTGTGCCTTGGGTTGCGCGCTAAGGCGTCGGCCAATGGTTTGTCATTTCCATCGGGGCCCATACGATCTCCAAAAAATGTAATTGAACACCCGAATTGCCGCGTTTCGATTTCACGTCGCGCGACGGCTTTTGTCCAACCTGTGGGCACGATATCGATACTGATCTCACCACCTGTTGATGCTTCGTATTGCGGGAATTCCAGAAGCAATGCATCGACAAAGGCTTTGCGCTCTTGATGCACCTTGTCCCAAGCATGATAGGCTTTGCGTTGTGCCAAATTCGCTTGTCGACCGATGGAACTGATGTTCAGCATACCCGGTCTTGGTTCAATATGGGTGCCGCAGCGCAATGGATATGCACTGGTGTCGATGAAATGTTCCACCAGTTCCACTAATTTTTCGGGAAAATTATGGGTTTTGCGGTACACAATTCTGCTGTTTTGCCACAACTCAGCACCCGAGCATGTAAAGATACCTTTGCAGCTTTCCATAATATCTGCCGGAAGTTGCTCGCTGATTTTCGAGTAATCACTGCCAGTGACCAAATACACTGTTTCGCGCGATACGAATGAACGCATGAAGTGTTCGAAATCTGGGCTGATGCGTTGACGCGGCGCGGTCAGCGTCCCGTCAACATCAAATGCATATACGTTTTTCATGATCATGTTCCTACGCTGCGTCTTTAATCGAGGCAGCAGGAATTGGCTCACGACCATAGATATCTTCGACTCGAACGATATCATCTTCACCTAGATAGCTGCCAATCTGAACTTCAATGATTTCAACAGTTTCGTCGGTGAAATTGTCAAGACGATGAACAGCTCCTTGCGGGATGAAAATTTGTTCGCCGACCGAGAGGTCCACAACAGCATCGTCAACAGTCACTGTGGCTATTCCGCTGACCACCACCCAGTGTTCTGCGCGATGGTGATGGTATTGCAGAGACAATCTCTGAGCAGGATCCACACGAATGCGCTTGACCTGATGCTCATTGCCTCGGTCGAGTGAATCAAACCGTCCCCATGGACGATCTTCACCAGGATGTGCGGTGGCTGCGGCTTCACCGGCTTGCTTCATATTGACCACAAGTTGCTTGGTGTCCTGCGGGTTGCTCAAGGACGTGACCAAAACCGCATCTTTGCTGGCGACCACTGCAATGTCGTCCAGCCCCGCAATGCCGACCACTGGCCCGTCAGAACGGATCAAACATTCGGACGCGTTTTCAGCATAACAGTTTTCGCCGACAACATTGTTCTGTTCGTCTTTTGACGATGTTTCCCAAACGGCTGTCCATGATCCAAGATCTGACCATTTTGGATCAACAGGAATAGTGGCAGCTCGGTTGGTTTTTTCCATGATCGCATAGTCAAACGAAATGGCTGGGCAAGTGTTGAACAGGTCTGCTTCAGGGGTGAAAACCTCTTCAGCCCACTGGCCGAAATTGACCGACATAATGACCGATGAAAACACACTTGGGGCCCGTTTCTCGAACTCAGCGCGAACTGTCTTTGGATCAAACAGAAAAATTCCAGCATTCCAGAAAATGTCTGGTTGTTTCACCAATTCCATTGCAGTTTCGAGGTCGGGTTTTTCAACAAAGTTCTCCAACTGCGATACAGGGCGGTTGTAGTAGGGTTTGCCAGCGCGCAAATATCCGAAACCTGTGTCGGGATGCGTTGGCTTGATGCCGAATGTAACAATCAAACCGTCGAGGTGGGCGCTTTGTGCTGCTGCGTCTACAGCATCAAAGAACTTTCCATCATCAGCAATCAAATGATCAGATGGCATGACAAGGAAGAGCTCGTTCTCTGCCGCAACCTCTACAGCGAGCAGAACAGCGGCTGAGGTATCTTTGCCCACTGGTTCTGAAATAATAGCTTCTGCTTCAATCGAAAGTTCCTTCAATTGTTGACGCACGGTGCCGACATATGAAGAGCCTGTCACGATGACAGGACGATTGAAGCGTGATGAGTTTTGAACGCGTACAAGTGTCGATTGAAAAAGCGAAAGACCTTCGTTGAGTTTGCAAAACTGCTTTGGCATATCTTCTCTAGATACGGGCCACAAGCGTGTGCCTTTGCCGCCAGCGAGAATTACGGGTGTGATTTTTTCGTTTGCCATTGTCTGTACTCCACTAGGATTGATTAGATTTGCATGGAGTGTTGCAAGAGCGCGGCCAGACAGCGGTTATACGCCTCAATTTTTCATTTAATTACAGTTTTTCAATGGTTTAAGATAATTTCGTTGCTTGCCGGGCGTCTGTGTTGGTGATTTGGCATGAGCCATATGTATCTCATTCTGCAAAGCCAGAATTGCAGAATGCAAAACTTTTTCATGTTCATATTGCAAAATCCCTTGTTTTTAAGGTGCTTTCGGTTGGCACGCTTATTGCGAGAGTGTTTGCGATCCAACAGAAGGATGTGAACAATGAAGGTCGTAAGAGAAAGACCCTGCCAGAGACGTTTCCATCGTGTGACAGCGCCTATGAAAGTGACGCTTTCAGATGGAACCAATGTCATGGCAACCAATTGGAGCCTCGGCGGTCTGCGCCTTGATGGTCTCAAAGGGGCGTTGCCTGAAAAGAGCGAAGTATTGGCTCTTGTGTTGAACCTGCCATTTCAAGGTTTTGACATTTCATTTGATGTGCAAGCGAAAGTTGTTCGTTCAACAGACGAAACGGGCACTTTGGGATTGGAGTTTGAGGAACTCAGCGAGCGCGCCCACGACTTGATGAACCATTTCATCAACGACTTGGTGCGCGGCAGCATGGCAAGTGTCGACGACACAATATGTCGTATTGATGTGCCAGTCACACCGATCTCAACGAAGCCTGATCCAAACCCTTCTGAAGACGCTCCAGTGACCAGAATGCCGATCAAAACCATTTTGATGTCCGTACTTTATAGTGTGCTTGGTTTGGCGACATTTGGCTATCTGTCGATCCTTATCTATTCAAACACGATGCGGATGGAAGTTCGCTCAGCCGTTATTTCGGCCCCGTTGGCGACTTTAAAGATGCCCGTTGATGGCATTATTCGTCCGGTCCGCTTTGAAATGGGAGCAGTGGTAAAAGAGGGGCAAGAGATTGCGCGCATTGAGAATGCGAGCTTTCAAAGCGACTTGGAAGACAAGAGAATAGAATTGGCTGCGGCCATTCGCAATCAACGCCGTGCGCAAGAAAAATATAAGATCGAGCAATCTCGTATGAAGCTATATCAGGTGATCAGCCGTACTGATCGCCAGATTGCGAAAGCGCGTGTTGTGTCTGCACGCGAGGCATTGGAAGCGGCTGACTCCGCTTATGCCCGTCTTGCAGCTTTGCTGAAAAAGAAACTGGTGACCGCTAGCAAGTTTGAACTTGCCGTAAAAGAACGTGCACAAGCTGAAACGCGCTTAAAAGATGCAGAGTTTGAGCTTGAACGCACGACGGCAATGGATTCTGTTTCTGGGCGCAAACACTTCAACCACAAAGAGTTTGTGGCTGATTTAGATATGTTCGCGCTGGAAATCGAAGAAGCAAATTCAGCGGTAAAAACCGCCCATATGCAGTTGGAAAAACTGGAGAACCAACGCTCTTCCATGTCCATTGTGGCTCCTTATGACGGAAGGATCGTTTCTATACAGCAAGCTGGACACACCAACGTATTGCGCAACGAACCGTTGCTTACGATTGAACAAAGTACAGAGCCGACGGTCACTGCGTTTCTTGATCAAGATCAAGTCTTGAAGGTTGGCCTTAACGATGAAGCCAAAGTATTCTTGCCGTCCTTGGGGCGTCACATTGAGGCTACTGTTGTGATGGTTGATCGCAACTCCACATTCATCAATTCGGACCGTTCCCACTATTCTTGGAAAGATGGAAAAGAGAAAAGCGCAGCGGTCTCACTGCGCCTGAATCTCGACAGCCTTAACCGTGATGACATCAGTGCAGGCCTGCCAGCGGTGGTGGTTTTCACGCAGCGACAGGTCAACGATATCTATCACAAAATAGGATCCGCATTTTCTGTAAAAGAGGAGCGCGTGTCCCTTGAAAATTCCATTTGAAAAACTACGTTTCGACACCGCTCGTAATTTGGACGATCCGACCTTTTGGCCCAAAGGTTGGGCGAAGTGGACGCCAAAGGTCTTGGTACAAATTGCGCTCTACATCGCGGTTTGTCTGATCGTGATTTTGGTGGTTCCCAACTCTTTGTTTGATACGCAGACAAAGAGCATTACCTTTACCATTGGTGCATTGGGTGTGTGGCGATATGGCTGGTGGTTCACCCATGCGGTTCGCGCCAGCGTATATGGACGTATTGTTTATCCGCGCATGCAACGAAAAGGGCAGGCCATCTGGAACAGCGGTTGGCGCCCACGTCATATGCACTTTATGATGACGACTTATCGCGAACACCGTGAAATCACCGAAATGGTGGTGCGGTCTATTGTCAAAGAAATTGTATCTTCGGGCGTGCCCGGCACAATTTGGCTCGGTTCGTCTGACCGTTTTGATGAAGACATCATTCAGGATTTTCTAGAACGGGAAGCACGTGATGTTGACATCACGCTGCGCATTATTCGCCAAAACGTTTCTGGCAAACGCGCCGCCATCGGTCTGGTTTTGCGCGCTATGTGCCGTTTACCCGTCTTCGATGACGATCTGGTCATTTTCATGGACGGTGACTTTGTGTTGGCTGAAGGGGCCGTGAGCCGTTGTATGCCACTGTTTAAACTCTATCCCGATCTTCAAGCTTGTACGACAGATGAAGAGGTGATCTGCATCGGGCCTCGTTGGATCGAAACATGGCTAAAAATGCGGTTTTCTCAGCGTCGACTCGCCATGCAGAGCCACTCATTGTCCGGTCGCGTTCTCACGCTTACGGGACGCATGTCGGTGTTTCGCGCGAAGAACCTGAAGCAGCTTGAGTTCATTAGACTGCTGGAAGCGGACCACTTGGAACATTGGCTGTCTGGAAAATTCCGCTTCTTGTCGGGTGATGACAAAAGCACTTGGTATTACATGCTCAAGCAAAACAGCCATATGCGCTATGTGCCAGATGCGTTGGGCTATACGATTGAGGTTATCGAAGGTTCTGGCATGGAACGTATGGTGCAGAACTTTAGGCGCTGGTCAGGCAACATGCTGCGCAATGGATCACGCGCAATCAAACTTGGACCAAGAGCCATGCCGTTCTTCATTTGGTGGTGTTTGGTCGATCAAAGACTCTCCATGTGGACGATGTTGGTCAGTCCCGTGCTAGCGCTTTCGGCAACTGTTCTGGTGGGGTTTGACTATCTCATCAGCTATATTGTTTTGATCGCTCTTAGCCGTTTGTTGCTTTCACTTTTCTTGTTTGGTTATTCGAGAAAAGTGGAAATGTCTTATCCGTGGATTCTATATCTCAACCAGCTCATCAATGCCTCTGTGAAGGTCTATTGCATTTTCCGTTTGTCAAAGCAGCGGTGGTCAAACCGTGGCAATCAATCGGCCGGTGGCGATGGATCGGCCATGTTGGAACTGTTCAGAACCTGGATGGCACGATGGTGCACGGCGGTGGCAGTTGCACTGCTTTTTTTGGGAACCGTTCACTACACAAGTTTGGCAGAGTTTCCCTCTGGAGAACGTCTTCGCGATTTGTTTGCGGGTCTGTAGATTTGCAACTTTGCAAATCGCAATTGCGAAATGCAAAGACATGTCGGCGATGATGCTGCGACCTCTTTTATCATATTGATTTATAACAATTTTATTCTGGCACGGCTGTTGCAACGTGTTCACTAAAGATAATCTACGTGGACAATTGATATGTCGAGAACGAGACACCGCAAAGCAAATTCATTGGTATATGGAAGCCTTATGACTGTCACTTTGTTGGCGGGAACAGCTCCCGCTGCAATGAATTATTTTGTCGATCCATTTGAGTTTTTTAGAACCGGGCAACATTCAAAAATCCGCAAGGAACAAGCCGAGAAATCTCACTATCCACTTTGGAAGTTTGCGCATTATGATCGCAAGGCTGAATTGGTGGTGTTGGGCGACAGCAGAGCCCGTGCTTTGCGCGACAAATATTGGATGGAATTTGGGTCTGCTCCCGCGTTCAATTTTGCTTATGGTGGCGGAACGGTTCCTGAAATTTATTCCACATTTCAAGCAATCAAAAACGATCCTAAGGTCAAAACACTGGTCGTTGGTATTCAACTCCGCAGTTTTGACGAAAGACACAAAGGCGGTCTGAACCGTGTGCCTGAGGCGCAAAAGGCAACCACCAGTCGTGTCAGCTATTTGAAGAACTGGTTCGTGGCACGACAATCATGGAAGTTTTTTCAATCAGATAATCCGAAACTTGTTCAAAGAGTGCAGGGGCTCTTATCCAATGTATCGTTGGATGCGCAGGCCGCTGATCTCGGACCGGTTGGACGCACTGAGGTAAAAACTCTTCTTTTGCCTGACGTTTGCTTTGGGTGCGAGTTGCCCAGCAGCAATGCGATGGTTGAACCACCAAGAACCAAAGGCCCAAACCTTGGTCTCGGGCGTGGCAACCGTCACCTCTGGAACTCAAATGTTTCATTGCAGTCTCTGCAGCCGCTTCCTGAGAAGTTCGATAGGCAAGTGCGAAAAAATGCCAAATCCGATTGGCGCGGGTTTCGGTTTTCAGAACGCTATTTCAACATGCTGGTTGAAATGTCCAAGTGGGCAGATGCAAGAACCGACCGCCAACTAGTGTTTGTCATTCCTCCGACAATCGTAGAAATGCAAGCGACCATTTCGGCATTTGGGTTGGCGGAGTTGAACAAGAGTTTTCGACAAAAACTTGCCAAACTTGCCCCTGTTGTCGACCTGGATTTTCCCAGTGGTTTGACCCGCAATGTCAATCATTTTTCTGATGCTTATCACTTCGATTCCAAGGTCGCTCGTCAGATCGTTGGTCAAATCATGACCGCTGCTGGCGCAACTGAAGATCAGCAAAAGCGCATTGCAAAGAAACATACAGAAATTCTGTGCCCATCACCGCATCACCAAATCGAGTTGGAACCGAGTGACGGATATTTTGAAGGTCACGCATGTCGCGTCTGGGAGCGCAAGAAAGATGTCTAACCCAAAAACTTCATCTAGAGCGGCAACCACAGCGACGGCGTTGGTCGTTGCAGGGTTGTTCAGCGCAACGGCCAGTTTTGCGCTCCTAAATCCATCAAGCACTCAAAACGCCGTCGTTAAAGACCAAAACCCTGTTGTGAGCCAAGCTTTGAAGAAAGCAAAATCTCTTCAAAGGAAGGGCAAATGGACTGACTCTGCTTTGCTTATCAAAGAATTTGCAACTCCGGAAAACCCAACAGCATTGTTGGAATATGCCAAACTGCTGTCCCGCGGCTGGGGTGTTGGGCGCGACTTGGACAAAGCGCGTGAGAAGCTTTTGCTTGCTGTGCAACAAGATTTTTCCAAACGTGGCGAGGCTGCTTTTGAATTGGCCAAAGTCTATCGCCGATCATCGGGTGCAGACTGCGCAAGAATTGCTTTTGAATGGTTCACCAAGGCCGCTGATTGGGGCTTTTACAAAGCCCATGTGGAGTTGGGGCGCCATCACTTGCGCGGTATCGCAGTTCCGGTCAATTCAGCCAAAGCGTTGCGGGAGTTTCAAATCGCGGCGCGGCATGGCTCTGCCACGGCACTTCTGTCATTTTTGAATTTGGTTTCCAAAAACCCGAAATTGGGCAGGTCGCTGCCACCCATCAACACCTTGTTGGCCGACGCCATCCCCATGCTTGAGCAGGAAGCTCTTCAAGGCAAAGCGTCTTCCGCCAAAGCATTGGGACGACTTTACAAAACGGGCGATTTGATTCCTGCCAACCCCATTCAAGCCAAGGTCTGGCTGCGTCGCGGTGCTGATCTCGGTGATACCGGCGCGATGTGTGATTTAGCTTTGTTTTTGCTGGAGGGATTGCCTTCAGACCAAGAGATCACTGATGCATTGGGCCTAATGCGTACAGCCACCCGTTTGAACAATTCTGGCGCGATTACGGAGTTTGGACGGTTGCACTTGAAAGGACAGTTCGGGCTGAAACCTTCAGACGCAGTTGCACTGTTCAAAAGGGGCACTGATGCAGCGCATCCAGGGTCCATGTTGGAACTGGCTAAACTTTATCTTGAGGGAACGCTTGTCAAACAAGATCGGGCCAAAGCGATTTCGCTTCTGAAAAGGGGCGCAGCACTTGGGCACACAGGTTCCAAAACTCTCTTGCAGAAAACGCTTTCTGCAAAAGCTGCAGGGAGCGAAGTAAGCTCGAAGAGCAAGAAAGATGCATTGCGAATAACAAAAAAACTCAATCGCATGCGCAAGCAAAAACCAATCAAAAAGAAATCAAACGAGCACCCGCTTTCTGGTGCAACCGTCATCACTCCGTTTGGAAGAAAGGGCTAGTCCCATGGTATTTTCATCTCTGGAATTCATCTATCTTTTCATGCCACCAGTCCTTCTGGGCTTTCTCATCTTGCGCTCATTGCGCATGGAGGGGGCAATTGTTTGGTGGTTGATCGCCGCATCTTTGGCATTTTACGCGTGGTGGAGTCCGCTGCATTTGGTTTTGCTCTTAGCGTCTGTTGGTGCCAACTACGGTGCCCATCTTTTGCTGAGAGAGAACCGGTCTCGACCTGTTCTCATCGTTGGCATTATCGGCAATTTGGCAGTGTTGGCATGGTTTAAATATGCTGACTTTCTTTTACAAAACGTCGCAGCGCTTACGGGCGCAGAAAGCAAAGCGCTTGGCATCGTGTTGCCATTGGCCATTTCGTTTTTCACATTCCAGCAAATTTCGTTTCTGTTGGATACGTGGAACGATAAAATCGAACAATGCGACTTCAAACGCTACGTGTTGTTTGTCACTTTCTTCCCGCAATTAATAGCGGGTCCGATAGTCTTGCAAAAGGACACTATTCCCCAATTTCATCTGTCTAATTTCACCAGCCGAACCGGGTTGAACATCATGGTTGGGGGAACACTGTTTGCAATTGGTCTGTTCAAGAAAATTGTTCTGGCAGATGGAATAGCACCTGTTGCTAATGCTGTATTTGCGGCTTCCGATGCAGGCCAAACCATAGATATGCAAACTGCATGGCAAGGTGCGCTGGCCTACACGTTCCAGATCTATTTTGATTTCTCTGGCTATTGCGACATGGCATTGGGCGTGGCTCGCATGTTTGGCATAAAATTGCCGATCAATTTCAACTCCCCGTATAAGGCTGTTTCAATCAGCGATTTCTGGCGTCGTTGGCACATCACTCTGTCGCGTTTTTTGCGGGATTATCTTTACATTCCGCTGGGTGGCAATCGCTCTGGCATTTTAGGGCGCCACGGCAATCTTGTTGCAACAATGTTGCTTGGCGGTTTGTGGCACGGGGCAGGGTGGAATTTTGTGATCTGGGGCGGATTGCACGGCACATTCCTGGTGGTCAATCATCTGTGGCGTGACATCTCTGTTCGTCATGGGTTTCACAAACTGGCTCCGAAATTCATCCGCCTTATCGCCTCATGGTCCCTCACGATGATGGCCGTTATTGTTGCCTGGGTTTTCTTTCGTGCAGAAACATTTTCAGGTGCGGTTGGTGTGCTGTCTGCGATGTTTATACCCGCAGACGTTTCTATCATCGCGCAAGGCGGTGCTTTGGTCGAAGATCCCGCATTTGCTGTCATGACCATTGCTGTGATGATGATTGTTGTGACGGCGTTTCCAAACAGCATTGAACTCACGCGCAAATATCGCCCTGTGATCGATACAGTAAAAGAGCTTGGGACAAGCGCATACAGTTTGCGTTCGCTGAATTGGCGACCTGCGCCCATGTGGGGTGCAACAATCGCGGTTGCCGGAACATTTGCCTTGGTGCAACTCTACCGTCTTAACGACATGACAGAGTTCATATACTTCAACTTCTAGAACTTAAGAGCGCAGCAATCTGGGGAGGCCATTGGCCTCCCTTTTTTTATAGCCAATTGCAAATTCGCATATTGAAAATTGCATTTCGCGATATGCAAAATGTCAACAGTGCGTTTATGTTGTGAATTCAAATAAGTCATTGAAAAATAACAATATTATAGTTTGGCACGGCTCTTGAAATCAGTTTGGCAATACTAACCCACGAACTGGAATAAACTCATGAACGCTATCGCAAAAATCGAACGTTTCGAAGACTATAAAACTTTTACAAACAAACCTTCGGAAGTGGTCTGGCCGCAATCCGAATTGCTTCCTGCCATCTCCATCATCGGGCTCGGATATGTTGGAGCGGTTTCTACAGCTTGTTTAGCAGGTCTTGGGCACCGTGTTGTCGGGTGTGATCTTGATGTGATCAAGACGACCCAAATTGCTGAAGGTGTATCTCCAATCCACGAAGAAGGTTTGGGCGATCTGTTGGCAAAAGGTGTTGCCGACGAAAAGATCACCACCACAACTGATGTGGCGGAAGCCGTTTCTGTTACCGACATCACGTTCGTTTCCGTCGGCACCCCGACAAGCGAAGATGGTGGCTGCGATTACACATTTATCGAAGCTGCAGCCCGCGCCATCGGTGAAGGCTTGGCGAGAAAGAACAGATACCATGTCATCGTGATGCGTTGTTCCATTCCGCCTGCTACGACACTCAACGTTATGGTTCCCGAAATTGAAGCCGCTTCTGGTCTTAAAATGGGGGACGACTTTGGCGTATGTTTCAATCCTGAGTTTCTGCGCGAGGGAACTGCAATTGCAGATTTTGATGCCCCGCCAAAGACCGTGATCGGTGCCAATGATGAGCGTGCGGCAGAAACACTGCGCAAGGTCTATGCACCTGTTGACGACAACATCATCACCACATCCATAGAAGTGGCGGAGATGGTCAAATATGTTGACAATGTTTGGCACGCTACAAAAGTGTGTTTCGCCAACGAAGTAGGGCGCGTTTGCAAACCTTTGGAAATCGACTCCCACAAGGTCATGGACATTTTTGTTCAGGATACGAAACTCAATCTGTCGCCATATTACTTGAAACCAGGTTTTGCTTATGGTGGTTCTTGTCTTCCAAAAGAGGTCCGTGCTGTGGCGCATCTTGCGGATAAGCTCGATGTGGATACCCCGCTGATCAACAGTTTGGCGGCAACGAACGAAGCGCAGATTGCCAATGCAACCGAAATGGTGCGCCGCTCCGGTGGACAGCGTATCGGTTTCCTTGGCCTCGCGTTCAAGGTTGGGACGGATGACCTTCGCGAAAGCCCAATTTTGGAAGTGATCAACCAATTGATTACAGAAGGCTACGATGTGGCTGCATATGATCCAGCCATCAATGCGGACACGCGCGTGGACAATCAATTCTCTTATGTGCGCAATGTGTGCCCACATTTGGAACCTGTGGTTGAAGCCCTTCCGAATTTGCTAACTTGCGATGCTCTTTCAATGATCGACAATTGTGATGTCGTGGTTGTTACGCAGAGCACGCAAGAAATTCGACAGCAGGTGGCTTCTCGCTTGGGTCGGGTGACAGTGATTGATCTTGTCCGGCTCTTTGATGCGGCACCTTCAATCAATTCCTACGAAGGGATCGGCTGGTAGCCGATCGCCTTCTTTCTCAAAACTGAATATGGAGACACGTTATGAGCGTAGATACGCACATGAACATTTCGCCTGTGCTTGGCACAGGCGAAAATGACAAACTCACTGGAACCGGACGATCTGAAGTCATTTCAGGCGCTGCCGGTGACGACGTCATTTATGGCCTAAGCGGCCATGACGAGATCTTTGGTGGCAGCGGTGACGACCGAATTTATGGTCAAGCTGGCAATGATATTATTTACGGAAACGGCAAGCCAGCTTTCGTGGATATGACAGATCTAACGATGATCGAGGACACTGTTGCTACGGTGACTTTTGTAGATGAAGGGGCGGGCTTTAGAAACTCGCTTGGTGTTTACGAGATCAAAGAAGATGGTTCCTTCGGCAACGTACAAATTCTCTTTGCCAATGCTTCCAAGGAAGGAAGTGGTGGTAATCTGAAGCCGAATGAAACGCAGGTCAGCTTTGATGTGAGCGCAAGCGCTCAATTGGGCTTCTTCGTTGTGTCCAATGGACATGGCAAAGGCTATCAAAACCGTGAAGCACTGGAATCTGAAAGTGGAACTTTCGAGTTGCGCACCGCAACAGGCGAAATTGGAACCATAAGTGGTGGGCCTGTCAGTCTTTGGCATATCAACGCGGAAACCGGTACAGAATACGAAGTCAGAAGCCAATTTGGTGTCAACATTTTTCATTCGGCCGCTACTGAATCCAACGACTACAATCTGAATGCAGACAATTACCTGCATGTTGTGGGACGCGCCAACGCGGTCAGTGGTGATCTGTTGATCGGATTTGAAGACATCTACGGTGGCGGTGACAATGATTACGATGACACAATTATTCGCGTGAATTTGGGTCAAAACAACATCGTTGCTCAGTTGCCGGTCTCCAGTGGGTCTGGTGGCAATGTCTCTGACGATGACATTCTTTACGGTGGCGACGGTGCCGATGTTATTTATGGCATTGGTGGCGACGACATCATCTTTGGCGGCAATTCTGATGACGAATTGTATGGCAATTCAGGCAGCGACTCTCTCTTTGGATCGTCCGAAAATGACATTCTCGAAGGGCACTCTGGCAACGACTATCTTTCTGGTGGAAGTGGTTCAGACACGTTGCAAGGTGGTTCGGGCAATGACCGTTTGATGGGAGACAGTGGCAATGACACCCTTGAAGGTGGCAGTGGCCTTGATTTCCTCTATGGCGGTTCTGGTGACGACGTCGTGACCGGCAATTCAGGCGATGATCAGATTTTCGGCGATAATGGCAATGACACCCTGAACGGCAACAGCGGTGATGACCGCATGTCAGGAGGAAATGGCAATGATACGCTGAATGGTCATTCGGGCAATGATACATTGTCAGGTGGTTCGGGTGGTGACCGACTGGTTGGCGGTGGCGGCGATGATGTTCTGTCTGGTGGCGAACACAACGATCGTCTCTACGGTGGATCTGGAAACGACGAACTGCTTGGCGGCTCTGGCAATGACTACCTCACTGCAAGCTCTGGCAACGATATTCTGGTTGGAGGCAGTGGCAATGATAAATTGTTCGGTGGCTCAGGAAACGATACTTTCGACCTGTCCGGATTCCAGGCGGGTGACCTTGACATCGTTGCTGACTTCAAATCTGGTGATACCGTTGATGTGAGTGCGCTGAATTTTGCGTCATTTGATGATCTGATGACGTTTGGCGAGCAAACAGGCAGAAACACGGTGTTTGAATTTGATGAAGGGTACTCAGTGCGCTTCAACAATGTGGGGTTGGCTGACTTCGTCGCAGAAGATTTTCTGTTCTAAGCAAAAACTGGAGCGCGCGGCATTGGTCGCGCGCTTTCCCCTTTGTTTGCGAGATTTTCAAATTGGCTGATATTCTCAAAGACAACCTTTGAGGAAATCGCTCAACCAATGATTCTGCAGGTGCTTCCAAATTTGACACTCATATTTGAAATTCAAATGACTGCTTTCAGAAAATACAGGCTAAGTAACTGGACAAAAGAATAATTCTTACCGAGTAAGTTCTCAAACTCTTCAAGGTCTGCTTACCCCCAACAGCAGAACTGGCGCTGTGAGGTATGAAATTGTCCGTCGTCAGGGTTTTTGGGAGCGATTGCGGCTTAGATTAAGCGAGATGTTGGCTCATCGTTTGTTGATATTAGGCGGCTTGCTTGCGGTATTGCAAACGTCGCTGTTTAATTGTGTCCCGTGTGATCCTTTCCGTTGGCCGGTAGGCAATTGGTGCAATCGCCGTAAGGCGCGTTCGAGTAGAATGGTCTGGCCGCGCCCGAAGTAGACATCGGCGGGTGTTAGGTTTTGCAAGCTCTCGTGCCTCTCAACACTGCAAGCAGTGTTTGCCGGCCAGCGGATAGCGGTGGTGATTGTAGTGCTCCACGAAACGCTCGATGCTGGCGTTGAGATCACCGGGCAGGAAGTAGTTCTCCAGCAGAATGCGATTCTTCAAGGTTTGATGCCAGCGTCTCCGCTGGCCGGCAGGCAATTGCGTAGCAAATGCCGAGAGGCGATCTTACCTTGCGTCTGTGGATTGTACGGCGCAACACGAACGTGATCCATACCTTCGTCTTTCAGCCAGTCTGCCAATTCACCGGAGACATAACTTGCACCGTTGTCAGACAGCAGTCGAGGCTTGTGTCGAACAGTCACCTGATCGCAGCCGGATGCCTGCAGAGCCAGTTCTAACGTGTCGGTCACATCACTCGCCTTCATTGTCGTGCACAGTTTCGAAGCCACAACGTATCGCGAGTAATCATCGAGAATGGTGGACAGGTAATACCATCCCCAGCCAACGATTTTGATATAGGTAAAGTCCGTCTGCCACATCTGGTTGATGGCTGTTGTTTTATCACGGAACTCTTCAGCCGCTTTGATTATCACATGGGTCGGGCTAGTGATGAGGTTACGGGCCTTGAACAACCTGTAAACGCTGGCTTCTGATACAAAGTAGCGCTGTGTGTCTGTAAACCGCACAGCCAGTTCACGAGGCGACAGTTCCGGCTCGTCCAACGCCAGATTGACAATCCTCTGGCGGATATCATCGGGAATACGATTCCAAACGCGTAATGGCTTGGGAGAACGATCTTCCAGAGCTTCAGCACCACCAATCAGGTACTTGTCGTACCAGCGGTAGAATGTGGTGCGTGGAATGCCCAACCTGTCGATGGTCTGTTTGGTCGGCAAATGTGATTGCTCAACAAGTCTGATGATCTCAAGTTTCTCGGATGCCCCCTCTCGGCGGCGCTGGGCTTGCCTGCCGGGCAGTGGAGTATCTCATTCGATGTCTTCCCCATCTATCACCGGCAGGCGGTGCTTGCACCACCGAGAGGCCCGATCATGCTTTTTTTGAGAAGGCGCAGTTCCAACGTCTGCTCGGCCACAACCTCTTTCAGATCCCGAGCTTCACGACGTAGGTTCTGAACTTCGCCAGTATTGGCTTCACGCGCCGTATCGCCAGCTAAACGCTTCTTGCCAGCCTCCATGAACTCCTTCGACCATGAAAAGTATTGGCTCTGGGCGATGCCTTAAATCGAAAATTCCTGACCCAACTCTACTATAGTGAATTCAAGATAGTATGTTTTCACTAGTTGATTTAGTGCAATTTTTTGAGCGTTTGCTCAAATAACCTATCGATCGGGGGCAGGGGTCGAGTTCCATAACCAGGGGCATTCAGGGCCAGCCTTTGGGGGTAGACATGCCAGAGCAGCAATTAGGCCAATGCTCGGAATCATCATAGATCGCGTGTAGACTTCATCGCAGCTTGCCGTTTTCTTTATACGTTGATCCAGCTCTAGAAAGTAGCGATACAAAACAAGTTGCGCTTTGAGCCGCAGGTTCAGTTCATGCGCCGGAAGGCTTTAGTCAAACGGTATAACAAGACTAAAAACAAGACGACAGACTTTCCAAACTTCCGAAGGAATTAGATTCAAATTAATCGTCACAAAAGCGCTTGACGGCAAGGTTTTGAATGGGCAAGGGTTTTGCTCGGTAGTGAAATGCCGGCGGCTAATTTTTGGATTGTGAGGTCTCATGAGAGTTTTGGTTACGGGTGGAGCGGGATATATCGGTTCTTGTACTGTTGAGGAATTGCTAGATGCTGGACACGAGGTCCGAGTACTTGATTCATGTTTATGGGGTAAAGACTCTATCAATCACCTTTCTAATAGAGTTGAATTAGTTGAGGGTGACACACGTAACGCTAGCCATGTAGCCTATGCTGCCAAGGACATGGACGCCTGTATCCATTTGGCTGGAATCGTTGGCGATCCCGCATGCCGTAAAAATCCAACTGCTCACTATACCGCCAATGTGGAGGCGACCAATACCGTAGTCAATGTTTTGACAGACCCGGAAGCGCACTTGGTGCGCGATTTTGTCTTTGCTTCTTCTTGTTCAGTTTATGGCAATGCAGCAGGTCTCTATGACGAAGTAACAGAACAAACACCGACGAACCCCCTTTCAGCTTATGCGGATGGTAAATTACGGTCTGAAAAGATAATTTGGAAAAAAGCTGCCGAGACCCCAAATTTTCATCCGACGATCTTGCGCCTAACTACATTATTCGGTTGGTCACCGCGCCCTAGGTTGGACCTTGTGACAAACCTTTTTGCGCATCAGGCTCTGACCGAAGGTGAAATCAATATTTTTGGCGATGGTCAACAATATCGTTCGCTGATTAATGTGCGGGATGTAGCAAGGGCGTTGACGACCGTACTTGCCCAGCCACGATTCAGACGCGACCGTCGCACATTTCATGTGGGTGATGAGAGAAACAATAAAACCGTCAAAGAGATCGCGGAACTAGTAGCCGAGTTGGTTCCAGGAACGAAGGTCAACTTCAGACCGGGCGAGCCGACCGATAAGCGCGACTACAAGATAAACTGTACTTTGATCCGGAATTGTCTTGATTGGGAGCGGAAGTTCTCTGTTGAGGACGGCATAAGTGAAGTTGTCGAAAATCTCAAACGATTGAAGCTTGATTATGATCCACAAAAGCACTCAAACGCTGAGCATGACTATGTTTGAATAATTTTATAAAATTGCAGGGGCAATTGCTTCTAACACCAGAATTGATAGTAGAAGTTCGAATGAGAGATTAAGTCCATGTACGTCAAGGTTGCAATACCCCAGATTGATGAAGCCGAGGTCAATGCCGTCAGCGATGTTTTGTACGGTGGCAACTATGTTTCCGGAATGCTTGTCAAGGAGTTCGAGGATAGTTTCGCCGAATATATCGGAGTCGACCATGCCGTTGCCGTCAACAGCGGCACTGCGGCAATACACGCGGGCCTTGCAGCCCAGAATCTCCTGCCCGGCGAAGAGGTTATCGTTCCCGCTCTTACCTTCTTCTCAACAGCAACCGCCGTCATTCACCAAGGTGGCGTGCCTGTTTTTGCGGATATTTCATTTGACAATTTTTCTCTGGATCCTACCGATCTGGAACGCGCGCTCACCCCGCGCACCCGTGGCATTGTTCCGGTCCACTATTTCGGTCATGCTGCCGAAATGGACGAAATCTTGAAGTTTGCAGATAAGCACGGTCTGTTCGTAATTGAGGATTGTGCCCAGAGCCACGGCACACTCTACAACGGAAAACAGACTGGTTCACTCGGTGATATGGGCGCATTTTCATTTTTTGCCACAAAACACATGACGACTGGTGAAGGCGGCATCGTAACTACTGACAATGCTGATCATGCAACTTTCATGCGTCAGTTTCGCAGCCATGGAATGACTGGGCGGCACGATCATGGCATCCTAGGTTACAATTACCGTATGACCGAGATTAACGCTGCCATTGGTATTCCACAATTGGCTAAGCTCGACGGCTTCAATGACGGGCGCATTGAAGCATCCCAAGCTTTGATCGAAAGAATCAATGATATCAAATGGCTGACCGTTCCGCAGGTGCCCAACCACGTTAAACATACGTTCTTCTGGCTTCACATTCTGGTTGATGAAAAAAAATTAGGAATGTCGACACAGGATCTCATCATGAAGCTGCGCGAACACGGTATAGAGACACGTAACCGCTATGTAGAACCGCTTTATAAACAACCGTGCCTGAATGGCGATACAGCTTCACCACTTTTGCGTCATCTAGCTGGTGATAATTTTCCGGACTATGCATCTTTACATTTGCCGAATGTTGAGAAAATTGCTGGCCAAGTGATCGGATTGCCGAACCGGCCGGATATGAGTGCCGACGAGATCGAATATGTGAGCGACATTCTACACTCACTCGCCGAGTAGTATAACCTTGTTCGTTTCGTAGAGAATTGACTCCTCCTAAGGTATTTTAACAACTCTGATGTCTTTTCGTCTCAGGAGGTCGCGATCGTGAAACAGAAACGAGTTTTGATGGTTGGTGCAGGAGCGCAGGCGAAATATTGTTGCGAAATTTTCTCTCTGCTTGACGGTTTTTTCCCGCAATATGTGCTCGGTAGCGACGGCTCCCCCCACATGGACTGGCCACTTGCCTACGGAGCAAAATACGAAATTGGTTTTTCACGAGTAGAAGCCCTCATTTCTTCAGGCCTCGTTGATTGCGCCATTCCTTGCATGGCTACGCCCGCAGAAAAGATGCAATTGTGGGATTGCCTGAACGATCTTGGAATTGAGATCATCTCAGCAATTCACCCTGCTTCGAACGTGGCGACTACTGCAGACATTGCCGAAGGTGTAATTATAAATGCAGGTGCCGTGGTCCAGCCTTTGGCCAAAATCTCCCGCGGAGTCATGATACATGCCAATGTCGTTGTGGATCATGATTCGGTAGTAGGCGAATTCGCCAATCTTGCACCAGGCTGCAGCCTAGCTGGTTGGGTGGATGTTGGAGCCTGTGCAACAGTTTATTGCGGTGCCAGCGTGATCCCGGGCATCCGGCTTGGTCAGCATAGCATTGTTGGTGCAGGTTCCACCGTCATATCAGACGTGCCCAACTATACTACAGTCGTTGGCGTACCGGCACAACCAGTAGGAGGAGGTCGATGACGCAAACAAAGACAAAGAGAGACGTGCCATCCAATAATGAAAGTGTAACTGAAGACGAGCGACCATTAGCCATTGTCATTGGTTTTAAGGAGCTGACTAATCATCCGCGCACTGAACGCTTTACTAAAATTCTTGCCGATCGCGGATTTAAGACAATACTGATTGGAACAAAATCAGAAACAATTAATTCAAAACCTTCAGATGAGACGGATTCCATGAACCTAGCTTTGCTAAATTTCCACGGTGGTTTTGCCGGTTTGGTGTCTCTTCCAACTAGGTCTCTGATCTGGCTGCTGAAAAAAATCGAGAAAGCTCTTTGATCAGCCTCGCCGAGAACGGTTCTCTCAATGCCTGACTTCGATACCGCAATTGTGGGCTCTGGTGTGGTGGGCTTAGCCATCGCTAGGTCATTGGCAATGGCTGGCCATGACGTGCTGGTTCTGGAACAGCATGACGCGATTGGCTTGGAAACCAGTTCTCGTAACAGCGAGGTGATTCATGCGGGCATTTATTATCCTCAAGGTAGTTTAAAAGCCCGGCTATGTGTCGATGGCAAGCACAGATTGTATGATTTTTGTAAAACCCATCATGTTCCTTTCAAACGTTTGGGCAAACTGATTGTCGCTACTACATACCCTCAATTATCTACATTGGATGCAATCGAAAGACATGCGGCAAATAACGGCGTGGATGATCTGCGCTTACTGGACAAAAGCGCGATGGCCCAATTGGAACCGTCTTTGGCAGGCGAAGCCGCATTGCATTCTCCGTCAACTGGGATCATCGATAGTCACGCATACATGCTCGCACTGTTGGGGGAGGCAGAAGATCATGGCGCGCAGATCGCCTTTAATTGCCGGGTCAAGCGTATAGAACCGATCACTTACGGCGGATATCAAGTTCTCATTGATGGAGACGAAGAACTGACTTGCTCGGCGCGCAATGTAATCATTAGCAGTGGCCTGCACACCACGGATTTGCTGCGAGCTTCTCCTCTTGAATTGTCACTGCAGATACCCGCTACTTTGTTTGCAAAAGGGAACTATTTTCAATTGGCGGCAAGGGCTCCGTTTTCCCGACTCATCTACCCGGTGCCAGAACCGGGCGGCCTTGGTGTTCACCTAACTCTCGATATGAACGGTAACGCCCGTTTCGGGCCCGATGTCGAATGGGTTGAGACGCTTCAGTACGAGGTCAACCCACAGCGTAGTAAAAAGTTCTACGACGCCATCCGAACCTATTGGCCAGACCTACCGGACCGTTCACTCAATCCGGATTACGCAGGCATACGCCCTAAAATATCTAGCCCCGATGAACCGAATGCTGATTTCATTATCTCAAGGCCAACCGAACATGGGCTGGAAGGCTTGGTGATACTGCAAGGAATCGAATCACCCGGTCTGACTGCCAGTCTAGCCATTGCCGATACGGTACGCCGTGAAATATCAACGACAAGTTGAGATTGGAATTTTTCGCGATAAGGTAGACACCTAGGGCTGAGTGAAAGTTAATTTGTATTACGCAAAAATCATGACAGGTATTGTGTATATGAAAATATTCGTAAAAACACGGTTACAAGCGGTGATTGGCCAGGTTGAACGTCTGAATAGCCGTCTCGTTACGATGGCTACGAGGGCCATCGGTAGCGGTGGTATCTTTAACCGTCCACGCCGCCTACTGGATATTATAATGTTCTGGGTGAAAGTCATCTATCTCACCAGGAAGTTGAACCCGACTCTAGTAGTAGGCCACGACCTCTATGGCTTTCCAGCAGCTTGGTTGCTTGCTCGTCTAAGAGGTAGTAAACTGATGTACGATGCTGTTGAAATGACGTTCGGACGCTTCCGGATACGTCCGCCAGGCATCCTTTCACGGTTTCTGTTACGGCGGGCAGAGGGCCTCGCCAAAACGGCTGATTTGGTATTGGCGGGCGACCCATTCCTTGCTAATAATCTGACGGACCGCTATGCGGGCCTAGATCCGGTTACGATTCTAAACATTGTCGATTCACAGCACGTCGAACCGGCTTTTAATCTTCGTGACTGTTTGGAAGTGAATCCAGAAGCGATCATCTCCTTGTATTGCGGATTGATTAGTGAACAAAGAGGTCTAAAGGAGGCAATTAAGGCGGTCACTTTCATGCCCGAAAACTATGTATTGGTTCTTATGGGGCACGGTCGGCAGGAGTACCGCAGAGAATTGTCGCAATTGGCAGAAAACTTAGGCGTCGGTCACCGCTTTTTCTTACTTGACCCAGTCACTCATAATCAGGTTGTGCCCATTTGCCAGCAGGCGGACTTAGGATTGAATCCAATATCAAGTCGTTTTGGTAATTCCAAAAACGTTTTGACTAACAAACTGTTCCAATATCTGGCAGCGCAAATACCAATTGTTGGAGTCAAAGAAACGGCGGTAGGTACGTTTATTGAACACCACGAAATCGGTGTAAACTCGGATAGCTGCAACGCGAGAGATATAGCTGCGGCCATCAATGAGCTGCACAGGTCGGATGGGCGTCAAAAACGTATTGCAGAGAAATTGAAAGCAGTGTCGCTGCAATATAATTGGTCAGAGCAAGCGGAAACTCTGAACCATCATCTGGATAGAATTTTAGATCGTGAACATCCCAACATTAGTCCGCAAAATATTTCATAGCCTTCAAGAAATGAATAGCTACTTATGTATCGCCTATTTGCTACCTTAGACCAATCTTAATCAAAACTCTGCTCAAGATTGGGAAGGTGTATGCTATTAGCCCATTGTGGCTAGACTACGTAATCTAAGCTGACGCTCCCTTTCTGTTTTTAAACTCGAACAATCGATTGGGCGTTGACGCTGAGCTTAATAAAAAGATCCATATCAAGATACATGGGGAGGATTTTATCGGCCCTCACGAGAGCAAGTTTGAGATTTTCGTATTTATCAGCAAAGCTGGGGTGGCATTTTCAGCTGCAAGCACCACGGCTGGCCAAGCGACACCTCTAAACAACTTTGGTCAATCCAATAGCCAGATAATCACATTGGAACCAACCCTTGGCTACGAATGGTTGGACTTTTCCCAGTTCAATCTTCAAGCGCCACAAATATTCTAGGAGCCTAATTCGTTATAATTTTAATAAATATTGACCCGCCATATAGTATTGTTTTTTGTCATTAGCGCTTAGGTTTGGTCGATAGGTCTTCTATGAATCGCCGAGTGGTGGTTTTTGCTACGGAGAATATCTATGTGTACCATATGTGAAATATCAAAGTCATTCGACTATCATTTGGGGGACCATGAAACGTCTGAAAATCATAGTCATGGTAAAAATCAAACTGAAACGGCGCACTTAACTCAAGCAGAAATTTCGCTCCAAAACACCGCAGGCAAAGTATCGTATGATTGGGGACAAGCGGCCGAAGCAATTTCGCGTGACGATAGAAAATGGGATGGTGGTGAACTCGGCACTTCTGGTTCTGTCTCTTATTCGTTCTTATCTACTGCTCAAGCAGATGATGGGTTTTTCTCTTTATCGGAAACGATGATTGCAGGCATGCAAGCCGCAATGAGTATCTGGTCGACTGTTGCAAATGTAAGCTTCAGTTGGGCTGATGCTGGAACAGAACAGACCTATTCCAACAATGGTGAAATTGCTTTCCAAGCGTATGATGGAAACAACAGTGGCTGGGCCTCTTACGCTTGGTATGACGGCACTCTAAGCAAGGAATTGTTCAATGCAAAAGTTGCGCTGGGGGGAGATGACTTTTCTCTCGCATTGCATGAAATTGGTCATGCAATTGGTTTGTCGCATCCCGGTGATTACAACGGCAACGGTAACAGTTATGCAAACAATGCCGAATTTTTTGAGGACTCCGAGCAATTTTCAGTAATGAGTTATTGGAATGCCTCCAATACTGGAGCAGATTTGTTCGAATGGAGACAAGATACAAGCGGTGAATGGCATGCAATTGGGGGGGCAACCGGTATTGGCCTTTACGACATAGCAGCTATTCAACGTATTTACGGTGCCAATAACTCTGCCTATTCGGGAGATACTATTTTTGGCTTTAATTCTAACACCGGTGAGGATGGCTGGTCATTGACAGACGAATACGATTGGATTCAAGCCGCCGTATGGGACACTGGCGGCGTCGACACCATTGATGCTTCAGGGTATTCAGAAAGCTCCGACATTGACCTGCGTGAAGAAGCATTTTCATCGCTAGGCGCTTTGACCAACAATTTAGCCATCGCTCGCGGTGTTGTTATCGAAAATGCTAATGGCGGCCTTGGCAATGATACGATTCTTGGCAACAGCGCAGACAATATACTGGCAGGTAACGACGGTAACGACACACTAACAGGAGCAGGTGGTAATGATACACTTCGCGGTGATGGTGGCAACGATACAGCTGTGTTTTCGGGGCAATTTTCGAACTACGTCTTCTCTTTACTCAGCGAAGATACTTATTCTGTAGCGGATCAAGCTGGCGTAGATGGTGAAGATACCATCTCTGGAATTGAACAGTTTCAATTCGCTGATGGTTTGAAAACAGTGTCTGAAATTTACGCCTTGATCAATGCTCCAATCGTTGGGTCCAATGGCAACGATGTGCTTTACGGAAATTCGTTGGATAATGTGCTTCTCGGCGACGATGGCGATGACAAGTTGTTCGGTTTAGATGGCAATGATGATCTAGATGCAGGATCA
>CALGMR010000008.1 GCA_937958815.1 uncultured Rhizobiaceae group bacterium | reverse complement strand
TTCAAATCCAGTGCCCGCAGTCCATGCATCTGACCCCTCATTGGGGTCAGCACCATGTTCCAACAACATCGTCACCATCTCGACAGAGTCGAAATCCATCGCGCGTAGCAATGCATTGGTCTGCTTAGGGTTCGCGCCATGCGTCAACAACAGACGCAGCCCGTCAGCATGGCCAAGCTCAGTCGCGTGATACAGGCTTTCGCCATCATTCGGGTTCGCGCCGCTTTCCAACAACCATGCGGCCAATTCCATGTTTCCCGCGTGCCCCAGCGCCCAATAGAGCGGCGACAAAGGGTCGCCGCTTTCGACACTGCCTGCGTTCACATCCGCGCCGTTCGCCAGCAGCATATCCGCAATCGCAACACTATCCGCACCGCCCTCTGGCTGAACCGTAAACATGCGCGATTTACACAGATGCACCATTGGCAGGAACGGCCCTGCCTTTTTCGATGCCAAACTCGGATCGTTTTCCAACATCGCCCAAACCGACTTCACATCATTAAGCCCACACAACAGGCCGAAATGATCCTTCGCCAAATCTGGTGTTTGTTCAATCAGTTTCGCAACGACACCCGTCCGTCCAGCATGTAGCGCAATCTTGAGCTTCTGAATTTTCTGCGCACGATCCAACCCAACGGTTTCAATCGCGTCTTTCATCACAGGCCATGTCGCAAAATTGTTTTCCTGCGCAATCACATGCAGGTAATCAGCATGGCGCAAATCAGCACCGTCCCTACGGGGCCTCACCGTTGCTATTCGGGTAAGCGCATCTGGCAAACCGGTTTCATATCCAGTTTTCAACGCCTTCGCAGCACGGCGGAACTTATCTAGGGGATTCGTCATATCAGGCTTCCTCATCCAAATATCCCAAGAGTCCGCTAACCAGGGCATGAGAAAGACCGAACAGGTCTATTCAAAAATATATGTGAAGGGTGCCGGATACAGCTTTTCGCGAACCTGATTGCCTCCCTAAAGGCACGCAATGTGTACCGCACAGCAGTGGACCTTGGCAAGCGGGCAGCATAGGTTTTGCAAATGACCGAATCCGATACCCCAAAGTACCAAGTCCTCGCACGTAAGTACCGCCCCGAGACGTTTGCCGACCTGGTCGGGCAATCGGCAATGGTGCGCACGCTGAAAAACGCCTTTGAAGCGGACCGTATCGCGCAAGCGTTCATCATGACGGGGATCCGCGGGACGGGTAAAACCACCACCGCACGGATCATCGCCAAGGGCATGAACTGTATCGGCGAAGATGGGAACGGCGGCCCAACGACTGAACCCTGTGGCAAATGTGAAAACTGCGTCGCGATCATGGAAGGTCGCCACGTTGATGTCATGGAAATGGATGCTGCATCTCGCACCGGTGTGGGCGACATCCGTGAAATCATCGAAAGCGTACATTACCGCGCCGCGTCTGCGCGCTACAAAATCTACATCATCGATGAGGTTCACATGCTGTCGACAGCGGCCTTTAACGGCTTGCTGAAAACACTTGAAGAACCGCCAGAACATGTGAAATTCATTTTTGCAACAACAGAAATCCGCAAAGTGCCGATCACTGTTTTGTCCCGCTGCCAACGTTTTGATTTGCGTCGTATTGAGGCGGGAGAGATGACGGCCCATCTGAGCAAAATCGCAGGGCTTGAAAACATTGAAGCCGAAGACGAAGCTTTGGCCATGATTGCCCGTGCGGGTGAAGGGTCGGTGCGCGATGCTTTGTCTTTGCTGGATCAGGCGATTGCTCATTCCGCTGGCAGTGGTGGCGGCAAAATTGAAGCCGTTGAAGTGCGCCAGATGTTGGGCTTGGCTGACCGTGCGCGTGTGATTGATCTTTTTGAGCACGTGATGAAGGGCGATATTTCCGCCGCTCTTGCCGAAATTAAAGAACAATATGATGTGGGTGCCGACCCTGCCACTGTCCTGACGGATTTGGCAGAATTCGTACATTTCGTAACCCGCGTACGTTATGTGGACACCGCATTGAACGACCCTTCTTTGAGCGAAGAAGAAAAGACACGTGGCAAGGCATTCGCAGAAAAACTGTCGCCGCGCATTTTGGGGCGTGCCTGGCAAATGTTGCTGAAGGGAATTGCCGAAGTGCAGGCTTCTTCTCGACCTTTGGCCGCAGCAGATATGGTATTGGTGCGCATCACCCATGCAGCAGATTTGCCGACGCCTGATGAAGCGCTGAAAGCACTGGCTGATGGTGGAAAATCTGCGGGTACAGTGTCTTCAAGTGCTGGCGGCGGCACCCAGGTTGGCACCCAGGGCAGCAACCATGGCGGCACCCATAGTGGGGGCGGTGCAACGGCGGTCGCATCTGGTTCTATGAATGCGGGCGGCAGCGGAACCACGATGAAACAAGTCGCCAATGGTGGACCAGCTTTGGTGGTGGACAATCAACCTTCTCAAATGGTTCAGCCGCAAACTCAAGAAGAGACACAGCCCCAACCCGTTTCGACCCCTGATTTGAAACCGGTTTTTGACAAAGTTGAAACATTTCAGGATTTGCTCAATTTGGCGGAGAAGAAACGCGATATTCGTTTCAAGCTTATGTTGCGCAACAATTTCAGTCAGATTGAATTTGCCCCGGGTCGCATCGAGTTCTGTCCTGTCGGCAACCCGCCCAAAGATATTGTTCAAATCCTGCAGTCGCGTTTGCGCGAATGGACGGGAGAAGCTTGGGACGTTCAAACCAGCGAAGCGGTTGGCGAAGCGACAATAAAAGAAGTGGAAGTGGCCACGCGCGAAAAGCACTTCAGCGATGCAGCAGCTGATCCTACGGTCGCAGCGATTTTGAAGGCCTTTCCAAAATCGAAAATTGTAGATGTGCGTTTCCCAAATGCAGATGCGACCGATGGATTGGATGAAAGCGCGGTTTTAGAAGCAGCTCTTGAAAATCCCGATGCGAGCGAAGACATAGACGACGACAATGCGCTGGAGGCTTCCAATGAAGCAGGCGATCCTGGTGCGGGTGGTCTCGACGATTATTTTTAAGCCGGTTGGCCAAAATGCAATGTAGAAATTCGGACGTTACGTCCCCTCAAAGTGAAAGTTGAAATACGATGAAAGACATCATGGGTATGATGGGCAAGGTCAAAGAAATGCAGTCCAAGATGGAGGACATGCAGGCCGAGCTTGAAGAGTTGGAAGCTGAAGGAACTTCAGGCGGTGGCATGGTGACAGTCACGCTCACAGGCAAAGGTGTGATGAAAGGCGTGAAAATCGACCCGTCAATGCTGAAAGAGGACGAAGGCGAAATTCTGGAAGACCTCATTGTCGCCGCTCACAACCAAGCAAAAGAACGCGCTGAAGAAGCTGCCCGTGAGAAAACAGCCGAGCTCACATCTGGCCTGCCCATCCCTCCCGGCTTCAAAATGCCTTTTTAGACTGCTGCTCTCAAATACGTGATCTTGGAATGATTGGACGTGTCTCCCGCGCTGACTTAGCGTTTTTGCACTTTAACTTATGGGAGAAAGACAATGGATAAGACACTTAAACTGTCTGCGTTTGCTGCGGCATTCGCTTTGACGATGGGAGCTGGAGTTTTTGCCAGCCATGCGCAATCAGCCGAAAAAATGTCGTTCTTCATCACCAGTGACGGTGGTGGAGATGGAGCTAACTTTGGAGGGCTCAAAGGTGCTGATGCCCATTGCACGACCCTTGCTAAAGCGGCTGGCTCGACGAAAAATTGGGCGGCTTATCTGAGCACCAGCATGGTGATTGATCGCAGCAGCGGTACTCCAAAAGTAACAAACGGCATCAGCGCGAGAGACCGCATCGGTTCAGGACCATGGCACAACGCCAAAGGTGTTTTGATTGCGAAAGACGTCGATGATCTCCACAGCGACAATGTGAACATCACTTTGCAAACCGGGCTTGATGAAAATGGCAATCAGATCAAAGGCCGAGGCGAAAAGCCAAACCAGCATGACATTCTAACCGGTACAGATTCCAACGGCCATTTCTCGACCGCTGGTGGAGACACAACATGCGGCAACTGGACCAAAAACGGCAAAGGCTCTGCCATTGTTGGTCACCATGATCGCGTGGGTTTGAACAAATCACGCAACATGATTTCGTGGAATTCTGCGCATGGTTCTGCAGGGTGCGGCGAAGCTGATTTGCCAAGAACAGGCGGCGCAGGTTTGTTATACTGTTTCGCAACAGACTAGACATCAACTCTGCGCCCAGACTTCAGGTTTGGGCGCAGTCAATCTATTGCAAGTGTTCTTTGTCGACACTGTGAAGTCTTGCATGTTTTGGTTGCGCTATATCAGTTTTGATGATGCTCTCCACGCATGACACATCAAACAACTTCCAGAAGAGCAGGAGGACGCGCAAGCCGAGTGGCTTTGCGCAACTTGCCACCTGCTGAGAACCCATGCCCCCCGGGTCAACTTGGCGGGCGCTACAAGCCTCTTAGTCAAAGTGAAATTGAAGCGATCTACGCCACCGCTCTTCGTTTGCTGTCGGAACTGGGCATGGGTGAAGTGCCAGAGGTGCTTGAAAAGCAATTGCTCAAATGTGGCGCCACCAAGGCGGGTGAGCGCATTCTGTTCCCGCGCGAAATGGTTGAAAAAATCATCGGTGTTGCGGCCAAAGAATTCACCTTTCACGGTCGCGACCCCGGCCGCTCCATCTTTGTGGGCGGAGATCGTGTTCACTTTGGAACAGGTGGTGCCGCCGTTCAAACGCTTGATATGGACAGCGCCAGTTATCGGCCATCAACCCTGCAAGACTTGTATGACTTCACGCGATTGCAAGACACGCTGACCAATGTGAGTTGGTTCACACGGTGCTGTGTTGCAACGGATTTACCAGATATTCTCGACTTGGATGTGAACACGGTGTTCGCACTCTTAAAGGGAACGACCAAACCTGTCGCCACATCTTTTACAGTGGCCGAACATGTGGACCCGATCATGCGCATGATCTCCATCGCCATGGGGGGCAATGGTGGGCCGGAACAATTCTCCAAAACACCTTTCTTAAAGGCCCATATCAGTCCGGTCATTTCTCCCATGCGCTATGGCGAGGATGCGGTGGAAGTCACGTTGGCCTGCATGAAACATGGCATGCCAATTTCGTGCATCACAGCGGCGCAGTCGGGGGCAACAGCTCCCGCCACACTGGCGGGGTTTTTGGCGCAATCGCTGGCCGAAACATTGGCAAGTCTCATCATGGTGAATGTGTTTCAACCCGGATATCCGATGGTCTTTTCAAACTGGCCTTTGGTGGTGGACCTTCGCACCGGTTCATTCGTTGGCGGCGGAGGAGAAATATCCGTCATGAATGCAGCATCCGCCCAGATTTCCAACTGGCTCAACCTACCGTCGGGTGTGGCCAGCTCCATGACCGATGCAAAGGCTATTGATGCACAATATGGGGTTGAAAAAGGCATATCAGCCTTGGCTGCAGGCTTGTCAGGCGGAAACCTAATTTATGAATCTTCTGGCATGACGGCGTCGCTCTTAGGGGCAAGTTTTGAAGCCTTCGTGCTGGACGATGAAATGCATTCTTTGATCTATCGAACATTGCGCGGCATTGAAGTGAATGAAGACACGCTCGGCTTTGATGTGATTTGCGACTCTGTTCTAAAAGAGGGCCATTTTTTGGGCGGTGGCCATACAATTGCGGCCATGGAGCGAGACTATTTTTACCCCAAAGTGGCGGATCGTGATCCGCCTGTTACTTGGGAAGAAAACGGCCAAAAAGACGCTTGGATGCGCGCGAAAGAAATCGCCAAGAACACCTTGGAAAGTCATCACCCCAACTACATTTCGACCGAAGCAGAAAAGCGCATCCGCTCTGAGTTTAATATTTTGCTGCCACACTGATGCGAAGTTTTCACTATCCATTTGATGGATTGTGAAAACCAACCTGCTCTTCGAACTGCTCCAGCGGGTCAGCTCGAGGTTATTCATAGTCTGTTATATCAGCTATAGAACCACGATGGGTGTGTCGTTGGGCACGCGTTTGTAAAGATCGATTATGTCGTGATTGAGCATGCGCACGCAGCCACTGGAAACCGCCTTTCCGATGCTGAAATCTTCCGGTGATCCGTGAATGCGATAAAGAGTATCAACACCGCCTTCAAAAATATAAAGCGCACGAGCACCGAGTGGATTTTCAATACCCGGCGGCATGCCGCCATTGGCTGCACTCCACTTTTCAAGCTCCGGTTCCCGTTCGATCATTTCTGCAGGTGGTGTCCATTTTGGCCAAGCCCGTTTCCAAGCGACACGAGCGCGGCCCGACCATTCAAATCCTGCTCGACCCAATCCAACACCATAGCGCATAGCCGTGCCATTTTCCTGTGTGAAGAACAGATGGAATGTCTTTGTATTCACCACAATCGTTCCGGGCGCTTCTCCGGTGGTGTTCGGAACTTCCAAGCGCCAAAATTTGGGCTTCACAACATCCAAGCGGACTGCAGGTATAGGAAACTGTTCGTTGCTTATCGGGCCGTAAATCTCACGATAGAAACGGGTATCCCGTTCTCTTTTGGCAGTCAAAAGGCGTCGACGTTCCACACCTGGATCCCGTGGAATGGCGCAGCCAGTCAAAGCAAGCGCTGCTGCACTTGCTCCGGCTGATAGAAATTGTCGACGCTGAAGAGAGCCGACGTCATGAGAGTTGTCTTTAATCATTACAGAACCACCACGCGAGCACCCAATGGTACGCGGTTATAGAGGTCTTTCACATGCGAGTTGAGCATTCTAATACATCCATTGGACACAGAGCGCCCGATTGACCATGGCTGAGTTGTGCCGTGAATACGGAAAAGCGTGTCACGCTTGCCTTTATAAAGATATAACGCACGAGCTCCTAATGGGTTCCCAGGGCCACCCGGCACGCCTTCAGCGTATCTTGCATATTTGGCAGGTTCACGACGGATCATGTTTTTTGTTGGTGTCCAGCGTGGCCACTCTGCTTTGCGACGAATAACCGCTGAACCTTGGAACGCGAGACCTGCTTTACCAACACCCACACCATAGCGGCGCGCGCGTGTGCGGCTTTCTACAAGATAGAGATAGTGGTTGCGCGGATCGACCACGATAGTGCCTGGACGATAGCCTGAAAAGCGCACACGCTGGGGTGTAAACCGACGTGCGAGTTTAAAAGCCTTGCGCTTGCGGCGTCGTTTGCCGGTGTGGTGTGCCAATGCGTCATTTGTGAGCAAAGCGCTGGCTGGAATGGCGGTGAAAGCGAATACGCTTGCGAGAAGAGAACGTCTGTTGATCACGATCGTGACCTCCTGGTACTGAATACAAATTGCGTTGGAGAGCCAACGGGAAATAATGGATTACAGAACAAGTCTTGGAGGTCGTTTCAGGGGTGATGCAGTGGCACCAGCACTATGGTTGTCGTCAAGAAATACGAAAATTGAATTTTGCTGATTGGACAAACAGTGCCTGTTGTTCGACGCAACGATATAGGGCGCAATGCAGGTGCTGTGGTTCTTTTTCGTCGTTTCAGCGCAACAATCGCTATCAACTGAATGAGATTGTTCTACCACATGCGCAACGTGTGCAGCATGGGCCTCTCCACCAAGCTTGTGCAGCCCAGATGCCGTAAAAACAATTGCGAGAAGCGCAAGAAGAGTGATCAGACGAAACATGAAAAAGGTTCTAACACCCAAAAGTTTACTTTGTGATTGGTGAGCAGAACACAAATTCGTGAGGTGTGCGGTGCTAACTCCTTTGGATTGCAGTCGATAACTTGCTTCTGCCCTTGTCAGCGCACCGATGCTTGCAGACAATGAAAAAAAAACTTTTCCCTTGAAAGCGTTCACCATGGCTCAATCTGATCTTCCATCTATCGGCTTGTTAGGGCTTGGAACCATGGGAGCGAATCTCGCGCTCAATATTGCAGAAAAGGGTTTTCCCCTTGCAGTTTACAATCGCACATATTCCGTGACCCAAAAGTTCTTTGCAAATGCCGGTGATCTGGCCAGCCAATTGACACCAACTGAAACCTTGAAAGAGTTCGTTTCAAGCATTAAACCGCCGCGCAACATCATTCTTATGGTGCCTGCCGGTGGTGTTGTTGATGCACAAATTGAAGCCCTGAGGCCATTGCTCGACAAAGATGACATGATCATTGATGCAGGCAATGCCAATTTTGATGACACCAATCGCCGTGCAGAAAATGCGCAAAACAATGTCGAAATGTTCTTGGGCATTGGTGTTTCTGGTGGCGAAGTGGGCGCACGCAACGGCCCCTCCATCATGGGCGGTGGTGATCGTCCGGCATGGGATCGTATGGCTCCGGTATTGGAAGCGATTTCAGCCAAATTCGAAGGTCAACCCTGCGCCACCTATATGGGGGAAGCAGGGGCAGGCCATTATGTAAAAATGGTTCACAACGGCATCGAATATGCGGACATGCAAATGATTGCAGAAGTCTATGGCATCATGCGCGATGGGTTTGCCATGGGCGCTTCGGAAATTGGCGATGTGTTCAGCAAATGGAACGATGGCCCTTTGCAATCTTATCTCATTGAGATTTCTGCAGAAGTTGCAAAAGCAGTGGATGAGAAAACGGGCAAACCCATGTTGGACGTCATTCTCGACAGTGCAGGGCAGAAGGGCACAGGCCGTTGGACGGCAATTGAAGCGCTTCATCGCGCCTCACCGGTCACAGCTATTGATGCGGCTGTCGCTGCGCGCAATTTATCCTCGCGCTTGAGCGAGCGCAAAACAGGTGAAGATATATTTGGCGCTGCACCACAATCAATCAACCGCGATGAACTTTCGCTTGATGTGCTTGAACAAGCCCTTTTGGCAGGAAAGGTCGCTTGCTACGCTCAAGGCTTTGCCATGCTGGACCGTGCCTCTGATGACTATGGCTGGAACCTACCGCTTCCAGAGATTGCAGAAGTTTGGCGCGAAGGCTGCATTATTCGCTCTGCCATGTTGGACGATATGGCGACCGCGCTGAAGAAAGATGCTGATCAAAACCTCATGTTCGCAAATGCGTTTGCTGAAAGGATGAAAGCAACCCATGGCGGATTGCGCAAAGTGGTGGCTGTTGCTGCAACCTATGGAACGCCAGTTCCAGCCTTGTCAGCGGCGCTTTCTTACTTTGACACAATGCGCACAGCGCGCGGCACGGCAAATATGATTCAAGGGCAGCGGGATTATTTTGGCGCACACTCATTTGGTCGTTTGGACCAAGAGGGTGCGCATCATGGCCCGTGGGCACTCGGCACCATCTAGATCAAATCAGCGAAAATCTATCAATGCCGTTCCGGTGCTGCAGGATAAACACCTAGAATGGTTTTTTCCGAAGAGAAGAAGTCCATCTCTTCCAACGCATATTTCACATTCTGCTGATCTGGATGCCCTTCAATATCGGCATAAAATATTGTCGCTTTGAACGTGCCGCCTTGATAGCTTTCTAATTTGGTCATGTTGACGCCATTGGTCGCAAACCCACCCATCACTTTATACAGCGCGGCTGGTACATTACGCACGCGAAACACAAAGGTCGTCACAGCGGGCCCAGCATCCACATCGGGCGTTTCCGGCGTACGCGATAGAATGACAAAACGCGTCACATTGTGTTCGGCGTCTTCCACATTTTCCTGTAGAATATTCATTCCGTAAAGTTCAGCGGCCAGATAGGGAGACAAGGCAGCGGCTTTGCGGTCACCATTGTCAGCGATCATGCGTGCAGCGCCTGCTGTATCGCCTGCGACTACACCCTTCCAGCCATTGTCGCGAACAACCTTTCGGCACTGGCCCAACGCGTGAACATGGGAATAAACGGTCTCGATATCTTTCATCTCCACACCAGGCAACGCCATGAGCTGGAAATGAATCGGAAGAAAATATTCGCCAATAATGTGAAGCCCTGACTCTGGCAAAAGGGAGTGAATATCGGCCACACGGCCTGCCAAAGTGTTTTCAATAGGGATCATGGCCAAATCGGTGGTGCCCGATTTCAAGGCTTCAAAGGCGTCCTCAAAAGTTGGGCAGGGAACAGGCTCCATATTTGGATAAACATTGCGGCACGCCGTGTCTGAATTGGCTCCGGGCTCGCCTTGAAAGGCAATTTTTCCTGATCGGTTGGGCATTTTATTTTCCGGATAATAAGGCGCGTGCGCGCTCAAGGTCGGCGGGAGTATCGACACCCAGTGGAACAGTGTCAACGATTGCTGCATCAAGGCGCATACCGTCTTCGAGCGCCCGCAATTGCTCTAGTTTTTCGCGCAGTTCCAATGGCGACGGGGGAAGGGCCACGAATCTTTTCAAGGCCGAACGTCGCCAAGCATACAAACCGATATGGTGGTAAAGTGGTCCGTCGCCATATGGTGCAGTTGCGCGTGTGAAATAAAGCGCACGGAAACAATTCTTGGCACTATGCGTGCCCACCATCTTCACCACATTTGGGTTGGCGCGTTCATCGTCCTCAGTAATTTCAGTGATTAGTGTAGACAGGGCAACATCTTCGTTTTCTAGCGGAACAAGACTGGCCCGAATCGCGTTTTTATCGATGGTTGGCAAATCACCCTGCACATTGACGATTGTGTCTACTTTTTCTTCCGGGTCTATTTTCTCAAGGGCTTCCCAAATGCGGTCGGAGCCAGAGATGTGATCTTCGCGTGTCATGACGGCTTCTCCGCCGTGGGCTTTAACAACATCTGCAACCTGCTGGGTGTCCGTTGCAACGATAACCCGGCCAACATCAGCTTCTTCAGCGCGACGCATCACCTGCACAATCATAGGCAAGCCCGCTATATCTGCCAATGGTTTGCCGGGCAGACGCGTTGAGGCCATGCGTGCTGGAACCATGACAATTGTGTTGTTGGTGCTCATATCAAAAGCCTTAAAAAGCCTGTTTTGATTGTTTCAATGTTATGAATTGCAATACGGTCAAAAAGTCTCACATAAAAGGCGGTTTATAGGTGTTGCAACGCGCTCACAAAAGACATAGTTTCCGCGCCAAAATCAAGGTTGGATTTCAGCGCGCAATTGCGGCTTTAAATTTCCAACATTCTTGCGGTATTGGAGCCTTTACGCATGGACTCTTTCGAGTGGAACAAAGTATTTGCGGCGCTGCTGACAGTGGCATTCGTTTTATTGGGTTTGAATTTTCTTTCTGATGGTCTTTTCAGCAGCAAGAACCCTGAAAAAGCGGGATATGAAATTGAAGGCGGTGCCGTTGCTGCCACATCAAGCGGCCCTGCAGAGGTTGAAGTTGAATCAGTCAACGCGCTTTTGGCGTCAGCGACTCCGGAAGCTGGTTTAAAAGCTGCGAAAAAATGTACCGCGTGTCACACAATGAACGAAGGTGGCGCCAACAAAGTTGGACCGGGCCTTTATGGGATCGTCAACCGCGCAATCGCAAGCGTTGACGGATTTGGATATTCCGGCGCCTTGAAAGCATATGGCGAAGGCAAAACCTGGACATATGAAGAATTGAACGGCTTCCTTTACAAGCCAAAGGCACATGTCAAAGGCACTTCAATGGGCTTTGCAGGTATCAAGAAAACTGAAGAACGTGCAGCGATGATCGCATATCTGCGGTCTTTGGCAGCCGATCCGGCGCCATTGCCTGAAGGTTAATCGAGCTTCATTTCGAAGAATTCAAAGCCGGATTGGAATTTCCAGTCCGGCTTTTTTGTGCCTTGATTTGGGACGATGCTGAATGGAACCGTCGCTCGTTTTTACGGAGTGACATAAACGTAACTTGACCAGAGATTTTGAACACTTAGATTTTGGAAAACGTCTTTTGTACGAATTGGAATTTGCCTATGAAGCGTCTCTCTGCCCTGCTTGCCCTTACTCTGGTTACGTCTTTGAGCGGAGGAATTGTTCAACAAGCCCATGCAGATGACCGCGTCTGGCGCACTTCGACTTCACTGATCGGTAAGAGCAAATATGATGGCGGTTTCACCCATTATGAACACGCCAATCCAGACGCCATTAAGGGCGGCACACTCAACCAGGCCGCGCAAGGAACCTTTGACAGCTTCAACCCGTTTATCACCAAAGGCAATCCAGTCGCCGGTGTGAATTTTCAAGGTGGTCTGTTGTGGGATTTGCTTATGTCGAAGGCGATTGACGAGCCTTCTGCATCACATCCGCTTATTGCAGAAGCTTTTACGTACCCCGATGATTATTCCACGGCGACCTATCGTTTGAACCCAAAGGCACGGTGGCACGATGGTAAGCCCATCACGGTTGAAGACGTGAAGTGGTCAATGGAGACCCTCAAAGAACACTCACCTCAATACAATCGCTATTTCGGAGACATCACCGAAATCCGCATTGATAACGAGCGCGAGATTACTTTTATCTTCGCGGAAAAAGGCAATCGTGAACTTCCGTTGATTATTGGTGACCTTCCGGTTCTGCCCAAGCATTGGTGGGAAGGTACGGACGCAAAAGGCAATAAACGTGACTTCACCCGCTCAACGCTTGAACCACCCTTGGGCAGTGGACCATACAAAATCGGCAAATTTGAACCGGGCACATTTGTAGAGTGGGAACGCGTAAAAGATTATTGGGCAGCTGATACGCCCACCCGTAAAGGGCGTTATAATTTTGACAAACGCCGTTACACCTATTTCAAAGATCCAAACGCCATTTGGGAAGCTTTCACAAAAGGCGGTTTGGAAGATGTTCGCCGCGAAAACCGAGCGGAATTTTGGGCGCGACGCTACAATTTTCCTGCCTTTGAAAAAGGTCTGGTGATCAAGGAAACGTTTCCGGAGACGTCTGGTTATCCAATGCAAGGTTGGGTGCTGAACACGCGTCGTGAACAATTCCAAGATCGAAATGTGCGCAAAGCGCTCACTTGGGCCATGAACTTTGAACAAATGAATGAGACATTGTTCTTCAATCAATACACGCGGGTCAAAAGCTATTTTGGCGGTTCTGAACTTCAATCAAAAGGGTTGCCGCAAGGACGCGAACTCGAAATTCTGGAACAGTTTGAAGACGAGTTGCCATCAGAGATTTTCACCCAAGAATTTGAATTGCCCGTTTATAAATCGCGCAGAGACAACCGCAAATTTCTTGGTGAAGCTTTCAAAATGCTGAAACAAGCTGGTTGGGAGAGCAAGGACGGCAAGCTCATCAATGAAAAAACTGGCAAGCAATTTACGCTTGAAATTTTGGGTTTCAGCCCAGCAAGCGAAAGGGTCAATGCCCCTTGGATCAACAATCTTCGCCGTCTTGGCATTGACGCGAGTTTTCGCGTGGTGGACACATCGCAATTTGTCCAACGTGTGAACAACTTCAACTACGATGTGGCATCCCTGCCAACCCAACAATCGCAATCTCCAGGCAATGAGCAACGTGAGTATTGGTCGTCAAAGGCTGCCGATCAGCCAGGTTCCCGCAATTATATGGGAGCCAAAAACCCAGTAATCGACAAGTTGGTTGAGCAAATCATTTATGCAAAAGATCGAGCTGAACTTGTGGCAACGACCAACGCTTTAGATCGCATTCTGTTGCACAATTACTATGTGGTTCCGCAATGGTATTTGGATAAAACGCGCGCAGCCTATTGGGATAAATTTGGAATTCCAAAGCCTCAGCCTTCCTATCGAGGCATTGATCTGGAAAGTTGGTGGATCATTCCCGAAAAAGAAGCTGCGCTGGAAGCGAATCGCAATTAAGTCTGGAAATCGTATGACAATCACGCGTCGCCAATTTGGCAAAATATCTGCGCTTGCTCTGATGGCAGGTGGTTTGGCCGCCCTTCCGCGCGTGTCGCTGGCATCGAACCCGACAGGCAAGCGCTTGCATGGTTTGTCTGCGTTCGGAGAGCTGCGCTATCCGGCAGACTATAAACAGTTCGGCTATGTGAATCCGAATGCGCCAAAAGGCGGTGTATTGAATTTTAGTGTTCCCAATTGGGGCTACAACCAAAATCCACAGACATTCGATACGCTCAATTCTTTTGTTTTGAAGGGCAACGCACCGCCACGCATGGAATTGTGTTTTGATACGTTGATGACCGCACCAGCCGATGAGGCCTCTGCAATCTATGGCAGTGTGGCCGAAACGGTGGAAATTTCAGAAGACCGGAACACGTATACATTTCATCTGCGCAGTGAACCGCGTTGGCATGATGGAACTCCACTGACCGCTTACGATGTGGCATTTTCATATGATCTGTTGAAGAAAGAGGGACACCCTCAGCTTGCATTGTCTTTAAACAATTTGGACAAAGCAGAAGCGCTAGACGACCGCACCATTGTTTTGGCGTTCAATGGACAACAGTCAGATCGCGCTATTTTGGCCATCGCCATTATGCCCATCTTGTCGAAGGCATTTTATACAGAAAACTCTTTCACTGATTCCACAATGATTACGCCGCTCACCTCTGGTGCTTATACGGTGAAACGTTTGAGTGCTGGCAATTTTATTGAATATGAGCGTGTCGCTGACTATTGGGCCAAAGATATGCCGTTTTCTGTGGGGCTTGGAAATTTCGACACCATCCGGATTGAATTTTACCGCGACCGTCAAGCGGCGTTTGAGGCGTTTAAAAAAGGAAAAGTCACGTTCCGCGAAGAGTTTACGTCGAAGACTTGGGCGACCGAGTATGATTTTCCTGCGATGAAAGAAGGGCGCGCAGTTCAAAAACTCTTTCCTGCAGAAAAAGTGCCGTCTTTTCAGGGCTGGGCGGTGAACCGACGGTTGGAAAAATTTAAAGACAACCGCACGGTACAAGCCGTTGGTCTGTGTTTTGATTTTGAGTGGACCAATAAGAACTTTTTTTACGACTCCTATTCTCGCACCCATTCTTTCTTCATGGGGTCGGAGCTTCAAGCCGAAGGCAAGCCATCGCCAGAAGAACTGGCTTTGCTTGATCCCTTGCGCGACCAACTGGACCCGAGCGTTTTTGAGCAAGCGTATTTGCAACCAGCTTCCAATGGGTCTGGCAGAGACCGCACGAGATTGCGCGAGGCTTCTAAATTGTTGAAAGAAGCTGGCTGGGTACAAAAGGGAAGGGCTCTCGTTGATAAGAATGGCAAGCCATTCACCATCGAGTTTCTCATCCGTTCCCCCACCTTTGAACGTATTCTTGGCAAGTTCGTCGCCAACCTAAAGTTGATTGGTGTAGAGGCAACCATCCGTTTGGTGGACCCTGCGCAATACCGCAGTCGGCTGGATAGCTATGACTTCGATATAACGGGTGTCGGCCGTTCATACGGCGCGACGCCCACTAAGGATGCATTGGAAAAGCTCTTTGGATCGCAGTTTGCAAAAACCAACGGCAATGCCAATTATCCCGGGCTCGAAAACCCCGCTGTGGACGCTTTGATTGCAAAAGTAGGAACTGCAAAAAGCCGCGAAGAGCTTACAGTTATCCTCAAAGCACTCGACAGGGTCTTGCGTTCGACGCATAGCTGGATTCCAAATTGGTATTCGGCGAATCACCGCGTCGCTTATTGGGACATGTTCGGCTATCCAGAAAAGAAGCCAGACTATGCATTCCCCGTTGAGTTGTATTGGTGGTTCGACACAGAAAAAGCGGCAGCAATCGGGAAGGGCTAAGCCACAACCGAGCGCGCATAAACCTATTTCCGCCTGAGCGGAACGGAGAATTGACGACTGTATGGGTGCTTATATTGCAAGACGATTGCTTTTAATGATCCCGACAATTCTCGGCATCATGCTTTTGTCGTTCACGATCATTCAGTTCGCCCCCGGTGGGCCTGTGGAGCAAATCATTGCGCAAGTCACAGGACAGGGTGGCGATGCAACGGATCGCATCAGCGGCAGCGGAAGTGATTTAGGTGCAGGCAATGACAGTGCCCAAACCGATGCAGGGGGCGGCGGCGGCTCTTCAAAATATCGCGGTGCTCAAGGTCTTGATCCAGAATTTATTGCACAGCTGGAAAAACAATTTGGCTTTGACAAGCCAGCCCATGAACGGTTTTTGAAACTGATATGGGATTATGCCCGCTTTGACTTTGGTGAAAGTTATTTCCGCTCCATTTCTGTGTTGGATTTGATCAAGGAAAAAATGCCGGTCTCCATATCCTTGGGACTGTGGATCATGCTGCTCTCCTATATCATCTCCATTCCACTCGGCATTAAGAAAGCCATTTCCGATGGTTCCAAGTTCGATGTCTGGACCAGTGGGGTGATCATCGTCGCTTACGCAATCCCGGGCTTCCTTGTGGGCGTTATGTTGATTGTGTTTTTTGCTGGTGGTTCATTTTTCGATTGGTTCCCGCTTCGCGGCCTGTGGTCGGACAATTTCGATCAACTGAATTGGTATGAAAAAATCATCGATTATTTCTGGCACCTTACTTTGCCGCTTATTGCCCTAAGCCTTGCGGCGTTCGCCACAACCACGTTGCTGACCAAAAACTCGTTTCTGGATGAAATCAAAAAACAATATGTGGTGACAGCGCGCGCCAAAGGTTTGACTGAAAACAAAGTGCTTTACGGCCATGTTTTCAGAAATGCCATGTTGATCATTGTGGCAGGATTCCCAGGCGCGTTCATCTCGGCATTTTTCACTGGATCATTGTTGATCGAAACCATCTTCTCTCTCGATGGTTTGGGTCTTTTGGGTTTCACGGCAATCGTTCAACGCGACTATGCTGTCGTCTTCGCCAACCTTTATATCTTCGCTCTGATTGGCCTGATCGTGAGTTTGATTTCAGACCTCACTTATACGTGGATTGATCCGCGCATCGACTTTGAAAAGAGAGATGTGTGATGAGCGAGGCCGTTACCAGTTCGCCAGAAGTCGAAACCTATCAGGGCTACAAAGTTGGGCCATTTAAGGTTTCTCCGCTCAACCATAGACGCTGGCTTGGGTTCAAAGCCAACAGGCGAGGCTATTGGTCGTTCTGGATATTCATGTTCCTTTTCATTGGCTCGCTCTTTGCGCCGTTCATCGCCAATGACCGTCCGATCATTATGTCTTACAACGGCGAAATTCTGTCGCCGATATTCAAAGACTATCCGGAAGAGAAGTTTGGCGGATTTTTGCCGGTCACAGATTATCGAGACCCCGCCAACTATGATGAAATTTCTGCAAACGGTTGGATGATTTGGCCACCTATTCGCTATTCCTATCGCACGGTGAACAATGAATTGCCGGAACCTGCACCCGCGCGCCCGTCGTGGATGTTGCCGACAGATCAAGTCTGCGCGAAATACGAAAATGGCGTTGAAGATGCCCAGTGCACTTACGGCAATTGGAACTGGTTCGGAACGGATGATCAGGGACGAGATGTATCCGCACGTCTGATTTACGGCTTCCAGATTTCAGTTATCTTCGGTCTTATCCTCACTGGTTTTTCGGCGGTGATTGGCATCACCGCTGGCGCGCTGCAAGGGTTTTACGGCGGTTGGTTCGATTTAATCTTTCAGCGGTTCATCGAAATCATCACGTCGATTCCTTTGTTGTTTTTGCTCATCATCATTGCGTCTGTTCTGCCCCCCGGTTTCTGGATTTTGCTTGGCATCATGTTGTTCTTTTCGTGGACGGGATTTGTGGGCGTGGTGCGTGCAGAGTTTTTCCGTGCGCGAAATTTTGAATATGTAAATGCGGCCCGAGCCTTGGGTGTTGGCAATGGAACATTGATGTTCCGTCACCTGTTACCAAACGCGATGGTCGCAACTTTAACATTTATGCCCTTCGTTTTGTCGGGGTCTATCACCGCGTTGACGTCACTAGATTTTCTTGGTTTCGGCCTCCCGCCTGGGTCTCCGTCCCTCGGCGAACTCGTGCAACAGGCGAAGAACAATCTGCAATCACCGTGGTTGGCCATCATGGCATTTATCGTCATCAGCACCATGCTGACCTTGTTGGTATTCATTGGCGAGGCGGTGCGCGATGCGTTCGATCCGCGCAAGACATTCGGGTGATGGGCAGATGAGCGAACCACTACTTTCAGTCGAAGACCTGTCGGTTGCATTCACAACGTCTGGCAAAACCACGACGGCGGTGCACGGCATTTCATTTCACATCAACAAAGGTGAAACGGTTGCGCTGGTTGGCGAATCTGGCTCGGGCAAATCGGTTTCTGCGCTTTCCGTCTTGAAGCTGTTGCCTTATCCAGCAGCGAGCCACCCAACCGGCAAGATTTTGTTCAAGGGGCAAGACTTGTTGTCTGCCGATCAAGCTGAGTTGCGAAAAGTGCGCGGCAGCGACGTGACGATGATCTTCCAAGAACCCATGACGTCGCTCAACCCTTTGCACACAATTGAAAGGCAAATTGGTGAAATCTTAGAATTGCATCAAGGCATGGGTGACGCGCAACGCCGCGAAAGAACGATAGAATTGCTCAATCAAGTGGGCATTCGAGATCCTGAAAAACGTTTGGGATCCTATCCCCATCAAATGTCTGGTGGTCAAAGACAGCGCGTTATGATCGCCATGTCATTGGCCAATGAACCTGAACTGCTGATCGCGGACGAGCCAACAACTGCGTTGGACGTAACCGTGCAGGCGCAGATTTTGGAATTGCTCAACGACCTAAAAGCCAAGCGTGGCTTGTCCATGCTGTTCATCACTCATGATCTCGGAATTGTTCGCAAATTCGCGGATCGTGTGTGCGTGATGACCAATGGCGAGATTGTCGAGCACGGCCCGACCAAAGAAATCTTCGACAATCCTCAACACGATTACACCAAGCATCTTTTGGCGGCTGAACCAAAAGGTGATCCACCAGATACCGACGAATCCGCTGAAGTGATTATGGAAGCCAAAGACATGAAAGTCTGGTTTCCCGTCAAGGCAGGATTTTTGCGCAGAACTGTGGATCACGTGAAGGCGGTCGATGGCATCGATTTGAAATTGCGCGCTGGCGAAACTCTTGGTGTGGTCGGTGAATCCGGTTCGGGCAAAACCACATTGGGGCTCGCGTTGACCCGTATGATTTCCTCCGAAGGGAAAATAAGCTTCGTTGGTCGCGATATCGGAGACTACACTTTCAAACAGATGAAGCCTCTGCGCAGTGAAATGCAGATTGTGTTTCAAGATCCCTACGGCTCTTTGTCTCCACGCATGTCTGTTGCAGAAATCATCGCTGAGGGAATGCGCATTCACATGCCGCATCTAAGCTCAGCAGAAGTCGATGATACAGTTTGCGGCGTATTGGAAGAAGTGGGCTTGGAGCCCTCTACGCGTCACCGCTACCCGCACGAATTTTCTGGTGGTCAGCGCCAACGCATGGCGATTGCGCGTGCCATGGTCTTGGAGCCAAAATTTGTGATGCTGGACGAACCAACATCAGCCTTAGACATGAGTGTTCAGGTTCAAGTGGTTGAGCTTTTGCGCCGCCTGCAAGAAGAGCGCAATCTGGCCTATTTGTTCATCAGCCATGATTTAAAGGTCGTGCGCGCTATGGCAAATGAAGTGATAGTTATGCGTCTCGGCAAAGTTGTTGAGCAGGGGCCAGCCACGCAGATTTTTGATGCTCCGCAAACGGACTACACAAAGGCACTTATGGCTGCGGCCTTTGATTTGGAAACAGCGCCCACCGGCATCGTGAGCGAATGATATGACATCGCCAAAAGATGTCCGTGATGTGCATTTGCCAGTGACGATAGAAAGCCAGACGGAAGTCTTTCGCGGTTTCCGCAAGATGGATGTCATTGAATATGTGGAAGATGGTTCTGGCCTGCGCGCAAAGCGCGAATTGGTTGAAGGCAGGCACGCTGTCGCTGTAGTGGTTTTTGACCCACAACTTGAAAAACTGATAATGATCCGGCAATTCCGCCTCGGCGCGCAATTGGGCACAGGTCACGGTTTCACTTGCGAAATAGTCGCGGGGCTGATTGACGAGGGTGAAGAGCCGATTGACTCAGCAAAGCGAGAATTGACGGAAGAAACGGGGCTGGTCGCCAAGCGTATTAAACCGCTGTGTCAGTTTTTAACGACGCCAGGGCTCACCAGTGAAGTCATCCATTTGTTTTACGCTGAAGTTGACGCCAGCAACATGGCCCGCAGCGCGGGCATGCGAGATGAAACGGAACAGACATTTCCATTCTTGCTGACATATGATGAAGCGATGGAAGCTGTGGACCAAAACGCGATTTTCAATGGCATTGTGATGTTGGGTTTGATGTGGTTTTCCCGCCATCGCGATAAACTTGGACAATGAAGTAATGACCAAATCTCCAATTCTGCTGAATATCAAATGGGACGGGTTGGCAAAAAAAGCCGCTTTTGAAAAAGCACTGCCCGATCATCCTTTTTACAATTTGGCCGACGGCATGCCGAGCACAGAAGAGTTGGCCGAAGTAAAATATGCTGTTGTTTGGAAACCCGAACACGGCTTTCTGGCCACATTGCCGAACCTTGAAGTGATATTTTCTTTGGGGGCAGGGGTGGATCATGTGTTGGAAGACAAACAATTGCCTGACCTTCCAATTGTGCGTTTTGTAGATGCCAACCTGACGGGCCGCATGGTGGAGTGGGTGGTCCTGCAAGTGCTTATGCACCTGCGCCATCAACGCAAATACGATTCCTTCCAACGCATCAACCAATGGAACGAGATTTTCCCACAACCGTCTGCAGATCAACTCACAGTGGGAATTATGGGATTTGGAGAGTTGGGTCAGGCGGCCGCAAAAGGGCTGCTTCCACTTGGTTTCAACTTATGCGGCTGGTCGCGCTCTGAAAAATCAATGGATGGTGTTGGGTGTTTTCATGGCGAAGACGGGTTGGAATCTTTCTTAGCACGAACAGATATTCTTGTTTCACTTTTGCCTTACACGCCTGCGACCCACGGCATTCTCAACCGCAACCTCATTGAAAAATTGTCACGCGGTGGTCCATTCGGTGCACCTGTTTTGATCAATGCAGGGCGTGGTGGTAGTCAGGTGGAAACGGACATTATCGCGTGCTTAAAAGAAGGTCTTTTGCATGGCGTGTCACTGGACGTGTTTGAGACCGAGCCTTTGCCAAAAGAAAGTCCACTTTGGTCATTTGAGAATGTAATCATCACACCGCATATGGCAGCGGTGAGCGATCCTGCTGCGCTGGCGGAACATGTGGCAACACAGGTCAACCGATACGAGGCAGGGGAAGAGTTAGAGTATTTGGTGGACAGGGCGCGCGGATATTAGGGGCTGTATTTGCACGCTAAGGTCGCCGCGCCATCGTAGGTTCGCCGTATAAATATCCGATCCGCGCCACAGCTTCACGTAGAGGTTCCAGCGCCACATTCATGGTGTGGCCATTGGCGTGAAGAAGCGTCTCTTCATCGCGCATAATGCCCACATGGCCTTTCCAGAAAATCAGGTCGCCGCGATTGAGCGCATTTTCATCAAAGGAAATTTCTTCTCCAAGGGACGTTGCTTGCATATCTGAATCCCGCAGCACGGTTTTCCCACACAACATTTGAGCGAGGAAAACGAGGCCAGAGCAATCTATACCGAATCCTGTGTCACCACCCCAAAGATAAGGCGTGTGCAACAAGGTTTCAGCGATGGATACATAGTCATCCTTCCAGTCACCAAGCTCAATCAGATGGTGTGCAATTATCGCTTCACCCGTGTCCAAGAGGCAATAATCTGTACCGCGATTGGTTGCGGAATCAACAACGGTCAGCTTAGACCCCATAGAACGGTACCCAACGCGCGGCTTCTTTAAGTCGGTGTCGGGATACAAAAAAGTGCGAGGAGCCAACACCATATGTGTCGCTTCGGCACTGCCACTCTGTAAAGCGTCTTCGCGTATATAGCCTACATACCCATCGCTATGGCGCTGTATCCATGCCCAACCATTTTTGCGTTCAAATACAGCAACCTCGTGCCCGAATAGAATTTGAGTTTGCAGTCCGGCTTTTTGATGAGGCTCGTCCAGAATATCTGCAAAGTGACTTGTAATCTTGGCTGTCTCACCTTTGACAAAACGAGCACTGTTCACTCGGCCGCGCAACTCCTCGTTTGCCAAATCATCACGATAAGCGTGCAAGCGTTTGTCCAATACGGTGTCCATCAGAACACTTTATCTGCTTCATTTGAAATGAGAATGCCAAGGTTTTCCAAATATTCGGAACCTTGCACTGTGCGTTGAATGAGAACATTGCGGCGGTCTCGTTCGTCACGTCGGCGCTTTACAAACCCCATAATGCCCATTGTGTCGAGGGCGCGCGTGATCACGGGTTTGGTGACATTGAGATGGGAAGCCAAGCCGCGCACAGTGTGTGGCGGCGGGTCGAGATAGATCGTCAGCAATATGGCCATTTGGCGCGTGGTGAGGTCAGGCGCATCATCATGCACCTGAGCCAGCATCGCTTTGTGCCAAAGCGAAAGCGCCTGTCCTGCTTTGAGTGCAACCATTCCAACCTCCTGCTCATTACGGAGCCGTAATTAGGTTGCATGAGCAGGTTATCGGTTTCAAGGCCTATTTTTTGTAGCGTTGTTGGAACACTTCAAACAGGGAGCGAATGCCTTGCGCTTCACCTCCCACAGGTGCCCATGGTTTTTCACTTGGCGTCCACCCAAAAATATCAAAGTGAACCCAAGTCTTTGCGTTCTCGACAAAACGAGAAAGAAACAGCGCTGCCGTGATTGAGCCAGCAAAACCACCAGCTGTGATGTGATTTACATCGGCAATCTTTGACCCCAGCATAGATTGATAGGGGTCCCAAAGTGGCAAGCGCCAAAGCGGATCATTGACGGCCGTTGACTTCGTGCCAAGCGCGTCTGCAAATCCATCATCATTGGTGTAAAATGGCGGAAGGTCAGGTCCGAGCGCCACGCGCGCTGCCCCCGTCAACGTCGCCATATCAATCATGACATCTGGTTTTTCTTCGTCTCCCCAAGTCAAGCAGTCCCCCAAAACCAGTCGGCCTTCTGCATCGGTGTTGCCAATTTCAACGGAGAGGCCTTTGCGGCTGTTTAAAATGTCTCCGGGGCGAAATGCATTGCTTGAAATAGAATTTTCAACCGCGCCGATGATGACCCGCAGGCGCACGGGTAATTTGGCGTCCATGATCATATGGGCAAGACCCAGAACATTGGCTGCGCCACCCATGTCTTTTTTCATCAGTGCCATTGAGCCGCCCGGCTTGATGTTGAGCCCGCCTGTATCAAAGGTCACGCCTTTACCCACCAAAGTCACTTTGGGATGGTTGGCTTTGCCCCATTTCATATCCAGTACCCGTGGTGCTTCTGCGCTTGCACGGCCAACAGCGTGAACCATCGGGAAGCCTTTTTTCAAAAGTGCTTCACCTTTGATCACACTCACTTTCGCAGCATGAGTTTTACCCACTTTGCGAAAAGCTTTCTCCAAAGCGTCTGGCCCCATGTCATTGGCAGGAGTGTTGATCAGATCGCGTGCAATGAAAGAGCCTTCAGCCAGTCGTTTTGCACCAGAGTTTGTTTTGACAACCAGCTTGGGCGTTTCATGTTTGCGTTTGCGATAACGGTCATATGAATATCCGCCCAGTGCCCATGCGAGTTCTGCAAGTTCTGAGGAGGCCGTGTCACCTTCCAATTTGTAATTGCCCTTTGGCAGCAAACGGGCAAGCTTGCCGTGTGCCATAGATTTTCCTGTTCCAACGCCGCTCCCCAGACCAAACAAAACACACTCAATTCCACCTTTGTCATCGGGAATGATGCAATGTTGACCGCTGGACCCAGAAAATCCGTTCACCTTGGCCCAGTGTATGTCTCTTTCTGTCAAACCCTGATTTTTCTTGGAAAACTGTTTCTTCGTCATGCAGTGGATCGACACGACTTTTCTGGAACTTGAAGAAAAATGGTCTTTCGGATTGGTTTCAATGAACATATGGGCTCGCAAATCAGACATGGATTATTCTGCATCTTAACCATCCATTAGGGTTAACAGAATATTTCTTTAGGTCAGAAACAAGGGTTTTGCCCTTCTCATTTTGTATCGTGAACGCGGGGGCTGAGTTCCAATGGCTCACTCAACTAAGAAATCTGAATCAAAACTACGTCGCAACTCCATCGTTTTGGCGCTTGGTGCAGCATTACTGGTGTCTGCATGTGCCAAAGATCGCACAACAACCGGGTCGATTCCGTCAAACTTGCGCAAACCCGTTGCAGAAATGAACCAAACGGAGTTGCGTCAAGCGACTGACTATTGGTCCAAACAGTATCAGAAAAACCCAAAGAGCAAACATGTAGGTCTGCAATTCGCGACCGCCTTGCGCGTCACAGGCCGAAATGAGCAAGCTTTGGCCGTGATGCAGAAAGTGTCGATCCACCACTCGAAAGACCGAGAAGTTCTGGGCGCGTATGGCAAGGCTCTTGCTGGCGCTGGTGATCTGCCGAAAGCATTGAAAACAATTCAACGTGCACAAACACCCGACAATCCTGATTGGAAATTGTACTCTGCAGAGGGTGCAATTTATGACCAACTGGGCAATTCAAAATTAGCACGTGCTGCATATCGCAAAGCGCTGGACCTTAAGCCAGGCGACGCTTCCGTGCTGTCCAATCTCGGTATGTCCTATCTTTTGGAGGGCGATTTGCGGTCTTCCGAAACATATCTGCGCCAAGCGATTGATCAACGTGGTGCTGACAGCCGCGTGCGCCAAAACCTCGCTTTGGTGATTGGTTTGCAAGGTCGCTTCAAAGAAGCTGAGACTGTCGCTGCTGGTGAATTGCCACCAAAAGAGGCGCAAGCAAATATCAAGTTCCTACGTCAAATGTTGTCTGAACAGAACTCTTGGAGTCAGTTGAAAGACAAAAAGGCTTAGTCTTTAAAAACCAATTTTGAGCGTTTAGCTCTCATCGGACAGCAGGTCATCATAAATGGCCTGCTGTTTTTGCATCTTGGCCTGTATCGCTTTCATCAAATCATCGGGGCGCAACATGCCGCTGTTCCAGGTGGCAATTTGATCTAACCCATCGGCAACGCTGTGATCGCGGGCGTAAGTGACGGCGTGTTTTATACCGGCAATCGCGACGGGCGACTGAGCAGCGATCTGGTGGGCCATATCCAAAGCCGCCGCAATTGTTGTTTCACGGTCTGCGTGAACAGAATTCACCAAGCCCCAACTTTTTGCTTCTTCGGCAGAGAAGCGTCGTCCAGTGTAGGCAAGTTCGCGGACAATTCCTGGGTGCATGATTTTGGGAAGGCGTTGCAACGTCCCCACATCTGCAGCCATGCCCACAAGAATTTCTTCAATACCAAACGATGTATCTTGGCATGCAATGCGTACATCGCAGGCGGAAATGAGATCAACGCCAGCACCAAGGCACGTGCTGTGCGTTGCAGCGATTACTGGAACGCGCAGAGTTTCCAAACTTGTCAGTGCATCTTGAAGCTTTAAAATGAGATCGCGCAATGCGTATGCACCGCGCGCGGGCTCTGATTTGGTCAAAGCCAGAATGTCTTGAAAAGACGCAAGATCCATCCCGCCTGTGAAATGTTTGCCACGACCGGAAATCACCACTGCGCGTATATCGGGGTCTTTATTCAAAGCGTTTGCTATCGTGGGCAAATCTTCCCAAAAGTCAGGCGACATGCTGTTGGCTTTATCAGGCTTGTTCATCTCCAAATGCGCAACAGCGCCTTCGCGAGAGACCTCAAAAAACGTGCTTTGAATGTTCGCGGTCATTTTGTTCTCCAGCCAAATTTAAATAGAATTTGCAAAAGTGATGATGCGTTGGGAAGCGGTCTTCAGTTTATCATTGTCCACGGTGAGGCTAAGGCGAATAAATTTCGCACATTGAGATCCAAAGGAACTGCCAGGCATGACGGATACCCCATGATCCAATAATTTCATGGCAAAGTCTTCACCACTCAAACCTGAATTAGAAACGTCGATCAGCATAAACATACCTGCAGAAGGTTCTAGCGGCACAAGGTTTGAACTTGCAAAAGCTTCCATCAGCAAAGAAATCCGGCTGCGATAATTCTCAGCCATTTCGGCAGACGTGCCATCCGGGTGTGACAGAGCATGGGCCGTCATGTCTGCGATAAAGGGTTGACCGCCAAACAAAATTGCTTCTGAGACATGTTGAATTTCATCCATCACCCAGTTCGGCCCAACTGCCCAGCCAGACCTGAAACCCGGCGCCGCATGACTTTTGGATATAGAAGCCATGGCAATGGTGCGCTCGGCAAACGCCTCCATATCGAAGGGCGACGCAAAATCACCTTTATAGATCAAGGGTTCATAGACCTCGTCACTCACAATCCAGAGATTGTGTCTTTCACAAACGTCACCAATTGCCGCCACCTCTTTGGCGCTTAAAACAGCCCCTGTTGGATTGTGCGGAGAATTGAGCATCAACACTTTCGCATTGGGCGTGATTGCCGCTTCCAGTTGTTCTGGCGTGAGATGAAATCCGTTTTCAGCACTCATGGGAACTGGAATGAATTCTGCACCTGCGCCCTGCACAACGCCTTCATAGGTGGCGTAATAGGGATCAGGAACAAGCACAGCATCGCCAGCTTCAACCAGTGACAGCATGGTTATGGTCAAAGCGGCCTGAGTGCCAGGAAAGGCCAAGACCTGGTTTGGTGTTATAGTCCGCCCAGTGCGTGTTGAATATTTTTGAGCGACTGCTGCCAGCAAATTGGGTTCGCCTTTGCCACCAGCATAACGCGTGCGTCCTGTGCGCATTGATTCATTGGCGACATCCAGAAGATGGGTTGGCGTTGGAATGTCGGGTTCGCCAATGGTTAGCTCAACGATATCTTCGCCCGCTTTCATGCGGCGGCGGCTTTCAAAATGCACAGCCCAACGGTTGGAACCCAGTGATGCCAGGCGCGATGTAATTGAGGCCGTTTTCAAATCAGACAAGTTTGCGTGCCACTTCTGTAATTGCCTCATATGCGATGTCAGCGTCTTCGGCTTTCATGTCGAATTGCCCTGACACAAAGCGAATGACGGTCATTCCATCATGAGCTGACTGCGTGAGATAAATGCGCCCATCATCGTTGATCGCGTTCACCAATGCCACATTGTGCGCATCGAGGTCTGAAACATCTTCTGGCGTGTGTCGAAAAGAAAACAGGGAGAGAACCGGATCGGTTGTGATTTCAAAATCAGGTTCAGCACGCAATTTTTCACACAAACCTTCCGCCCATGTGACGTGATTTCGAATGCGTTGACGCAGGTTTTCCAGCCCGTAAGTGCGCAACAAGAACCAGACTTTTAAAGCACGGAAACGGCGGCCCAATTGAACAGACCATTCCGAGAAATTGACGACACCATCCTTGCCGTGTGTTTTCAGATATTCTGGTTGAATGGCCATAGTGCGAACGAGCAGTTCTGGCTCACGAACCAAATGCAAAGAACATTCCATGGGAACGCCCAACCATTTGTGTGGGTTGAGAACAAGAGAATCGGCCAATTCTGCACCTTCCCACAAATGACGGTATTCGTCACAAATCATTGCAGACCCGGCCCATGCTGCATCAAGGTGGGTGTACAGGCCTTCTTCTTTGGCAATTTTGCAAATTTCCGCCACGTTGTCGGTTGCTCCAACAGAGGTGCCTCCAACACAAATGACAATGCCCGCCGGTTGCAAACCTGCAGCGCGATCCTCTGCAATCGCTTGCCTCAAAGCATCTGCGTCCATGGGGAACAGCGGCGCGGGTCCAGTGGGGATTTTGACGAGATTGTCTTGGCCAAGCCCAGCAATCCACATCGCCTTGTCGATGGATGAATGCGTTCGACCCGAAGCATAAACACGCAGCGGCTTCTTCCCAAACAAACCTTCCTTGTTCCCCGTGAACCCAAGCGCGATTTCACGCATGGTGAGGATGGCACATAATGTGGCGGAAGAAGCCGTGTCTTGAAACGTCCCCTTGAAGGTGTCTGGCAGTCCGACAGCCTGGCGCAACCAGTCCACCATTTTGATTTCAAGTTCAGTTGCTGCAGGCGATGTTTGCCACAACATGCATTGGGACGCGAAAGCCGTGGCCAATTGTTCTGCCAATTGCGCTGCGGGTGCAGCATTGGATTGAAAGTAGGCAAAGAAACGAGGGTGCTGCCAATGGGTCATCCCGTCGGGAATGATATTTTCGAAATCCTCGAATATGGCGTCCATAGACTCGCCCATTTCTGGCGGTGCGTTGTCAATTCGTGCAGCAATCGCCCCGGGCTTAACCTTGGGGCGTACATCACGTTCGCCAACAGTTTCCAGATAGTCCGCTGACCAGTCTGAAGCCCTGTGCGACCATGCTCGGAAATCGAAGTCTTCGCTCACGGATTGGGTCCCATCACAAATGCAACCGATCCGATGCCTGCGATTTCACCTTCCACCTTGTCGCCAGCGAACAATTGGCCAACACCAGCAGGCGTTCCGGTCATGATCAGATCGCCAGCAACCAATTCAACATAAGTGGATAGGTTGGCAACAATTTCCGGCACTTTCCAGATTTGCTGATTGAGGTCTCCATCTTGACGAATATCGCCATTCACACTGAGACGAACTGCAGCAGATTCAGGATGCCCAATCTCTTCTGAAGATCGAATTGAACTCATAGGCGCGGAATAATCGAACCCCTTTGCCATGCTCCATGGGCGGCCCAATTTTTTTGCTGCCGCTTGTAAATCGCGGCGGGTCATATCGACGCCAGCTGCATATCCAAAAACGTGATCGAGAGCGTTTTCGACACTCACATCTTTTCCACCTTTGCCAATGGCGATCACCAATTCCATTTCATGATGAAGGTTTTCCGTGATGGTCGGGAACGGCAATTTGGACGGATCATGGACCACTGCGTCTGCCGGTTTGCTGAAAAAGAATGGAGGTTCACGGCCCGGCACGCCACCCATTTCCACCACATGATCTTCGTAGTTGCGACCAACGCAATAAATGCGGTGAATGGGAAACAGTTTATCACTGCCCGAAACTGGCAAAGTAGACTGGGGAGCGGGGTCAAAAGTGAACGCCATGACGTGCCTGTAATTTGAATTGTGATTCCAAATTGTTGGCAGACCTTGCCTCTTTTGAAAAGGCAATTCATTCAAAGTCTAGTTCGATCATAAAAAAAGCGCCACAAAAGCGGCGCTCATTCAAATATTTGAAATGAATTTGCGAGCTTAACCCGCATCATCCATATCGTCGTCGTCCATGTCTGCGAACACGGATGCACGCAAAGGAACAACATTGGCGGCTTTTGCCAAAGTGACTTTCGTTGATGCAGAACGCTTGCCGCGTTCAGCAGAAATAGTTTTTTCCACATCGCGGGACTGTTTGAAAACAACATCACCCGCAGCACCCATTGCGCGGCGCAATGCCATACGGTCGCAAGTGGACGCAATCAACAAGCCGAGATGGTTGAGATGACGTCGAGCATAGCAAAATGCTGCGAGGCGCGCACGATTGTCGAGCGGAAGCTGTTTAGCGATTTCGACGGCATCCGCCGGTTCTGCTTGAGCCATTTGGCCAAACAAATTCTCCGGTACCGGTATCGCCGTCTCGTTGAGAGAGTGAGACTGAGCTGGTGACATGACGTCCTCCTGATTTAACAAGGACATGATCAGTCACTGCCAGTTAACACGGTATGAACAAATTGAATTAAATTGTCTGATTATCGCTCAGTATAGAATGGCAAGGGTAAACATCGTGTTGAGATTTAGGGTTAAAATCGATTAACCCATGGAAATGATAGGGTTTTTTAAATTACGTTACGTAAAGTTGTGCTAACTTAGTTTTGAACGATTTTCGCGAATTCCGCCAGTTTCTACCGACAAAGCAAGCACTTTTCCGGCTTCCGGCTCTGATTCTATCTGCGAATCTGTCAAACCTTCGCGAGCAGATGTTATAAAAAGCGTTTTCAAATCATCGCCACCGAATGCGGGGCAGGTCGGTTGGCTCACGGGAAGATCAATCGCTTTGTCGAAAGTTCCATCAGGTGCATAACGTGCGATACGTGATGCGCCCCACTGGACATTCCACAAATAACCTTCCGCATCGCACACCGCGCCATCAGGATTTATGTTCTGGTCGCGAAAATTAATGTGAACTTCTTTGTCACCAATAGGGGTGCCATTTTCATCCAGTGGCCAACGCCAAATGACCTGTTTTCTGGTATCGGCATAATAGGCGGTGGTGCCATCTGGCGAAAAACAGGTTGCATTGGGAATGGAGATGCGATCTTGCAGCTGTTGCATTTTCCCTTTGGCGTATCGGTAGTAGCCTCCCAAATGTGGTGATCCATCCCGCGCCATCGTTCCAATCCAAAACGAGCCATCCGGACCAATGCGGCCATCATTGGATCGGGTGAGCGCATTGTTTGCTTCCAGCTCACAGACAGTTTCCCAGGAACCTTTGAGCAGATTGAAATTCTGTAAACCGCTCGCTGTGGCCACCAGCAACGTGTCATTGTCTACCCATCCTGCGGCAGAAGCGGGCTCGCCAAAATTCCAACTGCGCAGTTGGCCACCTTGAGCGTTCGATGAATACATCTCGCCCTTGGGTATATCGAACCAGAACAGGCGCTGCCGCTCAGGATGCCAAAGCGGGCCTTCACCAAGGGTGCAGGCTGGGCCGAATGTTTGAATGGTGGTCATTTACTGGAATGGGCTGAAGACTCGTGACGGGTGTTTTTTAGATGGAACAAGCAAAAATAAATTGCAAGAAACAGCGTCGAGAGAATGTTGAAGTTTATAAATGTTTCGTTCGTCTGCGCTGTAAAATTGGGCAACTCTATTGCCACATATCGAACGATCACATCGATGGTGAGCGGAACTGCTATTGTTGCAAGGAAGACCCATTTTGCGATCTTCGCCGACATTGTGCAAAAAGCCAAAACCATGGGAAATATCAACATGGGAGTTGCAGGTGATTGAAAAAATCCACCGCAAAACACCACAGACATGATGCAACTTGTACTGACAGTCGCAATCAAAGTAACGCGCCCCATGAACTCTTTTCCTGTCTCAAAAAAATGACAGGCAACTATGAGAGTAGCAATCGTCGTCAGCACTACAGGCAGTGTGAAAATCTTGGCCCAATTGTCAAAAATGCTGCTTCCTGTGGTCAAGATGACAACACATTGAACAACCAAAAGGGCGACAAATATGCGAGACAAGTTTGTCAGTTTAATGGAGCGTGAGCAGACGCGTTCATCGTCAGCATACAGTTTCTGCATGACCTCTCGATTGGCGCCCATCACATCAAAATAATTCAACATTAGGTTCCCCAAAAACCCAGCGATGATTCATTTCATAAAGCTAAACTTTTTGACAAATGATGTCTAATGCCTTCCTGTGCAGAAAAACACACGGTTTAGTGATTGTCCCTTGGTATGATCTTTGCCACATCCCGATATTTGGTCGCTCCTTTTAGAACCATGCCTTCTTCGAACTGATCAACAATACCACGCTGGATTTCCTGCCAAGGCGTTTGATGATCTGGCACGTAGTCCAAACGACCTTTCTCCAAAATGGCATCAACTTCATTTTGGCGTTCGGCCAGTTCGGCATCCGAAATCATGATATTGGCTTCGCGCTTGTTGAGGTCGATGCGCACAGTGTCGCCTGTTTTGAGCAGAGCCAAACCACCACCAACAGCAGCCTCAGGCGAAGCGTTTAAAATTGAAGGCGAGCCAGATGTACCAGATTGGCGACCATCGCCAATGCACGGGAGAGAAGTGATGCCCCGTTTCAACAACGCGTTCGGTGGTTGCATATTCACAACCTCTGCCCCACCCGGATATCCGATTGGGCCTGCACCACGAATGAACAACAAAGTGTATTCGTCAATTCCCAGCGACTCGTCATTGATGCGCGCGTGATAGTCTTCACGTCCATCGAATACGACAGCCTTGCCTTCGAAGGCGTTCGGGTCGTCTGGGTTGGACAAATAACGTTCGCGGAATTCATCTGAAATCACAGAGGTCTTCATAATTGCTGTGTTGAACAAGTTGCCCTTTAGGTTCAAGAAACCCGCCTGTGCCACCATGGGCTTGTCGTAAGGCCAGATGACTTTCTCGTCCATTACTTCTGCGCCATCGCAGTTTTCGCCAATTGTTTTGCCATTCACAGTCATTGCATTGGGGTGGGGCAGTTTGCCTTTTTCCATCAACTGATTGACAACTGCGGGGAGACCACCTGCGTGATGATAGTCTTCTCCAAGATATTCACCAGCGGGTTGCAGGTTCAGCATAAGCGGAATGTCCCAACCCAAATCTTCCCAATCTTGATTGTCCAGACGAACACCAAGATGGTTGGCAATCGCCTTTAAGTGGATTGGCGCATTTGTGGAGCCACCAATGGCCGAATTTGCAACAATTGCATTTTCAAAAGCTTCACGGGTCATGATGTCTGATGGCTTCATGTCTTCCCAAACCATGTCGACAATGCGTTTGCCTGTCCAATAGGCCATGTTGGCTCGTTCTTTGTGAACGGCTGGAATGGCCGCGGACCCGGGCAAAGACATGCCTAAAGCTTCAGCCAATGAGTTCATGGTGGTCGCTGTGCCCATTGTGTTGCAATAGCCAGGCGAAGGTGCAGACGACGCCACAATATCAGCATATTCCTGATAAGAAATATCGCCCTTCGACAGTTCTTTTTTGGCATGCCATTTGATGGTGCCAGAACCCGTGCGTTGTCCTTTGTACCAACCGTTCAACATCGGCCCTACGGAAAGAGCGATTGCGGGAATGTTTGCCGTTGCTGCAGCCATCAACATAGCTGGCGTGGTTTTGTCACAACCAATGGTCAGCACCACACCGTCGATAGGGTAACCGAAGAGTGTTTCCACCAAACCGAGATAAGCGAGATTGCGATCAAGGTTGGCGGTGGGACGTTTGCCTGTTTCCTGAATTGGATGAACGGGAAATTCAAAGGCGATGCCACCTGCTTCACGAATGCCTTCGCGTACGCGTTCGGCCAAAATGATGTGATGGCGGTTGCAAGGTGAAAGGTCAGAACCCGATTGTGCAATGCCAATAATCGGTTTGCCTGATTGCAATTCCTCGCGGGTAATCCCCCAGTTCATATAACGCTCAATATACAGCGCCGTCATGTCGTAGTCGTCAGGGTTTGCAAACCACTGTTTGGAACGCAGGTCTTCTTTTTTCTTCGCCATGACGAAATATCCACTGTAACAAATCTATTGTCGGCAGTTGTTCAAAAAGCTCGGCTTCTTGTCAATTAAATCATCAGAAAATTCGCAATGTTTGCGAAGCGATGCCAGCCGCATTAAACAGACCTATGGCTGAAATCCGCATCCCGATTACAAACACGCAATACATTCTGGAAGGCGATCTGGAAGAAAAGTTCATATTGTCTGGCGGGTCGGGAGGTCAAAACGTCAACAAGGTGGCGACGGGCGTTCAGCTTCGTTACAATCCGCGTCGGGCGGCAACGCTTTCATATGACTTGATTGCCAAGGTGGAAAAACTGGCGGGGCATCGTCTCACTGCAACTGGCGACATTCTCATTCAAGCCACGAAATACAGAAGCCAAGAGAAAAACCGCGATGATGCAAAAAAGCGTCTTGTGGATTTGCTCAAGCAGGCGGCCAAACCTCCTCCACCCAAACGTCGCCCCACCAAGCCAAGCTTCAGCGCCAAGAAAAAGCGCATGGATTCCAAAACCAAACGCGGTTCGGTGAAAAAGCTAAGAGGTCGAGTGACCGACGATTAGGCCCGTCTCATCCCAAATGGCAGGCGTATATGATCGCGGCCTTAAGATCATCAACGCCATGACCTTTTTCGCTTGATGTGGAGACAATTTTTGGAAAGGCCGCTGGACGTTTTGCAATTTTCTGCAAAGTCTCAACTTCCAGTTTTGCCAGTGCAGGTGGTTTGATTTTGTCTGCTTTGGTCAACACCAGTTGATAAGACACCGCAGCTTTGTCGAGCAGGTCAAAAACCTCTTCGTCGTTTTTCTTGATGCCGTGGCGACTGTCGATCAACACAAAAACACGTTGCAGGGTGGAACGCCCCCGAAGATAGGAAAAGACAAGTTCCGTCCAAGCATCAACCGTTGCCTTTGGGGCTTTGGCAAACCCGTAGCCCGGCATATCCACCAACGCCAAAGGCGGAATGCCGTCTTCAAAGTCCCCATCTTGAACAAAGAAATTCAACTCTTGGGTTCGGCCAGGAGTATTTGATGTTCGCGCCAAACCCTTTTTGGCCGTCAGTGCGTTGATCAATGAAGACTTGCCCACATTGGAACGGCCAGCAAATGCAATCTCCATTGGCCCTTCTTCAGGAAGAAACTTCATAGAAGGTACGCCACGGATGAATATCCATTCGGGCGCAAAGAACTTTCTGCCAAGCCCTTTCAGGCGCGCATGTTCCAGCTCTTCCGGTGTTGGTTCAGGCATGATTTATTCCAAATGCGTTGAGCGCCAGGACGCTACAATTAGCTAAGTCCATAAAAATCGCTGACAATTTTCCAACCTTCTTCAGCCGTATCCACAATTGTGAACAGGTTGATGTCGTCAGGTGAGATAGTGCCTTCTTCAGCCAATGCTTCCAGATTGATCACGCGCCCCCAGAAGTCTTTGCCAAACAACAGAACGGGAATGCGTTCCATGCGACCTGTTTGAATGAGTGTAAGCGTTTCAAAAAACTCGTCCAGCGTGCCGAAACCACCAGGGAATACGGCAACGGAGCTGGCGCGCATGAGAAAATGCATTTTGCGGATGGCGAAATAGTGAAAGTTGAAAGAATATTCAGGTGTCACATATTCGTTTGGTGCTTGCTCATGGGGCAAAACAATGTTGAGGCCAATATTTGGCGCACCCACATCCAATGTTCCACGGCTGCCAGCTTCCATCACGCCAGGGCCACCACCGGTGACAACAACATATTCTGTAAATCCTGTTTTCTTGGATGCCTCAGAAGACAACTGCGCAAACTTCCGCGCTTCGGTATAATATTTGCTGCTCTTTATCAGGCTCTCGCGCTGAACTTCATTTTTGGCCGCCCATGGGTCTTTGCCCGGCTCTGCAATGCGCGCGCCACCGAACAACACGGTGGTGGATACGATGCCAGCTTCTTCCAGCATCATTTCCGGCTTTAGCAATTCCAATTGCAAACGCACTGGCCGCGTTTCTGGGCGGCACAGAAAGTCGGGATCGTCGAACGCCAATCTATAGGCAGGCGAGCGTGTTTGCGGGGTGTCGGGAACAACCTTCGCTTCTTCGCGATCTTTGTGAGACCTTTTGAGCGGGTTGCGCGGCTGTTTCGTTTTTTTAGCAGACATGAATTGATTCCCGAATGAAATATCCTCAGCCTTTACCCCAAAGCTGTATGTCTTGTCATTCATTTACAGAGACAGGGCCTGCATTCGGCCTTGCTCATCAATGTGCCACCGTTATAAAGGCGCAAAGCAGTTCATTCAGGATGAAGATTATGAGCAACGCAGACCTCCAAGCCACCATCGAAGCCGCCTTTGAAGATCGGGATAATGTGGGCTTGAACACCCAAGGGCAAGTTCGCGAAGCTGTAGAAGAAGCTTTGAACCTTCTCGACAGCGGTCAGGCCCGCGTGGCTGAACGAGGAGCAGACGGCACATGGGTTGTGAACCAGTGGCTTAAGCAAGCCGTTCTTTTGTCATTCCGTTTGAACGATATGGAAGTGATCCAAAATGGCTCGGGCAATTCAACATGGTGGGATAAGGTTCCTTCCAAGTTTGAAGGGTGGGGCGAAAACCAGTTCCGAGCCGCCGGGTTCCGTGCTGTGCCAGGCGCGATCTGCCGCCATGCTGCCTATATAGCAAAAAACGTTGTGCTTATGCCTTCGTTCGTAAACCTCGGCGCATATGTGGACGAAGGTTCCATGGTTGATGGTTGGGCTACAGTTGGCTCTTGTGCGCAAATTGGTAAAAACGTGCACCTTTCTGGTGGCGTTGGCATTGGTGGTGTTTTGGAACCGTTGCAAGCTGGCCCAACAATTATTGAAGATAATTGCTTCATCGGCGCGCGTTCAGAAGTTGTTGAAGGCTGCATCATTCGCGAAGGTTCTGTTCTTGGAATGGGTGTTTACATTGGTCAATCCACAAAGATTGTGAACCGCGCCACGGGCGAAGTCAGCTACGGCGAAGTGCCGCCATACTCTGTTGTTGTTGCAGGCTCCATGCCAAGCAAGCCAATGGGCAATGGTGAGCCAGGGCCAAACTTGTATTGCGCTGTGATCGTGAAAACGGTTGACGAAAGAACCCGTAGCAAAACGGGCATTAATGAATTGTTGCGTGATTAAGACATGACATTGCGCGGCCTTTTTAAATTTGAAGGCCGCGCAACCCGATCACATTATTGGGTCGTGTTTGGAGCTGCGATCACAATTGGGATCGTGGCATTTGCATTGGCGGAATATGTTTTAGACATTCCATTATTATCAAAGGAAACCAGCACTTATTCTGGTGGGGAGATTGTCCTTCATTTTGCTATTAGCCTTGGCATCATTCTTGTCATGTTGCCAGTTACTTTGCGGCGCCTGCACGATCGTAACAAAGGGTTGAAATGGCTGGCGTTCTATACGATCGGCGGCTTGTTGTTTGATCTTGTGGACGTGTATTCCCTTTCGTTCTTAAACTTGCCGCCTATCAGTCAGGACACAGTGTACACAATATATGGCATTGCGGGACTGATAACGGTTTTTTCGCTTATTGACTTAGGGTTCCTGCGCGGGACAGAGGGAACAAATTTTTATGGCCCTGCCCCCCTCACAGGTGGTTCCGCCGATCCCTCTGTTTTCGAATAAGTGATAGACCATTATCTGGATTTTACGAATTTCCAACGTTAGGCTTTTGATGCGGGGCCTATAATGTATGGAGGTCGATGATGTTTGGAAGAGTTTTAACGGCAAGCTTAGCGCTTGCTTCGATGTGTTTAGTTGCGCCAAATGCTGCTGCACAAAACATCCCAAGCACATGTTTGGCAGTGGCGCAAAACCTTCAATCGCCCCAAGTGCCGGTTCATTTTGCAAGCTTTGTTCAACCTGCCCAATCCAACAAATACAACGTGGCTTTCTCGTTCCAAGGTCACTCCACTTACTTGGTAGAAAGCCCCCAAGGCATCACCGTTGCCACTGATTTTGCAGGCTGGCTGACGGACAATATCATTCCGACAGCTGTAACCATGAATAAGGCGCATTCCTCGCACTACACGGATTTTCCAAACCCGAAGATCAAACATGTGTTTCGTGGTTGGGGCACCAATGGCGACATTGCCCGCTACAGCGAAATGGTGGGCGATGTTCTGGTGCGCAATGTGACGACGGATATGCTTCGCTTTGGCGCCGTTCCAGATGGCAATTCAATTTTCATATTTGAAACGGGAGGTCTTTGCATTGGGCATTTGGGACATTTGCACCACAAACTAAGCGAAGACCACTATGCCAAGATTGGTCGATTGGATGTGGTCATGGTGCCCGTAGACAACGGGCTGACCCTCAATCATGTGAGCCTGAAAGAACTTTTGAAACGTGTGCGCTCATCGGTCATTTTGCCCATGCATGTGCGCAGTGCGGGTGCCTTGCCCGGATTTCTGCGTCAAATGGGGGCGGAATATCCGGTTCAAACCGTATCAAAAAACAAATTGGTCTTGTCATTGCGCAATTTGCCAAAGCAACCCACGATATTCTTATTGCCGGGCGTGAGCTCTTTTCCCACCTATGATGAATGAGCCCGATTGACGGGTCTTTGCGGCACGCCTAAACGTCAATCTATGTCAGATTTATCACCCGCTGCAGAGATTCTTCGTGATCTCATTCGTTGCCCTTCCGTTACGCCTGTTGAAGGTGGCGCGCTGGACTATTTGGAAAGTCGCCTCAAGCCATTGGGCTTTGTGGTTACGCGAAAAACATTTTCATCTCCCAATACGCCTGATGTTGAAAATCTCTATGCGCGGCTCGGCGATCAAAGTCCGAACCTGTGTTTTGCGGGCCATACAGATGTTGTTCCAACAGGAGATGAAACCAGCTGGAGTGCAGAGCCGTTCAGCGCAGATGTGAAAGATGGCGTCATGTTCGGACGTGGCGCGGTTGATATGAAGGGCGGGATTGCATGTTTTCTCGCCGCAGTAGAGGTGCATCTGAATGCTGGAAAGACGCTGCCTGGGTCTGTTTCGTTTTTGATCACAGGTGATGAAGAAGGGCCAGCCGTGAACGGCACATCTGCCATTTTGGATTGGTTGGTGGAGCAAGGCGAAACGATTGACGCCTGCGTTGTGGGAGAGCCGACAAATCCCGATGCAATGGGTGATGCGATTAAAATTGGAAGACGCGGCTCCGTATCGGGTACGGTGACAGTCACTGGCAAGCAGGGGCACGCAGCTTATCCGCATTTGGCAGACAATCCCGCGCGCAGCATCACGTCACTGGTCTCAGCGCTTTTGTCCGAACCGTTTGACAATGGAACGGAGAATTTCCAGCCAACCAATTTGGAAGTGACATCCATCGACATAGGCAATCCGGCTTCCAATGTCATACCTGCTTCTGCAACGGCATTGTTCAATGTGCGATTCAATGACACTTGGACAGCAGATACGATGAAGGCAGAAATAGAAAGACGGTTGGCGGTGGGGGGTCACGACAAGACGTTGCGGCCCGACCTGGCTTCAGGCGCACGTGATCCTGTTCAGTGGAGTGTTGAATACACGCAGCGTCCGAGCCATGTGTTTCTTACAAAAGACGAAAGATTGATCGCTTCATTATCTGCTGCCGTAGAAGCCGTAACCAAAAGAAAGCCGGAACTCTCAACAGGAGGCGGCACATCGGACGCACGCTTTATCAAAGACGTTTGTCCAGTGGTTGAGTTTGGTCTGGTGGGGCAAACAATGCATCAAATTGACGAACGGGTGCCGCTCAGTGATTTGGAAATTCTGACCGACATCTACGCAGAATTTCTCGATGGGTTTTTCGCAGGCAATCCCACGTGAATCAAGAACCGCAAACCCGACCAAGCTTAATGGATAACCTCAGTGGTTCGCTCGATATTATGCTGGGCCGAGAAACAGGTATGGCCAAAATAGACCATTCCGCGGCGGGGTTTTGGCTCTCGTTCTGGGGCATTGTACTGATGTTGCTGATCGACATGTCGGGCCTGTCCATGATCTACAATGGCAGTCTTGAAGCGGCGAAAGAGGATGCATATTCCAAGCCAGTTTATGTGGCGCTTCGTTTGTTCATCGGTCTCTTGGGCTACGGCGCTTCGTTTTTGGCTCTGTATCTTTTGTGCCGAACAAACGAAGAGCAAAGCCGATTTCCAGATGCCATTATCGTCAACAATTGGTCTGCCGCGATTTTGAGCTTGGGTTTTCTACCCCTCATCTGGATGTCCAGTTTGGCAGCGCCCTCATCCATTTCAAATGAACCATCTGGCGCATTTATTCTGTTGGTTCTCACATCTTGGGCCATTGTGACAATGGCTGGAATCCGCATTTTGAAAACCAGCTTGAAAATCTCAATATCCAAATCTGCGGTGTATTTCGCGGTTACATCTCTGGTTTCTATTTTTGTCAATCATGGCTTTCAAAGCCTTGTGGGATTGTAGAGAGACTGCGAGTCAGATTTTATGACGCTACACAACAACGTTTGATGCGGAACGAAGTCGGTGAAATCAAAAACCAATCTGAAAACCATCGGAGCAATGGCGGCGCTCTTTATTGCATTGCAGCCCCTTTCTGCTCAGGCGGATTGGCGTGATAAGTTGGGCACGTTCCGGGTAGGAATCGTAGATGGGGGACGCCCTATTCTGGAAGCCCGCCGCGCTAAACCTTTTGCAGAAGCTTTGTCAAAAGCATTGTCCATGCCCGTCGAGATATTCACGGCGAGCGACCACAAAACGCTCATAGATGCCCAAATCGAAAATCGTGTGGAATATGCTGTTTATTCTGCAACTGCATTTTCAGCAGCTTGGGTCTTGTGCAAATGCGTAGAACCTTTGGCGGTTCCAATTGCACAGGACGGGTCTAAATCATTCCGTTCTGTTCTGATTGCGCGCAAATCAGAAGGAAGCTCAATTCTCAGCCTACAGGGAAAAACAATTGCAGTGCCGGGGGCAGATTCGTTCTCCGGATATATTTTACCGAAATATCTTATGGGCCTGAAGAATATCGATTTGGAGAGTGGTGCATGGGAAGTTCGTGATTTACAAAATGCCGATGCAGCAATCGAGACGTACAAGAAAAAAGACGCTCAGGCATTGTTTGGGTGGGAGCCCACAAAGAGCCAAGTCAATTCCGATCAGGCCGTAACGAACCGAGCGACTCTGTCTTTGTTGGGAAAAGCGGCAAGCAACAGCCGCATCATTTGGCGGTCTCCAGAAATTCCAAACGGACCGCATACTGTCCGCAATGGTCTTAATTCTGAGGCGCGAGCAATCCTGTGGGACTTTCTCGATCAATTGCTGGTTTCCGATATCAACGCCTATGATGCGATCGCCCCAAAGTGGGGTGGGGGCTTTGCACCTGTGGCCAGGCAAGATTATCAAACTGTCATTGATCTCGTCGAAGGCAATTCACAACTCACAGAAGTTTCGGCGACCCCATCGGTTGAAGAACCTAAAAAGTTAGAGCGCGGCTTGGAAGAAATTGCCGGCGACGGTCAAAAAAAATCGCCCTGACATTGCTGTCAGAGCGATCTGATTTTGTTCAACACACTTAGATCACGTGCTAGCAATCTTCACAGTCTGCTGTGATATTGGCACGTGGTGCGAAAGTGTGCTCGTACTCATACACTTGGTCGCCGAACACTTCTGAACCAAATACGGGCGTATGATTGATTTTCACTTTTGTAGACACGACGAACGGAACAACATCGACCAAGCTCTGTTGGACAGGATATTCATCGCCAACACTTGGAACCTGCAAGTCGGTAATATTCTTTTCACGCACCCACGCGACGATGGGTTTAAAGTTTGCTGTGCCATCGGAATTATAAGAAACCACAGTGTTTTCAATGCCGACTACATAAATTTGGAGATCATCGGCATGAGGTCCCATCATTGCATCAGCAGCAAACATAGTTCTATCGATCTCATCCTCGGTTACCACGTTTGCGCGCGCGATCAAATCTGAAACGGTGGACGACACGAGGCTGGCTTGAGTTGAGACACGTTCACTGTCGGTTATCCAAAGCATACCTAAAAGCAATGCGATGAAAACTGGAGCGAAAATTGCAAACTCGACCGTGCTTACTCCTTGCTGATCACGCCAAAGAGATTTCATATAGTTTCTCATATTTTTGGAGCGCACACTTTTAGACCTGAACAGAGCTCTTTGAATTAAATTAGTCATAGAAACGTCCTTGTCTGCTAGAATGGTTCATTTCTGAACGCGTGGGTTGTTCCAATCAAAGCTTCGTTATTCGTGGACCAGCTTGAAATCCCTAAACCGGCTACGTTCACAAGAAGAGGCCATTCATAGAAAAGCATAACAATGTTCATTGAGGAGGTGCCACCTGGACTGAAAACGAAACTGGCCGGGTTAATCGACCCGTTAGCGTTCAGTGGCAGCGGCGGTGGCGGCCCAAAATTTGGAATCTCCTGCACATTGATGTGCAAATTATCGCAATCAAACATCCGCATGAGAGTGTTTGAACACAATTCATCGCGGAACTGCTCTTCAGTATGTGTTGTCACACGTACTTGGCCAGTTTTGATCATACGGGCAGCATCTTGCGTGGCTACGTGAACAATTCGTTCACCGAGAAAAGTGAATGAAAACTCTAGAATGGCAAAGATAATGAGAAGAAAGGGCAGGCCTACAATTGCAAATTCAATCGCAGCGGCACCATCTTCGTTCTTACCAAAGCGAATCCATGGGCGCAATTTCTTGGGCCTATTTCTGCTTTTGTTTTGCGATTTCACACGCTCTTCGATTCCCATCACTTAGCCCTGCCAAGAAAAATACTTATGGCAGAACCTTACGCAGAAAAACTTTCAGAACTGTTTTGCAGTAGGATAAAATCTATCGATTTGAATAACCAATTGTTAACACCGTTTTCGCAAGTGCAGGAGTGAACTTGTGTGAGCATTGTGCTTACACAGGAAAACTATTTTGAATTTGCAGCGTTATTGCGGGTCGACATTTGTGAGCTGATTGATTCGAAAGACGTTTGGTTGTCGCCTAAAGTCAGTGTTGGTTCACAAACTGGATCGCAGGCCATCGTTTCTCTTTGAGCCTGACGATAGATGCGCACCGTTTTATGTTTTGGTCCTTCGACCACAATCAGTTCATCAACAATTGGTTCACCATCCTGATCCAGTACGATCAGGTTTGTTACACCAAAAGCGCGACCGGTTAAAACAATCGTTTTGCCGTCTTGTATTGTCGCGTCAACGATTGCGGGGTTGCCGATGATAATTGTGTCTGCTGTCTTCGCAATGCGGATAACTTTGGCACGGTCAATCGTAACTTTCAAAGACACACGCTCTTCAACGTCTTGATTGACGGTTGCGTCTGCTGCAAATGCGGAGCTTGCCATAAGCATTACAAACGCAGCTGTTGTTGAAAAACCGACCAATGCGATTTTTTTGAAAGTCGATAAAGCGGGAGACGCCATACTATTCACCCTTGAAAAACACTTTGAGCCACTGTCGCCGAAAATGGTGAATTAAGAATTAAGGCATGAATTGAAGGTGGCTTTTAGGGCCGGTCTAAGTTGCCACACTTATTTATATATAAAAAAGTTTCCTGTTCAGCCGGAAACTTGCCCCGCGCATTCTTGTTCCAAATTTCATAAATTTTTCACCACGAACAGGGAACAAATCGATTTATGTTTTGGTAACTGTAAATTTTAAGACGATCCTAAAACCAACTGCGTAGATTGCACTCATCCGATCGGAGAAACAAACCGACGGAAATTTGCTGTAACTCGTGGAGTAAGGACTAATACCATGACAATGATCAAGAAATTTTTTAAAGACGAATCTGGTGCAACTGCAATTGAATACGGCCTCTTGGCTGCGCTTATCTCAGTTGTCGGCATCACTGCTATGACTCTCGTTGGTACACAGTTGCAACGTATTTTTGAAGAAATCGGCGCTTCCCTGTCTACTGTTACTGGCTAATTCAGCTTTAACAAAGTGAATGAATGGGCCGCTCTGGAGACAGAGCGGCCCTTTTTCGTTTCAAACGAGATTTAACACTAGTTTAAGCACGGTCTCTTAGTTTGAGTTACAAAATTTAGGTTGGGTATGAATGGCCCGGACACCAGTAAGGACACGCTATGAGTTTTACCGCACTTGCAATTTTGACAATTTTTCCAGTCTGCATGTTATTCGCAACATTTTATGATATTTTTACGATGACAATTCCAAACAAAATTACATTGGTTTTGATCGCAGCCTTTGCGGTTTGCGCGCCTTTGGCGGGAATTAGTCTCGAAACCGCTTTGTGGAGTGTTGGTTTGTCACTCATCGTTCTGGTAATTGGCTTTGGTCTTTTTAGTGTTGGTATAATGGGTGGCGGCGACGTAAAACTTTTGGCGGCGTCTACGCTGTGGTTCGGAACCGCATTCACAGCTCCGTATTTGCTGTACGCAAGTATTTTTGGTGGCGTTTTGACTTTGGCGATATTGGTGTTGCGCCGTATTCCAATCCTGCCGCTCTTTGCAATGAAGTTTCCCTGGATCGAACGTCTTCATGATAAAAAGCAAGGCGTGCCTTACGGCGCAGCTCTTGGCCCTGCAGCTATTATTGTTTTTGCCACATCAGGATGGATGGATTTTATCCTGACTGGTGCACCACTAGGCTGACAAATATAGATTTCTAAGACTTGTAAAGGCCTCGCAAACGCGGGGCCTTTTTCTTTTTGGGGATGAAATCCCTTTAGATAACCGTCCATTATACGCAGGCAAGATATGTTCAGAACTCGTTAACTACATTTCTCATCGCTTCATTAACCATAAGTACACCAATAGCTGACAAGACTACTCCCATGTTCATGCGTAAAGCGTCTCTGGAGTAAGTTATCATGAAGCCAGTTCAATTAATCCTGATCGGAGTTGCCTCTGTTGCGGCCCTCGGTGCGGGTTTTATGATTATGAATTTGAACAACCAACCGGCTCCGGTGGCGGGGCAGCCTGTAGCGGCGCAGCCTCAAATCAAATTGAAAAAAGTTCTTATTGCTCGAGAAACCATTCCCATGGGTTCGGCTCTCGGTGATGCGCGCATTGCTTGGCAAGACTGGCCTGCTGACAGTGTCAGCGAAGGCTACATTCTTCAAGAAACAACACCGGAAGCTCAAAAAGATTTTGCGCCTACGATTGCACGTGCCACCTTCTTTCCGGGCGAACCTATTCGCGAGGCCAAGATTGTTAGGTCTGACAGCGGGTATCTTTCGGCCATCTTGCCAGCTGGCAAGCGTGCCATGGCTGTCCGGGTGAAAGCTGATACCTCGGCAGGCGGCTTCATTTTGCCAAACGACCGTGTGGATCTGATTTCAAACTATACGAAAGACGAGACGCAGGTCACCGAGACGGTTTTGAAGAACATTCGCATTCTCGCCATTGACCAATTGATTGAAGAAAAAGAGGGCCAAAAGGCTCAAGTGGGCCAGACAGCGACCTTGGAATTGACTGAAGCACAAGTTGAGGTGGTGACTGAAGCAAAGAGCCTTGCTGGAAACAATCTCATTCTCGTATTGCGCAGCATTGAAGATGCGCAAGAAAAGAATGGCAAAACGCGTAAGCGCGGCCGGGGCAAAGTGAAAGTGATCCGCTACGGCAAAGCAACAGAAATTAAAGCCGGAAACTAGAATTCTCCTTGCAGTCGCGTTTGGCGACTCAACTTTAAAAGTAAATCGAGTAACAGTTATGAAAAGCATCGTTTCAAACATATTTGCAGTCTCATCAAACGTGAAACCGATAGCCTCTCGGGTAACCAGTTGGGCCAGTGTTTCTGCGCTTTGCATTGCAACTGTTCTGCCGCAGGCGGTCGTTTCTCAAGCGTCAGCTCAAGACAGCACACAAAACCGGATTGTGATTTCTTCTGCTGAATCCAACGTCTCGAAAGGGATCATGTTGGGGCTAAATAAATCAGTGGTTATTGATTTGCCTGCAGATGCCCATGACATTTTGGTTGCAAATCCAGAAGTCGCTGATGCTGTTACGCGCACATCACGTCGCATATATTTGTTTGGGAAGGCTGTCGGCCAAACCAACATCTTTGTTTTTGATGGGCGAGGCGCACAGGTGGCTTCTCTGGAAATCACCATTGAAAGAGACATTTCGGGTCTCGAAGAAACCATGACGCGATTGATTCCAAATTCGGATGTTCGTGCTCAAATGATCAATGACAATATCATTTTAACAGGAACTGTGCCCTCCCCACAGGATGCTGCTAAAGCTGAACGTTTGGCTAAAATTTTCATTCAAGGTGGCGAGCAGTCGGGCAACGGGGGCACATCGCAAACAACAGCGGGTTTGTTTGAAGATCCACCAGAAAGCCAAATCGTAAATCTGCTGAAAATTGATGGCGAAGACCAGGTTCACTTAAAGGTCAAGATCGTTGAAATGCAGCGTTCTGTCATCAAGGCTCTTGGCATTTCAACCAGTGTGACGGGTGTCTCCTCAAACAACGGTTTTGGGTTCTCGACCGTCGGGTCTGGAATTCCACGCCAAACACTATTGGCTCGTATGGGGACAACCCTAGGTATTTCAAACGGCCTGGGTTCGCTCAACTCTCAAATTCAGGCTGCAGAAACAGCAGGCGTCAGTCGCACGCTGGCTGAACCAAGTCTGACCGCGATCTCAGGTGAACAAGCTTCATTTAACGTTGGCGGGCGCGTTCAAAGACCAAGTTCTGTTTCTGATGATGATGATGGACAAACAGTTGTGACATTTGAAGAAATGGAATACGGCGTCTCACTTAATTTTAGACCAGTTGTTCTGAGTTCTGGCCGCATTAGTTTGAAAATCAACACCGAAGTTCGCGAGCCATCCAGTCATGGCAGCAGTACCTTTAGACCAGACGTGAACCTGCAAGCGGTTAGACATCGCCAAGCGGATACGACGGTTGAACTGCCTTCCGGTGGCTCCATGGTGATCGCAGGATTGGTTCAAGATGATATTCGACAAGTTGTTTCTGGCCATCCGGGACTGAAAAATATTCCAGTGTTTGGCGCACTGTTTCGTAGTCGCGAATTTCAGCGCGACGAATCTGAAGTCATGATCATCGTGACACCATACATTGTTCGCCCAACAGCTTTGAAAAAGCTCTCCGGTCCTGACGAGAACTTCATGCCTGCCTCAGATGGTGCTGGGTATTTCATGGGCCGCGTGAATCGTGTCTACGGCACGAAACAGGGCAAACTTCCCAAGGGCCGTTACACCGGTTCTATCGGTTTCATCCTCAAGTAGTGAGTAAGGACGAGAAAATGAAAAAGCATCTTTCAAAGACGGAATCAAAGTCCTTTCAACCGAAAGTTAGAGACCGCCGAGGTATCTGCACAAGAGCAATAATGCCCAGCATTATGGTTGCTACTGCATTTGCTATGGCCGGTTGTGCAGGACATTCGAAAAATCATTTCACTGTAGGGTCGGTCCCTTCAAATTATAAAACGAAGCATCCGATTGTTATTGATGAAAAAGAGCAGGTGCTGGACATTCCAGTTGCGAGTGCGGCTTACGATTTGCCTGCTGCTTCTGCCAGTTCTGTTGAAGGGTTTGCACAAGCTTTTAGTACTTCACAGAGTAGAACGATAACCGTTCTCATCCCCACTGGTTCACCGAATGAATCTGCGGCTCGAAAAGTGGCATCGTCCGTTGTTGATAAGTTGAACAATTCAGGAATTCCGATCCACCGCATACGCAGAGCTGGCTACCATGCCGCCCAGCATGGATCAGCTGCTCCCATCCGCCTGTCCTACAACGCAATTACGGCAAGTGTAAAAGACTGCGGCAAATGGCCAGCAGATTTGGTCGCTGCTAACGGCACAAAGAACCAAAACTACCACAACTTTGGGTGTGGCAGTCAGTCGAATTTGGCTGCAATTGTTTCCAATCCAGCAGATCTTCTTGGACCAAGAGGGTCAACTGAAATTGATGCAGAGCGCAGAACCATTGCGATCGAGGGATATCGAAACGATACCCAAGCCCCCGTAGAAGCACCAGGTACGCTCTATCCTAGATAAATTATGTAGAGCACCGCGTACAACTAGTATTTAGGAACGAAAAAATGTCCGACCCGGCACACGATCAAACCGCAGAAATGATGGCTCAAGCCGCTCAAACAGATGCTGGAATGCAGGCACCACATCCTCAAGGGAATGTGGAACAACCGCAAGAAAATCTTGGCGATATGCGTCCTGTTCCACGCGTAGCGATCCAAGCATTCTGTGAATCTGAAGCCACAGCATCGACGATAGACAATGCTGGCAGTGATCGTAGAATGACAAAAGCCCATGTAAAGGTTCAAATGGGTGGCATTGCAGCTGCCGTGAATTTTTATCAGTCTGCAACCACTCCAAATCTTATTCTTGTCGAGTCCCGCCTTGAAGGCATGGATATGATCCGAGAATTAGAGCAGCTTGCGGAGGTCTGTGACGAAGGGACGAATGTCGTTGTCATTGGGCACAAAAACGACGTGCAACTCTATCGCGACCTCATCTCACGCGGGGTAGCTGAATATTTGGTCGCACCGGTTTCCATGGCTGACGTCATGGAAATTGTAACCACTTTGTTCGTAAATCCAGAAGCTGCGCCTCTCGGTTCTACGATGGCATTTCTCGGCGCCAAAGGTGGTGTCGGATCATCGACCATCGCACATAACGTCGCTTGGTCTATCTCCAGCAACTTCCAAAGCGATGTTATTTTGACCGATTTCGATATGGCCTTTGGTACGGCCAATATCGACTTCGATCAGGATCCCGCTCAAGGAATTGCGGAAGCTGTTTTCTCAGCCGATCGGGTTGATGAGACGTATTTGGACCGTCTTTTGACAAAATGCTCTGATCATCTGAGCCTGCTTGCTGCACCATCAACATTAGATCGTGAATGCGATTTTGATGCTGATGATTTCACCCAGCTTTTGGACGTTGCTCAACGGGGCACACCAAATATTGTCATTGATCTTCCACATGTATGGACCGGTTGGATGCGTCAGGTTCTGACAACAGCAGACAAAATTGTCATTACAGCAACGCCTGATCTTGCAAGTCTTCGAAACACAAAAAACCTCGTTGACACGCTTTCGGAACTTCGTCCCAACGACGAAAAACCATTTCTTGTGCTCAATCAGTGCAATGTCCCGAAACGCCCAGAGATTTCTGTTGCAGATTTTGCCAACCCGCTGGGGATAGAGCCTTCAATTGTTGTTCCATTTGAGCCAGCTCTGTTTGGATTGGCTTCTAACAATGGTCAGATGATTTCTGAAACCGATCCAAAAAGTGAAATTGCGGCTTCTTTGGACACACTTGCTCAGATCGTAACTGGCCGTCGAGAAATTCAGCCTGAATCGAAAAAGTCGATTGGTTCGATTCTTTCACGTTTTTCAAAGAAAAAAGACAAGTAGGCGCGCAAGCGTTCCCGGGTTTTAAAGGAGTAGGTGAGTATGTTTGGCAAACGCGGGGGTACCGGAACGAGCGGCGAGAACGGTGGTGGCTTTAAACAGCCATTGGCCATGCCAGAACAATCACAGCCAGCGCCCGAGGCAGCTCCGGTTGCAGCGCAAAGCTCTCAAGTTTCTGAAGCTGCAATTGAAATGGGTGACGCAGATGCTGCAGGCGCTCAAGAACCTGTTGCTCCTGCACCTCAAGAAGCACAATCTACTCAGGTACCTAAAAAAATTAAAACAACTGTTGCTCCACCGATGGATTACGATCCGCAACCAGCGCAGCCGAGTGCAAAATCAGAAGAATACTATGATGTAAAGACGCAGGTCTTTGCAGCCCTCATCGACACAATCGATTTATCTCAATTGTCAAAACTAGACAATGAAGGTGCGCGAGAAGAGATCCGTGACATCGTCAATGACATTGTAGCAATCAAATCAATTGTCATGTCGATCTCTGAGCAAGAAGAACTGCTCGCTGACATCTGCAACGACGTTCTGGGTTACGGTCCTCTCGAGCCTTTGCTCGAACGCGATGATATTGCTGATATTATGGTCAATGGTGCCAGAGATACGTTCATTGAAGTTGATGGTAAAACGCAACGCACGAATGTACGATTCCGCGACAATGATCAGTTGATGAATATTTGTCAGCGAATAGTGAGCCAGGTGGGTCGTCGTGTTGATGAATCTTCTCCAATCTGTGACGCGCGTCTTGCCGATGGTTCACGTGTGAACGTGATTGCCCCACCTTTGGCTTTGGATGGTCCAACGCTCACAATTCGTAAATTTAAGAAAGACAAGCTCACGCTCGATCAACTTGTAAAGTTTGGTGCGATCTCCCCAGATGGCGCAGAAATTCTCAAAATCATTGGCCGTGTGCGGTGTAACCTTGTTATTTCTGGCGGTACTGGTTCGGGTAAAACGACGCTTCTCAATTGTATGACAAACTATATTGACGAAGATGAGCGCGTTATCACATGCGAAGACTCTGCAGAACTTCAATTGCAGCAACCTCATGTTGTGCGCTTGGAAACGCGCCCGCCAAACCTCGAGGGCGAAGGCACGATCACCATGACCGACTTGGTGAAAAACTGTCTGCGTATGCGTCCGGAACGAATTATCGTGGGTGAGGTTCGTGGTCCTGAAGTGTTTGACTTACTTCAGGCTATGAACACAGGTCACGATGGTTCCATGGGAACCATCCACGCCAACTCTCCTCGCGAATGTTTGTCTCGTATGGAATCAATGATTGCGATGGGAGGTTTCTCGCTTCCTGCTAAAACTGTTCGCGAGATCATCGTTGGTTCGGTGGACGTCATTATTCAGGCGAAGCGTTTGCGAGATGGGTCGCGCCGTATCACGCACATTACCGAAGTAATCGGCCTCGAAGGCGATGTGATCATCACCCAAGATATCTTCCTCTACAACATCGTTGGTGAAGATGCAGATGGAAAATTGGTTGGCGAACACAACTCTTGTGGTGTGGGGCGTCCCAAAATGTGGGAACGCGCGCGTTACTACAACGAAGAACAAAGACTGGCGGCAGCGCTTGATAATTCTGAAAGCAAAACAGCCGCTGCTGGCTTTTAAGAATTTTTAACAGTGTCGGACAAAAGATAGGTTGTTTCAAATTCGGTGAATTTGGTTTTCGAACAACAACACAGACAAACAGAAACAGTGATGGTTAGAGATAATCGACCTGATTTGTTTCCAGGAATGGAACGTTAAAATGGATATGCAGATCCTGCTTCTTACGCTTCTTGCGGCAATTGCCGTAGCTGCACTTGGATATGGTATTTTCTACACTTCCATTTCAAATGGTAAGAAGGTCGACGGCCGTTTGAAGGCCTTGCAGGTGGATAAGCAAACCAAGGCGGTTGTTCAAACCAAGAAGATGGACGAAAAGCAACGGCGTAAGCAGCGCGAAGACGCGTTGAAGAATGTCGATGCACAAAGAGCCAGCGGTAAGAAGGCCGCCAATCCCAATTTGGCGGCTAGAATGGTGCAAGCTGGTATGACAATCAGCATGAAAAAGTTTTATATCCTGTCAGTCGTTTTCGGGATCTTTGTGTTTTTCGCTGCGCTCGTTGTCTCGGGGTTGCCACTTTTGGTTTGCCTCGGCATTGGCTTTGTAGCTGGCTTCGGTGTACCGCGCTGGATTGTTTCCTTCAAACGTGCACGACGTTTCAAAAGGTTCATTTTGATTTTTCCCAATGCAATTGACATCATTGTACGCGGTATCAAATCTGGTTTGCCGTTGAATGATTGCTTGCGAATAATCGCTAACGATTCCGAAGAGCCAGTAAAATCAGAGTTCAGAAAGCTGGTGGAAGCCTCTCAGATGGGTATTACCATCCCTGAGGCATGTGAACGTCTTTACGAAAGCGTTCCAACTTCAGAAACAAACTTCTTCGCGATCGTGATTGCAATTCAATCGTCTGCTGGCGGTAATTTGTCAGAAGCTCTCGGCAACTTGAGTAAGGTTCTTCGTGAACGTCGCAAGATGGCGGATAAGATTACGGCTTTTTCAACAGAGGCGAAAACATCCGCAATGATTATTGGATCTCTTCCATTTGTTGTGGCTGGTCTCGTTTCAATTACAACACCTGGATATTTGAATCCTCTGTTTGAAACCGAAACGGGCAACAAAATACTCATTGGCAGCGCTCTTGCCATGAGTTTCGGCATCTTCATCATGAAGAAGATGATCAACTTTAAATTCTAAATTCACGGTTATCCATCCGGATGCCGCTGCAAGGCGAAAGCAATGATAGAGAATCTCACATCCCCACAAAGTCTGGCAGCCATCGCGACCATGGTCGCCGTGTTTGCAACGATTTTGACGATTGCTATGCCGATGCTTCAAAAGGACCCTCTTGAAGGTCGCATGAAGTCCGTAGCTCTCGAGCGCGAAAAACTGAGAGCACGTGAACGTGCGCGCTTGATGAACGAAAAGAAGCAAGGCCGCACGAAGGTGACCAAAAAGGAACCGGGCGCGATTATGAAGGCAATGGTTGAAAAGCTCAACCTGCGTTCAGCTCTGGCTGATGAAAAGACAGAGGACATGTTGATTCAGGCGGGTTATCGTGGGCAATCCCCGCTGTTCATTTTCCTAGCTTTGCGTTTTGGATTGCCATTTCTCTTCATGGGGTTGGTCGCACTTTATATTTTTCTCATACAAGGCGTGAAAGAAGGTGAAGGCCTTCAGGCAATGTTGAAATGTTTGATAGCCGGTTTTGCAGGATTTTACATACCAATCCTGTTTCTCAAAAACCGCCTGAAGGCGCGTCAACTGTCGATTACACAGGCTTGGCCCGATGCTCTTGACTTGACTTTGATTTGTGTTGAATCGGGCATGACAATTGAAGTTGCCTTTCGCAAAGTGGCTGCAGAAATAGGCCCTCAATCCATGCCGTTGGCCGAAGAATTAATGACCACAACATCTGAACTTTCGTTCTTAACGGATCGACGAGATGCTTACGATAATCTTGTAAAGCGTACGGGGTTGGAAGGTGTAAAGAACGTTGTCATGTCGCTCATTCAAGCGGAAAAATACGGTACTCCATTATCAGCGGCTCTTCGCGTATTGAGCCAAGAAAACCGTGACATTCGCATGGCATTGGCGGAGAAAAAAGCTGCGGCTTTGCCACCAAAACTTACAGTGCCGATGATGGTATGTTTCTTACCTGTGCTGTTTTGCGTGATTTTGTCGCCGGCATTGATCCGGGCTTTTGCTCAGTTTGGGTAGGTATCAGTTGGCATCCAGGAGGATGTTGTGAAATAATTGGTTGGTCTCAAAGAAGGTCACCGATTCATGATTTCCACTCGATTGACCAAGTTTTTCGATATTGATCACCCCATTATCTCTGCTCCAATGGCATTCGCGGCTGGGGGAGAATTAGCAGCAGCTGTCACCAATGCGGGCGGTTTGGGTTTGATTGGTGGAGCCTATGGCGAACAAGATTGGATTTCGGGTGCATTTGCGACAGCTGGAAATACCCAAGTTGGATGTGGCTTTATCACATGGAACTTGGCAAACGCGCTTCAGCAATCTCCCAAACTGTTAGATGATATTCTGGAACGCCAACCAAAGGCTTTCATGCTGTCGTTTGGTGATCCTGCAGACTATTCAACTCGCATTAAAGAAGCAGGCATCCCGCTGATATGTCAGGTGCAAACTTTGCGCGACGCGAAACGTTGCATTGACCTCGGCGTAGATATTATTGTTGCACAAGGTTCAGAAGCGGGTGGGCACGGTGAGGGTCGTGCCACCATGACACTTGTTCCGGAAGTTGCTGATTATATTTCAAAAAATTCACCTGATACACTCTTGTGTGCAGCTGGTGGCATTGCCGATGGCCGCGGTTTGGCAGCTGCGCTGATGTTGGGTGCCGATGGTGTTCTGGTTGGTTCACGCCTATGGGCCAGCGAAGAAGCAATTGTGCATCCTGCGATGTGGGAAGCGGCTTTAAAATCTTCTGGAGATGAAACCATTCGCTCCAGCGTGATGGACATTGCTCGAAAGCTGAACTGGCCAGATCGCTATACCGCGCGTGTTTTGAAAAATGCATTTACAGAACGTTGGCACAATGATGTTGATGGTTTGAAATCCCATGCTGACGAGCAAGCTGAACTTTGGAAAGAAGCTTGGCAAACAGGAAACATGGAAATTGCCAATACGTTTGTTGGCGAGGCCACCGGCATAATAAATGACATTCAGCCGGCGGCAAACATCATTGACTCTATGGTTTCGCAGGCCGAACAGAGCATGAGAATTGGTGCGCAACAGATAAGCTAAATTTCAAACCTGTTTGTTGGTTTTTCTGCAATACAATTCCAACCTGTGGTGCACCACTTCATAACCCAGTTCACGCGCAATCTCTGCTTGTAAGCGTTCAATTTTTTCCGATTGAAATTCGATCACATCCCCCGTGTCCACATCAATAATGTGATCGTGATGAGGGGTGTCCGCAGCTTCAAAACGGGCCGGTTCACCTTGAAATGACAATCGATGAATGACCCCATTGTTTTCAAGCTCGGTCATTGTGCGGTAGACAGTTGCCAAAGAAACGCTTTCATCGATTGCTTGTGTGCGGCGATGCAATTCATTGGCATCGGGATGATCGTCTGATTTCGCAAGCGCATTCAATACTGCTTTGCGTTGACGGGTCAGCTTGAGGCCGCTTTTCTTCAACGCCTTTTGCAATTCTTCATAACGGCTCATTGCCGATGAGGGTTTCTGGGAACGTGTCATTTGAAAATGGGCTATCGCAATTTCAGTCCAATTGAAGCGGGTTCCATATCTATCCAATTGCAACGCATTTGCAATACCTAATTGCAAATTATTCTCATTTGCATTGACAGTGCAGATTTTAGCTCCATATTGCACACTAGTTTATTGGGTTCTGTATCCGAGTAAGAGGCAGTGAATAATGAAACTCGTTGCGAGAATATGGGTATGTATCATGCTCGCTCTATGGGCCCAGCATGTGCAGGCCTCAGACAAGTTTAAAGCTGTCACCACATTTACGGTGATTGCAGATATTGCCCAAAACGTTGCCGGTGAGGCGGCCGTTGTGGAATCCATCACAAAGCCAGGTGCAGAAATTCACAATTATCAGCCGACCCCAGGTGATATTTTTAAAGCGCAAGATGCAGATCTCATTATCTGGAACGGTTTGAACCTTGAGCTTTGGTTTGAGAAATTTTTCAAAACACTGCGCAACGTACCCGAGGTTGTTGTCTCACAAGGTGTAGAGCCGTTGGGAATTGCAGCAGGGCCTTACAGCGGCAAGCCAAACCCTCATGCATGGATGGCGCTCGATTCAGCGCTTATCTATGTGGACAATATTCGCGATGCGTTCGTGAAACATGACCAAAAGAATGCAGAAATTTACAAGGCAAATGCCGAAATCTATAAATTAAAAATACGGGCTGCAATTGAACCCCTGCGCGAGCGCATCTTGAAAATTCCTGAAAGCAAACGCTGGTTGGTCACAAGCGAAGGAGCATTCAGCTACCTCGCGCGAGACTTTGGTCTAAAGGAACTTTACCTGTGGCCAATCAATGCGGATGCGCAGGGAACGCCGCAACAGGTGCGCAAAGTTATTGACACTGTTCGGTCTGAAAACATCGGCGTTGTGTTTTCTGAAAGCACTGTTTCGCCAAAACCCGCTCAGCAAGTTGTACGAGAAACCGCTGCACAATATGGCGGCGTTTTATATGTGGATTCACTGTCAGAACCAGACGGACCCACACCAACCTATTTGGACTTGCTGCGCGTAACGGCCGAAACCATCGCCGCAGGTTTGGAAAAATGAACCAAACTTCTCTCGTGCATTCCATGGACGGAATTCGTGTTCGTGATGTCACAGTGACGTATCGCAACGGCCATACGGCCTTGCGCGATACAAATTTTGAAATTCCAAAAGGAACCATCACAGCACTTGTGGGTGTGAACGGCAGCGGTAAGTCCACATTGTTCAAAACAATCATGGGATTTTTGAAAGCTTCAAAGGGCAGCGTGGAGGTTTTGGGCCAACCAGTGAGTGCTGCGATGAAAAGAAATCTCGTGGCTTACGTACCTCAAGCGGAAGAGGTAGATTGGACCTTTCCGGTTCTCGTAGAAGACGTCGTTATGATGGGCAGATATGGGCACATGAATTTCATGCGCATCGCAAAACAACCAGACAAATCTGCTGTCACGTTGGCTTTGGACCGTGTGGGAATGAGCGAATTCCGCAAGAGGCAAATTGGTGAATTGTCGGGTGGCCAAAAGAAACGCGTTTTCTTGGCCCGTGCGCTCGCACAAGACAGTCAGGTGATTTTGTTGGACGAACCGTTCACGGGTGTCGATGTCCAAACAGAAGACTCAATCATTGGTCTTCTCAGAGAATTGAGAGATGAGGGGCGTGTCATTTTGGTTTCCACACACAATCTCGGCAGTGTGCCAGAGTTTTGTGACCGAACAGTTTTGATCAAAGGCACGGTTTTGGCTTATGGCCCCACATCAGAAATCTTCACGAGAGACAATCTGCAAATGGCCTTTGGCGGCGTGTTGCGTCACTTCGTTCTGGGCGGTTCAGATTTGCACGATGACGATGACGCTAGACAGGTGACGGTCATTTCAGACGATGAACGCCCATTTGTGGTTTATCATGATCGCGACGAGCCATGATTGAAACTTTGCTTGAACCGCTTCAATACAATTACATGACAAACGCAATCTTGGTGTCTGCTTTGGTGGCCGCAGTTTGTGCCTTCCTGTCGTGTTATCTGATGCTCAAAGGTTGGTCTTTGATTGGAGATGCATTGTCTCACGCGATTGTGCCGGGTGTTGCGGGCGCTCTTATTCTTGGTCTGCCATTTTCACTAGGTGCATTCATTTCGGGTGGATTGGCTGCGGGAGCGATGTTGTTTTTAACCGAACGCACTGGATTGAAAGTGGACGCCATTATCGGATTGATTTTTACATCTTTCTTTGGTCTTGGACTGTTCATGATTTCGCTTTGGCCCGCATCGGTGAATATTCAAGCGATCGTCAATGGAAACATTCTCGCAATTACACCCTCTGACACTTGGCAATTGCTCGCCATTGGCGGGATCACAATGACGGTGCTTGTGCTGAAATGGAAAGATTTCATGGTGACGTTTTTCGACGAAACCCATGCCCGCACGATTGGTTTGAACACAACATTTTTGAAGGTCATTTTCTTTGCCATGTTAGCGGCCTCCACTGTGGCAGCGCTGCAAACAGTTGGGGCTTTTCTTGTGATCGCGATGGTCGTCACTCCCGGCGCGACAGCATATTTACTCACGGATCGTTTTCCAAAGCTGATAGTCATCAGTGTGGCTATTGGCGCTTTGTCAGCCATGTTGGGAACATATCTGAGTTATTTCATCAACGGGGCCACCGGCGGCGTGATCGTGGTGCTGCAAACTCTGGTGTTTTTGACAGCCTTCTTCTTTGCGCCCACCCACGGAATGTTTGCAGCCAAAAGACGCGCAGCAACCGCGTTGGCTGAGGCTGAAAGTAAAACATGATGGATTTGATCAATCAGGCTTTGTTGCCGCTGCAATTTGAATTTGTACAAAATGCATTTTTGATATCGATTTGCGTGGCGGTACCGGCAGCTTTGTTGTCTTGCTTTCTGGTTTTGAAAGGATGGTCATTGATGGGTGATGCCGTATCACATGCGGTCCTTCCAGGCATTGTGCTGGCTTATTTGATCTCCATTCCGCTTTCAATCGGTGCATTCATTGCAGGCATGATTTGCGCTCTAGCAACAGGTTACATTGATCAAAACAGTCGGGTGAAACAAGACACCGTTATGGGTGTGGTGTTCTCAGGAATGTTTGGTTTGGGATTGGTTCTTTACACGAAAGTGCAAACTGACCTTCACTTGGATCACATCTTATTTGGCGATATATTGGGCATTGGTTGGCCAGACATCGCGGAAAGTGCGGCTATTGCTCTCTTTGTCTCTGCGATCATTGCGCTCAAGTGGCGCGATTTGATGATGCACGCGTTTGACCCATCCCAAGCACAAACAGCTGGGCTGTCGGTTCGACTGTTGCACTACGGACTTCTTTGCATACTCTCACTCACCATTGTTGGAGCGTTGAAAGCTGTCGGCATCATTTTGGCAATCGCCATGCTGATAGCACCAGGCGCGATCGCATTTTTGATCACCCGTCGTTTTGGACCAATGTTGTTGACTGCGGTCGCGGTGGCCGTCGGTGCCTCATTGCTGGGTGTTTATGCCAGTCTGTTCATCAACAGTGCACCAGCACCGACAATTGTTTTGATCATGACGATCGTTTTTATCGGTGCATTTGCCGCATCAGTTATCCGCGCCCACCACCGTGAAAACACTCACGCATAAGTGTGGACGGGCGTTCCTGCCAGAGCTGCCATATTGATCAAACCGCGCGTGGTGATAGACGGTGTCACAATGTGAGTGCGGTTGCCCATGCCCATCAAAATAGGTCCAACTTCGATTCCGCCAACAACGGATTTCAGTGAGTTCTTCACGCCACCGGCCGTTTCTGCATTGGAAAACACAAACGCATTGGCTTGCCCGCGTATGCGACTGTTCGGCATCATGCGTTCGCGAATTTCTGGATCAAGTGCAGCATCAACCGGCATTTCACCTTCATAAATGAAGTCCAGTTTCCGCGAATCCAATATTTCCAAAGCAGCACGCATGCGGCGGGCAGATTCAGTATTCAATGTTCCGAATTGTGAATTTGAACAAAGTGCGATCTGAGGCTCAATCCCAAACCGACGAACATGTCGTGCTGTGCCTATGACCGTTTCTGCAATCTGTTCTGGCGTCGGTTCGGGGTTCACGTGCGTATCAGCCACGAACAATGGACCAGAATCCAAAATCAACAATGACAAAGCGCCTGTTGCAGCAACCTCCGATGTTTCCAGCATTTGCTGCACATAGTTCAAATGCCACAGGTAATTGCCAAATGTACCGCAAATCATGCTGTCCGCTTCCCCACGATGCACCATCACCGCAGCAATAACTGTGGTATTGGTACGCAAAACTGCTTGCGCCAGTGTGGGGGAAATGCCGCGGCGCGCCATCACATTGTGATATGTTTCCCAGTATTCGCGATAGCGATGATCGCTTTGCGGGTTCACAATATCAAACTTGCTGGACAGAGATTTGGGAATGCCAAATTTCTCACAGCGATGGAAAATCACTTCTGGACGACCGATCAGTACCGGTTGGTCATTTGTTTCTTCCAACATAGCTATGGCAGCACGGAGAACGCGCTCGTCTTCGCCCTCGGCAAATGCGATGCGACGAGACTGTGATTTTGCAATTTCAAACACAGGGCGCATGATCATTGAAGATCGATAGACTGTGGCATTTAAGCTTTCGATATATGCATCGAAATCAGCCAATGGTCGCTGCGCTACTTTGGTTTCAATACCAGCTTTTGCAACAGCACCCGCAACCACAGCAAGCAATCGCGCGTCAAATGGTTTTGGAATGAGATAGTCTGGTCCGAACTGAAGGTCTTCGTCGCCATAAACCTCCGCTGTTTCAGCCGATGAAGTCTTGCGTGCAAGCGCAGCAATTCCTTCAACACATGCAATTTGCATCTCATCATTAATTTCTGTTGCGCCCACGTCGAGTGCTCCACGAAAGATGAATGGGAAGCACAACACGTTGTTGACCTGATTTGGATAATCAGACCGCCCAGTCGCCATGATGGCGTTGGGGGCTACTTCATACACTTCTTCTGGCATGATTTCTGGCTTCGGATTTGCCAATGCAAAAATGATGGGGTCTTTGGCCATTTTCTTGACCATTTCCTGGGTCAACACGCCGGGTCCCGAAAGCCCTAAAAACAGATCAGCACCTTCAATCACATCATCCAATATGCGCAGGTTGGTCTGTTGCGCAAAAGCTTTCTTTTGCTCTGTCATTTCTTCGGTGCGGCCTTCGTAAACCAGTCCATTGGTATCGCACAGCCAAATATTTTTGCGTTGCACACCAAGCTTCAACAGCATGTTGAGACAGGCGATACCCGCTGCACCACCGCCTGTTGAAACAATTTTTAAATCCTTGAATTCTCGTTTGGTGAGGTGAAGCGCATTTTTAGCAGCAGCTCCCACAACAATCGCGGTTCCATGTTGGTCGTCATGGAAAACGGGAATGTTCATCCGTTCACGACAAATTTTCTCAACGATAAAACAATCTGGCGCTTTGATGTCCTCCAAGTTGATCGCGCCAAACGTGGGCTCCATGGCAATCACATGTTCGGCCAATTTAACGGGATCGCTTTCGTTCAGCTCAATATCAAAACAATCAATATGGGCAAATTGTTTAAACAGAACCGCTTTGCCTTCCATAATGGGTTTAGATGCGAGAGCTCCGATGTTGCCCAAGCCCAGCGCGGCTGATCCATTGGTCACCACAGCGACGAGATTCCCACGGGCCGTGAAATTGGACGCTTGCGTCGGGTCTTGATGAATTGCCGTACTGGCTTCCGCCACACCTGGTGAATATGCCAAAGACAAATCACGAGGGTTTGCCAAAGGCTTGGTTGGCCGGATTTCCAGTTTTCCAGGCTTTGGAAACTGATGATAACGTAGTGCGGGTGTAAGGGCGTCTTTGCTTTTACTCATAGAGTTTGTCTGCGGTTTTCAGAAATTGAAACGAAGACGAAACAATGGCACAGCTTTTAAAAGTTTGTAACCGTTCTTCGCGAGAATGTTACGAATAAAAAGGGCCACCGTGCAAACCACGGTAGCCCTCTTTAAAATTGTATTTTGGCGTGAACCTATTTCAACGCAGCATCCGTAATGACAGATGTCCAAGCACCTTCTGGTTTTTTGGTGATCACGGGATCAGAACCAGCACCCAATAGGGTGGCCACAGTGCGTTCGTAGTCTGCTTTGTCAAGCGCACCATTTGAACCTGCGGTCAGTTTTGCAATTTCGCCCATCATGCGCTTTTGATGTTTTTCTGTCTGTGCGCCAGAAGCATCATTTTCCAGAACGATCTCTGCAGCTTCGTCGGAATTGGCTTCAGCATATTTCCAACCCTTCATAGAAGCGCGAACGAAGCGAACCATTTTGTCTTTGAAGGCAGCGTCTTTCAGTCTGTCTTCCATGACATAGATACCGTCTTCCAAAGTTGCCACGCCTTCATCTTCATATTTGAATGTGATGAGATCGTCAGCTGAAAGTCCTGCATCAATGATCTGCCAATATTCGTTGTAAGTCATCGTGGAAACGCAGGCGGCTTGCTTTTGCAGAATCGGATCAACATTGAAGCCTTGCTTCAAAACTTTCACGCCATCTGCAGAGCCGTCGGTCTTGATGCCGAGTTTGCTCATCCAAGACAGGAACGGATACTCGTTTCCGAAAAACCATACGCCAAGTGTTTTGCCTTTAAAGTCAGCAGGCGTTTTAATCCCTGAATCTTTGCGGCAGGTGAGCATCATGCCCGATGACTTAAACGGTTGAGCGATGTTGACGAGGGGCACACCTTTTTCACGGGTTGCCAATGCAGATGGCATCCAGTCGAGAACAACATCTGCACCACCGCCAGCAAGCACTTGCGCAGGTGCGATGTCTGGCCCGCCTGGTTTGATTTCAACGTCGAGATCTTCCTCTTTATAAAAGCCTTTGTCTTTCGCCACATAGTAGCCAGCAAATTGCGCTTGCGTGACCCATTTGAGTTGCAACGTCACTTTGTCTGCAGCATTTGCAGCCATTGCTGAAAATGACAGCGCCGATGCTGCCAAAAGTAGAGTGAGCTTTTTCATGTCGTAGTCTCCCTGTTATGTCCGGTTCTATTTTTGATTGGACCGGATTGATGGATGCCAGAATGTGACAGCGCGTTCGATTAAGACGACCGCTCCGTAAAACGCGGAGCCGGCCAGTGCCGCCACCGCTATCTCGGCCCACACCATGTCAACATTCATGCGTCCCACTTCCGTAGAAATGCGAAAGCCCATGCCAACAATGGGTGTTCCAAAGAATTCAGCCACGATTGCCCCAATGAGCGCAAGCGTAGAATTGATTTTGAGTGCGTTGAAAATAAAAGGAGCGGCGGCGGGCAAGCGCAATTTGGTAAGCGTTTGCCACCAGCTCGCCGCATATGTGTTCATCAAATCCCGTTCCATATGGTTTGCGGCCGCCAGGCCTTGCACGGTGTTCACCAGCATAGGGAAGAATGTCATGACAACCACTACGGCGGCCTTGGATTGCCAGTCGAAACCAAACCACATCACCATAATGGGCGCGACACCGACAATGGGCAGAGCGGAGACAAAATTGCCAATGGGCAACAAGCCGCGTTGCAAAAACGGAGAACGGTCAATCAGCAGCGCCACGATGAACCCTGACCCGCACCCCAAAATATAGCCAGAAATGACAGACTTGATAAAAGTCTGCTGAAAGTCCGCCCAAAGGGTCGGGAGTGAAGATGCAATCCGTGCACCAATCATAGAAGGTGGTGGCAACAGCACAAAAGGCACCTCCAACCCGCGCACAATGAGTTCCCACATCACAAACAAGGTGATGCCAAAAATAACAGGAACGAGCAGGTTGATGCTGCGCGCAAGACCAACATTCAAACCAGTGTCGATGGCCACCAGCCGTTGGTTCACCCACCACATAACAAGCCAGAAAACGAGGGCAGCGATTACGAGTGTCATGCAATTGCTCCCTGCGGTTTTTCACCCATGCGCTTCAACACATAGGTATGCGCCCAGCCGACCAGCATCACCAAGACAGCGGCAAGGGCAGCAGCCATGAAGAGGGCCGACCAGATTTGAATGGTTTGTCCGTAATATGACCCCGCCAGCAGGCGAGCGCCAAGGCCAGCCACAGCGCCTGTTGGCATTTCACCAACGATCGCACCGACCAAAGAAATGGCCACGGCTATTTTTAGCGACGTGAACAAATACGGCATAGAAGACGGCCACCGCAGTTTCCAAAATGTCTGAGATTTGGAAGCGTTGTAAGTGTGCATAAGATCAAGCTGCGCAGCATCAGGTGAGCGCAAGCCTTTCACCATACCAACCACAACAGGAAAGAATGAGAGGTAAGTGGAGATCAACGCTTTGGGCAACAATCCAGAAATACCAGCTGCATTCAGCACAACTATAATCATTGGAGCGATGGCGAGAATGGGAATGGTTTGAGACGTGATCACCCACGGCATGACGGATTTATCCATCGCCATATTGTGTACAATGCCCACGGCAAGCGCGACGCCTAATGCAGTGCCGATCAGAAAACCAAGCAGCGTGGCAGAAAGCGTGATCCACGTATGATAAATCAAAGACCGTTTGGAAAAAGGTTTGCCCTTAAGCGCCATAGCGCCAGTCGTTTTCCAAAGCTCTTGCGCCACCTGATGGGGCGCTGGAAGCACGGGTCGTTCTTGCGCCATGGTTATGGACACAAGTTCTGAAAAAGCTGGAGGTTCTACTTTGGCGCGTTCCGCCTGATCATAAACAAACGGCGCATTCATCCAGACCACGCAGAGATACCAAATCGTTACGATGATCGCGATGATGGTGAGGACAGGGATGGTTTTGGTTTGAGGGGTCATTGGCGAGGTACCTTGTTCTCCCCGCTTGTGGGGGAGATGTCAGCGAAGCTGACAGAGAGGGGTCGCGCGCTTTGCGCGCAAACATATTTGTTTTGCCCCCTCTCTGCCTTCGCGACACTCAGGCATTTCTCCCACAAGGGGAGAGATTGGAACCTCGGTTCAACCTCACTCATCATAAGAATATCCTGCTCTTGGTCTATTCCCCAACGAGCTATCCAGTAAGTTTTGAATTGGGTATATCTGTGAGATCGAAAGTCCCCGTCCGATGGCATAAGTTTTTGTTTTGTAGAGAAGAAACAGCGCATTCTCTCCAGCAATGAATCGCAATGATTTCAACGCTGGAAAAAATTGGCTTTCAAACTGTACATCATCAATTTGAGAGAGCTCAAATTCCCGATTCCACTGAAAACCAAACAGTTTAAAGCGCTGGCTGATCTGACGCTGGTTGGTTCGAATTTCTTCCAAGCCAAAAAATACCCAAACCAACAACAGTCCAATGAAGCACCAGGAAACGAACCAGACGAAAACCCAAACCTGCAAAAACGATATGAACTCTGAATCTATGGATACTGAACTTACCAACAATTTCCAAATCAGACCGTAGCCTCCAGCACTCCAGAACGTGAACCAAACAAGTATAAATATTGCAACTAAGCTGTGAACTTGAGGCGGTATGAGAAATATGTCATCCCCGTTTTCAGAGTAAGTTCTTAAACGTCTCAATACGATGTGGTTTTTTGGAGCAGCAACCTCACTCATCATAAGAATGCCCCGCTTTTAATCCGTCGCGTACGCGGGCGGCGATGTCTAGGAACTCTTGGCTTTCGCGAATGTCGAGTGGGCGATCTCTAGGAAGCGTGCTGTCAATGACATCATAAATTTGTCCAGGGCGCGGGGACATGACGACGATCTTAGTAGAGAGATACACCGCTTCGGGAATGGAGTGGGTGACGAAACAAATCGTCTTGTCCGTTGCATCCCATAGCTTCAGCAATTGCTCGTTTAAATGGTCGCGAACAATTTCGTCCAATGCGCCAAAAGGTTCATCCATCAACAACAGGTCTGCGTCAAAGGCGAGGGCGCGAGCGATAGAAGCGCGTTGCTGCATACCGCCGGACAATTGCCACGGATATTTCTTGCCGAAATTGGCAAGGTCAACGAGAGACAACACCTCATCAATACGCTTGCGTTGGTCTGCCTTTGATAGCCCCATAATTTCCAGCGGAACCGCGATATTTTTTTCAATTGTGCGCCATGGCAAAAGCGAAGCGGCTTGGAACACATATCCATAAGCGCGTTTCATCCGCGCTTCTTCCGGCGTCATGCCGTTCACGGATATTGAACCGCCTGTCGGCTTTTCAAGATCGGCAATCACGCGCAAAAACGTTGTCTTCCCGCAACCGGATGGGCCGATGAAAGACACGAAGTCGCCTTTCTCCACATTGAGATCAACATCCTTTAATGCATGGACGGGTCCATCATTGGTCTCAAAAGTGAGAGAAAGGTTTTGGGCGGAAACGACGGTCATATAGCTTTGTCTTCCATGGCCTTGATTGAGTTCAAAGCCTGTTCAATCTCATGTCGGGCATCCGCACCCAAGGGCAGCAAGGGCGCAGGAAGTTTCACGTCTCCCAGTCCGACCATATCGACTATTTCATAGATCACACGAATGCTTCCGTGAGCATCGAAGAGCGCCCATAGAGGTGAAAGCTCTGCATTGAGCGCGATAAGTTTGTCAGTGTCGTTCCGCGCCTTCCAAAGTGCTATTGCAGCGTCGGGCAATGTGCCTGCAAGAACGGAATACCAAGCGTCTGCGCCTGCTTCCAATGCGCCGGAAATAGACGAATCGCCAGAATAGCCGAGACAAAAATTCGTCGGCACTTCCGCGCGCAAACGGACGATTTGCTCTGTGAATTTTCCCTCTGGTGCAGGTGGATTTTTCACGGCAGCGATGGTGCCGGCGTTGGCGAGTTGGATCAGTTGGCTTTCTTTGAGATTAAAATTGGTGGTGGTGGGATTGTTGTAAAAGCAGATCGGAAGATCGGTCGCTTTGGCGACATCTTCAAACAGCGATTGCACATCTGCTTCTTTGAGCGGAAGATATGACACTGGTGCCAGCAACAAACCTTGAGCGCCTGCTTTCTCAGCACTGCGAACATTCGCGATCACATCATTTGTACGCAGCGCACCAATGCCTGCCAGCACTGGCGTGTTGCCAGCTGCTTCCACGGCTGCACACATGGCACGGTCACGTTCTTCGGTGGTCAAATACATGTAACCGCCTGTCGACCCCAACACGCCGATGGAAGATATTCCGTCACGGTCAAGGTGGTTGATCAGTTTGCCGAAGTGGTCGCAATCCACCACCCCATCAGAATTGGACGGCGTGACAGGAAACGCGGAGAGGCCTTCAAAAACGCTCAACTCAAACCCCACTTGCCGGAATGCCTGTGCGTTTCACAGGTGTAGGATTGGTCAATTCTTTCCATGTGGAAAGGGCAGAGTTTACCGCCGCGTTTGGTTCACGTTTCACAAACTTGCCGTGGCCTTCTTGTGTTTTGATTTCGCCATCCATCACGGAAACATGGCCGCGTGAAAGTGTGTAGCGCGGAAGGCCTTTGACGTGCTTGCCTTCAAATACATTGTAATCAATCGCGCTCTGTTGTGTGTCGGCTTTGATGGTTTTTTCTTTGTTCGGGTCCCACACAACAATGTCCGCATCCGCACCCACAAGGATCGCGCCTTTTTTAGGATAGCAGTTCAATATTTTTGCGATGTTGGTGGAGGTTACGGCCACAAATTCATTCATAGTGATCCGGCCCGTCGCCACCCCATACGTCCAGAGCATGGGCATACGATCTTCAAGACCGCCCGTACCATTTGGAATTTTGGTGAAGTCGCCAACGCCATAGCGTTTTTGTTCTGTGGTGAAGGCACAATGGTCAGTCGCCACAACAGAAAGAGAGCCGCTGGACAGACCTGCCCATAGCGAATCCTGATGTTGCTTGTTGCGAAACGGCGGCGACATCACCCGACGTGCCGCATGGTCCCAATCTTTGTTGAAATACTCGCTCTCATCCAGTGTGAGATGTTGGATGAGCGGCTCGCCCCAAACGCGTTTGCCTTGCGCGCGGGCGCGGCGAATGGCTTCGTGGGAATCTTCGCAAGATGTGTGCACCACGTAGAGTGGAGCGCCTGCCATATCTGCAATCATTATGGCTCGGTTGGTCGCTTCGCCTTCCACTTGCGGTGGGCGAGAATAAGCGTGGGCTTCTGGCCCTGTGTTTCCATCTGCCAAAAGCTTTGCAGAAAGCTCGGCAACCACATCACCGTTTTCCGCGTGCACCATGGGTGTCGCGCCCAAAGCGGCACAGCGCTGGAACGAGGAATAGAGTTCGTCATCGTTCACCATCAATGCGCCTTTATAGGCGAGGAAATGTTTGAACGTGTTGATGCCCTTGTCCTTGACCACGGTTTCCATCTCGTTGAAAACCTGTTCACCCCACCACGTGATCGCCATGTGGAAGGAATAGTCACAATTAGCGCGGGTGGATTTGTTGTCCCACATTTGAATGGCTTCGAGCAGAGATTGACCGGGCGCGGGCAGGGCAAAGTCGACCACCATGGTCGTGCCACCAGATAACGCTGCGCGGGTGCCAGATTCAAAATCATCCGTGGAATACGTGCCCATAAAGGGCATTTCGAGATGGGTATGCGGATCAATGCCACCGGGCATGATGTAACAATCAGTGGCATCCAATTCTGTGCCACCAGAAAGGTTCGGCCCAATAGCCGTAATCACCCCGCCCTCAATTTGAACATCCGCTTTATAAGTCAGATCGGCAGTAACAATGGTGCCGTTTTTGATTGTGGTGGTCATGGACTTTCCTCATGTTCTAGAGATGAAACGGCAAGCATTCTGCAAGGGTTGGTGTCAATTCTGATTTGCGTGGTGATGATTAAGCACGCCGCGATATTGAAAGTTCCCTTTTCCGCAATTCCTAAATCCAAATCGAACAGCATATGAGATCGACCTGCGATATACATCGGACGTGTTTAGCTTCCCGGTCGGCGTTTGAGTTTGATCCTGACTGGGTTCGGTGTGTGATCGAAATTTGCCTTGGTGATCAAATCGGTTGCAACAAGAACGGAACCACCGGGAACCACAGCACTGCCTATCGTTCTTCGAACCGATTTTTTATTGCGTTTCAACCCGACCTCAACAGTTTGGGTCTGGTAGTTGGGATGCGACGCAGTGACCGAGAACTTGTGACGGCGTTTTATTTTCAGTTCGCAAGGGCTTTTGCATGTGTGCCCAAGTGAAGTGGTGATTTTAGCAGTTGAGGGCGTTGCGAATATTTTGACAGTTTCGCTGGAGCCACGCTGCATAGTTTGGCAGCCCGTCAGTGTAATAACTCCAGCCAACGCGATGATTGATGTGCGGTACATAATTCTACTTTAACTCCGAATTTAAGCCCCAAGGGCCTTACAAACTTTATCACCAGCCGATTTGGGCCAATCACAATTTGGCCCATTGGGTAACATCGTTCGGCGATGATGTGATTGAACGACAAATCTATTCATCCCACAATCCCCGCCGCTTCAACCACTGCATGGAACAGCACTTCCGCACCTGCCGTACTCCATTCTTTGGAAATCTCTTCGGCTTCATTGTGGGACAATCCATCCACACATGGACACATCACCATGGCGGTGGGGGCTACGCGGTTGATCCAGCAGGCGTCGTGACCCGCACCAGAAATAATATCCATGTGGGAATAACCCAAGCGTTCAGACGCTTCACGAATGCTCTGCACCAGTTTTTTGTCAAAGGCTGGCGGGTCAAATTGGCCGACAATTTCGGCTTCAAACCCAACTTCTAAATCTGCGCAAAGTTTTGGCGCTTCGTCCATCAAGCGCTCCACCATTCCGTTCAGCGTATCCAATTCGTGAGATCGGAAATCGATGGTGAACACCACTTTGCCCGGGATGATGTTCCGGCTGTTTGGATAGACATCTATATGGCCTATTGCACCCACAGCGTTTGGTGCGTTGTCCATGGCAATTGTGTGAACGAGTTCGGTGATTTGTGCCAACCCGCGCCCTGCATTTTTGCGCATGGGCATGGGGGTGGACCCCGTGTGGCTTTCTTTGCCAGTGACAGTGCATTCAATCCAGCGCAGACCTTGGCCGTGGGTCACAACGCCAATGTCTTTGCCCTCGGCTTCAAGAATTGGCCCTTGCTCAATATGCAATTCTAGAAAAGCATGCATCTTGCGGTCGCCCACAACCTCATCGCCCTTCCAGCCAATACGTTCCAATTCGTCGCCAAAAGTTTTGCCTTCGGCGTCCACCTTTTCGTAAGCCCATTCTTGGGTGAATTGTTTGGCAAACACACCAGACGCCATCATGGCGGGCGCAAAGCGTGTGCCTTCTTCGTTTGTCCAATTTGTCACCACAATGGGGTGTTTGGTTTTAATATCCATATCGTTGAGTGTGCGGATAATTTCCAAGCCCGCCAACACACCAAGCACACCGTCATAACGGCCACCAGTGGGTTGGGTGTCTAAGTGGGAACCAACATAGACGGGGAGTGCGTCCTTGTCGGTTCCCTCACGGCGCATGAACATCGTACCCATTTGATCCACTCCCATGGACAAACCGGCCTCCTCACACCATGTCTGAAAAAGTTTGCGCCCCTCAGCATCTTCATCAGTCACTGTTTGGCGGTTAGAGCCGCCTGCAATGCCCGGTCCGATTTCGGCAATCTTATGAATGGAATCCCATAGCCGGTCGCCGTTGATGCGAAGATTTTCTCCTGCTGCGGCCATTGTTTCCCACTCCAATAAATTTACCAGTCGGTAAAAGATTACAGGTTTCCACGCGCGCCTCAAGATGTAAAATGGGTTTGGGGATAGGTTTATCTCTTGCCGTTAGGGAGAACTTTGCCTTTGCCGCAATCAAAATCCAAAGTGTCACAATCTCGGGCGTCAGAGACACGCAAGCGCACGCGCATTCAACAGGAAAAAGAAGACCTTATCTTGGAAGCTGCGCTGGATGTTTTCGCCAATCACGGTTTTCGTGGCGCAACCATTGATCAGATTGCAGACCGGGCAGGTTTGTCCAAGCCGAACTTGTTGTACTATTTCAAAAACAAAGAAACGATACACCGTCAATTGCTGGATCGTTTGCTGGACAATTGGTTGGAGCCTCTGCGCGAGTTAGATGCCGATGGCGATCCAATTGCAGAGATAAAGTCTTATATCCGTCGAAAGTTGGAACTGGCGCGCGATTACCCGCGTGAAAGCCGGTTGTTTGCAAATGAGATTCTGCAGGGTGCGCCACGGATCGGTGAAGAGTTGTCAGACCTCAAAGTGCTGGTTGATGAAAAAGCCAAAGTCGTCCGCAAATGGTCGACCGATGGCAGGCTCAAAAAATGCGATCCTCACCATATGTTCTTCGCCATATGGGCAACCACTCAACATTACGCAGACTTTGACGCTCAGGTTCAAGTTGTTCTGGGTGATGTGGTGCAGGGTGATGGGCGTTTTGAAGATGCCGCCCGCTTTCTTGATCAGCTTTTTGTTGAGGGTCTTGCGGTGTAAATCGACACGGAACTCCCCGAACGTGAGGGAATGTTCGGGAAGCTCCGCCCATCAAGAAGGGAAATTAGATGTTACGCCAAATGGTCTGGGACGTAAGACCACAGGCTACCGCACCTACCTTCATTGATTTCTTTGTTCTTTATTCAGCCGCCACAACCGACGGATTGTTCGGGTGTTCCGTCCAGTTGCCGTATCTTTTTTCAACCTTTTTGCCGGTGCGTGCATCCACTTGTCCTGCGGGCACCTGTTCCATGGTGATGCAGCTTTCAACAGGGCACACATTGACGCACAGGTTACATCCAACACATTCTTCATCAATCACTTCAAAGTGACGCTCACCATCCAACATATTGGTGATCGCTTGGTGCGAAGTGTCCTCACAGGCGATGTGGCAACGGCCACATTTTATGCAAGAGTCCTGATCGATCTTGGCTTTGGTCACATAGTTCAAGTTGAGATACTGCCAGTCGGTAACATTTGGAACAGCACGCCCAATGACATCATCCAGGGTTCTATGTCCCTGGGCATCCATCCAGTTTTCCAGGCCTGAAATCATTTCTTCGACGATTTTAAAACCGTATGTCATGGCGGCGGTGCACACTTGAACATTGCCAGCGCCAAGGGCGAGAAACTCCGCCGCATCGCGCCAAGTGGTGATTCCGCCAATGCCAGAAATGGGCAGACCTGCCGTTTCCGGATCGCGGCCAATTTCGGCCACCATGTTCAGCGCAATGGGTTTTACCGCAGGGCCACAATAGCCTCCGTGGCTGCCTTTGCCATCAATAGATGGTTCGGGCGAAAAATCATCCAAATTCACGGATATGATTGACGAGACTGTATTGATCAAAGAGACCGCATCTGCACCACCAGCCTTGGCAGCGCGGGCAGGGTAGCGAATGTCTGAAATATTAGGCGTTAGCTTCACAATCACAGGCATACGTGTGGTTTGTTTGCACCAGCGGGTCACCATTTCGATATACTCGGGAACCTGACCAACGGCAGCACCCATTCCCCGTTCGCTCATGCCATGGGGGCATCCAAAATTGAGTTCAATCCCGTCTGCACCCGTTTCTTCCACCAGCGGCAGAATGCTCTTCCACGCCTGCTCCTCACACGGCACCATCAGAGACACAACCATAGCCCGGTCTGGCCATTTGGCTTTCACCTCTTTAATTTCGCGCAGGTTCAAATGCAGATCGCGATCGGTGATCAATTCAATATTGTTGAGACCAAGCAAACGTCGATCAGCCCCCCAAATTGCGCCATAACGCGGGCCGTTCACATTGACAATTGGCGGGCCATCTTCGCCGAGCGTTTTCCAGACAACGCCACCCCAACCAGCTTTGAAAGCCCGTTCCACATTGTACGCTTTGTCTGTTGGCGGAGCGGATGCCAGCCAAAACGGGTTCGGAGATTTGATGCCACAGAAATTGTTTGAAATATCAGCCATGGTTCTCTCCTTTACACGCTCAATGCTCGGTTGATGGATTCTGCCGCATTACGGCCTTGCGCCACTGCGGTCACGGTCAAATCATCACCTGAATTGGTGCAATCGCCTCCCGCCCAAACATCACTCAGGCTCGTGGCACCTTCTTCGTTTGTGGCGATACGCCCTTTGTCGAGTTTCAAATTTCCGCTCAAAGCATCTGAATTGTCTTCACCAAATGTTTGGCCGATGGCACGGAAGACTTGATCAGCTTCCAACGTGATTGTTACACCTGTGCCTTCGAGCTTCTTTTTGTTCATCTGGGTATATTCCAAAGTAATACCCGCAACGGCACCCGATTTGCTTTTCAACTTTTGCGGCTGCAGCCAATTACGGATCACAACGCCATGGGTGGCTGCGAGTTCTTGCTCATAACGCGACGCGTTCATGTTTTCTTGTCCGCGGCGATAGCAAATGGTCACTTCTTCAGCACCCAGAAGTTTGGCTTGTACGGCGCAATCAACGGCGGTCATGCCCCCACCAATCACAACAATACGACGACCAACAGCAATCTTCCCTTTGTTCTTGGCTTGGCGCAGTTGTGAGATGAAATCGACTGCGTCCATCACTCCGGCAGGCTCTTTCCCCTTCAGGCCGAGTGCATTGACGCCAGCCAACCCCATGCCGAGGAATACCGCATCGTGCTTTTGGCGCAGCTTTTCCAAATCGATTTTTGAACCCAAAGGCTTGTTGTATTGGATATCGATGCCCCCAATGGCCATAACATAATCCACTTCTTCTTGCGCAAAATCATCCACTGTCTTGTAAGCGGCAATTCCATATTCGTTGAGGCCGCCTGGTTTTTTGCGCGCCTCATACACGGTCACATCATGGCCATGCATGGCAAGTCGGTGGGCGCATGCAAGACCAGCAGGGCCAGCCCCAACAACGGCGACAGTTTTGCCTGTTGCGGATTTGCGTTCAAAAAATTGCTTGTTCTGCGCCATGGCTTCATCGGTGGCAAAACGTTGCAACAGGCCGATTTGAACCGGTTTGCCCTCAGCGTGCTCGCGCACGCAGGCTTGTTCGCAAAGCGTTTCTGTTGGGCAAACACGGGCGCACATACCGCCCAGAATATTCTGCTCCAGAATGGTTTCAGCAGCGCCTGCCGTATTGCCCGTCGAGATTTCGCGAATAAATTGCGGAATATCAATTCCCGTTGGGCAAGCGGTCACGCAAGGTGCATCATAGCAAAAGTAGCACCGATCAGAGGCCACCAAAGCTTCATGACCATCCAACGGCGGGTGAACATCTGAAAAATTGTCTTTCAGTCGTTTGGATTCTAGTCGGCCTGCCGCAATCCCGTCGCGCAAACGTTTATCAAGTGCCAAAGCCACAATGCATCTCTCCCAATATTTTTTGAACAAACGTCCAAACATCGTTGTGGGAGAAGATTAGCGCCTTCAATAAATTTATCAATTGGTAAAATTTTTTAAATTTAAAGATCTACAGAGCGGCAATTCTCGCCTTTGCGGCGTTGTATTCCCGCACCAATCGCGCCACCAATTCAGCGGTTGGAACCACATCTTTGACGGCACCAACCCCTTGGCCTGAACCCCAAATATCCTTCCAAGCCTTTGATGTGTCAGAACCAAAGCTCATTTTGCTGGGATCAGATTCCGGCAAATCGTTTGGATCCATACCTGCGGCTTCAATAGAGCCTTTGAGATAATTGCCATGCACACCCGTAAACAGATTTGAATAAACAATGTCATCAGCCGAACTGGAGGCAATCATCTCTTTATATGTGTCGACAGCACGCGCTTCTTTTGTGGCGATGAATGCAGAACCAATATAGCCCATGTCGGCACCCATGGCCTGAGCAGCCAAAACGGAATCGCCAGTGGCAATGGCACCTGACAACAATAATGGGCCATCAAACCACTCACGAATTTCCTGAATAAGAGCCAGAGGAGACAGAGTCCCGGCATGACCACCAGCACCAGCTGCAACGGCCACTAAACCATCTGCACCTTTTTCGATGGCTTTGTGCGCGAAGCGATTGTTGATGATGTCATGCAAGGTGATCCCACCGTAAGAATGAATGGCGTCATTCAATTCAGGTCGCGCACCCAAAGATGTGATCACAATCGGCACTTTATATTTCACACACATTTCTATGTCGTGCTCTAAACGGTCGTTCGATTTGTGGACGATTTGGTTCACCGCAAATGGCGCTGCAGGTTTGTCAGGGTTTGCCTTGTTGTAGGCATCCAGTGTCTCGGTTATTTCGGCCAGCCATTCATCCAGTTGAGAAGCGGGACGGGCGTTCAGCGCAGGAAATGATCCAATAATCCCAGCTTTGCACTGTTCAATGACCAAAGGCGGATGGGAAATAATGAACAAAGGTGATGCGATAGCGGGCAACGCGAGCCCGTCTTTAAGAATGGATGGAACTGCCATGAAAGAACTGCAACTGTGTGGTTTCAAAAATATTACCTCACCAGACCAAATTCTTACGCAAACGTCAATTGAGTTTGCTTTATTGCGTCTTTTTAGCGCTGAGATGCGGCTGCAAATCTCAAACTTTGCCACCTCAAGGTGACGTAACGGCAGAAAATACAGAAAACAATGTTTCCAAATGCGTCTGGCATAGATAAAAGCTGTTAGGGAAATGTGGGGATTCGGGAGACTAAGTTGGCAGGATTTGAAGACTTAATCCGCAGCGCGATCGAAAAGCAGGGCAATCTCTCTGCCGAAGGGCGAGAAGGTATCTACAATTCGTCCCGCCAAGCTTTGGAGCGCATGCTTTCCAAAAACCCTTCGCTCGATCAAAACGCGGCCACGGCTCAGCGGCAACGATTGCAAAGGGCCATTGCGGATATCGAGGCATCTTACGCTAATGCACCGACACCGTCGCCTGCGCCTACAACGACACCGACAGAGGCACCGCCGCCTGCGCCCGTTGCGCCGCCACCTGCACCAACCAGAGCTCCGGCGCCCGTTCCAAATTTACAGACACCGCCGCCAGCACCTGAATTGAAATCAGAACCCGAACTCAGCGCAAGTGCTGCGCCTGTAGAACCCGGTGATCTTTCAGCGGTCGCTCCAGATCGACCCGCAGCACCAATTCCTGTCAGCGCATCAGCCGGTGATCAAAGCCAACAACGCATTGAACCACAAATGCAGGTGCCAGACATTCCCATGCCTGCATATGCTGAAGACGATGTAGAAATTGCACCAGAACCAGAACCTTTCAACCCAATGCTGTTGCAAAAGCGTAAGAAGCGGCCATACGCAAAACTGTTGCTGTGGACGATCATCTGGGTCGGCATTGGTGTTGCTGGGTGGTGGGCATGGACATTTGGACCAGATCTGATCAAAGCACGGTTGGATGGTTCAGTTCCCAACCCTAACCCGGCAATTGAATCGGGGAGCTTTGTCCCAGAAGGCGGAGAAGGGTGGGTCAACGTATTTGAACCTGACGCCAATCCCCAAGATCTGGAGCTGGCAAACCGCAGCGCTGCCGAACTCATACAGGCCGACGGGCGAACATTTGCGCGGATCTCTTCCAATCCAGGAAACAGTTCCAACACAGTGCTCGTAAAAATTCCGCGAGGTGTTCTGGAAACTCTGCAAGGTGAAGCAGCTACTTTTGAAGTGATGCTTCGATCATCTGGTGACGATCAGCAACAGTTTGCCATATTCTGCGAATTTAAATCTATGGGCAGTTGTGGTCGCAAACGCTTCACGGCGCGCAAACAGATTGAAGCCTATATCTTTGATGTTCTCGTCAATGATGAACTGATTGGCCGTAACCAATCAGCTTATATGGCCTTCAACACCGACCTTGGTCTGCGTGGAAAACCTTTGGATTTATTTTCAATTCGTGTGCGCGTTGATAAGTAACTCAGCCGCCCTTTGCGTTTAAAAAATCTGGTCCTAAACCAACAATATTGGGGTCAATTTCGCCAATCGCTTTTGGGTCTTTGTTTGCATAATTTAGCCCATTAAGAACAAAGCGAATGGCGTTCAAACGCGCCCGCCGTTTGTCGTTGGATCGGACAATGGTCCACGGCGCATGTTCTGTATGTGTGGCTTGTAACATCGAATTTCGTGCAGCCGTGTAATCCTCAAACTTGGTCAACGCTTTGAGGTCAATGGGCGACAGTTTCCAAGACTTCAATGGGTTGTGCCTGCGGTCATGAAACCTCTTGATTTGCATTTCCTGCCCCACATTCAGCCAGAATTTGAACAGCTTGATACCATCATCGACGATGGTTTTTTCAAAGGCGGGTGTGTTTTTTAAGAATGTCCGGTGTTGCTCATCAGAGCAAAACCCCATCACGGGTTCCACACCACCGCGATTGTACCAAGAGCGATCATAAAGCGTCATGTCACCGGCTGTGGGCAGATGTTTTATATAGCGTTGATAATATAACTGCCCTTGCTCAATCTCTGTTGGTTTTGAAAGGGCAACCACCCGCGCATTGCGGGGTTTCAAATATTCGCGAAAAGCACCAATTGTGCCGCCTTTGCCCGCCGCATCTCGCCCTTCAAATAAAATGACAATGCGCGTTCCTGTTTCCAAGCGATCAGCTTGGAGTTTCACCAGTTCCAATTGCAATGCTTCCAGTTCGGTGTCGTAGACACTGCGTTTCAGCTTTTTGTCATAAGGATAGTCCCCCGAAGAAAACGCATTCTCACTGACCCAATCAGGAAGCTGAGGATTGTCCAGATCAAAAGTCTGTTGCGCACCATCGACAGATATTTCAAGCATATAAAAAAAGCCTTCGGGGTGGAGTTCCCCAAAGGCTTTCAAAGCAGCTTTCGCTTGTCAACGTATATCCGTTATCCAAGCTGATTTTCCGCAGACCTAACGGCGACGACGTCTTTCGCTTGCCGGCTGAAATGCGAGTTTTGAATGAAACTCACAATAAGGTTTGTCTTCCTGGCTTGTGTGACCACAAAAAGAAAAGCCTGGCATGGTTGGGTCACCTGTTGGCCACTTGCATGTGGTTTCAGTCAATTGCATCAATGTGATCTTGCGAGAATCTGGTGCTTCAAGAGACACAGGCTCTTTCAACAAAACATCTTCATGTGGTTGAGGTTTGGATCCAGCTGCACCAGTGCCGCGTGGCGTTTGTCTGGGCGGCGTTCTGGTTGTTCCATTTGGCTTGCGCCCGCCGGGTGCTTTGCGTCGTGCACTGGCGCCAGATTTTCCAGCAGGTTTAACCCGACCGGACAATCCCAGTCTGTGAACTTTACCAATTACCGCGTTGCGAGTAACGCCGCCAAGGTCGGCTGCAATTTGACTTGCGCTTAATCCATCAGCCCAAAGTTTCGAAAGGCGTGCAACTCGGTCATCGGTCCAAGACATATCATTTACCCTCAATGGTGTTTCAAGTGCAGGCTTGGTGCAGGGGGCTAAAATCACCGCGAAAGAAACCGTCCCCAATCTTGTAGAATGAGGTCAAAACCCTTTGGAATATTGGGTTCTCTAGCTTTGAATTCCAGTCCGAGCCGCATGCCCAGTTTTGTTAAATTCAAACTACAATGTCCGTTGACTCCGCCGCAAGAGTCATAAGCGCAGCACGAATCATTTTTTCATTTTGTCCCCAACTGAAAGAATCATTCTTCCAAAAAGAGGTTGAATCTGGGGATAAACAGAGAAATTTAATCCTAATTTTATCTTTGTCCTTGCGTTTCCTGCCTTGCCAAACTGGGCACAACAACAATTGACACCCCACTTTTCTTGCCTAATGTGCACTCGTGGACCGCCTTTCGGCGGTTTTTGTTCTCTCAACCTCCAACTGATGATCGGAAAAGCGATGGCTTTTCTGTTGTCGGTTCCATTTTATGAAGGCCAATCCAATGGCACCCGCCAATTCTTCTGCATTGTTTAGTGCATTCGCCAGAACACCCATTCATTTTGAAAGAGGTGAAGGCTGCCGATTGTTTACAAATGAGGGAGAAGAATATTTGGATTTTGCAGCTGGCATTGCCGTCAATTCCTTGGGTCACTCTCACCCTCATTTGGTGAATGCACTGAAAACGCAGGCAGAACAGCTTTGGCATGTGTCCAATCTTTACGAGAGCCCGCAGCAAGAGAGCCTCGCCAACCGATTGTGTGAGAACAGTTTTGCCGAACGTGTGTTCTTCACGAACTCCGGTTCTGAATCCATGGAATGTGCGTTCAAAACGGCAAGACGTTGGCATTTTGAAAATGGCAACCCAGAGCGGGTGGATATCATCACATTCGAAGGTGCCTTTCACGGCAGAACGCTGGCTGCAATTTCAGCAGGCGGAAATGAAAAATACCTTATGGGCTTTGGCGAACCTGTATCTGGTTTCAAACAAGTGCCGTTTGGGGATCACGATGCCTTGAAAGCGGCCATTGATGATAAAACAGCGGCGATCCTGGTTGAACCCATACAGGGTGAAGGCGGCATGCGCCCCGTTCCCCATCAGTGTTTGCGCGGTTTGCGCGAGTTGTGCGACGACGCTGGCATTCTACTTATATATGACGAAGTGCAATGTGGAATTGGGCGCACAGGTCGTCTGTTTGCTCATCAATGGATCGAGGGTGCTGAACCTGACATTATGGGTATAGCAAAAGGAATTGGTGGTGGATTTCCAGTCGGTGCCTGTTTGGCCACCGAACGCGTGGCATCGGGTATGCAGCCAGGCAGCCACGGCACAACTTATGGCGGCAACCCTTTGGCCATGGCTGTCGGGAATGCTGTTCTGGATGTGGTTTTGAAAGATGGCTTCCTTGAAGACGTACAGGAAAAAGCCATCAACATGCGTCAGCGGTTGGCGCAATTGGCTGACACATTTCCAGACCTGATCGAAAGTGTCCGCGGCGATGGCCTCATGCAGGGTTTCAAATGCAAAGCCCTCAACACAGATATTGTTGCTGCATTCAGAGCCGAGAAATTTCTCACCGTTCCGGCTGGCGACAATGTTGTACGTCTGATCCCGCCGCTCACCATTGATGATGCTGATATCCAAGAGGCAGTCGCCAAAATGGAAACAGCACTCACAAAGCTTCAAAAAGCCGGATAATACTATGCAAAATCATTTTCTCGACATCGCCGCCTTCTCGGGCGACGAACTGAAATCTATTTTGAAATCCGCAAGCGAAATGAAAGCGGACTTCAAAGCCGGAAAGCGTGAATTGCCACTTACTGGCAAAATGCTGGCCATGATTTTTGACAAACCATCAACCCGCACTCGCGTTTCCTTTGATGTGGGCATGCGTGATCTGGGCGGCGAAACTATTGTTTTGGATGGAGCGTCTTCTCAGCTGGGGCGCGGTGAAACTGTCGCTGATACGGCCCGGGTTTTGTCCCGCTATGTTGATGCGATTATGATCCGAACAACAGCCCATGATCGTCTGTTGGAAATGGCAAAATATGCAACAGTGCCCGTGATCAACGGCCTGACGGATGAAACGCATCCCTGCCAGATTATGGCGGATATCATGACGTTTGAAGAACACAATGGTCCGATTGCGGGCAAAACAATTGCCTATACGGGCGATGGCAACAATGTGGTTCATTCTTTCATGGAAGCTGCGTCCAAATTTGATTTCACGTTGCGTATTGCAACGCCTGAAGGTCGTGGCCCATCGCAAAAATATGTTGATGCCGCCAAATCTATGGGCGCCAAAATTGAGCTGACCCAAGATCCAATCAAAGCGGTTGAAGGCAGTGATTGCGTGATCACCGACACTTGGACATCCATGGGCATGGAAGATGATGCAGAAGGACACAATACGTTTGGGCCCTATCAGGTGAACTCCTCGCTCATGGCCCATGCCGACAAAGACGCATTGTTCATGCACTGCCTTCCAGCACACCGCAATGAAGAGGTTACCGATGAAGTGATGGATGGCCCACAATCCGTCGTGTTCGATGAGGCAGAGAACCGTCTTCATGCACAAAAAGGCATTTTGGCTTGGTGTCTTGCCAACAACTAGGGTGAAGGTTGCAATTGCGCGCCGAACACATATCTGAGACCAATCGTTTCACGAAAATCAACGCCAACAAATGTGCTGCAGAATGGTTTCTGTATGCAAATCGATGAGTATGGGTATGTCTGAAAACACGTTGAATATTGAATTTGCAGGCCAAGATGCGGTCATTCCATTTCAGGTGGAACCCTTGGATGTCCGCGGACGTGCCGTTCAAATTGGCCCCATGCTGGACACCATTCTTGATCGGCACAAATATCCTGAACCCGTCAGTCGCTTGTTGGCTGAAACAGTGGTGCTTACGGTATTGTTGGGAACGGCATTGAAATTTGAAGGCAAGTTCATTTTGCAAACTCAAACAGATGGCCCTGTTTCGATGATTGTCACCGACTACACCACGCCGGGATCAGTGCGTGCTTATGCACGTTACGACGCCGATGCTGTGGCGAATTTAGAAACACCTGATCCCATTTCTCTTATGGGCAAGGGCACTTTGGCCATGACAATTGATCAGGGTGAATACACCCAGCGCTATCAGGGTATTGTGCAGCTGGATGGTGTTGGCTTGGAAGAAGTGGCGCGCCGCTATTTTCGCCAATCCGAACAAATACCAACAGAACTGCGTCTGGCTGTTGGAGAAGTGTTGACCCGCAACGAAGGTGGCCGCCCGCGCCACAATTGGACAGCGGGGGGTGTGCTTCTGCAATTTTTACCCGATTCCACCGAGCGCATGCGTCAAAAAGATTTACACGGCGGCGATGGTGCAGATGAAGACAACAATTTCCAAGAAGATGATGCATGGTCTGAGGCTCAGGCCTTAATGCAGACAATTGATGATGTTGAGTTGACGGATGGTTCAGTGGAGCCAGAGCGTTTGTTGTATCGTCTCTTCCACGAACACGGTGTGCGCGTGTTTGAAGGCGTGAGTGTAAATGACAACTGCTCTTGTTCAGCCGAAAAAGTGGAAGGTGTTCTTGCAGGTCTCAGCCAAGAAGAAAGAAATGAAAGCGTTGAAGACGGAAAAATCAGTGTCACATGCGAATTTTGCAGCTCGACCTATTCGTTTGACCCGAAAAGCTTCCAATGAGCAGCGACAATTGATCCGCATTTTTCTGTTTACGATCACGATGGGTTTTACAAAACTTTACGAGACGTTGGCTTGTAGAACTTGTGACGCAAGGTATATTTCACGCTTAGGAGCATAAAAATGCTGGACAAAGTGAGCGACAATAAATCTGACGTTGGCAACGGGCGTGGAATAGTTGCCGCCAGCGATTCTGTGGTCGCGGAATATCACGAAGAAGATATTCGAACTGTTGAAATGGACAGCCCACCTCGCAAGGGCATAGGTTACTACACTGGCAAGACAATTCTGGCGCTCATTCAAGCCGCTTTGATGATTGCCATTTTGGCAGGCTCGTTCTTTATTGCAAAGCGGATGGTTGATGGAAAACCAGAGGCCAAAAAGCGACCGGCATTTAAAACCGTCTATACAGTGAACGCTGTCACAGCCAAGCAAGCAGACAATCAACCCAAGTTCATTTCCTACGGTCAAACCGTTGCCGCACGAACAGTTGAATTGCGGTCTTTGGTTTCGGGGGAAATCGTCAAAATCAACCCCAACCTTCGCGGCGGGGCGACTGTCAACAAAGGTGACCCTTTGGTCGAAATCAGCGACTTTGAATACAAAGGCGCGCTTTCAGAAGCAAAGTCCAATCTTGCTGAAGCCAAAGCGAGAATCAATGAAAATGCAGCTCAGATTTCGCTTGAGCGGAGCAAATTGCAAGCTGCCCAAGAGCAGTTGAAATTCGCTGAAACAGACTTGGCGCGAGCCGAAAAACTGGTCAAACGCAAAGCCTTGACCGTGCAACAGGTCGAAGCGCGCAAATTGGTGGAAAGTCAGCGTCGTCAAACGGTTGCCCTATCGGTCGATACAATCAAAGTGCAGGAAGCTAGACTTGGACAAATGAAGGCGACGATTGATCGTTTGGATTGGCGCGTGGCACAGGCACAACGAAATCTGGATTCCACGGTTTTGCTGGCGCCATTTACGGGGATTGTTCAAACCAGCACTGCAGAAATTGGCCGCGCAATCACAGCCAATGACTTGGTCGTTTCCATGTATGAGGTCGACAGTCTCGAGACACGTTTCACTTTGACAGATGCGCAGTACGGACGACTGCAAACAAGCCCAACAGGTTTGATCGGCCGTGCGGTGGATGTGGCATGGACTGTGGGCGGAGTGCGGTACAGCTTTCCAGCACGCATAGATCGCGTGAGCGCCCAGATCGAAGCCAATCGCGGCGGCGTCGAAGTTATTGCGAAATTGGAAAGCGTGGAACAAGGTGTGAAACTGCGCCCTGGCGCCTTTGTGGAAGTCAGTGTGCCAGACACGGTGTTTGCCAACACATTTATGGTTCCCGACACTGCTATTTATAACAATGATACTGTCTACAAAGTGGTTGACGGGAAATTGCAATCTTCCAAAGTCACGGTTGCAGCCTATCAAGGTGAGCAAGCCATTATCGCCACTGGAGTTGCTGAAGGTGATCGTATTCTCACCACACGGATTACTGAGGTGAGTGACGGATTGGCCGTTCGCATTGAAGGGGAAAAAGCACCGGCGCGACCGTCAACAAGTGGCGGTGAGAATAGTGGTGCGAATGGTCGGTCCAGTCGCGAAGAGATCGCCAAAATTATCAAAGCGAACAATCTGACACTCGAAGAATTCAGAGGTATGGACATTCCTGAACGGCGCAAACTCATCGCGCAATGGCGTCAGCAAAACGCTGCTAAAGAGTAGGTTATCTGATTATGGATCAACCAACCACGCAGCAGTCTTTTTCAAACTCTACTTCTGGGTTGGTTCGCCTGTTTGTGCGCCACCGCAATGCGGCCAATTTGATCATGATTATGATGATCATTTTTGGTGTGTTTGCTTTGGGACGCATCAACACACAGTTTTTCCCGACGACTGAAGTGCCTGTGGTGACTGTCACCGTGACGTGGTCAGGTGCCAGTGCGGAGGATGTGGAATCCAATATTCTGGAAATAATGGAACCCGAACTGCGTTACCTTGATGGGATAAAGCGCGTGACATCGCGGGCGCGCGAAGGCATTGCGTCCATCGGCCTTGAATATGAACATGGCGTGGACATCAAAGAAGCGGTTCGAGACGTTGAGACCGCGATTAAAACGGTCACCAACCTGCCGGAAGATGCAGACGAGCCTGAAGTCAGTCAGGCAGCGTTCTTTGACCGCGTTGCACGTATTGCAGTCACTGGGCCAGTGTCGGAAAAGGCACTGCGTTTTTACGCGAAGAAAATCAGGGATGATCTGATTGAGCGGGGCATTGATAAAATTTCGTTCACGGGCCTTCGCGCGCGTGAACTTCAGGTGGAAATTCCTGAACGCGAATTGCGTCAAATAGGCCTGACCATTGGTGATGTCTCAAACATTATTGCCAACAATTCTCGTGATCTGCCGTCCGGTCAAATGGAAGGTAATATCGAAAAGCAACTGCGTACGCTGGCCGATATAAAAACGCCTGAAACCTTGGGTCAAATTGAAGTGCGTTCTTTTGATACTGGCGAAAAGGTCAGGTTGAGTGAAATTGCGACCATCAAAGACACTTTTGACAGCAGCCAACCCCAGGGATTTATGGCTGGACAGCGTGCCATTCAAATCGATGTTCAACGGGCGGAATCTGCTGACACATTGATCACCAATAAAATTCTTACCGATTATCTGAAAGACATCGAAGGCGCCTTGCCCGCGGGACTCGTGCTTAAGCAATATGATGTGCGCGCCAACGCGCTCACCGAACGGATATTGCTTTTGGTGACAAATGGCCTTGGCGGTCTCATGCTTGTTGTTGGCATATTGTTTGTCTTTCTCAACGCGCGTATCGCATTTTGGGTCGCTGTTGGAATTCCCGTCGCCATGCTGGCCACCATCGGCATCATGTGGGTCACTGGCCAAACCATAAATATGATTTCGCTATTTGGCTTGATCATGATGCTTGGAATCATTGTCGATGATGCCATCGTGGTGGGAGAACACACCGCTACACGCTTTACGGAAGGTGACGAACCCTTCACGGCCGCTGAAAATGGTGCGGGCCGCATGGTGGTGCCCGTGACTGCGGCGATGATTACAACCGTTGCTGCTTTCGCCCCCATTTTGGTTATTCAAGGAGTTCTCGGACAAATCATCGGTGTGCTGCCATTGGTGGTTATGGCCGTGATCATTGCCAGCCTTGTGGAGTGTTTCCTTATATTGCCGGGGCACCTCGCGCACACACTTGTGCCAAGAAAAGCAAAACGTTGGTCTTATTGGCGACAGTTCATCATCGCTTTGACAATTGGTGTTTTTGCACTGTCGGTTGCTGAACCAGGCAAAGGCCTGTGGTTCGTTGAAATCTGCGATGGTGTGATGTCGGTTGTGCGAAAATATCTGCCAGTCCCAATCTTGCCCGGTTCAGCTTCCGGGCTGGTGGCATTCATTCAAGAGCAACGCGCAGGTGTCAAACTGCCCGTCTTCATCGGCGCGCTGGCCGTGATTGCGTATGTTGTTTCCGTTTTGGTCGAGGCCATTTTTTCAGCGTTCACCAGATGGCGTCAACGTGGAAAGTCGGAAGAAGAATTAATGCAAGACGGATCGTTTCGTCGAAACTTTGACAAAGGTTTCAACTGGGTCCGCGATAAGCCTTTTAATGCTCTGGTGAGCCTGTCTTACTCTTGGCGCTATGTGACAATTGCCCTCGCGGTGGCCTGTGTCCTTGTGGGTGTTTGGGGCGTTATGGGCAGCGGACGTGTGGGTTTCGTCTTCTTCCCGTCTGCTGAAGCTGAAAATATCAATGCCCGGGTGGTGTTCAACGCTGGTGTGCCAGAAGAAAAAGCCCGCTCTGTGTTGCAAAGAATAGAAGCCGCTTTGGGTGATGCTGAACAAGAGCTCACGGGCGGAGATGAGAAACTGATCGTTGCTGCATTTTCGACGCTCGGCAAAGCGGGCAGATCAACAGGGGACAATGTTGCCTCTATCCGAGTGCAACTGACAACCTCTGAAGAGCGGACGGTTCGCACTCCTGAAATTGTTCGTGCATGGCGCAGAGCAGTCCCAAAAATTGCAGGTGTGCGTCGCGTTGCACTGTTTGAATCCCGTGGAGGACCTCCAGGGCGCGACATTGATGTTCAACTTCAAGGGCCCGATGTTTCCGTTTTGAAAGCCGCTGCCACCGAAATCATTCCACTGGTGCAAACAGTGGAAGGCGTATCGGGTGTGTCGGATGATTTGCCATACGGGAAGCCTGAGCTCACAATGCAGTTGACGCCCCGCGGCTCGGCACTTGGTTTCACGATTGACAATGTGGGCAGGCAACTGCGCAATTCTTTTGAAGGTGCCATCCCGCGCCGCTTTGCTGACGGTGATGATGAAATCACTGTACGGGTCTCCAAAATTGCAAACCAGACCGGGGCAGCAGCCTTGCGTAATTTCGAATTGCGAAGCCCGGCGGGGCAGTTTGTTGCACTTTCCCAAGTTGTAAAAATCACCGAGCGTCAAGGTTTTGCAGCCATAGAACGCATCGATGGCAAGGCCACAGTTTCTGTAACAGCAGATATTGACACAAAAATCACCACCACTGAACAGGCTCAAGAGGTTCTTGAGGTGTCGGGTCTTGCCGAAATCGTTTCAAAATACGGCATCTCGTATCGGTATTCTGGACGCGATGAAGAACGCCGAGATGCTTTTGCAGATCTGCAGATTGGAGCGATCATCGCGCTGGCGATTATATACATTGTGTTGGCTTGGGTTTTTGCAAGTTACTGGCGCCCCGTCGCGGTGATGTTGATCATTCCGTTTGGCATTGTGGGAGCTGTGCTGGGTCACTATTTGCTTGGCTTGAAATTGACCATTCTATCTGTGATTGGTTTGCTTGGTCTCGCGGGGATTTTGGTCAACGATTCCATTATTCTCGTCAGTCGTTTGGACGAACGCTACGAGGCAGGCGAGTCCATTCGCGAAGCTGCAATTGGTGCGAGCCGTGATCGTTTGCGTGCAGTGTTGCTCACGTCACTGACGACGATCGGCGGGTTGGTGCCGCTGTTGTTTGAGAAAAGTTTGCAAGCACAATTTTTGTTGCCCATGGCGGCGACAATGGTGTTTGGCTTGGCATCGGCCACTGTGCTGGTCTTATTCCTTGTCCCAGCTTTTGTGGGCATTGGTCATGATTTCTCTACAGCCTTGCGGTTCATTTTTGAACAGAGACGCCAAACCAAACAATCAAAAGGCAAATCTATTCAACCTGCTCAATAGGCGGCTTATGCGCGCCAGAACCTTGGCGACAGCAAAACCAAAACGGTAAACAGTTCAAGCCGGCCTATCAGCATCGTGATGGCCAATATCCATTTTGGGACATCACCCAGCGGTTGGTAATTTCCAGCGGGCCCAATAATGGCACCGAGCCCAGGGCCCACATTGGAAATGGCAGTACCTGCTCCAGACAGCGCTGTGATTGGGTCGACGCCAGCAATCGCCAAAGCAGATGCAGAGACTGCGAAGGTGAGTATATAAAGAAAGAAAAATCCCATCACAGCTGCGGTGACAGAATCTTCAATCGGACGACCATTGAAGCGTTGAGTAAACACTCCATTGGGATACAGAACGCGTGCAATGTGTTGACGAATATTTTGAAACAGCACTTGAAAGCGGAATATTTTAATACCGCATGATGTCGATCCCGCACAACCGCCAATGAACATGATGAAAAAGAAGAAAGCCACTGCCACAGGCCCCCAACCGTCATAAGCCGTAGTGGCGTAACCCGTGCCCGTCAAAATTGAAGTGACATTCACCAGTGCAAAACGAAACGCGTCGGTGCCCGCACGAATGCCGGAGACTTCTTCCACAATCCAAGCAAACAGAACCAAGGCAGAAAGAAGCATCAGAAATGTCTGAACCTGGTTGTCTCTAAACAGTGGTTTCAATTGTCCTTGCAATGCCTGGACATATAAAAGAAACGGAAGTGACCCGATGATCATGAATACGGTGGCAATGACGTCGATTTTGACGCTGTTGAAATATCCAAGTGATGCATCGTGCGTTGAGAAGCCACCTGTCGCAACAGTTGTCATGGCGTGCACCACCGCATCCAGCAGGTTCATTCCAGCCAACAAGTAGGCCAACATGCAAAGACCCGTCAGGTTCAAAAAAATCAAAGTGATGAAACCAGAAATTTGTGTGGCCCGCGGTAGAATTTTTTCCGGCGTTTCAAAGGCCTCGGTCTTAAACAATTGCATGCCACCAATCTGCAGCATGGGCAGTACAGAAACGGCCATAACAATAATGCCCAGACCACCAAGCCATTGAAGAATTCCGCGCCAGATTTGAATTCCCGGAGGCAAATTATCCAGTCCGCTGAGAACCGTTGCCCCAGTGGTGGTCAAGCCAGAAATTGATTCAAAAAATGCATCGGTATAGCTCGGTGCTGTCCCGGACCAATAAAAGGGCAGGGCTCCAAATGCAGACAGCGTAATCCACACCATGACGGTCATCAAAAAGGCTTGTCTCGTCGACAATTGCTTGTTGCCGCCACGGGTGGCCATGAACATCGCAGCGCCCAACCCCAAAGTCACGAGGCTGGACAACGCAAAAGCTGTCCATTCAGGGTCTCCTACTGAATAGTCAATAATGGTTGGTATCAGCATCGCAGATCCAAGCATCATCAACAAAAATCCAATCACCAAAAACACAGGCCGCATGTCCAGCAATGCCGGAATGCGTACAGGACGGTAGTCTTGCATTTGATGATCTTGCAATGACATCAGTTCACAGTGACCCGAGCATGGGGCAAATCTAACGAGAATGCCGGAATAGCAACATCGATGGATTGGCCTCTTTCGCCAATCATTAAATATGAGCCAACCATAATTCCCGATGGCGTGGAAAGGGGGCAACCGCTTGAATAATGGTAGCTGTCGCCCGATTTTAAAATGGGTTGCTCACCAACCACACCAGGTCCATGAACTTTTTCCACCACACCATTTGCATCTGTGATGATCCAGCTTCTTTCTTTCAACTGGATGGTCTCGCCGGACGAGTTGATAATTTCAACACTATACGCCCAAACATAGTGGCTTTCTGCGGGTTTGGATTGGTCTTCCAAATAGCGCGGTGAAACATTGACGATTATGTCGTCGGTCGTCGCGCTGTATGTGTGAGCGTCCGTCATTTAAGAAATGCCCGTACCTTGTTCTGTTCTCGCTCGCGCTTTATCGTTCTTTTAAACAAAAACGCTCACCAATCCAATGAAAGACATTTGCAATGTTTGACGCTCGTTTGCGCAAATCGATTGACCCTGCTCTGGAAACCATTGCTCAAAAATTGGCTTCATTGGGAATTGGCGCAAATGCTGTCACTTGGCTAGGGTTTGCCATTGGCGTCATTGCGGCATTGACCATTTATAACCAGTCCTATATTTGGGCTCTTTTTCTCATATTGCTCTCGCGCCTGTGTGACGGACTGGATGGCACCATTGCGCGCTTAAATGGAAAGACAGACCTTGGCGGTTATTTGGACATCGTTCTTGATTTCGCGTTTTATGGAATTGTGCCTTTGGCATTCATTTGGTCCAGCCCCGCAGAAAACTGGGCGGCTGGTTCTGTTCTGCTAGCGGCTTTTTACTTGAACGGAGCCAGTTTCCTAACTTTTGCTCTGTTGTCAGAAAAACGCGGAGCAACCGAGACCCAACGGGGTTCAAAGTCGTTTCTCTATTCGTTTGGTTTGGCTGAAGCTGGCGAAACACTCCTTGTGTTCGCTCTCTTTTGTCTTTTCCCGGCATGGTTTTCATTGATCGCTTACATTTTTGCCTGCATCGTTTTGGTCACCACAATCATAAGGTTTGTACAGGCCTATGACGAATTTTGAAGCCCAGTGCAGTTCGAACAGAAAAAGTCTCCTTGCAAGCTTGCCCGCCACTTCGTATTTGAAAGACATACCATCGTTCCCCAATAGGAGTCGTAATGTCACTCGACATAGACACAGTTCTTGATCGGCGTCATTTGCGCCGCAAATTGTCATTCTGGCGCATCGGCACTTTCATCGCAGTTGCGATAGCAGTTTTGGTTGTGTTGCAATCCGCAGGTGCGTTCAAAGGTACAGGTGGTCATGGCGATCATATTGCCCGCGTTGCCGTGACTGGCATGATTACGGAAGACCGAAAACTCCTAAAGTTGCTCGCGGATATTGAAAAAGATGAAAAGGTAAAAGGCCTCATTTTAACAATTGATTCCCCTGGCGGGACCACCGTGGGTGGGGAAGCAATTTTTGAAGCTGTTCGCCGTATTGCGGACAAGAAGCCCGTTTCTGCAAGTGTTGGCACATTGGCTGCCTCTGCCGGTTATATGATTGCAACTGCCTCTGATCACATTGTTGCACGTCGGTCATCGATCGTTGGGTCGATCGGTGTTATATTCCAATACCCGCAGGCAAAGGGTTTGCTTGATAAAATTGGTGTCTCCATCGATGAAATAAAATCGTCTCCATTGAAGGCCGAGCCTTCGCCGTTTCACACCCCGCCACCAGAAGCAAAGGCCGCGATCAAAGAACTGATTGACGACAGCTACAATTGGTTTGTGGATCTTGTGACTGACCGTCGTCCGCTTAACAGAACGCAAGTGCTGAAACTTGCTGATGGCCGCATTTATTCAGGCGATCGTAGTATGAAAGAAAAACTGATAGATGCAATTGGCGGCGAAGAGGTCGCCAAACAATGGTTGGTGAAGGAAAAAGGTCTCAGTGAGGATCTGAAGGTTTTGGAGTGGAAGCCACCACGAGAACGTCGAGGCTTTCTGTCCAGCGTACCGTTTTTGAACTGGCTTGCCGGCAGCACAAGCAATGAAGACGGATTGAACGTGAACGATCTTCCAGCAATTCTTCCAAAACGCTTATTTCTTGACGGGCTGCTGTCTGTTTGGCACGGTAATTAACAAAGACTGTCGAGTTCAATTATCACTCATGTGAGAACGAACAATGGGCCGACAATTTGTGAGAGGGAAGACCTATGATTAAGTCAGAATTGGTTCAGATAATTTCTGACCAAAACCCACACTTGTATCAACGCGACGTGGAAAACATCGTGAATGCTATATTGATGGAAATCACAGAAGCTTTGGCTGAAGGCGACCGTGTTGAATTGCGTGGATTTGGCGCATTTTCTGTGAAGCACCGTGCACCTCGGATTGGTCGAAATCCGAGAACGGGCGATCGTGTTGAAGTCGAGGAAAAATGGGTTCCATTTTTCAAAACAGGGAAAGACTTGAGAGATCGTCTAAACGCATAGTTGCGACATTATCTTACCTTTGGTAAGGTAATTAATACAAAAGCGCGTTGGAATTTGCGGAAAAACAATGATCAAAAAACTCATAGCACTTCTAATTATGGTTCCAGTCGGCATTGTGGTGATCACTTTGGCCGTGGCCAACCGTCAACCCGTTGATGTTTCACTGGTTGCTGGTATCGAAGGCCAGTCTGTTGTGTTGTTTTCACCACCATTGTTCGTGCTTTTGTTCGCTATGCTGATTATCGGGATGGTGATCGGCAGTTTTGCAACTTGGTTGACCCAAGGCAAACATCGGAAAGTTGCAAGAGAACGCAAAGTGGAAGTGACCAAGCTTGGCTTTGAAGCTGAAAAGCAGAAAGAAAAAGCCGACAAGCTGGAAAAAATGGTTGTTGATGCAGCAGCCCCGAAAACAGAATCCGTTTTTCCGGCACTGGCCAGCTCTTAAATCCCGATTAAACGGAAGTCAGTTGGACTTAGTCCAACGCATCTCGCTCACAATGTCACCCGACATTATGAGTGCTTTTTGGCGCCAGATTAAATAACGGCGACTTCAATGAGATAAACGATTAGTGCCAGAACTGCGCAGATCACGAGACCGCAGAAAAAGCAGGTCCAAGCATTTTCACGATAGGTTTGGGTAGCCATTGTAGAATATCCTCTCAAAATTTCCGTTACGTTAGTTTACTTTGGCGCGCAAGAAAAGTGGTTCAACGAAATAGCGGTGGATTATGATGATCCCACCTTCTCAGAGAAATTTGAAAAAAATTGGTCGGCAAGCTTGCGCGCTGTGGAATCTATGAGCCGTGAACCCAGCTGCGCAATTTTACCGCCAACTTTTGCATCCACATCATAGTCAAGCTTGGTTCCTTCGGGAACTTCTGTAAGAATTACATCGGCTCCGCCTTTTGCAAAACCAGCGATTCCACCTTTGCCTTCACCACTTATCGTGTAGCTGTTGGGTGGGTTCAAATTTTCCAAAGTGACATCGCCTTTGAATTTGGCTTTCACAGGGCCTATTTTTGTAACCACCGTTGCAGACATTTCTGTAGGTGATGACATTTCAAGTTCTTCGCACCCTGGAATGCACGCACGCAAAATATCGGGATTGTTCAGCGCCTCCCAAACGACTTCACGCGAAGCGGGTATGATGTGACTGCCATTCATTTCCATGGGGCAAAACTCCAATTCTCAATTGATTCATGACTACCAGTCTCATTGGACGCCAACAAGGGGTTTGCGTGGCGCTTTGGAACGGTTAAAGCCATAGTATGGCCAAACCTGCATACAAATCATCACGCAAAGACTCGCGAAAATCACGACCGCCCAGAATAAATGGTGCAGGCCGTGCTGGTGAAAAGGTCAATTCAAAATTGACCACCAAAAACGCAGGGCAAGCTGATGCGCAAAAGCGGTCAGCCACAAAGCCTTCACTGCTGGAACAAATTCCGCCACGTATTGCGCGCAACGGTGATCGTATGCCTGAAACAACGGGTATGGTATTGCGTGCAGAACCGAACAGTGATTATGCGCTGATCGACAGCGGCAATGGCGAGAAACTTGAGCGCTATGGCCCCGTCGTCATACGACGTCCTGAGGGACAAGCGATTTGGCTGCCATCTGCCTCCGCCGATGTATGGGAAAACGCTGATGCTGTGTTTTCTGGCAATACGGATGAAGAGGGGCAGGGGCGTTGGAATTATCCAAAAGGGGATTTGGCAGAAACCTGGCCTCTCGCGTTTGACGGTTTGCCGTATCATGGACGTTTCACGTCCTTCAGACATACAGGCGTGTTTCCGGAACAAGCCGTTCACTGGCGCAGCATGGATCAGGTCATTCGTGCTGCTCGCAAACAAGGGCGCTCGGTCCGCATGTTGAACCTGTTTGGATATACAGGTCTGGCGTCTCTTGTGGCGGCAAAAGCAGGGGCTGAAGTCACGCATGTGGATGCATCGAAAAAGGCGGTTGGGTGGGCGCAGGAAAATCAAGCTCTTGCAAAACTGCAAGGGGCGCCCATACGCTGGATATGCGATGATGCTGTGAAATTTTGTGCGCGCGAAAAGCGGCGTAGCAATACCTACGATATTATATTGCTCGACCCACCTGCTTACGGGCGTGGCCCCAAAGGTGAAGTCTGGCAGCTGTTTGACCACCTGCCTTATATGTTGGATCTGGTGCGCGATTTACAATCGACCAACCCGTTGCTCACCATTCTCACATCTTATGCCATTCGCGCATCACATTTTGCACTGCACGAATTGGTGCAAGATGTGTTTGCCGGATTTGACGGGCGTTTGGAAAGTGGTGAATTGGTGCTGCAACAAGAATTGGGCGGAAGGTCACTGTCGACTTCGATGTTCTCCAGAATCATCGCGAAAGGGGCGGAGCTGTGAGTGAATCTGCTGTTCGACCCGGGCGTGTGGAAGAAATCACGTCGACGTCCAATCCTCGTATAAAGTCCATCAAGGCCTTGGCTTTGAAAAAGAACCGCGAAAACGAAAAACTCTTTCTTGCTGAAGGCATGAAACTGGTGACTGATGCACTGGCCACCGGTTGGCGTGTGCGAACCCTTATTCATTCCAAAAAATTGTTCGACGATGCGAAGTTGAAATCCCGTGTTGAGCAGTTGGCAACCACTGTTCGCGCACGTGGTGGTGATGTGTTCATCACCAATGACAAACTTCTCACATCCATCACCCGCCGAGACAACGCGCAAATGGTGGTGGCCGTGATCGAGCAGAAGTTTATCGACGTTCAAGATGTAAAATGTGTCGACAACAACACATGGGTAGCGCTCGATCGTGTTCGCGACCCTGGCAATCTCGGCACCATCATCAGAACCGCTGATGCGCTGGGGGCCAAAGGCGTTTTGCTGATTGGTGAAACCACTGATCCATTTGCGCTTGAAGCCGTGCGCGCCACAATGGGGTCATTGTTTCACACGCCAATTGCAAGACTGAGTGAAGATCAATTTCTGGCCTATGCTGCAAAATGGAAAAGTGCTGGCGGTGCTGTTGTGGGAACGCATCTTGAAGGTGCTGTCGACCATCGCGAAATTGATTATGATAAAGGCCCGCAAATCATATTGATGGGCAATGAACAAAAAGGTTTGACGGAAAGTCTTTCAAACGCTTGTTCGCAACTTGCATATATTGCAATGGATGGTGCTGCAGATTCATTAAATCTTGCGGTAGCCACGGGCATCATGTTGTTTGAAGCGCGTCGCCATGCATTGAAATCAAACGACCGGAGTAAATGACAATGCGCTTGAAGGGCAAACTTTATGTTCTGGTGCTCGTTTTGATCGCCATTGATCAGTTGAGCAAATGGTCGGCGGAAGCCAATTTACCGTTCCAGCAACCGGTGGATGTGGTGCCATTTTTCTCGCTTTATCTCACCTATAATACAGGCGTAGCGTTTTCCATGCTGTCTTGGTTTGGAAGCTATGGTTTGATAGCGCTCACCGCAATTGTTACGATCATTTTAATTGTTCTGTGGCAAAGAGTTCCGCGTCACCACCAGCTCACTCTTTTGGGGTTTGCCTTTGTCATTGCAGGCGCGATTGGCAATCTTATTGACCGTGTCTCATATGGGCACGTGATCGACTTTTTCTTATTTCACACTCAAAGCTGGGCCTTTGCGGTGTTCAACGTGGCAGATGCTTTCATAACCATTGGTGCTGCTGCTATTATTATTGATGAACTGTTTTCAAGCCGCACACGCCGTGCGCAAGATGAAACACAACAACAAAACTGAGAGATATCATGTCGTCATTCAAAGCCATCCTGATTTCACGGGACGAAGATAAGAAGCAGTCTGTTGAGGTCACGCAGGTGAACGAAGCAGATATGATGGAAGGCGATGTCACCGTTGCCGTAGAGGCCACCACGGTGAACTACAAAGATGGGTTGGCGATCACGGGCAAAGCGCCAGTCGTTCGCAAATGGCCAATGATCCCGGGCATCGATTTTGCAGGCAAAGTGATCGACTCAAGCAATGCGAAATTTGCGGCGGGAGACGATGTCATTTTAAATGGCTTTGGCGTGGGAGAAACCCATTGGGGTGCCTATGCTGAGAAAGCACGGGTGAATGGTGATTGGTTGATCAAACGCCCTGCGGGTATTTCTGCAAAACATGCCATGTCTATCGGGACAGCAGGTTATACAGCCATGTTGTGTGTCATGGCGTTGGAACGCGCTGGCATCACTGCGGACAAAGGGCCGATTGTTGTGACCGGAGCAAATGGCGGTGTTGGATCTGTTGCAATCTCGCTTTTGTCCAAACTTGGCTACGAGGTGATCGCGTCGACGGGCCGCACAGACGAAGCGGATTTTCTCAAATCATTGGGTGCTACAGATATTATTGATCGCAATGAATTGTCCGAAGCGGGTGGCCCGCTCGGCAAAGAGCGTTGGGCTGGGGCCGTTGACGCTGTTGGGTCGCACACGCTTGCCAATGTGATTGCACAAACGAAATATGGTGGTGCAGTCGCGGCATGTGGTTTGGCGCAAGGCTTCGATTTACCTGCAACAGTGATGCCGTTCATTCTGCGCGGTGTGAGTTTGTTGGGTGTAGACAGTGTGATGGCCGCAACTTCTTTGCGCGAAGAAGCATGGGCGCGCTTGGAGAAAGATCTTGATATGGCGAAATTGGAAAGCCTGACCACTGAGATCGGCTTTGACGATCTCATCGGCGCAGCCACTGATATCGTTGAAGGCAAAATTCGCGGCCGCGTTGTGGCAACGATTTAGTTCAATCAATCGCGGCCCGGCAACACTCTGTCGGGCGGGCGATGGCCGTCAAAGAAAGTGCGGATGTTGATCAGCACTTTTTCGCCCATTTCGATGCGGCCTTCCACAGTCGCGGAACCCATATGCGGCAGCAAAACCAGTTTGCCATCTTCTGCCAGCTTTAACATGCGGTCTGAAACTGCAGGCTCATTTTCAAAAACATCCAGTGCCGCGCCGGATATGCTGCCAGCTTCCAAACAATCCATCAAAGCAGATTCATCTATGATTTCGCCACGCGCAGCGTTGACGATGTAAGCCGTGGGTTGAATGAGTTTTAAACGTCGTTCTGACAAAAGGTGATAGGTGGCCGGTGTAAACGGGCTGTTGACGGAAATAATATCCACACGTGCCAACATTTGATCGAGACTGTCCCAGTAAGTCGCTTCCAGCTCTTGTTCTAAATCCGGGTGCGCACGTTCACGGTTGTGATAGTGTATCGACAAGCCAAATGCTTTGGCGCGGCGGGCAACGGCCGATCCAATGCGACCCATTCCCACAATGCCCAAACGTTTTCCAGTGACACGGCGACCCAACATCCAAGTGGGTGACCACCCTGGCCATCCATCGGGGCTGGACATGACTTTGGCACCTTCGACCAAACGACGCGGCACGGCCAAAATCATAGCCATAATCATATCGGCAGTGTCGTCTGTCAAAACCTGGGGGGTGTTGGTGACAGTAATGCCGCGCTTTGCAGCAGCTGCAATATCGATATTGTCAGTGCCGTTGCCAAAATTTGCGATCAGTTTGAGTTGATCGCCTGCACTGGCAATCACGGCCTCGTCAATCTTATCGCTGACTGTGGGAACCAAAACATCTGCTTTTGCGACGGCAGCTTTCAGATCGTCTTGGCTTAAAGGGGTATCATCAAGGTTGAGATCCGCTTCAAACAATTCCCGCATCCGCGTTTCAATGGAATCGGGAAGTTTGCGTGTAATAACCACATGGGGTTTTTTACCTGTCATAGGCTACTCACCGTCAACTGATTGCATTTTGCCATGTGCCATTGCCCCTTCTAGCACGAATTCTACGTCAGCTGTTCAAAAAACCCGCATTTCAAGATTTCGTTAACCATCCTTGTTGAGGGCGGTTTAACCGAACTCCGCCATAGTCTGTTCACTATGCCGGCTTTCGCACAGCTGGACTTTATTAACAGACAAGCGTCGTAACGCAATAGGCCACCTTTTTGCGAACGACTGGGCAACGCAGGGAATTCAAATCAGTGCCAAAAATTCAGAAATCGAATATGTTCAGAGTTTCGAAAATCCACGTGTTTGTAACGTGTCTTATCATGTTGGGTGTGGCCCTTGGGGCATTTTCAGAAGCGGCTTATGCAGCAGACACCGAAAAGGCCGGCCGTGAAACTGGGTTGCCTTTGCCACGATTTGTGAGCCTAAAGGCGCAGTCCGTGAACCTGCGCGTCGGGCCCGGTCGTAAATATAAAATTGCATGGCACTACCGCAAAAAGGGCCTGCCTGTGGAAGTGATCCAAGAGTTCGACCAATGGCGCCGCATTCGCGACTCTGAGGGGACAACAGGTTGGGTTTTGCACTCATTGTTGTCCAGCAAACGCACCGCCATTTTGGCACCTTGGGATGTACGTAAAGATGGGGCAGTAACGCGAGCTGTTTTCCACGAAGGCAAGAAAAGCGCCCACAAAAACGCTTCAACCGTGGCCAAACTCCAGTCCGGCTTGCTCGTAGACGTTGATGCCTGTGAGTCCGGCTGGTGTGAAGTTGAAGCACAAAGCGTACGCTTCTACCTCAAGCAATATAAGCTTTGGGGTGTTTATCCTGATGAAGGCATTGAAGGCTAAAACGCCGACTAGTCCTTTTTGCGCAGACGGACAATGACGTCGACCCGCGCGATTTCCATGCCTTCAGGCGCCTCGGGCAAATCTGACACATGGATTTGTGATGCTGGCACATCCACCACACGGTTCTCATTTTCGATGAAAAAATGGTGATGATCAGTGGTGTTGGTGTCAAAATAGGTTTTTGACGATTCAACCGCTACCGCTCTCAACAGACCTGCATCTGTAAATTGGTGCAGCGTGTTGTAGACCGTCGCCAAAGACACATCGACTTTTGCACCCAAAGCCTCTTCGTGAAGAGCTTCTGCAGAAACGTGGCGATTGCCCTGCGAATACAGCAAATGAGCCAAAGACAATCTTTGCTTGGTGGGCCGCAATCCGGCATCACGCAGTTTAGAAGAAAGCTTTGTGGTTTCGCATCCCTGAACGGGCGCATTGCCATCTGTATTCTGCGAATGATTCATCGCGAAGGATTCCGTGCTCTACAAAGCCAAATTGCCAAGGCTGATACTGCTTCAAGATAGGTGAGTGCCAGCGACTCTGCAAGTTGTCAGTTTGACACGCCAAGACAACTTCATGGCGATGATTAACGGCCAAACAATGCTGGCATGTGTGAGAATTCTTAATTATAAGCGCAATACTGATTTGTGTACCAACGTCCAGGGGCTTGTTGATCAATATGGCTGAGCAAAAATCCAGTTACACCCACGAAGAAATTCTCACGTGCGGACGCGGTGAAATGTTCGGGCCCGGCAATGCGCAATTGCCTTTGCCCCCCATGTTAATGTTCGACCGTATCACAGACATTTCCGAAACGGGTGGCGAAAACGGCAAGGGCTACATTCGTGCCGATTTTAAAATTCACAAAGATTTGTGGTTTTTTCCATGCCATTTCGAAGGTGATCCAGTGATGCCTGGGTGTTTGGGCCTTGATGCTCTATGGCAACTGACCGGTTTTTATCTTGGTTGGTTGGGTGAACCCGGAAAAGGTCGCGCCATCTCCACAGGTGAAGTCAAATTCACAGGCATGGTCACCCCAGAAACGAAACTGGTTGAATATGAAATCGATTTCAAGCGTGTCATGCGCGGCCGCCTTGTTTTGGGGATTGCCAATGGGCAGGTTAAAGCCGATGGAGAAACGGTGTTTACTGCACAAGACCTGCGGGTTGCGCTTTTCCAATAATGTTGCGGAATTGAAATATGCGATCTGCCATTGAATAAGGCAGATGCATGTTTCATGTTCGTATACAGCAGAAAATTTATTCCGACGCGCAAATGCATAGGCCGGAATTGTAAAGAAGGGACCGATATATGAAGCGGGTCGTGGTCACCGGAATGGGGATTGTTTCCTCAATTGGCAATAATTCTCAAGAAGTTTTGGCTTCTTTGAGAGAAGCAAAGTCTGGCATTACATTTTCGGATGATTTTGACGAACATGGTTTTCGTTGCCGCGTGCAGGGGGCTCCTGATTTAGATCCTTTCGAAACGCTGGACCGTCGTACCGTCCGCTTTATGTCGAAAGGCACCGCTTGGAATTATATCGCCATGGAACAGGCGATTTCTGATGCTGGTTTAGAAGCTTCCGAAGTCGTGAATCCCCGCACTGGCATTATCATGGGCTCTGGTGGGCCTTCCACAAAAACAATCGTGGAAGCTGCGGCGAAAACGGTGGAAACGGGTTCGCCAAAACGCATTGGCCCAACCGCAGTGCCGAAAGCCATGAGTTCCACAGCCTCAGCTGTTTTGGCCACGCAATTTGAAATCAAAGGCGTGAATTATTCGATCTCCTCTGCATGTGCCACATCTAACCACTGCATAGGCAACGCCTATGAAACAATTCAGGTTGGCAAACAGGACATTGTTTTTGCAGGCGGTTCCGAAGACCTTGATTGGACCATGTCCAATTTGTTTGACGCCATGGGCGCCATGTCATCCAAATACAACGACACGCCAGCAACAGCCTCGCGCGCGTTTGACGTGTCACGCGATGGATTTGTGATTGCCGGTGGTGCAGGCGTGTTGGTTCTGGAAGAGCTGGAACATGCCAAAGCGCGTGGCGCAAAAATTTATGGTGAGATCATAGGCTACGGCGCAACATCTGACGGATATGATATGGTTGCTCCTTCAGGTGAAGGCGCAAAACGCTGCATCGAAATGGCGATGGCTGATGTGAACAGCAAGCTGGATTACATCAACCCCCACGCAACTTCCACGGGCGTTGGTGATGCAAAAGAACTGGAAGCTTTGCGTGAGATTTTTGGGGCAGACGAATGCGCACCTATCGCGGCAACCAAGTCTTTAACAGGTCACTCTTTGGGAGCAACCGGTGTGCAAGAGGCGATTTATTCTTTGCTCATGATGCAAAACGGCTTCATTTGCGAAAGCGCGCATATCACAGAAATCGATCCAGAGTTTGCGGACATGCCAATTGTTCGTGAACGCCAAGACAACATGGAAATCAACACTGTCCTGTCCAATTCATTTGGATTTGGCGGTACAAATGCGTCGCTGGTTTTCCAGCGCTACGCGTAAATTAGATAGATAAGTACAACATCATGACTGAACTACAGTCCAATATCATGGCGGGCAAACGCGGTCTTATCATGGGCGTGGCCAACGACCACTCGATCGCTTGGGGCATTGCAAAAACACTCGCCGCTCATGGCGCTGAACTCGCATTCACCTATCAGGGAGAAGCGTTCGGTCGTCGTGTTAAGCCACTGGCAGAATCTCTTGGGTCATCTCTGCTTTTGCCATGCGATGTGGAAGATTTGGATTCTGTGGATTCTGTGTTTGATACACTGAAACAGGAATGGGGCAAAATCGATTTTCTGGTTCATGCCATTGGGTTCTCAGATAAAAATGAACTTAAAGGTCTTTACGCAGACACCTCGCGCGAAAATTTTTCCAAGACGATGGTGATTTCGTGTTTTTCATTCACAGAACTTGCCAAGCGCGCATCTGAATTGATGACAGATGGTGGCTCGATGATCACGCTTACCTATGGCGGTGCGTCTCGCGTTATGCCGAACTACAATGTTATGGGTGTCGCCAAAGCGGCCCTTGAAGCAAGCGTTCGCTATTTGGCCTCGGATTATGGACCAAGCAATATTCGCGTGAATGCAATTTCAGCGGGGCCAGTGCGCACATTGGCAGGCGCAGGTGTTTCTGATGCCCGCGAAATGTTTAACTTCCAAAAACGCAATGCGCCATTGCGTCGAACAGTATCTCTAGATGAGATTGGCGGCTCAGCCTTGTATCTGTTGTCAGAATTGTCTGGCGGTGTGACGGGCGAAGTGCATTTCGTGGACTCGGGATATTCCACCATTTCAATGCCAAATATCGAGCAATTGAAATCTATAGGGTCATAGCGGCCCCTTGAGTTCTTGGTCCGCTATTGGATCAGCTTCAACTGGTTGCCTTGGAATTCAAACTTTTTAAGTTTGTTCAAGAATGTCATGCCCAAAAGCGCTTTGTTGAGGGACGTGTCTTTCAACACCGCGGTGCGGACATTTCGAACCACTATGCCATTGATACGAATTTCATCGATGGTTGCACGTGCAAACGATGTGCGCCCATTTGCTGTATCAGCAAAGTTGTTGAAGTCCCTGTCGTCCAACTCAATACCAATGCGACGCGCAGTTGAACGGTTGATTGTCACGGAGGACGCGCCAGTATCCACAAGCACTTGGACGTGCAGTCCATTCATGCTGCTGTTGAAGTCAAATTGACCTCCAGCATTGCGATATCCAATTGCCGTTTGCGGGCCATTGGATTTAACAGAAACCGAATTGATGCTTTCAGCATTGTCGCCTTGATAGACGTTCATGAGTTTAGGGGCTGCAATAGCAAACCCTACAACCGCTGCCGCGATAACTACAATCTGGTTCATCAGCTTCACTCCTCCGCCAAATGTAGCAGCAGAGTAATCGGTGTGAGCTAAGAAGAGTCTAAGCGGATGGGTTAAGCAAGTCTAAATCCAGCCACCATCAACAATGTAACTTTGATTGGTACAAGCGGCGGATTCGTCGGAGGCAAGAAACAGAGCAGGTCGCGCAATGTCGTCTGGCACGAGAAAACGCTTTAGGCACTGATTTTTGAAAATATCTGCTTCGCCTTCGGGCGTCAGCCAAAGTTCCTTTTGGCGTTGGGTCATAATCCATCCTGGTGCAATGGAATTGACGCGGATGTTGAACGGCCCGAAATCATGGGCAAGCGACCTTGTAAGGCCCAAAACAGCAGATTTTGCGGCAGTGTAACAGGCCATTCCACCATTGCCGATCATCCACGAAGTAGACCCCATATTGATGATAGACCCGCCGCCCAATGCCTTCATGTCTTCCATGACGGCCTGAGCTGCAAAGAATTGATGTTTGATGTTGATGGCGAAGCGTTCATCCCAATACTCGGGTGTGATGTCTTCAAATGCGTGGCGCTGATCATGGGCCGCATTGTTGATCAAAACACCCACGGACCCAAACTTGGATCGAATGTCCGCGATGGTTGTTTGCAAAGCCGATGTGTCGGTAATGTCGCACGGGTAATATTGAACCGTGTGCCCTTCATCGTTCAAGGCGCTTTCCAAAGCTCGGGAAGGATCGTCTGCAATATCAAGAAACCCGACCTTGCATCCCTGTTGGGCGAATTGGCGGGTTAAGGATTCACCGATCCCACTGCCGCCCCCTGTGATCACAGCGGTCTTGCCCTTCAGGCTTGGATAAGTTGCTACATCGCTCATCACTTTAAACCCTTATTTTGTGCCGTACATGCGATCGCCAGCATCGCCAAGACCGGGTACGATATAACCCTTCTCGTTCAAACGCTCGTCGATGGCTGCGGTGTAAATTGGCACGTTGGGCAGAGCTTTTTGAAAATTTGCAATACCTTCGGGCGCGGCGAGAAGGCATAGAAAACGAATATCTTTCGCACCGCTTGCTTGAAGTTTCTCGATTGCAGCGGTTGCTGAATTTGCAGTGGCCAACATGGGGTCAACGGCAATCACCACTCGGTCGCTGAGATCGTGGGGAGCTTTGTAATAGTATTCGATGGCTTCCAACGTATCGTGGTCACGGTAAAGCCCCACATGGGCAACGCGGGCAGATGGCACCAAATCCAACATGCCTTCCAGCAAGCCATTACCAGCACGAAGGATGGATGCAAACACCAGTTTCTTTCCCTTCAAAGTGGGAGCGTCCATTTCCTCCATGGGGGTCTCGATTGGCTTCGTCGTCAACTCAAGATCACGGGTAACTTCGTAACAAAGCAACAGGGAGATTTCGCGCAACAAGCGTCGGAAGCTGCCCGTCGATGTTTTTTTGTCCCGCATAATACTCAATTTATGCTGCACGAGCGGATGATCGACGAGGGTTACTCCGTCCATGGACGTCTCCTTGGAAAAATATCTTTCTAATGTCTTAGACCCATCTTCACCCAGTACAATGGTTTCGTCTACGGGCAAATCAATCAGCTGTGGGTATCCAGCTTTTTAAGCAGTTTCGAACGTGTGGGTTCGTCGACAAATGCGGCTTCCAACGCGGTGCGGGTGAACTGGTTGATGGTGTCGTCTTCAAATCCAAATTCATCAGTGGCCAATTGGTATTCGCGGTCCAAACTCGTATGAAAAAATGGCGGGTCGTCGGAATTCAGTGTCACCGCTACACCTGCTTCAAACAATTTGCGCAGAGGGTGTGCCGCGAAATTTTCATATACACCCAATGAAATATTAGACCCTGGGCAAACTTCCAAAACAATATTTTCATCACGCAGACGGTTCATCAAAGCAGGGTCTTCAATTGAGCGAACACCATGACCGACGCGAGTGACATTGAGATGATCAAGACAGTCTCGCACACTGTCAGGACCTGCAAATTCTCCACCATGCGCCGTCAAACCAAGGCCAGCGTCGGCCGCTATAGCATATGCAGGTGCAAATTCCTGCACATCAAACATTCGCTCATCGCCCCCCATGCCAAAGCCTGTGACCATTGGATGTGGATTTTCTGCGATCAGCTCTGCAACAGCTATGGCAGCTTCTGGCCCCAAATGCCGCACACATGTCATGATGATACGGCCTTCAATTCCGGTTTCTGATTTGGCATCTTCGATGCCAGCTGCCATCGCTTGGACAAGATCATTGTACCCAATGCCCATCTGGGCGGCGTGGTCTGAAGAGCCGAATATCTCTCCATAGATGCAGTTTTGATCGGCCAGTTTTGAAAAGTAGTCATAGGTCAACAACCGGTAATCATCGGGTGTTCTGAAAACGCTTGAGGCCTTGTCATAGGCTTTAAGAAAGCTTGTAAAATCCGACCAGACATAGGCGCCATCTTCTATGATATCGCTCATGTCCAATTGGTATTTTTGCGCCAGCCGCAACACCAAGTTGGGATCTGCAGCCCCTTCGATATGGCAGTGAATTTCAGCTTTCAGCAAAGACATATCAAACTTTCTAAATAAGGCTTGTCCCATGAGAACCGGGCTCTAGACCCAAATGTTTGGCAATTGTTGCGCCAATATCCGCAAATGTTTCGCGTTGGCCCAAATTGCCCGTTGGTAGGTTGGGGCCAATAATCAACACTGGAACTTGTTCGCGGGTATGGTCTGTTCCTGTCCAGGTTGGGTCGTTTCCATGGTCGGCAGTTATGATCATCATATCGCCATGGCGCAATTTTCCCACAAGCTCTGGAAGGCGTTTGTCAAATTGTTCGAGACAATTGGCATAGCCCGGCACGTCGCGCCGATGGCCAAACAGTTGATCGAAATCCACGAAATTGGTGAAGACAAAATCACCATCCGACGCATCATCCATCGCTTGCAATGTTGCATCTGTCATGGCGTTATTGCCGTTGGCTTTGCGCACATCGGTGACACCGCGATGGGCAAATATGTCGGCAATTTTCCCAACTGCAAACACACCACGGTCATCATCTTCCAATCGGTCAAGAATTGTAGGTTCTGGTGGTGGAACAGAATAATCTCTGCGGTTTTCGGTGCGTTCAAAACTCTCCCGCGATTTGCCGAGAAACGGTCGCGCGATTACGCGCCCAATGTTGAGAGGATCAGCAAGTTTGCGTGTCAGCGCACACAATTTGTAAAGCCGTTCCAGACCAAAAAAATCTTCGTGGGCAGCGATTTGGATAACTGAATCCGTAGAGGTGTAAATGATCGGTTTTCCCGATTGAATATGTTCATCACCGTAGTCTTCTATCACGCCTGTGCCCGAAGCATGTCTGCAAGCCAAAAGACCAGGCAATTCACCGCCCTTGATGATGGCATCCATAAAGTCTGGTGGAAATGCGGGGACGGTTTCGGGAAAATATCCCCAGTCTTTGGAAAGAGGGACGCCCGCCATTTCCCAGTGTCCAGTGATGGTGTCTTTGCCGCGTGAAACTTCTTTTGCGCAAGCCCAACCGGCTTTAGCGGCCTCGGTATAGGTGAAGCCCTCTGGCATCGAGCCCGTGGCCAGTTCGGCAGCCAAACCGAGGCCATATTGCTCAAGGTTTGGCAGCTTCAATGGGCCACTGCGCAGGCCATCCTGATCACCACCTCCGGCAGCACATGCAGCTGCAATATGGCCAATTGTATTGGAGCCCTTGTCGCCAAATTCATCGGCGTCTTCAGCACCGCCGATACCGACAGAATCCAGAACAAACAAAAATGCGCGCGCCATAGTTAAGTCTCCAGAAACTCTCTCGCCATCATGAATGATGCTTTCCCTTTGGTCAAAGGATACGGGGCATAGCTAAGAACCAGATTGAGGTGACAAACTCAAAGTTCAGTAGCCGACCGACACGAGGTACAATCCATGCGCCGGGGCAACGGGTGCACAGGCCTTGCGGTCACGTGCGTTTAATGAATCTTCTAAGTCTTGGCGGTTCCATTTGCCTTCGCCCACCAGTTTCAAAGCTCCGGCAAATGAACGCACCTGATTGTGCAAATAAGACCGCGCAGTTGTCGAGATTTCAGTCACTGTCACACCATGCAATTTCCGTTGCGAGGCCGCCAGCGTGTCGAGTGTTTTGATGGGTGATTTTGCCTGACACTCGGTTGAACGAAAGGTCGAAAAATCATGTTCTCCCAACAAAGCGGCAGCTGCATCATTCATAGCGTCCACATCAAGTTCCTGTTTCACATTCCATGCACGACCGCGTTCAACGGTCAGCGGCGCGCGACGCGCGATAATGCGATACACATAGTGACGCTGAATGGCCGAAAACCGCGCGTGAAAATCCTCATCGGTGATTTCGCAGTCGGTAATGGCCACTGTGTCACCTGCTTGGCGCATTTGCGCGTTCAAAGCTTCCATCAAGCGAAACGGCACCCAAGGGCGTTGCAAGTCTGCATGGGCAATTTGACCAAGGGCATGAACGCCAGCATCAGTGCGTCCCGCGCCTTGCACAACGGGGTCAATCTCCCCAATTTTCACGAGCGCATTTTCGATCGCTCCTTGTACAGAGGCCATATCAATCTGACGCTGCCAGCCTACATAGGGACTGCCATCATATTCGATGGTGAAGCGATATCGTTGGGTATCAGACAAGTTGAGCACCAATTGATAGAGAGTTTCCCAGAAGAAATTCTTGGGACAACATGGTTTTTGAGCCTGCTTTTTGAAGCTTCGTCAGTCGCACACTTTTTATTTTACACGCAATGACAAGATCATCACTCAAAACGGCACCTGTATCGCCCGAAAGCGAGTGTGTTTCAGCTTCAAGAATTTTCACGCGCTGAGTCTTCCCACCCAGTTCCATCTCGCACCATGCGCCGGGGAAGGGGGAAAGGCCCATAATATGGCGTTGAACTTCCTCGGCGGATTTTGTCCAGTTAATGCGGGTCTCTGCTTTGGATATTTTCGAAGCATATTCAATGCCATCAGCAGACTGTTCAACCAGTTGCAATTGACCGGCCTCAAGTTGCGCCATTGCGTCCACCATGAGTTCTGCCCCGAGTTCCGACAGTTCATCATGAAGCGAGCCAGCGGTTGTCTTTGGGGTGATATCTGTGCGCCCTGTGAGCGCAACAGGGCCCGTATCCAAACCAACATCCATCTTCATAATCATGACGCCCGTTTCTTGATCACCCGCCATAATAGCGCGTTGAATTGGGGCGGCTCCACGCCATCTTGGTAAAAGCGATGCATGGCCGTTGAAGCAACCGTGTTTGGGCGCTTGCAAAATGGCTTCTGGCAAAAGAAGTCCATAAGCAACAACAACTGCAACATCAGCATTGAGCGCGGCAAAACGTTCTTGTTCAACAGCGTCCTTCAAACTTGTTGGGTGGCGGACGTCAATTCCAAGCGCTTCTGCAGCCATTTGGACAGGAGACGGTTTTAGCTCCAAGCCACGTCGGCCCGCAGGACGAGGGGGTTGCGTATAGCAGCACACGATATCGTGGCCAGCTTTGTAAAGTGCATTTAGTGTCGGAACCGAAAAATCAGGCGTTCCCATAAAGATGATGCGCAAAGCCATTCAATTTCCGATTGCAAAGTAGCTGGTTCGAACCGCCCAGATCAACCAATAAATTTCGTGCCGTTTTGTTTGGCAATTTTTGTAAATTTTCGAATGACCATATCGCGTTTCAGCTTCGAAATATGATCGACAAAAAGAACGCCGTTCAAATGGTCATATTCATGTTGAATACACGTGGCGAGCAAACCGTCGGCTTCAAGCAATTGCTCGGCACCGGTTTCATCCTGATATTTGATTGTAACACCTTCTGGCCGCTCAACTTGTGCATAAAAATCAGGGATTGAAAGGCACCCTTCTTCGTAAACACTTGGCACGTCTGTGGATGCAACAATCTCAGGGTTGATCATGAAGATGGGATTTCGATTCTCTTCTTGGGTTTCGCCGCTTTGCGGCTCTCCGTCACCTTCTTCTTCATTCTCCGCCCGTTCGGTGCAATCGACAGTGAAGATGCGTAAAGGTTCGCCAACTTGAACAGCTGCCAAACCAATGCCAGGCGCGTCGTACATTGTGTCCAGCATATCGTCCAGAAACGCACGAAGCTGCTCGTCAAAGCGTTCCACCGGTTTGGATTCAACGCGTAAAATCGGGTCAGGAATATGGACAATTGGCAAGATCGACATGGCGTTGAGATAAGCCCTTCAAGCTGATGGGTCAACGGTAGAAAATGGACGGACGTGATTTCAAATGTTCGCGTTTTATTCTCTTGGTCGAATCGGTTACACTAATTTCATGGAAGCTTTTCAACTTGAAAAAACGCTGGTCATAATCGGCGACACAGTTCTCAGCCGTGGTGATGGCGCTCTTATTCTAGGTATTGTTCTTGGAGTGATTGCGCTCTTTTTGCTGTTTGCTATTTGGCGCGGAAACAGACGCCGGCAATTTGAAGACATGATGCAGAGGCGCCAAGCAGAAGAGCGGGCACGCGATGCGGAAATGCGCATGGCTGAACTCGTGGCTGCGCAAAATGAACTCACCGGTCGTTTGGCATCGGTGCAAGAAAACGTCACCACTAATCAGGCGGCTTTTTCCAAGCAATTGGATGAACGTTTAACGGGTGTAACAGGCCACGTTTCGCAATCGCTTGCCAACACAACAAAGACCACTCAAGAAAGCCTGACCAAACTGCAAGAGCGGTTGGCGGTCATTGATGTTGCACAAAATAACATTCAATCTTTGGCGCAAGATGTGGTTGGTCTGCAGGCCATTTTGCAAAACAAACAAACCCGTGGAGCGTTTGGCCAAAGCCGTATGGAAACCATTGTGCAGGATGGTTTGCCTATGGGTGCTTTTGAGTTTCAAGCCACGCTTTCCAATGGCAAGCGCCCTGACTGCACTGTCAAAATGCCCAATGACGCTCCGATTTTGGTGATTGATGCCAAGTTTCCGTTGGAAGCTTGGAACCTTATGCGCGAAGCGGAAACAACTGAAGGCAAGAAGGCGGCAGCTGCACAATTCAAACGTGATATGGATGTGCATATTTCAGATATTGCTGAGAAGTATCTCATACCCGGAGAAACCCAGGACACGGCTTTCTTATTCGTACCGTCTGAATCTATTTTTGCTGAGATTCATGAGAATTTCGAAGGCATTGTTCAAAAAGCGCACAAGTCACGTGTGGTGATTGTCTCCCCATCTCTGTTGATGTTGTCGATTCAAGTCATTCAGGCTGTCTTAAAAGATGCGCGCATGCGCGAACAAGCTCATCTCATTCAAGGTGAGGTTATGAAGTTCTCAAAAGACTTGGGTTTGCTTGACGAGCGCATAGCCAAACTCAAATCCCATCATGACCTGACAGGCAAAGACATCGATAATATTTTGATCTCCACGCGCAAGCTCACGCGACATGGCGAGCGTATTGAAGCCTTAGAATTTGGCGCAACTCAAGTGCAGGAAAGCGAAAAGGGTGAAGTGGGAAAACCGTTCTTGCGCGCCATTGATGGTGGAGATTGAGCCAGTCCATAACCCTTTTCTTTGAGCTCTCATGATTGAGAATGTACAAGTTTGTAGTGCATATGAAATTCGGGTGCTGACATTGTGCACTCTGTGTGAGAAGAGTGTTACGACACATTAGAACAACGCAGCTCTTTCTCCATCAATGGCACAATTCTCCTTACAATCTCATGAGTTTCCGGTTTTGATTGGGGATATTGGTGGAACCAATGCACGATTTCAAATTATCGAAACGGCACAATCGGATGCTGTTTCTTTTGATCCTGTCAAAACCAGTGCATTTGAATCTGTTGAAGAGGCGATTGCAAGTTCTGTATTGCAAAACACAACTCTGGTTCCTCGCACAGCAATTTTGGCCGCTGCAGGCCCAATAACACCTGTTGGCATCAATCTCACCAATTGCGATTGGTCAATTGATCACAATGATTTTCTCAAAAACGGGCCGTTCAAAGAACTCATTTTGATGAATGATTTTGAAGCGCAGGCTTTGGCACTGCCCTTTCTAGAATCTTCCGATCTCCAGTGGTTGGGCGGGCCAAAAGACATTCCCACATCCAGCCGAACAAAAGCAGTTTTGGGCCCGGGAACTGGGTTGGGCGTTGCAAGCCTTGTTCGCGCCAGTGGCAAATGGATACCCGTTGCTGGCGAGGGTGGTCATGTAGACCTTGGAAGCCGCACGAAAAGGGAAGCTGAAATCTGGCCTCATTTGGAAACCGTTGCAGGTCGTGTTTCTGCAGAACAGATTTTATGCGGTGCTGGTCTTGTGAATTTATATTCCGCAATTTGTAAAGCAGATGGTATCGAGCCTGTATTGAACGTTCCCGCAGAAATTACTGAAGCCGTTGGCAGCAATGCTCAAGCGACAGAAACATTGTCTATTTTTTCGGTTTGCTTGGGTCGTGTGGCCGGAGATCTTGCTATCACAACATTGGCAAAAGGAGGCGTCTATCTGGCCGGTGGCGTTTCCAAACATGCTGCAGAAACTCTCGGCGATGGTGGCTTTCGAGACGCGTTTGACGACAAAGGCCCACACGAAGAACATATGAATGCCATGCCCACTTGGTTGATTCAGCATCCGCTTCCAGCTTTGGTTGGCTTGAAGGCCTATGCACAAATGCCAGATGAATTTGCCGTTGATACGGACCATCGGCGTTGGACAAGCCTCTAATATGTGTCGGGAACATATTTTCCCAAGCAGATGATAGAAACCGTTTCATTCTTTCGCTATAATTCGAACACATCATCCGGCGCCAATCTAGGTGCTGCCATTGTCAGGTCTGAATGTTCACCTCATTTTCCAAATTCTTTTTGAAGTCACCTGATGACGCCGGAGTTTTCCAGCGTATGGCATCAGAGAATTTTAAACGATATCGGGCTGACTATATTCAGGCGATTGTCTGTCTGTTGATTATCGCCGGGATCACGGCGTACAGCGCATGGCTGATGGGCCCAATTGTCAAAGACGTTTTCTATGGCAATAACTTCGATCAAGCCATTTGGCTTTCAGGTATTGTGATCCTCATTTTCCTTGTGAAGGGGTTTGTGACCTATCGCCAGAACGTCATTATGCAACGCATCGGCAACAATATGGTGGCGCGTTATCAGCGTCGATTGTTTGATCATTTGCTGAATTTGGACGTTGGTTTTTTTGCGTCTCAACACTCTGTTGCTCTGGTCAGCAGGTTGAATCAGAACGTTCTTGGTGTGCGTGATATGCTCAACAATGTGGTGTTGGGTTATGTGCGGGATCTCATCACATTGATCGCGTTGATTGGCGTGATGTTTTATCGCGATGTTTATATGTCACTGGCAATTTTCATTATTGGCCCATTGGCATTGGCTGTTTTGGCTGGCTATGCGCGACGGGTGAAAAAAATCGCTCGTGAAGAAGTTCAAATCAATTCACAAGTCGCAACATCAATGCAGGAAGCGTCCCACGGCATTGCTGTGGTGAAAGCCTTCACGATGGAAGATCAGTTGCGCGAAAAACTGAACGCATTGACCGTGGAAGCGGAGCGCCGATCTAATAAAATTGCTCGCATTACAGCGCGCACCAGTCCGTTGATGGAAACTCTGGCCGGTTTCGCAATCGCTGCTGTCATTGCATATGGCGGTTATCGCGTGATCGAAAGCGGATATGAGCCCAGCGATCTTACATCATTCATGACGGCACTCTTGTTGGCTTATGAACCAGCCAAAAAACTGGCGCGCCTGCGCGTGGTTTTGGAACGATCTATGGTCAATGCACGCATGATTTACGAAGTGCTAGATGTTCCTCCTGCGGGCGGCGCGAAAGGGTCCAGCAACGAAAAGCTTGTTGGCCCGGGCCAAATCAAATTTGAGAACGTCACATTCAGTTACGACGGTAATATTGCCACCGACGAAAAGGGGCGGGGTGTTCTGAAACCACCGCCTGTCATCAGCGACATGAGCTTCACGGTCGAAGCAGGTAAAACCACAGCACTCGTTGGGCCATCTGGCGGCGGCAAGTCCACAATCATTGCTTTGATACAAAGGTTTTATGAACCTGAAAACGGAGAGATTTTGATTGATGGAACATCGTTGACCAATGTGGATACATTCGCGTTGCGCAATCACATGGCCTACGTCTCACAGAATCCAATTCTGTTCCAAGGCAGCATTCGCGACAATTTGCGTTATGCACGCCCGGACGCCACCGACGCTGAAATTGAACAAGCTGCCATCAATGCACAGGCCCATGACTTCATCACGGCTTTGCCAAACGGATATGACACTGCGCTGGGCGAAAATGGTACAAATTTGTCGGGCGGTCAGCGCCAACGTTTGTCGATTGCACGTGCCATTGTGCGTGATGCACCAATTTTGTTGTTGGACGAAGCCACATCTGCGCTCGACAACAAATCAGAAGCTTTGGTTCAAAATGCTTTGGAAGGTCTTATGAAGGGCAGAACCACATTGGTGATCGCCCACCGTCTCTCGACCATTTCGAGTGCTGACAAGATTGTTGTTGTCGACGGTGGCAAAGTCGTAGACGAAGGCACGCATAAGCAGTTGCTGAAACGCACCAAAGGCGTCTATGCAAAGCTGCATAATGTGGGTTCTGAATAGAGTGATAGGCCATGGCTGATTTGAAACTTGTTGTTGTAGGCGCGGCGGGCCGCATGGGCCAAACCCTCATTCGCGCAGTTGCAGAAACACCAGGCGTGGTTTTAAGCGGCGCTGTTGAACGTGAAGGCTCTGAATTCCTTGGCAAAGACAGTGGTGAGTTGGCAGGCCTTGGTGCCAATGGTGTGCCGATCTCAAATGATCCACTTACCGCTTTTGCGGCAGCTGATGGCGTTCTTGATTTCACAGTGCCTGCTGCAAGCGTAGAGTTTTCCACTCTGGCCGCGCAAGCGCGCATTGTCCATGTGATTGGCACAACTGGTTGCACAGATGAAGACGAAGAAAAATTTCTCGCTGCCGGTCGTCATGCCCGCGTTGTGAAATCGGGCAATATGAGCCTTGGGGTCAATCTTTTGGCGGTATTGGTCAAACAGGCGGCACAGGCTTTGGCCTCGGGTGACTTTGACATTGAAGTTTTGGAAATGCACCACAAACACAAAGTCGATGCACCTTCAGGCACTGCATTACTGTTGGGAGAAGCCGCTGCCGAAGGCAGAGATATTTCATTGAAAGAAAAAGCGGTCAAAGTACGTGATGGTATTACTGGTGCGCGCGAAGAAGGCACAATTGGGTTTGCTACTCTGCGCGGTGGTTCAGTTATCGGCGAACATTCGGTGGTCTTTGCTGGCGAAGGCGAAACCATCGAAATTGCACACCGCGCCACCGACAGACTTCTCTTCGCCCGTGGAGCTGTGAAAGCAGCACTTTGGGCATATGACAAAAAGCCAGGCCGTTACGACATGCTCGACGTGCTTGGAATTTCAAAAGACACATAAAGGTAGAAAATTATGTCAGGAACTCTCGTTCTCGTCCGTCACGGTCAAAGTGAATGGAATAAGAAAAACCTCTTCACCGGTTGGAAGGATCCTGACCTCACAGAACAAGGTGTTGCTGAAGCAATTGAAGCTGGCAAGACGCTGGGTGAGATGAACATGAAGTTCGACATTGCCTTTACATCAGTTTTGCAGCGCGCTGAAAAAACCTGCCAACACATTCTCGATGGTGTTGGCCAGAGCGATTTGGAAACCATTCACGATCAAGCTTTGAACGAACGCAATTATGGCGACCTTGCTGGTTTGAATAAAGACGATGCTCGTAAAAAATGGGGTGACGAGCAGGTTCACATTTGGCGTCGCAGCTATGACACCCCGCCTCCAGGTGATGAAGGGGAAAGCTTGAAAGACACGGGCGCACGTGTCTGGCCCTATTACATGACGGATATTCTGCCGCGCGTCTTGCGAGGTGAAACCGTTCTGGTGGCAGCCCATGGAAATTCTCTGCGATCACTTGTGATGATCTTGGATGGCATGACAACCGAAAGCATTCTCAAACTGAACTTGGGGACAGGCATTCCCATGATCTACAAATTGAATGCGGACAGCACGGTTGCGTCCAAGGAAATTCTTGGCGATATGAGCGGCGCGCACTAGCTCCCCAATATAGAAGCCAAGCCCAATGTTGAATTCGTTTGTCGATGAATTGGACGCGCCTGTCATTCCTATGGCTCAGGCTTGGGGACGGGCGTATCAGGGCGCGTTGGGCCCTTTGATCGATTTATCGCAAGCGGCCCCCGGTTATCCGCCGCCGCCAGAAATGTTGGTATGGTTGGGCGAGGCAGCTGCATCGCCTGATTTTACTGGCTATGGACCTACACAAGGTGAAGCGAAACTGCGCAGAACGTATGCGGCGCATGTTTCAGAAATCTACAATTCGAAGATCACACCTGATCAGACGCACATCACGTCTGGTTGCAATCAGGCTTTTATAGTTGCTGCAATGGCTGTTGCGGGGGCAGGTGATACGGTTTTGATGACCAATCCCTGTTATTTCAACCACGAAGCATCCCTTGCGATGCTCGGCATAAAATCCGCTTTTATTGAGTGCAATCCTGACAATGGCTTTCTGCCAGATATTGAAAACATTCGAGTGGCACTAAGAGGCGTGAGGGCATTTGCGATCGTTTCGCCCAATAATCCAACCGGCAGCATTTATCCAAAATCGCTTCTGCAGGAAATTTATCAGGCGTGCCGCGATGCAGGTGTTTGGCTGATATTGGATGAGACCTATCGCGATTTTATGGCCGAAGAAGAACGACATGCGCTATTTGACAATGTGGATTGGGAAGAGAGGCTCATTCAACTCTATTCGTTTTCCAAGAGCTATTGCATCCCTGGTCACAGACTTGGTGCCGTAGTGGCTGGCGAAAGTGTCATTAACGCCGTTTTTAAGGTCATGGACAATCTGCAAATCTGCGCGCCACGTGCAGCGCAAAGCGCTGTGGCAAAGGCAATTGTGCCACTGGCAGATTGGCGTGAAGCCAATCGAATTGAAATTCAATCCCGCGCTCAAGCTATGCGGCAGGCGTTTTCAAAACTGGATGGTTGGCACATAAGTTCCATGGGTGCCTATTTCGCATTTGTGAAACACCCGTTTGAAAAACACGCGTCCATAGAGGTTGCAAAGGCTATGGCAGAGCAAGCAGGTGTTACTTGTCTACCGGGATCGTTCTTCGGAAAAAATCAGGACAACTATCTGCGCATTGCATTTGCAAATGTAGATGTGGAAACGATTGGCCTGTTGGAAAGTCGTCTGAAAGGCTTCAGCTTGTAAATCTGCTGTGAGGCAGCAGTTAAATGCTCACGACTTCAAATCGTTCGGCAATTTTCTCCACCAGCCGTTCAGCCACGTCCTGTTTTGAGCTTTTAGGCCATGTTTCGTCACCTGACGCGCTGACCAACACGATTGAATTCTCATCTCCACCAAACACATTGTTTTCAGGTGAGACATCATTGGCAACAATCCAGTCGGCACCCTTTTTCGCCAGTTTGGTACGCGCGTGTTCTGTAAGCTTTTCAGTTTCGGCAGCAAAACCAATCACCAAAGCAGGACGATCTTTCTTGCGTGTCCCAACACCTTTGAGGATATCAGGGTTCTCGATCATAGAAAGCGCAGGGATATTGCCGCTGCCGTCTTTCTTGATCTTCTCGTCAGCTTGATTGTCGATGCGCCAATCCGCGACAGCTGCAACAAATACTGCAATGTCGGCAGGCAATGATTTTTCAACCGCATCCTGCATGTCCAAAGCAGACGTTACGTTGACCACAGTGACATTCTGCGGATCGGGTATGGAAACAGGGCCAGACACCAAAATAACCTCGGCCCCCGCGCGCGCCAGTTCTTCAGCAATGGCATGACCTTGTTTGCCAGAAGAATGATTTGAAATGTAGCGAACAGGATCAATATCTTCCCGCGTTGGGCCGGACGTTACGACGGCTGTTTTGCCAGCCAGTGGGCGTGGACGATCGTCCAGCAGATTTTCCACTGCACTGACGATTTCCATAGGTTCAGACATACGGCCCAAGCCTGCTTCGCCACTTTCTGCCATTTCGCCTTCATTGGGCCCAACAAAGGAAACACCATCTTGCTCAAGTGTTTCCAGATTGCGTTGGGTTGCCGGATTGTTCCACATAGCAGGGTTCATAGCAGGCGCGACGAGAACAGGGCTGTCAGCGGCAAGCAACACGGTCGATGCCAAATCATTGCCGAGACCGTTTGCCATTTTAGCCATCAGGTCAGCGGTTGCAGGCGCCACGATAATTAGATCAGCTTCTCGCGCCAAGCGAATGTGGCCAATATCCTGTTCAGCATCACGATCCCAAATATTGGTGAAAACGGTATCACCAGTTAAAGCGCCGACTGTCATGGGTGTGACAAACTCTTGTGCGGCATCGGTCATCACACAGCGAACAGATGCGCCGCGTTCGCGCAGGCGACGGATCAGGTCGAGCGACTTGTATGCGGCAATGCCCCCGCTGATAATCAACAGCAGGTTTTTTTGGTGAAGTGTTTGTTCAATGCTCATGAGGTGAAACCTACCATTTGAACTAAGAAACTGTCCACGCCGCATAAACAGCAGCAGCTGCAATGACCCAAAGCGCAATACGTCCAGATCGCGAGTGTCGCGCTTCGGCCTTGCCAATGGCTTCAATGGTTGGTTTGTCGAGGCGTACACCTTCTTTGGCCATCACATCGATTTCATGGCTCAGCAGTTCAGCACGCTTTGCCATATCGGGTGCAAGTTGTACGAGTTTGCTCATAGCCTGAAGACCGTCTTTGGCTTCATCAAGTTTGCCCAACGGGCCGATCAATCGCGTGACATAAGGTGTGACCACAGGGCCACCGGATTCCCACATATTAAATTGCGGATCGAGTTTGCGTGCCACGCCTTCAACCACGACCATTGTTTTTTGCAGCAGCAACAATTGCGGTTGTGTTTTCATGTCGAACAATTCTGTAATGTCGAAAAGTAGAGTCAAAAGACTGCCGATAGAAATTTCTTCGGCAGCTTTGCCATAAATGGGTTCACCCACAGCACGCAGCGCTTGTGCAAAACTCTCCACATCTTTGTCTGCCGGCACATAACCCGCTTCAATGTGAACTTCCGCAATGCGGCGGTAATCACGATTGATGAATCCGTAAAGAATTTCGCCCAGAAAGCGTCTCTCTGCTTTGATCAAGCGCCCCGCAATCCCAAGATCAACCGCGACGATGTCGCCATTGGGTGACAAAAACAAATTGCCGGGGTGCATGTCCGCGTGGAAAAAACCATCACGCAATGCATGGCGCAAAAATGTTTGGTTCAGCGTGTTGGCGACAGCCTTAAGATCATGACCAGAAGCACGCAGCGCTTCCATATTGTTCATCTTGATCCCGTCGACCCATTCCATGGTCAAACAATCCCTGCCCGAACGTGGCCAATCCACGTGCGGCACACGAAAGCCTTCGTCGTGGGCAGAATTGTCACCCATTTCTGAAAGGCCTGCCGCTTCCATGCGGAGTTCCATCTCCAACTTGGCAGATTGCGCAAGCATGTGGACAGAAGGCACAAGTTGAAGACGACGCAAGGGCGGGAACAGAAAGTTTAATGTGCTGGCCGCAGTGTAAAATGTCTCTAAATCCCAAGCGAAACGCTCGCGCACTCCGGGTCGGATCACTTTCACAGCCACATCGCGTACGGAGCCGTCGGCGTCTTGCACTTTGGCCTTGTGAACTTGAGCAATGGAAGCGGCGGCTATGGGGTCGCCAAATTCGATGAAGAGTTGATTTACGGTCTGGCCCAAAGTCGCCGCAATCATCTTGCGCGCATCTTCCGTTGGAAACGCGTCCATGCGATCTTGCAGCAATTCCAGGTCGGCTGCGATTGAATCGCCCACAAGATCGGGTCGCGTGGCGAGGAACTGCCCAAGCTTCACCCAGCTCGGTCCGAGTCGGTTTAATGCGGCTGCCAGCTTTTTTGATTGTGTCGTTGTTTTGGCGCGGCGGCGTTCTATCAAACGCGCAACGCTTTTCGCAAACACCATGGGTGGCGGAGCATTTTCCTCTGGCAAAGCCGTAATCACGCCCTCACGCATGAGAACGTAAATCGCTTTAAGAAGCGAAAAATAGGCGCGAATAGTTTTCATGATCAGTCTAGATTTTCCAACCTGAGTGAAGGGCAGCAATGCCGCCTGTCATGTTGCGGTAGTCCACACGGGAAAAACCTGCATCGCGAACAAGGTTTGCAAAACTGTCTTGATTGGGAAACTTGCGAATGCTCTCCACCAGATATTGATAGCTTTCCGCATCACCTGTCACAGCCTTGCCAATTGGTGGGATCGCGTTGAAAGACCAAAGGTCGTAAAACTTGTCGAGCATCGGCACATCGACCTCCGAAAATTCAAGGCACAAAAACTGGCCACCCGGTTTCAAAACGCGATGTGCCTCAGCCAACGCGTGGTCCATGCGCGGCACATTGCGAATGCCAAAAGCGACTGTGTAAACGTCAAACATATTGTCTTGAAAGGGCAGCTCTTCTGCATTGGCTTCAATGAAATCCACATTGTCGCCTAAACCTTTTTTCAAAGCGCGGTCGCGCCCCACTTCCAACATGGAGCCATTGATATCCAGCACGGTCACATGGGCGTTTTTGTTTGACGCTTCAACCAATCGAAAAGCGATGTCGCCCGTTCCGCCTGCCACATCTAAAGAAGCCCACGGTTGTTTTTTCGAAGGTGCGGCTTTTGTCACCATCGCATCTTTCCAAAGGCGGTGAACTCCCAATGACATAAAGTCGTTCATCAGGTCATAACGGCGTGCAACGGAATGAAACACATCGTTCACCTTGCTTTGCTTTTGGCCTTCGGCCACCTGTTCAAAGCCATAAGCGGTGCTCATTTGCTCGGCTTGTGTGGTGCGGCTGTTGTTGCTGACGCTGCTCATGGGTGCATCCCTTCAAACTCTTCGATGTTCATATAGGACAAACACTGGAGCAATGCCATGCGGCATCTCAAGCGTTTTGCGTTTATGGCAAATCGAAAAGTGCCATAAAATGCGCGGCCTTTGCGCAATTTGCGGCGCTCATTCAACGCAACAACAATTTTGGAGATGGTGAACACAAAAAGGCCCGAACATTGCCGGGCCTTTTCGGTCTTATCTTGAAGCAAATCTATCCGATCACGGCACCGTCTTCGCGCTTTATTGCGATGATGCAGGAACGCGGCAAACTCTTGCCGCCATCTGGAAAGTGGCTGTTGCCCTTTTCACCAGGGTGTTGAATGCCAACAAACATGGTTTTGCGGTCGCCAGAGAAGGTCATGCCAGTGACTTCACATTCATTGGGGCCCACCAGAAAACGGCGGATTTCTCCGGTGGCAGGATCGCCAGCAAGCATTTGATTGTTGCCTTGTCCTGCGAAATCACCCTCGTTCGTGTATTTCCCGTCAGTCTGTATCCACAAAATCCCTTTGTCATCGAAACTCAAACCATCTGGTGAGTTGAACATATTGCCTTCGTTGATGTTTTCAGAACCAGCATAAGCGTCGCTGTGAACTTTGGGGTTGCCCGCAAGTACAAACAAATCCCATTCAAATGATGTAGCTGTGTGGTCGTCATCCTCGGGGCGCCAACGAACGATTTGGCCATAATTGTTTTTCGCGCGCGGGTTGGGGCCAGCAGCTGGCGTTGCATCACCGCCGGCATTGGGTTTCTTGCCACGGTTTTTATTGTTGGTCAGCGCGCAATAGACTTCAGCCTTTGTAGGGTGTGCGGCCACCCATTCGGGGCGATCCATGGTTGTTGCTCCAGCTTTTGAAGCGGCTTGGCGGGTGTGGATTGCGATTTCAGCCGCCTCCATTCCAACAGTCTCTTTGGTCAAAGATATCCATTGACCCTTCTGATCTGCTTCAAATTTAGCCACATAAAGTGTGCCATCTGTCAGCAGTTTCGACGTATCGCCGCCTTCCACATAAGTGCCATCAGACACAAATTTGTAGAGAAATTCGCCGCGTTCGTCGTCGCCCATGTAAACAACGATCTTGCCGTTTTTGGCCACAACAACTTCCGCGTTTTCATGTTTGAAACGGCCAAGCGCTGTGCGCTTTTGTGGTGTTGAGCTTGCATCAAATGGGTCAATTTCAACCACGTAGCCTGCACGGTTGGGCTCGTTCGGATTTTTGGAAACATCAAAACGATCGTCAATTTTTGCCCAGCTGTAACCCCAGTCTCTGCCAGAAACGCCATAGCGTTTCAGCTCTGAGGTCACTTCATAATCGTCACTTGGGCCTGAAAAATAGCCATTGAAGTTTTCTTCGCAAGCAAGATAGGTGCCCCATGGCGTTCGGCCATTGCCACAGTTGTTCCACGTGCCAAGCGTCTTGGTGCCAGTTGGATCAGCCAACGTTTTCATTAAATCATGGGCGGCAGCAGGGCCGGTAATGTCCATTTCTGTGTCAGGTGTGATGCGGCGGTTGAAAGGGGAGCCCTTTACGATCATCCATTTCCCGTCCGTCTCAGCAACTTCCATCACGGTGACACCGTGGGCCAGCTTGCCTTTCAATATGTCGGCGTCAGAAGCTGGTTTCCCGTCTGGATTGTTGCCCCAGATAATTTTGCGGTTCACATACTCATTGTTGACCACATAGACAGACTTCCCGTCCTTTTCGAACAAGTCCATGCCGTCGTTATTGTCACCAACGGCGCGCGCTTGCGTCTCGGGTGTACCGCGTGTGGCTTCATCGAACTCAGGAACATCGGAGAAAAGTGGATCACCCCATTTTGCAACAACATCCCATGTATAACCTTTAGGCACAGTAATTGTGTCTAAGGAGTTCGCAAGAACTTGTTCGAAATCAAACAGTGTTGCTGCATTTGCGATGGAAGGTGTCAAAGCGCTGGATGCGCCCAACATGGCTGCACCGCCCAGCACCAATACACCGCTCATAAAGCCTCGGCGTGAGAGGGCGTTTTCAACGACCTGATCAAAATCGTTTTCATCAGGCCTTGGGTTTATGATGTCATCAATGTCGTCAAACGTGATATCGTCAATGTTTTCGCAGGCAGGCTGAATTTTAGCATCAAGTGTCATGATCAATCTCCGTGTTGTGATGACCGGTCTTGCGAACCCGGTGGCCCACCAGTGCGGCAACAGCCTAACACAAAGATGACGGATTGATGTCATTTCAATGACGGTGGATAGTTCTTGATCTTGTGTGCCAAACGGCGAGGGGGTAAACGCAGCTCATGACCATACCTTTTATCATTGCAATTGATGGCCCTGCTGCTTCCGGCAAGGGAACGTTGTCACGTCGTTTGGCCGAAGCTTTCGAGTTGCCGCATCTGGATACGGGACTGACTTACCGTGCGGTGGCTCATGCTTTGTTGGAAAGCGGCCAACCATTGAACGATGAAGATACTGCTGTGGAGGCAGCCAAGGCCATTGATCTGGGCGCACTCGACCCTGCCGTTCTCGCTGTCCACACAATTGGTGAAGCGGCCTCGAAAGTGGCTGTCATGTCTCGCGTGCGCAGCACATTGGTTGAGCAACAGCGCAAGTTTGCAAATTCTGGTCGAGGTGCCGTGCTGGATGGCCGCGATATAGGCACAGTTGTTTGCCCCAATGCCCAAGTGAAACTCTATGTCACCGCCTCACCGGAAGTGCGGGCAGAGCGGCGCTGGAAGGAAGTTCAGGAACGAGGCATTCTGAAGGGCATGGATGCCAGTTTTGAAACCATTTTGTCTGATATTCGTCTGCGTGACGAACGGGATATGGGTCGAGCGGATAGTCCGTTAAAACCGGCAGAAGATGCCCACTTGCTCGATACGTCAAAAATGGATATAGAAACCGCGTTCCAGACGGCTTTGAGCATTGTGAAATCTTCAAAACCTGAATGAACAGCGAATTGGGGGTGCTGCCGAGACCGGCTGCGCCCTTTTGATTTCAAGAGTCTTGAAGTTGTTCGCAAAGCAAACCGGCCTTCCGCTTTTTTGCACCACACCGGATTTTCCGGATTGAGCCTCGAAAATGAGGCGGAGTGGGACAAGCCGATTAATTGAAACACAAACCCCGGTGCACCTCCGCGCACGCGCAATTTATTATCGCCCGCGGATTTGGAGCTTAAATGTCAGAAATGAACCCCTCAATGGAGGACTTCGCAGCCCTCCTAGACGAATCCTTTGCCGTACAGTCCATTCAGGAAGGCACTGTTGTTGAAGGTATTGTAACAGCCATCGAAAAAGACATGGCTGTGATCGATGCAGGCCTTAAAGTTGAAGGCCGTGTTGCACTTAAAGAATTCGGAGCCAGCGCACGCGACGGCTCTTTGAAAGTTGGCGATAAAGTAGAAGTTTACCTGGAGCGTGTTGAAAACGCGATGGGCGAAGCTGTTCTATCTCGCGACAAAGCCCGCCGTGAAGAGAGCTGGGTTAAACTCGAAAAGCAGTTCGAAGCAGAAGAAAAAGTCGAAGGCACAATCTTCAATCAGGTCAAAGGTGGTTTCACTGTCGATCTGGACGGAGCAACTGCATTCCTTCCGCGTTCGCAGGTGGACATCCGTCCAATCCGCGACGTTACTCCGCTTATGAACACTCCGCAGCCGTTCCAGATTTTGAAAATGGACCGTCGTCGCGGCAACATCGTTGTTTCACGTCGTACAGTTCTCGAAGAGAGCCGTGCAGAACAGCGTTCTGAAATCGTTCAAAACCTCGAAGAGAGCCAAATTGTAGAAGGTGTTGTGAAAAACATCACTGACTACGGTGCGTTCGTTGACCTCGGCGGCATTGACGGTCTGTTGCACGTGACAGATATGGCTTGGCGCCGTGTCAATCACCCGACAGAGATTCTGAACATTGGTCAGACTGTTAAAGTTCAAATCATCCGTGTGAACCAAGATACACACCGTATCTCACTTGGCATGAAGCAGCTTGAGAGCGACCCATGGGATGCAATCGGTGCGAAATATCCAATCGACACGAAAGTTGTTGGTCGCATCACAAACATCACTGACTACGGTGCGTTTGTTGAACTGGAGCCAGGCATTGAAGGCTTGATCCACGTTTCTGAAATGTCTTGGACGAAGAAAAACGTTCACCCAGGAAAAATCGTTGCAACTTCTCAGGAAGTTGAAGTGATTGTTCTTGAAGTTGATCCTTCTAAGCGCCGTATTTCTTTGGGTCTGAAACAGAACCTGTCCAACCCATGGGATACATTTGCAGAGCAGTTCCCGCAGGGCACAATCGTTGAAGGCGAAGTGAAAAACAAAACTGAATTCGGTTTGTTCATCGGTCTCGATGGCGACGTTGACGGTATGGTTCACTTGTCTGATCTGGATTGGAACTTGTCTGGTGAAGAAGCAATCGAGAACTTCAACAAAGGCGACATGGTGAAAGCCATCGTTCTTGATGTTGATGTTGATAAAGAGCGCATCTCGCTCGGCATCAAACAACTTGATGGTGCTGATCCAATGGAAGGCGGCGAAGGCGGTGAAATTCGTAAGAATTCAATCGTAACTGCTGAAGTTCTGAACGTGACTGATGGCGGCCTAGAGGTCAAAATCGTTGACACAGACATCGAAGCATTCGTTAAGCGTTTCGATCTTTCCCGTGACCGTGACGAGCAACGCCCAGAGCGTTTCTCTGTTGGTCAGAAAATCGACGCACGCGTCATCTTGTTCGACAAGAAAAATCGCAAGGTCAATCTGTCAATTAAGGCTTTGGAAATCGCTGAAGAAAAAGAAGCCGTCAAGCAGTTCGGTTCATCCGACTCAGGCGCTTCACTCGGTGACATCCTAGGCGCAGCGCTTAAGGATCGCGAAGGCGAATAAGCGACCACCGCTTCATGAATTTGGAAAGGCCCGCGATGTAAGTCGTGGGCCTTTTTGTTTGTGAAGGTCGCTTCATGCGACAGAATTCTGCCCGATTTTGAAAGCAACACATCTGCATGAGAAAACTCATACTTCCAATGTTGATCGTGCTGGCAACAATTGACCCTGCCCATGCAGGGATCAAAAGCTGCGGCAAAGCATCTTGGTATCAATTGACGTCTATGACCGCGAGTGGTGAACGTGCAAATCCCAATGTCATGGCTGCAGCCCACCGCACGCTTCCTTTTGGCACCCGTGTCAGGGTGACAAATTTCAGAAATGGAAGATCAGTAATTGTGCGCATCAATGATCGAGGGCCCTTCATCAAAGGGCGCATTATTGATGTGACGCGCATTGCAGCGGAGAGACTTGGTTTTAAAGGAGCAGGATGGGCACCCGTTGGGCTTTCGCCTGTGGGAGAGCGCTTTGTGTCCGGCAAAAAGTGCCAAACCCGCAATGCCTATACCTTGCCCAGAGGTCAAAAAGTCCCAATACCAGCACAGCGGCCCGCACCTATTCCAGACCTACCAGCATAAATCATCCATATGTGTGATTTATCACACCTCTAAAGTGTGATAATATACACTTTCTAGGAAATGTGGTGGGGATGCACGACCTTGGGCAAGGTAGGCAAAAGCGGTGGTTATACCTGGGACAAAGGTTGCGCGGCCTTTGTCGACGCTGTTGCCTATTCTACGCATATTGAACGCGACGCCATTGAAACCCGCAAACATTTAACCTCACATTTCGAGCAATTGGACGCTCTCATTGTGGAGCATGGTGGGACGATCATCGATACGGCAGGCGATGGGGTTTTTGCTGAGTTTGAGAACCCTGCTGGCGCTTCCCAATGCTTGCTCGACTTTCATACGCGTGTGTCGAAGGCAAACGAACACCTCCCGTTGGAAGACAGATTAAACTTTCGCGCTGGTGTTTGTTATGGGGCCATTCTGCGAGAGACAGACAAAATTTCTGGGCCTGCCGTGAACATTGCTGCGCGCTTGCAGCATTTGGCAGAACCCGCAACAACAATCATTTGCGGAGAGGCACACTCTGCGGTGTCTCAAGAAGACGAATTTGGATTTAATGATCTTGGCTTTCGCGTTTTAAAGGGAATTTCAAATCCAGTTCGTCTTTGGCAACTCACCGACAATTCTGCCCGCAATAAATCACTTTCTGCGCAGATCATTGATGAAGTGCAAACTGATGGTTTGGGGTTCAACAGGGATCGCGGAATCGCTGTGTTGCCTTTTGAAGTTCCCAAAGGAGGGGACGTTGCTGAAGAAGAAGATGCCTGGGTGGCATTGGGCCTTGCCGCTGATGTGGCGGATGGTCTGGCGTATTCCAAATGGCTCAATGTAATTTCTCCGCGGTCTTCCATGAATTATTCCGATGCGAGTTATACGGACAACGTTGTCGCTCAAGAGTTGGGCGTACGTTATCTATTGAAAGGGCGGATTCGCAATCAAGGCAATTCCGTTCGTGTGACAGCAAACCTCATCGATTGCTCAAGCGAGTTTACGGTGTGGTCTCAGACCTTTGATCACAAAGACCAGAATTTCTATGAGATTCAAGACGAGATCACACGGCAAATTGTCGGAAATATCGAACCAGAATTTTTGCGCCATGAGGCTTGGAAAGCTTCACACAGTCGCCCCCGCAGTGTGGACGCATGGGAATTGCTGATGCGTGCCAGATGGCATTACTGGCGGGGAAATCACAAAAGTATTTTGCAAGCCATGGTGAATGCGGAAAAGGCTCTGCAACTGGATCCGGAAAACGGACGCGCTTATGCACTCTTAGCCTTTTGCAACATGATCAAAATTTGGACGGGTCGATATGATGACTTTGATTACGTTGCAACCGAGACCCTTCGATTGGCGCGCCTTGCTGTGCAGTATGATCAAACAGATTCAAGTGCGCATTTTACCTTAGGTACGGCACTGTCTTTGAAAGACAGAATGCCGGAAGCGATTGCGGCTGAGCGACAAGCGTTGGAACTGAACCCAAATTCTGCTGCCGCAATGGGAGAACTTGCCAGAATGCTTGTCTGTTCCGGCGAAACGCAAGAGGCGCGCGTCGTTGCTTCCCGGGCATTGAAGATTTCGCCCACTGACCCCCACGCAAGCCTTTTCATTCGCTCACTGGCTTTGGCTGCAATGTTGGACGGCAAATATGACGAGGCACAACAACTGGCATTTGAAGCCGCTGCCAAACGACCCAATTGGTATTTCCATCAAGTGCTTGCGGCCGCCTGTCAGGCCCTTGCTGGCGACGTGGAAGGCGCAAAACGCACTTACAGCGAAGTGCAAAAGGTTATGCCTGTTTATCCAATAGAATCTGTGAAGGCGGGGCATCCTTTTACTAAGTGCGAACATATGGATGTGTTTCTAAAGGGTCTCACTCTGGCGGGCTGGACCCCTGACGTCGCTAAATAGGATTGCATGGTACCTTCCCAGCTTTTAAGGTTGGAAAATCACCAGTTGGAATTCAATACTTTATGTCCGATACCAAAAAGCGTTTTGAAGGCACCGATTCATATGTCGCCGGTGCAGACCTCACCACGGCTGTAAATGCTGCAATCACCTTAGAACGTCCATTGCTTGTGAAGGGGGAGCCCGGCACGGGTAAAACCGAATTGGCAAAGCAAATATCGCAGGCCCTTGGTTTGAAAATGCTTGAGTGGAATGTGAAATCCACCACCAAAGCTCAACAGGGTCTTTACGAATATGATGCCGTTTCTCGTTTGAGAGACAGCCAATTGGGCGACAAGAAAGTTCAAGATATTCGCAACTACATCAAAAAAGGAAAGCTGTGGGAGGCCTTCGAGACAGATGAAAAGGTGGTGCTTCTCATCGATGAAATAGACAAAGCAGACATCGAATTCCCAAACGATCTTTTGCAGGAACTCGATAAGATGGAGTTCTATTGTTATGAATTGGACGAAACGATCAAAGCAAAAAACCGCCCGATCGTCATCATCACGTCAAACAATGAAAAAGAACTGCCTGATGCGTTCCTGCGACGTTGCTTCTTCCACTATATTTCATTTCCCGAAGCTGAGGTTCTGAACAAAATTGTAGATGTTCATTACCCGGGTATCAAACCACGTTTGGTGCGTGAAGCACTGACGCAATTTTATGAAATTCGCGAAACACCGGGCTTAAAGAAAAAGCCGTCGACAAGTGAAGCTCTGGATTGGATTCGCTTGTTGGTGGCCGATGATGTGGACCCGGAAACCCTGCGCGAAAAATCAACAAATGCCCTGCCGAAACTTCACGGCGCTTTGTTGAAAAACGAGCAAGATGTTCATTTGTTTGAGCGACTGGCCTTCATGGCGCGTCGCTCAAACACTTGAACCTTTATTCGAATACGCTGGTATCAGTAAGACCGTACGGATTTGGTCCGTATTGGTTGTCGCCTTCGTCTGACGATTTCACAAACCAATAAATCAGCACAAGTATACCGATGAGCGGGATAAAGATAATTAAGTACCACCAACCTGAACGGTTGATGTCGTGCAGACGGCGCACACCCACTGCAATGCTCGGTATGAGGTGAGCTAGCCCGACAATACTGCCAATAAATCCAATAGAATCTTCAGCCACCCCGAATACAAATGCGTCGATTACTGCTGCCACAATCGCAATAATGAGATAGATGAGGGTGAACATCCAATATTCTTTGCGGGGCGCTCTACCTGAAAAGGTCGCGTATTTCCGCATTGCCGACATATAACCATAGTTTTCCATTTGTTTTTCTCCTCAAAACAATGGTGAGCAAGATTGCTCAAAGTGAGTGTCTCGACACAAAGAATCGCGGAAACCCATATACCCCACTCAAAAGGAACACATCACATTGAGTGTTGGCAACGCTAAATAGACCCGGCTTCCACCATATAATTGTTGGCGGTGCACATGGCGGCATCGTCAGAGGCAAGGAAAAGGACCATTCGTGCCACATAAACAGGGTCGATCAGGTCCGGCAAACACTGTCGTGCGCGGTGGCCTTTTATCGCGTCTTCTGTGACCCAAAGTTCTTTTTGACGGTCGGTCATGATCCAACCCGGCACGACCGTGTTAACGCGAATACGATGATCGCCAAGATCACGTGCCATTGTTCGGGTTAAGCCATGAACTGCTGCTTTAGCAGTGGTGTAGGCTGGAAAATTTCCACCTGCTTCCCACCAAGAATTTGATCCCATATTGATAATAGAACCACCGCCCAATTTCATCATTCCTGGTGCGACTGCCTGGATGGCAAAAAAGTGGTGACGGATGTTTGTCGACATACGTTCATCCCAATAGTCGGGTGTCACATCTTTCCAATCATGACGGTCATCTCTTGCGGCGTTGTTCACCAAAACGTTCGCTGCCCCATTTTTCTTGGCCAATTTTTCAAAGGCCGCTCGCATAGCTTCTATGTCGCGAAGGTCGCAGATCTCATAAGACACATCACCATCGATGTCTGCCACGAGTTTTGAGCTGGCGGTGTCATCTAAGTCTACAAAACCGACCTTTGAATTTTGAGCCGCAAACGCCCTGACCATTTCAGCACCAATTCCAGAAGCGCCTCCAGAAATGAGAACTGATTTTCCTGCGAGACTGGGATAGATTGCAAATTGATCTGACATTGAATTTTTCACTGTGATTGAAGTCTTTTCGCTATTAGGCCACACACGATCATACCTGCCAATACAAGCAGAAGAGATTGTTGTTGAATTGACGTGAACAAAGGCGCGGTCTAATCTGCAGGGGTGGTGATTTGGCCGGTCGGCTTGCAGCCACTTTAAACAAATCGCTAAAGGACCGAAGCCTAATTGGGTGCGGACCGATGGTGATTTCACTGTCGGTTTTTATTTAAGGCTTAGGCTCATGCCCATTCGTATTCCAGACACTCTTCCTGCTCGTGCCACTTTAGAGGCTGAAGGAGTGATGGTCATGGGTGAAAATTCAGCCACACGCCAAGACATCCGCCCATTGCGGTTTGGGCTTTTGAATTTGATGCCCAATAAAGTTCGCACCGAAACGCAAATCGCGCGACTGTTGGGCGCAACACCGTTGCAAATCGAAATGACCCTTGTTCGGGTCAGTGGGCACATGTCTAAGAACACGTCTCAAGATCACCTCATATCATTCTACAAAACGTGGGACGAGATTAAGGACGAGAAGTTTGACGGTTTCATCATCACGGGAGCGCCCATTGAAACGCTTGAGTTTGAACAGGTCGACTATTGGGACGAATTGAAAGCCATTTTTGAATGGACGCGCACCAACGTCCATTCCACATTCAACATCTGTTGGGGGGCGATGGCAGCGGCTTATCATTTTCATGGCATTCCAAAATACGAACTTCCCCAAAAAGCGTTCGGTGTCTATCGCCATCGCAACCTCAATCCGTCGTCTCCCTATTTGAACGGGTTTTCTGACGATTTTCAAATTCCTGTTTCGAGATGGACAGAAATGCGCAGCAGCGACATTGCGCAGCATGCGGGTTTGGAACTGTTGATGGAGAGTGACATCACTGGCCCATGTTTGATTGCGGAAGAAGATGGCAACAGGCTTTATATATTCAATCACATTGAATACGATTCAGGCTCTTTGAAAGAAGAATATGATCGCGATATTGCCAATGGCACGCCCATTGAAGTTCCTCATAATTACTATCCAGCTGATGATACGACTCTGCCGCCGCAAAACCGTTGGAAGAGCCATGCTCATTTGTTGTTTGGAAACTGGATCAACCAAATCTATCAAAACACACCGTTTGATTTGAACGAGATTGGACGGTAATTTGACGTAATTAGCTAAATTAGCTAATATGTGCGAATTCGACCCATTGGTGATCCTTATGAAAACTGTAAATGCAACAGAAGCCAAAAACTCTTTCGGCGTATTGCTTGAAGATGTTCAAAAAGAACCTGTGACCGTGAGCAAGAACGGGCGCGATGTTGCAGTTATGGTTTCCGCGAAAGATTATCAGGCCAATATGTCTAAGGGCGTGAATCCGCGTGTCGTTCAGTTCCATGAAGAGAGTGTTCAAAAATTCAAGTCCAGTTATAAAAAATTGGCTGAATAGGGCGCATTCGACATGTTTCAGTATTTGACAATGGAGGATGTTATTTTTCTCCATGAGAGGCAGCTCGAACTTTTTGGCGGGGCTCCAGGATTGCGCGACAAAGGCTTGTTGGAAGCAGCATTGCAACGACCACAATCGGGATACTACCATGGTCTGGCTGAGCAAGCAGCTGCGCTTTGGGAAAGTCTGACTATGAACCATTGTTTCGTGGATGGAAACAAACGGATTGGACTGGCTGCAACCGATGTCTTCGTTTCGATCAATGGTTTTCGTATGGTTGCTGAAGAAGGGGAGCCGGCGACATTCATTTTGTCTATGATTCAAAAATCACAGTTCAATAAAGACACTGCCAAAGAATGGCTGGATAATCATTTGCAGTCTCGGGCATAAAAGACATGTTTTCAAACCTATTCTACTCTCTCAAAGAAGCTAAAGTTCCAATCTCCCTTCGAGAGTACCTCACTCTCTTGGAAGCGATGGAGAAGGGCGTGGCGATGTGGGATGTGGAAGAGTTTTACTTTCTGTCCCGATCTGCGCTAGTGAAAGATGAGCGGAACATCGACAAGTTTGACCGTGTCTTTTCTGAAGTTTTCAAAGGTTTGGAGACAGTGTCCGGCACTTCTGAAGTAGGGGAACAACCAATCCCCGAAGAATGGCTGCGCAAGATGGCTGAAAAGCATTTGTCAGACGAAGAGAAAAAAGAAATCGAAGCTCTGGGCGGTTGGGAAAAGCTCATGGAGACTTTGAAAAAGCGGCTCGAAGAACAAGAAAAACGCCATCAAGGTGGGTCAAAGTGGATTGGAACGGCTGGCACTTCGCCTTTTGGGGCCTATGGCTACAACCCCGAAGGGGTGCGTATTGGCCAAAATGAGGGCCGAAACCGATCTGCGGTTAAGGTGTGGGACAAACGCGAGTTTCGCAACTTCGACGACAATGTGGAGCTCGGAACACGGAACATTAAAGTTGCTTTGAAACGTTTACGTCGTTGGGCCCGTGAGGGTGAAGCGGATGAATTCGACCTTAACGGTACGATTCAATCAACAGCCGAGAATGGATATCTCGACGTGAAAACGAGACCTGAACGCCGCAATGCCGTGAAACTGCTTTTGTTTCTCGATGTGGGCGGATCCATGGATGGATATATTCGTCAGGTTGAAGAATTGTTTTCAGCCGCAAAAGCTGAATTCAAACATATGGAATTCTACTACTTTCACAATTGCCTTTATGAAGGTGTTTGGAAAGACAATCGTCGTCGTTACGGCGAACAAATGAGCACTTGGGATGTTCTGCGCACTTATGGCCCCACCTATAAGTGCATCTTTGTTGGTGATGCTGCTATGAGCCCCTACGAAGTGGTGTATCCGGGTGGATCGGTCGAACACTGGAACGAAGAGAGTGGCGAAACCTGGTTGCGTCGTGCGGTTGATCAATGGCCCTCTACTGTGTGGTTGAACCCCGTACCTGAAAAAGGTTGGCGTTACACCCAATCCACCGCGATGATCAAAGAATGTATGGCCAACCGCATGTACCCGCTCACTCTGTCCGGCATTGGTGATGCCATGAAAGAACTCACGCGCTAAAACTTACTCGCTCATAAGTTCCACTTCGCCACGGTCGATCATAAGTGGAACAACAATTTCCTCTTCATCGTCTAAATGTCGATCAAGCAGTTTTACAATCCGGTCGCTGGAAATAGCGAAACTTTCTCCATTGCGTTTCAAACCTTCACTGTCTGCCGGTTCTGTTTGCAACAGCGCGTTGGCGACGCTGATCATATGATGAACTTCTGCATCGATGGTGTGGTGATCTTCCTCGAGCAATTCGATTCCCTTTATCAAACGTTTCTCAGCCGCCATAAATTTGGGAAAGAAAACGCCATCTTCGATGCGATGGTGATGGTCCAGAGTTTGTAAAAACTGCTGCAGCCGTGGGGCCATGTTGGTTCGGAACGTGTCGCTGTCAATTTGCCCTTCACGATAAGCGTTGCTTTGGGACGTGAGAAGGGCACCCATTATGCGGAAGTGACGGTGAATCGAAAGCCAGAATTTGGTGTGTTCACCAAGTTGCGTGTTGCTCTTCCAGCTGTCGCGAGGGTGCTTTTCAAGCAAGAATTTCCATTCTTGTGGAAGGCCATCACGCGTTTCAATTGACAGGTCATCCATGAATAAAGAACTTCCTTATCAATCGGTGACGGAACACGGCCAACTTGATGGCGCCACCAAAGCTTCAGGGAGCTTTGTTGCATTGTCACCGCACGCGATGCGCAATTGATCCTGAGAAAGGTTTTTTACGGTAGATAAATCGACGCCTTCAAAACGTGTGAGATAAGTCCAACTCGAATTGAGATCGACGTTTTTAAGATTTGCACCTCGAAAATCCGCCCGTGAAAAGTTTGCAAACGACAGATCGGCATTTTCCAAATTGGCATCAGTGAAATTTGATCTGCTGAACTCTGATTTTGTCAAATTGGCGTTGAGCAGATTGCTCTTGGTGAAATCACTGCGAAACATTTCCGCTTTGTCAAAATTTGCATCCTTCAAGTCAACTTCTTGAAACACCGCTCGTGTGGCTGCAACCTTACTAAAGTTGGCAGCCACTGCAGTAGAGTTGGACATGTTCACACGTGACATCTGGGCACGGGTGAAGTCAGCTTTGTCAAATTTTGCATTGCGAAGGTCAGAGCCCAGAAGATCCGCCTCGTTGAACTTGGAATCTGTTAGATCATTTTTAGTCAACATGATGCTGCGCTTACGACAACCAGACCAGTCTACTGTGGGAGCAGGAAAGTCCGAACATGCGGCCTCTGCAGACTCCGTGGCCATGTCAGAGAACACGAGAAAACCTGCAGCCAACAGAATTGAAGAAGAAAGGCCGGCAACTGAGTGCCTCATTTTTTGTCTCATATGATTCTCCATAGTCTAAGAAACAGCAACATAAAGATCGTCTGGATCTTGGATGGCATAGACACCAATTTTACCTTCTAGGCCTCGCACGTTAATACGCTTTGGCGCTACGGCTTTGGGCTCTATCTCAGCTATTTCCACTGCGGCTTGCGATATGCAGACCGTACAGCTTTGTTCTTTGGTTGCGCTTTCCAAACGGCTGGCCAAATTTACAGTATCCCCCAATGCGGTCAAACCGCGTGCAGACCCATACCCCATTTCACCTAAAATGACATTGCCCGCATGAATGCCAATTCCCATCCGCATGGGTTTTGCCAAATCGCCTTTCAGGCGCTCATTGAGAACTGCGAGTTCTGCGATCATGGCTTCAGTTGCTGCAATCGCATCACGAACTCCATCTCTTTCACTGCCTTCAACACCAAACAGCGCCATGAAACCGTCGCCCAAAAATTTGTCGATTCTTCCGTTGTGGCCTTCAACGGCCATGCCCATTGTGCGCGAGAACTGGTTGATCAGATAGACAACGTCAAACGGCAGTTTGTTTGCCGACGTTCCTGTAAAATCGCGAAGGTCGACAAACATCACCGTCACAACCCGCTCACGACCGCTTGCCCAATTGGTTTCTTTTCGTGCGTGTTCAAATCCTGCATCAGAAGGCAACAGTCGCATGACGCTGATTTTGCCGGTTGGTCGAATTTGGCACGCCAGTCGAACATCTGGCGCCGCACCGATGCGCTTTAGCACACGTGCTTCATTCTCGTCTGGTGGTGCCAATTCGGAATCAGCTTCCAGAATGCGCACGCGGCATGTGGAGCATCGCCCCCGCCCTCCGCATACACCCGCGTGGGGCACGTTGCTCAAAAGGCTGTATTCTAAAAGCGTTGGGCCCGGTCGTTGGTTCACCACTGGCCCATGGAAATAGGATATGGAGACCGAGTCCCTGTTCCGACGCAAAAAAGAGCGCATGATCCTTGCCGCAAACGTGACAATAACAAGTCCAATAAGCAAATTTCGGACAAATTCGGTGTCTTGCGCAATCCAGGTCCAGACGTCATCAGATGAAAGATTGAGCCGTGCGTAATATTTCTCCAACCATTCTCCATCTGAGGACAGTGGAACAATACGACGTCCTGCCGATAAATAGCCAGCAAGCGAGGTCAGGGGCAGAATTGTCGCTACAACCAAACCGATGTGAAAGATTTTCTGGGAATACCAAGGTTTGAAACGCGCCCAGATATTCAATCCAATACATCCGTGCACCCAGGATGCCACCAAGCCTGCTGAATTGAGATAGGCATTCAACGGGGAAAACACAAAAGTGGAAATCAGCACGTAATCGTATGTATCAAACAATCCGTACCAAGCAGATGCGTAATGCGTTCCCATAACATGTGTCACGAGAAGAAACGGGATAAGGAGGCCGAGAATGAGTTGGAACCATTCTCGAGAACTCATTTTCAACGTACGTCTTTGAAACACGTGAAACAGAGCACTTGCGAAATGTGCAGCCAAAGCTCCATACAAAATATACGGTATCGGTCCCCATCGCCAAAACGTCTTCATGGTCCGCCCAGCATTGGCAAGGGCATCTGATGATATCAGCCCGAAGCAATGGGCGCCAAGATGAGCCGTGACATAGACCATGAGGATCAAGCCGCTCACAGAGCGAATTCGAGCAAGGGGTATAGAGGCCCAAAACGGTTTGCCAGATCGTGGAGAAACCTGAATTTCACTCATGCGAAAACAACCGCATTATAATTTGGACTATTGTCATCCAAACTTACAGAGACCTCCCTCAAGTCCTTGTTCGTCTTATAGCCTTGTTTGACGGCTTTTTCGAACAGGATGTTGCCGCACAACGCAGTTGTTCCAAGATCCTTGTTCTTTTTCTCCAATTTGGCCGCCAAGTTTACGTGAGAGCCAATGACTGTAAATTCCAGTCTGTCGCCATCGCCCACAGCTCCATATATCACGGGGCCATGTATAGCGGCGATGTTGGTGGTGACGTTGGCGGCTGGGCCAGTCCAACTTTTCGTGGACTGCAAAATTTCTTCCATGCAGCGCAAGGCATTGGCACAGTATTCGGGATCCTGCATGGAAATACCAAAGGTGACCATAATGCCATCGCCCATAAACTTGTCGACCGTCCCCGAATGTTTGTGAATGATTGGCACAATTTGGTGCTGGTAATCAGAAAGAATTGCCATGGCTTCATCGGGCGCAAGGTTTGCAGTCAGAGACGTAAAGCCACGAATATCGATGTTCATGATCACAGCATCACGGCGCACGCCCTGGCCAGCTTCGATCTTTTGATTGGAGTCTCGAATTTGTTCGGCAACTTCAACTGATAAAAAGCGAGAGAGGTCTTTGGCCGCGCGACCTTCCGAAATTGAAGTGACCAGAAAACTGTGCGCGCGTCGCACTGAGATCGCCAAGACAATTGAGACCATCAACATGGAAATTATCTTGCTCACTTCAGCACCAATCAAAACCGAATTGCTCGTGATGTAAGTGACGTAGTCGCGCGTAATCATAGCATCACCAGCATTGTAGGTGGTGGTGTAAATGATCATCACCGTCCACGAAAAGGCAGCTGCAAAACCGGCTGCCAGAACATATCTGGCCTCAAATCGAATGGCTCGCAGAGATATCAAAACGAAGTAGTTCATCACTTCCACAACCTTCAAGGAGAAGGAGGCGGGCTGACCATATTGGATATGAAAACTCCAGATCAGATAGGTCAGCAGTGCCATATCTATGATGATGGATGCGTAGATAAGCCAGTCTGGGGTTCGCCGCACCATCGCAAGAAGCAGAAGTGCAATTGTCAAAATGAGATAAAGCGATGTGACCAACGGAACTTGCGAAACGGTATCCGGATCAGGTTTCGGCGCTGCGAGATAAAAGATGGCCCACAGAGCAAACACGAAAAGCTGTATGAGCTTCACCAATATCTCGCTGACATCGTCATTGCGAGCAATCAGCTTTGCTACTCTATCAGGTATCCGGCTTCTACCTGGCGGCGACCAGATATTTGCTATGGCTTCCTGAAAAGTTGCAGACAATTTGGTCATTACAGTTGTAGATCGCTTTCTGAGAGAATGGGCCTGTAAATTGTGTGCTTTTGGTGGGTCACAGTCCATTCAAGATATTGGGTTCAGTATGTGACTATACCTTTATAACCAGTCCTTCATGGGCAGCCCAAGATTTCGCAAACTTCGCTCTTGCTTGTTTTTCAATTTTATCGAGCGCTTTGTCAGTTCGGCTCGGGCGGTGGTGGAATATGCAATAACGTTTTGCGTTAGCTGTCTTCGCCAATCTCTGGCCTTCTTGCCAAGTTGAATGTCCAAAATTTGCAAATTGCGGGAACTCACTATCCGTGTAAGTGCCATCATAGATCATCAAGTCGGTATCTCTGCAGAACTCAATGATGCGCGTGTCCGGACTGCCCAAAATATGGGTTGTATCTGTGATGTAGCATATACTGCGATCGTCAAAATCCACCCGATAACCAATGCACTCATCATGGTGATTGAGAGATAGGGTAGACACTTTGATGCCTTTTGCTGGCTTCAATTGGTCTTGGGGTTCAAAATCTCTATAGCGAAGTTTGGCAGCAAAAACTTCAGGCCCAACGGGAAAGAATGGGGGGCGCATATAGCTTAAGATCATTCTTTCGGTTTTATCTTCGCCTGTGAGGTGTCCTGACCAAATGTCTATTTTGGTCTTTTTGTCGAAGAATGGCGCAAAAAATGGGAATCCTGAAATATGATCGTAATGACAGTGTGTAAAAAACAAATTCAAACGCTTGCGCTTAATGTCCTTTTTGTCATTTTTCACGGCTCTTTTCATAATGTCGTCGCCCAGCAAACGAAGCCCTGAACCAGCATCAAAGATAAGAGTTTCATCGCCGCAATTTATTTCAACGCAAGCGGTGTTGCCACCATAACGATTGGTGTCGTCCGATGTGGACGCCATGGTGCCACGAGCACCCCAAAACTTTGCGAAGAATTTTTGTTTAGGCAAAATCATACTCCAAATTTTTGCGTTTTATGCTCATCCTGCTTGCAACTTTGCAACTTCTTCTCGAGCTTCCGAGAGGTCTTGTGTTGTCTTTGCAAGGCGCTGAACAATCTCTTTTAAGACAGCCAACGCCAGTGCGGGGCTTTCTTTCATCATATCCAGCATATGATCTTTATGAATCTTCAAAGCGTCCAAGTTTTCGCAGGCACGAATGGTGGCCGTTCTTGGAATATCGCATAATATTGCCATATCACCGATCACTGAATTTGGTCCAAGTTGGGCCACAGCAGTAGGGTCGGCCTCGCCATCTGGCGAAACCAAAACATCTGCACAACCCGAAATTACAATATAGGCCGCATCAGCATCATCACCTTGGTGAAACAGCGTATCGCCTTGCGCGTACGAGACACGATCTGAGGCAAAAGCCAGCAGCTTGAGTTTGTTGGCTGGCAAGTTTGCTAACATTGGTATCGATCGTAAAAGATCGACTTCATCCTTCAGCTTACTCATTGCACTTCCCCTTCTTAAAACCAGTCTTTTGGTGACGCATTAACATCTCATGCCACCAATTGCTTATAAAAATCGTCGGTATCTTCCAGCAAACTTGCATGCCCTTTGGCAGTAAGTCGTTGTCTTTGGAAAACAAAAACCTGATCAAATTCGCTTGCCATTCTGGGCGATGTGAGCACCCAGAAGATACCGAAAGGTTTGGTTCCATTTTCCCCACGCGCGCGCTCAATCACCCGCTTGATCAGCACTTCTTGAGATTTTGCATCCAAGGCATTCAAGCCTCGATTTACAACCATCAGATCAGCTCTTTTCAAAAGTGCGCGTGCTAGAATAAGACGCTGTCTTTGGGCCTCGGAAAGTCGCTTGCCACCCGTGCCAATATCAAAATTAAGGCCAGCTCTAAATAGATCATCATCCATACCATTTTTGCGCAGCAATGCTTTGATCAATGCTTGGACTTTTTCAGGCCCATTTGACGAGCCGTAAGCAACACGCCCAAACAAGATATTGTCCTGCACCGAGTTGTGAGGATTGTAAGTGTCCAAGTTGTAAACAGAGATCGAGTTTTGCATCTCTTCCGGCAAGTTTTCATGGAAGCTGTGGCGGGCTTGGAGAATCTTGTCCTGCAATTCTTGGTCGAGAAGTCGCAGGCGATTGCGCGGCTCAACATAGTCAAATGGCAGCCGGAGCAACATTCGGCGATCTGATTCATTGACGCCCACAAAACCAGATTCCTTGGCACGGGCAACAATAGGTCCATACAACTCAAGTTGCTCGGGGCTCATGAAATTCAACTGTTCAAAAAACGGGTTGCCCGGAGACAAATCGGCAAAGAGTTCAATCGCGGTCTCGGCAAGTTCCACCCCCATGTCGAACATAGCTTCATCCAATCCGTCCTTCTTGAGAATGGAACGAAGATATTCGTTCTCGACAAGTTGGCTTGATTGCACATCATCTGTTTCAACTGCCGTACCAAACAGAAGATTTTCAGCAATCGTGGCGTGTTCATTGTACCCGTCCCAATCCCATACCTCGACAAGATTGCTAATCTCAGACCCGTCAATATGTTCTCGCAACACTTTGCGCATTTCAACGAGCTTGTCCGTGAGTTCTGGGTGCTGTTTTGGGTCTAATTCCTGACGCATGGCGAGTTGATAAACGGTTTCCCCCATTTCAACCACGTCCAGAACGTCACGAACTTTCTCGTAGATCTCTTCAGGGCCAGAAATACCCATGGCTTCATAGTCAACCCAATCTGAGTAATAACTCAGCAATGTGTTTCCGGACGCTCTCGCTTCCGCTCGTGTCTTTGGATGCAATTTTTCAGGAATATTAGAGCCGTCTGTTTCTCGCAAAGGCGCGTGTTTGTTTACATAAAGCAGCGTGTCCAAAAGAGTTGACTGAGGTAGGTAGGCATCACTGCCGCAATAAGAAAAACGTCTGCCTCGAATGCGTTGTGGAAGCTCGGTGAGCTGACGACCATTCAACAAAACGCGGCCCGAAGTTGGGTTGATCAATCCAGCCAAAGTGTCCGCTGTGGCACCCGCACCTGAACCAAGTGGGCCAATGGCGCAGGCAATCTCATTCACTTGAATTGTGAAATCAGCATCTTCAACCAGAGCCGTTCCGGTATCATCGACCACATTCAAATTGTTGACTGTAATTTCTCCACTGAGCGGCTCTACAGGATCATCGCTGTGCTGCTGCAATTCTGCATCAGCAATGTCTTTGACATTAAACTGTTCAACAATCTGAGCATATTTGATGTTGATATCGACGCGCTTTTGATCCCACATGATCAGGCCGTTGATAGGCGATGGAAGGTCTTTGTAGGCATTGATGACACCAATCAATTGGCCAACATTCAATGTGCCGCGTATCGCAAAATACCCACCCACCACATAAAACAAAAACGGTGTGAGTTGAGCCAAGAAGTTGTTGATGAATTTGATAAAGAATTTCCGCTGATACAACTCATAACGAATGAAGAAAATTTTGCTCAAACGGCTGGAAAGTTCTGCTCGTTCGTAGTTAGAAGTGTCGTTCACGTGAATAGACGATATGCCATCAACAATCTCGCCTATACGACCGGACAGCAATCGTGCCGTCAGTTGACGCATGCGACCAAGTTCAAGAACACGTCGTCGCAAATATGGAATGAGTGTCACTTGGATGGCGATGATGGCAACGGCAATCATCCCGAGCCAGAAACTCTGGTTGAGAATAAAAATGAAGGCCACCAAAGCCTGCCCACCCAGATAAACAGGCTGTACGAATGCATCACCAATAAACTCGCCAAAAGGTTCAACTTCGTCTTTCACCATTGAGGCAATTTCCGATCCCTTCACCCGCTTGAAATGGCGAATAGGGAAGCGCAAAACACGGTCGGTTAATTGGTAGCGCATACGGCGCAACATCCGCTCTCCCAACCGGCCTTTGTAGGTGTTGATGTAAAATTTAAACAGGCCATTGATGCAAACGAGACCAAGGAAGAGTGAACTCAAGGCAATCAAATATGGCCAACGTTCCAACTCAAAGCCTTGGAAAATGACAAATTCACCACCGCCCAAAAATTCTGGCAATGAAAACGAAATATTCAAAAACTCTTGCGTGGCGCCAACCACTTCAAAACCATCCCCCTGAATGGGTTGGTTGATGATGCGCACGGGAAGGTCCAGCACAAGAAAATAAGTGGGCATTGACGCAATAATAACGCACAGAATCCAGATTTGCTCTGCCCGTGTATGGCGCCAAACATATCGCAGCAAGTTACGATCTAAAGGCCTGTTGGCATCAGCTAGTGTGCTGTCTTTTTGCAATTCATACCCCAAAACACTTTGTGCGTGGCACTTAGAACAGACCTGTCGCTTACTAAGAAAGACGATAGCCCATGGCCAGTCTATAACAAGTGCGTTTTTGCACACCATTTTGTTTTACAATGGTGTAATGGCCTTTGCTCTTTTTTTTGCAGTTTAAGCATGTAAGTCTCAACACAAACAATCTGTTCACTTTTGGAACCGTCAAAACATGCCAAATCCAGAAAATTCTGTCGTCATTGTATCTGCCGCGAGAACTCCAGTGGGAAGCTTCAACGGGTCACTGTCCAGCGTGTCTGCACACGAGTTGGGTCACGTTGCTATTGAAGCTGCAATCGCGCGTGCGGGCATCGGCAGTCAGGAAGTTGAAGAAGTTATACTGGGACAGGTTTTAACTGCTGGCCAAGGCCAAAACCCTGCAAGGCAAGCTGCAATGGCAGCGGGCATTCCCAAAGAAGCATCAGCTTGGGGCATCAACCAAGTGTGCGGCTCTGGTTTACGAGCGGTTGCTCTCGGTATGCAACAGATCGAAGGCGGCGACGCAAACATTGTCGTTGCTGGTGGCCAAGAGAGCATGTCTCTATCGACCCATTGCCAACATATGAGAAACGGCCAGCGCATGGGCGATTTCCAAATGATAGATACCATGATCAAAGACGGACTTTGGGATGCGTTTAACGGCTACCATATGGGGGTAACGGCAGAAAACGTTGCTGAGAAATTTCAGATCACCCGTGAAGCGCAGGATACTTTCGCCGTGTCCTCTCAAAACAAGGCAGAAGCAGCCCAAAAAGCTGGTCGTTTCTCACAAGAGATAGCCCCGGTGACTGTAAAATCCCGCAAAAGCGAAACCGTGGTTGATCAAGATGAATATATTCGCCACGGCGCAACAGTTGAGGGCATCGCTGGCATGAGACCTGCTTTTGACAAAGAAGGCTCTGTCACAGCTGCAAATGCTTCCGGCATCAATGATGGCGCTGCCGCAATGGTGCTGATGTCACAGGCGGAAGCGGAAAAACGTGGTCTGGAGCCTCTGGCATGGATCGTGTCACGGGCAACTGCAGGTGTCGATCCAACCATTATGGGCACGGGCCCTATACCGGCATCACGGCGCGCACTGGAAAGAGCAGGCTGGGATGCCAGTGAACTCGATCTCATCGAAGCCAATGAAGCATTTGCGGCTCAGGCTTGTGCTGTAAACAAAGAAATGGGGTGGGATGTGGAGAAAGTGAATGTGAATGGCGGTGCAATCGCCATTGGTCATCCGATTGGCGCGTCAGGTGCTCGCATACTGACCACGCTTTTGCATGAAATGAAGCGGCGCGATGGCAAAAAAGGCTTGGCGACATTGTGCATTGGTGGTGGCATGGGTGTTGCCATGTGCGTAGAGCGCAGATGATCTGTACCTAACCAAGTTCTGTCTCATTTGGGCTTTATGTTGAGGTTTCATTAACCATACCCATTGCATTTAGGTGTTGGGGGCAATCGGTTGCCGGCTTTGCGACAATCGAAAATGGAATGGATCAAAAATGAAGCCTGCTCATATATTGTCATCCTTGGCCGTTGTCGCGCTTACTGCTTGCACGCAAGCAGACTATTCCATTGAAAAAGCGCTGCGCGTGAATACCGTTGATCACCTGAAATATGGTGATTTCGATCCTGTGAAAATTCGCGGCAAACAGCCCAAAGAATTTGCAGTGCATGGAATTGATCTTTCGCGCCACAACAAAGCGATCAACTGGCGAACTGTGAAGCGCGTCGGCGTGGACTTCGCATTCGTGAAAGCCACAGAAGGCAAAGACGATCGTGATGTGCGGTTCTCAGAATTTTGGCGCGATGCACGCCGCGCAGGTGTGCCAAGATCGGCATATCACTTCTACTATTTCTGCGCGACGCCAGAGGCCCAAGCTGCCAATTATATTCGAACTGTTCCCAAAAGAGATTCAGCCCTTCCGCCCATTCTTGATGTGGAATGGAACCCAAAATCGCCATCGTGCAAAAGGCGTCCATCTCCAGCAACAGTGGTTAACCGCCTAGGGCGCTGGTTGAAAATCATCGAACGCCATTACGGTCAAAAACCGATCATCTACACCACTGTCGATTTTCATCGCGAAAATTTGGCAAATGGCGAATTGCCCGGATATCAGTATTGGCTGCGTTCTGTAAAAGCCGAACCAAAATACATCTACGGCAGCCGACCTTGGGTGTTTTGGCAATATACGGGAACTGGCAAAATTCCGGGCATTGAGGGGCATGTTGATATCAACGCTTACAACGGCAGCCGCGCAGACTGGAACAGCTGGTTAAAGCGAAACACGCGCTGAAAGTCAGAGCAACAAGCCATACAAACACCTAAAAATGCGTATTACATATCCAAGTCATCAACTGCCTTCACGCAAGGGACTTGCAAATCTTAAAAGGTATCCGTCAGGATCTTGTACCAGGAATTGTCTGTTCCCTGACTTCGCTTCGCCAGTTTGATACCATTTGCTTTCGATCTGTTGGAAAATCGGCCATTTTGCGTCAGCAATATTCTCATATAAAACATCTGCATCATCCACTGCTATTTCAAAATTGATGCCGCGACCTAATGGATATTGAGCTTGCCCTGAACACCACGTTCGCTCTGAAGGCGCAACGAAGGCTTGTTGTTCCAGCATTAACTGCGCACCGTTGAGGTTGAGATAGGCGAATTTCTCCTTTCTCCGTTCCCAGAGAATTTCAAAGCCGATGAGATCGACATAAAACCGCAAGCTGGTTGCAATATCTGTGCAATACAGTTCCGGAACAAGACGCGCTGTGTGCATTTGAATATCCCTTATTTGGTCTCAAGCGGGGTTGCACCGCTCTTGCGTTTTGTACCAATCAAGCCTATATCGCCCGCGTACTTTGTGTACATCACTGGCCTTTGCTGGACGACATCCCGGCCCAGGCGTCTCTTTTCCCTTACTATATAGGAGTATCCCGATGTCGATTACGCCTGAGCGCAAAGCAGAATTGATCAAGGAATATGCCACAACTGAAGGTGATTCCGGTTCTCCAGAGGTGCAAGTTGCTATCCTCACAGAACGCATCAACAATCTTACAGAACATTTCAAGGGCCACAAGAAAGACAACCATTCTCGTCGCGGCCTTTTGAAAATGGTGGCGACACGTCGTTCGCTTCTCGACTACACGAAGCGCAAAGACGAAGAGCGTTACAAAAAGCTCATCACAAGCCTCGGTATTCGCCGATAAATTTGAAGAATTCAGGCGGCGGATCAATTCAGATTCGCCGTTTGTTGTTTGAAGTCTCACATTCTGTTAGACTTTGGGTATTGGTAGAGTGGTCCTAGAAGGATAGGGGCAGGATTATCAGCGGCACGTTTAAAGTGTCTCTTATTGTCTTGCCCTCGACGGACCTTAAAGGAAGGGATATTTGCCCTTTTGTACGTTGCGCCACGGTGGTGCAAAAAGATGCGGCAAATGATGCAATATGGTTGCTTTAAGAAGCGACCCCTTTTCCTCAAAATTGTTATCGGGTTTGAGCGCATTTTTCGTGCGGTTCATGCAAGGCACACTTCTACCAAAAAATGAAAATCCGTGCGGTTCGTGCACCCGGCGATAGGCGCCGTGTGGCCGCACACGAAGGAAACTATTGAATGTCAATGTTTGAAAAACACGTCGTGGAAATCGAATGGGGCGGACGTCCGCTCACGCTTGAAGCTGGCCAAGTTGCCCGCCAGGCCCACGGCTCCGTTATTGTTACATACGGCGAAACAACAGTTATGTGTAACGTTGTTTCTCAACTGCAGCCAAAGCCGGGTCTCGACTTCTTCCCGCTGACTGTAAACTACATCGAAAAAGCTTATGCTGCTGGTAAAATTCCAGGCGGCTTCTTTAAACGTGAAGCGCGTCCATCAGAAAACGAAACGCTCGTTTGCCGTTTGATCGACCGCCCAATCCGCCCATTGTTTGCTGATGGCTACAAGAACGACACGCAAGTCACATGTACTGTTTTGTCTCATGACATGGAAAACAATCCAGACATCGTTGCAATGATTGCAACATCTGCAGCCCTCACGTTGTCCGGCGTGCCTTTCCAAGGTCCAATCGGTGGCGCACGTGTTGGTTTGATTGATGGCGAATATGTCTTGAACCCAAATATCGACGAAATGGACGAGAGCGATCTCGACCTCGTTGTTGCAGGCACAAACGACGCTGTTCTTATGGTGGAATCAGAAGCCAAAATCCTGTCAGAAGACGTGATGCTTGGCGCTGTGATGTTTGGTCACAAAGAATTCCAACCTGTCATCGACGCTGTAATCGCTCTTGCTGAGAAATGCGCAAAAGAGCCTCGCGAGCATATTGCGCCAGACAATTCTGATCTGATGGCAAAAGTTGAAAAGCTGGTCGGCAAAGACATCGACAAAGCTTACACAATCGCTGACAAGCAAGACCGTTACATCGCTTTGGACGCTGCAAAAGCAAAAGCCAAAGAGAAGTTCCTGACAGAAGAGTCCACTGAAGAAGAAGCCAACACTCTTGGTGAAGTTTTCAAATCGGTGCAGGCGAAAGTGGTTCGCGGTTCAATCATCAAAACGAAGAAACGTATTGATGGTCGTGACCTTTCAACAGTGCGCGCCATTGAATCAGAAGTTGGAATTCTTCCGCGTACCCACGGTTCAGCTTTGTTCACACGCGGTGAAACACAAGCAATCGTTGTGGCCACATTGGGCACAGGTGATGATGAACAGTTCATCGATGCACTGACAGGAACCTACAAGGAAAATTTCCTGCTGCATTATAACTTCCCACCATACTCAGTAGGTGAAACTGGCCGTATTGGTTTCACATCACGTCGTGAAATTGGCCACGGTAAGCTCGCATGGCGTGCGGTTCGTGCGGTTCTTCCAAACAAAGAAGAGTTCCCATACACACTTCGTGCGGTTTCTGAGATCACTGAATCAAACGGTTCGTCTTCCATGGCAACCGTTTGCGGCACATCACTTGCGTTCATGGACGCCGGTGTTCCGCTGAAGGCACCAGTTGCTGGTATCGCGATGGGCTTGATCAAAGAAGGCGACGACTTCGCTGTATTGTCCGACATTCTTGGTGACGAAGATCATCTCGGCGACATGGACTTTAAAGTGGCTGGTACATCAGAAGGCATCACGTCTTTGCAGATGGACATCAAGATCACGGGCATCACTGAAGAGATCATGAAAGTGGCTCTCGATCAGGCCAAAGACGGTCGTATTCACATTCTTGGTGAAATGGCGAACGCTTTGACAGAAGGTCGTGCAGAACTTGGTGAGTTTGCCCCGCGCATCGAAAGTTTCAAAATCCCAACGGATAAAATCCGTGAAGTGATTGGTTCAGGCGGCAAAGTGATCCGTGAAATCGTTGAGAAAACTGGCGCGAAAGTCAGCATCGAAGACGATGGTACAGTGAAGGTTGCTTCTTCTTCTGCAAAAGAAATCGACGCTGCTGTGAAATGGATCCGTTCCATCACTGACGATCCAGAAGTCGGCGAGATTTACCAAGGCACTGTTGTGAAAACAGTGGACTTCGGTGCATTCGTGAACTTCTTTGGCGCCAAAGATGGCCTCGTACACATTTCACAATTGGCAGACGAGCGCGTTGGTAAAACAACAGATGTTGTCAGCGAAGGCGACAAAGTCTGGGTCAAACTGATGGGCTTTGATGACCGTGGTAAAGTTCGCCTTTCCATGAAAGTTGTCGATCAGGAAACTGGCGAAGAATTCGCAGACGACGAAGACGAAGAATAAGACTTCGCGTCTGAAACAAATTTGAAGGAAGGCGGCTTGGTAAAACGAGCCGCCTTTTTTCGTTGTGAAAAGATGGTTAACCAAAGTTAACAAATTTCTAGATATTGGCTTGAAGGCGACAGCTATTCTCGTAATATTGGATCATCGAGGAGTTTGGGCAAAAAGAAATGCAGCTGACAAAATCACATATGCTGATGAGAGTGATTGGGGTGTGTTGCCTCATAGTGCTCAGTGCATGTGTTGGTCGTCCAGCTGAAAGCCTTGGCATTCGCGGGCTGACACCCAATGAGGCCGTTGCTGTCAACGATGTGGAAACCGGCAATCGGAACGTTTCATTGGCCAAGGCCAATGGCCATATGACCATTCTTGCTCTGTCTGGCGGTGGTGCGGATGGCGCTTACGGTGTTGGAGTGCTTAACGGTTGGACGAAAACCGGACGCAGGCCAAAATTTGATATTGTGACTGGGGTTTCAACGGGCGCTTTGATGTCCGTGTTTGCGTTCCTAGGTCCACAATATGACGCAATGCTGGAGGATCTCTACGTAAATCCTGAAGAAAAGGACATTTTGAGAAATCGGGGTGTTGCAGGGTTTTTTCAAGACAGCCTTTACGACAATTCACCTTTGAAGCGGCGTATTGAAAAATATATGACGCCTGAATTGCTTGATCTCGTGGCAGCCGAGCACGCAAAAGGTCGTCGTCTTTATGTGGCCACGACCAATCTGGATTCTAAAGAACTCGTCGTGTGGGATATGGGGTTGTTGGCCAGCGGCGGAGCGGAAGGGCGTACAAATTCACTACAGCTTTTTCAAAAAGTTCTTCGTGCGTCAGCGGCAATTCCGGTGCTCTTTCCACCTGTCTACATTAAACCCAAACGTGGTGTGCAATTGCGTCAAGCACATGTGGATGGGGGGGTGAAAGCACCTGTGTTGATCAGCGATTTCTTGTTTGATTCAACCGCGCCATCGCGAGAGCTTTTTGTCATCATCAACGGTTCACTGGCACTAGAAGAGACGTTCGAGGCCGTACAACCCGGGATTCGTGACATTGCAACAAAGTCCACGGGGACGTTGACCAGAGAGTTGACGCAGCAAGTCGTTTACCGAGGCTATGTCAGAGCTCAGAACTCCGGAACTGATTTTAGACTGACAGCGATACCCAGCGATGTGAAGCCACCGAATTCAGCAATTGAATTTGATCGAGAACATTTGAGGCGTATCTACGATATCGGCTACAAAACGGTCCAAGAGCCTGGTTTTTGGTGGGACAGTCCGCCAACCCTTAAAAAATACGATCGGATCGCTCGTCGATAATGGCTGCGAAGAATCAAGATTTTCGAGACGCCTTGGCGCTCGCATTCCAGCGCGAAGAATTGCCGCTGCCTGAAGATGGTGAGACATACGCGTTGCTTGAGGCGCAAGCTTTGCCGGGTTCTGGGATCGCGTGGAAAGATATTTTCCAGTGCGAGCAAGGGTTTCGACCTTTGCACATTGAGCTTGCTCAAAAAGGCTATCAAACAGAAAAACACATTGATCTTTCTTCAAAAGGGCTGGGCGGAATCGTAGTGCTTCCAAACAGGTCACGGGCGATTAATGAGATCAATATCACTCGTGCATGGAATGGACTTCGCAAGGGTGGGTTTATGGTTTTTGCAGCCGATAACAAGGCTGGCGTAAAATCTCTTCGAAAGTGGGTCGCAACAAAAGCAGAAATTGCAGGTGACTTTTCAAAACATCATGCCGTTGTGTTCTGGATTACAAAGAAGGGCGACAACTGGCCTCTACATGTTGAGCAGACAGAAGTTGGACCGTACAAAATCGGGCCGGGAATGTTTTCAGCAGATGGGCCTGACGCCGGTTCTATTTTGCTGGCGTCTCACTTTGATCAACGCATTCGCGGCAAGGTTGCGGACTTTGGGGCAGGGTGGGGCTTTCTGGCTGGTGAGCTGCTGGCAAAGAGTGACCAAATTGAAAGCATGGAATTGCACGAAGCCAATTGGTCTGCACTGCAAGCTGCTAAACAGAATGTCCCGTCGGACATCACAAGTTTCCATTGGACTGATATTACATCGGAAGCGCCGCGCGACCCATTCGATTGGATTGTGATGAACCCACCATTTCACAGTGCCCGAGCAGCAGAACCTGAACTTGGAGCAAAATTCATCGAAGCAGCAGCAAAAGCGCTGCCCCAAGGTGGGCGCTTGTTGATGGTGGCAAATCGTAATCTACCCTATGAACGCACACTGAACGACATGTTTCGAAAAGTGGTGCAGCTGGATGATGCAGGCGGATTTAAAGTGATAGAGGCTATGCGCTGATTTTCTCAATGATCACTGGTGTGTCTTGCACATCACGCGCTGAGCCTAGCGTGAAGGCTGATCTTAAAGCGTTGGCGGCCTGATCTGCTTTGTCTTCATCGCGTGCATGCACGATGCCCAATGGCTTTTCGGTATCGACAAAGTCACCCAACATTGCAAGATCAGTATATCCCACTGCCGGATCAACGGTGTCTGCAGCGCGCACGCGCCCACCACCAAGAGCAACCACACCCATGCCAACTGCACGGGTTTCCACATGGGTCACTGCGCCTTCGGCTTCAGCGAAAACGGGCCGAACAACCGGTGCGGCCTCAAAGTACTTTTCTGGCTTGTCATTGAGATCAGCAGGCCCGCCAAGTGCAGAAACCATCTGCGCAAATTTTTCGGCGGCAGCGCCTGATGTAAACGCTTGCTCCATCTGTCTGGCACCGTCGTCAGTCGAATTGACAAGCCCACCACTGACCAGCATTTCTGCACCCAACGCGATTGTGACGTCCCAAAGACGGCTGTCCACGTGACGGCCAGTGAGAAAATCTATGCAGTTGTGAACTTCAACCGCATTGCCTGCAGCGCAAGCGAGGGGGGCGTTCATGTCGGTGATCAAAGCCGAGGAAGGCAGGCCAGCTCCATTGGCCACTTCAACCAAAGATGTTGCCAGTTCTTGCGCCTTTCCAATGTCATCCATAAATGCGCCATTGCCGCATTTCACATCCAATACCAAACCACCTAATCCTGCAGATAACTTTTTCGACAATATGGAAGCGGTGATCAGCGGCACGCTTTCTACGGTGGCGGTCACATCGCGAACGCCATAAAAGCGTTTGTCGGCAGGCGCGAGATTGGTTGTTTGGCCAATAATGGCACAGCCAATATCTTTTGTGACTTTGCGAAACAATGCATTATCGGGAGTGGTGGTGTAACCTGGAATGGACTCCAATTTGTCCAATGTGCCACCCGTATGTCCAAGGCCACGACCCGAAATCATCGGCACGAACCCGCCACATGCTGCCACTGCCGGTGCCAGCATGAGCGATACATTATCGCCCACTCCGCCAGTTGAATGTTTGTCCAAAACAGGACCGTTGAGATCAGACCAGTTCAGTACATCGCCGGAATCGCGCATGTTGAGTGTCAAAGAGACAGCCTCATCCCGCGACATGCCTTGAAAATAAACGGCCATTGCAAGCGCAGAGATCTGCCCCTCCGTGACACTGGTGTCGGTTATGCCCCGAACAAACGAACCAATCTCAGCTTGATCGAGCTCAAGCCCATCGCGCTTTTTACGAATTATCTCTTGCGGCAGAATATTTTGGGTCACATCAACACTTCAGTTTTCAAGGCTGAACTCACAATACCGCACCAGCACTAATTGGTGAATCGAAAAGAGTGAAAATTTGTGATGGAAGAAGGGTGTGTAGGTTTAAGCGTGTTTTCGATGGTTTATCAGCTGGATATTGAACAAAGACATTTGCACCTTTGTCACAAAACGCTTGAGCAATCGGCCCACAGGGCGTTCCCAAAACAGGAAGATAATTGTTGAAAGGACTAACATTGCAACCACAACCAATCCGACCGCTTGAACATCACTCATGCTTTGGCGCAGATCGTTGATCATGATGTATCCAACATTTTGATGCACCAGATAAAGCGGATAAGTCAGGCCACCGAGAACAAATGCAATGCGTCCGCCAGGCAGTCGGTTGCCCATAACGATTGTTGCAGCCGCGAGAAATATCACGGCGCTGTTGGCAATCGTTGGCCGTAAAAACTCAACGGAATATCCGTACTGGCCTGCAATCCCCATATGTTCGATCACAGCCATGATCATCGAGAGTGCAATGGCAGTGACAAGGAGGATGTTGGTGATTGCAGATGCTCCCCGCGACCACATCGAATACATAAGAATCCCAATGATGAACCAGACACCATGACTGGTCAGCAATGCTTTGCTGGCAATTCCAGACTCTAACCAGAATTCATTTGCGACAATAACAATCATCCAGCCCAAACAGAGTTCATGGGTGAAGCGCGGAAGAAGTTTTGCCCACAGCGCCGCCATCACCCAGAAGTAGAATATGAGTTCCAAAACGATGGTCCAGTAAACACCATCCATAAAGCTTTGGCCGAAGGCTGGAGCAAAAAATGTCAGATTTGTGAGCCAATGAAGGACACTCGTTTCAAACAACTGAGTATCAGTCCAATAAAACGTAGCCGCCGTGATTGATACGCAAATCAAATAGGCGGGCCACAACCTCAAAATGCGCGCTGTTGCGAAGTCTATCCAACTCTTGTTTTCAGCTGACCATAGAATGACAAAGCCAGAAATGATGAAAAACAACTGCACGCCAAAATAAAAATACTGAACCCATGACCCCGTTTCAAACAAAGAGAAATTGAGAAACTCTCCGTTCAGTCCACCTCGAAAACCATAGTGATAAATCACCACAAGAAGGGCTGCACCTAGACGCAAAATATCCAACCCTGGCAACCTAGGTGCTGGGTCGTTTTGGATATTTAACTGAGGTTCGCGAGCTGTATTCATACGCCACCATAATTCGGTGACGCAATACAGGGGTTAATTTGACACTATTTGTTCGTATTAAGCTTACCAGCCCGAAAAAATGTTTATTTTCATAGAGATAATCTATTGCAGATCGCTGAAAGCGTCCTTCAGGCGCGCAACCGCAGTTTCAATCTCAGAGCGTGAACATGCAATGTTAAAACGCAAATAGGTTTCACCACCCGATCCGAATGAAGGTCCGTAATTGGTTGCAATGCGAGCGCTTTTTTCAACGCGCTCTGTAAACTCTTGACGGCTCATCCCTGTGTCAGAGAAATCCACCCATGCCAAATATGTGGCTTCCAGTTTCATCGATTTCAAGCCAGGTATAGAATTCACGCCTTCGTCAAACAGGCGCCTATTGCCATCAAGATAGGTGAGAAGTTCATCCAACCATTTTTCGCCATGATTGTAGGCCGCTTCCGTCATGGAGATGCCAAAACTGTTTGGTGAAACGCCACCAGCCATCATGGTGGCGGCAAACTTTGCACGCAAGTTCGGATCTTCAATCACCACATTGCCGCTGTGACCGCCAGCCATGTTGAAGGTCTTCGTCGCAGCCGTCATCATCACCAAACGCGATTTAATGTCGTCACCCATAAGTTGCATTACGGTGTGTTTGTGACCGGAAAACACAAGATCATGATGAATTTCGTCGGATACAAGAATGAGGTCGTGTTTTATGCAAAAGTCGCAGACACTTCTGAGCTCTTCCTTTGTCCACACACGACCACATGGATTGTGAGGTGAACAGAACACCAGCATGGTTTCTTTGCCCGTTAACTGACCCTCCAGTGCCTCTAAATCCATTTCATATCGGCCATCATTGTTCACCAACGGGCTTTCCAAAATGCCGCGATTATTGGCTTTAATGATCTTGGCAAACGCGTGATAAACGGGGGTGAACAAAATGATATTGTCGCCAGGTTGACTGTAGGTTTGCACGCAAAGGGCCGTGCCGTTCACCAACCCATGGGTGGTGAAAATCCATGATGGATCGACTGTCCATCCATGTCGCCGCTCCATCCAACTGGTGATTGAGTTCAAATAGCTCGTTTGGTCACCGTAATACCCGAAAACTCCATGGTCGTGCATATCTTGCAGCTTGTTCAGAACAGCTTGTGGTGGCTTGAACTCCATGTCTGCAACCCACATGGCAATCCCGTCATTCGGATCCATTTTATACATGGATTCCAATGCGTCCCATTTGGCGGCATTGGTGCCAATTCGGTCAATTTTCTCGTCGAAATTGGAAGTGCTCATGTTGTTAGATCCGGTTCAAAATTTCTGTCTCTACTTTTGACCGAAGAACTTGGGGGTGCCAAGCAAAAAAGGGAGGCTTTAACGATCAAAATAGTCCAATTTCAAGCCGAAATTTTTTGTCTTCGTTCGGAAAAAATCTTTAATTTTCTGACAATTAATCATGTTCATTCATGTGCAAATGTTAACGTCTCTATAGCACATTTATAGTAACCTAAAGGCATAGGTTCGTGGTTTTGAGGAACCCAAACTCGATTGCGACTGATGATTTAGAATTCGATGGGGGACATTTGGGAATGTTAAAGGGCAAGCAAAAGGCGCTGGAGCAATCATGCTCACCGTTTGCTATGCCAAGTTCCCCCCGGCTTCACATGCGAGCGCTGGAACCTAGAATTTTGCTGGATGCTGCAGCAATGGAAACTGCTGCGGATGCCGCAAGCGAATCCATTCATTCTGAACTCGCGGACAACTTCCTCCAATCCAATTTCGCGGAGCAGGATGGTCAATCCGATCCAAATAGCACTTCGCAAGCTTTGGCCGACCCGCTGGAAGCTTTGGACCTTCACCCTGCTTCCGCCCAACGAACCGAGATCGTTTTTATTGCCTCTGACATTGATGATCCAACCGGTCTGCTCGCAACGCTTTCGAGCACAACAGAAGTTGTTTTTCTGGCGTCTGACCAAGATGGCCTCAGCCAAATTGCCGAAACGCTTTCCATGCGCTCGGACGTTGATGCTATTCACATTCTAAGCCATGGCAGTGAAGGGTCTCTGGCTCTTGGTGGCGAAAACCTGACGTCTGATACGATGCGCGGAATTTATGGCGCACAACTTGCCATGATTGGCGATGCCTTGAGTGCCGACGGTGACATCCTGATTTATGGGTGTGATTTCGCGGGTGGCGAAATCGGCAGAAAGGCAGTCGAACAGATTGCACGTTTAACTGGGGCAGATGTTGCGGCCAGCGAAGATTTGACCGGAAATGCTGCACAGGGTGGCAACTGGGATTTGGAAGTTAAGTCTGGGGACATTGAGACCGAAGAGGTTTCGGTTCATTCGAACTGGACAGGAACTTTGATGGACGTGGTTCTGGAAGAATACAGTCCAAATCTTTCGCAAATTGACGACATAGAAGAAATTGGATCGACACGCAGTGTTGGCCAAACCTTCGAGCATGACAGCGGAAATGGAACGTACGAAGTCGACAAAATTGAAGTGGTTTTGCGCGACACAGGTGGCCCAAACCAAACCATTCTCGTAACGATCAGTGACAGTTTGGGTGGACCATCAATCGCTCAAGGCACATTTAGCAGCACCGCTTTGAGCGGCAGTTTCGACTACTATGCAATCCAGTTGGACAGTGCTGCCGTTTTGAATGATGAGCAACAATATTATATTACACTGTCGACCGACAATCCCAGTGAAACCGTCGAAACCGCGAGCAGCAGATCTGGTGATTATGCCGATGGTCGTTACGTGCGTCCCGATGGTTCCTTTAGGAATGGTCACGACCTCTATTTTAAGCTGATTGATTCACAAAACAGCGATCCTGTTATTGATCGAAATGGCGCAGAGCAATTTTCGGGGTTTCGTTATCTGCGCCGTGACGAGAACTCACTTGCAGTTGATATAATCACGGCAACTGATCCCAATGCTGGCGACACATTATCATTCTCAGTTTTAACGTCCGCTGACGCACAAGCGCGTTACCCTGGAATACCTGCGTCTTCGTCAGCTGATTTTTCACATTTCACAATCGACCCGGTGACTGGAGCGTTGACTTTCTCTGTCGCTCCAAATTTTGAAGTTCCCGCCGACGACAATGGGAATAACATTTATGCTGTACTCGTGGAAGTTTCAGACGGAAACGGTGGAACAGATGTCCTTCCAATTTTTGTGGAAATAGAAGATATCAACGACGCCCCAGTAGCCGTCGGATCGACCACAAGCACAATTGAAGACACGCCCGTAGATCTTAGCAGTCAGTTTGTTTATACCGACGAAGACGGTAATCTTGCGCAATCGATCACCATCCAGGCATTAGAACTTGCTGGCGGAACGTTGACGCACTCAGGTGGTACAGTCGTCAATGTTAGCGATACGATTTCAGGCCCACAAATCTCGTCTCTTTTGTTCAGACCTGCTTCAAACAGCACAGCACCGGTCACGATTGACTACACCTCAAACGATGCTGACGCTGGCACTGAGGTTGGTACAATTACCATCAACATCACACCGCGAAACGATGATCCCGAAATATTGGATGATGGCGCAGGTGCCACATGGCAGCTTGATTTGGATGAAAACCAGACTGTGGTTCAAGATATTGACGCAATCGACCCGGATCTTCCTGCCGATAATTTGACCTTTTCTATTGTGGGTGGGGTTGATGCCGGGTTGTTTTCCATTGACGAAGTCACTGGAATTCTGACCTTTAATACGGTTCCTGACTTTGAAAACCCGCATGATTCCAACAATGACGGAGACTTTATTGTTGTAGTTCGGGTCACGGACAGCGCTGGCGCAACAGACACTCAAAGAATCAGGGTCGTGGTCAACGATGTGGATGAAATACCCGTTGCAACCGGTGGTTCTGTGGTCACAGACGAAGATGTGGCTTACGTGTTCTCTGTTGCCGACTTCAACTACGACGATGAAGACGGTGATGCGTTACAATCCGTAACCCTCACCAACCTGTCTTTGGCGGGTGGAACGCTGACCCATTCCGGTGGCACTGTGACCGTTAGCAATGGTGATACGATCACCGCAGCGCAACTTGCTGATTTAACGTTTACGCCAGTTGCCAATAGTTTTGTTGATGCATCATTTGATTACACCGTTAACGATCTGAATACGGGGTCGGTTTCGGCGCAGATGGCGATCCAAGTAAACCCGATAAACGATCTTCCTGTAGCAACCAACACGAATATCACCATTCAAGAAGACACATCTCGTTTGATAAATGGGAATGTGACCTTCACCGATGTCGAAGGTGATCCACTTCAGTCCATCACAATTCAGGACTTGCGTCTCGCAGGCGGCTTACTTGTCCACGGCGGCGGCACCACCGTCAACGTGGGCGATACGTTGAACATAACGCAACTATCCACCCTGACTTTCACACCGGCTCTCAACAGTGTTCAGACAGCTGAGATCGATTTTACGGCCAATGACGCAGACCTGGGAACTGACATTGGAACTTTAAGCATTGATGTCAATCCGGTGAACGATGTTCCTGTGGCGTCCGACAGTTCCGTCACCACCGATGAAGATGTGGCCTATGTGTTTACTGTTGCCGACTTTGGCTACAGTGATGTGGAAGGCGATGCGTTACAATCGGTGACTTTGAGCAAC
>CALGMR010000007.1 GCA_937958815.1 uncultured Rhizobiaceae group bacterium | reverse complement strand
TTCACTTCACAAGAAGGAATAGCAGCATGACACCTTTGAAAACCCCAGTTGCCTTCACCGCAAACCGCCTCTCCGACGGCGAAGTTGTATGGCTTGGCGCAAACGGAAAATGGGTTGAGGCGGTTGAGGCTTCTCTGGCGCTCACGTCTGTTGAAGATCGCGATGTTGCAGAAGCCGTGGCGCAAAAAGCGGATGCCGATAACTATGTGGTAGAGCCTTACGCGATTGATGTTTCCGTTGATGGCGGCGTGGTGACGCCGACCAAATTTCGCGAACGCATCCGCGCAACCGGTCCGACCATTCGATTGGACTTGGGCAAGCAGGCTGCAGGCACAGCGCGCGCTGCATAAAAAAAGCTAGCCTCCCACTTGCGGGGAGGCCGGAGAACGCAGTGATCCGGGTGGGGCAACGATGTTCAAATTGAGCACCGCGCACCCCCACCCCAATCCGCTTCGCTTCTTGGACCTCCCCTCAAGGGGGAGGTTGAGTAGAAAACACTGAGAAAGAATTCCAATGTATCGTTACGATGAATTCGACACCGAGTTTGTGAACGCCCGCGTCGCGCAGTTTCGCGATCAGGTTGAGCGTCGTGTTTCCGGCGAATTGTCGGAAGACAACTTTAAACCGATCCGTTTGCAAAACGGCGTCTATCTACAATTGCACGCCTACATGCTACGCGTTGCGGTTCCCTACGGCACGTTGAATTCAAAGCAAATGCGCATGCTCGGGCACATCGCCCGCAAGTATGACCGGGATTACGGGCATTTCACAACACGGCAGAATATTCAGTTCAACTGGCCGAAGCTCTCGGACATTCCCGACATTCTCGAAGACCTCGCATCCGTCGAAATGCATGCTATCCAAACGTCCGGCAACTGCATAAGAAACGTCAGTGCTGATCACTTCGCGGGAGCGGCCGCCGATGAGGTTGCTGATCCACGTCCCTATGCTGAAATTCTGCGTCAATGGTCTACGGTACATCCTGAATTCCTTTTCTTGCCTCGCAAATTCAAAATCGCGGTGATTGGCTCACCCAATGACAGAGCTGCAATGCAGTTTCATGACATTGGAATAGAAATTCGCCGCAATGAAAAAGGTTCCCTTGGGATGCGGGTTTTTGTGGGTGGCGGTTTGGGCCGCACACCAATGATCGGAAAACTCGTGCGCGATTGGCTGCCTGAAGAAGACATGCTGTCTTACTGTGAAGCGATTTTGCGCGTTTACAACCTCTATGGTCGCCGCGACAACAAATACAAAGCACGCATCAAAATTTTGGTTCATGAGACCGGAATTGATGAATTGCGCAAAGACATCGAAGCTGAGTTTGAGCGCATTAAAGACAGTGTGTTGAAATTGCCTGATGAAGACGTGCGCGCAATTGAAGCTTATTTTGCCGCGCCTGATTTTGAAGACCTTCCGTCAACCAGCGAAGCTTTGGAAGCTGCAAAAGTGGCTGACCCGAGTTTTGCGCGCTGGGTGAATCAAAATGTAAGCGAACATCGCCAAAACGGCTACGGCATTGTCACCATCGCTCTAAAGGGCACAGGCGAAGCACCGGGCGATGCGACTGCTGAACAAATCGAAGTAATGGCCGAACTTGGCAAAACATATTCGTTCGACGAACTACGCGTGAGCCACATTCAAAATGTGATCTTGCCTCATGTGAAATTGGATGATTTGAAAACTGTTTACGACGCATTGTTGGCCAATGGCATGGCTTCTGCCAATGCAGATTTGATCACGGACATCATAGCTTGCCCTGGCTTGGATTATTGCGCGCTGGCAACAGCCCGTTCCATTCCTGTGGCGCAAGATATTGGCGAACGTTTTGCCGACCTCGACAAGCAAAACGAGATTGGTGAGCTCAAGCTTAAAATCTCCGGCTGTATCAACGCCTGTGGCCACCACCATGCAGGGCATATCGGTATTTTGGGTGTCGAGAAACGTGGTGAAGAATTGTACCAAGTCACACTTGGTGGGTCTGGTGATGAAAAAGCAGCGATTGGTGAAATTGTCGGTCGGGGTTTTGCCGCAAACGAAATCACCGATGCCATTGAAACCATTGTGAATGTCTATCTGACCAAGCGATTGTCGGACGACGAGATCTTTTTGGAGACTTACCGCCGTATTGGCGCGCAGCCGTTCAAGGAAGCACTCTATCCTGCGAAGGATGCTGCATAATGAGCACCTTGTTTAAAAATGGCGCAGTGGCAGAAGACACTTGGGTCACCATCGAAGGCGAACAGCCTATACCTAATGGCAGTGATGTCATCGTGAGCCTTGATGTGTTCAAGGCAAACAGAGACACGCTTTTGGCTCGCAATGATGGCAGCGTAGGGGTGCTTCTTGAGCCCTTGGAACCAATTGAAGACATCGCTGATGATCTCTCATCCCTTGCTCTGGTTTCACTTAACTTCCCGTCATTTGCAGACGGTACGTCATTCTCTAAAGCGCGTTTGTTGCGCGACCGTCATGGTTTTGAAGGTGAGGTGAGAGCCGTGGGTGATATTCGTATTGACCAGGTGGCGTTCTTCAAACGCTGTGGTTGCGATGCTTTGTTGGTCACGCATCAACCCACCATCGATGCGATAGTTGAAGGCAAAGACCCCAGCATTCATCTTTACTATCAACCTGCATTGCAGGACGCTGCTTCAAATGGCGGTAAGAAATGGACACGCCGCAGCGCGTAAGGAATTGAGTTCATGAAAATTCACGTTACTGATCCACACGGAAATTCTGCTGAACTGGAAGCCATGGAAGGCTTTCGCGTGATGGAGATCATTCGCGACTGGTCATCCGACTCAGGCATTGGCATCAAAGCAGTATGCGGCGGCGCGTGTGCCTGCGCCACATGTCATGTTTATGTAGATGCAGAGTGGACTGACAAACTGCATGAGATGCGTGAAGACGAAGAAGATCGTTTGGACGAAGCTTTCGACGTAGAGCCCAATTCCCGTCTGTCTTGCCAGTTGATCATGAACGAAGACTTGGATGGTCTCAAAGTGACAATTGCATCGGACGCCTCAATAAACATCGAAGCGCCCAAAGCCGCGTAATTGTTTTGACTGAATTTGGTTGGGCTTAAACGCCCTTATCGAAAAGACCTTTGATCGTAGATGTGCTCGTACCAGCAATGGTACGGCCAACTTCTTTTCCTTTGCCGTTATACATAATCAGTGTGGAGCGGCGGGGAATGCGCAGCTGACGTCCGATCTTTGAACCGCGATATTTGTCCCAATCCATTTCCAAAATTGTCACTGAACTGTAGGGCTTACCCTTGGACTTCAGTGCGCTGATCGTTCTCTTTTGTCTGTCACATGTGGAGCACCAGCTGGTGTGAACGCCCAGCATGAAGGGCTTTCCGCTTTTCAGAAGAGAATTATAAGTCTTGACGCTGAAGTTCAGAGTTCTGGCTTCAACACTTGCAGCGGTTGGAGCAGCCAAAACGATGGCGGCAGCAAAAGCGAGCAGGGCACGACGTGAAGTTTTCATATTGGTCTCCTGGTTATTGATTAGAAACGTACGGATAGGTCGAGCAACCAATGGGGCAATGTTTGTATCGCCCATCTGTCAACGGCATGGTTGAGCTCAAAAAATAGAAACAGGCCTAACAACACAAGCAAAATTCCCGTGATCGGTTTTGCGTAGCGCGACAAACGCGCCAAACGGTCTCTATTGCGAAACAGCGCTTCGCGAGAGGCCATAGCCAGCAAAAGAATGATCGAAGACACTCCAAGCGCAAACGAAATCATGATTGCGCCAGCCCATGCGATGTTATTGCCCTGAGAAGCCAAAGAAATCGCACCACCCAGAGTTGGCCCAATACAAGGGCTCCAAACAGCGCCGAGCAGAATGCCTGTCATAAACTGACCGTTCAAACCACTGTCATTCATGCCAGAGGTCTTGGCTGTCAACGTGTTGGAAAAATCGCCAGTAATCATTGAAAATCTTGATGAAAGTTGCGGCACCAGCAAAATCATTCCAAAGGCAATCATCACCACGCTGGCAATGCGTGAGATCGTGATGTCGTCAATGCCAAAAGCGGGGCCAAGCGTGGCGACCCCAAGCCCCAAAGTTACAAACGTCACGGACAATCCGGCACAAAGCGCCACCGGACCCAATTTGTGCTGGTTGAGAGCAGCAATCAAAATAACGGGGAGAACGGGCAGGACACATGGGTTCAAGAGGGTCAAAAGCCCTGCAAGATATCCAAATACCAATTCCATGCGCAACACTCCAAGCCAATCGGCCCGTATATGGCTGAATCCCCAAATGTTTGAAACACATTTTCCTTCACATGCTTGTGAAGCTGAATAGAATTACCTTTTGCAAATCACTCACAAAAAAAAGGCCGGATGATTTCTCATCCGGCCTTTTGTTATTTTGTATCCGACACTGATTACAGTGAGTAGTACATGTCGAATTCCACTGGGTGTGGAGTCATTTCGTAACGTGCGTTTTCTTCTTCTTTCAGTTCGATATAAGCTTCGATCTGATCTGCAGTGAACACGCCACCTTCCAAGAGGTAAGCATGGTCTTTGCGGCAAGCATCCATAGCTTCGCGCAATGAACCACAAACGGTTGGGATCTTTTTGAGCTGCTTTGGCGGCAGATCATAAAGGTCTTTGTCCATTGGCTCGCCCGGGTGGATTTTGTTTTTGATCCCGTCAAGACCAGCCATAAGCATTGCTGCAAATGAAAGATATGGGTTTGCCATCGGGTCAGGGAAACGCACTTCCATACGCTTACCTTTTGGCGAGGCAACGTGCGGGATGCGGCAAGACGCTGAACGGTTTTTAGCTGAGTAAGCCAGAAGAACAGGCGCTTCGTAACCAGGAACCAAACGCTTGTAAGAGTTGGTTGATGGGTTTGTGAAGAGGTTCAAAGACTTAGCGTGCTTGATGATACCGCCAATGTAGTAAAGGCAAGTTTCAGACAAGCCAGCATACTCATCGCCAGCAAACAATGGCTTGCCGTCTTTCCAGAGTGACTGGTGCACGTGCATGCCAGTACCGTTGTCACCATAAACAGGCTTTGGCATGAAAGTAGCCGTTTTGCCGTAAGCGTGCGCAACGTTTTGAACTGCGTATTTGTACAACTGCACTTCGTCAGCTTTGCGCGTCAGTGTGTTGAACAGCATGGAAAGTTCGTGCTGTGCAGCCGCCACTTCGTGGTGGTGCTTCTCAACAGAAACGCCCATTTTGCCCAAAGTTGAAAGCATTTCAGAACGGATGTCCTGTGCGCTGTCCACTGGGTTGACTGGGAAGTAGCCGCCTTTTGTGCGTGGGCGGTGGCCCATATTGCCAACTTCGTAATCAGCGTCTGTGTTTGTTGGCAATTCGTCTGAATCGACCTCGAAACCAGTTTTGTATGGATCAGAAGAGAATTTAACATCATCAAAGATGAAGAATTCTGGCTCTGGACCGAAGTAAGCTGTGTCGCCGAAACCACCAGATTTGATGAATGCTTCAGCGCGCTTGGCTGTCATACGTGGGTCGCGCTCGTAACCTTCGCCAGTGTCTGGCTCAAGAATGTCACAGAAGATCGCCATTGTTGAATGGGCGTAGAACGGATCCATGTAAGTGGTTTCCAGATCAGGCATCAAAACCATGTCTGAATCGTTGATTGCTTTCCAACCTTCAATTGAAGACCCGTCAAACATTGCACCATCAGCAAAGAGATCCTCATCTACTTGGCTTGTATGCACTGTAACGTGCTGCATTTTACCGCGTGGATCTGTGAAACGCAGGTCGAGATACTCGACGTTGTCGTCTTTCATCTTTTTCAGAATGTCATTGGCAGTTGTCATTTTAGTCCTTCCTGACTGAATAAAGCCTAATCTAAATTTTTGGTTATACGGCTTCAGCGCCGGTTTCACCTGTACGGATACGAATGACCTGTTCAACAGGCGATACGAATATTTTGCCATCACCGATGCGGCCTGTTTCGGCAGCTTTGCGAATGGCTTCAATTGCGGCGTCCACTTGGTCGTCGTTAAGAACAACCTCGATTTTCACCTTCGGGAGAAAATCAATGACGTATTCTGCACCACGATACAGTTCTGTGTGTCCTTTTTGGCGGCCAAACCCCTTGGCTTCCAAAACGGTGATGCCCTGCAATCCAACTTCCTGAAGAGCTTCTTTCACTTCGTCGAGTTTGAACGGCTTGATGATCGCTTCGATTTTTTTCACGAAATCAGATCCTTATTCTTGAGAACGATGATCGTTTGCGATGGGGAAAATAGAAAACGCAGCCCCCGCCACAGACGACACACCACGCATTGCATGTGTTGTGCCAGTTTTGTTCGATTTGTGATGTTTTTGAGTGTTTTGGGCGTTTTGGAAAGAGAAATTTCGAAATTTGGAGCAACTTTGAACCGAAAAGTGCACATTTCGGCAGAAAACAAACGTAATGAGACGAGGTGCGCGAAAACCGATGTCTGCTTGTGATTAAATTATAGGCACTATGACCAAGTAATAAGCAGGGCGCCATGCCTAATTCATATGCAGCATCTGCGCTGTTAAGGTCGCGTCACAGTTTTGCCCCTTGTTTTGCGCACGTGAATGCGGTTTGTGTTTCTTATAAATCATCAGGGCGAATCTGCTCTTATATTTCTGGTTCAACAATGTATCTCTCCAAGTATTTTCTACCTGTTCTTAAAGAAGCGCCACGCGAAGCTGAAATCGTGTCGCATCAGCTCATGCTGCGCGCTGGAATGATTAAGCAGCAATCCGCAGGGATATACTCTTGGTTGCCGCTGGGGCTGAAAATGCTGCGCAAGGTTGAGCAGGTGATCCGCGAAGAGCAGAACAGAGCAGGGGCTGTCGAAGTGCTCATGCCCACAATCCAAAGCGCAGATCTTTGGCGTGAATCTGGTCGCTATGATGACTACGGCAAAGAAATGCTGCGCATTCAGGATCGCCACGAGCGTGACATGTTGTTTGGCCCCACCAATGAAGAGATGATCACGGATATTTTCCGCAGCTATGTGCGCAGCTACAAAGACCTGCCGTTGAACCTGTATCACATCCAGTGGAAGTTCCGCGATGAAGTGCGCCCGCGCTTTGGTGTGATGCGTGGCCGCGAGTTTTTCATGAAAGACGCTTATTCGTTTGATCTGGATGAACCGTCTTCCCGTGCTGCCTACTACCGCATGTTCGTTTCATATCTGCGCACATTTGACCGTCTCGGTGTGACGGCTGTGCCGATGCGCGCAGACACTGGCCCCATTGGTGGCGACTTGTCCCACGAATTTCTTATTCTTGCTGACACAGGTGAAAGTGAAGTCTTCTGCCACGGCGACACGATGAAACTGCCCGTGCCGGATCGCAACATCGATTATTCTGATGACGCAGCGATTGAAGGTATCTTCAAAGACTGGACCAGCAATTATGCGCGCACGGACGAGATGCACGATGAGAACCTTTGGGCAGAAGTTGCTGAAGGTGACCGCATGAACGCTCGCGGCATTGAAGTCGGCCACATCTTCCACTTCGGAACGAAATATTCCGAGCCTATGGGCGCAAAGGTCACTGGCCCCGATGGCAAAGACCATGATGTTTACATGGGCTCCTATGGCATCGGCCCAAGCCGTGTCGTCGCCGCGTTGATCGAAGCTGGTCACGATGAAAATGGCATCATCTGGCCAGATTCAATCGCACCTTTCGATGTGGGTTTAATCAATCTGCGCGTGGGTGATGAAGCCGTCGATTCAGCTTGTGTCGATCTCTACAACCAACTGACCAATGCAGGTTTCGATGTTTTGTATGATGACACCGATGGACGCGCTGGCGGTAAATTTGCATTGGCTGATTTGATTGGCTTGCCATGGCAACTGATCATCGGCCCACGTGGTTTGAAAAATGGTGAGATTGAAGTGAAACATCGCGCAACAGGCGAACGGGAAAATCTCTCATTTGAAGCGACGATGAACAAATTGACCGCTTGGCAAAATGACGTAAACGAACGGTTCGGGGGCTGATTTGAGCGACACCATATCGTCAACAGCGGTGCGTGACGCGCTGCCGGGAAAAACCAAACCCTTCGCCAGTTTCGAGTGGATGTTGGCGCGCCGCTATTTGGGCAGCCGCCGCAAAGAAACGTTTATCTCCGTCATTTCGGTGATTTCTTTCGTGGGCATCATGTTGGGCGTCGCGACCCTCATCATCGTCATGGCTGTGATGAATGGTTTTCGCACAGAATTGCTCGACCGTATTTTGGGCATTAATGGCCACTTGATTGTCTCGCCTGTTCATTCAGAACTGACCGACTATGACGCATTGGCCAAGCGTATCGAAACCGTGGACGGTGTGACCATCGCTCTGCCATTGGTGGAAGGTGAGGTGCTGGCCTCTGGTGGCAAGGGTGGCTCAGGCGCGCGCGTGCGTGGTCTGCGCGAAGCAGACATCAAGCGCTTGGCGATCGTGGGCAACAACATTAAACAGGGCACGTTGGATGGATTTGACGCCGCTGGCAACGACGATGCAGGCGAAGAAGAAGTCATCGTCGATGAAAACGGTGAAATCACGATTGCGGGCGATGATGAAGAGGGTGCTTCTGCGGGCGAAGAATCCCGTCCCGGCGTCGCAATCGGCATACGCATGGCGGAAAATCTGAACATCCGTTTGGGCGAAGACATCACGCTGATCACGCCCGAGGGCAATGTGAGCGCTGTGGGTGTGTCCCCAAGGGTGAAAAGCTATCCCGTGACCGCCATCTTCGAAATGGGCATGGCGGAATATGATGGGCTGTTCGTCTTTTTGCCGTTGAAAGAAGCACAGCTTTATTTCAACCAAGAAGACCAGGTCTCCGTGATTGAATTGTTCCTCAACGATCCTGATGCAGTAGATGAGGTCAAGCCGCTGGTGGAAGCGGCAGCGGAACGTCCCGTCCTGCTGACCGATTGGCGGCAACGCAATCTTACGTTCTTCCAGGCGCTGGAGGTTGAACGCAATGTCATGTTCATTATCCTCACGCTCATTCTGCTTGTGGCGGCACTGAACATCATTTCAGGCCTGTTCATGTTGGTGAAAGACAAGGGCGGCGACATCGCCATTTTGCGCACCATGGGCGCGACCCGTGGCACCGTGATGCGGATATTCCTGATCACAGGCTCCAGCATTGGCGTGTTTGGCACGATTGCGGGTTTTGCCCTTGGGCTTCTGTTTTGCTTCAACATCAATGGGATCAAAGATTTTGTCTCGTGGATGAGCGGTGCAAATGTTTGGGACCCAACGGTGCGGTTCCTCACCGATATTCCGATCAGCATCGATCCGGGCGAAACCGTGATGGTTGTCGGCATGGCGCTCGGGCTTTCGCTGTTAGCAACGATTTTCCCCGCATGGCGCGCAGCAAGGCTCGATCCTGTGGAGGCGCTTCGTTATGAGTAGTGCTGTCCTTCAAATGCGCGACATCAACCGCACCTATGGCAAAGGTGAGCAATCGCTCACTGTGCTGAATGGCGCGGCGCTGGAAATCAATCGCGGTGAACTCGTGGCGCTGGTCGCTCCATCGGGTGCTGGCAAATCCACATTGCTTCACCTGGCAGGCCTTCTGGAAAAGCCGGACGCTGGCAGCTTGATGATTGGCGGGCAGGAGTGTGGCACGTTGAATGACGACAAACGCACCCAAATGCGCCGCACCGACATCGGCTTTGTCTATCAGTTCCACCACTTGCTGCCCGAACTCGACGCCCGCGAAAACGTCTCGCTGCCCCAACTGGTGGCAGGAAGCGGGCAGGCGGCAGCCAATGCCCGTTCTGATGAATTGCTGGAACATCTGGGCATTGCAGCACGCGCCACCCATAGACCGTCAGAATTGTCGGGCGGGGAGCAACAACGCGTCGCAATCGCAAGAGCAGTGGCCAACCAACCCAAATTGCTGCTGGCAGATGAACCCACAGGCAATCTCGATCCATCCACCTCAGACATCGTCTTCGGCGCACTAACCGACCTCGTGCGCAACACAGGCTTGGCCGCATTGATTGCCACCCACAACCACGATCTTGCGGCGCGGATGGACAGGACAATTACGATTGAAGACGGGAAGATTGTTGGGGTTTAGAGGTGGGTTGCTCAATGGCGGGAATGCGGACAAAGCTGCCGCTCACAGCAACAATCCGTTGTCCGCTTACGGCGTCTCAGACTTACCGAAAGTGGAGACAATGTCTGCTTGCTTTGCGTTTGCACAACAACTATCCAAAAGCGAGTGCGAGTAAGTTGCTCTGTCGCACTTGATCTTTAATTGGAAACTTGAATGTCACGAATGGATCGCTCCAACTGTTCCAATCTGGGAATCATTAACTGTATCTCCGACAGCGCAGCTTTCCAGTGATCCTTGTTGTCGTTTTGGTTCGTGATCTCATTGAGTGCTCTGTCAAGCATCGTAGCGGACTTCTTTATCCTTCTTTGCTGATTATCGTCGAAGTCCAACGGTGCTTTTGTGCGAAGGCAATCAATGGCCTCGCTTAGTGTAGCAATATCGTCTTGCTGGTCTCTACCAGTTCTTCGATCTTGCGGCATTCCAACGACCCAAGGGGCGACTGCTTCTTTTGCAGCCTCCATAACGACAATTGTACTTCTAAGACGTTGCAAGTCTTCATCTGCATTACGCTTGTTTAACGCTTTTTGGACAGCCTTTTTCGCGTCGTCTGCTTTCAGGTAAGCTAAGCCCGAAATTAAAAGACCAAAAATTGTGAAAAGGAGAGAAATAATGTCCATCATTCCGCCGCCTTATTTGCGGTTATCTGGATGAATTCTGGCATCGAGAACTCGCATTAAGTCCGCTTCGTTCATAGGAAACCTTTGCGGGTAGCCTATCTTGCGCCACTCAACGAGCATTCTATTATAAGTTTGCCGCATCGGAGCGTGTGAGTTGAAGTACAGCTCTTCATTGAGTGGAAGGTGCGTAAACCTCTTCAGCCTTTCGACAGTGAAAGCGGCAAATCCCATGAACTTGGATTCGTTGTTTCCATCATATCCTCGGAACCGCGTAGAATGCTCGTCATGCAAATGTTCTAAGTTTAAGTTTTTAATCGTGCGATCTATGGACAGGAACATGTCCATTACTTCCCAGACCTCTTTAGACTCCTCAGGTGTCATAGCGTCTTTGCCATCCAAGATATGGTCCATACCCATGTCGTAAACGAACGAGTATCCCTCTTCGATGGCTTCACGTTGAACCGCGAGTTCACCCGCTTCTTGGGGATAGAGCGCCTCCAAAATCCTTAATTGATTAGACAGGAAATATCGATCCAGTTTGCTGATTTCCATCTGTTCACTCTTTTGCGCTCAATGTGCGTCAACCAATTAGACTTCACCACAGAAAGGATGCTTTTAAAAGGAACACGCATAGCTGCCGTTGGAGTAGTGCACATTATTCGTTACTTCGAGCTCGAAGCAGCCATCCACTTGGCAGATATTTGCAGCCTAACTCTCCAACCCCGCCAAATACCCCCAAATCAACGGATAAACGCCATCGCGCACCAGTGTGCTGTGGTCGCTGCCTTCCATGGCGATGAATTGTTTTGGCTCGACCGCGCGTTCAAACAGACGCTGCCCCAAATGAAACGGGATCACGCTGTCTTCCGTCCCATGAACAACCAGCAGCGGCATGTTGATCTCGGCGATGCGTTCGCGGGATAGAAACGTATCGCGGATGACCCAGCGGGTTGGGAATATCGGAAACCTTTCAGCGGCCACATCGACCACGGCGGAGAAGGACGCTTCCAATATCAGCGCCTTAGCATCAACTTCAGTCGCCAAGGCTGTCGCGACACCAGAGCCAAGCGACAATCCGTGAATGATGATGTCATCGGGTTGATGTTTTGCCGACAACCATTTCCAACCCGCTCGTGCGTCGTTGATCAAACCTTCTTCGCTCGGGGAACCTGTGGAGCCAGGATAGCCGCGATAGGAGAGGGTGAATATGCCGTAGCCTTCTTTCATAATACGCTGCCAGCGCCATTTCATCAGATCAAGGCGTCCGCCATTGCCGTGAAAGAACATAAAGACGGGTTTGCCAGCCTGCGGCGGTTGATACCAAGCAGAGAGCGTTTCACCATCTTCTGTTTCGATGAAAAAGCGGTCTTGCCCTTTGATCGCCTGCCAGTTGATGGCTTCCATTTCCGAACCGTCACTCGCGGGGAAAATAAAGCTGCGCTGCATCACTGTTAAAGCGACAAAGGCGGTAAGATAGAGCGCGATGCAGACCGTCACCAAAATCTTCAAAAATCGCATAATTGTGTTTCCCCAATCGATTTTTATGAAGTCAATATATTGTTCCCAGTAAAATCGCACCGCGTTTGAGCACAAACGCTGTCATAACTTTCCAGTGTTGCCTAACCTTTCCAGAGCGCGGTTGTGGGGTGAAATTGTGACCAAGCGAACCAAAAAGCCTGATGAGTTGTGATTTTTGTTCCTGCGATATCAAATGCTTGGATTCCACCAGCGCTTCGGCGAAGTGTTACGCCTTCCAAAACGACCGCTTTTTTGCTTCGAAGCGCAAGGAGGGCCACCCCTCGTGGAAAGGCCACAGGCGTTCCGTTTGGCGCGATAACACCGATAACGTCTTCTTGTATGGGCAGTCGGGGGTCTACATCACCAATAGGAAAAATTGGGCCTGCGGCATCGCGGCCTTCGCGAAAATTGAAGTTACGGCCGAGAGCCAAGTCCTCGGTCAATACCGTTGTGTTAGGATGTTCTTCTTTCCAAGATTTCCAATCAGATGTGATGACTGTGGTTTGTTCCAAAACCAACCCTTGTTCAGCCAAGGGGCCGGTCAATGCGATGCCCCTGAAAGTGTCAAATATTGAATAGGTGTTGAGATCGAACATGACTTTGTTCGAACGGTTCAACAGTCCAGAAGTGCGCAAAACAGGCCGTTGAATGCCGCTAGGAAGTGTATCTGTGAAATATGCCTGTGCCGCACCGCATAGGGTGCAATAGGGAATGCCAATATCGCGCCCGCCGAGCGTGTCGTTCACCAATTCGCGCACTTCCATAATTTGACGAGGGTAAGCGCGTGCTTCCCCATTTATGACGATGCCAAACACAATGTCATCGTCACGCAACCATTTCGCTTTGCCAGCGCTTGTGACGGTCGGATTATCCGCTGCGGGAATACATGAACAAGGCAAGTCTGTCTGCCCAAAAGCGCGCGTGTCAGCGGGAACTCCGCCCCATGTCACATGACGCCAATCAATTTCGCCATCTTTGAACAAGCCATCCCAGCCATGCAGCAGGGTCGTGTAGATCACACGCTTGGTTTTTAAGTAATCAGGTGGCGCAGGGATATCCCACGCAATGAGGTGGTCAATCATTTGGTTCCAAGCGTCAGTATCTTTCCAAGATTTACCAAGAAGCTTGCCTGCAGCTTCCGAAAGCTGATCTTGGATATCTTTTTGCCAGACAAACCGCATAAGATCGCTGATGAGCCACACCAGACGGGGATCTCCAGATGTGACGACTTCATCGAGCGCTTCTTCTTGTTGCGGTCCCCAAATAATCTGAGTCTCGCTGCCGATAGGGGCCACGCTTTGTGCAAAAGCAATGTTCACAGCTTTGGCGAGTGGTTTTGAAAGCGGCCCATCGACCAGTGTTGGTGGTCTACCAAAACTTTCTATGATGTAACTCGGCAAACGACTCTCAGCATGCAACGGTTGCTGGGCAAGAATAGTTGCGAACAATAGAATGGTGGCGATGCGTGTGCAGAAGTGAATGAGCATGGAATTCCCCTGATGGTTTCCTAACAGCTTAACAAGATAAACAAATACTCGCTGATAGTTTTCATGTGATCGGCCCGAACTCAAATCGCATGTTGAAAACGTAGCTCTTCTCGATTCGACATGCGCGTTCAAAAAAATGAGAACAAAGCAAGAATATTTGTTGACAATCCACAAAAGAACATTTAGTGAACAAACATCAAAAGTCGCGATGTATCAGCGGCTTGTGAATTTGGTATTTTAGTATGGAGTTTCCAATGACCCTTGTTCTTCGCAATCTCGCATCTGCTGCTTCCATGTCGATTTTTCTGTTCATGATGTTCGCTTGGATGAATATTCTTGCATAGGGTCGGGTTGAGAATATGAACCAATAACCGCATGATGTTTGGGAGCAGGGCGAGTCTCGTTTCGCGCTGAAAGTCTGGTCTTCAGACGTGTTTTCCAAGGCGGTGTGCGGTGTCTAAAAAAGATGAAATGACGGCAGCTTTGTTGCGCAAAGCAGAGCCTGACGCGACGGATAAGCCGTTTGTTCATCTGCACGTCCATTCAGCGTTTTCTCTGCTTGAAGGCGCGATGAAGTTGGACAAAATCATCGAGCTGGCTGCTGAAGATTTCCAGCCGGCCTTGGCCATCACCGACCGCAGCAATTTGTTTGGCGCGCTGGAGTTTTCCCAAAAAGCGGCCAAGGCGGGTGTGCAACCCATTATGGCTTGCAAACTGGAAGTGGATTTGGGCGTTACAGCGCAAGCCAATTCCACCGAATTGAAAAAGCAGGGCAGTTCCCAAGAGGCCATGCGCCAACTGCCTACCATGGTGTTTATCGCCAGCACAGAGCAAGGCTATGCCAATCTCACGAAATTGGTGAGCCTCGCCTATATGGACAGTGAAGATGCTGGCCGTGCGCGCATCACCCGCGAACATCTGTCTGAATTTTGCGAAGGCCTAATTGTGCTCACAGGCGGGCCAAACGGGCCTTTGAACACTGCAATGGCGACTGGCCAAGATCACGTGGCCAAACAACATCTGGAATTTCTTCAAACCACGTTCGGCGATGGTTTGTATATCGAGTTGCAACGCCACAGGGGTTATTCCAAATCCATCGAAAATCGTTTGGTTGATTGGGCGTTTGACAAAGACATTGGTTTGGTCGCGACCAACGAACCTTATTTTGCCAAGCGAGAAGATTACGAAGCCCACGACACGCTGATCTGCATTGCAGAAGGGCGCATGGTGATCGAGGAAGACCGCCGCAAGCTCACCCCAGACCACAGTTTCAAATCCGCTGCTGAGATGCACAAATTGTTTGCGGATATCCCCGAAGCGCTGGAAAACACGCTTGAGATCGCCCGTCGTTGCTCTATCCAGTCTCCATTGCGGGATCCAATCCTGCCGTTTTTTACTGGCGGCAAAGGTGATGACCCGCTTCAAGCGGAGGCCGACGAATTGAAAGCCCAAGCGCGTGCGGGCCTGAATTTGCGCCTTGAACAAAACGACATGGCACCCGGTTTTGAGCGCAAGGATTATGATGAGCGCCTAGAGTTTGAACTCAACATCATCGAGAACATGAAGTTCCCAGGCTATTTTCTCATCGTTGCAGACTTCATCAAATGGTCAAAAGAGCAGGGCATTCCCGTCGGGCCGGGCCGTGGCTCAGGTGCTGGGTCATTGGTGGCATGGTCACTGACGATCACCGATCTCGACCCCATGCGTTTTGCACTTCTGTTCGAGCGGTTCTTGAACCCCGAACGCGTGTCCATGCCCGATTTTGACATCGATTTCTGCCAAGACAGGCGTGATGAAGTGATCCGCTACGTGCAGGAAAAATACGGCCGCCAGCAGGTGGCGCAGATCATCACATTTGGAACGCTGCAAGCCCGCGCCGTGTTGCGCGATGTGGGGCGCGTGTTGCAAATGCCCTATCCGCAGGTGGACAGGCTGTGCAAACTTGTACCCAACAACCCCGCCAACCCGACAACTCTGGCAGAAGCTGTAAAGTCGGAAGACGGCTTGATTGAAGCCCGTAAGGCCGAGCCGGAAGTCGACAATCTTATCAATCTGTCACTCAAGCTTGAAGGTCTGTACCGCCACGCATCAACCCATGCAGCGGGTATCGTGATCGGCGACAGGCCACTGGATCAACTTGTGCCGCTTTACCGCGACCCGCGTTCCGATATGCCTGTGACCCAATTCAACATGAAATGGGTGGAACAGGCGGGCTTGGTGAAGTTCGACTTTCTGGGTTTGAAAACCCTGACGGTCATTCGCAAAGCCGTTGAATATCTCAAATTGCGCGGTGTGGAAGTCGACATTGATGGACTTTCGCTCGACGATCAGAAGACCTTCGAAATGCTGCAACGCGGCGAAACCGTGGGCGTGTTCCAGTTGGAATCCATGGGCATGCGCAAAGCGTTGATCGGTATGAAGCCCGACCAATTTGAAGACATTATCGCGCTTGTGGCGCTTTACCGCCCGGGGCCAATGGAAAATATTCCTGTCTACAATGCCCGCAAGCACGGAGAAGAAGAGCCGGATTTCTACGACGATAAAATTGAGGTCGTTTTGAAAGAAACCCAAGGGGTTATCATCTATCAGGAACAGGTGATGCAGATTGCCCAAATCCTGTCGGGATATTCCCTCGGCGAAGCGGACATGCTGCGCCGCGCGATGGGTAAGAAAATTCGCGCGGAAATGGAAGTGCAGCGCAAACGCTTTGTTGAAGGCGCAGTTGAACGCGACATGAAGGCCCAAAAGGCCAACCATATTTTTGACGTTCTGGCGAAGTTTGCCGACTACGGCTTCAACAAATCTCACGCCGCAGCCTATGCACTCGTGTCGTATCAAACGGCTTGGTTGAAGGCGAATTATCCCGTTGAGTTTGCTGCTGCATTGATGACGCTTGATATGGGCAATACGGATAAACTCTCAGACTTCTACCGCGAAGCAAGGCGAGAAGAGATCGAAGTTGTGTTGCCTTCCGTGAACACATCTGATGTGGAATTTGCCGTGCGGGACAATAAGATTTTCTACGCTTTAGCGGCCATTAAAGGCGTGGGTGCGCAGGCTGTATCTCATGTGGTGGAGGTGCGCAACGAAGGCGGGCCTTTTGAAAACCTGACCAATTTCTTTTCCCGCGTTGACCCCAAACAAATGAACCGCAAAATGCTGGAAAATTTGATCCACGCCGGTGCATTTGATTGCTTTGGCCACACCCGCGAACAAATGGTGGGTGGTCTTGACCGCCTCATTGGCCATGCCAACCGCGTGGCCGACAACAGCGCCATCGGCATGACCGATATGTTTGGCGGTGACACTGGTGAAACACAGGTTCAGTTGGCGCCCGTGCAGGCGTGGGAACCCGCCGAAAAATTGCAAAAAGAATTTGGTTCCGTTGGCTTTTATCTCTCTGCGCACCCGTTGGATGAATACCAAGACACGTTGGAAAAAATGCGCGTGCGCAGTTGGGCAGATTTCCAGCGTGACGTGAAAGCAGGGTCTCAGGTGGGCAACTTGGCGGGCACGGTGACATCGCTACAGTTCCGTAAAACCCGCAAAGGCAACAGCATGGGCATTGTGCAGGTGTCTGACCCGACTGGCCAATATGAAGCTGTTCTGTTTTCTGAAGCGCTCGATCAGTTCCGCGACCTCTTAGTGGCTGGCACATCTGTGGTGATCAACGCCGCCGCTGAAGACAAGCCAGAAGGCATATCACTGCGCATCAATTCCGTGCGGTCGTTGGAAATAGAAGCGTCAAAAGTTGAGCGTCAGCTCTATGTGTTTCTGCGTGATGAAAAACCCTTGGCCAGCATTTCTGAACGCGTAAGCAAGCGCGGCGAGGGTCGAGTCAATCTCATCGTATTGCAAGGGCAGGGGGAAAGCGAAGTGGAAATTGAAGTGCCGGGCAAACGCCTCATTTCACCGCAAATTGCAGGCGCGATTAAAGCCATTCCAGGCGTTGTGGACGTTGAGCTGGTTTAAGACCAGACAGCGCGAACAATCAGGTAGACCCCAATCAGCAACAACACGCGGTAGAAAATCCGTTTGAAGCCGCTTTCAGATGTGCGCTGCCGCAACACACGGCCAATCCACATGCCGATCAGTGCTGGAATGGCTGCAAAGAGGGACAGACCGCCGATTTCCACGTTGACCAAACCGCGCAGCCACATGGACGCGGTGAGCACCACATAGGAAATTAGAAACAACAATCCCATGGATTGAATGAACATCTCGCGCTTCATGCCAAGGCCGTTGAGATAAATGACGCTTGGGGTGGAGGTGACACCCGTCATGCCTGTTGTGATACCATTCAACAGGCCAAACACAGGGCCGATGAATTTCTCTTTCGTTGCGGGAATGGTGAGTGAAAAGCCCGAAATACCCGTGATGGCGTAAATGCTCAAAATAAGGCCCAGCAAGGTCACCAGCCTAGCGGAATCCAGCGTCACCAAAAGCCCGGTGCCAAACCAGATGGTGAACAGCGACGGCACAAGAAAGATGGAAATGCGCTTCAAAGCTGGCCAGAAATAAGGGCCAAGCGCTTGCCAGAAATTGGCAATCAGGCCGGGAATCAGCATCAATGCCATGGCGTTTGGCAGGCCGAAAGCAAAGGTGAGCACGGCCACGGTGATGACGGGCAAGCCCAAACCCGCCAACCCTTTCACCGCCCCACCCACGATAAATGCGACTGCGATGATCAAGAGGGAGAGCGGTTCGGTCATAAAATTTCCAATGCGGCAATGAAATTCATCGGTACGCAGATGAAACGTTGCTTGCAAGTCTCCCGATTGGCGAATACCTGTAAAGCATCATCATATTTGGACTTCGCAGATGTCAGAGCCCCATTTCAGCAAATCAGCAGACGCCAACAAAGGTGTTATTTTAGAGCAGCTGCAAACGGTGTTGAAACCCGATGCGCGGGTGCTGGAAATCGCCAGCGGAACGGGGCAACACGCCCTGCACTTCGCCCGCAATCTCGACCAAGTTGAATGGCAGCCGAGCGACCGCGATCTGAACGAATATCAACTGGCTGAAACGCTGGCCAATGCAAATCTCAAAAACCTGGCCAGCCCCATCATGCTGGATGTTCTCCACTGGCCAAACCTGCGGCCAAAATTTGATGCCGTTTACAGCTCCAATTGCATTCATGTGATGCCGCTGGAAAACCTGAAACCCTATGTGGAAGGCGCGGCGAAAAGTTTGAAACAGGGCGGCTGCATGTTGCTTTATGGCCCGTTCAAATATGGCGGCGAATTCACCACCCAAAGCAATGCGGATTTCAGCCGATTTCTAAGCGAAACCTATTCAGGCGGCGGCATTCGTGATTTCGAAGCCGTCGACCAACTGGCGAAAGACAACGGCCTGACTTTTGAAAGCGACACGCCTATGCCCGCCAACAACCAGTTTTTGGTATGGCGCAAAACTGCGCCCGAAAGCACAGCGTGAACAAGACGAAGGACGCCACCACCAAAGCGGGCAAACCAGAAGTCTCTTTGCAAGGGGCAGGGATGATCCTGATCGCCAGCGCCTTTGTGGCAGCTTCCACCCTGTGCGCAAAACAATTGGGCGTGGGCGAAAACGCCATGTCGTCGTTTCAGGTCACATGGGCACGATATGCCTTTGGCTTCGCGCTTTTGGTCTTGGTGGCGCTCGCAATTAAACCGAATTTTACCCGCCCCAACTGGACGCTGCACATGGTGCGCATCACCTGCGGCGTGGTGGGCGTTTTGGCCATGTTTTACGCCGTGAGCAAAATTCCCGTGGCCGACACCACCGCGATCACCTTCCTCAACCCCATGTTTGCCATGGTGTTTGCGATTTTCATTTTGGGAGAACGTGTCGGCCCCATCCGTTGGGGCACGGCGGCGCTGGCATTGTTTGGTGGCCTATTGCTCATTCGCCCCGGGTCGACCAGTTTTCAACCCGAAGCTCTGTTGGCCCTTGCCGCCGCCGTTCTGTTTGGCATGGAGGTGGTCATCATCAAATTGCTGGCGGGGCGGGAAGGAGCGTTTCAAATCATCCTCATCGCCAATTTCTTCGGCGCGATCATGGCGTCTTTCGCCTTGCCCTTCGTGTGGCAAATGCCCGTGGGCGACCAATGGGTGTGGATGGCGGGAACGGGCATTCTCATGGTCACGGCCCAAGCGTTTTACACCAATGCTTTGAGGATAGGCGAAGCCAGTTTTGTCCTGCCATTTGCCTATGCAACGCTTGTGTTCGCAGCATTCTATGACTTCGTGCTGTTTGACGTGGTGCCCGTGCCGCTGAGCATGGTTGGCGGCGCGATCATCGTGATCAGCGGCATTGTGCTGGCATGGCGCGAAAACAAGGCGCGCGCACAGGCAGTCTAATCAAGTGACGCTTTGAGCGCGACGCGCAGCACTTGCGGCGCGGCCAAATCCAGACAACCCGCATTGCCAATGCGCCTCTCGTTAAGCTAACAGGAGGCCAAATGCGGCCCTGTTCCGTTGCCACCAAGAAAGCTCGCCAAGTCTATGTCTGAACCAAAAATGAAAGTCGTCTTGGTGACGCCGGAAATTCCCTACAACACGGGCGCGATTGGGCGCACCAGCGTGGCGTTGGAACTGGAATTGATCCTCATCAAACCCTACGGCTTTTCGCTGGAAGAAAAGGCCGTGCGCAGGGCAGGGATGGACTATTGGAAACACGTTCAACTGAGCGAATATGACAATTGGCAAAGCTTCATCGACGCGCGACAACCGCCCCGCGAAAGCCTCTATTTTTTCGAACAATATGGCGCGCGCAGCGTGTTTGAACCCACCTACCAAGAAGACGCCTATCTGGTGTTCGGCTGCGAATCCAAAGGCCTGCCGAAAGACGTGCTGGAAGGCCACGAAGACCGCACCTTCAACCTCCCCATGAAAAGCCCCCATGTGAGATCACTGAACTTGGCGAACGTAGCAACGGCGGTGGTGTATCAGGCGATGCGGACGCAGTTGGGTGGGTGAACACCGCTGCCCCAGACGGCCTAGTTGTCGACCGACGGATTTCGCCAAGTGTTGGGTGCAAAGGGTTTTGTGAGCGCACGTTCCACCAGTTCCAGATGGTCTTGACCATAAAACGCGTCACCATCAACAATGTAGGTCGGTGAGCCAAATATGTTGTTGCTTTGTGCCCATGTAGAATTGTCATCAAGCGCGTTTTGAACCGCATCCGATTTTGCTTTTGCGACGATGGTTTCAGCGTCATGACCCAGATCAGTTGCAATTTCTCGGAGCAGTGTTTCATCAGACAAATCTGAATCGTCGCGCCAATGGGACGTGAGAATATTGTGAGCGAATTCGTCCACCTGTGGGCCCGAATTGCCAAGCGCCAAAATCATTGCTGATGCAAGGCGATAGTCGGCATCATGGAAAGTGGGGCGATGCTTGATCACAGGCACTTGGCGATATTCCGCCCACCGTTCGATTTCACGTCCGAAAAAATAGTCCACATGGGCTTGTGTGCGGCTGGCAAACCCAAGGCTGCCTTGGGCCTCCACAACTGGGGACAGCATGATTGGTTTGTGTATCAGCGTTACGTGATGACGAGCGCAAATTTCTGAAAGGCGCCTTGAACCAAGATAAGCAAAGGCAGAATGCGCCGAGTAAACATATTCGATAACAGGCATGGGGAAAGTGTGTTCCATTGCAGCCCATTTGGCCAGTGATGTTTTGGGGAAGGAATAGGGTGTGTGAGACCACGCCTATATGACTTGGCAATGTTTGGTTGTTCATCGCCCATAGTTGTCGTTGAGGTGTTCGAAACTTACGTCCACTTTTCGATTGTTGGGTTTGTTTGAGCTAATTTCATTATCTTGTATTTTACCAACGAATCAGTACATTGGTGATACTCTTAGCTGGGTGTTTTGCCGAAACGCTCTATGCCGGGTGATTTGCCAGGCTGTATTTGATTGAACGACATTGGGCGCCGACTTAGAATAATTTTGTCGGCCCCGGTCTTCGCCTCGGCGCCGACAAAATTATTCTAAGTCGGACGCTTAAGTAAGAGAATTTAAATGGATCACCCTCTGCGCATTGATGATAATAGATCATTACGCAGAGGGATCTATACTCTTATCAAAAATGGTTTCACAATTCCCAGACAAAGCAACATCGTTTTTGTTTGTGGCGGTAGTGAACCAGATCACATGCGCCGGCGATTTCAAGAAGTATTCGATAATATACTCCAAGGTTACGAGTTTTTTGAGCCCGAGTTCGCCATGCGAAAGTACTGGACACTAGGTGATAGTGAGCCCTTTGACATCACAACGTTTGAGGAATTGATCAGTAACCTGTCTCATTCAATCGTCATCTTTCCTGAGGCTCCAGGTTCACTTGCTGAGACTGGTTATTTTTCGGCCAGACCCGAGATCGCGCAAAAAATTCTATTGGCCATTAACTCTGCTCATTTAACCACTGATAGTTTCATTTCCATAGGTCCGGCCAAAAAGATCGCAGACGTTTCAGTTTTTCAACCAAACATTCAGTTTGACTACGATAATCCCAATTTCCAATTGATAGCCCAAAGGCTGCTTGATCGAGCGCCACTCCACGCGACCAGACGCACGTTGCAAATTAAACCTTTCGGCGAAATGGACAGCTTTGAACTCTTTGCAATCATTCAAACATTGGTTTCGTTGTTAAGCATTGCCACGGTTGATGATATAGAGTTTTTTCTGCGAGGCCTGTTTGATGGCCATATTGCACCGTCCAAAACCAAACAAATCATATCAATCTTGGTGGGATCGAGCCGTTTAGTTGAAATTGGCGATTACGGACACCTGAAGAATGCAGATGAGGACAATCTTATTTTGAATATAAAGGATGGCGCGAAAACTAATCGTGACGTTTTAATGGTAGATGTTTCCGCGGCATACATTGGTGCAGAAGCTGAATTCTGCACTTTGCAGGGAGCGTGAAATGTTAATTGAGCTCCTCAGCAGGACATCCAACGTACCGCAAACCAAGCTTCTTAGTCTGTCTTCAAGCGCGAGCCGCCGATACAAAGTCTACACAATTCCGAAACGGACTGGTGGCGAAAGGGTAATTGAGCATCCCAGCAAGGAACTTAAAGCCATTCAACGATGGATTGTTCAGGCACTCATTGTACGATTCCCGTTACATGAAGCTGCCACTGCATACAGGAAAGGTACAGGTGTGAAAGCAAACGCTGAAGTTCATCGCCTTACCAAGTTTACCAATCGTTATGATTTTTCGAACTTTTTTCCTTCGTTCACTCAAGAGCGTGTTGTGCAATTCGTAGCGGAGCAGTCAAAGGCTATTGGCATGAAGCTCTCTGACCGCGATTTAGAATTTGTCGGCAACATAGTTTGTAGGAATGGCAGGCTAACGATTGGTGCTCCAAGTTCGCCAGCCATAACGAATGCAATGATGTTTGAATTTGACCGCCGGATGCATGTCGCATGCAGCGCGAGGGGGGTGGTATACACTCGTTATGCGGACGACTTATTTGTTTCATCTTTCGTTCCCGACAAGCTGGGTGGGTTGGAAAGTGTCATCGCTACAAGCAAGCGCGGGATTCCATATTTGCGGCTTAGACTGAACCGTCAGAAAACCGCATTTCTTTCGAAGAAATACCGCAGAGTAATAACTGGGGTTGTGATCACTCCAAATCACAAACTGTCGATCGGCCGAGAGCGAAAACGAGAAGTCAAATCGCTCATACATCAATGGGTCAAAGGTGAAATTGATGTAGAGAGACTCTACTACCTCAGAGGGTTGTTCGCATTTGCCATCGATATTGAACCTGAATTTGAGGATCGTCTTGTGACAAAATATGGAAAAGATCGCATAAAGCTCTTGCGTAATTTTGAACCTGATCTTTCAGCTTATTTTAAATAGCACAGGTCTTATTAATTGTTGCGCAGGATTGAGTTGTGAACGTGGGTCACCCACCCAGTGAATGAGTAGTTTCTCCCATAAAGCAGTCAAATGCTATAATTCAGACCTAACCCTCACAACTTACCTCATTTCCGCTCAATCTCCCCCTTGCATCCCTCCAAAATTCCTATATACACCCGCTCATTCCACACGCGGAAGCGTGTTGGTCGCGGGTGCTTGCACCTTTCAGCCTCCAGTTAGCGATAACACGGCACTGACCAGCACTTCCGGTGCGGCGAGCATTCCCGTTCGTCGTTCTTATCCGCGCTAGGTTCAACCGGTAAAAGGAGATGCAAGCCATGGCTTTGCCCGAATTTTCTATGCGTCAGCTGCTCGAAGCTGGCACACACTTTGGTCACCAGACACACCGCTGGAACCCGAAAATGGACCGTTACATTTTCGGCAAACGCAACAACATCCACATTCTCGATCTGTCACAAACAGTCCCGCTTCTGCACACTGCGCTGAAAGAAGTGTCCGACACTGTTGCCAAGGGCGGTCGTATTCTGTTCGTGGGCACGAAGCGTCAGGCTTCTGAAATCGTGGCTGATGCTGCGCGTCGTTCCGCACAGTATTATGTGAACGCTCGTTGGTTGGGCGGCATGCTCACCAACTGGAAAACAATTTCAAACTCCATCAAGCGTCTGCGCCAGTTGGAAGAGCTTCTGGGGGCGGCTGAACAAAGCTACACCAAGAAAGAACTTCTTCAGCTCACACGTGAGCGCGACAAGCTTGAACGTGCGCTTGGCGGCATCAAAGACATGGGCGGCACGCCGGACATGATCTTCGTCATCGACACGAACAAAGAAGCGATTGCCATTCAGGAAGCCAAAAAGCTGAAAATTCCTGTGTGTGCGGTTCTCGATTCAAACTCCAGCACCGACAACATCGATTTCCCAATTCCGGGCAACGATGATGCGTCACGCGCAATTGCTTTGTATTGCGACCTGATTGCCAAAGCTGCAATCGACGGTATCGCACGTCAGCAGGGCTCTTCAGGCGTTGATCTCGGCGCTCAAGACGTTGCGCCACAAGAGCCAGCTCTTGAAGCTGCGCCTACGCCAGCTGCGGCACCTGTTGTGGAAGCTGTCAAAGAAGCGGCCTCCACGGCAGCAAGTGCTGTTGCAGACACTGCAGCTTCTGTCGCTGAAACAGTGAAAGACACTGCCGCAGCCGCTGTTGAAACCGTGAAAGAAAAAGTGGCTCCAGAAGGCCCATTGTTTGCGGCTCCCGAAGGCGATGCAGAAGATCTGAAAAAGATCAACGGCATCGGTCCAGTGGCTGAAAAGCAATTGAACGAGCAGGGCATCACAACCTACAAGCAGATCGCTGAATTGACTGCTGAAGACATTCAAAAGGTTGATGATTACATGCCGTTCTCCAGCGCTCAGATTGAGGACTGGAAAGGTCAAGCAGCTGAAATGATCAAAGGCTAATTGCCGATCATTGGTTGAAACGAACAAGGGGTTGCGCTTCTAAAGGCGCACCCCATTTAACTCTCAAGTTTCGTTGTAAGAGGCGCTTGTGCAGTTTGGCACCGCGTCATCTCATTTACACAACATCACCCCAAGCGTTCGCATTTGGCGAACGGCTCAAACTGAAAGGCTATCGAAATGGCTATTTCCGCATCAATGGTGAAAGAACTGCGCGACAAAACCGGCGCAGGCATGATGGATTGCAAAAACGCGCTGAATGAAAACGATGGTGACATCGAAGCAGCGGTGGATTGGCTGCGCGCCAAAGGTATCGCGAAAGCGGACAAAAAATCTGGCCGTACAGCGGCTGAAGGTCTTGTTGGCGTGGCCAGCGAAGGCGCAAAAGCGGCAATCGTTGAATTGAACTCTGAAACAGACTTCGTGGCACGCAACGACGCGTTCCAAGCGATGGTTTCTGGTGTTGCAAAAGCTGCACTCGGTACAGATGGCAGCAACGATGCGTTGAACGCAGCTGCACTCGACGGCAAAACTGTTGCTGACGTGATCACAGGCAATATCGCAACAATTGGCGAAAACATGAGCCTGCGTCGTGCAGCGGTCATGGAAGTGTCTTCCGGCGCGGTGTCGTCCTACATTCACAACGCGATTTCCGACGGCCTTGGCAAAATCGGCGTGTTGGTGGCTCTTGAATCAACTGGCGATGCAGCAGCAGTTGCAGCCATCGGCCGTCAGGTCGCTATGCATGTTGCTGCAACAAACCCGCTTGCAGCCACAAAAGAAGACATGGATCCAGAAGTTGTCGAGCGCGAGAAGAACATCTTCATCGAAAGCGCCCGTGAATCCGGCAAGCCTGACAACATTATCGAAAAAATGGTCGAAGGCCGCATTCGTAAATTCTACGAAGAAAACGTTCTTCTGTCCCAGACGTTCGTGATCGATGGCGAAAACACGGTTGAGCAAGCGTTGAAAAACGCAGAAGCAGACGCTGGTGCGCCAATCACACTCAAAGGTTTCACACGCTTCCAGCTTGGTGAAGGCATTGAGAAAGAAGAAGACGATTTCGCAGCAGAAGTTGCGAGCATGGCTGGAAATTAATCCCAGTTTGAATTGTTTGACGAACGGCGGTTTTGGTTTCCAAAGCCGCCGTTTTTCGTTCTGCACGCCAATTGCACAAACTTGCTTTGCTTCTGGTGCTTACGTGGCGTGACATTCGATTGCCGTTCCTGTATTTCTGCGCCAATTCGACACGCATAATTGGGAACCACAGATTCGATGAGCAAACCTAAATTTGCACGTATTCTGTACAAGATTTCCGGTGAAGCCCTTATGGGCTCCCAGTCTTTCGGCATTGATCCCGCCATGGTGTCGCGGGTTGTAGAAGATATTATCGCTGCAAAAGAGCAGGGGACCTCTATCGCGCTTGTTGTCGGTGGCGGAAACATTTTTCGTGGAGTGGCTTTGGCCTCTGGCGGCGCAGACCGTGTCACAGGCGACCATATGGGTATGATGGCGATCATCATGAATGCATTGGCTTTGCGCATGGAATTCGACAAACGCGGCGTGCCCGCCACTGTTCTTTCCGGTTTGGCAGTGCCACAAGTGTGCGATCCATTTACCCAACGGGGCATGATGGAAGCGCGTGACCGCGGCGATGTGGTCATTTTTGCTGGAGGAACAGGCAATCCCTACTTCACTTCAGACACGGCAGCCGCGTTGCGCGCCGCTGAATTTGGCGCCGATGCCATTTTCAAAGGCACTCAGGTAGACGGCATTTACGCGGCTGATCCGAAGAAGGATCCATCAGCAGAACGCTTTGACACATTGACCCACGACGATGTGTTGGAAAAAAAGCTTGGAATTATGGACGCCGCCGCTGTGGCACTGTCACGTGACAATGATATCGACTTGGTGGTGTTTTCAATCCACGAGCCGGGTGAATTGGCGAAAGTTGTTATGGGCGAGGGCAGATTTACGCGAGTAAGCTCCGCTTGAACATAAGGGTAAGCTCCGCTTGAACATGAGGGTAAGCTCCGCTTAGGAATTTTTTGATAGATATGCTGGCAACTGCGCCAGCGCAGAACGAAGAACGGAAAACAATATGTCTGATGGTGTTGATCTGAATGATTTGAAAAAGCGCATGGACGGCGCAGTAGCATCCCTGTCGAAAGATCTTGGTGGGTTGCGCACAGGCCGTGCATCTGCCGCATTGCTCGATCCAGTGATGGTTGATGCATATGGCCAGAAAATGCCGCTCAATCAGGTTGCAAACATCAATGCGCCTGAACCAAAGCTGATCACGGTGCAGATCTGGGACAAGTCGATGGTCGGCCCCGTTGAGAAAGCTGTTCGCGAAGCTGGGCTCGGTTTAAACCCCGTTGTGGATGGTCAAAACTTGCGGATTCCTTTGCCGGATTTGAACGAAGAACGTCGCAAAGAGTTAGTGAAAGTGGCCAAGGGCTATGCCGAAGATGCCAAAGTCGCGATCCGTCACGTGCGCCGCGATGCGATGGAAACATTGAAAAAGGCTGAAAAAGACAAAGAAATCGGTCAGGACGAAGCGCGCGCCTCTTCTGATAAAGTGCAGAAAATGACCGATGAAATGGTGTCTGAGGTGGACAGTGTTTTGGCCACCAAAGAAGCGGAAATTATGCAAGTTTAGCACGCCGTGCTGAACCAGGGAGAGAGCGAATATGGCTGAGCAATTAGCTTCTGACCCATTCCATGGTTTTGGTGGTTCTTCGCAACCGCCAGTGCCTGAAAATGTGGCCATCATCATGGACGGCAATGGCCGCTGGGCTCAGTCGCGTGGCTTGCCGCGCACCCAAGGCCATCGCAAAGGCGTGGAAGCCGTGCGCGCTGCGGTTCGCGCTGCGGGCGAGCTGGGCATCAAGACGCTGACGTTGTTCTCCTTTTCTTCCGAAAATTGGAGTAGGCCAGCAGAAGAAGTCAATGAAATTATGGGTTTGCTCAAGATTTTCATTCGTCGTGACTTGGCTGATTTGCACAAGGAAGGCGTGCGGGTCTCTATTATCGGAGCGCGCGACAATATTCCTGAGGACATCAAGCCCTTGCTGGAAGAAGCCGAGAACTTGACCCGCAACAACACCTCGACCCGTCTCGTTATTGCTTTCAATTATGGTTCACGTGATGAGATCGTGCGGGCCACCCAAAAGATCGCTGCAAGGGTCGCTTCTGGCGAGGTGAGGGCGCAGGATGTTGATCAAGACATGATCAGCGCATCGCTTGATACCGCCGAATGGGCCGATCCCGATTTGATTATTCGCACGTCCGGTGAACAGCGCCTGTCCAATTTCTTGATGTGGCAAGCCGCGTATTCAGAATTTGTGTTTTTGGATTGCCTGTGGCCTGACTTTGACAAAGCGGAACTTCAAAATGCCATTGATATTTATCACAGCCGTGATCGCAGATACGGTGGTGTTAAAGTCGCAAAGGCCGGTGCATGACCGCCAAAGACTTTAAGTCGTCGGAGCTGGGGCAACGGGTCGCTTCTGGCATTGTCATGGTGGTCGTAACTCTTGCTGTCAGCGTCTTAGGCGGTTGGCCTTTTGCCCTGTTTTGTGCGGCGATCTCTGTGCTGGTTTTTTATGAATGGCAAAAGATGGTCAGCGTCACACCATTTGATGTGCCCGAAGCCATTCTAACTCTCGGTTTTGCAGGTTTGGTAGCTGGTGCTTTGTTCGGCTTTTTCTGGTGGGCTTTAGCTGTATTTCTGGTTGTTGGCCTTGTGTTGGAGCTTGTTTCCAAGGGTGAAGAACGCAGTGAAGTGCTGTGGATTGGCCTTGGCGCCCTTTATTGCGCAATTCCAGTATTTGCTTTGCCAATTGTGCGCGAAAGTGGAGGGATTGCTCTGCTCGTTCTGTTGTTCTTTGCGGTGTGGGGAACGGATATAGGTGCATATTTTGCGGGGCGCCGGTTTGGTGGTCCGAAGCTACTTCCAGCTGTTTCACCGAAGAAAACATGGTCGGGCGCTATTGGCGGTGCTCTGGCGGCAGTGATCCTTGCCTATATTGTTGCAAGAATGGCTGCTGAACTTGCAATCTGGCCAGCCATATTGCTTGCCTTTGTCTTGTCAGTGATCTCACAAGCAGGCGATCTTTTTGAATCTTGGGTCAAACGTATTCATGACGTCAAAGATTCCAGCAATTTGATACCCGGCCATGGCGGCGTTTTAGACCGCGTCGACGGATTGGTAACGGCTGCACTTGCACTTGCGCTTTGGCTGTCGCTTGGGTCTTTTTAGGAAACATTAAAACCTGTTGCCACATGGTTGACGCTTTGTCGTCGGAAGTGAACGGCTAACAGCGAAACGAACGAACGGAAAAAGCGCCAAATGGATATTTTAGCAGCACCTGAATGGTTGTTCTGGTTTTTCATCGGAAAAGTCGTGCCATTCGTGTTCGTTTTGACCATTGTCGTGTTTTTCCATGAGCTTGGTCATTTTCTGGTGGCGCGCTGGAACAAGGTAAAAGTGGATGCTTTTGCGGTTGGGTTCGGGCCCGAACTGATTGGCCGATATGACAAGCGTGGCACTCGCTGGAAATTGTGCGCCATTCCTCTTGGCGGGTATGTGAAATTTTATGGCGACGAAGATGCCAGCAGCAAGCCGGACAGAGCAGCATTGGACGCAATGAACGACGAAGAGCGGGAAGGGGCCTTTGAACACAAAGCCCTTTGGCGCAAAGCAGCCGTTGTTGCGGCAGGCCCCATTGCAAACTTCATTCTTGCTTCAGTTATTTACACCGGTCTCTTCGTCTATTTTGGTGAAGCAAGAATTGCTCCAAAAGTTGGAACCGTTGTTGAAGCATCTGCTGCAAGCGAAGCTGGCATTCAGGTTGGTGACTTAGTCCTGACTGTAAACGGAAATGAGATTTCTGACTTTCAAGACATTTCCGATTACACATTGGTGGGTGCAGACGAACAATTGACCCTCGGTATTCAACGCGGCGATGAAAAATTGTCCATTGCGGCAACACCGCGCATGACTGAGCGCACTGATCGCTTTGGAAACAAGTTCATGACCGGGCTTTTGGGCATAGGACCTGATACATCGGAAGAAAATATTGAGCGGGTGCAATTGGGCTTGGGGGCAGCTTTTGTCAAAAGTCTCGACAGTATCTGGGATATTGTGAGCCGCACCTATCATTTTATTCGCGAACTCATTGTTGGCAAACAAGACGCATCCCAATTGCGCGGGCCATTGGGCATTGGTCAAATGACCTCCCAGGTTGCAACTCTTGGCATATTGCAACTTATTTCACTGGCAGGGGCGCTATCTGTAAGCATCGGATTGATGAATCTGCTGCCCGTGCCAGTGCTGGATGGTGGCCATTTGGTTTTTTATGCTTTGGAAGGGATTCGGGGCAAAGCACTGTCTCCCAAAACCCAGGAATACGCGTTTAGAATCGGTTTGACCTGCATTTTGGTCATGATGTTGTTTGCCACGTCCAATGATGTGCGCCGCATATTCGATGTCTTTGGCTGATTGTTAACTTTTGATTAACCAATACCCCACTCGGTGTTGCGTTTTGGCCTCTGTGTAAACTTTTTGGCAAGGCAACCGTCTCACAACTGTTGCAACCGTAAAAAAGTCCTGTACAAACAATTAACAAATCTAGGGTTCTGTCTCAAATTCGCCTGTTTTCCGGCGGAATGAACAGAGATAATGATAGGGCACAACGTTGGTCATACTGGCCATGGTTTGAGAGCAAAGTTTCTATGAAATTGTTTAATCAGTTTTCTTCATGTCTTCTGCGACTTTCAGTGGCACTGACTTTGGCCATTGGTGGTATGGTTCCTGCAACCGCTATCGTGGCAGGAATGTCAGCAACGCACGCGCAAGCGGCGGTTGTTCGTTCAATCAGCGTTCGCGGCAATCAGCGTATTGATGCAGAAACAATCCGTTCTTACCTTACAATCCAGCCGGGCAAGAGCTTCAGCACATTTGACACTGATGAATCACTTCGTCAGCTGTTTGCCACTGGTTTGTTCTCCGATGTTCGTATCACAACTTCTGGCTCCACTCTGATCGTTGAAGTTGAAGAAAATGCCACGATCAATCTTGTGCAGTTCGAAGGCAATGACAAAGTCCAAGACAATCAGCTCCGCAACATCGTTCAGTCCAAAAGTCTTGGCATATTCAGCCAAGAAAAACTGAACAGTGATGTTGAGCGTGTTCGCGAAGCCGTTCGTCGCTCAGGTCGTGCTTCTGCAGACGTGACAGCGCGTGTTGATGTCCTGGAGAACAATCGCGTGAATATTGTTTTTCTAATCAATGAGGGTGGTCGCACAAAGATTTCCAGCATTGAATTCATTGGCAACAACGCCTACGGCGACAGCCGTTTGGCGGAAGTTATCTCGCACAATGAGAGTAATTTCTTGAGCTGGTTGAAGCGTGATGATGTATTCGATCCAGATCGCCTGCGCGCTGATGAAGAACGGTTGCGCCGCTTCTACTTCAACAATGGATATGCAGATTTCCGCGTCATTTCCGCGGTTGGTGATTTCAATGAAGCTGAGAATTCATATTCAATCAATATCACTGTTGAAGAGGGCGAGCGGTATACATTCGGAACTATTGCTGTCGACAACGCCCTTTCAGCGGTAGACGACGCAATTTTGCAGGATGCAATCGAGATACGAGAAGGCGACACATACAGCGCGCGCAATATTGAGCGTACTCTTGTGGCCATGACGACAGCGATTTCCGAAGGCGGATACCCATTCGCCGAAGTCACACCTCGTGGTGAGCGGAACTTCGAAAACCGCACCATCGACATTACATTCTTCGTAGATGAAGGTCCTCGGACATATATCGAGCGTATTGAAGTTGTGGGCAATAGCCGCACACGTGGTTATGTGGTCCGTCGTGAATTCGATGTTTCCGAAGGTGATGCCTATAACAGAGTGCTGGTGAATCAAGCGAAACTTCGTCTTGAACGACTAGGTTTCTTTGAAAGCGTTCGTATAACGACTCGCCCAGGTTCAGCACCAGACCGTGTTGTTGTTGTCGTGAATGTTCAGGATAAATCAACAGGCGAAATTTCGTTTGGCGGCGGCTTCTCGACAGCCAACGGACCAATTGGTGAAGTTTCGATCTCCGAGAAGAACTTCCTTGGTCGCGGTCAATTTTTGAAAGTCTCTGGCGGTTTTGGTGAAGACACTGAAAAATATGAGGTCTCATTCACAGAGCCATATTTTCTTGGCCGTCGTGTTGCTGCAGGTTTCGATTTCTCGCAGGAAACAACAGATTCAGATGACAACGTAACATTTGATACAGAAACAACTTTGTTCCGCCTGCGAGCTGCAGCACCAATTACTGATCGACTGACAGCGAGCGTGAATTATACGGCGAAGTACGAAGATCTGAGCGTAGATGACAGTTTGGACCTAACGGACAGAACCCAGTTCTCTGCAGCGACGGCTGACACCGTCTCAAGAAGTCCTTATTTTACATCATCGCTCGGCTACAGCTTGGTTTACAATGGTTTGGATAGTACCAAAAATCCAAGAAACGGTATTTATGGCCGCTTCGATCAACAGTTTGCTGGTGTAGGTGGTGATGCTGAGTATGTAAGAACGACAGGTCGTTTGGTCGGTTACTATCTTCTTTCTGAAGACAGAGACATCGTATTGAAGGGGGCTGCGGGCGCGGGCAACATTCTTCCGTTTGGCAATGATACTCTACGCATTACGGATCACTTCTTCCAAGGTGGACAACAAATTCGTGGCTTTGACACACGAGGCTTTGGACCACGCGATAGCGGCACGGGTGAAGCTCTTGGTGGGTTGAATTACTGGAATGTTACTGCGGAAGTTCAATTTCCATTGCCATTGCTACCCCGTTCATTCGGTGTTCGTGGTGCATTGTTCGCAGATGCAGGTTCCTTGTTTGGAAATGATTTCTCGTCTGCGACAATTCAGGACAATTCGGAACTTCGTGCATCGGTTGGTGCATCCCTTATCTGGGACTCACCATTTGGCCCATTGCGTGTGGACTATGCTGAGACAATTGCAGAGGCGGATTATGACGATACTAGATCCTTCCACTTTGGTATCAGCTCTAAGTTCTAAGCTATACGCTTAATTAAGATAAGGCCTCCGCAACAGCGGCGGCCTTTTTTTTGACAATTGGATATGAATTTGGCTCAGTCTTTGACATTTTTTGACACGCCTAAACCAGTGCTTCTGAAAGACTTGGCGGAAGAGTTGGGCGCAACTGTTCGAGATGGCGATGATTTGAATTGTGAGGTGTCGTCCATTGCACCCATCGAAACGGCGGCACCAGGAAGCATCACGTTTCTCGACAATCCAAAATACATTGCTCAATTGAGCCAAACCAAAGCTGCTGCAATTATTTGCAGCGAGCGTTATGTTGAATCTGTGCCGAAAACGGTCTGTGTCCTTGTGGCCAGCCAACCCTACAAAACCTTTGCAAGAGCTGCGGCCGTGTTGTTTCCAAAAGCGATGCGACCGCAACCTTTGGTGGGGGAAGGTGTTTCAAAGCATGCATTTGTGCATGAGAGTGCGCAAATTGAAGACAATGTGACGATAGAGCCAGGCGCCGTAGTCGGTGCCCATGCTGTCATTGGGCATGGTTCCTATGTCGGGCCAAATTCTGTGGTCGGTGCATCGGTGAAGATCGGCCGAAACACCTCTATTTCGGCAGGCGCGTCCGTCGTGCATTCTGTTTTGGGTGACAATGTTATTGTTCATTCGGGTGTCCGTATTGGTGGCGATGGTTTCGGCTTTGCTATGGGCGCAGGCGGTCACCTGAAAGTGCCGCAAATTGGGCGTGTCATAATTCAAGACAAAGTTGAAATAGGATCAAACTCTTGTGTGGACCGAGGGTCAAACCGCGATACAATCATCGGCGAAGGAACCAAGATCGATAATCTTGTCATGATTGCCCACAACGTCGTGATTGGCAGCCATTGTGTTATCGTGGGACAAACGGGAATCGCCGGAAGCGCAGAATTAGGTGATTATGTTGTGCTGGGTGGTCAAGCAGCGATCAATGGACACATCAAGATCGGCAGCGGCTGCCAGATTGCTGGTCTGAGCGGTGTTTCAGGTGATGTGCCACCCGGATCAATTTGGGGTGGAGTTCCAGCTCGCCCCATAAAGCATTGGATGCGCGAAGTGGCTCGCCTTCGTCGCGAAGCGTTCGCAGAAGAGCGCAAAAAAGGGAAGTAGGCTATCATGGCGGAAGATACTAAAGAGCTGACAAGCATAGATATCAAGAGATTGATGGAACTGCTTCCACACAGATATCCATTTCTGTTGGTTGATAAGATTATAGAAATCGACGGAGACCAATCCGCGCGTGGCATCAAGAATGTGACCTTTAACGAGCCACATTTCACGGGTCATTTTCCGCATACTCCCATCATGCCGGGCGTGCTTTTGATTGAAGGCATGGCGCAAACCGCTGGTGCTGTTTGTGCAGAGGCTCACTATGAAGGTGAGGCGAAAACCACCTATTTTATGACCATTGACAATGCCAAATTCCGCAAAACTGTGGTGCCGGGCGATGTGGTTGAGTTTGTGATTTCCAAAGTGCGCCAAAAGCGCAACGTTTTCAAATACAATTGCTACGCAGAAGTTGACGGTCAAAAAGTGGCTGAAGCATTGATTGGCGCAATGATGGCGGACCGTGATGACCAGTAATTCTAATGTGGAAATTCACCCGAGTGCCGTTGTTGAAGATGGCGCACAATTGGGTGAGGGGGTCAAAATTGGCCCATTTTGTCATGTAGGTGCGAAAACGAAACTGGGCGATGGGGTTGAACTTCTCTCACACGTGTCACTGCAAGGTGAGACCAGTTTGGGTGCGCGCACGCGTATTTTTCCATTCGCATCCATTGGCAACGAACCTCAAGATTTGAAATACAATGGTGAACCCGTAACCCTCGAAATAGGCGAAGATTGCACCATTCGTGAAACGGTCACGATGAATCCTGGAACTGCTGGCGGTGGGTCTGTAACGCGCATTGGCGATCGCTGTACATTTTTGGCAAGCTCGCATGTGGCCCACGATTGTATTGTCGGCAATGATGTTATCTTCTCAAACAATGTCATGTTGGCTGGCCACTGCGTTGTCGGCGACCATGTGATTTTTGGCGGTGGTGCAGCAGCTCACCAGTTTTGTCGTATCGGCCACCACGCCTTCATTGGCGGTTTGTCTGGTACTGAAGGCGATGTCATTCCCTTCGGTATGGTTATTGGCAATCGCGGTGGTTTATCAGGGCTCAATCTTGTAGGAATGAGGCGTTCTGGTATCGCACGAGACAGTATTCACGCTGTACGCAACGGCTATAAAGATGTCTTTCTCAGCGGTCGCCCCATTCAAGAAGCGGCAAAAGAACTGCGGGCTTCAGCAACAGATGAGCTGCTCATCGATATGCTGGATTTCGTACAAGCTTCAGCTGATCGCGCTCTTTGCACACCAGCAAGTTCATAGACCTGAGGGGCAATGATCGCGAATGACAGCACAGGCTGATCAAGATCAAACACCAGTGGCCATTTTGGCTGGCAATGGGCAGTTGCCTCTTGAAATTGGCAACAGCCTCAAAGAACGCGGCGTTCCGGTCTTAATGATTGGTTTGCGCGGCGAGGCAGACATCAATCTTGAAGACTTCACTCACGAGACGATTGAGTGGGAGAAGATTGGCCGCCTGTTCAAGATTTTGGAACGTCATCAGATAAAGCGCATAACACTTGCTGGTGGTGTGGTTGGAAGACCAGAACTGAAGCTCCGCAAAATGGACTTTGGGGCAATTCGCACTCTTCCAGGTTTGCTTTCTGTTTTGTTGGCTGGAGATAATTCCATCCTCTCTGGTGTAATCGCTGTATTTGAAAAACGTGGATACAGCGTGTGCAGTGTATCAGAACTTGCTCCTGAATTGCTGGCGATGCCTGGCCCAAACACAACAGTAAAACCCAATAGGCGCGAATTGGAGCGCCTGCTGGAGGGAGTCGGTGTCACCCATGCATTGGGGCCCTTTGATGTAGGGCAGGCCTGTGTGGTTGTTGGCAAACGTGCTGTTGCGGTTGAAGGCATTGAAGGCACGGATGGAATGTTGCACCGAGTGCGGGAACTGCGAGAAAGTGGTCGTTTGCCAAACCGCAAAACGGGTGTTCTGGTGAAGTGCACAAAACCTCAACAGGACGAGCGCGCTGATTTGCCAACAATTGGTCCCCAAACGGTTGAAAATGCCCACCGCGCAATGCTTTGCGGAATCGGAATTGAAGCGGGTAAGTCAATCATCATTGAGCGCGAAAAAACGTTTGAGCTTGCAAAGCAACTGGGAATATTCATCTATGGGATTGATGAAGACCAAATTCGGTCTGCTGGAGATCGGTGATGGCCGACAACCCTCTGAAAATCTATTTCGTTCTGGGGGAGGAGTCTGGCGATGCATTAGGCGCCGATTTGCTTCCCTATATTAAAACACAAGCCGAAATACTTGGACGCAAAGTTCAACTGGACGGTTTGGCAGGCGACAAGCTTTCCGCTGCAGGCCAAAAATCTCTTTTTGATATTGATGATATCGCAGTGATGGGAATCACAGCTGTCGTGGCGAGATTGCCCACCATCATCAAACGCGTAAAGCAAACCGTGGCAGACATCGTGGAGAAAAAACCTGATGTGATTGTTCTTATAGACAGTCCGGATTTTACCCATGCCGTGGCCAAGCGTGTTCGCAAGCAATTGCCCACTGTCTCTATCGTGAACTACGTCTGTCCGAGCGTTTGGGCCTGGCGGCAAAGCCGTGCCAAATCAATGCGGGCTTATGTGGATCATGTTTTGGCTATCTTGCCATTTGAACCAAAAGCGTTGGCCGATCTGGATGGACCTGCAGCCACATATGTTGGACACCCTTTGGTGCAAGACATCTCGTCAACGCAATCGAGTTTGCCATCGCTGACTACGAAACCTGTTGTGTTGGTCTTGCCTGGATCCCGAGGCAGCGAAGTGAAACGAATGTTGAAACCGTTTGGCGAAACGCTGCACATCCTTCAACGACGGGGCAATGAATTTCAGGCGGTCATCCCTACAGTGTCTCGCATGCGCCAGCGCATTGAACAGGAGACTGCTAACTGGCCCGTCAAACCAATGATTGTAGACAGTGAAGATAATGAGGACACATTTGCCCAGGCCCATGTGGCATTAGCAACGTCTGGAACGGTGACGTTGGAACTTGCGCTGCACAATGTGCCCATGACGGTTGCTTACATTCTTGATCCCATCGCCACTGTTTTTAGTTCACTCATCAAAATTTGGTCCCCAAGCCTGCCAAACCTCATCACGGATAGGCTGTTGGTGCCGGAAGAATTTAACAAAATGGTCGATCCGCAACGCCTTGCTCGATATTTGGAAGAGTTGATGACAAATGGTGCCGCGCGAAAACGTCAATTGGCGGGCTTTAAAGAGGTTGCGAAGACAATGAAAACGAAACAACCACCCGGTGAACTGGCCGCTGAGGTCATCCTGAAACATGCAATGCAGCAGACATAAAAAAGGGCGCCTCGAGCGCCCTTTTTGTTGAGATAATGTGCTTCCAATTTTCTAGGCGAAACGCCCCGCAGCATGCGCAAGCATAGTGTAGACTTTGCCTGTGTCCGAGGTGAGATATGTCTGCGTCATGATGTTGTCACGGTCATTTTTCGCCACGTCGGCAATGAGACGTTCAAAATCATTCACATATCGGTCGACTGATTCTTTAAAACGGGCGTCGGTGCGGTATTTTGCACTGATGTCATCAAAAGTTTCACGACCTTGGGCTGTGTAAATATCGCGACTGAACACATTGCGCTCGCCACGTTGATAACGATCCCACAGGTTTACAGCGGCATCATGATCTATCGAACTGGCAATGTCTGCAGACAGTGTGTTTAAGGAATCGGTTCCTTGACGACCTCTTGAAGGAGTAGGCGTTCCTTCCTCGTCTTGTGAAGCTCTGCGCAACAAATCGCTGACCCAGCTTGTGTCACGGTTACCAGAAGCGTCTGTTCTTTCATCTGCAGTGAAATCCAATCCGCCACGCAGGCCGGTTGGCTCTGGTTTGCGCAGTGGCATTGCAGGGCGCGGGTTGGCACGTGGTGCAGGAGCCGCAACAGGTGCTTTTTCTACTGCCGCAGGTGCTTCAGGCTGGGCCACGGCTGCTGGTGCCGGGGTTGGCACTGGTGTAGGAGCCGGAGCAGCCGCCACCGGCTCTGTAATTGCCCGTGCAGGTTCCACGGGTGTTGGCGCAGCAGGAGCAGAAGCCATAGCGCGCGCTATAGGTGAGGGCGCATTGCTGGCTGCTGCATCTTGCGTGCGTGATGTGCGTGCCACAATGTCTGACAGATCTTTCAACGCTTTGATTTGATCTGACACAACGCGGCGCATAGCTTGAGCGCTTTCTTTGGTTTCGTCAGGCAACTCCATGACGTTCTTTTTCAGCTCTGTACGAGTGACCGCGAGATCTTCACGCAAACTGGCTGCTGTCGAGCGCATTTCTTCGGTTGCTGAAGCGAAACGGTGTGTTGCTTCCACAGCAGCTTCTTCGACACTTTGCGCCAGTCCCTGTGTTAGACCTTGTGCACGCGCTTCGGCGTTGGTGACAGATTCTGACATCAACTGGGTGAAGCGACGCATCAAATCTTCCAAATCGGTCGAGCGCGATACCAGGCCTGAAGTCAGGGCTTCAATTGCACTGCGTCTGTCATCGAGACTGATTGCTATGTTGCTTTGTGTATCGTCCAGCAATCTGGATACGGTGTTCAAAGCAATGCTCTGTTCGTCAAAGCGAGATGCAATCTCTGACATTTCCACCAACACTGTTGCAGACACATCGCGAAGGCTGTTGTAATTCGATTCAATGATGCCGGACGATGAATTCAGATCACTTGTCGCCTGATGAACGGCTGATTTGAACTGTTCTGTCTGTGCAAGCAATTTGTCTTGAGCGCCAGTTAGGTTTTCATCAGCAGTGGTGACCAAAGACGACAACACGTTATTTGATTGTCCCAAACGGTCCAGCAGATCGCCAATTTCTTCCTTTAAGCGTTCATTTGTTTGGCTGAGAGCTTCAATAGATGCATTCGACTTGGAGGTCAGCGTGTTGACCATCGCTGCACTTTCAGAACGCACACGTTCGCCCACATTTTCAGCAACTTCCGTCATTTGCTGTGCCATCGTCTCACCGCTGAACACCAAGCTTGCACTTTGGTTTTCAACCACCTCTGCCAAAGAGTCGGATGAGCTGGACAATTTATTGATCAAATCAGTAGTGCGATCTTCAAGCGACAAATAACGGGCTGCAAGGTCTTCCGCTGCAGCTTGAGCCGATGCCTCCATGCGTTCGTTGGATGTTACCAACATGCCTTCCAACTTCGCAGCTGCATCATCTGCTGCTCCGCGCAGAAGGCTCGAACTGTCTGCCAGCTTGGCCGATAGGCCTGTGGCAATATCCTCGGTTGATTGCGAAAGGGCAGCAGCAACAGCCTGACCTTCAGCTTCAAAATTTCTCAACAATGGCAAAGTGTCACGCGCCAGCAATTGGCTCAGCTCGCGTGAACGGGCGGCCAACATTGTGTTCAATTCACTGGTCCGCTCAGAAAGCGTCATGGTTACTTTGTCAGCACGTTGAGTAAGGGCGGTGTTGATCGCTGACAGCTGATCCGCAATACGCGCTTCAGCAGAAGATATTGACCCTTCCATGATATTAGAAACTTTATCGGCTTCACCGGATAGCGTTTGTGAGATGCCGGACAAGTTTGTCTCGAGTTGTTCCGAGAGTTCCTTTGAACGGGCGGACAGCACTTCGTTGACGCGTCCTGCGCCTTCATCGAGCGAAGAACCAATGGTTTCCATACGGGCACCGATGGTCATATCCAGAACAGCGGCTTGTTCGTCGAACACTTCTTTCATTTGGGCTGCGCGTTCTTCCAGCCTGCGATCAGCTGCAGCTGTGCCTTCAGCGATTGCGGTGTCGATTGCGCTAAGGCGCTCTGCCATCCGTGCTTCAATCTCAGCTGCACGTTGAGCAAGCTTTTCGTCGATGTCGGTAACTTGTGTTCCGACCTTCGAGTTGATCTCGTCAACCCGTGTCGCCAACGACAAAGAAAGTTCCATGGCCTTACTGTCGAGAGATTCTCGTGTCTCTTCCAGTTGCGCGCCAAGATCGTTCTTAATTGCATTTTGGCCTTCGCTGAACACGCCTGCAATTTCACGTGTGCGCTCAACAAGTGTTTCATTGATCTGTCGTGTGCGATTGTCGAGAGCGGTATCAATCTTATCGACATTGGAGGATAGCAGTTCACCGCGCTCGTCCAGCTTACTCACAAGATCATCAACACGACCAGTGAGTGTTTGACCAAAGCTGGAAATACGTTCGCTGATTGTGTCGTCAATTTCGCTTGCCCCAGCTTCAAGGGCGAGGCTGAGTTCCATTGATTTTTGACCAAGTGAATCCACTAACGCACTGCCGCGTGTGGCCAATTGTGCATCAATGTCGGAGAATTTCTCAGTGACTTCCGAACGCACAGTTTCAGACAAGAAGTTGATACGTTCGGCGATTTCGTTGGTTTTGATTTCGAGTGAATTGCTCGTAGCTGTTCCAGCGGACTCGATGCTGTCGATCAAACGTGCAGAGCTTTGGTTGACCCGCTCGCTGATTTCTGCGCCCTTAGAATTCAAGACTTCCGTCAGATTTTCAGTAGCGAAACCGAGGCTGGCTTGAACGCCTTCAATGCCCTCAGCTGTTGCTTCGCCCGTTGCGCGCAAACGCTCCAGCATATTGTTGCCAGCACTGTCGATACGACTGCTGATATCATCGCCACGCGCGCTGAGTAGCGAAGATAGATTTTCAGACGCAAAGGCGAGGGCGGCCTGCACATTCTCCACGCCAGACGTCGTGTTTTCGCCAGTTTCAGCAAGCTTGGCCATCATGCTTTGGCCAGCTGTGTCGATGCGTTCACCGATTTCAGAACCTTTGGCATCAAGAATTGCGCCCAAGTTTTCAGAGGCAAACGCGAGTGAAGCTTGAACATTTTCAATGCCAGTGGCGGTGGCTTCACCCGTTTGCGACAAGTTTTCCAACATTTTTTGGCCAGCATCATCAATGCGTTGGCTGATTTCACCACTCTTTGCATCCATGATGGATCCAAGGTTTTCGGACGCAAAGGCGAGAGCCGCTTGAACTTCTTCAATACCAGCGGCTGTATTTTCTCCAGTTGCTGTCAGTTTGTCCAACATGCCTTGTCCAGCAAGGTCGATGCGGTCGCCTATTTCCGAGCCTTTCGTATCTAGGGTCGAACTGAGGTTTTCAGCAGCAAACGCCAAGGTCGCTTGAATGTTTTGGATGCTGGTAGAGGTGTTTTGACCCGTAAGCTCCAGCTTTTGAAGCAAGGCTGCGCCAGCTGCATCTACACGTTGACCAATCTCGTCACTGCGCGAGGCTACATGTGCGCTAAGATCGTCAGCAGCAATTTGCAGGCTTGCCTTGGCATCTTCGACTGATTGAGAAGCAGAATTCGCGGCAGCACTTATGCGATCTTCCATCTCTGCAACACGAGTAGCAATTGTCTCGGAAGCGCTTTCAGAACTGAACGCCATACTTGTCGTCAGATCTTCCATTTTAAGAGCAGTGTTTTCTGTGGTCTTGGTCAGTTGATCAGAAATAGTGGTGCCAGCTTCTTCAATCCGGCCACCAATCTCTGCTCCCTTATGTGTCAACTGTTCCAACAATGTTTCGCCAGCCACTGACAAAGAGGCTTTCATATCTTCGTTGGTGGAGTTCAATGCAGCGCTGAAATTTTGTTGGGCATCGGAAACGTTGTTGCTGATTTGCAGAGCAGAAAGATTGAGATCTTCCTTCAAAGTTTCACTTGCACCAGCGATGGATGACCGCACGCGTTCAGAATGATTGACGATTGCTTCGCGTTCGTTGGCGAGTTCTTCAACGAGGCTGCGCATACGCAACTCGTTTTCGGAATAGGAATTTTCCAAAGTTGAAACTTCATTGTGAACCAAGGCTTCCAGCTCACTTGCACGCGCCATTGCACGTTCAATTCCGTCAGTAAGGGCGTTGACTTCCACACGAACCGCTTGGCCAACACTGCGCACAGCGCCAGATGCTTCATTTTCAGGCTCGATTAAACGATAAGCCACTTCTGTCATGGAACGCGCAGCAATTTTCAGTTCTTGGCCGCGACGCGACATCAACGCATAGCTCCAGATCAACATGAGCGGCAAAATGAGGCTGGCAGTGAAATAGATCAGGCTAGGGCGTTCCAGAATTCCGCTCCAGGCGGTGAGATCAGTGAGAGATTCTCCAATAATCGAATAACCAGCCCAACAAGCAGCAGCAATCCACACGATGGACATAAAGGTGGCGAGCCAAAACGCGAAAGCAGAAGGCTTCTTATTCAACGTCGCGGCAAAACGTGCGGCACCTGAGCGGCGCACATCATTTGCCGGTGCAGAACTCGGAGCAACAACCTGCTCACGGCGGGGTTTTTGATCGTCCGGCTGTTCTGGTTCAGGCAATTGATCTTCTAAACTGTCGGCTTCCGCCTCCAGACCAAAATCGATTTTCAACGCCTCTTCAACAGCATTCAATGCATCGCTTGCGGTGTCGACTTTAGCTTTAGCTCTTTTAGCCATTATTGCCTCTACTTCGTTCCCACACTCAAAATATGATGGGACCAATTCAATTTACAAAATTGCTTTCGCAATCAACGTGGGCAACTGTTCGAACGACAGTAAATGACTGCAATTATCTGCTTCAAATCGCTAGATTTGAACGCAATAATTCCCCGTTCGTGCGCCGCGCACATTTCAACATACGATTTACCGAGGGGCTTGGGTACTGTTGAAGTGGTGTTAGAAGTCAAAATGGTTAATTTTGGTTAATCTTTCCACCGATCAATGCTGCTTTTGCAGCAAGTCCGCTTCGAAATCTCTGGTTAACCATAAATCTGAATATCCCAAACAGTTAACTGATCCTCAAGAGAATAGCTGCAAGTTTAAACAATTACAGTGCCACTTCACTTGCAGGGATATTTGAACCATGGCTGCGCACGCAAAACCAATCCGCTCTTCATTTTCAACCGCCCATGGAGGCTGCGCCGTGCCCGCCAAGAAGGCCACAAATACGAACGAAACTGCAAGCCCTGTGGATTTGGTTCACTTGTCACGCCAATCCTTGGGCGATCGTTCTTTGGAACGTGAAATTTTGAATTTGTTCAAAAGTCAATCAGCCTTGTATCTCGACCGTTTGAGCAATGCCAAAACCAGTGATGAGCGCAAGCTCGCAGCGCATACTATTTTGGGGTCCGCGCGTGGTATAGGCGCTTGGAGAGTCGCCAAAGAAGCTGAAGCAGTTCAAGCCGATACGGCCCATTTGCAAGACCTTGCGTCCCTTCGCCACTGTGTCGATGAAGCAAACGCTTACATCACTGAAATATTGGAATAATCTTCATTTACTCGGCTGAAAAGTTTGTGGTCAGCGGTCACGGTATCTAGCGTATTCCTTGACTTTAGAACTTTTGACGCTAAATCCGCATGAATATTGTAATTCGTGAAAGTCCGATATGCCCAAGATTACATTCGTCGCTCATGACGGAACCAATTTCGAGGTTGAAGCTGAAAACGGCTCCACTGTGATGGAAAATGCAATTAAGAATGCAGTTCCGGGAATTGAAGCTGAGTGCGGCGGTGCCTGTGCGTGCGCAACGTGCCATGTCTATGTAGACGATGCGTGGACAGACAAAACCGGTGGCCCAGAAGCCATGGAAGAAGACATGTTGGACTTTGCATATGATGTGCAACCAACGTCTCGTCTGTCTTGCCAAATCAAGGTGACTGACGAACTCGATGGTCTCGTGGTCAAAGTTCCTGAGCGCCAAGCGTAGCGACAAGCAAGTCTTGTCGATCTAAAGTTATTTTCTCTTCCGCGCTGAAAACGTGGAAATCCATTCCTTGTTTTTGACTTGACAAACCATCATTTGAGAACAGAAATATAATGGAATTATGAGCCTCTATATGTCCGATAAGACAACTCCCATCGCTGAAACTGATGTTGTGATCGTTGGAGCAGGGCCTGTTGGCCTGTTTGCAGTATTTGAACTCGGTTTGCTCGACCTGAAATGTCATTTGATCGATATTTTGGACCGTCCGGGCGGTCAATGTGCTGAATTGTACCCGGAAAAGCCGATTTACGACATTCCAGCTTGGCCCGAGATTTCCGGACAAGGCCTTACCGACCGTTTGATGGAGCAGATTGCACCGTTTGATCCTGTTTTCCACTTCAATCGAATGGTTGCGGGCGTTGAAAAGCAAAATGACGGTAGTTTTATCGTCACCACAGACGAGAATGAGAAGATACAGGCAAAAGTGGTGGTGATTGCCGCTGGTGGTGGTTCGTTCCAACCAAAACGCCCGCCTGTGCCGGGAATTGAAGAGTACGAAGACACTTCGGTGTTTTACTCAGTGCGCCGGACAGAAGAGTTCAAGGGCCACGATCTCCTCATCGTTGGCGGTGGCGATTCCGCCCTAGATTGGACATTGAATTTACTTCCGCTTGCCAACTCAGTGACGCTTCTACATCGCCGCGATTCTTTTCGCGCTGCGCCAGATAGTGTAAATAAAATGAAAGCGTTAGTCGAAAAAGGTGAATTGTCACTTCAACTTGGACAAGTCACCGGATTGAACGGCTCTGGCGGTCAGGTGGAAAGTGCAACGATCAAAACCAGCGAAGGCGAAATGGTGGACGTTAAGTGCACGCGCATTCTGCCTTTCTTCGGTCTGACCATGAAATTGGGCCCGATTGCAGATTGGGGGCTAAACCTCAATGAAAACCTCATTTCAGTGGACACTGAGAAGTTCGCAACAAACGAGCCTGGAATTTACGCCATCGGCGACATCAACACCTATCCGGGTAAGTTGAAGCTTATTCTGTCTGGTTTTCATGAAGCTGCATTGATGGCACATGCTGCCAAAAAACATATCGACCCTGATGAGCGTATTGTGTTTCAGTACACGACGTCATCCACCAAGCTTCAAAAGAAGTTGGGCGTTTAAAAGCATACTAACAGGCAGTTAGCGAAACTCAGCTGCCTGTATAGATACGCTCCATAAGCGAGTAGTTTCGGCGATCTTTCAAATCGAAACGGTCATTGGCCAAACTGTCCTTTTCAGACAGGGTTTTAACGATTTTGATCGCTTGGCGATCCAGTTTTCGACATGATGATGCTCTTGGCATGCGCAGAATTTCTCTGCGCACGTTGCGAGCAAATTGTTTGTAAAGTTTGCCGTGCACTTTTTCGTGCTTGCTCAACAAATTGAACATGCGTCGCCACTTAGAACGATGCCGTTTGGAAACGGCGCGTTCATTGCGCAATTTTGGCAATGTATAAACGATGTCCAGCTCGACTTTGACATCTGTGATTTTACAGCCTTTGGCATCGCGTTTGCGAACGAGTTGATATGTTAAATCGCGGCTTGCCGTTGCCCATGCGCGTTTGCGGTGTTGGCGCGAGTAGGGGCCTCTTTTGCTCATTGCCACAGCGAATTCAGGAGCTGTCTTGCCCTGTATCGTATAGAACTTGTTTTTTTCATTGACCTTAATCGGTGCGGCCCAACTGACTTGGGTGCTGATGAGACACACACCTACGGCGCATAAAACACTGCGTATTCTCAATTTTCATGCTCCCGGCCATCATATTTGTGAAACAAAGCGTAAGCGACGAAACAAAAACTACAAGTCGTGATCGATCAATTTAATAAACAAATGAATAAAGTGATCGCGTTTATCGCTAGGCGCCACGTTTGCGCGAAAGCAGAGCAAACTTTCTCTGTTCGTCTGCATCGAATTTCTTTTGAGTGACATCGTGTTCATCAAGTCTGCTGGCGACCATTTGGCTGACACGCCTCTTTAACACTTCACAAGAGGGGTGTGGTTTGAGCTCCTTGAGCGTGCGCTCCAATTCTTTTGCATATCGAAATGCAATCGCGACATGAACGGATTCATGCAACCGTGTGTATCGGTCTATATTGTCCCAAGCTTCGCCAAGTTCTTTGGTTGCAGTCCCGCGTTCCCGCCATCTTGGCAGTGTGACACGGGCATTTACTGCGACCTTGGAATAGGAAACGCGGCATAGGCCATTGGCCGTATTGTAGCGCACATTTGGAATGATTTTGATTCGAGCCACGGCAACAGCATGACGTCCGCCATCGATACGCGGGCCTTTATCGCGAATTTGCTGATCCAATGCGGCTGTGGAATTGCCAGAAATAGAGTAATAATCCACCGATACCTTGCTTTGAGTAGTACTCGTGCAAGCGCTCACGGCCAAACTGAGAACCAGAGGCAGTGCAAGGCGTTTTGCAGCAAGTTTAAGCGTCATTTTGGAAGGTATCCCATTTCGGCTGCCACCACTGTAACCATAAATTGTGGCAGCGCCATCTCAATTCCTCGTCATCAGGTAACAATTGCGTCTAGCGCTTTTCGTTCCAAATAAATTCAACACCTTTGTCTGGTGCGCGGGGCACCATGAATGCAAACACCAGTGAAACAAAAGCCATAGCAGAACCGCTCAAAAAGACAGCAGTGGGGCTGTAGAGCCACAGAATGCCGAACAAAACCGGGATGAAGACTGCGGCAATGTGGTTGATTGTGAATGCGACGCCCGTAGTGCCGGCAATGTCGCTGGGATCCGCAATCTTTTGAAAATACGTTTTCTTGGCGATTTCCATCGCAAAGAATGCATGGTCGAGAATGTAGAGTGCAATCGCGATTCGAGGATCTGTGACATAGGCATAGGCTGCAAAGACCACAATCAATCCTGAATATTGCACAATCATTGCATTGCGGTCGCCGATCTTCTCAATGAAGCGCCCAAGCAACGGGGCTAAAATCATCATCACTGCGGCATTGACGAAAAACAGCGCTGCCACATCTTTGAACGCATAGCCAAATCGTTCCACCATCATCCAACTGGCGAAAACGAGGAAAATCTGGCGCCGTGCACCTGCCATAAAAGTGACCGCGTAATAAAGCCAGTATCGCTTCCGCAGAATAAGTTTCTTGGTTTGTGGGGTGGTTTCCGGAAATGTTGGAAAGCCTGTCATCATAAAGGCGACCATGATCAACGTGGCTCCGCCAGCCAAAACAAACATGGTTGTGAAAGACAAATCAAACATTTGTCCTGCAACAAAAATCAAACCATATGCTGCAAGCTGTGCAACGCTGCCAACAGCCAGAATTTTCCCCATCGTGCCCGCAGCTGTTTTTTTCGGCAACCATTGCAGGGTCAGAGATTGGTGCATGGTTTCGTAATAGTGGAAACCCACGGAACCAATAAAAGTTGTGATGTAGAAGCCCAATGCGGTTGGGAAGTAGCCCGTGGCGGCTGTACCCAACCCCAACAACACAAGCGATACCATGCCAAATGTCTGTTCACGCATTGCAAACAAGAAGAACACGGCGGCGAACGATAAGAATCCAGGGATTTCGCGAATAGACTGCTGAATGCCAATTTCTTTGCCTGTGAACCCAAGCATTTCGTAAGCAAAATTATATTGCAGCGCAGACCAAGACGCGAAGGACAATTGCATCGCAGCCGCCATGAGCATCAGTAAAACTGCTGGCGTTCTCCAACCAATGCCGTGAAGCTGAGGTGGGGTGCCACTTGGTTCAAGGCGAGGCGCAGCGGCATCAGTCAGGAATGGAGGATCGGGCTTCATTCATCAGCCATAGGCGGGAAGCGAGTGCAGAGCAACGCAAACGCGGAAATTAGATCTTCCAAATACTCACTAATTTGAGTTTTGTGGGCTGGTTCGCGATTTCAGTGCTGCTGTAATTGGTTGTTCAAACCACCGATAAAGTGCCGCAGAACTCGCAATCAATAGGGTCGTTACCAGAACTATCAGCAGGGGAAGGGGAATCGTATAGGGCAGCAATGCCGGTGCGATAACCTTTACGAATCCCATAATGATAAAGAGGTGGATGAGATAAATTGAGTAAGACCAATCGCCAAGTGACCTGAGCCATTCACTCTTGATTGTGATGAAATGCAAACTGGCAAACAAAAGTAACGCGGCAGGCATGCCCCAATACAGCGTTCTCAACTCGCCTGGATTCCGGTTGAACGACATAACAATCGCCACAAGAGACAGTGCTAACAATGCACCTGACACCGCAGTTGGTATTCTCCCTAAAGTGCTCCGCCAACCATGGAATACAAGAATGCCCATTGCAAATTCCAAAATGATGGGATTGAGATAAAATTTCAAATACCCGTTGGCGGGCTTGAGAAACAAACCAAAGACAACCAGCACGCAAATAAAAGCGATCGTCGACAACTGATAGCGATCTTTAAAGACACCACCGAAAACGGCCACAAGAACATAAAAGAACATCTCGTAGTTTAGCGTCCAACCCACAAGGAGGGTTGGCACGGATGATTTTGCGTCCAAGCCGTTGGGCAAAAAGAGCAATGAATGAAAAAGTTGTACGACGTCAGCTGTTGTGGAGCCAAGAAGCGTGGGAGCAAATAGTGCAATGGCAAAAACTGCCAATGTGACCATCCAATAAAGCGGTGCGACCCGCACGAGCCTGTTTCGTAAAAAGGTAAGAGGTTTGAAATATCCGTTCCATGCAATCATGGCCATGATGAAACCGCTGATGACGAAAAACAAATCAACACCAGCTGCGCCAATTTGCTCAATAGGCCGCACTTCGCAAGTTGCGTTTTCTTCACCGAAGACAACCACGAAATGAAAATAGAAAACGGCCAGTGCGGCAACGGCACGAAGATATTGAACCGGATATAGAATGTTTTCAGGTTTCATCGAATAAACCAAACGGGCGTTGCAAAAAAACTCAGCACCAATGTGCGAAGATTCCCCAAAACAGTGAAAGAGATAAGAACATCATTGGCTTGCCCAAAGCCACGAAGATAGGCAGAAAGTTCTGCCGAACAGAGAAGATGAAAGGCTTATAGATGCCTGTATAACTTTTACCAAGATCAAAAGCAGCAGCAAGGTTAAAACAAGATCTACGAACGTCCTCGGGAATGCGGACGTTTGAGATGAAGACGTCGCAGCCAACTGTTCGTCGAAAGCAATCAACTTCTTCCTTGCATCCCAACGCCAATCCTCGCAAAACACCTTCACATAATTAGGAGACTGTGATGCCGAATTATACACCTCTCGTTGAAAGCCTTCCGTCCACGGTTCCCTTTGTAGGGCCTGAAACGCAGGAACGTGCACGTGGCAGCGCTTTTCAGGCGCGTGTGGGCGCCAATGAATGTGTGTTTGGGCCGTCGCCAAAGGCCATAGAAGCCATGGCAGGGGCTGCCTCAGAAGCTTGGAAATATGGCGACCCTGAAAACCATGAGTTGCGGTCAGAATTGGCCGATCATCACGGTGTTTTCATTGAGAACATCGTCGTGGGTGAGGGCATTGATGGATTGCTTGGCTATTTGGTACGCATGTTGGTGCAACAAGACACGCCGGTGGTCACCTCTCTTGGTGCGTATCCAACGTTCAATTTTCATGTGGCAGGTTTTGGTGGGCGGCTCGTCACCGTGCCTTACAAAGACGACTGCGAAGACCCAGACGCTTTGCTGGATGCGATGAAACGCGAAAACGCGCCGCTGGTTTATTTCGCCAACCCGGACAACCCCATGGGCAGCATGCACAGCGCAGAGCGGGTGCAGGCCATGATCGACGATGTGCCAGATGGCTGCCTTTTATGTTTGGATGAAGCTTATGGCGAATTTGCGCCGGAAGGTTCTTTGCCTAAAATCGATGTCTCGCATCAGCGCGTCATCCGAATGCGCACTTTTTCAAAGGCCTACGGAATGGCGGGAGCGCGTGTGGGATATGCCATCGCGCACACAGACTTGGCTACGGCCTTCAATAAAGTGCGCAATCACTTTGGCGTAAACCGGGTTGCGCAAGCAGGTGCTTTGGCCGCTTTGAAAGATGTGGATTGGCTGGAACATGTGAAGAGCAGCGTTCGCAAGTCGAATGAAGTAATAGCAGACATTGCGCGTGAGAATGGTTTGACGCCGCTTCCTACGGCCACAAATTTCGTAACGATTGATTGCGAAAGGGATGGGGCTTATGCAAAACGCTGCGTTGAAGAACTCGTCAAACGCGATATTTTCGTGCGCATGCCTTTTGTGGAGCCTCAAAACCGCTGCATTCGCATTTCATCTGGCACAGACGCTGATTTGGAATTGCTCGCAAAACAATTGCCGCTTGCTTTAAAAGCTGCGCAAACAGCTTGAACATAAACGCGCGTTGCGGCACTTAGACCGCAACGGCAATCTCGTGTGAAAACAGATATGACACCTAGAACTCTTGATCATCTGGTTCTGCCAGTAGCTAATATTGATACGGCCCGTGAACGTTTAAACGCATTGGGTTTCAACGTGGCACCGAACGGACTGCATCCGTTTGGAACAGAAAACTGTTGTGTGTTTTTCAAAGACGGAACCTTTCTTGAACCGCTCGGCATTGCCCAACGTGAAACGTGTGAAGCAAAAGCGCTGAAAGGCAATACATTTGTAGCCAATGACCAAGCCTATCGGTTCCGCCAAGGTGTGGAAGGCTTCTCCAGCGTCGTGCTAAAATCAGATGACGCCAAAGCCGATGACAAATTGTACAAAGCCAATGGAATATCTGGCGGCAAAATGGTGCGGTTTGGCCGTGCGTTCAAAACGCCTGACGGTCAATCTGGTCGCGTGTCATTTCATCTGGCTTTTGCTGCTGATCCGCGCAGCCCCGACAGTCATTTCTTCTCATGCCAGGTGTTGGATGCGCCAAAAGTTGATCGTTCTGCATTGCAAGCTCACGCAAATGGTGTTGTGGGCGTGCGAGAAGTTTTGATGTCGGAATCGAACCCCACGGATTTTCAATATTTCTTTCAAACCATTTTGAACCAACGTGAAATGGACGTGGATTCTTTCGGCATGTCGTTTGAAACGACAAACACGACTGTCTCTGTCTTGTCTCCAGCTGGGCTGAAAGCTTTTTACGGCTTGGATGTTGAATGTCATGAACGCGGCATGAAATTCGAAGCAGCAATAATGTCTGTAAAATCTGTCGCAGACACTGCCGCATTGCTGTCCAAGAACGGTGTGACACATCACATGATGCGCGAACGATTGATTGTGCCACCAGCCGAAGGGCAGGGCACGACATTCATATTTGAGGAAGCAAAATGAGCGGTGGCACTATGACGGCAAACAAACGCGTTGCGGTGAAGGATGTGATCTTTGACCAGTCCGCACCTTTTTCATTGATTTCAGGCCCGTGCCAGTTGGAAAGTCGCCAACACGCTTTTGACATGGCAGGTGCGCTGAAAGAAATGTGCGCAAAAGCAGGAATTGGTCTCGTCTACAAATCTTCATTCGACAAAGCCAATCGCTCAAGCTTGAAATCGTCGCGCGGTCTTGGCCTCGATGCTTCTCTGCAAATTTTCGATGACCTGCGTTCGGAATTAGATGTACCCGTGATCACGGACATTCACACAGCCGAACAATGCGCTGAAGTTGCAGCCCATGTGGATGTTCTGCAAATTCCTGCATTCTTGTGTCGTCAAACAGATTTGCTGGTGGCTGCTGCGAAAACGGGTGCGGTGATCAATGTCAAAAAGGGCCAGTTTCTTGCCCCTTGGGATATGAAAAACGTTTTGGCCAAATTGGTCGAAAGCGGCAATCCAAATGTTTTGATGACAGATCGCGGCACAAGCTTTGGATACAACACGCTGGTGAGCGATTTCCGTGGCCTGCCGACAATGGCTGCTATGGGTGCGCCTGTGGTGTTTGATGCAACCCACTCTGTGCAACAACCAGGTGGTTTGGGCGAGACATCAGGCGGACAGCGCGAGTTTGTTCAGGTTTTGGCACGTGCTGCCGTTGCTGTTGGGGTTGCTGGTGTGTTTGTGGAAACCCACGAAGATCCAGAAAATACCAAGTCTTCCGACGGGCCAAACATGATGCATTTGCACAATATGCCAGCTTTCATCGATCAATTGATGGAATTGGATGCTGTTGTGAAACGCGGCGTTTAGCCCTTAAAGCCCCATTGAACGGATGGGCGCGTCAAATGTGGTTTGCATCAATCCGTAGCCCAGCAATATAAGCACGGCGCCGCCTACAAGCGCGATGCCGTTTCCAATTGCATCTGCTTTGCCCACAGCACCGTCCAACAATGAAACGGCAAGTTTGCGCGCCTGGACAGATAAAATCGCAAGCGTGGAAACGGTAATCGCTGTGCCAATTGAAATTGCAAAAACAGACATCACGCCAGCGAACGGAATGCCGGCAAATTTTGCGAACACCAAAACGAGTACAGCGCCAGAGCATGGGCGCAGGCCAATGGAGAATATGATGCCTACAATCGTTCTCCAATCGGTGGCCTGACCAACTTGTTCGGCACTGGGAACATGGGCATGGCCACAAGTGCTACACACCCCATTCTCATCATGGTGATGCCCATGGTCGTGAGCATGGGCATGTGAATGACTATGGGCGTGTTCGTGCTTATGCCCGTGGTCATGATTGTGGTTATGACTGTGGCTATGAGTATGACCGTGATCATGGGAATGAGCGTGAGCATCGTGGTGTGCATGGGCTTTCTTGCCGACCCAGCCAAATCCCTTTATCGCGCGCCAGATCAAAATGACGCCAATGCCCATCACCATTGCAAAGGCCAAACGTTCGCTCCAAGTAACCGCGGCTTTGGTTTCTTTGGTAACAAGACCAAACACGTAGAAGAGCCCATAAACCAGCGCGACCGCAACGATGCCTTGCAAGATCGAAGCAGCAGCTGACATGTAAACGCTTTTCTTCACTTCGTGCGGTTGCGCCAAAAGGTATGTGGAAAGAATGACTTTGCCATGTCCGGGGCCGGCTGCGTGAAACACACCATATAAGAAACTGCCCAACACGACGGCCCATGCGGTTGCACCGCTCGCAGAATCTGCAAACTTGCTCAAATTGTCCGTCATCTCGCCATGAAACATTTTTTGGCCGTCATAGACCCAGCCAATGAATTGGCTATAGGCCGAACCGCCAAACAAATAGACGAGGACACCAAGGCCGACGACCGCAATCAGCCCCAACATATAATAGCGAGACGAAGACGCGCTGCTTACTTGCATGTGATACTGACCCATTCTGCAAAGCTTGCACCAAGATCAGGGGTGCCAGTGTCCTCTCTTCCAAGTGAGCTTGCAAACTCTTCTATTTCCTCAGAAGGGGTGGGCTCACCCAATTCCCAACTGCAGTTCTTTGGCGCGTTTTCCAGAATCACACCTTGACCAGCGTCTTTGTGCTCCATCGCGATGTAGAATTCTGGATCATAGACTGCATATTTCAAAGCGCGGCCTTTCACGTCAAAAGCAGACTTAAAGGGAACATCGTATGTAATCGATAATTTACGGTCCAACATTGTTGACCCAACGGCCTTGGCCTTCACGATGACAGGGGCAAGGCCCTCAGTCTCCAGCTTGGTAAAATATTGGATCTTCTGAATGTTCCCGAGAATTTCAGCGAGCACGGCATCTGTTTCTTCTTGCTCTGCCTTGCCGTTTGCGTTCTTGTCTTGTCCTTCAACGGCGTAAGCTGAGAAAAACTCATCGAACACCCAATTGTAGCGAAATTTCGTGATTTGACCTTCATCATTGAACACCACGCGAACCTGCATGGTGACAAATTCATGGGGGTGCGCCCATGCCGAACTCGGCAAGAGGGCAAAGAGAACTGTTGCGGAGCAAAGCGTGTTTCGAATGAGTCTTTTCATGTCACTGGCAATGGGTAGAGAACGGGTCAATCCATCCTGCATATTTGTGGTGTTTGTGTGTCAATTCAAGCATCTGTTTGTTGGGCGGCTTGTCGCACAGCTTCAACAATCGCTTCAGGTTGTTGAGCACCCATAACAGCGTATTTATTGTCGATGATGAAGCATGGAACACCGCTGACACCCATCTGTTGGGCTGTTGCGATTTCTTTCGTCACTTCATCGCGATCTTTGTCCGTTGCCAGCAGGGAAGCAACGATGCTGCCGTCCATTCCGGCTTCTTGTGCGGCATCAACCAACACGTCGTGTTTGCCGATATTGGCACCTTCCATGAAGAACACTCGGAATAAAATTTCAACCAGCTTGTCATGAACCTCACTGCCATCATTGGCCGACCAGCGGATAACGCGGTGCGCGTCAATTGTGTTTGGTGAAACGGCAATGGCTTCGAATTTGAAATCCAAATCTTCTTCGCGACCAGCGTCTTCTATGCGCGAGTAGATTTCTTTCGCGCGTTCTGGCCCGCCGAACTTGGTTTCCAGATACTCGCGACGATCTCGGCCTTCGGGCGGCAAGGTGGCGTCCAGTTGATAAGGGCGCCAGCGCACATCAATATCCAAATCGTCAAGTTTGGTGAGCGCCTGTTCCAAACGGCGTTTGCCGATATAACACCAAGGGCACATGACATCTGAAACAACATCAATCGTTACTTTATCCGTCATTGTTTCGCATCCTCATGCCACCAAGTTGGAAATTGTGGGCCGTAGAGCGGGTTGTTGTCCGGTCGGTTCACCCGTTTCCATCTGGCCAGAAATATCTCTGGCTGATGGTATAGCGGAATGACGTAATGACCTGAAATCAACAATCGGTCATAGGTGCGCACCGCATCCTGAAATTCTTCTTCTGATGTTGCTGACAACAACTTTTTGATTGCCGCATCAATGGCAGGTTCTGCAACGCCTGCAAAGTTGAAACTCCCTTCCTCATCTTTAGAGGCAGAGCCCCAGCGCCAGAACTGTTCTGCCCCGGGGGACAAAGAGGACGAGTAAACATTGATTGTGATGTCATAATCAAACGAGCCTTTGCGCGCTTGATATTGGCTGTCATCGACCAATCGCACATCAACACCAATGCCGAGACGTGCAGCCGAGCGTTTATATGCCAGTGACAAACGCTCTATGTCTTGTCCACTCAGTCCTGCACCACCCGCAATCAGAAACTCCAACTGAAATGGCTTGCCGGAAGGGGTCATCATCTTGCCGTTTTCAAACGTGAACCCTTCAGCCTTTAGTTGCTTTAGCGCATTTCTGAGAACTTTGCGGTCGCGACCTGAACCATCAGCGACGGGCGCTTTGTAGGTGCCATCCAACACTTCGGGGGCAACACTGTTTGGAAATTGAGCGAGAAACGCTTTTTCATTTTCGCTGGCGGGTTGGCCGAACGAAGACAGATTGGATTCTTGCCAATAAGAGGATGTGCGCACATATGCCCCGTAAAACAGGTTGGCATTCGCCCACTCGAAGTCGAACAGCGAAGCCAGAGCTTGGCGCACCTTCACGTTTTTCAGCTTGTCACGACGTGTGTTAAACACAAATCCCAACATGCCGCTTGGCGTACGGCGTTTGAACGTTTCACGCTCAACACGTCCATCGTTGGCCGCTGAAAAGTCGTAAGCCGTGCGCCATTTTGACGGACTGTTTTCCTGATAGACGTCGAACAGTCCTTTTTTGAATCCCTCGAACTGTGCATTGCCACCGCGATAATAGTCGACCCGCACGGTTTCAAAATTATGGAATCCTCTTTGGGAAGGGATGTCATTGCCCCAATAATTAGGGTTTTTGGTGTAGGTGATTTGTTCACCCGGCTTCACTTCTGAAATCACATAAGGCCCAGACCCGACAGGCGGAACGAGGGTGGACTTTCCAAACTCGTCTACATCGATGGCGTGTTTCGGCAAAACCGGCATCAAGCCAAACAACATGGGTGTTTCGCGCGAGGCTTTTTCATTGAAAGTGATTTTGAAACTGTGCTCGCCCGTTTGTTCAATTTTTGACGTTTGCTTCACACGAGAGGAGTAGGGTGGTCTCCCTTTTTCGCGCAGCAGCTCATAGGTGAAAAGTACGTCGGCGACGGTCACAGGTTTGCCGTCAGAAAACGCGGCCTTTGGATTGAGATAAAATTCAATCCACTTGCGATCTTCCGACATTTCCACTTTTTCAGCCAACTGACCGTAAAGTGTGAAAGGCTCGTTTTTGTTGCGTTTCAACAGTGGTTCATAGACCAGATTGCCGAAAATTGGGTCCCAAATGCCCCGCGCGCCCGTGCGTATGCTTTTTGAATCAAATGGGTTCAAATCATCGAATGAACCCGTGACTCCATAAACCAGGGTTCCACCTTTCGGCGCATCGGGATTGGCATAGTCGAAATGTGTATAATCGGCAGGCAACAATGGTTGACCACGCATGGCAATGCCGTGAGACGGTTCTGCAAATGCCTGATTAGCTGACAGCAGCATACTTGCAACCGCGATTGCTCCAAGGCTTCCCTTGATCATCCCAGAGTTTCTGAAATTCATGTAAGTTTCTCCGGCAAAATGATTTTATGACCAGCATGACAACTTGATTCGAATGCTGAGCTTATCATGTGTTCGCTTTGAGACCGATAAACCTCTTTCAATCTTGATAATCAATCATATCGCAGTTCCGTCGCTTTGCCACGGAAGATGTAATAGGAGAGCAACGTGTAACCAAAAATTGCTGGCAGCACGAACAAAGTTCCAAACAAGATGATGAAAAGGCTCTCGGGGGCTGATGCAGCTTCATATATGGTGATCTGTTCTGGTACCACATAAGGGTAGAACGAATAGGCCATGCCACAATATGCCAGTGTGAACAGACCAACTGCTGCTGTAAAAGGCGTCCAGGACAGACGGTCATTCTTCAACGGCAATCGGGCAAGTGACCACCACAAAAAAATGACCAACGCACCAGATGCAATGGGGAATGGAGACAGGTAGAGGATCTGGGGGAAATCAAACCAGCGTTCGAAAATGCGTTTGCTGACAAAAGGTGTCGCCATTGAAATGGCTCCAATGCCGAGCACCAGACCCCAAATGCCACCTTTGGCCCATTTTATGGCGTGCTTTTGCAATTCATCGGACGTTTTCCAAATCAACCACGCCGCGCCAATGAAACTGTAACCCACAGTCAAAAAGACCGCGGTGATCATGGCAAATGCCACATGTGGTAGGGTCCAAGTGAGACCCATAATATACATCCCCAACATAAAGCCTTGGCTGAGCGACGCGAGCAAGGAACCTGCAAAAAACGCAAAATTCCACATGGGTTTTTGAGCAATGGGAGCTTTAGCGCGCATTTCAAACGATACACCACGCAAAATGAGGCCAAGAAGCATGACGAAGACGGGTAGATAGAGCGCTGTGAGGATTACGCCGTGTGCAGGCGGGAATGCCACCAACAACAAGCCAATGGCCAATACCAGCCACGTCTCATTGGCATCCCAAAACGGCCCGATAGATGCGACCAGTCGATCCTTTTCGTCGTCGTTTGCAAGTGGCATGAGCAATCCCACGCCGAGATCAAATCCATCCAGCACCACGTAGATGAGAATGGAAAAGCTCATGAGCGCGGCGAATGTCCACGGCAACCAGACGTTTGGATCTCCGAAATAGTCCATATCTAGGCTCCCGCCTGCAAAGGCGCGACCGACGCTTCGCCGCCGCGCGGGTAGCGGCGTATTGAATACGGTTCGCCGCGTGTGGCTTTGCGGGCCAGATATGTGATCACAAAAATATAAACCACAATCAAAATTGCATAGATGATGAGGTAGCCGATCAATGTGCTCAATACCATTCCCGCTGGCACATCACCTACGGCGGCCTTTGTCGTCAAAACGCCTTGAACCAACCAAGGCTGCCGACCAATTTCTGTTGTGTACCAACCAGCCAGAGTGGCAATCCATCCGCTGAAACTCATGGCGCAAAAGGCAAAGAGTGCCAATTTTGGCATTTTCCCAGCGCCATATTTGCGCAGCAACACCAATCCACCCCAAGACAGAGCAAGCATGGCAAAGCCTGTACCCACCATGATTCGGAAACTGAAAAACACTGGCGCCACGCGTGGGTGTCGAACTTCGCCATCTGCAGTCACAAAATCATTGAGACCAGGAACGACACCATCCTTTTTGTGCGTCAAAATCAAAGATGCACCATTGGGAATAGACAGTTCGAATTTATTGCTGCGGGTTTCGTCATCGGGAATAGCAAAGAGAACGAGGGGCACATTGGGGCCCGTCTCCCAATTTGCTTCCATCGCCGCAACTTTCGCAGGCTGGTGTTCCAGCGTGTTGAGCCCATGAAGGTCGCCTGCAAGAATTTGCAGCGGTATGAGTGCAGAGGCTGAGATAATGCCCACGCGAAGTGCTGACTTCACATCTTCGCCTTTGTCACCCCAAAGCATCCGAAGGGCTGATATGCCTGCCACCAAAAACGCCACGGTGAGGAACGACGCCAACATCATATGCACGAAGCGATAGGGCATTGATGGGTTGAAAATGATGTCGAACCAATCCGTAGCGAAGACCACGCCTTCGCGCAGTTCAAACCCTTGCGGTGTGTGCATCCAGGAATTGAGAACAATGATCCAGAAAGTTGACATCGTAGTGCCGAACGCAACGAGAAATGTCGCGAACGTGTGAACCCACGGTTTTACTCTGGAAGCGCCAAACAACATTATTCCCAAAAACACTGCTTCCAAGAAAAACGCGGTCAACACCTCATATGCCAATAGTGGTCCTGCGACGTTTCCGACAGTTTCCATGAACCCGGGCCAATTTGTTCCGAACTGGAACGACATGGTGATTCCGGAAACCACACCCATGGCGAAGGAGAGGGCGAAAACCTTCACCCAGAACATGTAAGCATCCATCCATTTGCGATCGCCAGTGGCGCTAAAGCGTAGCTTGAAGAATAAGAGCACCCAACCCAATGCAATGGTGATGGTAGGGAACAAGATGTGAAACGAAATATTCGCTCCAAATTGAATGCGCGACAATAGTAAGGTGTCCACGGTCAACTCCGGTGGCTGGCGATAGGAAGTCTAACGACACCACACATATATAGCATAACAAGTCAGATGCACGGTGATGCGACAATATGTGAGGTTCGCAGTCCTTCACAGAACGATGGCAGCTGTAGCTTCTTTCATGGCCGCGATGCAAACATGCAACAGTTTGGATGTTGATGGCACTGGTTTTCGCGTCCAAAACCTATTAAAAGCTGTTTCGAGTCAGTGGTGTCATTTTGATGCCTCAATTGGTGATGATTGGTGTTTCATCTTTTCAATCACCTCACAAACGTAAGCGCCCACAGGAAACGACTTTATGGAAATGATCCGCACTTCTCTTAAATCAGCGATTGCTCTGAGTGTATTGAGCACAGGGTTCATTGCAACCGTGTCTTCTGCACACGCTCAAGGCGCAAACGAAGCACGCAAATGGGTGAAAGTTTGCTCTAAAGTGGGCGAAAGCGATATCTGCAACGTTCAGTTCAACATCGTGACCCAAAACAACCAGTTGGTGACGGGCGTGAATCTTTTGCAGTCAAAAGGCAAAACAACTCGTCGCATTTTTCAAGTCGCTGTTCCATCTGGTCGCTATATTCCTGAAGGAATCAAAGTCAAAATCGACAAAGGCAAAACAAACACTTTGCCTTACAGCATTTGCTTGCCCGACCGTTGCCTGGCTGAAGTGCAGCTGAGCGAAGGTCTCGTAAAAGCGCTGAAAGGCGGCGGCGAGATTACTTTGACATCGACCAATTACCGCGCTCAAAAGAATCCGGTGAAGGTGACTTTGAAGGGCTTCACAGCAGCGTTTGATGGCCCGCCGTTGAAACGCGGTGAAGTTGCCGAACGCAACAAGAAGATTGAAGAGAGCCTGAAGCAAAAGGCGAAAGAAACAGCTGACAAATTGAAAGCGGCTCAGGAAGCTGCGAAACAGGGCAGCAACTAAGCACTGTCAGCAATCATTTGCTGCATTTGTAACGATCAAAAGAAAAGCCGCTTGAACTGATGTTCAGCGGCTTTTTTGTTTATTGCTATAAATGAGCTCAATGGCTCATTTTATCGCGCGCAACATATTCCCCTGTGGGCTTGCGTTGAAAAACCTCGTTTATTTGCGGATGTCGCAAGGGAGTTGATGTGGTGTCCTTCAACAAATTCTGTTCAGACACATATGCAATATATTCTGTCTCTTCGTTTTCCGCGAAGAGGTGATAGAAAGGCTGATCCTTTGAAGGACGGCTTTCTTCAGGAATTGAATCATACCACTCATCGGTGTTGTCAAATGTGGGATCCACGTCAAACACAATACCACGAAACGGATATATTCGGTGCTTTACGACTTCGCCAATTTGAAATTTTGCAGTTTTAAACATCGAATTCTTGCTTTGCCCATATTTCGAAGAAGTCACTGACGACTTTTTCTCATTATCGCACTTTCATTTCAGTTCTTCAACACTCAGTTCCCAGCTTCCGCTTGACCGGCCTGTTCGCACAAGTTAGCTCGATAGATATTAAGACGAGCCAATGCGGAGCCCCATATGTCCGAAATTCTCAGCCAAGCGCTGCCGTTTTTCGGGTTGATCCTTTTAGGTTTCATCGCTGCTAAGTTCAAAAATATTCCCAAAGAAGGGTTGGCGTGGATGAATTTCTTCATCATCTACATCGCTTTGCCCGCTTTGTTTTTCAACTTATTGTCAGAAACACCTGTTGAGAAGCTGACAAGTTGGGGGTTTATATTCGCTTCATTGCTTGGCACTTACTGTGCCTTTGCCATTGCATTTTGCGCTGGCGTGTTTGCGACAGATGGCGACGTCCCCCAAAGCACCATTCAAGGCCTAGCAGGCGCATACGGCAATATTGGCTATATGGGCCCAGGCCTTGCCATTGCGGCGCTGGGGGAAGAAGCGGTTGTGCCAGTGGCTTTGATATTTTGCTTCGACAACACACTGCACTTTGCAATGGCGCCATTTATGATGGCAATTGGGGGCAATGGCCCAAAACAAAGCCCATGGCGAACCACCTATGATGTTTTGAAACGAATTTTCACCCATCCTTTTATCTTAGCGACCATTGTCGGAGTGTTGGCAGCTGTGGTTGATTTTAAACCGCCCGAAGCCGCAGGTAAGTTGCTGGAATATTTGTCCAATGCCGCAGCACCATGTGCGCTATTTGCAATGGGGGTGACAATTGCTCTGTCGCCAAAAGGCAGTTTTCCCAAAATTCTCGGGGTGTTGGTGTCAATCAAACTCTTTGTTCACCCGGTTTTGGTGTATGTTTTGGTGAGTTGGGTCGGGGATTTTGAACCTGTATGGGTCTACACGGCCGTTTTGTTGGCTGCATTGCCCACGGCTACAAATGTCTTTGTCATTGCTCAACAATACGATGTATGGGTGGCGCGGGCATCAAGCATGGTTTTGGTGTCGACAGTAGTTTCCGTGGTGACGGTGACGGGCCTGCTATACCTTATTGCGACGGGCCTGTTGCCTGCCGACCTTTTTCCATCAAACTGAACGGTGAGGGCAGCGCGCTGCCAAGCCCGCGCCCCAAACCGCCATGCATGGCCAATTTGCGCAGCCAGTTGATATTTCCCAATGCTGAAATGCCCATAGTGCGCGCAATTTGAACAGGCAGGAAATCAGTGAGGAGAGATCTGTTCATCACATCGACACCCGCCGTGCGCAGTGCCACATCCGCCATGCGCTTTCGTGTGTAACTTGAGAGCAATGCATCGCTTTGAACGTCGTTTTGAGCGATCACCTCAGCCAGATCAGAAACGTCGCGCAGGCCTAGGTTGAAGCCTTGGGCACCAATGGGCGGGAATACGTGTCCTGCTTCGCCGACCAAGGCAACGCCGTTTTGTGCGAAAGATTTTGCTGTCATACCTGACAGTGGGATGGCATGAACGTCAGTTTCAAATTCGACAATACCGAAGCAAGATTGAAGTTTATTTTCAATATATTGTTCTTGTTTTTTAATGTTCCAATCCAAAAAACTATCAACTTCATCTGGTGCAACCACCCATACAAGGCTTGAGCGATACGGGGCATTCGGCCGCGCTGGTAACGGAACTTGCGTAAACGGGCCTGTTTCAGTGTGAAACTCTGCTGAAACATGATCGTGCGGCAGGCTGTGTTTGAAGGTCAGAACCAATGCGGTTTGGGGATAAGACCATGTTTTGACATCAATCCCAGCACTTTCCCGCAAAATGGAGTTCCGACCATCTGCGGCAATGGCAAGTTTGCTCTCAACAATTGAACCATCATCCAATTTGACACTAACATGCCCCGTTTCGCAATTTGCGGTCTCAACACGGGCATCAAACCGCACAATCGATGCTTCTTCCGAAATCTTAGTTTCCAGCAAGGCGGCCATATCTGCATTCGGGACGTTGTACCCAAAAGCGTCTAAATCCATCTCGCTGGCTCGAAAATCCGTCAACGGAGCGCGCACCAAGCGGTTGCTGCCGTCAATCAATCGCATGGTTTTCAGCGCGGCGGTTTGATCTTTGATCGCATCCCACACATCGAGCTCTTCAAGCATTTCGATTGAAGGCATCAACATCGCTGTGGTGCGCGGGTCTTTGGAGGAGGCTTTGGGCGCCACCAAACCGAGCGTCAAACCTTTTTGTTTGGCGGATAGAGACAATTTCAAAGCGGTGATCAAGCCAACCAAGCCACCGCCAACTACCACAATGTCGACTTCTGCTGATTTTGACACTCTATCCATAAAAAATATCCACTGCTGAGTTCCTCAACACATATATGAATTCTGACCATCACACGAAAGGGCTCAAAGATGAATTTCAATCGCATTGCGCGTGACCAATTGACCCCGTTCAAAGTCTCCTCGCTCAAAGCGTCAAATAAAGACAAAGTGGACGAACTGCATTCTGCTGTTTTCAAAGGGTGGGAAAAGTGGCAATTGCAGTGCCAAAAGCACAGCGCGTCTGCTGCGACGTTTTGATTTTTAAGGGCCTTATTGGTAGAGCTTTGCAATGGATAGACCTCCCAACAATGTGCTGATCGGATTTTCGATCCATCTGTTTACAGCTTCAGGCGCATTTTGGGCGTTTTTGGCGCTTGTGGCAGCTGCAGAAGGTCGTTTTACCAACATGTGGTTCTGGCTTGGCGTCGCACTGCTGGTAGATGGTGTTGACGGGCCGTTGGCACGCTATTTCAACGTGAAAACCGTGCTGCCCAATTGGTCGGGTGAATTGCTGGATTGCATTATCGACTATGTGACATTCGCAATGATACCCGCTTTTGCATTGTATCAATCCGGCTTTTTGGACGAGATTTACTCGTTTATCTGCGCTGCATTGATCGTGTGTACAAGCGCGATCTATTATGCAGATACGCGTATGAAAAGCCGTGACAACTGCTTCATCGGCTTTCCTATTTGTTGGAACATGTTGGTGTTCACGTTGTTCGTCATGGAACCAGGTTGGTATATCGCGTTTGGCGTCGTTATTGTGTCTACAGCGCTCACCTTCTCGCCGCTACTGTTCGTCCATCCCGTGCGTGTAAAATTATGGCGACCACTTACGCTCACCATGCTTGCTCTGTGGACTTTGTTTGGATTGCTGGCTCTGTATTCTTGGTATTTTGGCATGGAAGTGCCGTCCCATGCCAAAGTTGGCATCGCAGTAACAGGGCTTTATCTCTATTGTATTGGCTTCGTTCAACAATTCTTGGGCAAAGTCGCCTGATCGATGTGCCAATTTTGAAGTGAGCGCCCATGATTGAATTGCTTTACGATCCAGCCGTTTGGGCAAGTTTTGCAACCCTGACAATTATGGAAATTGTTCTAGGGATCGACAACATTGTGTTCATATCTGTTGTCGTGAACCGCTTGCCAGAACATCAGGCTGAACGCGCGCGCAAGCTTGGTCTGTTGTTGGCACTGGTGTTCCGCATTGTGCTCTTGCTGTTTCTCACCTGGATCATCGGCCTCAAGGCAGAACTCTTTCAAGCCTTTGGTCATTCGTTTTCCTGGCGGGATATTATCCTTATCGCTGGTGGTGCCTTCTTGCTCTACAAAGCCACGTCAGAAATCCATGAAGAGCTGGAAGGGGAAACCGAGGAAGAGGCGGCACAGCGTATCTCAACCGCGTCTTTTGCCAAAATCATTGGGCAGATCATTGTGATCGATCTTGTGTTCTCAGTTGATTCAATCGTCACAGCGATCGGAATGGCCGAACATGTGGAGGTTATGATCGCAGCCGTGATTGTGGCCGTCATCGTTATGTTTGTGGCCTCGGGCACAATATCCGGCTTCATCCGTCGCCATCCTACCACCAAAATGCTGGCATTGGCCTTTTTGTTGTTAATTGGCGTATCGCTGGTGGCAGATGGTTTGGGCTTCCACGTGCCACGTGGCTACATCTATGCCGCTATGGGATTCTCAGTTCTTGTGGAATTCATCAACATTATGGCTGGCCGTAAGCGCGCAAAGAACAAACAGCCGTGACGTTTGTTGAAGAGGGGCGTCCAAAAGAAAAACGGATACCCAAAGACTTGTGGCCAATCTTCATCGTATTTTTTGCTGAAGCCTTTGTGCTGGGCAACTGGATCACGCGCATACCCGACGTAAAGGATCTGTTTGAACTCTCTGCAAGTGAACTTGGGCTGAACCTGTTCATCTTTGCTGGAGGCACATTAATCGCTTTCGTCTTTGGGTCACGCATCATAAAACGGGTTGGTGTTGGCATAGGTTGTGCCTGGTCTGTGCCAGCTTGGGCGCTTTCTATGGCTTTGGTGCCCCACATGCCAAACGTGTATGCATTGGCCATCTTATTTGTTTTATCAGGCATCAATATCGGCATGCTGGAAATCGCCATGAACACTGCCGCCGATGAATGGGAGCGCAAAAACAGCGCGCGGTGCATGTCCCGTGCCCATGGCTTTTGGAGTGTAGGTTCGCTGGTGGGTGCACTCGCAGGTACGTTTTTTGCGTGGCTTGGAACAAGCGTCGCCGTTCATTTCGCGATTGTCATGCCGATCATCACAATCATTGGCGTTATGGCCGCCCTCAAAATTCCGAAAAATACAAAAGTTCAATTGTCCGCAACGGAAGATAGTTCTTTCAAACTGCCGTCCAAATCCATCATTTTCTTATGCCTGATGCCCATAGGGATCATGTTGATCGAAGGCGCTTTCATCGATTGGTCTGCTTTGTTTTTGCGTGATGAATTAAAAGCGGGGCCGATTGCAGTGGGGCTGATTTTTTCAGCATTTGCACTGCTCATGTCGATCACTCGACTGAATGGCGATTGGTTGCTGGATCGGTTTGGCCCCGTTCGTGTTGCTCGTGTTTCGGCCATGTCCGCTATTTTGGGTATATCGCTTTTTGCCTTTGCGCCGAATGTCTATGTGGCTTTCATAGGTGCATTCTTTTCCGGGCTTGGCGTTGCAATCGTTTATCCGCTGGCCATGGCCGCAGCGGCCAAGAAACCGGGCGATGCCGAAGACAATGTTGCGGCTATGTCGCTGTTTTCGTTCACAGCATTTATGCTGGCACCACCATTGATCGGATTTGTCGCGGATGCCACAGATTTGAGAATTGCACTGGCACTGCTCATTCCCGTAGCAGCGACCTCGTTGCTGCTGACTGACGAATTGAAAGAAGGAATACCCCATGACCAAGCTGATTGAAGTGACACAAACCGGCGGCCCGGAGGTTTTGACACTGGTGGAACGTGATGTTGCGGCACCCAATGCGGGTGAAGTGCAGATCAAACAAACCGCTCTGGGGCTCAACTTCATTGATGTTTATTTCCGAACCGGCCATTATCCCGCACCGCAAATGCCTTTCACACCAGGCATGGAAGGCGCAGGTGAAGTGATTGCTTTGGGTGAGGGCGTCACCAGTTTCTCAGTTGGAGACCGTGTGGCTTATGCCGCTGCACCCGTGGGTGCCTATGCCGAAGTGCGCAACATTGCTGCCGCCAGCCTTGTTAAAATTCCCCAGGGCATTTCAGACGAAACCGCTGCGGCCATGATGCTTAAAGGTATGACTGCCCGATATTTGCTGCGCGCCACTTACAAGGTGAAAGCGGGTGACACGATCTTGTTCCACGCCGCTGCAGGCGGTGTTGGCCTGATTGCAGGGCAGTGGGCAAAGAGCCTCGGTGCAACCGTTATCGGAACCGCAGGGTCAGACGAGAAATGCGAACTCGCCAAACAAAACGGCTACGATCACATGATCAACTACAATACGGAGAATTTCGTCGAGCGCATTGAAGACATCACCAATGGCGAAAAATGCGATGTGGTTTACGACTCCGTGGGCAAAGACACGTTTCCCCATTCGCTCGGTTGCCTAAAACCACTGGGCACATGGGCAAGTTTCGGCCAATCCTCTGGCCCACTGCCGGACATCAATCTAGCGATCCTGTCCCAAAAAGGCTCACTCTTCGCCACGCGCCCAACTTTGTTCCACTACATCAGAACACCAGAGCTGCTTGAAGAAACCGCCAACGAATTGTTCGACGTGGTCAACGAAGGCAAAGTCAAAATCGCCATCAACCAAACATTTGCACTAGACGACGTGCAAGAGGCCCACAAAGCACTAGAAGGGCGCAAGACGGTTGGGTCGACGCTGTTGCTACCGTGAGGGGGCAAGGTTGGGAGGAAGCCAAAGGTCTGCTTAGAGCCCTCATCGTTTCATGCCAAGGTTTGTTCAAAGGTCGGCTTTAGATCTGTCTTCATCATCAACCGATCCGTGCGCCCAGTGGTAATAAAGAGCATGAAAATGCTGCATCGCGTGTTCCGAAATTCCGTGGTCTTCCAAGTCCGTCACATACCAACCGTGCTTGAAGTGCCGTTGGGATATGCCTCTTTGCACATTTTCACATAGAGATTGATCTTCCTTGGCAACAACTTCGCGCGTCCAGATGGAACGCAATCTG
>CALGMR010000006.1 GCA_937958815.1 uncultured Rhizobiaceae group bacterium | reverse complement strand
CGAGCCATTCCTTGTCCAACCAGCACATCAACCTGACGTAGCTTCAATACGATCTCTTCGGGTTTGTGGCGCTTTCTTGCCATCTTCAGTCCTCCTTTTACTCAACTATAGGATGGACCAATTCAATGAGGGAGGATCAATTGCACAAAATTTTGCTGTCTCCTCCGCAACTTTATCAAGTTCGTCCTGAGAGGCGCTGCCATCTGATGTGACATCAAGCGTTATAGATGGAAATGGCACCGCCACCTCTTTCGTCAACAAAACCCCACGCCTGTCAAACTCCACCACCATGTCATAGGTGAGAGTGCCGATATCTATACCCAGCTTCTTAGCGCATTTGTTGGAGATTGAGGTCGTGCACCCCACCAGCGCCATGTAGGCATGTTCGGTGGGAGACGGCCCTAAATTGGTGCCGCCACGTTCGGTCGGTTCATCCATGATCAAATCAAGGTCGCGAACTTTGAGGTCGGTGCGGCCATGTCCAACGGAGTGGCCCTTTACGCGCAACTTTACCACATCTTTTGGTTTGATGGTCACCATGAGTTTGCTCCAGACTTTTCTTTCATGCTCATTTCCAATCCAACAAATATGCACTGAAAACACAACCTGAAACAACAAGTAGGCATGGTGTGATAAAACGGTGTTCCTCATTCTATCCAACCACTGAGCCCACATACGGTGGAGAAAATTTGGGGCTTGAATTCCACCAATTTGGTGAAGTCTGTCCCAGCATTTGAAGGTAAGGCGAGATCAGCAACACTGCTGATCTGAACACTTATTTGGGAATAATCGCACCACGATGAGCAACCACTCGACATGCCAAATCGTGTCCGTGTTTGGCGGCAGTTCCGGTATCGTTGGTGGTGAGAAACGTGGCCAAAAAGCCGCCATTGAAACTGTCGCCCGCCGCTGTTGTGTCAATCACAGTTTTGGCTTTTGGATAGTTCGGAAAATCCATGTGTTGATCGCTGAGGTCAACGGGCCCGCGATCGCTGCGCTTCATAACACCGCATTTGATTCCATATTGCGTCATGCGCGCGAGCACAGCCTCCTCATTGGTATCGCCAAAGAGTGCCATTTCATCATCAATTGAAGGAAGAGCGATATCGCAACAACGCCAAGCCTTTTCAATCTCTCGCCTGGCCACTTGAGTGCTTGACCAAAGTGCAGGTCTATAATTGCTGTCAAAAATGAAACGGCCACCTTTGGACCGAAATTCAGCAACCCACTGGAAGAGTTTATCGAGATCAGTTTGAGGCAAAATTGCCAGCGAAATTGCGGAAGCAAACACAAAGTCAAAACCATCAAGTTCTGCAAGGTTCAAACCATGGGATGACGAGAACATGGAGCGTGCAGCAGAAGCGTTGCGCCAATATGAAAATGAACGCTCGCCTTCATTATTTGTGCTGATGGAATACAGCCCGGGCAATTTTGTCGGATGCCGTTTGAGCAAGTCTGTGTTCACGCCCTCGGCTGCAATGAAATTCACAATTCTATCGGACAATGAATCTTGCCCAACCATGGATACAAATGAAACTTGATGCTCTGCAGGCAAGCTGCGTTTTAGATAGATCGCGGTGTTCATACTGTCGCCAGCAACCCCCAATTGGGCGGTTGAGGCGTCTGGATTCGTGATCATTTCGATCATAGCCTCACCAATGCAGGCGATCTTCAGAGTATTTCTTTGCATTCGTAAGTCCGTTTCACGCGCGTGACATTAGATCCGAGTTGGATGGCTTCGAATGTTGTAGCGTCAAAGTTTGTGTTTGCCACGCTCGGTTTCCGATTTAAGGGTCCGAGTATCTACAAACGTCGGATGAGCTAATCCAACAGAAGAGCGTACGTCAAGTATAATGTAGACTAGTATACCAAATTGCGCTATGAAGGCATCGCTCGCTTTGTGGGCGGCACTTATGTTTTCCATCGGTCGGAACTATGGCGGTGGTGAAACTTGTGGAACTGCGTTAATAGACACGTGTTTTGTTGATAGCGTATTCTGTCAAAATGATATTGAGAATAAGTCCTGAACGCGAAACCGAACAGGCGATTGAGTGTATGATTAAATTTCGGATTGCAAAATGAACATTCATCAGACCATGCAGGAAGAAAAACGCCTCACAAGTTCTGAAGAAGTTTTTCGCCAACTGAAATCCGACATCATCTCAATGCGCCTCGCACCAGGTTCCAAACTGTCAGAAGTCGAAATTGCAAAGACCTTCGATGTCTCGCGCCAGCCCGTGAGAGAAGCTTTTATGCGATTGAGTGAATTGAACTTGCTTCAAATTAGACCCCAAAGAGCCACTCGTGTGCGCAAAATCTCGCTGACGGAGTTGCGTCATACCCGTTTCCTGCGGGCGGCGGTCGAGGTGGAAGTTGTTCGCGTGGCCTGCAAGGTGGCGACAGAAAAAGATTTTGCGATCATTCAAGAAAATCTCGACCAACAGAAAATTGCTGTTGCACAAAATGATCCAGACCAGCTGCATGAATTGGATTATTTGTTTCACAAGCAAATATGCATTGCCGCAGATTGCCTTCCCGCGTTCAAAACGATTTCAGAGAACAAATCTCATACCGAACGGGTCTGCACTTTAGAGCTTTCAGATGCCTGCGGAATGAAAGAGGTTTTGGAAGGGCATACCGATATATTTGAAGCTCTCAAAAGGCGCGACGAGCAAACGGCTGTCAACATGACGAGGATTCACCTAAGGCATCTCGACGGCACTTTGGAAAAGGCAAGTACGAATTTTCCAGAGTTTTTTGAAGATTGATACACGTTTTCAAGAGTTAAGTGCGCGGGCTTCACTGCACACAAGGCCATGGCTTGTTAAGTTTGTGATGTTTTTTGCCGACCGACGATTGCTCAATTCTTGTATTTGATCGATCAAACTTTCCATAGGTAATTTTAGGTTTTTGCAGTCTGAACGCCACTTTTTGGTTTTCTCCAGGCATCAATTGCCCTTCAGCAGCCCCGCATTTGAAGGCTTTTTGGCGGTATGGTCGAGCCAAGGGGGAACAACGAACTTAACATCAACAAGACAACAATACCCACCTGATCGCATCGCAAGCCTTGACCAAACTTGAATTTCGAATTTAACTATCAACAAAAAAATGACGCGCGTAAATTTTTTTGGATGCTGATAAGAACCCCAAAAGAGGGCAATGGCATCACTGTGAGGAGGAGGAATTGAGGTGGCTGGACGCAAGGTCAACACCATGGAAGAATTGGCGGAGGTCAGCGGAATCTCTCGACCAACCCTTTCGAAATACTTCAATGATCCTGACAGCGTTCGAGAATCCACGCGTGCCAAGATCAAAATTGCTTTGGCAAAATACGACTACCGTCCCAACATTTTCGCCATAAATCAAAATCGAAAATTGACGAAAACGATCGGTATTGTTGTGCCGTATTCGGCTGACCCTTTCTTCGCCGAAATTGTACGTATGATCGAACGTCGATGTATAGATGCGGGCTTTTGGCCGTTGGTGTTCAGTTCACACGGGCAGCAAGAGTTGGAAAACAATGCACTGGCTACATTGCAATCATTGCGCCCCGCAGGAGCCTTGATTGCGCCATTGGGCCGGAATTCCGATTTTGAAAGCGTGCAGAGTTTCACACAAGAAGTGCCCACCATTGTCTTTGACAGCAACGTCAATGTTGGCGAAGCGTTTGTAGGTTCAGACAACTTTCAAAGCATAGGTCTCATGGTGAACTATCTATGCCGAACGGGGGAGCCCCCGTGTTTCTTTGAAATGGAGCCAGTTAACCCAAACGCCAACAAACGTCGCGATGCATATGTGAAAACCATGCAATCTTTGGGGCACGAGCCTATGATTTTGCAAGTTGCGCGCAGCGGCTGGGATTTTGAATCAATTGGTCTGATTGAAGGAAATCGATTGATCAAAGAAGGCAAGCTTCCATCTCAAACAGTGTTGTGCAGCAATGACCGCCTAGCGGTTGGGCTGATCGCTGCGGCGTATCAAAACGGAATTAAAGTTGGATATGGAGAAGGGCGTACGCTTCGAATTGCCGGTCACGATGACCACCCGCAATCGCAATTCACATGCCCACCGCTCACCACAGTAGCACAAGATTACAGCTCCATTGCAGAGCACAGCGTTGAACTTCTTTTTGGAATGATCAACGGGGACAGCAAACCAGCTGATCGGCCCGATGTTTTGTTCGAAGGAAAGCTGATTATGCGAGAGTCGGCATAAGTTCACATGTAAACAAATTTTACAGGGGTAAAGTTTTGTGTTGACTCAAGCTGTGAAGCTGACCTATTTTTTCCAGATCATCTTACCCCAGGGAGGAATCACGATGAAACTCGGAAAAATGATTTCCAAATCAGCACTCGGCATCGTTGCCGGTTCTGTAATGGCGCTTAGCGCTACTTCTGCATTTGCAGACGGACATGCAAAATCTCTTACCATCGCGATCGTAAACAACGGTCACATGGAAAACATGAAGAAAGTCGCTGAAGCTTACACTAAGAAAACTGGTGTTAAGTTGAACTGGGTTTCTCTTGAAGAAGGCGTTTTGCGCGAGCAGGTTACTTCAGACACTGCTACAGGCGGTGGTCAGTACGACATCATCAATATCGGCATGCAAGAAGCTCCAATCTGGGGTAAAGCAGGCTGGATTGAGCCTTTGAACTTCGGTGCATCTTACGACGTAGACGACATTTTGCCAGCAATGCGCAATGGTTTGTCTTACAATGGTACGCTTTATGCTGCTCCGTTCTACGGCGAATCTTCAATGGTTATGTACCGTAAAGATCTTGCTGACGCTGCCGGTGTTGCAATCAAAGACAACGACAGCTGGGACAACATCACGAAGGCTGCTGCAGCAATGCACAAGCCAGACGCTGGTGTTTACGGTGCATGCTTGCGCGGTAAGCCAGGTTGGGGCGACAACATGGCGTTCATCACAACTATGGTGAACTCATTCGGTGGCGCTTGGTTCGACAAAGATTTCAAGCCAACTATCGACACTCCTCAGTGGAAAGCTGCAATCAACGCATATGTTAACTTGCTCGGTAAATATGGCCCTCCAGGATCTGAAGGTAACTCCTTCAACGAAATCCTCGCGCTGTACAACGAAGGCAAATGTGGCATGTGGATTGATGCGACTATCGCTGCATCTTTCTTGAAAGTTGATGGTGTTGCTTACGCACAGTCTCCAAATGCTGGTAACCCAGTAGGTGCAAACTGGCTTTGGGCTTGGGCTATGGCTGTTCCAACCGGTACAGAAAACACCGAGGAAGCTAAGAAGTTCATCGAATGGTCTACTTCTAAAGAGTACATCCAAGCTGTAGCTGCACACCCAGACTTCGGTTGGGGCAGTGTTCCAACTGGTACACGTGCATCAACTTACGCGTCTGCTGAATTCCAAGCTGCTGCACCATTTGCTGCTGCTGAGATGGCTGCGATTGAATCTGCTGCACCAGCTGCAACAGACATCAAGCCTTACGTAGGCGTACAGTTCGCTGCTATTCCGGAATTCCCGGAAGTTGGTGGTGTGGTTGCTCAGGAAATGGCTGCGGCTCTTTCCGGTGCAAAGTCTGTTGATGAAGCTTTGAAAGCTTCTCAAGAGGCTGCAGCCAAGATCATGAAAGAAGCTGGTTATTAATAACCGCTAGTAAAAAGGCCCGATATTCATATCGGGCCTTTTTTGCCTAAATGCGCAAACTCAATCGATTGCACTGGCCCAATGGCCATTTGAATGCGCTATAGTCACCAAATTCCGGCCCACACGTTGTCGCGGAACCTTTGATTCTGCAGAGGAGATTTTGTCATGTCCAGTCGAAGACTTCCTCGCCTTCTTCAAGCGCCTGCTGTCATTCTGTTATTGTTCTGGATGCTCGTTCCGCTTGGAATGACGCTATTTTTCTCGTTCATCCGTTATGTTCTGGCCAGTCTTAACCGCCCTGAATGGACAACACCGTCCATCGATAATTGGCGTGGTTTTGGCAATTACGCATTCGTTCTTGACTCCAAAGATTTCTTATTCGCGATCCAGAACAGTCTGTTGATCGTCGGCGGAATTTTATTTCTCACTGTGTTTTTCGGCGTGATGATCGCCGTGCTGATCAACAAAGTTTTTCCGGGGCAGGGCATCGTGCGTGTTCTGCTGATCTCGCCATTTTTCATCATGCCTGCGGTGAACGCCGTGTTGTGGATCAACATGATCCTTGACCCTGTTTTGGGGTTAAATGGATTGGCCATTGAAGGTATCAACAGTGTCATTGCATCCATGCGCGACGCTCCTGTTGTGGGATGGTTCTTCTCGCTGTGGCCAGAGTTCAAACCGATCTCTTTCCGAGCGACGCAAACATCTGCTTATGCCGTCATCATGATGGTCACTTGGCAATGGACCCCTTTCGCTGTCCTGATCTTCATGACGTCACTTCAATCAGAAGACGAGCAGCAGAAAGAAGCTGCCATTCTCGACGGTGCTGGAAAGTGGTCGCAGTTCCGTTTTCTGACGCTCCCACATTTGGCTCGACCAATGGCGATTGTTGTGATGATCCAAGCTATTTTTCATCTATCGCTTTATGCAGAGATTGAGATCGTTAGCCGGGGCAACGGCAATAAAAACTTGCCTTACCTCATTGGTGAATTTGCCAACAACAATATCGGCGCTGCCAGCGCCACCGGCATTTTCGCAGTCATCTTAGCCAACATCGTCGCAATCTTCTTGCTGCGCGCCGTTGGCAAGACGTTGATGGAATAAGGGGAAAAGACCATGGCTATTGTTGCTCAAACCTCGAAACTTGGAATTTACGGACGTCCGGCTTTGGCTTGGATTGTCGCGTTGGTGTTCTTCTTCCCAATCTTTTGGCTGATTCTAACCAGCTTCAAAACCGATGCCGATGCTGTGAAGCCCGAATTCCTGTTCTTCTTCACCCCAACGCTCGACAACTATTTGAACATGACGGAGAATTACGACTATTGGCGCTTTGCCACCAACTCAGTCGTCACATCCGTTCTTGCAACTGGTGTTGCATTGTTTGTCGGCATTCCTGCCGCTTACGCTATGGCCTTTAATCCTGCGCGACACACCAAAGACATCCTCATGTGGATGCTTTCGACAAAGATGTTGCCCGCAGCTGCCGTGCTCTACCCAATGACGTTTCTTGCAAAAAGTCTCGGTATTTTCGACACGCATTTTGCAGTCATTCTGGTGCTGACACTCGTCAATCTGCCAATCGTCGTTTGGATGCTTTTCACATATTTCAAAGAAATTCCAAAAGACATTATTGAAGCGGGCCAAATGGATGGTGTGAACACTTGGGGTGAGATTAAAGAGATTCTCATTCCACTGGCTTGGGGAGGCATCGCCTCTACAGCTCTGCTGTGCTTCATCTTTTGCTGGAACGAAGCCTATTGGACCGTACGTCTCACAACCACCGAAGCCGCAACTCTTTCAAAACTGATTGAAGGCAACCGCGCACCTGAAGGATTGTTCTTCGGTCGTCTGTCCGCAGTCTCAGCCGCAGCCGTTGGCCCAATCGTTGTGTTGGGTTGGTTCTGCCAAAAACAACTCGTCCAAGGCCTGACCTTCGGCGCTGTCAAATAAGGATACACCACATGGGACAGATCGTACTTAAAGATGTGGTGAAAAAATTCGGTGATACCGAAGTAATCCCACCATTGAATTTGACAATCGAAGAGGGCGAATTTGCAGTCTTTGTTGGGCCGTCTGGTTGTGGTAAATCCACGCTTTTGCGCCTGATTGCGGGTCTTGAAGACACCACAGAAGGTCAAGTTTTGATCGATGGCGAAGATATGACCGAAGTGTCTCCGTCCAAACGCGGCTTGGCCATGGTGTTTCAATCATATGCGCTTTACCCGCATATGACGGTTCGCAAAAATATTGCATTCCCCATGCGTATGGCAGGCATGTCTGAAGACGAGCAAAATATCCGCATTGAAGCTGCTGCAAAGTCGTTGAACTTAACCGATTATCTGGATCGTAAGCCTGGCCAATTATCAGGCGGACAACGCCAGCGTGTTGCTATTGGTCGGGCCATTGTGCGCGAACCGTCCGCATTCTTGTTTGATGAACCTTTGTCAAACCTTGATGCTGCATTGCGCGTTGGAATGCGTCTTGAAATCAGCGAGATGCACAAGCGCCTCAAAACAACAATGATCTATGTGACACACGATCAGGTGGAAGCCATGACCATGGCCGACCGAATTGTCGTGTTGCAGGCTGGTGTGATTGAACAAGTGGGAACACCGCTTGAGCTTTATCATTCACCGCGCAACAAATTTGTCGCGGGTTTCATCGGCTCACCCAAAATGAATTTGCTCGAAGGTGCAGAGGCTCAAAAGCACAAGGCCCACACGATTGGCATTCGCCCCGAACACATCAAAGTGTCCACCAAAGCTGTAAAAGGCGCTTGGAAAGGCACCGTTGGCGTGGCTGAACATTTGGGCTCAGACACATTTATCCACATTCACGGTGTGGAAGGTTGCGACCCCATGACAGTGAGGGCTGCGGGCGACGTTGCTGTGAAACACGGCGACAAAGTTTATCTGACACCCGAGAAATCTCAGATTCATAAATTCGATGAAGCTGGGTTGCGCATCTGATGAAGCGACTGGACGGCAAATCGGCGTTGATCACGGGTGCTGCTCGTGGCATTGGGCGCGGCTTTGCCGAAGCCTATATTCGCGAAGGTGCAACTGTTGCCATCGCGGATTTGAATTTGGCAGCCGCAGAAAAAACCGCCGACGAACTGGGTGAGAATGCCTATGCTGTCCATTTGGACGTCAGCCAGCAATCCAGCATAGACGCCGCAGTGGATGCTGTCGTTTCCAAGGCTGGAAAGTTGGACATTCTGATCAACAATGCCGCTTTGTTTGATGCGGCCGAGACCGTGGACATCACGCGCGAAAGTTTTGAAAAGCTCTATTCCGTGAATGTGGCTGGCACATTGTTCACTATGCAGGCGGCTGCAATACAAATGATTGCCCAAGGCCATGGCGGCAAAATAATCAACATGGCTTCGCAAGCCGGACGTCGAGGTGAAAGCCTCGTTCTGGTCTATTGTTCCACCAAAGCAGCGGTCATTTCCATGACCCAATCTGCTGGGCTGAACCTCATTCGACACGGCATCAACGTCAATGCAATTGCGCCAGGTGTAGTGGACGGCGAGCATTGGGAACACGTCGATTCCATGTTTGCCAAACTGGAAAACAAAAAGGTGGGCGAGAAACGAGCGGAAGTAGAGGCTGGCGTTCCCGCTGGTCGCTTTGCCATTCCGCAAGATCTCTCCGGCATGGCCATATTTTTGGCGTCCGCTGAATCTGATTATATTCTGTCGCAGACATACAATGTCGACGGCGGTCAGTGGATGAACTGATATGAAGCTCTCAAACCAAACGCTGCCCAATTTGCCCGAAGCGATTAAACGGCCAACTTATGATCGCGATGGTCTCACGCCGGGCATCGTTCATATTGGCTTGGGCAATTTTCATCGGGCCCACCAATCTTGGTATCTGCATCGTTTGATGCAATTGGGCATGGCACTTGACTGGGCGATTATCGGTGCGGGCGTGCGACCTTATGACAAACAGCAGCGATTGAAATTAGCAAAGCAAGACTATCTCACCACGTTGATTGAGCTCGATCCAAAAGGGAAATCGGCGGAAGTGGTGGGCTCGATGATCGACTACGTGCCAATTGAAGAAGGCAACCAGCCGCTCATAGCCAAAATGTCCGAGCCAGCCATTCGCATCGTGTCACTCACCGTGACCGAGAGTGGATATTATGTTGACCCTGTCACAAACGAATTTGATGGGGGCCATGAAGACATCCAACATGATGTCGCAAACTTAACAAAGCCGCGCACAGCATTTGGCGCTATTATTGCCGCACTGAAACAACGTCGCGACAATGGTGTTGGCCCATTCACGGTTCAAAGCTGCGACAACTTGCAGGGCAATGGTGATTTGTGCCGCCAAACCGTTGTGTCCTTGGCGCGCTTGATCGACCAAAGTTTGGCTTCATGGATCGACGAAAACTGCACGTTCCCAAATTCTATGGTGGATTGCATTGTTCCCGCCACAGGGCCAAATGAAATCGCACTGGCACTGGAATTTGGCATAGATGATGCCGTTCCTGTGAGCCATGAGAACTTTCGCCAATGGGTGATTGAAGACAAATTTTGCGCCGGGCGACCCGATTGGGACAAAGTTGGAGCGACGTTTTCAAGTGATGTCCACACCTATGAAGCCATGAAAATCCGCATTCTCAACGGCGGTCACCAGATTGTTTCCAATGCTGGTGAAGTTCTTTCCGTTGAATCCATATCCGGCTGTATGGAACACGAATTGATCGGAGCATTTTTCCGTAAAACGGCTGAAGATGAAATTGTGCCACACGTTCACCCGGTGCCTGACATCACACCTTTTGATTATGTGCAATTGATTGACTACCGGTTTTCAAATCCAGACATCATCGACACGGTGCGCCGTGTTGCCTTTGATGGCTCGTCGCGTCACACGGGATTTCTTCTGCCTGTTTTGAGAGATGCACTTGAAGCTGAAGCGGACATTGAAGGTTTGGTTTTGGCGGAAGCACTGTGGGCGAGAATGTGTGAAGGCAGTCGTGAAGATGGCAGCACAATTGAACCCAATGATCCGATTTGGGAAGAGCTGACAAAAGCTGCCAAAGAAGCGAAGTCAAATCCACAAGCATGGTTGGATCAAGACAATGTCTATGGCGATTTGGCGTCAAACGATCGGTTGCAAAAGAGCTTTGACAAATGGTTGACCATGATTTGGCAGCAAGGAACCGAAGCAACTTTAAAGAGCTATTTGGAACTCCAGGCTTGAGCCTTCTAAGATCGCTTCAAATGCGATCATACCATTTCACAAAGCGCACAATTGGAACGGGAACTGAAGATGATTTTATGTTGCGGTGAAGCGTTGATGGATATGTTGCCAGATACGAATGGCAATGGCGAACATGTGTTGCGGCCTGTCACGGGCGGTTCGGTTTTCAACACTGCCATAGCCTTGGGCCGTCTTGAAGAAGACGCAGGTTTCTTCTCGGGCGTCTCAACAGATGGCTTTGGTCGCAGTTTAATCGCGAGCTTGGAAGATGCAGGTGTCAGCCATGGTTCTTGCATTCGTTCTTCAAGACCCACGACACTGGCTGTTGTTGATCTCAGCGATGGCGATGCGGTTTACACTTTCTATGACGAAGGCTCTGCAGGCCGCATGATAACCACAAGCGAATTACCGACCATTCCAGACAATGTATCGACGCTTTTGTTTGGTGGCATCAGTTTGATACCGGAACCTTGTGGCAGCGCCTATGAATCTCTTTTGATCCAGAACGCATCTGATCACATCATTTATATAGACCCTAATATCCGCCCTGGCTTCATTGATGACGAAGTCAAACACCGTGAACGTATTCACCGCATGATTGCCCATTGCGATATTGTGAAAGTGTCTGATGAGGATCTGAGCTGGATTGAACCGGACCGTGATCATGCTGGAGCAATCCAAAAGTGGTTGGATGGTGGGACATCAATCGTGCTCTTGAGCAGAGGTGGTGAAGGCTCAGAGGCCCATACGGCATCAGGTGTGATAACGGCTGATGCGGTCAAAATCGAAGTGGCTGACACGGTAGGTGCTGGCGATACCTTCAGCGCTGGTTTCCTCGCGTCGTTGAACCAACAAATTGGATTGGAAAAATCCAAGATGGCAAGTTTGGGGAACGCGACAATACAAACCGCGCTTGAATTCGCCAACAAGGCGGCTGCAATTACGGCTTCGCGAGATGGAGCAAATCCACCACGGCTAAGCGAAATCTAAACATTTTCTGGCTTGCTTTTTAGCGGGTTGCTCGCTTTCGCATGTCCAGCAAAAGCTTCGCAGTAATCGCGACCACAAGAATGCCGAGAGCTGCTTTTGAAAATATTTCCATAATGCCTTCTATCAGCAGAGCATGGACCACAGTTCCAACAACTGTGATCACAGCAAACAGCATGTGAGACATACGCCATATGCGTGGTTTTATACGCAGTTTTCTTTTAAATATTGCGAGTAGAGCGGCTGCAAAAACGGCCCACATGGCAGCAACACCCCACAAAGAAAATGGTGTGGGTGATCTGAACAATAGAACATCAATCACATCAGGCGGACTGGTCAACCAAAGCCCGACAACGTGCCAAACAACGCACAACACCAAAAGTGTTCCGACGGCTCGATGAAATTGTCTGCGGCGTGGCGGAGAGACATTTGGCAAATATCCGCCAATCAGCAAAGGCTGCACAAAGAGCAATCCCATTGCCGCAACAGCTGCAAAACTTGCCGAAATATAAATAGGCCCGCGCCATTGCAATTGTGGGCTAAATGCCGCGAGGATTAAGGGAAGGGTAATGGCGAAGGTGAGAGCAACCCAAATCAGAATTTTGCGAGTTGGGTTCATGAGTTCAGTCCGTCAAATCAGGCTGGAACCAAAACGAAATCTGCATTTAGTGTTGTGTCTTTGGAATTGGACATGACGGGTCGCAAGAATACAGTTTTGAACTCTTCGCTATCATAGGCCAAATGGGCATGCGCCTGTCCGAAGGCAGGCACGATTTGCGGCATGTCTAAACTGAACTTTCCGTCGGGTCCGGTAAGGGTAGCGCCATGACTTTGCGGGTCGCTTTCGTACCCCTCTTTCGTGTGCGCCCAAATTTGGATGCGTTGACCAGCGAGAGGCATTCCATCGCCAGCGCGACGCACTGTTCCTGTCATTAGAAAACCACCACCGCCAATACGTTTTACGATTGGTGCGCCTGGTTGATAATTGTTCGCACCCCCGCGCATGGTGGGCGTTGGCGCAAGACCTTGAGCAGCTGCAGGAACAATCAACCCAGAAACACCGGCTGTCACAAGCCCGCCACCAGTAGCCAGAATTGTTCGTCGCGTTATTTTTCTGTCGGTCATTCAAATGCTCCTTCGTACCTTCGCTAACATAAATGCACACATAAGATGGGAGATAGACAATTTTTGGAACACTAGCGCAAATGTGATCGATTTTCGCAGGTTAAATTGGCGCAGGGCCATTGTAGTTTTCTAATCGGAAAGGCGGTCAGCTTAGAGACAATGCGCAATCGCTCCGCAACGGCGGTTTGATTTTCAAAACATCTGGAAAAACACAGACTGTGGTGCAATAGTTTATGTGTTTTCATCTTTGCACTGGAATGTTTATGGGCACTCGTTTCTTTTCCACAAAAGACCGCCCGCCGCATTTGGGGCAATATCCGCTGGAACGGCTCGCGCGTTTAAACGGAGAGGTGGATTTTGCATCCATCCCCGCCATGAAGCCGCTTTCATTTCAAGATTTGAACACGCCGCATTCGTTGGTCAATGCAATGGCAGACTATCAAGCCATGATGGATGCAGTTCGCGATGGACTGATCAACACACAAAAAGCCGACATTCCTGCCGATCCTGTAGAACGTGCCAACCATGTGAAGTCATTTGGATATTTTGGCGACGCTTCCATGATGGGCATTTGCAAATTGCCAGATGCTGCATTGTTGAGCGAACCCACACTCAACCCAGACATTGCACAACTCGCCGAAGATTTGCGCACGAAGCAAACCAAAACTCTCGCCTCCGGCATCGACGTGATTATGGCAGATTTGAAAGAGTCTATGGAAACGCCGCCGAGCTCCATTGATGGACATGACCATGCAGTGGTCTTTTTGTTTGAGCAAAATCGAGATGTGAGACCTGACGAACCAGGCGCTGAATGGATTGAAGGAACGCAAGATCATCGCGCCTGTTTACGTGCGACAGAAGCTGCGGTTGGGGTGGCAAGTTACTTGCGCCTGTTGGGGTATGATTCACGCATGCACACCATCTCCACGTCAGACGTGGAGATGAACAAATTGGCTGTTGCTGCCGGTTTAGCTACGGTGGAAGATGGCAAGTTGGTTGCGCCCTATATTGGGGAAGGTTTTGGATTGGCCGTTGTGACCACCGTATTTGAAATGGCGGTCGATGATCCTTTGGCGCCCATGGCTGAGCAACCTTGGTTTAAAACCCAAGGGCCAGCATGGTGGTTGGGAAAGGGAACGGCAAAAAGCGCGCTCAACCAGGACCCTTACGCAAAACGCAATTTTGTGGATGGCGCTTTGCCGTTTGAAAAACTCAAGCGCAAAGAAAAACCGACAACATTCATCGATGAAGAACGCGTTGCGCGGGTGCCAAAACGGACTGATATGTTTGCCCGTGCGCAGTTTGGAGAAATGGGCAAAAAGGCTCAGGAAAGTGCAGGCGGTGGTTACTATGCGCGCAAATGCGCTCTGTCGGCCGCGCAACGGCGCATTCTCGGTGCGTTTGTGCTTCTGCAGGATGGTGAGTCAGATCCAAAGCCCACAGAACTCAGCGATGCGGAGAAGAACGCGGAAAATGTGAAGGCGGCTTCGTATTTTCTTGGAGTCGATTGTGTGGGCATTTCGCGCTGTCCTGATTGGACGTGGTACAGCCACGATGCCACGGGAGCCCCGATTATCCCCCCGCACAACAACGCAATCAGCATGATCATCGACCAAGGTTATGAGACCATGGAAGGGGCCAGTGGAGATGACTGGGTTGCGGTTGCCCAGAGCATGCGCGCCTATCTTCGTTTTTCACTGTTGGGTGGTGTTATCGCAAAGCAAATCCGCAATCTCGGATACAAAGCGAAAGCTCATACGGTTATGGACGGTGAAGTTTTGCAGCCACCTCTGCTCTTGCTGGCAGGTCTTGGCGAGGTGAGCCGAATTGGAGAAGTGATCCTGCATCCGCTGTTGGGGCCGCGTTTAAAGTCGGGGGTTGTAACCACTGATATGCCCTTGGCCCATGACAAACCGATTGATTTTGGCCTTCAGAGATTTTGCGAATCTTGCAACAAATGCGCAAGGGAATGTCCTGCGGGGGCAATTACAGCTGGCCCCAAATTGATGTTCAACGGCTATGAGATTTGGAAATCGGACAGCCAAAAATGCACCACATATCGTATCACCACAGAAGGCGGTGCCATGTGTGGGCGCTGTATGAAAACATGTCCTTGGAACCTTGAGGGGTTGTTTGCTGAAAAGCCTTTCCGTTGGGCTGCAATGAATATCCCCGCTGCGGCTCCATTGCTTGCAAAGCTTGATGATAAAGTCGGAAACGGCTCTCTGAACGATGTCAAAAAATGGTGGTGGGACATCGAGGTGAAAGAGGATGGCGGATACCGAAAGCCTGCCAAACCCGTAAACCGTCGCGACTTGCAACTTGATCTTGATCTTAAATATGAAGACCAAACGATGGCGGTCTATCCCGCAAGCCTTGCACCGCATCCATGGCCGTATCCATTCCCGATGGATCGCGAAGCAGGCATTCAGGCTTACAAGTCGATGATAAGCGCGCAGGAATATCAAGAACGATTGGCCGAGGGAGACACCGAAGGCCTGGCCCATGAATATCCCTCGTTTGAAGATGCACCGGTGATCAAAGCTCGCATTTCCAAAGTGGAAGCCATGACTTCGGGCGTCACCAAGTATGAATTTTCTGCCTATGACGGAAGTGAATTGCCAGCATGGACTGCGGGCGGACATTTAGACGTTGTGATTGCACCGGAGTTTGTGCGTCAATATTCAATGTCTGGTGATCCTGCCGACCGCCAAAAATATCAAATTGGTGTTCTACGCGAAGATGAAGGGCGAGGGGGCTCCAAGTTCCTGCACCGTATCTTCAACGAAGGGCGGCGCGTGTTCATCTCCAAACCGATCAACCATTTTGAGTTGGTTGAAGATGCCAGCAAGACCTTTCTCATGGGAGGTGGCATCGGGATCACCCCAATGATCGCATTTGCCCACCGTTTGCATGCATTGGGAAAACCTTTCGAGATGCACTATTCGGCCAGTCGTATGAACGAAGCCGGATATGTGGATGATCTTAAAGCCATGCCGTGGTCAAAGCATGTGACGTTCCATTTTTCTGATCAGGGGTCGCGTGCCGACTTGGAGAAGATTTTGTCAGGTTATCAACCTGATTGGCATGTCTACACCTGCGGGCCAGATCGATATATGGACGGTGTCATGGAAACGGCCGAACGATTGGGCTTTCCAGAAGAAGCGCGCCATCTTGAATATTTTGCGGTTCCTGAACAACCAGATTATGTGAATCATGCGTTCGACATATCGCTGGCGAAATCAGGCAAAAAGTTTCAAATCCCCGAAGACAAAACCATCACTGATGTGTTGGCAGAACATGGCGTGCATGTGGATGTGAAATGTGCCGACGGTATTTGCGGTGTTTGCAAATGCGGCATTGTTGATGGAGCTGTGGAACACCGCGATTTTGTTTTGTCGAAGAAACAACAAGAATCAGAAATCGTTCTGTGTCAGTCTCGCGCGGCCCATGGGGTCAAGAAACTGACCATCGATCTGTAGCGGTCAACACACCAACGGCAATTCGTTGTCTATGCAGTGTTGCGCCCCAAACTATCGGGCGCAACATCAGAATTTATCAAACGGACATCAAATCCGTTGAGTTACATCAGTTTCCCCATAGCAACAGCTGTATCGCTCATGCGGCTGGAGAAGCCCCACTCATTGTCATACCAGCTCAACACGCGCACGAGATTGCCACCTGTGACTTGGGTTTGAGCAGAAGCAAAGTTTGATGAGTGGATGTCGTGGTTGAAGTCCACAGAAACCAATGGGTCCGTAACATAATCCAAAACACCCTTCATGGGGCCTTCAGCAGCTTTCTTTACAGCAGCGTTGACTTCATCAACGGTGCAATCGCGCCCAGCAAAAAATTTCAAATCGATGCATGAAACATTTGGAGTTGGCACGCGAATAGCTGACCCATCCAATTTGCCAGCAAGTTCTGGCAACACAAGTCCAACGGCTTTTGCAGCACCAGTTGACGTCGGGATCATAGACATGGCTGCCGCACGCGCGCGGTAGAGGTCTTTGTGAACTGTATCAAGCGTGGGTTGGTCACCCGTGTAAGCGTGAATTGTTGTCATATAACCTTTTTCAATGCCGAAAGCGTCGTTCAACACTTTTGCCACAGGAGAAAGACAGTTGGTTGTGCACGATGCGTTGGAAACAATGATGTCGTCGCCGGTCAATGTGTCGTGGTTTACGCCATATACGACCGTTTTGTCCGCATCTTTGCCAGGTGCAGAAATCAACACGCGTTTGGAACCGTTTTCCAAATGCATGGATGCTTTGTCTTTGTCTGTGAAGATGCCTGTGCATTCCATGGCGATGTCCACATCGCCCCATGGAAGCTCTTTAGGATCGCGAATGGACGTCACTCTGATTGGGCCGCGCCCAACATTTATGGTGTCGCCATCTACAGTGACTGGTGCAGGGAAACGTCCATGAACACTGTCATATTGCAACAGGTGGGCATTGGTTTCGATTGGAGCAAGATCATTGATGGCGACGACTTCAATGTCGGTACGTCCTGATTCAACAATGGCGCGAAGCGTGTTGCGGCCAATACGGCCAAATCCGTTAATTGCGACTTTTAAAACCATGACGATCTCCGAAATGTGCTGAGCACTCAATTTAAAGGAATTAAATCGATTAGATAGCGCCCCTAGCGCTGGTGTCAATCTCCATCACCAAACTGTCATTCAAAAAATTCAGCCGAAAGTTCAATTCCGACAGAAAACCTTTTCAGGCAATTGGCTTCGCTCTATTGTGCTGAGGTCGTCAACAATCGAGTTTTCATCATGACTGCATGCATTACAGGCTGGGCCCATTCGAATTTTGGAAAATTGGAAGGCGAGACCGTTGAAAGCCTCATCACGTCGGTGGTGGAAGATGCACTCAAAGATGCGCAACTTGATGCTGCCGATGTGGATGAAATTTACCTCGGTCATTTCAATGCAGGATTTTCGAAACAAGATTTTACAGCCAGTCTTGTGTTTCAGGCCTCTGACAAGTTTCGGTTCAAGCCTGCAACGCGGGTGGAAAATGCTTGTGCAACAGGATCAGCCGCAGTCCAGCAGGGCGTCAAAGCCATTGAAGCAAAACAGGCGCGTCATGTTTTGGTTGTGGGTGTTGAACAGATGACAACGACCCCGGGAAGAGAGATCGGCCAAAATCTTTTGAAAGCTTCCTATTTGCCAGAAGACGGTGAGACGCCAGCAGGCTTTGCTGGTGTATTTGGCAACATTGCTCAGGCCTATTTCCAAAAATATGGCGATCAATCTGACGCTTTGGCAACAATCGCGGCCAAGAACCACAAGAATGGAACCGCCAATCCCTATGCACAAATGCAAAAGGATTTGGGATATGATTTTTGCCGCGCTGAAAGTGAGAAGAACCCGTTTGTCGCTGGCCCATTGAAGCGCACCGATTGTTCGCTCGTGTCAGATGGCGCGGCTGCAATTGTGTTGAGCGATGTTCAATCCGCATTGACGATGAACAAGGCTGTTGCGTTTCGTGCAACCGCTCATGCGCAAGATTTTCTGCCTATGTCGAAGCGTGATATTTTGAAGTTTGAAGGTTGCACCCATGCGTGGAAGTCAGCGCTTCAAGACGCCAAATTGACCTTGGATGATTTGTCATTTGTTGAAACACACGACTGTTTCACAATTGCTGAATTGATCGAATACGAAGCGATGGGTCTGGCGGAAGCAGGCAAAGGTGCTGAATTGGCGTTGAGCGGTGAAACGCAAAAGACAGGGCGTTTGCCCGTCAATCCTTCTGGCGGTTTGAAAGCAAAAGGCCATCCGATTGGCGCAACTGGCGTTTCAATGCACGCGTTGTCAGCGATGCAACTGTGCGGGACGGCACCCGCTGGAATGCAATTGGCTTCGCCAGAGATTGCTGGCATTTTCAACATGGGGGGTGCCGCTGTCGCCAACTATGTGTCTATTCTCGAACGCATTAAATGAGCATTTAGAAAACTGAATAGGCGCCAAAGGCTGGAATCTTTATCTCGCCGGTTGCGTGGTTTAATCCGGCAACCAGACCTAAAAAGTTGAGTTCCAGCCCCACATTTTTACCTGCTGCAAAACCGGCATAGCCACCGAGCGTGACCCGCAAAACACCATTATTGAACGAGAACCACTGTTCATTTGCAGGGTAATCTCTCCCAACAGCGGTGGCTGGCGTCGATGTGTTCAACTGCGGTATTTGTGCGATGATGCTGGACACAAATGTGTTGGAGTTCGGTCCAGGCCAGACGGTGTAGTCTCCGTATTCGCGCCACCGATATGCAGCGATTTTCTGTTCTAAAATTGGGATGAGTTCGCGCGCGGCGGCACCTCGAACTTCGTGGTGAATTTTTGGAAAATTCGAATACCACTTGCCGTCAGGATCGCGCAAATTTTTGCGAACAGGCGAACCCCATCCAACGACGTCGTAGCGATTATAGTGTTGATCGCCTGCTTGCTTGGTGACGATCCAGGAATGGGTGGCAAACGCTCCCTTCAGACCGCCTGTTCGTGCAGAAAAAATGTAAACTGCTGCATTGTCAATCGCAGGGACTTTCGGCAGAATATCGGCGCTCGACCAATCAGCCGCGTTCCAGCTGGAAGGCCTAGGTTTGGCGATCCAGAACCCAGCATGGGCAAGGGCAGGCACGATGAAAACCAGCAAGAGAAACAAGACGAACCGTTTCAACCAACGCATAAATCACTTTGCCCCAAGAGAAAAATTCAAAGCACAGTTTAACAGCAAATGTGGAGAATTTGCGCTCACAATTATGAGACGATGTTTCGTTCGACCGTCAGATGAGGAAATGGTTTGCGAGATCCAAGTGCAAGATCTTTCGTCACGGCCTTTGTCCATTCGTGACCTACAATTGAACCTCGGCTTGCACCTTCAATTGTATTGCCTGTAATCGATGCAGCCCCAGAACCCTTCACAACAGAAACAACAATACCCTTTGGAGATTTTCGGATGATGTTGTTGGCGGCAATTATATTGCGCAAATAAGGCCCCCAACCCATACCGATACCATATTCAGGTGCACCTTCGATGACATTCCCTGTGACCGTGGTATCGGCTTCCACTGAAATACCAATTCCAAAGCCCGCGAATTCTGCGGGATAAGGGCCTTTCTTTGAAAGGTTCCGTATAAGATTATTTGAGCAAATGGCCAGACGACCACCTTCGTTGAAATTGGTGATTGATATGCCGATTGTTCCACCATCAACGATGTTGTTTGAAATGATGGAACCTTCAAACTGAAACTCGGCATACAGCGCTGTTTCGCCAGAACGAAGACAGGTATTTCCCAAAATTTGGGCATTGCTGGCGCTGTTTGCGCGTACCGCTGAAAAAGCACAATCGCTGATATGGTTGTTGGAAACGATCACGCCATTGGTGCGAAATAAATTGATCCCATTGCCCCGCTGGCCAGTGCCGCCCCCACGCGCGGAGATTCTTGAGATTCGGTTGCCGGAGACGATGGTGTTGTCTTCACCGATTTCCCAACGATGCACCAAGAGCCCACCATTGGAGCAATCGCTGACCACATTGTTGGTGATCGCAAGCCCTGTGGCGTTGACGCTGTAAACAGCAGCAAGTCCAGCCGCACCAGATATTTTATTTCTGTCCAAACGACCGCCACAGGTGTCCAAAGTGATTGCGGTGCCGCTGCTGCCTGTGAAATCGCATTTCTCGATCACAACATTGGGACAGGCACGGATGTGCAAAAGACCTCCAAATGTGTCGTCAAAACTCTGATTGGCACCGTCAAACGCAATGCCTTCAATATGAACCAATTCTGGCCCGGTTGCAGACATCATGGTTCCGCCACGGCCGTAGACGATGCGGGATGCGCCACGCGTTCCAAGCAATCGCGTGCGTGCGGGAAGTTCCAAGCGCGAGACTACATAAGTACCCGACGGCAGGAACACTGGTTTGTTTTCTTTTGAAGCGCGGTTCAAAATGCTCTGCAACAGTTTGCTCTGGTCATCAAACACATCAGGTCGAACGCCGAAATCGGAGACGTCCAGGCTTCCGCGCAGGCCCGCAAATTGAGTGCTGCTTTGTGCAGCATATGCTGGAACGCTGGCAGCTGTTGCCAAAAGGGTGCCCATAAAACTTCGACGGTTCATCTGTTTTATTCCAAGACTCGCTGGTTCTTTAAATATGTGTTGCACAAAGCGTGCCACCTGCCACGACCAAACATGTGCCAAATCGAGACAAAAACATTGGGAGAGAAGGTTTGCACCAGCGTCTTTGGAACATTATAAGCGATGAAACATCCGCACTATTTGGCAGGAAAACAATATGCTTGAAGATGGTAAAATCTATCTTGGAACGAGCCGCAAACCCGATGACAGTTTGCAGAAACCGGAATATCTGGACTTAAAACTGGCCAACCGCCATGGTTTGATTACTGGTGCGACGGGTACGGGTAAAACGGTCTCATTGCAGATTTTGACCGAGGGTTTTTCCAACGCTGGTGTTCCTGTTTTCTGTGCTGACGTGAAGGGTGATCTTTCTGGCCTCGCCATGGCGGGGAAAGGAAAAGACTTCCTTGAAAAACGCGCCCAAGACATTGGTCTTGAAGATTATGAATACCAAGATTTCCCTGCCATTTTCTGGGACTTGTTCGGCGAGCAAGGTCATCCCATCCGCACAACAGTTTCAGAAATGGGGCCTTTGTTGCTGTCCCGATTGATGGATCTGACTGACGCACAAGAAGGTGTTCTCAATATCGCATTCCGAATTGCCGACGAAGAAGGCCTGCTTCTTCTCGACATGAAAGATTTGCAAGCCATGTTGTCTAATATTGCGGAACGTTCGAAAGAAATTTCCACCCGTTTGGGCAATGTCTCTAAACAATCAGTCTCTGCCATTCAGCGCTCATTGCTGGTGCTGGAAGAGCAGGGGGGCGACTATTTCTTCGGTGAACCTGCATTGCGCATTGCGGACCTCATGCGCACCACGCGCGATGGTCGTGGTTCCGTCAACATTTTGGCCGCGGACAAATTAATGATGTCACCGCGCCTCTATGCAACTTTCCTTCTTTGGCTTTTGTCGGAATTGTTCGAAGAGCTTCCCGAAGTGGGCGATGCGGATAAGCCAAAACTAGTGTTCTTTTTTGATGAAGCACACTTGCTGTTTGACGGCGCGCCTAAGATTTTGGTCGACCGTGTTGAGCAAGTCGTAAAGCTCATTCGCTCCAAAGGCGTGGGCGTTTATTTCGTGACGCAGAACCCGTTGGACGTTCCAGATGGTGTGCTCGCGCAATTGGGCAACCGTGTTCAACACGCTTTGCGCGCTTACACACCGCGCGAACAAAAAGCGGTAAAGTCTGCGGCAGAAACGTTCAGGCCCAACCCAGATTTTGTCGCCGTTGATACGATTAAAAATCTCGGTGTGGGCGAAGCGCTGGTGTCGACATTGGAGAAAAAAGGTGTGCCGTCCATGGTGCAGCGCACATTGATCCGGCCTCCACAATCGCGCCTTGGGCCTTTGACCAAAGCTGAGCGCAAGAAGGTCATTGGTGTGAGCCCTGTTGCTGGCCAGTATGATGATACATTGGACCGTGAATCTGCGTTTGAAATTTTGCAAGAGCGCACTGAACAGCAAGCTAAGGCTGAAGAAGCAGAGCGCAAGCGCGAAGATGCAGAAAAGAAACGTAAAACGGGCAGTCGCGCACGCGGCCGGAAGCGCCGCTCAAGCCGTCAAAGCGTTGGCGAAGCGGCAATGAAATCGGTTACGAGATCGATTGCATCGTCGCTAGGGCGTGCATTGGTGCGTGGTATTTTGGGAAGTTTGAAACGCGGTTTCTAACCGTGCTTAGCAATCAACGCATTTAAATCAGATACAATACGGTCGGGTGGCATGTCGGAATATTCATCCGGCTGGTCTCCCCGATTGCACCACACCGTTTGGAAGCCAAACGCACTCGCTGCGGCGATGTCCCAACGGTTCGATGATTGAAAAGAGACATCGTTGGCGCTGATTTGATAATCGTCCAAAACCATTTGATAAACCGCAGGCACGGCTTTGAAACGACCGATGCGGTCTACCGAAATACAATCATCGACGAGGTCGCTCAATCCTGCAGATTTGACTGCTGCCAGCAACATCCCGCTGGAGCCATTCGACAATATAGCCACTTTCTTGCCTGTCTCTTTCAATTCTGTCAGCACGGTTGGCACTTCGTCGAAGCACTCCAAATGCCAATAGGCATCCAAAAGTTTTTTCTTCGCGTCTTTGTTGGCGGTCGGGACTTTCGCCAAAGCGAAATCAAGAGCCTGTTCTGTCAAATCCCAGAAATCCAGATAACGATCCATCAACGTACGTGTCCATGAATATTCCAATTGCTTTTGGCGCCACACATCAGAAACAAGGTCTGCATCCGGGCCAACAGAGTCGGCATGTTTTCGAACGGCTGAATGCACATCGAACAGTGTTCCATAAGCATCAAAAACATAGGCTTGGGTCATAGTTGGTTCCTCGGTTGAGAAAGTTGAGTGGACTGTAGGAAACGCATTGCGTCAAGAGGCACTTCGGTTGAATGTAGCGCCCGACAGTCTTTTTCAAATGGAGCGCGCTGTGCCCGAGTTTAGTGACACTTGGACTTATTTTAACGACGAATGGCATGAAGGAAATGTGCCACTTGTAGGCGGTCGTGAGCACGGGTTTTGGTTGGGGTCTAGTGTTTTTGATGGAGCCCGTGCCTTTGAAGGGGTGACACCTGATCTTGACTTGCACTGCGCTCGCGTCAACAAATCTGCCTTGGCTTTGGGGCTTAAGCCTACAAAAACACCTGAAGAAATTGAGGCGCTTTGCCTTGAAGGTGTTGCCAAATTTGCCGATGACGCAGCACTTTATATTCGCCCCATGTATTTCGCCACGCAGGGAAATGCGATGGCGGTTGCACCTCTTCCGGAATCCACCAAGTTCATGTTGAGCATTTATGTAACGCCCATGACCGCACCTCAGGGGCAAAGCGTAACGGTTTCGCCCTATCGTCGCCCCACCGAGGAATGTATGCCACTGGATGCAAAGGCAGGGTGCCTTTATCCGAATAACGCGCGCGCACTCATGGAGGCTGCAGAGCGCGGTTTTGGAAACGCAATCTTGCTCGATTTTCTGGGCAATGTGGCTGAATTGGCTACGGCAAATATATTCATGGTCAAAGATGGTGTGATCTACACGCCGGCTGCAAATGGAACATTCTTGTCAGGCATCACCAGAGCAAGGGTGATAAATTTGCTGCGTGAAGCAGGTGATGATGTGCGTGAGACAACATTGAAAGTGGAAGATTTTGCAGCAGCAGATGAATTGTTTTCTACGGGCAATATGTCGAAAGTGATCCCAATCACAAAATTTGAAGACCGTGATTTACAGCCCGGGCCAATCGCAGCAAAGGCAAGAGAGCTTTACTGGAACTTTGCCCACGGAGTTTCTTCCTAGACGCGACATTTACCCTTTGTACAAATGGAACTGACGCTGATACAAAGCGTTTGGATTATATCAGTCGCTGTTGATCAGTGGCACAACACACCCACTAAGGAGACCAGCAATGGCTTTTGAACTTCCCGATCTCCCATATGCATACGATGCGCTTGATCCATATATGTCTGCGGAGACATTGGAATTCCACCACGACAAGCACCACAAAGCATATGTCGACAATGGCAACAAACTGGCTGAAGAAGCTGGCATGTCCGATAAAACGCTGGAAGAGATTGTCGTGGCAAGCCACGGCACAAACGCTGGTTTGTTCAACAATGCTGCGCAGCATTACAACCACGTTCATTTCTGGAAGTGGATGGCTCCCAACGGTGGCGGCAAGTCCATTCCAGGTGAATTGATGAAAGCAATCGATTCCGATCTCGGCGGATATGACAAGTTCAAAGCAGACTTCATGGCTGCTGGCGCAACTCAGTTCGGCTCAGGCTGGTGCTGGATCAACGTCAAAGATGGCAAGCTCGAAATCTCAAAAACACCAAACGGCGAAAATCCGCTCGTTCACGGTGCAACTCCAATTTTGGGCTGCGATGTGTGGGAACATTCTTACTACATTGATTACCGCAACGCGCGGCCAAAATATCTGGAAGCCTTTGTTGATAACATGATCAACTGGGAATATGTGGCTGAACTTTATGGTGCAGCAACTTCATAATTTCGCAGACATAAAACCAAAAGAGCCCCGCCTCATATGTTGTGAGTGCGGGGCTTTTTTTAAATTGAATCAGGCCTTGCCTGCGGCCTTCAAGGCAAATGCATAGACCAGGCCGACTTCTTCCAGATATGCAAAACGCCCTGTTTTCCCGAAATGCCCTGACCCCATATTGGTCTTGAGCAAAATGGGAGATTTATCTTTGGTCACCTCCCGCAGTTTGGCAACCCATTTAGATGGTTCCCAATATTGAACGCGCGGGTCGGTCAACCCTGACAGGGCAAAGATGGGCGGATAGTCTTGCGCCACAACATTGTCGTACGGCGAATAGCCGGCAATGATTTTATATTCTTCTTCGCTCTCTATAGGGTTGCCCCATTGGCTCCATTCACCGGGGGTAAGGGGAAGCGTATCATCTAGCATTGTGTTCAGGACGTCTACGAATGGAACTTGCGCGATGATGCCCGAAAACAGTTCTGGAGCCATGTTCGCCACCGCGCCCATAAGCAAACCGCCAGCTGAACCGCCCATGGCCACGATTTGACCTTCGCTTGTGAACCCTTCTTTTGCGAGATACTTCCCGCTGGCAATAAAGTCTTTGAACGTTTTGGGTTTGCCCGCCTTTTTTGTCTGTTCATACCAATTGCGGCCAAGTTCATCGCCACCGCGTATGTGAGCAGTGACATAAACAAATCCACGATCAACGAGTGAAAGACGGTTGGTGGCAAATCCTGCTGTCATGCCCATGCCGTACGACCCATAGCCATAGAGCAGGCATGGGGCAGAACCATCGAGTTTCATGTCTTTGCGGTGTAGTACAGTCAGGGGAACGGAAACACCATCTTCTGTGGGCGCATGCAGGCGCCGCACCACATAGTCTGCACTGTTGTGCCCGCTTGGAATTTCCTGTTCTTTGCGCAACGTTCTTTCGCGGCTCACAAGGTCATAGTCCCAAACCTGCGTAGGTGTAGAAGGCGATGAATACGTGAACCGCAATGTGTTGGTGTCAAATTCATAACCGGACTGAATACCGAGGGAATATGCCTCTTCATCGAAATTCACCGTGTGTTCTTCACCACTTGCCAAATCACGAACGACGATGCGGGGGAGAGCGTTGAAGCGTTCCAACCGAATGAGATGGTTTTTCAAAACAACAACGCTGACCAAAAGCACATCCGCACGATGGGGAATAAGTTCTTTCCAATTGTCTTCTTCTGGTGCGGAGAGGTCGCAAGTTACAATGCGAAAGTTTTCGGCGTCGCCCGAGTTGGTCGTGATGTAGAGGGTCTCGCCATGGGTGTCGACGGAATATTCGTGGCCAGCACGTCGTGGTGTGATCAAAACTGGGGTCGCGAGAGGATCCGATGCTGGCAAAATGCGCACCTCGTCTTCGTCATTCTGGCCAGTTGAAATTTGAATGTATTTGCCGTCAAGCGACGCTCCAACTCCAACAAAAAACCGTGGGTCCTCTTCTTCAAATACCTGGACTTCCTTTCCATGTGGCGACTTCAGGAAAACTTTGCTGGGGCGGTGATTTTCATCCACTTTTGCGTACATGAATCGTTCGCTGTCAGAACACCAAGCCAAGCTGCCGACATCCCTGGTGATGTCTTCGCCGTCTTCGCCTGTGGAAAGATCCCGCACTTTCATGTGGTAATATTCAGACCCATTGGTGTCCACTGCCCATCCCATTTTGGAGTGATCAGGCGAGTGTGACATCATACCAACGGAAAAATACTCGTGTTCCGTCGCTTCCTTTGGGCCATCAAACAAAACCTGTTCATCACCACCTTCGCGAGATGTGCGAATGAACAGCGGATATTCTGCCCCTTCTTCAAAGCGACTGGAATAGGCGAACGGGCCATCCGGTGAAGGAACCGAACTGTCATCCTGTTTCACGCGGCCTTTCATTTCCTCAAAGAGCTCTTCTTGCAGCTCCGCAGTATCGGCCATTGCGGCTTCGTAATAAGCGTTTTCAGCTTCCAAGTAGGAACGAATATCCGCGGGCAATTGATCAGGATCGCGCATCACGTCTTGCCAGTTGTCTGCTCGCAACCACGCATAATTGTCGTGCAGTTCTATACCGTGGTGAGAGGTCGTGTGGCTGCGTTTTTCGGCTTTCGGTGCAGAAAGCTTTGTGAGATCAAATGACAATTATGCATCCTCGTTTGGTGTAAAATCCATGGCAATTCCGTTCATGCAATAACGCAACCCTGTGGGGGCAGGGCCATCGGGAAACACATGTCCCAAATGCCCATCACAATCGGCACAACGCACTTCGGTGCGTTTCATAAACAGTTTGCGGTCAGTGTGTTCTGTAACTGCAGCCTCTTCAACAGGTGCGTAAAAACTTGGCCAACCCGTGCCGGAGTCAAATTTCGCATTGCTTTCAAAAAGGTCTTTGCCACATCCCGCACAGCTGAAAACGCCCTTGCGGTGCTCGTCGTTCAATTGGCTGGTGAAGGCCCGTTCCGTTCCTTCTTCGCGCAGCACATAGAACTGTTCAGGGGAAAGAATTTCGCGCCACTGGTCTTCGCTTTTGTCTATTTTAGCCATGCTCGTTCCTTATATTCAACGTGACAGAGTTAGTGACGCATGTGGGGAACTGCAAGGCATTTCAAGAATGCGTTTTACGGCAGGCCCACCAGATTCACGATCAACGCGGCGCCAAGAAGTATAGCCAACCACAAAACCATATAGCCTGTTGGTTGAACACGCGCCACTCGCCCTTCAGGGCCATAAAAATTGGCCAGCGTGTTTTGAACTGCGGTGATGGTGTTGTTAAAGCCGCGAACAATCTCACTCCATACGGCTGACACAAACAGAACCACAAAACTGATGATGGCGGGCAAGAGCTTTCGGTATATCCAATCTGTATCCAAAATCACCGATCTCACCTGACGTGGAAAGAGCCCCATTCTGATGAGTGCCGCAAATGCGATGGCAGAGAAAAACAACAACTGGATTTGTGTAATCACATGTGTGGTGGAGTAGGGATTGTATGACACATCAAACGGTAACACTGAATAAAGCGCATTGGGCCAAACACCGATCGCGATACACAAAAATGCGGTCAGCCCCATCGCCAAAAGCATGTTCCGTGGTGCTTCAGCTGGGCGTTTGCCGCTGTCGCGACCATAGAATGCAAAATAAGGAATTTTGATTCCTGAATGGTGCAACACGGCGGCCGACGCGAACAGCAAGATCGCCCAAGTGACGAAATGACCTTCTTGCGCAGCCGCAGACAAAATCATCGACTTTGAGACAAAGCCAGAAAACAATGGGAATGCTGAAATAGATGCAGCGCCTATGACACAGAACACCATGGTCAAAGGCATTGTTTTGTAGAGGCCACCGAGTTCTGAACCTTTGGCAGTTCCTGTTCTGAACAATACGGCGCCAACGCTCATAAACAAAAGGGCTTTGTACAACACGCTGCTGAATGCGTGGGCAACCGTGCCGTTTATGGCAAGATCAGTGCCTACACCAATGCCCACAACCATAAAGCCGAGTTGGCTGTTCATAGAATATGCCAGAACGCGGCGAAGATCATTTTCGATCACCGCAAAGAAGATTGGAAACAGCGCCATCGTCGCGCCAATTACGATGAGAAAATCTGTGCCTGCATAACCACGGGCCAAAGAATAAATGGCAATTTTGGTTGTAAAGGCGGACAGGATAACGGTGCCCGTGACAGTGGCAGACGGGTACGAATCCTGCAGCCAATTGTGTAGCAGTGGAAATGCGCATTTGATGCCAAAAGACAACAGGATGAACCAAGCGCCCACATTTTCCAGCGAGAAGGCTTCAAAGGCAAGCGAGCCTGTTTCGCGGTAGTGGATTGCAGCCCCTGCGAGCAGCACAACACCCGATGTGATTTGAATGATCAGATAGCGCATCCCCGTTTGGTATGAGCCTTCGGTGCGGCGAGCCCAGATGAGAAAGACGGACGCAATTGCAGTCCCTTCCCACCAGACAAACAGTGTAATGAGGTCGCCTGCAAGGACGGCACCCATGGCAGAACCTGAATATAACAGTGCTGCGACCTGCTGCATTGTATCGCGAACATGCCACGCATAAATCAGAGACAAGAAAGCCGCCAATGAGAAGACCAGAGAAAAAACAAAACTGAGCTTGTCAAACCTGAAAGTGGTGAGTGTCTCGCCAAACAGACTGAGTTGCAGGTAGTCTCCAAAAGGTGTGGTGAGAAGCGGAATAATCCCAACAATAGGCACCAACAAAATAAGAAAGGCACGCGCTTTCCTATTGGGGACGAGCGGGACAAGAAGCGCCGCTGCAAGATAAATCAATGCTGGGTGCAACCACTCAAACATCGGCCTGCTTTCTATCTAGATCGAATTCAGGATGGTCTTCTGAGGCCACATCTTGCGCAGCGTAATACGCTTCAGATCGCATCAAAATGACACGCATTGCTTTCACAGCAAGCACGAGGGCAGCGCACAAAACGAAACCATAGAGGGAATAAAATCCAAAAAAATTCTCAGCTTGGAAATAGACCTTCTTCGTGTAGAAAAGATCCAACAAAGTGAGCACCACTCCAACGGCGAGCATTCCCCAAAAAAACTTGTCAACTTTCTTGCGGTCTTCGACCCAGGACATTGAGCGCACGATTATTGAATTACTGCCTACAGCCTTGTTGTTTTTCTTTTTAGCCATTGGTCGTCTCCACACTTGGCACCGTGGCAATTGGGGCAATGAATTCGACAATCACATCTGCATAGAAGAACAGCACGATGCACCCAAGGGCGGTGATGCATGGTGGGACGACCACCAAAAGCGGTGCCTCTGCGATTTTTTCACGCCAAGGCACATTAGCATTCAAAGCTTTTGAACCAGTTCCTGAAGCAGGGCTGAAGAACCCGCGCGCAAAGATTGGCACGAGATAAGCGACATTCAAAATCGAGCTGAGCAATAACACTCCAATGATGATGATTTGCTGGGTATCTGCAGCCGCGACCAACAGCATCCATTTGCTCCAAGATCCGGCAAACGGGGGCAGTCCAATAATCGACAGTGACCCGATGCCAAACGCGATAAACGTGAACGGCATCGCTCTGCCCAGACCGCGCATCTCACTGATGTTGGTCTTGTGGGTTGCCACGTAAATTGCACCTGCACACATGAACAATGTGATTTTACCAAAAGCGTGCGTGACAATGTGCAAACCACCACCAATCACCCCCATAGACGTCGCCAATGCAACTCCGAGTGTAATGTACGACAATTGACCGACCGTGGAATAGGCCAAGCGACGCTTCAGATTGTCTTGTGCCATGGCCACAAAGGACGCTGCCAGTATTGAGAATGCCGCAAGCCACATCAACCAATCGGATGCGCCTGTTGATGAAAGGTTGTCTATGCCAAACACATAGACCCCGACTTTCAACATGGAGAACACACCAGCTTTCACCACAGCTACCGCATGAAGAAGAGCACTCACAGGCGTTGGAGCAACCATCGCGGCTGGCAACCATCTGTGAAAAGGCATGAGGGCAGCCTTACCGATTCCAAAGGCGAAGAAGGCCAAGAGCACAGCTGTGAACATTGGGCTCAATGTAGGTTCAAACAGACCGCCAAGTTTGAAATCCAGGTTTCCGGCAATTGCATATGTCCACACAACGGCAGTGAGCAAAAATGCGATACTTGTGCCCATCAAGATGCCGAGATAGGTGCGTGCACCTTTCTTGGCGGCGTCATTTTCTTTGTGCGCGACCAGTGGGTAAGTTGAAATGGTGAGAAGTTCATAGAACAGGAACAGCGTCAGCAAATTGGCGGAAAAGGCGATGCCCATTGTGGCGAATATCGCAAAGGCAAAACAGGCAAAGAAACGGGCATGTTTTTGTTCTTTGTTTCCGCGCATATAGCCGATGCCGTAAACATGGGTCGCGATCCATAAGCTGGAAGCAACCAAAGCGAAAACCATGCCCAAAGGTTCGACAGAAAAGGCGATTGAAAGCCCTGCCTGGAAAGTGACCGCTTCATAGGCAACCGGAGTTTCGTTGTTGAAATGGTAGAGCACATTGAGAACGCAGCCGAACAATAAAACAGCAATGATGAAGGTGCCGCCATCACGAATGTTGTGACGGTTTGGCGTGAGCAAACACAAAACGAATGCCAGAAGCGGCAAAACCATCGTGGCCAGAAGAGCGGTGATCGGTTCCATCATCGGCCCTCCACACCAAGTATGATGACTTCTTTGCCGCCAAACCCGCCTTGCATAATATATTCAGCCGCTGTTGTGGAAATGCTGATTGCAAAATCGGCATACAAACCAAAAACGATGGTGGCGATAATCAAAATCCATGTGGGAACGAGAAGGGAAAGGGGGGCTTCTTGAACGACGGATTCTTTGGCTGGCGCTTGCAAATAAAGCACCTCAACCACTCGCCAAATATACACGACAGCAATCAGTGATGATGCAACGATCAACAGTGCGATCGGCCACCATTCACGTTCAAATGCTGCCGACATCAAAACCCATTTAGACACAAACCCAGCCGTTCCAGGAATACCAATCAGGCTTAAACCGCCGACGACTATTGCAGCCGACGTCCACGGCATTTGTTTTCCAAGGCCTGCCATGTTGGGCAGCAATGCAGATCCTGTGCGAAACACAATGGCGCCGATTGCCATAAACAATGCACCTTTTGTGATGGCATGGTTGAACATGTGCACAAATGCGCCTGAGACACCTTCAACGTTCAAGATAGATAGCCCCAACAACATATATCCGATTTGTGAAACGCTGGAATATGCGAGCATGCGTTTGATGTTGATTTGATAGGCGGCAACAAAAGCAGCTGCAAACATCGCAATCAATGCAAGTGGCAAAATAACGTATTGGAAGGTGATCGCTTCGAAGGCAAAGTCTTTGGAATAGACTGAGAACATGAAGCGGATGATCACATAAAGAGCAACTTTAGTGGCGGTGGCTGCTAGAAACACCGACACCGCAGATGGTGAATAAGTGTAAGCACCTGGCAACCAGCGATGAAGTGGGTAGATGGCAACCTTGAGACCCATGCCGATTACGATGAGTGCAAAACCTGCTCGTACAGTGCGGCTGTCGGATATTTCCGGCAGGCGTTGCGACAGATCGTGCAAATTTAAAGTGCCCGTGGCCATGTAGATAAAACCAAGGCCGATCACAAAAAATGTCGCGCCAATGGTGCCCAAAATCAGGTAATCATAAGCAGCTGAAAGTGCTCTTTTGTCTTTCTCTGCACCAAGAGCAACCAAAGTGTATGTGGACAGAGAAGATATTTCCAAAAACACAAAAATGTTGAACGCATCGCCGGTAATGGTAACGCCCATGAGCCCAGTGAAACACATAATGAAACACGCGTAGAAAAGCGTATGGTGCTTTTCGTTTATCTCTGTCGTGATACTGGTGCGTGCATAGGACAGGGCGAGCATGCCAATGGCAGATACGATGGAAAGAACAAATGCATTAGCGGTATCAACCCGATACTCAATACCCAATGGTGGCGCCCACCCCCCGATGTGGTAAGATAGAACGGTTCCATCCTTCACCCACAGCAGCATGAACACGCTCAATGCAAAAGAGGCGGCAGCTGCCAGAAAACTGATCACAAATGCAACCGATTTATTGCCAAACACCATGCACAATGGTGCTGCCAGAAGCGGAATAACAATCGCGAGCAATGGGCTGTGAGCAGAGAAGAAAGACAGCATCTTAGGCAGCGTCCGTTTTCACTGGTTTGTTTTTGTTCATTTCTGCAACTTCTGCCGCATACATTTGATGGTCGATTTCCAGCACTTCATCTTCTTCAATTGTGCCATAGGTTTCATTGATGCGAACGATCAAAGCCAAACCCAAAGATGTGGTGGCAACGCCGACAACAATCGCAGTGAGAATGAGAACGTGCGGCAGCGGGTTTGAATACAATTGGTCTGGATTGTCGATCAAGATAGGGGCCGTTCCGCCGGCGATTTTGCCCATGGAGATGTAGAGCATGAATACAGCAACCTGAAAGAGGTTCAGCCCCACAATTTTTTTCAGCAGATTGCCGCGTGCCACGACAATATACAGACCCGTCATCATGAGAATGACGAAGAGCCAATAGTTCATATGGCCGAGAGCGAATTCAGCGTCGAAAATACGTTCCATCGCTCACCAATCCTTGTCATCAAGTTGCGGTGGACGACCGGCAAATGCGTAATAGATTGCAAGCATGACAGCAAAAACCGTAATGCCCACACCCAACTCTACGGCGATAATGCCATAATGCTGGCCTTTATATGCCACGCTCCACAACACGTTGTAGTCTAGGAAATTTCCGCCCAAGAACAGCGTCACCAAACCGGTGCATGTATAGAGCAGCAAACCAATCGCAATAAGCTGGTGCACGATCCAGTCTGGAACCAACTTGCGCAATTCGCGCAGCGAAAACACGATGCCATACAACATGAAAGCAACTGCGAAAATAACGCCAGCTTGGAAGCCGCCACCTGGGCCAAAGTCCCCGTGGAACTGAACATATAAACCGTAGAGCAAAATTGGACCGACCAAGATTTTGGTGACCACGCGCAGAATTAAATGGTGTTCCATCAGCTTGGTCCTCTTCCGCGTCTTCGTCGACGGCCCAAGCCACTGAGCAACAAAATGACACCCAACCCTGCGGTGAACACAACGGTCACTTCACCCAATGTGTCCCAACTGCGGAAACTCGCCAAGACGGCTGTCACAATGTTTGGAACTTTAATCTCTTCCGGTGTGCGCTGTAGATAGTCTGGCCCCACATGCGTTTGAACCGGAGAATCTTTTGCGCCAAAATTCGGCATATCCAGAGTGCCGTAAATCAGCACCATTCCAGTCAACGAAACGACTGCAAGTGGAACCAAGGATATTCGCTTTGGTGCCTTTTCGTGCCGTGCGGTTAGAGCAATTGTGCCCAGCATCAAGACGGAAGAAATGCCAGCCCCGACAGCAGCTTCTGTAAATGCCACATCAACCGCATCCATGACGATGAACAAAAGAGCGGACAGAAGGCTTGTGACACCTGACAACATCACAACAGCAAACAGATTGCGCACCAATGCAATAGCAACCGCCGTTCCGACCAGAGCAAAAAACAGCAAGAGAGTGACTGTCAGTTCCATCACGCTCTCCGCTTTCTAGCAGTCTTTGCTGCCGCGCTCTTCTTTGTTTTCTTTTTTGGTGCTTTCTCAACAGGCGCTGGAGCAGTGGCGTCCTCCACAATGTCTTTCGGGCGGGAGCCGGATACAAATGCAGCATTAGCCACAGCGTGGGTCGCTGTCGGCCCTGTAATCAAAAGGAAGCCGATGATTATAAGGATCTTCACAGTGATCAAAGAGAAACCGGTCTGAAGCAACATACCAGCCAAGATCAGACCCACGCCGGCAGAATCAATGATTGAGGCTGCATGAAGGCGCGACCAAAAGTCGGGCAAACGCAACATGCCAAGAGAGCCCACAAACAAAAAGAACCCACCGCCAAGGAAAAGCGCCCAAGACAGAACATCAATGACAAGTGTCCAACTCATTGAGAAGCCTCAATGTCGGGCGTTTCAGGAATTTCAGGTGCGTCTCCGATGCGGCGGTATCTGAAGAATTTCAGCACAGCAATTGTACCAACGAAGTTTATGAGGGCATACAAAAGAGCAATGTCCAGAAAATCTGGCCGCCCAAACAGCAATCCGACCGTGCCAATAAACAACACTGTGCATGTGCCAAATGTATTTAGAGACAATACGCGATCGTATAGCGTAGGACCTGCAAACAGTCTGATCATAATCATGACCATACAAACAAAAATTGTGATGGTGATAAAAGCAAACATCATTTTTCACCGCGCTCCGTGTTGGAGACGCGCTTGCTCATTTGAGCGAGAGCTTCTTGATCGGCGGCTTCGTCAGTCAATGCGTGTACGATGAAATAATCAGGTTCTGTTTCAACCGTAACAGTTCCAGGTGTGATCGTGATCGAGTTCGCAAAAACCGTTTTAGAAAAATCAGAACACTGGTTGGCGGGCACATGTATGAGGCGTTGTTGCAATTCAGGATTCTTCGACAGGATAACCTTGGTCACCGTCCAATCTGATTTTCCAATTTCGACGATCAAAAAAAACACATATTTGGCAAACTCGGATGTTCGCATAACAAATGGGATGCCGCGGGTTTCCATGAGCTTTAGGTGGTGGACGATCCAGGCGCACAGAATGCTGGAAAATATACCGAATCCAATGATCAACCCGTTGTCATAGATACCTGACAAGAGAAGCCACAAAACAAACAGAAATACGGCCGTGAGTATTGGTTTGATTTTTCTATTCCCAATGAAGCGTAAGGCTACTGTGGCTTATATAGCGAACGGGTCTGCGAGAATCCACATCCGAACGAACCCAAAGATGTTATCAACATTTGTTTGCGATGCAGAATTGTGTGTCATGCAAACGGGTTAAATGCTTACGACCGCGCCCTTTCGATACTGCATTTATAAGTAAATCAGGCTTTCCACGTCGTATCTTTTGGTATAAAGAGGGCGCCGAGGAATGCATCTGTTTTGGATGTGTCGTACAGATAGCCAGTAGGACAATTTGTCTCTCCCACTTGGCGAAAGTTGATGCGACTCAACTTGTACGCGCTAATTTTAACAAGGGGTTCCGCATGGACAATAATGAAAACACCAATACACTTATATTAGAAATTACGTCTGAAGTCGTTTCTTCTTATGTAAGTAACAATCCAATTTCACCAACTGATTTGCCAGGCTTCATTCGTGAAGTTCATTCAACGCTTGCTGCTGTTTCAGGCTCCGGTATCGCCCCTGCCGCTGAGCCGCAAAAACCAGCCGTGTCGATTCGCAAATCACTAGGCCATGATTATTTGATTTGTCTGGAAGACGGACAAAAATTTAAGTCTCTTAAACGTCATTTGAAATCTCACTATGATTTATCTCCAGACGAGTATCGCAAAAAGTGGGGTCTGCCTTCAGATTATCCAATGGTTGCGCCAGCCTATGCCGAGCGCAGATCTGCTTTGGCAAAGGAAATGGGACTAGGACAAAAGCGCAAACGCGCAAAATAATCGAATTCAACTTGAATTAGAAAGGGCGGCTGGATAACCAGCCGCCTTTTTTGTTTGCGATCAACAAAATCTCGAAAACTTATCCCCGCGACTCGATAAAGGATTATTTTCCTATTATTATCTTTGAGGGAGAATAGTTATGAGTCAAAACGCAATGGTCTGCACTAGGAAAACAGTCGAGACGTCAATTGATGGCAATATAAAGCAGCAAAATAAATCAGGGGTTCTGGTGCGGCTGCCCGCGAAGCGAAAGATCAGCACGAGGTTGGAGCAACAAGCAGGTGAACGGCACGCCGATTGCAAAACATCGGGTGAATATTATCGCGATGCGGTGTGTGGCCTATGTGAACATGTGGTTTCGATGGCGTTGAATGTTTCTTTGCGTGAGATGCGGTCTAGCTCGCGTTGCAAGGCCGACATCGCAATGGCGCGTCAAATTGCAATGTATTTGGCCCATACAAAGTTCAGTATTCTGATGACAGAAGTTGGCCTACATTTCTGTCGTGACCGCACAACAGTGTCGTATGCCTGCGCTCAGATTGAAGATCGACGCGATGAATTTTCGTTCGATCTGATGATTTGCCAATTGGAAGCCCTTCTGGGCGAGGCACTTGAAGCCATTTCTCATTCCGGGTCGCTCAATGGCAGCGACAAAGTGGAAGCAGAAAAGGCGGATACTCGAAACACATCTTTGCTTGCTCAATTGTCATTTCTTGAAAAGGGAAAAAGCAAATGAGTGAGAAGAAAGCGCAGGATTCCATTCGGTTGTTAAAGTTTCTGCAAACGGCGGGAACAGTCACCCATCAACCATTCGCAGGCGCGCAAAAGAATATGATCTTGTTGTCGTCGCAAAGTGGTAAGCGGCATTTGTCAAAGCTTGAGACGTTGGACAATTTACATAAAGCTTCGCTCGTGCAGGCTGTTGAACGCAGCTATTCAATTTCGAAGTTAGGGAAAATGCATCTGGCACGTGCGCTCAACGCATCGGACGTCAATGATCTGGAAGGTTTTCGTGCACAACATCGCAAACTTGAGCGCCGCACTGAAAAAATCAACGGCGTCGAGCAATCCGTGATGGTGAATGCAAAAGAGTCTCCACTTGGAAGGCTCATGGCCATTAAGACCAAAACGGGTGGCCCGTGGCTGGAAACTGAGGCCTTCAATGCTGCAGAAAAATTGCGAATTGATTTCACCAAAGGACAGTTCATGCAACGTGTGACCTCTTCATGGGACCCTACGTCTGGAAGCAAAAATTCCCGTTCAAGTGCTGGAGGTATGACGGACTTAAGTGATCTTGCGATAGATGCACGACAACGTGTCGAACACGCTCTGCAAACTGTCGGGCCTGAACTTGCCGGTGTTTTGACGGACGTGTGTTGTTATCTAAAAGGTCTGCAGGTTGTTGAGCGTGAGCGCAACTGGCCACCGCGCTCTGCAAAGCTCATGTTGAGGGTCGCGCTCAATTTATTGGCAAGGCACTACGGAGGTGCCGTCAACTCCAATCGACCAATCTCTTAATTGCTCCAGGCTTGACCGCGCTGCTGGAATTCAATCGTTGTCGTTCAGTTCGTCAAACTGGCCTGCGCAATCGCTTTGATGCGCTGAACCATGGAGCGCAGACCGTTGGCGCGCTGCGGTGTTAAATGCTCCTGCAATCCAACCGAGTTGAAGATGTCTTGCTCATCGGTCTGTAAAATGTCTTCCGCACTTTTGCCGGAAAAGATGGACAACGCGATGGCCACCAGGCCTCGCACAATATGCGCATCAGACATGCCGTTAAACGTTAGAATTCCCTGGTTGTTTTCATGAATCAACCAAACTTGCGAAACACATCCTTGGACCTTGTTGAGATCGACCATCTGCTCATCGGTTAAAGGGGTGAGACTTTTGCCGAGCTCAATTAAATACCCATAGCGGTCGTCCCACTCGTCTAGAAAACTGAAATTCTCTATGATTTCGTCAATGGAAGTGTTTGTCGCGAGGGGAGGCTGCATGGTCAGTTCTCTGGAAAACAATTCGTGTTCATACCTAAAAGGTGCTGAGTTTCCAATGGTCAGTTGGTCGCAATAAGATGAACAGACTGCTTAAAATTGCAAACGCTATCTTCAAGGTTGGGCCAGTGACGCCTGTCAAAAGTGTCCAAAAGGTTACCAGGCTGCCTAGCAAAACCCAAATTTAAACCATTTGCTAACCATACAGCTTAAAACGAACAGTTCTTTTGAAAAAAAATGATCAGATCGCCGTTGATTTGATCATGTTTAGTTTTCCGTTAAACGCCCTATGACAGGATGTTCTCAAGAGTTGCACAAGTTCTGTGCCTTGAGGATTAGTTTTGCGTTTTACTCCTTTTTCCAGTTTTCTGCTCGAGCAGTCGTCGCGTTGGGTTCACACCAGCGTCGATGCGCACAGCGCAGATTTTACAAAGCATGCTTCGTTTCTGGCAAAATCAGTCATGGTCGCGCTGACAACATCTGTGTTGTTGCCGATCGCCGCTCTAACATTCTCCATTTTGCCAATTGCGGTTGTTTTGGGCAGCGCGATTATTGCCACCGCTCTGTTGAGCTGCCTTTGGGTGTCTAAAACAGGCAAGCTGGCGTTTGCGAAAGCAACCATCAGTCTCTTGTCCTGTGCGTTGCTGAGCATATTCATGGCAGCAACGGGCGGATTGTCTTCGCCTTACATCGTGTTGGTTGCAGCTGTTCCGTTTCTTCCCAGCTTCGGATTGTCCGGTTCAAAGTTGCTCTTTACAGCGGTGGTTGCGGCATTTTTTGCGACAACACTTACATTTTCTGCCGAGTTACAGACGCTTTCGCAGTCCATAGGTTATTTTCCGTCGTTTGATTGGAACCATGGCTTGGTTGCGGCGTCACTATTGTTTGTCATTGCCGCCTTTGCTGTGCGCAAGTTTGATGTCCTCTTAAAATCGGAACAAATCAACACGGCTCATGCGCGCAAGCATTGGAACCTGTTGGCCCAAAATGGCGCTGGGTTGGTGTCTATACATGATGCATCTGGAAAGACGCTGTATGTGGGTGAAAATTGCCGAGCAATTACAGGGACTTCTGCCGCAGCTCTGCGAAATTCCGGTTACTTGGAGAAAGTCCATCTTCAGGACCGTGTCATCTTCTTAAAGGCGTTGTCAGACGCTGCGCACACTGGCCATGACCAAACCTGCGAAATCCGTATTCGTTACAAAGGGCAAGACCAACAAATCTGGAAAACGCTGGAAGTTGTCTGCCGTCCGCAGCAAGCAAGAAACAACGGTCGTTTGGAAATCGTGTCTACTGCCGTGGATGTTTCCGAAAGAAAGACCTTGAAAGCCGACTTAGCTTCTGCAGAAGAAGAGATTGCCAAAGCCACAATCATGCAACGCACTTTTCTCGCCACTATTGGGCACGAATTGCGCACGCCATTGAACGCGATTATCGGATTTTCTGATATCATGAGCAAAGAATTGTTCGGCCGTTTGGAAAACAAAAAGCACCGCGAATATGTGGGGCATATCCAAAACTCAGGCCAGCATCTACTCCATGTCGTCAATGACATGCTCGACATGACGCGCATTGAGAGCGGCAAATATGAGTTGAACCTCACCACTTTCAATCTGGTATCCATTGCCGATGCAACGCTCGATATGTTGCGCCCATTGGCAGATAAGAACGCGACGCAGGTTGTGTGCGATGTTCCGGCCAATCTGCCAGCAATAAAAGCGGATCAAAACGCTTGTCAGCAAATTCTGATCAACCTTGTATCAAACGCCATCAAGTTTTCGCCTGAAGACGGAAAAGTCGCCATCAGCGCTCGCCAGCATGGTCGCAGTATCCGAATTCAGGTCAAAGACAATGGAATCGGTATTCCAGCATCGTTTATGCCGTCATTGGGCAAGCCTTTTGAGCAGGCCGACAAGAACCTTAACCGCAAATTCGAAGGCTCAGGCCTCGGCGTATCGGTGGTCAAGGGACTTGTAGACCTTCACGGCGGTAAAATCGATTTTGCCAGCAAAGAGGGACACGGCACCACAGTGACCCTCACACTGCCCATAAAAGCGGCTGTCTCTCGCCCAATGCCCGCCAATTCGCAAGCCGGTCTGGTGCATTTGTCTGCCGCCAGCCCCGTTCAGAAAACAACTTCAATTGAAAATTCCGTTGACCACAAAGGAGAAGCCCGTGCACGCGTATCAGCCTGATCGTCTCAACGAAGCCAACACATCCAACAATGTGTTTAAAGAAATCTTCCAAACACATCCTGCGCTTTGCGCCGGTGCGGCGCTGTCTGTTTTTGTGACAGCTGCAGTGTTGACCAATGCAATTTGGTATCAGCCAGGAAAACACCCAGCGCCGATGTTTACAACGCGTTCGATTGAAACCGTAAAACCTTTGTCTGAAACTGCAGAGATCGTCATCAAGACACCTGCCATTTCAACACCTGCAAGCGTTTCAGTAAACAACGATCCAGAGCTTTTGAAAGAAGTTCAAACGGCTTTGTCTGTTCGGGGTTATTATGCTGGCAAGTTGGATGGCGTATACGGTTCGCGTACCAAAAAGGCGATTGACCGCTTCCAACGCGATCATAGCTTGCAAGCTAACGGCAAACCGTCCGTTCGTCTGTTGACCCAAATTCTGTTGTCAGCATCTGTAAAGCCAAAAGAGGTGCCAGTGCCGAAACAGCAAGAACTGGTTCAAAAGGTATCCATCACAAAGACCGCGGCGACTGCGCCAAAGAAACCCGAAGCGGGTGCGAATGGTTTGGTTGCGCAAATCCAGTCCGGTTTGAAGTCCTATGGATACGAAGACCTCAAGGTCGATGGCAAGATGGGCCAGCACACAGCAACGGCCATTCAACGCTTCCAGTTGGATTACGGTTTGAAGATTACCGGCGAACCATCAAATGGCGTTCTCAAAAAGCTCAAAGAAATCGGTGCTTACAAACAGGGTTGATTGTATTGCGTTTAACTTCCGAGTTCTGGGTTTCGGCCCTTATAAGACGCGTCAGCACTGCTGGCGCGTTTTGCGTTGTGCTGCAAAAAGGTGCTGCTGAAGCAGGGGCGATCTTTCTTGTGGTCAGGCGCGATGCGGATTTATACGATTTTCTCAGCCCAGCACTACAAATGTCTTATGAAGCTGGGCAACCGCCTGACAGATTGTTTGAGAAACGTTTGACGTCAGTTTCTGAAAGCGAAATAGAAGCTCAACTCACCAAAGAGAGAGGATTTGATCCCGATATTTGGGTCGTTGAGGTTGAGGGCTGTGAAATTGCTGATTTCGTAGAGTTTCAAAATCTTGAAGACTAGGATTTAAGCGCTGCGTCTTTGATCCTGTTTATCGTGAACAGAGCGGCCTTCATGATATTGGCCAGTGTCTCTCGGCGCTCTTGTTGATTGCGTATCGGCCAAAACAGGTTCGTGTGACGGCTTCTCTGCTTTTGGCCATTGTGCGACCGCACTTTCACAAGCTTCAGGTGTAATCTGATGATAAAAACGGATCGCCCGCTGTGCATTTTGAACTGATAGCCCAATGGGTGGGAAGGTCAGCATTAAAATGCGATTGGCTTGTTCAGGAATGACGTTTTGAGACTTCAATGCAACGGCAAGAGTGTCTCCCGACTTATCTTCCAACACTTGGAACGCTGTGTTGAGCTCCAATTGCATAAATTTGGTCAACAACACGCCTACTGATTGACGGCTTCCCAATCTGGCCGCGCGTTCGACCGCATCTCCAAAGCTCTGATCACCAAATTCAATGATTGGTTCATCTGAAGTGTCGGCTTCAACATTCAAACGTTTGCCACGGGCTGCTGCTTTCAAAAGCTTGTGGGTTGCGGACTTGCTCACCGACTGTTGAGGAGCCTGCGCGTCTTCAATCTTTGCTTCTTCAGTGGCGCGTGTTTTGCTGGACAGGTCCAATTGCCCATGAATGGCTGCAAACATCGTAGGCGCAGATTTTTCTGCAATGTTGTGCTCAATGGTGTCGTTTGCTTCCAATTTTGCATCAAGTGCTTGGTCCTGAAGGGCATAAAGACGCTCAATGACAGTTCGTCCAAGATCATCGCGTTCAGCAATCACTTGAGCATGTTCAACGCTTGTTGCTTCAAGAATGCGAAGCAAGTCCAATTGTCCAAACGTTTTGGATCGTGAAAGCACCGGTGCAGCGATATCAATCGGTTCCATGGCAAAATACAAAGCAATTGCCCGGGGGGTGTGTGGCGTGTTTGCCACCGCCCGCGCCACAGCTTGTTTCGTTTCAGAACTCACTTCGTCAATTAACAAATAGAAGGCTTCACTGAACTGTGGAGCAGTCAGAGGTGTTTCGTTGTTGTCGTCGCAGAAACGGTCACATGCCATCAAAAACAGCGTGTCGGGACTATCATTTATTGATCCGTCGAGCGGCACATTTTGTGGGGATACCAAAGGTGTTTGATGTGCATGTTGCATGGTGAATCGCCAAATGAAGATTTGGCGGCTAGATTGCACCAGTAAGTCTTAGCAATTTGTTAACCATAAACACTTCAGCGGGTGTCAAAGGTGGAAAAGGGATGAAACCTTAGTTTCCGCTGCTGCCAGATTCTAAATCGAACCTATTGCACTGCGCATCTTTTAGATAAGTGTCGATAATCGGTGCCCAACTTGCATCGGGGCGCAGAGCGCGAATGAGCACGAATCCTTGGCTTTGCTGAGCCTCAACCAGTACACTTTCTTGCAATTCATCAGGTTGATCTTTGCGCAAGCGTGCCATCTGAACCGCATTGACGACCAAGAGAGACAATTGGCCCTCAATGGCGGTTCTGTCATTGAAACTGTAGATGTTTCTGCCCAGTCGGTCGAAAATCGCCACCGACCAAAACGCCAGATTGCCACTGGCCTGCACTTTAAGTGGGGCTTCACCCAAGTCGAACCGACAAGCTGCGATGCTGAAAGCAGGGTCTAGGAGCGGAATATCTGCTTCATTCTTGAGAGGTGATGATACCGGAGCAAACTTCCAAAAATTGTCGGCAGAATCGAGCTTTGCCCATGCGTCTTTGGCCGCATAGGAGGGGATCAGCAATAAAATAAGAATGTGGACGATGCCAGCGATCAACAACGTAACCAAGGCAAGATAAAGGAAACGCTTGAAGCTCAACATGACAACAATCTCACAGTTGGCATGGATGTTTCAGACACGTTGCTGGCGGTGCCCAGTTGTGAATCGTACAAGCGCAAAACAATTTGGTACGGACCGTTGCCGCCGATCTTCATCCAGTTTGATGGCGCTACAGTCTTTCCAATCTGTAAGCTCACCGAGCCATCGGGGCGGCGAAACAGATTGCGCGACACGATAGAAGCAGGTGTGTTGTTTTCACGATAAAGCACAGATCCTTCCAGCGTATGGGCGGTCAAGGTCCACAGCCGAGCGAGGGGTGTTTGTCCTGAAATGTCGTATTGGCACTCTCGTCTCAGCGGTTTGCCCTGTTCATCTTTCGTTGCATGAAACGCCAAACCTTCGGCAGCACCCAAGGGCACTTCACCTTCTGCTGCAACTTTTGCACGGGTGTAAGGATCTGACGTTACATCGCCGGCAGATGGCCATGCGGTCCAAACACCAATATTCAGTGCGCCAAAACCGTGATTGCGTTGAATAGAATACCATGTGGCTGCAGCGCCCAGTGTCAAGCCGCAAATGAGGACAACGAACAATTGAAAAAAGGAACGCACGAAAAAACCTAGTCTCTTTTCCCTAGAGGGCTAACGAATGTCGCAACGACCATTAGTTTTTCTTCACAGAATTGACTGTGAGTGATGAATTTTGGGGCAAGCCTGAAACCGTAACTTTTTCCAACGGAGCGGCAGCGCGGAGGTCTTGGGCAAGCGCCCGCAAAAGCCTTCCTGTTTTCAATGGCAAGGGTTTTTGACGTGCAAGCACCAATGGAATGTCTGCCGGTTTATCAGAATCTGGTGTGCCTTTTTCAATCGCCTCAGAAGGTTTTTCTGCCTCTACAAAGGGCAGGGGCTTCAATTCCGTATTTTTATGTGCGTATGTCATGAACTTCTTCCAAGTCATTGCTGGAAGTCGTCCACCGGTCAGCTTGTTTGTGGGCCCGTAATTGTCATTGCCAAACCATACAGCCGCCACGTAATTGCCCGTGTAACCAACAAACCACGCATCGCGATAAGACTGGGTTGTGCCCGTTTTACCAGCTGTTTTAATGCCGTCTAGCTTTGCGCGCCGGCCTGTGCCCCATTCGGGGACTTGCGACAGCATGACATTCATAGACTTGGCTGCATCTTCTGAGATCACGCGCTCTCGCTTAGGGCCATCCGTTTTGAAGTTGTAGAGCATTTCGCCCGCTGCATCCGTGATTTGGGTTACCGTATGGCGATTGGTGGAAAGGCCACCCGTCATAAACACACCGTAACCTGTTGCTTGCTCCAACACGGTCATCTCGTTTGTTCCAAGCGGCATGGCGGGTTCGGCACTGATTGGAGAATCGACACCCATTTTAGCAACAAGGTCTACAATTGGACCACGGCCAAGCTCGTTGGCCAATCGAACAGGCACTGTGTTGATCGATTTCACCAAAGCTGTGGTGAGGTCGACGCGTCCAAAATTCCTGCCGCCATAGTTTTTCGGGGCCCATTTTCCAATTCTGATGGACCCACCATTGACCACACTCTTTGGCTTGTAGCCCCGTTGCATAAAGTATGTGTAGACAAACGGCTTGAAGGTCGAGCCAGGCTGGCGCTTGGCACGAGAGGCTCTGTTATACTGACTTTCGCCATAGTCACGACCGCCCACCATGGCGCGCACTTCGCCGCCACTTTCAATGACAGCCATAGCCGCCTGGTTGGCCTTATATTCGGTTCCATACTGACGAAGATGAGACAGGACCGCATCGTCCGCAGCGCTTTGCAAACTTGGATCAAGCGTCGTCTTTGCAATCAACGTGGTGGTGGGAAAGCCCAATGAAAGCTCTTTGACGCGCTCAAAAGCATAGTCGAGAAAATAATCAGGCGATTCCTTTTTCTCTCTGCGAACAACATTGGCAGGGCTGCGACGGGCGCTGATAACCTGCCCCTCGGTCATGAAATTGGCCTGCACCATATTGGTCAACACTTCATTGGCACGAGCACGCGCAGCGGGTAGGTTGATATGTGGAGCATATTTTGCAGGCGCTTTATACAGACCCGCCATCATCGCCGCTTCTGCCAACGTGACGTCGCGAATGTTCTTTTGGAAATAGAACTCGGCCGCCGCCGCCGCTCCAAACGCACCGCCACCCATATAGGCTCGGTCGAGATACAGCTTCAAAATCTCTTTTTTGCTGAGATTGTATTCCAGCCACAAAGCCAAAAACGCTTCTTTGATTTTCCGTTCAAGCGTGCGTTCGTTGGTGAGAAACAGGTTTTTAGCCAATTGTTGCGTGATTGTAGAACCACCCTGCACAACTGAATTTGCCCGCGCATTTTCAACCATGGCCCGAAGGAGGCCAAAAAAGTCGATGCCGACATGTTCAAAGAAACGTCGGTCTTCTGTGGCCATAACGGCTTTGAGGAAATGGTCGGGCAGGGTTTCGATGGGTTCTGCATCATTGTGCAAAATGCCGCGCCGCCCAATCTCGTTGCCGAAACGGTCGAGGAACGTCACAGAATATTTTTTGCTGGTGCGCCAGTCTTTTTCTGTTTCTTCAAAAGCAGGTTTTGCAAGGGCCAACATCAGCACCGCGCCAACCACACCGAGCGTTAAACCTTCACAGCAGACTTCAACGACGCCCTTTTTGAAACCGTAAACGCGAAATTTGCGGAAGAAAATTGTCAGTGATTCCCACCAACCACCGCTTCCGGATTTAAAACGGTACATGGCATCATCAACCCATGAGTCAAAACTCATAAGGCTTTTGAAGGCCGACCACTTTTTACGTTGTTCAAATCGGTCGCGCATGGGCTTTACGCGTGCTCCGCTTCATGGTTGTGATGAAAGAAAAGTTCGAACTTGCGTCCACTCCTATCCATTTTCCAACATTTATCCCGTAGGGGCAAGTCAGTGTCTTCAATTTCAACCAGTTCAGTAAATTCAGCCGGGCGCCGCTTTTGGGAAGAAAAGTCGCTTGAGCAGATGACAAATGATGAATGGGAGGCGTTGTGTGATGGGTGTGGGCGCTGTTGTTTGAACAAATTGGAAGATTGGGATACGGGTGAAATTCACTTCACCAACATCGCGTGCACATTGCTGGATGACGAAACATGTCGTTGTTCTGACTACGAAAAACGGTTTGAGACGGTGCCAGACTGTATCAAGCTAACGCCCAAAACCATAGGCCAATATTCATGGCTTCCTCCCACATGTGCCTATCGGTTGATGGAAGAGGGTAAACCGCTGCCACAATGGCACCCTTTGCTGTCAGGTTCTCCCGATACTGTTCACAAAGCCGGAATAAGCGTGAAACAAAAAACCGTGAGTGAAGACGGCATATCCGTTGAAGAATACGAATTCTATCTTGTGGACTGGGCCGACCAAGATCCAACAAAATAGGAAAATTATCTTTTTAGGAAAATATTCATTGACACCGTGACGGTGTTGATGTAGTCTTCAGACACAATCGGAGAAGTGGGCGAACGCAGCCTCACTCCCTTGTTCTTATTGTATTTCGAAAATCGTTGAGACTGGAAATTTTTGCATGGCGTTAACGGCTGAGCGGGAATGGCAGATTTTGCGCGTTCTCTATGAGAGTTGGGAAGCGCCTCTTTATGTGTTGGCTGAATTGTCGGGCAAAACATCTGCGGAGTTTGACAATCGCGTTCAAGCTGAAAACTGGCAAATCAAAAATTCGGTGATCGGGCTGCAAAGGCGATTGGGACAAATTGTTGATCGGCAATTGGCTCTCTTGAGCGAAGAGCAGGCAGCAGAGCCTGATTCGGAGAAGTCCAACCGCGCGATTGCCGCAGTCGCCAAGACGATGGAGTCATTGGCCAATGTGGCAATGAAGCTGGAGGCCATGGAGGAGAAAAAATTGGATCAATTGAAAAGCGAAATTGATGACGTCAAAAACCAAAACGCAACTGACGACACATTTGCGCTTGATCACAAGATTGAAGCACTCGTTGGCGGATTTGAAACGCACGCAAAATCTGTCGAAGGCCATGGAGACATGGCCGGATGATCTAAAACGGCATCTGTTGCATCGTTGGCCTGTTTGGGCACGCGATGCGCAATTGCCTCCGTTGGACAATTGGACCAATTGGCTGCTTTTGGGCGGACGTGGCGCTGGTAAGACCCGCGCGGGGTCAGAATGGATACGTGCGCTCGCAACAGGCGATCCGGCATTTGTGACCGCGCCTGTAAGCCACATTGCTTTGGTGGGCGAAACATATTCGGCGGCCCGTGAAGTTATGGTGGAAGGAGAATCCGGATTGCTCTCCATTCACAACGCGAAGGATCGACCAAACTGGATAAGCTCCAGACGAAGATTGGAATGGCCAAACGGTGCCGTGGCACAAGTGTTTTCGGCAGAAGACCCTGATGCTCTGCGCGGCCCGCAATTTGGCGCTGCTTGGAGTGATGAATTGGCGAAATGGAGAAACGCTGATGAGACATGGGATATGTTGCAGTTCGGTTTGCGGCTAGGAGAGTATCCGCGACAAGTGATCACCACGACGCCGCGCCCAATCAAATTGCTTAAGAGCATTTTGAACGACAAACGCACAGCGGTGTCGCGCATGCGCACTCAAGAAAATGCCAGCAACCTTGCTGACGGTTTTCTGGACAGGGTCGTGGGGAAATATTTGGGAACACGCCTTGGGCGGCAAGAGATCGATGGTGAGATCATTGACGATCGTTTGGATGCTTTGTGGCAACGCGATCAATTGGATCGCAACCGTTGCAACGCCGCACCCCACTTGGTGCGGATTGTGGTGGCAGTCGACCCGCCCGTCACGGGAACGGTAAAATCAGATGCATGTGGTTTGGTTGTTGCAGGTGTTGGGGAAGACCAACGGGGATATGTTCTGGCGGACAAAACCCTGTCTGCAGTGTCACCGGAAAAATGGGTTCGCATGACGTTGGAATTGTACAAGACGTTTGAGGCGGATTGTGTGGTTATTGAAACCAACCAAGGTGGAGATTTGGCCGAAAGTGTTTTGCGGCATATCGCACCGAACCTGCCAATAAGGCAGGTGAAGGCAACACGCGGGAAATGGCTGCGCGCAGAACCCGTTGCGCATTTGTATGAGCGTGGCTTGGTTTCCCATGTGGGAAGCTTGCCTGAACTCGAAGACGAAATGTGCGACTTTGGCTTGGAAGGACTTTCCTCCGGCAAGTCACCCGACCGGATGGATGCCTTGGTTTGGGCGCTGACGGATTTGATGTTGAACAAGCAAAACGTGCCGCGCGCTCGTGCAATTTAAACTACCTGATCGGAAAAATTGAATGAAAAATCCACTAAGTTGGTTCACGCCGACACGATCAAACACGGCTGCTCAAGACGTGCCTGAGCAAAAGGCTGCAGGCTTGCAAAGTCTGTTTGCAATGTCGGGCACGGCGCATGCGCGATGGACCCAGGCTGATTACAGCAACCTCGCGCGGCGCGGTTTTATGGGCAATCCAATTGTCTATAGATGCATTCGTTTGATCAGTGAAACAGCGGCCGCTGTGCCTTTGTTGACGTATCAAGGTGCGCAAGAATGCGACGATCATCCCATTCTCAATTTATTGCAGCGTCCCAACAACCGCCAAAGCGGCAAGGAGTTTATGGAGGCACTCATTGGGCATCTTCTGGTGTCGGGCAATGCCTATATTGAGCGGGTTCGCGTGAACGATACGCTCAAAGAACTGCATCTGTTGCGGCCTGACCGTGTGAAAGTTTTGGCAGATAAGTCTGGCTGGGTGCACGGCTATGAATACAAGACGAGCCATTCCAAGAAACAACATCGCGTCTCGGAAATCGGCACATGTGATGTGGTTCACTTGACGCTGTTTCATCCGTTAGATGATCACTATGGGTTCGCCCCTCTGCAAGCCGCTTTGATGGCTCTTGATGTGCACAATGCGGCCAATCAATGGAACAAGTCTTTGCTGGACAATTCCGCGCGTCCCTCTGGAGCCTTGGTGTATTCATCAAATGCCGGAACGCATCTTTCGCAAGAGCAATTTTCAAGGCTCAAAGACGAGCTGGAGGAAGGTTATGCGGGCCCAAATCGGGCAGGGCGGCCTTTGCTTCTGGAGGGTGGTTTGGACTGGAAATCGATGGGCCACAGCCCCCGCGATATGGATTTTGTAGAGGCTCGCAACGGGGCCGCAAGAGACATCGCATTGGCTTTTGGTGTTCCCCCAATGTTGTTGGGCATCCCAGGTGACAACACCTATTCAAATTATCAAGAAGCCAACCGCGCATTTGCACGCCAAACCCTGTTGCCAATGATCAACCGGACCTTGGACAGTTTGAACCATTGGTTTCAAAGCGAGGTGGATATTCCAGTTCGCATCGCAGTTGATGAAGACCGCGTGGAAGGTCTCACCAGTGAACGCGAAGCGGTTTGGAACCGATTGAACGCTGCCGATTTTCTAACTGACGACGAAAAGCGAGAAGCTCTTGGTTATTCACCGTCAGCATCAGGTGACCAAAACCAATGATTGTTTTGAAACCTTTAGTGGGGTGGCTCGATCTAGGTGCAATTTTTGGTGACGTGTCGCCAGCAGTGCTCGCCGCCAAACTTGTGGGCGCGCTGGCGGGATCTTTGATTTCCATCGCCTATATTTTGCCAAGAGGGCGTCGCGAAGCTTTTGCAAGATTGTGTGTTGGCTTGGTGACAGGGCTGATTTTTGGCGGAACCGCCGGAATAAAGATCGCTGACTTTCTGGGTTTGCTGGGAAAACTGTCCAACCTTGAAGTGGCGCTCATCGGTGCAGCTTTCGCAAGCCTCTCTGCCTGGTGGGCTTTGGGGGTGTTGGAAAGATTGGCTCAACAACTTCCTGACCGATTTAAAAAGACAATCCCGCATCCAAACCAGCGAGAGCAAGGGAACTCAAACTATGACCGGTGAAGTGAACAACCGTCGACCATTTTCATGGTCGCCTGAACGCAAACGTTTGTCTCTGCCAATTGACAGCGTGGAAGTGAATGACGGATCGTTTTCAGGATATGCGAGCCTGTTTGGACAGGTGGATCTGGGCAAAGACCGTGTTGTTGCTGGAGCTTTCTCGCGATCTCTCAAAAAGCGCGGCGTCGAGGGCATCCGCATGTTGTTTCAACATGAACCGTCAGAACCGATTGGTGTTTGGGATACGATTGAAGAAGATCAAAACGGGCTCTTTGTTTCTGGACATATTGTTCAGTCCTCCCAACGAGGCAAAGAGGTGATGGACTTGCTGCGCCAGAAGGCGATCGATGGTCTGTCCATCGGGTTTAAAACGGAACGCAGCCGCACGGATCGCAAAACAGGCATTCGATCCATTCTTGAAGCCGATTTGTGGGAAATCTCCGTCGTGACATTTCCCATGTTGCCCGGCGCACGCGTTCAAGACGTGAAGTCCGTCGGCCAACAAACCAGACAAAAATTGCCGAGCATTCGGCACTTTGAAAAATGGCTCACGCAGGACGCTGGGCTGACACGGCGCCAAGCCCGAACGGTTATTCAAAAGGGCTATGCGCATCTGGAAAGCACGCGGGAAGCTGCTTCTTCCGAAGAGGATTTTCTCTGCAAACTTCAGTCTGCAGCAAAGTCCCTAAATCCCAAGACAAAACAGACAGGATACAATCAATGAACACCCAAAACAGTGCATCAGCACCGGAAACTAAGATGGGTCAGTCAGCCGATATTGCTGCGGCCTTTGACGATTTTATGCATGCCTTTGAATCTTTCAAAGACACAAATGACGAGCGCTTGGATCAAATTGAAAAACGCATGTCGTCCGATGTCATTACTGACGAAAAAATGAACCGGATCAACAAATCAATCGACGAGCAAAAGATGCATCTTGATGCATTGATCTTGAAGAACCAACGTCCCTCACTCGGTGGCAGTGGCGTTTCGTCCATCGCCGAAATGGAACATAAGTCAGGCTTTGAAGCTTACATTCGTTCTGGCGATGATCATGGTCTTCGCTCACTGGAAGAAAAAGCGATGTCTGTGGGCAGCGACCCTGATGGCGGCTATCTTGTTCCAGACGAACTGTCTGTAGAAATTGGCAGCCGACTGGCAGCGATTTCACCAATTCGAGCCATCTCGACGGTGCGCCAGGTCTCCGCTTCTGTCTTCAAAAAGCCATTTGCAGCATCTGGTCCCAATGTGGGTTGGGTGGGCGAAACAGATGTGCGCCCACAAACGACCACACCTTCGTTGTCTGAACTGCAGTTCCCGACAATGGAACTCTACGCCATGCCGGCAGCAACCTCTTCACTGCTGGAGGACGCTGCCATCGATCTTGATGCATGGATTGCTGAAGAAGTTGAGACCGCATTTGCAGAGCAAGAAGGCGCAGCATTTGTAAACGGTGACGGCAACAACAAACCAACAGGTTTCCTGTCTGCACCCGTTGTTGACGAAGCAAACTGGTCTTGGGGCAATCTTGGCTATGTGGCAACAGGCGAAGATGGTGCACTAGCAGCCTCTGATGGCGCTGACGTTTTGATCGATACGATCTACAGCTTGAAAGCGGGTTATCGCCAAAACGCAAATTTTGTCATGAACCGCAAATCCCAAGCAGAATTGCGTAAGTTGAAAGATGCTGATGGCAATTACCTCTGGCAAGCACCATCCGCGGTTGGCCAACAAGCTATGCTGATGGGCTTCCCTGTGGTGGAGGCGGAAGACATGCCGGATATTGCAAGCGACGAAACACCAATCGCTTTTGGTGACTTCCGTCGCGGCTATCTCGTTGTTGACCGCGCAGGCGTGCGCGTCATGCGCGATCCGTATTCAGCAAAACCATATGTTTTGTTCTACACGACCAAGCGTATCGGCGGTGGCGTGCAAGACTTCGACGCGATTAAACTCATCAAATTCGGCACAGCTTAGATTTCCTCCCGACTAAGCCCAACTGCACTCGAAAACCGTGCAGTTGAGTGCCGATCTGCGGCCCCGTTCATGTTCTGGACGGGGCCGTATTTCTTTCCGGTTTTCATTTTTACGATTGGGAGACCCATGACAGTTGCACTCATAACGCCACCATCAATTGAACCGCTCAGCCTGCAAGAGGTGAAGAGCCATTTGCGCATCGATCATGATCACGAAGACAGCCTATTGATGGAAACGCTGAAAGCGGCGCGTCAGTTTACAGAATTCAGCAGTGGTCAAAAATGTATAACGCAGGTTTGGCGTCAGTACGAAAGCGCCTTTCCGTTGAACTGCTCGGTAGAGCTTCAAATTGGGCCTGTTGTGTCGATTGCTTCGCTCACGGCCTATGACGAAAACGGTGAACCGTCTTTGCTGCAACCCGAAGCCTATGAACTTTTGAAGGGTGAGACGCCGACGGTTTTACAGTTCTCCCATTCAATGTCTGTGGGCACTGCTGCCAACGGATTTGAAATAGATGCAACTGTTGGATTTGGTGATTTGGGTGTCGATGTCCCCGACGCTCTGAAGCGGGCAATCCTTCTTCTGGTTGCGCATTGGTACGAATTTCGTGGCGCCGTGTCGCCACATAACCAACCTGTCAGTTTGCCAGCAGGGTTTGAAACTCTGGTGTCCCAATTCAAACAGGTGCGCATCTGATGGAAGAGCAAAACTACGACCCGGGCGCGTTGCGACATCGATTGATGTTGCAACAGACTGTTGAGACAAGTGATGGATGCGGTGGTCTTGCCACAACCTGGCAAGACGTCGGTTTCGTCTGGGCAGCGATTCAATCAATCGATCCCAGAACATCAATCATCTCGCAACAAACACAGGAAACGACACGAAGCCAGGTCGTCATTCGTTTTCGCGATGATGTGGCAAGCGGCTGGCGGTTTGCGATGGGCGATCGTTCATTTGAGATCACCACACTGCACGATCCCAATGAACAGCGCCGTTACCTCATATGCCAGGTGGAGGAGCAGGGAAGATGAAGAACGCTTTGACGATCACTTTCAAGGATCTAACGCAACAGTTGGCTAAGTTCGGCTTGGCGGCTCGGCTTGAAGATATTGCACATGATCAAGATGAACACAGACGTTTCGAGAGTGAATTTGCAGCAGACGAAGCGTTGCTGCGCGATGAACTCAACCGCCAAAGTGAGTTTCAGACATGACAAGTGCTGCTCTTGATTTACAACAATCCATTTTCAAAATTCTGTTGGCAGATTCAGAACTCGGGACGGAATTGAACGGTCAAAAGATCTACGACCAAGTACCAGATCGTGTGAAACCACCCTATGTCGTTGTCGGGCGAACAACCGCCGATGACTGGAGCACCTCCACCGAAAATGGCGAGGCGGTCACGGTGTTCATTCATATCTGGTCAGATTCCGGCTCACGCAGACAGTGCCACGTTCTGCAAACACATTTGAAGCGGTTGCTTCACGATCAGCCTCAGTCTTTGGAAAACCACCATCTGGTCGCGCTGCGGCTTCAATTCTCAGAGACGCGTAGAGACCTAAGGTCTGGGCATTTGCATGGGGTCATGAGATTTCGGGGAGTGACGGAAACAGCTTTCTAAACCCACAATTTGGACGATCGGCACGTCTGAAACCCATATTATTTTGCTTGTAAAGGAAAAACGCAATGGTAGCGCAAAAAGGCAAAGATCTGCTTTTGAAAGTGAGCAACGAAGATGAAAGCGCATTCGTCACTGTCGCTGGTATGCGATCTCGTCGACTGGCCTTCAATACAGACACAGTCGACATAACAGATTTTGAAAGCGCTGGTCGTTGGCGCGAACTTCTCTCCGGTTCAGGGGTGCAGCGTGCCTCAATCAGCGGGTCGGGAATTTTCAAAGATGCTGCATCTGACGAACGAATCCGCGCTTTGTTCTTTCACTCAGAGATTGTGAACTGGCAAATTGTCATTCCCGATTTTGGCACAGTTGAAGGTGCGTTTCAAATTACATCGCTTGAATATTCGGGCGAGCACAATGGCGAAGTCACTTTCGAAATGGCGCTCGAGTCTGCCGGTTCATTGCAGTTCACGGCGGCAGCGTAATGGTCAATCGGCATCGGGGCGAAATAAATGCAAAGCTGGATGGGCGCGACTGGACACTGTGTCTGACGCTCGGCGCTTTGGCGGAACTGGAAGACGCATTTGGCGCGGAAGATTTGACCAAACTCACTGGCCGGTTTTCCAGCGGTCGATTGTCGGCAAACGACATGCAAACCATAATATTTGCTGGGCTGAAAGGTGCTGGCCACACGGTGGAAAAAACGGATGTGGGTGAAATGCAGGCGGAAGGAGGAGCTGTCGGCTACGCAACAATCGTGTCGGAACTTCTGGCAGTGACATTTGGCTCTGCAAGCCAGCCATCTGAAAGCGGTCCCACCGCTGAATGACCGCTCCATTCCCTTGGAAACAGGTCATGGCATTTGGCTTCGGCTTTCTGCATTTGTCACCAAATGAGTTTTGGTCTCTCTCGTTGTTAGAACTTCATGCAGCTCTTGAGCATGTAAACCCGAAAGCCAGCCAAGCCGTGGATAGATCATGGTTGCACAAAATCATGAGCGAATATCCCGACATCAACATTCATGAAAGGCATGAACATGGATGATCAAATCATTGTCCCTGTCGAAGCAGATCTCACAGGTTTTACAACAGCAATGACGGACCTTCAAAAACAGTCCCAAAAATTTGGAACCGTTTTCACAGGCACGATCCGTTCTGCGATTTTGTCGGGAAAGTCTTTCGATGAAACACTGCGTGGATTGGCCTTGAAGCTTTCCGGTCTTGCCCTGAATGCTGGCCTGAAACCGTTGGAAAACCTGTTCTCTAGCGCATTTGAGAGCTTGGTTGGTGGCGCGACAGGTGGCTTTGGCGGCTTAGGCGTGTCTTCAGTCACGCCTTTTGCGAAAGGTGGTGTGGTTGCAAGCCCAACATATTTTGGCATGGGGTCATCTTCTTCTTTGGGATTGATGGGCGAGGCTGGCGCAGAGGCAATCATGCCGTTGGCGCGTGGCCCGGATGGTCGTCTTGGCGTGCAAACCCAATCAAGCGCAAATGGGCCGAACATTGTCTTCAATGTGACAACCCCCGATGTGCAGGGTTTTCGCAAATCAGAAGCTCAGATTGCAAGCATGTTAACCCGCACTGTGAGCCGCGGCCGTCGCTCTCTTTAAAATGATCAGGACGTAGAAACACATGAGTGCACAGATCGAATTTTCCGAAGAACGTTTTCCAACGGACATTGCATTTGGGTCAAGTGGTGGGCCGGAGAGAAATACGGAGATTGTTACGCTTGGTTCTGGGCGCGAACACAGAAACCAAAGATGGGCGCACAGCCGTCGTCGATATGAAGCGGGCTACGGCGTAAAGAGCGTGGCTTCGCTCCATCGTGTTGTGGAGTTTTTCGAAGCGCGCCGAGGTCCACTTGTTGGCTTTCGATATCGTGATCCTCTGGATTGGAAATCCTGCTTGCCGACGCAAACGCCCAACGGATCAGATCAATTGATTGGAGTGGGGGAGGCAGGAACCAGAAGTTTTCAACTGACTAAAACATACGGTTCAGGTGAAGATGGTTATGTTCGTTTGATCCAAAAACCGGTGGCAGGAACGGTTCAAATTGCCGTTGCGGGTGAAGAGAAAGTTCTTGGTCAGGATTTCTCAGTAGATTTGGAAAGCGGCATCATTACATTTGTCGAAGCAGCTCAACCGCAAGCAGGCGCGGAGGTTAGTGCAGGGTTTGAATTTGATGTTCCTGTGCGTTTTGTCTCCGACCAAATGAGTGTCAGCCTGTCATCATTTCGTGCAGGCGACGTGCCGTCAATTCCAATCGTGGAGGTTGTTCTATGAGCAATTTTCAACAAGCTCTGGGCACTCATTTTGCGTCTTCAGCAACCACAATTTGCAATTGCTGGATTGTGACCCGCAACGATGGCGAACGGTTGGGTTTTTGCGATCACGATCAAGATATCGTGGTTGATGGCGTGGCGTGCCGAGCCATAAGCGGGTTTCGCCCCACCCAAGCTGCGCAACAATTGGGTCTTTCTGTTGATGATCAACAGATTGAAGGCGTGTTGGATGGTGAAGTGCTTACCGAAGCGGATTTATTGTCAGGCCTATATGACAATGCGCAAGTTGCCGTGTGGATGGTGAATTGGCAAAACCCAGTCGAACGGTTCCAATCCCGGTTGGCCTTCCTTGGCGAGGTCAGCCAGAAAGACAGTCTGTTTGAAGCAGAGCTGCGCGGCCTCACATCTGTCTTGGAAAAGAATGTGGGGCGAACATATTCTCGTCAATGCGATGCGATTTTAGGAGACGCAAAATGCGGTGTTGATACGTTGGCACAAGCACTGCGTTGCGAGGGCAGTGTGAGTGCTGTTCAAAGCCGAAAGCGTTTTCAATCACATGAATTGGAGCTCTTTGATCCCAATTGGTTTGTGTCAGGTAATTTGACATGGATCACCGGTCAAAATGCAGGTCAAAATGTTGATTTGGCGAGCACTGCGGTGACCCAAAAACAAGATGTTATTTTGTGGGAATCTATGCCCAATGAAATTGAAACGGGCGATACGTTCTCTTTGATTGCCGGGTGCGACAAGTCTTTTTCTACGTGCCAAGAAAAATTCAACAACCATCTAAATTTCCGCGGTTGTCCTCACATTCCAGGCCAAGATTTCGTTCTTGGTTATGCCACTTCATCTGGCGCGAATGACGGCTCAAGCCTCGCCCAATAATTGGAAAATTTATGACTGAATTTTCAAGCGAACGGAAACGTATCGTTGCCTCCGCACGTTCATGGCTGAATACACCTTATCGCCATCAAGCATCGCGCAAAGCAGTTGGCTGCGATTGTTTGGGATTGATACGTGGGGTCTGGCGCGAAACCCAAGGTGAAGAGCCAGAACCTTTGCCACCATATTCCAACACTTGGGCTGAAACCGGTGGCAAGGAGAACTTGCTCAACCTTGGAAGTAAATACTTTCACAAGGTGCAGAGCCCAAAAGCCGCTGATCTTTTGGTTTTTCGCATGCGTCGAAACGCAGTTGCAAAACATGTGGGCATTTTGGTGGACGAAGGAAAGTTCATTCACGCCTATGACGGCAATTGCGTGGTTGAAACCTGGCTCAGCAGTTTCTGGCAAAAATGCCTCGTTTCGTCGTTCGTTTTCCCATCAGTTTTTGAAAGTGAGCTTTCTTAATGGCCACACTTGTACTTCAAACGGTTGGCGCAGCTGTGGGCGGCTCACTGTTCGGGCCATTGGGGGCAATTGCTGGCCGAGCCGTGGGTGCGTTGGCAGGGTCTGCTATCGATCAAAGATTGTTCGGGCCAGAAGACAGAGTTGTAGAAGGCCCACGGTTAGACAATGTGCAAGTTCTCAGTTCGCGTGAAGGTACGGCCATTCCGCGTGTGTTTGGCCGAACACGCGTCGCTGGGGAAGTCATCTGGGCAACCCAATTCAACGAAGTTTTAAAAACCCAATCCCAATCGCAAGGCAGCAAGGGTGGTTCTAAACCGAAAACCACAGTGAAAACATATTCCTACTTTGCAAATTTCGCCGTGGGGCTTTGCGAAGGGGAAATTGCGGGCATTCGTCGAATTTGGGCTGACGGTAAAGAAATTGAACAGGGCGACATCAACTTTCGAATTTATCGTGGAACACAAGACCAGCTGCCGGATGCATTGATTGAGTTGAAGCAAGGTGCGGGCAATGCGCCTGCTTATCGTGGACTGGCCTATGTCGTTTTCGAAGACTTTGGACTCGAGGATTTTGGCAATAGAATTCCGCAAATTTCGATTGAAGTTCTAAAGCCCATCGGAAAAATCGAAAATGCTGTTTACGGTGTAAACCTTATCCCAGGCGCAACCGAGTTTGGTTACGATCCTGAACCCGTGGTCGAAACGCTGAGCCGTGTGGAATATCGTAAACTCAACACGCATCAGAATCTTGCAGACACAGATTTTCTCGCATCGCTCGATGAGTTGATGATGCTGTGCCCAAATCTGAAACAAGTGTCTCTGGTGGTGGCTTGGTTTGGAGATGATCTGCGTGCAGGACATTGCACCCTTCAACCCAAGACGGAAACACAAACTCGAACTCTTCATCGCGGAAGCCAATGGAGTGTGGCTGGCCTCAACAGATCGCAAACTGCGCAAGTGTCGTCTGTTGATGGCGTGTTGTCCTATGGCGGTTCGCCGTCCGATTTGAGCGTTGTACGGGCCATTCAGGAATTAAAATCCCGCGGGCTGAAAGTCTGTCTCAATCCTTTCATAATGATGGACATCGCGCCTTATAATCCACTTCCAGACCCTTACGGGAATTCCACCCAAAAAACGTTTCCATGGCGAGGTCGCATCACGTGTTTTCCTGCAATAGGTGAAGTTGCAAGCCCCGACAAAACATCGGCAGCAGGCGAACAAGTGGCCAGTTTTCTAGGGCAAATTCAACTGTCTGATGTAACAGTTGATCCGCAATCACCTGGCTCATGGTTGAACGCGCAGGGGGCGAGTGAATGGTCTTACAGACACATGATTTTTCACTACGCGCGACTTGCCGAATTTGCAGGCGGGGTCGATCTTTTTCTTATTGGTTCGGAAATGGTTGGGCTCACGCGGGTTCGTGATAGCGAAGACGGATTTCCGTTCGTGGATGGCCTCAAAGCAATCGCGTCAGATGTAAAGTCCTTGCTGGGAACCAACTGCACCGTCACTTACGCCGCCGATTGGAGTGAGTATTTCGGATATCACCCTCAAGATGGGTCAGGTGATGTGTTTTTCAATCTCGACCCGTTGTGGGCAAGCTCCGATATCGATGCCGTCGCCATCGACAACTACATGCCCATTGCCGATTGGCGTGATGACCAGCCTGACCCTGAAGAAGGGTACAGTTCCACTGACATTTCCATGTTGCAACGCCACATTGCGAGTGGGGAAGGGCATGATTGGTACTATGCATCAAATGAAGACCGCGCACATAAACTGCGCACGCCCATAACAGATGGATTTGAAAAGCCATGGGTGTTTCGGTTCAAAGACTTGAAGTCATGGTGGAACAATTGGCATTTCGATCGTGTTTCTGGGGTGGAGAGCAATGTAGCGACGGACTGGTTGCCCCAGTCAAAACCGATCATATTTGCAGAATTCGGCGCCCCTGCCATTCACAACAGTGCCAACCAGCCAAACGTGTTTTTCGATGCAAAGTCTGCTGAAAGCGCCGTTCCCTATTTTTCAAACGGGGGACGCAGCGATGATGCAATGTTGAGTTACATTGCAGCTCAACAAAACCATTGGGATGCCAGTGGCCAAACCTTTGATGAGCAGAACAACCCACTCAGCACGCAGTATTCGGGACGCATGGTCGACTTCGAAGCTTCCCAATTATGGGCGTGGGATGCTCGACCTTTTCCTCAATTCCCCGACAATCAAGACGTTTGGGCAGATGGAGAAAACTGGCAGCGCGGGCATTGGCTCAATGGCCGATTGGGAAGTGTGCGAATTGGTGACCTTCTGCAAGAGCTTTTGAAAGCAATTGGCGTCTCCAATACCGACACATCTCGCGTTGATGGTTCCATAGATGGTTATGTCATCGGCAGTCCGGCGTCGGTACGTGCTGAGATTGAAGCTCTGCTCGAGCTGTATCAAATATCTGTTTTTGAAGAGAATGGAACGATCGTCTTCAAGTCGAAGGGCATTTTTCCAATCGAACGCTTGCCAAGCGCTTCGTTTGTAGAAGAGGAGTCACAACCTTCGGTTACGAAAACCTTGGTGCCGCGTTCAGAACTGTCAGATCACGTTTTACTGGATCACATCGATCCGGCAACTGAGTTTCAAAATGGGCAAATTCAGGTCGAAAAGGTCAATGCACAGAACCAGCGAAAATCCACCCTCTCACTGCCAATTGTTTCTGAAGGTTATGTGCTTCAACCTGTGTTGGAAGATTGGTTGCACACCCAGTGGACAGCCCGTAAGACGCTGACGTTTTCTCTGCCACTTTCGATGCGGCACCTGCGTGTTGGCGATTACGTTCAAGTCAACGATCTAGAGCCAAATCAGGTCTGGCAGATCGTATCCATGGAAGAAGGAAAACATCTCACGTTGCAAGCCAAAGCTGTGGATTTGGAAGCAAGTGCGCCGGTAAATATCCCTTCATTGACAGCGCGCAATTTTGCCACGGCAAGTGATCCGACGGTTTTGGCGACCTTTTTGGATTTGCCATACATTGAGCCCTTGTCGGAAACAGTTTCCAATTTTGTGGCAGTCAGTTCCAAACCTTGGGTTGGGTCTGTTGCTCTTTATGCTTCACCGACCACTGATGACTATGCGTTGAGACAGGTATTAGAACAACCCGCCACTGTGGGAGAATTGCTGGAAGAGCTGTCGGCAGAGCAGGCCACAAGCCGTTGGGTCTGGAACCATCGCTTGCGGGTAAAACTCTATGTAGGTGAGGTATTTTCTGCCGCGCCAGTGCAAGTTTTGGCAGGAAACAATGCCATTGCAGTGCGGGCGAGAAACAATGCTTGGGAAATCCTACAGTTCACCAATGCTGAACTGATCGGTGAAAATGAATGGGAGCTATCGGGCCTGCTGCGCGGCCAGTCTGGAACAGAGCTTGAAGCCAGTATCGGAAGTGAAATTGGAGCGGATATTGTTGTTTTGAATGAAGCCGTTGAAGCAATCGCAAGATCGGAAAGTCAAAAAGGCCAAGTGCTTCAGTGGTCTTATGGCAAAAGCGATAAGGCTATCGGCGACGCGTCATTCGTTCAGGAAGAGTTCGCTTTGGGACATCGAGGGGACGTGCCATTCAAGCCAGTGCACTTGACTGCGCGAGAAGCTGAGGACGGTTCGATCTATGTGGAATGGATACGCCGAAATCGATTGATATCCGATTCTTGGGTGCCGTTAGAGATACCACTTGATGAAGCAAGTGAATCGTACACCGTTCAACTTCGCGACGAACTGCAGCAAGAGCATGTGTTCGAGACCAATTCGGCGTTTACATCAATTTCCCCAGCCCAGTTGCAGACTTGGTTCGCGCATCAGCCTGTGTCGATAGATATTTCCGTTGCACAGAACTCGACATCTGTGGGGCCGGGGTCATTTGCCCATACATCACTTCATCTCAATTCATAAGAGGACAAATACATGCTTAAAGATTCTAAAAGGTGGTACAATTCACGCACGATCTGGGGTTCCATCATTGCCGTTGTTGCGGCTTTGTTGAGTGCATTGGGACACCCAATCGACGACAATTCGCAACTCGTTCTCACAGATGCCATTCTTCAAATTGTGGCCGTTGGAGGCTCTCTATTTGCAATTTTTGGTCGGTTGGGAGCTTCAGCAATCATTGAATGACACTCATTTTCAAACTGCTCCAATTGGTGATTGAGATTGCCAATTGGAGCAAAAGCAATTGGCAACGCAAAACCATTCTTCGTGAAATACAAAATGCAGCAGAGGCCGCAAGATCAAAGACACTTGCGCGGGCTCATAAAGCTTTGCGTCGTGCTCACCTTAACAACGCTAAGCCAAATGGGTTGCGCGCGGATGACTGATATCGGCGCGACTGACCTGTCATGCATTGTCATGCAACCGATTTCATGGTCGGTCCTGGACACAGACTTGACGATTGCAGCAATCAAACAACACAATGCAGTCTGGGCAAGCGTTTGCGAATTCTCACCAATGCCCTAAAAGTCCGTTCATGTGTTGTTCAGGTCGCCTCATATAGATTGTCTGCATGTTATATTCTACCAAACTCCCAAAATGCGCTTTGCACATCTGCTCCGCAGTTTTCATTCTGGCGTCAACTCAAATTTTCTCCACACAGGCACATGCGGCTGGTTGCGGAGCAAAGGCGTCTAGCGTGGCATCTTCCACAGGTGGGCGTGTGCTCAGCGTTACGACGCGCGGCCAAAAATGCGTGATCAAGGTTCTCGTAAAATCAAAGAACGGCCCACCTAGACGAAAGACAGTCGTTGTTTCAAAGTGACGGGTGTTAAACGACCTGACCGAAAAGGTGGAAGATTGTGCGATTACTCGTTGTTGAAGATGATGCAAATTTGAATCGTCAATTGTGCCAAGCTCTGAGTGACGCTGGTTATGTGGTGGACAGCGCCACTGACGGTGAAGAAGGACATTTCTTGGGCGACACCGAGCCCTATGATGCGGTCATTCTCGACATTGGCCTGCCAGAAATGGACGGACTTACGGTCTTGGAAAAATGGCGCGCCGATGGCCGCACCATGCCTGTTCTCATGCTAACAGCTCGCGACCGTTGGAGTGACAAAGTTTCTGGCATAGACGCTGGCGCTGATGATTATGTTGCCAAACCATTCCACACAGAAGAAGTTCTGGCACGATTGCGCGCTCTCATTCGAAGAGCCGCAGGCCATGCCAGTTCAGAAATTGAAATCGGTCCGGTTACTCTCGATACAAGACAATCGAAAGTGATGATGAACGGGGAGTTGGTGAAACTCACATCCCATGAATACCGATTGATTTCTTATCTCATGCATCATCGCGGAGAGATTGTATCGCGCACCGAGCTGATTGAGCATCTTTACGATCAAGACTTCGATCGAGATTCAAATACGATAGAGGTGTTTGTTGGACGATTGCGCAAAAAACTCCATTCCGAAGTGATCGAAACTGTCCGCGGTCTAGGCTATCGGATGTAATTGTGACGTCACGTCTGATTCCAAAATCTCTTGCATTTCGATTGTTGTTTGTTCTCGGCCTTTGGGCCGCAGCCGCCACCATTCTTACCGGAATTGTGACCTCCGCCTATTTAAAGTCAAATGCAGAGCAGGCCTTAAAAGAACGACTTGAAGAGCACACTCGAAGTCTTGTGGGCGCATTGGAAATCGATGGCGATTCATTTAAAGCGGTGCCCGATCTCGGTGACCCAAATTTTTCCATACCTCTTACGGGCTGGTATTGGGCGATTGCTGATTCACAAAACCCTTCGAAAATTCTTTTAAGATCACCTTCCATTGAAAATGAAACGCTAACGGTCCCGCCCACCGCTTCCATCCCTTTCGATAGCTCGTTTCAAAGGCAATATACTTACACCCAAAACGATATACGGTCGCTGCGTGTGGAAACGCAGTTGTTTCTGGGAGAAGAAGGTTCAACGCTCTATCAGATCATCGTGGCGGGCAATCGAGATGTGTTGGACAAAAACATCGATGAAACATCGCGAAGTGTTTCCATATCTTTGGGACTGTTTGGATTGGGAACAATTTTGATTGCATTTTTTGCCGTCAAAATTGGATTAAGACCTCTTGCGCATGCGCAAAGGCAATTGGGTGAAATCCGTGAAGGCCGCGCAGACAGTTTGAGCTCGGATTATCCAACGGAAATCCAACCCTTGGCGCACGAAATCAACGCTTTGATCAAAACCAATACAGAGGTTGTCAATCGCGCTCGTACACAAGTTGGAAATTTGGCTCATGGCTTGAAAACACCTCTCGCAGTTATAAAAAACGAACGTCAATCACCGACCAGTAAATCTTGGGATTTGGTTGCCGACCAGGCAGACATCATGGACAATCAGATAAGGAATTATCTGGACAGAGCGAGAATATCAGCACAACGCGGCAACACCACTGCGCGCACTGAATTTGCACCTGTGCTTACGCGGATTGTACGTGTGATGCGTAAATTGAAAGATGGTATTCAATTTTCCTTTGATCTTGCGGAAGACGAACTTGTCTTTCGCGTTGAAGAGCAAGATCTCGAAGAAATTCTGGGAAATCTCATCGAAAATGCGAGCAAATTTGCCAAAAATGAAGTAGCGGTTGCAGTCGTTCTACCCAAAACAAAGTCGTCCTCAATAATGCTTGCTGATATTGTGATCGAAGATGATGGGCCGGGGCTGAGTGATCTCGAATGCCAAAGGGCGATGAAGCGCGGCGAGCGCATTGATGAATCCACAAGTGGTTCTGGATTGGGATTATCAATCGTCAAAGACATTGCCACCGAGTATAAGGGCACGTTCAATTTGGAGCGAAGTCCTTCTTTGGGCGGATTGAAAGCTTGCGTCAGCCTTCCAATTGTCGCAATCAAGCCCCAATAAGACAGAAATTGAATTCAGATTCCTTGGTCATGTATTGTTCATTGTTGATTTTGTTGCTGTGCGGCATGCTTTCAGCGTGCACCTTGTCAGGCAAAAGGTCCGTTGGTGATTCTGATTTGGCGCCGGACACTTCTGATGCCGCACTGATATTTCATTCCAATGAAAATTTTGCTTCTTTTTTGTCTTCCAGCGACAAATCCAAAGTCAAAGAGATCGAAGAAAAGACCCTAAATTTCGGGCAACCCTTGCAATCCAATAAGTGGGTGGGAGCTTCCGGGGTGTCGGGAACTGTTGTTGGTTATCAACTGTTCAGAGTTGGAAGCGAACAATGCCGCAGATTTAAACACAGCATAACCAATTCCAACGGCACAGAAACCGCGGAAGCCACGGCCTGTTTGGGAAGCGACGGAAAGTGGCGATTGGTCAAGTAGGTTATCAGTTGAAGCTTCTCGCAACGAAGTGATAAGAAGTCACATTGAATTAGGGCGCAACCGCGTTAAACACCCTTCATGTTGTTTTGGATTTCCTCTCTCATATTGCTCTTCGTAGCCTCGCTTTGCGTCGTTTTGCCTTTGGCCAAAAAGAATGCGGCACCTGCAGAAGACTCCACCAGCTCGCTCGACTTCTACAAAGACCAAATCAAGCAAATAGACCAAGAGATTGAGCGCGAGAAAAAGCCCTCAGCAGCGCTGCTTTCTGAGCGCGCGGAGATTGCGCGCAGAATGTTGCGCGAAGCAAGGCGTGAAGCGAAAAACCCGAAGCAGGGAGCTCAAGGCCGGTCTTCATTGATAACAACCAGTTTGGCAGCTGTATTGGGCGTTCCTTTGCTTTCAATTTCATTATACTTCGCCTTGGGAGCATCTGGACAACCGGATTTCCCATTGAGCGCGCGCGCGAACCTAAGTCTGGAAGAAAAACCTGTAGAAGATTTGGTTCAGGTCGCGGAAAGACACTTAGCCAAAAACCCCAATGATGCCAAAGGTTGGAGATTGTTGGCCGATGTCTATGGCCGTTTGAACAAACCGGGAGATCGTGCACGCGCTCTTAGACAGGTGATGCGCATTGATGGAGAGACCCCAGAACTTCTCACGGATTTGGGAGAAGCGCTGACGATTATTGCTGGCAATATTGTTCCTGCCGAAGCGCGCCAGATGTTCGACAAAGCTGCGTCCCAACAACCGAATTTTCCAAAACCCCAAATATTCATTGCTCTTGCGCTCGACCAAGAGGGCAAGCCTGAAGAAGCTTTGCGTATTTGGGAAGGGTTGGCGCAACTCAATACAAACAACCCAAGATGGGCGAAACTGACATCAGACCAGATTGCACGTCTGCAGCAAAAAGCTGGCCTTTTGCAAGGTGAAAGCGAGCGACCAGGTCTTCAGGAAATCAATGCTATGGTGGAAGGTTTGGCCTCTCGCCTTGAAGATGGCGAGGGGACCGTTCAGGAATGGTCGCGTCTTATTCGCTCTTATATGGTGCTGGATGAGCCAGTGAAAGCTTCACTGGCGCTGGAACAGGCCAAGAAACAATATGCTCAAGCGCCGGATGAACTGCAAAGGCTCGACGCATTGGCAAAACAACTCAATGTTGCTGATATTGTGCGATCACAAGGAGCAAGTGAATGACTCGAAAGACAAATAGATTGCTTTGGATTGGAACCATAGGCTGTGTGTTGGCAGTTGCGGTAGGGCTGACCCTGTTTGCCTTACAGTCGGGCATCAGCTTTGCCATGAGCCCCACCGAATTGCGTGCCGCTGATGTGAAACCTGGACAAAGAATAAGATTGTTTGGCCTGGTGGAAGAGGGTTCCGTTGTCAGAGGCGAAGGGCTGCAAGTTGGATTTACGTTGTCAGACAACGAAAACAAAGTGAAGGTATCGTTCAACAACATTCTGCCGGATCTGTTCCGCGAAAATCAGGGCATCATCACCGAAGGTAGTCTCGGCGCCGACGGAAATTTTGTGGCTGATACTGTGCTTGCCAAACATGATGAAAATTACATGCCTGCCGATATGGCAGAAAAGCTCAAAGAAAAGGGCGTCTGGAAGGGCGAAGGGGCTGAAAATCTGTGATTGTTGAACTTGGCCATATGGCGCTTTTGATCGCCTTTTCGCTTTCGGTGTTCCAAAGCATTGTTCCGATGTGGGGTGCGCGCACCAATGCGCCAAACCTTATGGCAACGGCTGATGTTTCCAGCATCGCCATTTTAGGCTTTGTGACATTGTCGTTCGGCGCATTGATGTGGGCCTATGCCACGTCAGATTTTTCTGTCGTGAATGTTTGGCAGAATTCTCATTCGCAAATGCCTTTCATTTATAAATTGAGCGGAACATGGGGCAATCATGAAGGCTCCATGTTGTTGTGGGTTTTCATTCTCGCATTGTTTGCTGCCGCTGTCGGCGTGTTCGGAAAAAATTTGCCGAAAACAATGCGCGCCAATGTATTGGGTGTGCAGGGATGGCTGCTCACCACTTTCCTGTTTTTCATTGTGCTCACATCAAATCCGTTTGCGCGCCAAACACCTGTTGTTGAAGGGCAAGATCTCAATCCCATTCTGCAAGACATCGGTTTGGCCATTCACCCTCCTATGCTTTACATCGGCTATGTGGGCTTTTCGATAACATTCGCTTTTTCGATTGCGGCATTGATTGAAGGGCGCATCGATTCCGCTTGGGCCAGATGGGTCCGCCCCTGGGCAATGGCTGCTTGGATATTCCTAACCGCTGGCATCGCGATGGGCTCCTACTGGGCGTATTATGAACTCGGCTGGGGTGGCTGGTGGTTCTGGGACCCTGTGGAGAATGCATCTTTCCTACCATGGCTTTCTGGAACAGCATTGCTGCATTCAGCCTTGGTGATGGAAAAGCGGGATTCCTTGAAAATCTGGACTGTCCTGCTCGCAATTGTGACTTTCTCACTCTCTTTGCTTGGTACATTCCTAGTGCGCTCTGGCGTGTTGACGTCCGTCCATACATTCGCATCCGACCCCACACGAGGATTGTTCATTCTTGCAATCTTGAGCGCTTTCGTTGGCGGTGCATTGTTCCTGTTTGCTTTCAGAGCAAGTAGGCTAGAGCAGGGCGGTCTGTTTGCCCCCATATCGCGCGAAGGCGCGCTGGTGCTCAACAATGTCTTGCTCTCAACATCAGCGGCCACCGTTTTGGTGGGGACACTCTTTCCCGTGGTGTATGAAGCGATCACTGGAGCAAAAATCTCGGTTGGTGCCCCGTTCTTCAATCTGACATTTGGTGCTTTGATGATTCCATTAGTTCTCGTTTTGCCATTTGGTCCGCTGCTTGGCTGGAAACGTGGCGATATCGTGGGCGTCTCACAACGACTGATGTTTGCCTTGTTTGCAGCCGTCATCGTGATCATTTTAGCGTATGGTTTCCTGGAGCGTGGCCCGTGGATCGCACCATTGATGATGGGCATATCCGCTTGGCTGATTGTTGGAGCATTTGCGGAATTGCTGCAAAGAAGCGGCTTGCCAAAAGTTGGTTTAAAAACGGGCTTTGCACGTTTGACCGGTCTGAAACGTTCCATCTGGGCAACAGCCATCGCCCATGCAGGCGTGGGTGTTACCATGCTGGGAATAGTGTTTGTAACTGCCTATGAGACTGAATCGGTCGCTATTTTGAAGCAGGGAGAAAGTGCAACAGCCGCGGGTTACGAAATCACATTTGAACAGTATCAAACCCGTTCGGTGAACAATTTTTCTGAAGAGCTTGTACAGCTGACCATCAGTAAAGACGGAAACGTAGTGCGCACAGGCGCGCCTTCAAAACGTTTTTATCCAGCTCGTCAAACGCCCACTTCTGAAGCCTTGATCAATACATTCGGGTTTTCACAATTGTATATCGCGTTGGGCGAAGTAAAGACCGACAACAGTGTGGTTTTGCGTATTTGGTGGAAACCGATGATCACGCTCATATGGCTAGGATCGATCTTGATGGTTTTGGCTGGCGGGCTTTCTTTGACAGATCGCAGAGCACGCATTGGGTCTCCGAAACTTTCAAAGAACAGAAAATTGGGAACAGCATCCGTTGGCTAAATTCGCAAGCAAATTGATGATGGTCTGTTTGTTGATTTGCGTTGGCATATTTGGAGCCGTGGCCGAAGATGAGTTGGCGAGCGAGGCGGAAGCCCGTGCAAAACTTTTGTTTTCGGAATTGCGCTGCGTCGTTTGTCAAAATCAAAGCATTCGCGATTCGGATGCAGATGTCGCAAAAGACCTGAGAATTATTGTTCGCGAACAAATTACCGCAGGAAAGACTGACCGCGAAATTCGCACATTTCTTGTCGATCGGTATGGCGAATTTATTTTGCTGAAACCCGTTTTTGCTTGGCACACGTTTATTTTGTGGGCCGCACCGTTTTTGCTGATCATTCTTGCCGGGGCATTGATATTCCGCGCAGGCCGCAAGCAAAGTGATGTGGTGGAATCCAAACTTTCTGATGAAGAAGAAAAAGAGTTGGCGCGCCTGCTTGAGCGTTAACTCCTGTGTTTGACGATTATCTACATTACCAAGATTTAATTTCGCGGCCCTAACTCTTTCCGAAATGGCAACCATATCTGCTGCAACGGCGTTCATCGTCACCAACTTGCAGACAAATAAGGATATGAAATGCTAGCCATGAACAAATCGAAATCAGTTAAGTCTCTTGGAACTGCATTGGCCATGAGTGCCGTGCTTTTGGCCGGTAGCCTCTCCACATCGTTGACGCCAGCATTTGCGGAAGCAGTGCGTGTCACCGCACCTCAAGCTCCAAGTTTTGCTGATGCGGTAGAAGCTGTTTCCCCCGCAGTTGTGAGTGTGCGTGTTGAAGTGGGTGCAGAACCAGCGTCTCAGCGTCAATCCAGCCGCAGCGGTCAAGACTTTTTGCCTGAAGGGCATCCGCTGCGCAGGTTCTTCGAAAATGATCGTGGCAACAGACGCGGTTTCGGCGACCGTCGTCGCGGCCGTAATTTTGGTGCAAGCCAAGGCTCGGGTTTTTTTGTTTCTGATGACGGATACATTGTCACAAACAATCATGTTGTCGAAAACGGTTCCAAGTTCACCATTGTCCAACATGATGGAACAGAGCTAGACGCCAAATTGATTGGCACAGACCCAAAAACTGATCTTGCAGTGTTGAAAGTCGATGCAAAGGAAAAATTCACTTACGTTGCCTTTTCAGAAGAGAAAAGCCGCGTTGGTGAATGGGTTGTGGCAGTAGGCAACCCATTCGGTCTCGGTGGCACTGTGACAGCTGGCATCGTATCCGCAAGCGGCCGTGACATCGGTTCAGGCCCCTATGATGATTTCTTGCAAATTGACGCTGCGGTGAACAAAGGCAATTCGGGTGGCCCCGCTTTCAACTTGAAGGGCGAAGTGATTGGTGTGAACACCGCGATCTTTTCTCCATCCGGCGGCAATGTGGGCATCGCATTCGCGATTTCGGCAAGTTCCGCTTCAGCCGTGGTCAATGATTTGATCAAGAACGGCGCAGTTTCTCGCGGGTGGTTGGGAGTACAAATTCAACCAGTGACCAGAGATATTGCAGACTCTCTCGGGCTGGATAAAGCAGCCGGCGCAATCGTTGCTGAAGCTCAAGACAAAAGCCCCGCAGCTCTGTCTGGCGTGGAAACAGGCGACATTATTGTAAAAGTCGATGAGCAATCCATCAAAGACCCGAAGCAATTGGCGAAAGTCATTGCTGGTTACGGCCCCGATGCCAACGTAAAACTCACTGTTATTCGTGACGGCAAAGAGCAAGGTCTTGATGTGAAATTGGGGACGCTTCCCGGTGCCAAAAAAGTTGCTTTGAAAACTGATCGCGATAATGATGCGGAGTTCAAACTTGCTGAATTAGGCGTTGAACTCACCAACACACCGGATGGTGTCGTTATCGCAGGAATTGAAAGAGGCAGCCCCGCATCGGACAAGAACCTGCGTCGCGGTGACGTGGTTCTTTCGGTCAATGGCACTGACATCAAATCGGTTGACGATGTGAGCGACGCCGTAGCAGAGGCCATCAGTTCTGAGCGTAAGGCAGTTTTGTTGCAGGTGGAGAGTCAAAACCGCAATCGTTTTGTGGCGTTGCCTTTGGACCTTGGCTAAGCAAAGTCGATTGAGATAAACTCCACATGAAACAATGGCGCTCACGTTCCAAATATCGGTTCGTGAGCGTCGACGCTTTGGGAATAACCGCGTGCGTATTTTATTGATTGAAGATGATCAAATACAGGCCGACCAACTGATCGATGCCCTTGTTTCGGTGGGACATGAAGTTGTACACGAAGGTGAGGGCGACGCAGCACTTAGACGTGCGCAAAAAGACACATTCGATGTTCTGATTGTGGATCGTATGTTGCCCAAAATGGATGGTCTTTCCATCGTCACTGCGTTACGCGAGGGTGGTGACCAAACACCCGCCATAATTCTTTCGGCACTGGGGCAGGTGGATGATCGCGTAGAAGGATTGCGCGCCGGCGGGGATGATTACCTCACAAAACCGTACGCAACATCAGAGCTTCTGGCGCGTCTCGATGTGCTGGTGAAGAGAAGTGAAAATACCTCAAACGATACGATTTTGACCCTGGGCGATCTTAAACTGGACCGTATCAACCACACGGCAAACAGAGCTGGTAAGCGTATCGAGTTGAAACCGCGCGAATATCGTCTGCTAGAATTTCTGATGAACAATGAGGGCAAAATTGTTACCAGAACTATGTTGTTGCAAAACGTGTGGGACTTGAATTTTGACCCCCAAACAAATGTGGTCGATGTCCATATGTCTCGGTTGCGCAGCAAACTGGACAAAGAATTTGACTACCCACTTTTGCATACTGTGCGTGGCCGCGGTTACAAATTGGCCGATCTTTCAGACAAAAGCGCCACATAAAACATGCAGCGTCTAGGACAACTCTTGCGAAACACGAGCATCCAGCTGACGCTGGTTTACACGCTCGTGTTTGGCCTCTTGGCGGCAGGAGTGGTCCTATATATCGGCCACAACACTGGGCGGTTGCTTATCCAACAATCCCAAGTCGCCGTTGATGATGAAGTGCAAAAGATTGCGGAGATCACCCGTGGTGTTGGCCTTCGCAGGCTCATCCCCATGATTGAAAGTCGTTCGCGTCAACCAGGCGCCAATCTCTATCTTGTTGCGGACCCCAATGGCAGAATTATCGCTGGCAACGTCCGTGATCTAGACCGCAGCTTGTTGGTGAAAGACGGCTGGAAGATACCTCCGTTTGACTATGAGCGTTTTGAGTCGGTTGACGATATTCCTCACAAAGCAATCGCGCGTGTATTCACTTTGCCTGGCAATTTGCGCCTGCTTGTGGGGCGCGACATTGGTGAATTTCAAAGATTTCAAGCCATTGTTCAGCAGGCATCAACTGTGTCACTCGCCGTCATGGTTTTGACCGGACTGTGTGTTTGGTTCTTCATCGGGAGGCGGGCACTTCGGCATATCGATTCAGTTGCCAACACCAGCCAACAGATCATGGCGGGGGATTTGTCTCAACGCTTGCCATTGTCTGGAACAGGAGACGAGTTCGACCGCCTGTCGACCAGTTTGAATTCTATGATCGGGCGTTTGGAAAAGCTGGATTCTGGCATTCAATCCATGTCGGACAGCATCGCACATGACCTAAAGACACCACTTACGCGTTTGCGTGGGCAGGCCGAAAGAGCACTGGCGTCGCGCACACTTAAAACCACGCGTGATGAAATAGAAGGTATTATTAGCGAGTCCGATGGGATCATTAAGACCTTCGATGCTTTGCTCATGATCTCTAAAGTGGAAGCAGGGGCTTCAACAATAGATTTGAAACCCGTTGATCTGAATAGATTGATTGCAGACCTTCACGAACTGTTTGAAGCGAGTTTTGAGGAAAAGGATGTTGCCTTGATCCTTGATCATCAACATTTGCCGCCTGTGAACGCAAACCGCGAGTTGATTGTTCAAGCACTGATCAACCTCTTAGACAATGCTTTGAAATATGGCCATGCCGAGCAAGGGGCCAAAACGATCATCAAGTCCTATCAAACCGACGACCATGTGGTGATCGATATCGCTGACAATGGACAGGGTATTTCCAAGGAAGAGCAAAAACGTGTTCAGGAAAGATTTGTTCGACTGGACAACAGCCGAACATTGCCGGGTTCTGGCTTGGGATTGTCTATGGTCAAGGCCATTGCGTCACTTCACGGAGGGACACTCACTTTACACGACAATTCTCCTGGTTTGATCTGCCGCTTTTCCTTGCCATTGTGACGTGGTGCGGTGAAACTGTCGCACCGCATTATTTTGAAACAGATTTATGAAACCGATACTGGACGATCTCCCTGACATTGGAAAAGGCCTGGTTCCGCCTGTCGTGTTGCAGGCCCTGAACGCAAAGAATGCTGACAAGCGTTTCGAGAGCTTTTTAAAAAAAGCAACGTCAGAATGTGGTGAAGAGTTCATTTTGGCTTTGTCACAAGATGAAGATGTCGGCCTATTTCTGAAGAACAGTTTCGATCTCAGCAATTATATCAGCGATTTGGCGTGTCAGTTTCCAAACCTCGTGGAAGCGTGTTGGAAAAGGGGTTTCCGTCCAGCTTTGGATGAGCTGTTTGCGGGTGAGCGGATATTGTCCAACACACCTACAGATGAAGCAGCGTTGATGACGCGCCTGCGCGTGTTCAAACGCAAGGCGGCATTGTTGGTGGGGTTGGCTGACCTTGGCGGCTGGTGGAGCGCGTCTCATGTAGGCGATGCTCTTTCGAGAGTAGCAGACATTGCCGTTCGTTCGACACTCTCTCATCTCCTCCTGAACTTGCACGAGGCAGGGCACTTGAATCTGCCTCTGCTGTCTGATCCTCAAGATGGAAGCGGATTGACAGTCTTGGCCATGGGCAAACATGGCGCGCGCGAGTTGAACTATTCCAGCGATATCGATCTCATCGTATTCTACGATCCATCATGCCCTTCAATCATTGAACCTTATGAGATTGAAAAACACTTTGTTCGATTGACCAAAGGTTTGATCCGAATTCTGCAAGACAGAACGGGAGATGGCTATGTGTTCAGAACGGATTTAAGGTTGCGGCCGGACCCTAGCTCCACCCCACTTGCCGTGCCTCTGCAGGCGGCGCTGCATTACTACGAATCCCGCGGGCAAAATTGGGAGCGCGCGGCCATGATCAAGGCCCGAGCCATTGCGGGTGATAAGGCTCTCGGTGAAGAAGTGCTCACTGCCTTGAAACCATTTATCTGGCGACGATATTTGGACTATGCAGCGATCGCGGACATCCATTCCATCAAGCGGCAAATCCAGAGCCATCGCGGCTACAGCCAGATGAACCCGTATGGCCATAATGTGAAACTCGGGCGCGGTGGCATTCGCGAAATTGAGTTCTTTGTTCAAACCCAACAGCTCATTGCCGGCGGTCGCGCGCCTGAATTGCGTGGCTTAAAAACACTCGACATGCTGGATGCTTTGCAAGAGGCAAATTGGATTGAGCCCCATGTGGCTGCGCAGTTGAAGGAGAGTTATCTCTATTTACGCGATGTGGAACACAGGCTGCAGATGGTGGATGATGCCCAATTGCACACTCTGCCGGTAGATAAGGACGCCATGCAACGCATCGCGCATATGTGTGGTGAAAAAACACGAACGCAGTTTTGCAAAACACTGGTGAACCACCTTGAAACGGTTGAAGGCCATTACGCGGCTTTGTTTGAAACCAGTGGCGACCTGAGCTCTGAAGCTGGAAACTTGGTGTTCACGGGAGATGAACACGACCCCCAAACTCTAACTGCATTGGAGCAAATGGGTTTCAAAAATCCATCAGCTGTTATGACCACAGTCAAAGGCTGGCACTACGGACGTTACAAGGCGCTTCAATCCACACAGGCACGCGAAAACCTCACGGAACTGACACCGGATTTGCTGACAAAACTGGCGGCAACAGGTTCGCCAGATTCGGCGCTGGCACAGTTTGACAGTTTCTTGGACAATCTTCCCACAGGCTTCCAACTGTTCAGCTTATTGCAAACCAACCGCGCATTGCTTGATCTTCTGCTGCTGATCATAGATACGGCCCCTCGGTTGGCTGACGTCATTACACGCCGTCCGCACGTTTTTGATTCAATATTGGAACCGGGTTTTTTCAACACAACACCCCAAGCCGAGTTGCTGAGCGAACTTCTGCAACAATCGCTTAATCACGCCATCGATTATGAAGATGGTCTCAACAGAGCCCGACAGTTTGCAGCAGAACACCGCTTCCTAATTGGTGTGCGCCTCTTAAGCGGTGCGTTGCCGTTGAAAGAAGCGGGAGAACTTTACAGTCGTTTGGCTGAAACACTCATCAAAGGCGTTTTCAATTGGGTTGAACATGGCTTTAAAGAACTGCATGGAAGTGTGCCGCAATCAGCCTCATGCATTGTTGCTTTGGGAAATTTCGGAACACGTGAACTGACGGCCAGTTCAGACTTGGATATTCTGTTTTTATACGAATATGACAACAACTTGGATATGTCTGATGGTGACAGGCCGCTGCATGCTTCAGACTATTTTGGTCGGCTGACCAAACGTTTGATTTCTGCGTTCAGCGCGCCGACCAATGAAGGCATTATCTACGAATTGGATTTGCGCTTGAGACCCCATGGTGCCGCTGGCCCCATCGCCACAAGCCTGTTTGCCTTTGAAAAATATCATATGGACAGCTCGTGGACTTGGGAGTTGATGACCTTGACCCGCGCCAGAGCAGTGCAGGGTGATCCAAAGTTTCAGACCAAAGTGATGTCGAAAATTTCAGACGTCATTGAGGCGAGAGCTCAGAATACTGATTTCCAGTCTGACATTTTCGACATGCGCAAACTCATGGATGAAGAGCGAATGGCCAAATCAGACTGGGATTTGAAGCTTGCAAAGGGCGGCTTGATCGATCTGGAATTTCTCGCTCAGTGGGCAGTGCTGACGGGTAAGAGTCAGCTGGGACAATCCACGGTAGATTCTCTTTCCGATTTAAAATCCTCAACAAAGTTAGATGAGAGTGTTGATCTTGCCAGCACATATCAGGAGTTCGCGTCGTTGTTGCAACTTGTGCGCTTGTGTCTGGCCAATGTGCCGAACCGAGAAGATTTCCCCAAAAGCCTGAGCCATAAGATTGCACATCAAACAGGAATGCCAGATTTGAAGTCGGCCGAAGCACATGTACGCGATTTGCAAAAGCGTGTGCGCAAAGCGTTTTTGAAAGTCTTGGGCTGAATGAGTGTCAGGCGTGCTTAGGCAGCAATGTCTTCGTCTTCAGGAGCAGGGGCTTCCACCTTGCATTCAATTGGCAAGCGAACTGCAACGGTTGTGCCGACGCCTTCCGTAGAGCGAATGTCCAATGATCCGCCGTGCAAGATTGAGAGTGAGCGCGCAATCGCCAAACCCAAGCCACTGCCCTTATGGTCTTTAGTGAACTGATCTTGGACTTGCTCAAATGGCTGGCCTAGACGTTTCAACGCATCCTCAGAAATTCCGATACCATTGTCGGCAATGACAATGCTTACGCACTGTTTTGACTTTTTGGCCGTGACTTCAATCTTGCCACCCTTTTGCGTGAATTTAACCGCATTGGAGAGCAGGTTCAGCAGAATTTGTTTTACTGCGCGACGGTCGGCTTCGATCATCAGATCTTCAGGAATTTTTTGGCTCACGGAAAGCTCGCCTTTTTCTGCCTGCATATGAATGATGCGCAAAGTCTCGTCGAGCAAAGTGTGGATGGGCACCTCTTCGAGGTTAAGGTCAAACCGACCTGCTTCAATCTTTGACATATCAAGAACGTCGTTGATCACACCAAGAAGGAAGTTGCCGGAATCGTGGATGTCTTCGGCGTATTCGTCGTATTTTTCTGATCCCAAAGAACCAAACATTTGAGAACGCATAATGTCAGAAAAGCCGATAATTGCGTTGAGTGGGGTGCGCAATTCGTGGGAAATATTGGCTAGGAATTCTGATTTGCTTCGGTTGCCGGCTTCAGCTTTGTCCTTTTGTTCGCTGAGGTCATCGGCCAGTTCGACCAATTGTTGAGCTTGATACTCTAGCTGTCGCTGGGATTTTCTAAGATCCGCAATGGTGGTCATATGTTTGCGTTCAGATTCAACAAGCTTTGACTCATTGCGTTTGATTTGGGTGATGTCTGTTCCAACGGAAACAAATCCACCATCTTGAGTGCGGCGTTCGTTGATTTGCAACCAGTTGCCGTTTTCAACTTGAGCTTCGAACGTTTTCGACCCGTTTTCAAAACCACTGTCGAAAGACACCTGCGTTTTGATCTTTGGCTTTTTGCTCTGTTCCATCACCACGTCGTAAGGCGTCTTAGGAACCACAGCGCTGGCTGGAAGATTGTACAATTGTTGATATTTGCTGTTGCACATCACGAGACGCTTTTTGGAATCCCAAAGAACGAATGCTTCGGAAATATTTTCAATCGCATCACGCAGGCGAATGTCAGCAGCGCGGGATTGCTGCTTGATGGCCTCTTGTTCTGTGATGTCGACCGCAATCCCGATGAGGTGAGGATCAGTACCTTTGTAGCGCACAAGTTCAGCACGAATGCGCAACCAAACCCATGTGCCATTAGAATGCATGATGCGAAAACTGTGGTCGATCTGTTTGCTTTCAGATGAGAATGCGCTGTTGGCCAATGTCATCAAATCGGCATCATCGCCGTGCAATAAGCCGGACAATTCTCCGAAGCCCAAGACGCGGCTTGATGGTTCCATGCCCAACATATCAAACATAGAGCGCGACCAGACAATCCGCCCGCGTGAAAGATCCCAATCCCAAAGGCCGCAATGGCCGCGTGCAAGGGCGGTGTCAAAGCGAGCATTGGTTTCCATGAACAGTTCGTCTGCATCACGCGCTCGCGCACCTTGCGAGAAATATGCGTATAAAATCACCAACATCACCGTGCTCAACGCCAGGAACATCACAATGTCGACCATCATTGAGCTGTTCCAGATGCTGAAGATTTTTTCTTCGCTCTGGAGCACCAACAAACTGCCGATGGTTTTCCCATCCAAATTCTGAACAGAACGAAATGCGCCCCAAGCAGGATTTTCACCTTGGAAGTTAAAGCTCTGCACACCCACATTTTTGCGTGCGTTGTCGTTCAAAATCGAACCACCAGTAAGTTCTTCTAACTGAACGCCGTAGAATTCGGGGTTGCGCGGGTTTTGCGCGACAACCTTGCCATTGGCGTTCAGCAAGAAGGCGAGGTGATTTGTAGAGCTGAAAGTCTTCGGCAGAGCGTCGTTTAAAAACACTTCCGCCAGCGTTGGGCTTGAAAGAGCCGTTTCCAGCGATGGGTTTGCAGACAGATACAGTCCTGAAAGCTCAGAGACGAGCGCGATTTTGGTTTCAGCGGCTTGTTTAATCGTCTGTGAGGAATTCATCATTCCCAAGGTGCGGGATGCAGCTACCATAATGAGCAGCGCTAGAATCAGAACTGGAATGAGGCGGCGGAGTATTTTTTCTGACTTGAGAACGCGACCCCATGCTGGAGCAGCAAAAATTTTGGAATGGGGGAGTGGGCCTTCAAAAAGGGGCTCTTCGCGTTTTGCCCGGCTGAGATCGACAAGTTTTCGCTTTAACGAATCCGCCAACCCGCCGCGCACCGAACGGGTGCCAGCATGGTTCATTTATGCCTCGCAATGATTATTCCCACATCACTCGCTTTGGCAGCTTAACCCCCTACATGAAGCCACAATGCGAATCAGTCCATTTGAATCCATGAGAATCAGCTTGTCCACCCAATAAATTGGGAAATTTTGCCAGCAGAAAATTCTATCCAATCATACGATCCACAATTTCTTGTGTATCCCGTGACAGGCCTTTGGTTGCGGCGATAGATTTCAAAGACTTAAGAGCCATCTTTCGCCGAGGTGCGTCAAACATGCGCCAATTGTTCATGAGCGTGAGCAAACGAGCGGCTATTTGCGGATTGCGTTTGTCGAGCGCCAAAATTTGTTTGGCGTAATAGGCATAACCCTGACCATTTGCATTGTGAAAGGCCGGATAGTTGGCCGCAGCAAATGGAGCCAGCAAAGCGCGCGCACGGTTTGGATTTTCCAACGTATAGTCCGCATGTTTGGTAAGCTTTTTGATGCGTGACAGAGCCGACTTGTCGGCAATGCCTGCTTGCAAAGAAAACCACTTGTCGATGACCAGCGGGTTGTTCTTGAACTTTTTGTAGAAGCGTTGGAGCGCGGCATCTGTCTTTGACTTGTCCGTTTGTGCATGCGCTATCACTGCCAATGCGCCCAAACTATCGGTCATATTCTTGCTGGTTTTGAATTGTCTTTCAGCAAAGGCCAGAGCGCCTTCAATTTTGGCATGCACCAATAGAGACATCATCGCGTTTTTCAACGCGCGCAATCCTGCAGCTTCAAGGTCGTTAACATCCTGTTCGCGCTTCGTGAGGTTTTTCATCAAGTCGACACCGTTCTCGCCAAGAGCTTTCCCAAGCGCCTGTGTTACGGCATTTCGTGCTTTTATGATGGCATCGGGATCAACATTTTTGCCAATCTCGCGCGCAATATCCGCCACAGAAGGAAGCGCCGCCACCTGCGCACGGAACTCTGGCTCAAGGCTTTCATCAAACACGGTGTCTTGAACGGCAGCGATGAATTTTTCATCCAGCCAAGCCGCTGGTTTGTTGGTTTTCGCCTTTGCGCCTTTGATCAACATTTTCGTTGCATAAAGGTTCAGCGCCTGCCAACGATTGTAAGCGTCCGTGTCGAATGTAGCGCGGTGCAAAAGCGCCGAATTAGTTTCTTTATAATTGACATTCACAGGGGCGGAAAAATTGCGGAAGAATGATGGAACAGGTTTTTCCGATACATTTTCCAGAACAATCTTTTGACGTTTCTTGGTCAACACGATCACGTCACCTTCTACGGCAGTGCTTTTGCTGGTGAATTCTAACTCCGCCCCCGATTTTCCCAACAAGCCAAATTTTACGGGAATAGGCACAGCGCGTTTTTTGGATTGCGCAGCCGTTGGAGCGAGTTCTTGGCTAAGTTCCAGTGTGTAACGCTTTTTTGCTTTGTCGTAACTGTCTTGGATTGTGACTGTCGGCGTGCCAGCCTGGGCGTACCAAATGGCGAATTGTGAAAGATCCAGACCGCTCGCATCCTCAAAACACTTGAGGAAGTTCTCAACAACGGCGGCTTCGCCGTCGTGTCGCTTGAAATAAAGATCGGTTGCTTTGCGATATGTCTTGGGGCCCACCAGAGTGGCCAGCATGCGCACAAGTTCTGCGCCTTTTTGATAGACGGTGGCCGTGTAAAAATTGTTGATCTCTTTGTATTCTGCCGGGCGAACCGGATGTGCCAAAGGCCCAGCATCTTCTGGAAACTGCCCAGCTTTCAACACACGCACCTGTTGTATGCGCTGCACCCCGCGCGAGCGGGTGTCGGCGGAAAATTCCTGATCGCGATAAACTGTCAGGCCCTCTTTCAAGCACAGTTGAAACCAGTCACGACAGGTCACGCGATTGCCAGACCAATTGTGAAAATATTCATGGGCAATAATAGCTTCAATATGCATGTAGTCTGTGTCGGTGGCGACTTCAGGATTGGCCAGCACGTATTTGTCATTGAAAACGTTCAAGCCCTTGTTTTCCATTGCGCCCATATTGAAATCGGAAACGGCGACAATGTTGAACACGTCGAGATCGTATTCGCAGCCGTATTTTTCTTCGTCCCAAACCATGGACCGTTTCAATGCGTCCATAGCAAAAAATGCCATGTCGGCTTTGCCTTTCTCAACATAGATGTTGAGATCGACTTTGCGGTTGGAAGCGGTTTTGAATTTGTCTGTATGCACATCCAAGTCACCCGCAACCATCGCAAACAAGTAACAAGGTTTGGGATGTGGGTCATGCCATGTGGCATAGTGGCGATTGTTTTTCAGCTTGCCCTTTTTGCCCGGATTGCCATTGCCCAGCAAAATGGGGCAGGCGTCACGGTCGCCCTCTAAGCGAACTGTATAGGTGGACAAAACATCGGGACGATCTAGGAAATATGTGATGCGGCGAAACCCTTCGGCTTCACATTGGGTGCAGTAAATGCCGTTGCTTTGATACAAGCCCATCAATTTCGTATTTGTCACGGGCGACAATTCAGTTTCAATTTCCACCGTAAACTTTGCAGCCTTTGGTAGATCGGAAATGGTCAGGTGCTCTTCGCTGACTTTGTAGCTGTCGGTGGGTGTGCCATTTACAGAAACAGAAATCAGCTTCAGCTCGTCACCATCCAGAACCAAGGGCTCGCTCGGCTTTGTGGCTTTCGCGCGTTTGACTTGAAGTCGGGACTTCACCCGTGTCTGCTCAGGCTCAAAACTGACAGTGAGGTCAACCGTATCAATTGTGAATTTTGGAGCGGTGTAGTTTTTGAGCCGGATCAGCGGGGCAGAAGTCGTGCGCATGTTATGGATTCACTGTTTCAATCTGGCAGTGTTATGCCTTGAAAACAGAATTTTGTCATCTCAGTTTCGTAGCACCTGCTCTCATCTTCCGACCATCTGAATTGGAAATGAGTCTGGGTTCATAGTTTGTATGTTTCGAAATAATGGCCATAGAATCCACTTCAATTCTGTCGGCGGCGAAACTCAATCCATCTGGCAACCATTGGGTGATTTTCGCGCTGCTTTTGAAACTGACGATCAGTTGGCGGTCTTTCTTCTCACCGGAAAGCTGTCCCGTTAAATCGGTCACCATTTTGGGATAGCTAAAATTCTCTTTGAACAAGTTCGATGCGAATTGAACACGTTTTTCCCATTTGGGCTCGTTCATCCTCAAGGATGTGAGCAGAGCTGTGTCGGCTGAAGATTGCATAGAGGAACGTATTTTATTCACGCGCGCGATGTCTGTCACGCCTGCACCCAACATCATCATAACACCGAGTGTGCCTGCGGCGATCAAGCCGACATTGCCTCTCTGGTCAGATGCGAAAGTCACGAACTTTTTTAACATGAGCATCATTTCTCAAAAAGTTGGGCGTGGGTGTAAAAGTTTCTTCAAAGGGTGGTTCAATTGGTTAAACAGTCCGCTAAGAGCTATGGTAACCAAATCGATAAGCTCTAAGCTTGGTAAACACATTTGGTTTGAACTCGAGACGTTGGCAAAGGCCCAAAAATGATAGAAGCAGCAACCGTTCAACTCGAAAAATTGATGGCACATCACGATGCCAATGCAAATCGTCAAACCCTGTCCTTGTTCGAAGAAAATCCAGATCGGTTCCAAACGTTTTCTGCTCAATGTGGAGAGCTTTTGTTCGATTATTCCAAGTGCAACATCTCGCCAGAGACCTTGCAGCTTTTGTTTGAACTCGCTGAGGCTGCAAATGTGTCTGAAAAGCGTGCGGCCTTGTTTGCAGGTGCTGCCATAAACACAACGGAAAACCGCGCCGTGCAACATATGGCATTGCGCAACATGTCGGGGGCGCCAGTCATCATCGACGGCAAAGATGTGATGCCTGACGTGTTGGCCGTTAGACAAGCTATGGCTCGATTTGCCGAAGCCGTGCGCAGCGGCGACATTGCAGGGCAGGGCGGCAAGTTCACCGACATCGTGAACATTGGCATTGGCGGTTCCGACCTTGGGCCTGTCATGGCAACTGCTGCGCTTGGGCCGTTCCACGATGGGCCCAAAACCCATTTCGTGTCGAACATTGATGGCGCAGATATTTTAGAAGTTCTGAAAGTCGTAAACCCAGCCACCACATTGTTTATCGTGGCGTCTAAAACGTTCACCACCCAAGAAACCATGACCAACGCCAACACAGCCCGACAGTGGTTGGTGGATGCGTTGGGCGAGGAAGCGGTGGTGAACCAATTCGCAGCACTCTCCACCGCATTGGACAAAACGTCGGCATTCGGCATTGCGGATGATCGCGCTTTCGGGTTTTGGGATTGGGTTGGAGGTCGATACTCAATCTGGTCTGCGATTGGTCTGTCTTTGATGATTGCCATTGGCGCAAAACGCTTTGACGAGTTTCTCGGCGGCGCGCATGCAGTTGACCAACACTTCCAGAACACGCCAGACAGCGTGAATGTCCCGCTGTTGATGGCATTGGTTGGCATTTGGCATCGCAATGTGTGTGGTTATGACACCCATGCCGTTTTGCCATACGATCAATACCTGCATCGTTTCCCCGCTTATCTGCAACAATTGGATATGGAGTCGAATGGCAAGCGCATTGATCTCGACGGCGCAAAAGTAAGCCATGAAACGGGCCCCATCGTTTGGGGAGAACCCGGCACGAATGGTCAACATGCGTTTTACCAACTCATTCATCAGGGCACGTCTGTTATCCCTGCTGATTTTCTTATTGCGGCTGAAGCGGCAGAGCATGTCGGCGATCATCATGAGAAACTGGCGGCCAATGCATTTGCGCAGACCGAAGCCTTGATGGTGGGAAAAGACGAACAACAAGCCCGCAGCGAACTTGCCGACAAAGGACTATCAGAGGCGGATATCGACAAACTCGCACCGCACAAAGTGTTCCCCGGCAATAGACCCACATGCACATTCCTCTATCCAAAACTGACCTCGTTTGTGTTGGGTCAACTTGTGGCGCTTTACGAACATAAAGTCTTCGTTCAAGGCGCGATTTGGGACATCAATTCATATGATCAATGGGGTGTGGAATTGGGCAAAGAACTGGCGGGTGAACTGTTGCCCGTGGTCAAAGGCGAACAAGAGCCCACGGGGCGCAACGGTTCCACGGTGGGTTTGGTGAACGCGTTTCACGCCATGCGCAAATAAAACTCTACGTGTTGGTGAAGCCACGACCATCAGGCGAACGTGAGAGATTGCGGTTGTTCTGGTGTTCGCGGTGCACGGTGTAGAGCGATGCCGCGATGATGACCAAAGAGCCAATCCACGTATAGGGCCCCGGGACGGTTTCAAAAAACATCCAGCCAAGAAACGTTGCATAGAGCAAACGCATATAATCGAGCGAAGCCAAAACCGAAGCTTCACCCCAAGAATAAGCATAGATGTTCAGCATTTGAGCACCGTAGGACACCACACCAACCGCAATCAGCAAAGCCCATTCAGACGCGGTTGGCGGCACCCAGTAGATCCAAGCAGGAATGGCAACACAGATCGCAACCAAAAAGGCTTGATAGCTTAAGGTGGTGATGGGCTTATCTGTTTTTGAAAGTTTGCGGATAACCACCATCACAAGGCCAGCTCCGGCGGCGCCAACGAGCGCCAAAAGGGAATTGGGGTCAAACCCCTCAGTGCCGGGGCGCATCATGACCAAAACCCCCACAAAGCCAATCATAACGGCAGCCCATCTGCGGATGCCCACAACTTCGTGCAAAAAGAAGATTGCAAAAATCGTGACAAAAAAGCTTTTGGCAAACCCGATCGCCACCGCATCGGCAAGCGGCATATGGATGACCGCATAAAATCCGCACAACATCGCAACAAGCGCAAACGCTACTCGAATAAGCTGAAGGTCAAGCCTGCTCGTTTTCAAACATCCTGGAAAATGGTTCAGCACACTTGGCAAAACAATGATCACCATTACGATTTGCCGCACCAACAAAATTTCGGTCACAGGCAGTCTTTGACCCACCAATTTGATCAAAAGCGTCATCAATGAAAAACCAAACGCCGCGACAACCAGCGTGAGGGAACCTTTGACGTTTCCGGACAAGGCGTTGAACCATATGACGATTTTCTGCAGCGTCATCGTTGAGAGAGCCCGAAATTGGATTTCTTTCAATGTGACAGCATTTGCCGCGTCCCGCAACGCAAACCAATGTGCGTCAAATGTTGGGGCCAGTGGAGTTCAGGCTTGCAATTGTGTGTGAAATCGCAAACTCTTGATCAATGGCAAATGACCCATGGTCGCATTTCAATTGAGAATTGGAACAGTTCAAATGAACGCACACACACCTCCTAAATTCGGCAAACATGTGGGAATGGGGCAACCTGTTTTACGCAAAGAAGATGGGAGTTTCACAACAGGGACAGGCCTTTATACCGATGATGTTCGTGGCGTGGATGCGCTTCATGCTTTCGTGCTGCGCTCTCCTTATGCCCATGCCAAATTCAGCATTGAAGATGCAGACACCGCCCGCGATATGGATGGTGTCGAATTGATCCTCACTGCGGCCGATCTTGAAGACCATAAAGGGTTGCGTTGTCAGACGCTCTTGCCACAAACCGATGGCACGCCTGTTCAACCCAAGGACATTCCGCTTTTGTGCAAAGACATTGTGCGCCACGTGGGCGACGCAGTGGCTTTTGTTGTGGCGCAGACTTTGGCTCAGGCAAAAGAAGCAGCAGAAGCTATTGAAGTTGACTATGATATGATGGACGCGACCGTCGACACAGAGGCTTCTCTCAACGGTACTGCGCCTCTTGTCTATGATGACAAGCCTCAAAATCTGGCGTTTGAAATCACCGCCGGTAATTTTGAAAAATCCAATGAGATTTTCAAAACGGCACCTCGTGTGTCTGAACTCAAACTTATTAACAATCGCCTTGTTTGCAATTATATGGAAACACGTGCGTGTTTGGCGCAGTGGTCGGATGAAGAAGATCGCTACACCTTAACTGTGCCGTCACAGGGGGTGCATGGTATGCGCAATGCCTTGGCACCATGTCTCAATATAGACCAAGATCAGCTGCGTGTGGTTACTCCAGATGTGGGCGGCGGTTTTGGTACAAAAGTGTTTCCTTATCGCGAATATCCGCTGGCACTGATTGCCGCAAAACGCATTGGCAAACCTGTGAAATGGCGCTGCGAACGGGGCGAGCATTTTGTGGCTGATGCCCATGGGCGCGACAACGTCGTGACCATGCGCATGGCGATGGACGAAAACGGTAAGTTCCTTGCACTGGATGTGGATTTGATTGCGGCCATGGGCGCTTATTTGCACACGTACGGCCCTTATATTCCATATCTTGGAACCACAATCGCAACGGGCATTTACGACATTGAAGCGTGCCGTTTTTTCATTCAAGGCGTTTACACGCACACAACGCCAACGGATGCTTATCGCGGGGCAGGGCGGCCCGAAGCCATTTATGCGTTGGAGCGTTTGGTCGACAAATGCGCGCTTGATCTGAACATGACGCCAGATGAGATCAGGCGCATCAATGCGATCACGCCTGAAAGCCTTCCCTACAAAACAGTGTTTGGCAGAACCTATGACACAGGCGAGTTCACTGCGCATATGGATCACTGCATGGAGATTGCCAAATGGGCAGACTTCGAAAAACGGGCAGACACTTCGAAATCCAATGGCAAAATTCGGGGCATCGGCATGTCCACCTATATCGAAGCTTGCGCTTTTGCCGGGTCTGAACCTGCCCATGTGGAATTGGGTGAGGATGGGAAAGTCACTATCAAAATTGGCACCCAGTCAAACGGGCAGGGACACAAAACAGCCTACGCGCAGTTTGCTGCGGAAGCTCTGAACATTGATATTGATGATGTGGATGTGCGGCAGGGTGACACTGACGAGCTAGACAGCGGCGGCGGCACAGGCGGCTCACGGTCTATTCCTTTGGGGTCGGTTTCAGTGAAACGTGGCAGCGAAACCTTGGCGGAGATGATCAAAGAAATCGCCGCAGATAAATTGGAAGCTTCACCATCAGACTTGGAATTGGTGGAAGGGAAAGTGCGCATTGTGGGCACAGACCGCACAATGTCATTTGCTGATGTAGCGGCAGCATCCGACAAAGACCTCACGGCCATAGGTGAGTTCAAGCAAGATGAAGCGACATTTCCCAATGGAACGCATATTTGTGAGGTGGAGATAGATCCTGACACGGGCGTCACCGAAGTTGTGAGCTACACGATTGTCGATGATTTCGGTGTCACGGTGAACCCTGTTATGTTGGCAGGGCAGGTGCATGGCGGTGTGGTGCAGGCAATAGGCCAATGCATCATGGAAGAAACCATTTATGATGATGACGGTCAGTTGGTGACAGCCAGTTTTATGGATTACCGAATGCCCCGCGCAAAAGACATCCCAGATTTTCATTTTGAAACCCGCAATGTGCCATCGACCACCAACGCGCTCGGCATCAAAGGCGCGGGCGAAGCGGGAACCATTGGGGCAGGGCCAGCCGTTATGAACGCTGTGGTCAATGCGCTGCATCGTGAATACGGCATTGAGCATATCGACATGCCTGTCACGCCAGTGGCCATGTGGACGGCCATTCAAAAAGCGTCCAAAAAGGCAGCATAGGCAATGCGACATGGGCTTGCCTAAAATTGGGCAAGCGCTTAAACAAACTTAATTCTCATAGAGGTGCCATTTTGGCTGAGAGGTTGCGAGTGCAGCCAACTCTTTGAACCTGATCCGGATGGTACCGGCGGAGGGAATGGGATGACGAACAATCAGCCCCACATCACTGCTGAAAATATCGCCGAATGTGTTTCCCGCTTTCGAAGCCAAAAGCCGCATGTTCATTGCATAACCAACAGTGTCGCCCAAAACTTCACAGCCAATGTGCTGTTGGCTGCAGGGGCTACACCTTCTATGACGGTCGCTGTCTCTGAAATCGGCTCGTTCGTTGAAATGGCAGATGCACTGCTGATCAATCTTGGCACGCTTGATCCAGAACGCATTCGCGCGGTGAACATCGCTGCAGAACGCGCGAACCAATTGACCAAGCCATGGGTGCTCGATCCAGTTTTCGTGCAAGCCTCGACCAGCCGTTTGGAACTTGCCAAGTTTTTGCTTGGCAAACGGCCCTCTCTGGTGCGCTGCAATGCTGGCGAAGGAAAAGCCCTGTTTGGTGACGGGTTTGATCCGTCCGACTTGAGCAAATTAAAAACAGCACAGGTTTCCGCTCTTGCATTGACTGGGAAAGAAGATCGTGTGGTGGTTGGAGAACAATCCATGAGCGTTCTCAACGGGCATCAATTTATGGATCGTGTGACTGCCATGGGATGTGCGCTCACGGCTGTGATAGCTGGCTTCATGGCAACAGAAGAAGACGCCTCATTGGCGATTGCGTCCGCGTTGGTTTTGTTTGGTCTGGCGGGAGAAGTGGCTGGCAAAAGGTCAAACGGGCCGGGCAGTTTCGCGCCAGCTTTTCTAGATGCGCTTCACAACCTGAACCAAGACGAAATCAAACAGGGAGCGAAAATCCGATGAACCCTTGCGATATTTCATTATATGGCATTCTTGACCCTGCCCGAACGCAAGGTAGAGACCTTGTTGAAATGGCGCGCTGCGCTGCGGAAGGTGGTGTCACACTTGTTCAATATCGCGACAAGCTGTCGAACACGCGCCAACTGATTGAAAACGCGAGAGCGATAAAAACGGTACTTGCGCCCTACGGCATACCACTCTTAATCAACGACCGTGTGGATGTGGCTTTAGCCGCGGCAGCCGATGGTGTTCACGTGGGTCAGTCTGACATGCACCCTGCAGACGTGCGCAGTTTGATGGGTGAGAAAGCCATTGTGGGATTGACCATCAAGAACGAACAACATGCCACTGACGCCCCACTGGAATTGTTGGACTATGTCTGCGCTGGCGGCATCTACACCACATTGTCGAAAAACAACCCTAGCAATATAGGGATTGAAGGCTGGAAGACCATTTGTGAAATCTTCAAACAGCGAGGCGCAAAATTGCCGGTTGGAGCGATCGCGGGGATCGATGAAACCAATTTGGGCGATGTTCTATCTGCCGGAGCCGATGGTGCGGCGATCATCTCCGCTATTTTCATGGCCGATGATGTAACGGCAGCAACACAACGTTTAAAATCCATTGTGCAGGAGTATTTGAAATGATCCCTATCACACTGACAATTGCAGGTTCAGATTCCGGTGGCGGCGCTGGCATACAGGCCGATTTGAAAACGTTCTGCGCGCTTGGAACCTATGGTGCGAGTGTGCTCACGGCCCTGACTGCGCAAAACACATTGGGTGTGACTGCCATTCACGATGTGCCCACTGATTTTATCGCAGCGCAAATGGATGCGGTCTTTTCTGATCTTGATGTGAAGGCGGTTAAGATTGGGATGTTATCGCAACCTGCAATCATCGAAACTGTGGCGGCAGGTCTGCGCAAACACGGTGTTGAAAAAATCGTTCTCGATCCGGTCATGGTGGCGGAAAGTGGTGATCCGCTCTTGGCGGAAGATGCTGTTTCTTCATTGGTGAAACATCTGTTTCCACTAGCCAGTTTGATCACGCCAAATTTGCACGAAGCAGCGCGTTTGTTGAACCAGGACATGGCCGAAACCAATGAAGCGATGGAGCAGCAAGCTGCAGCTCTTCAAGCGCTGGGTGCAAATGCAGTGTTGGTGAAGGGTGGTCATTCAGCAGGGCGCGATGCTGCTGATGTTCTGGTCAGCAATGGCCAAACCAATTGGTACTCTGCACCATTTATAAATACGAAAAACACTCACGGAACCGGCTGTTCTCTGTCATCTGCGATCACCGCTCGTCTGGCTCACGGGGATGAACTTGCTGTTGCGGTGGACGCTTCGAAAAAATGGCTGACAAACGCTATCAAATACGCAGATCAACTGGAGGTCGGCCAAGGTGCTGGCCCAGTTCATCACTTTCACTCTCTTTGGAATACATAGCATGACAAATTCTTCACGCCGCAAGGCACTTGGAATGATCGCAACCGCGCCCGCTTTGGCCGCACTCGCCACGCCCGCGTTGTCCCAAAATCGCATTGAATGGCGCATGGTCACGTCTTGGCCCAAAAACCTGCCTGGCCCCGGAGTTACTGCACAAAGATTGGCAGACGCCATCACCAAAATGTCCGGTGGTCGATTGACGGTGAAACTTTATGCCGCTGGTGAAATCGTGCCTGCGCTGGAAGTCTTTTCCGCCGTCTCCACAGGTGCAGCCCATATGGCCCACACGGCCTCCTTGTTTTGGGGGGGTAAAGTTCCTGCAGCGCCCTTGTTCACGGCCGGGCCATTTGGCCTGACCCCAATTGAACACATCACGTGGATCAACCACGGGGGCGGCCAAGACATTTGGGACAAGCTCTATGCACCATTTGGCATCAAACCTTTTATGGCTGGGAATACTGGTTTTCAAATGGGTGGTTGGTTCAAGAAAGAAATCAATTCGCTGGATGATCTCAAAGGTTTGAAAATTCGTATGCCCGGACTTGGCGGTGAGGTGATCCGCCGACTGGGCGCTGCACCCGTTACTTTGCCACCGGGAGAAATTTTGTCTTCCTTGCAAACTGGCGTGATAGATGCGGCTGAATTTCTAGGGCCATCAAGCGATTTTGCCATGGGGTTCTACAAAGCTGCAAAATACTATTACGCCCCAGGATTTCACGAACCAAACGGCACGGGTGAAGCGCTTGTTTCAAAGCAGGCTCTGGATGCTTTGCCGGATGATCTAAGAGCGATTGTTGAAAGTGCTTGTGCAGCAGAAAACATTTTGGCGCTTGGTGAATCCGAATGGCAAAACGCAGCGCGCTTGAAAGTGTTGGTGGAAGAAAAGGACGTGCAATTACGCGACTATCCAACCGATGTCTTGAACGCAGCAGCCACAGCCACTGTGGAAGCGCTGGACGACCTTGCATCCCGCGATGCTTTGACTGCGGAAGCTGTGAACAGTTTTCGAGGTGCTTCCTCACATTTGAACGACTGGTCCAATTTGTCTGTTCAAAAGTTCATGGCGGCGCGAAAGTAGCAGCCTACAGGTCATCCATTTTAATGGGGGGCGGCATGGGTGGAAGTTCTTCTTCCTCCTCCAGCAAATATGTGTCCGACATTGAACGAGGATCCAACGCATAAGACTCTGGCGTGGTTGTGCGCGCCAGACCAACGGTTTGGAAATCCGTACGCTCTTCTTCGCTTGCGCGCTCGCGGCGGAAAGAACGCCAGATGGCGTATCCTGCAAATGCTGCATGTGCGATCGTTGTTGTGGTGAACACGCCCGATGGTCCAAGAACATCCATCAATTGCGCTGTCATCAGCGGGCCGACCATGGTTCCAAAACCATATAGGATCAGCAGACCACTGGAAATTTTTACGAAGTCATTGTCTTCTGCATAGTCGTTCGCGTGGGCAACGGCGAGAGAGTAGATTGAGAAAATCACGCCGCCATAGCCAACAACGGCGACGAAAAACATAACGTCATAATTCCCCAGGTTCGACAGGAAAGTCATCATGGTACCCGCCGCGATACCAATGCACCCAGCTATGGCCATAACGAACCGTCGGTCAATCATGTCTGACAGTTTTCCAAGTGGGTATTGGAACAAGATACTGCCCAACATGGCCGCAGCGAGGAGTGTGGCGATGGCAGCACTTGAGAGCCCCACTGCCTGACCAAATACAGGGCCAAAATTTCCCCATGCCGATGATATGATGCCCGACAAAAACGCACCAACGGCTGCGGCGGGCGAGTTGCGAAACAGGCCCGGAATATCCAGATTTACATTTGTCAGTGGCGCAGGAGATTGCGCTTTTGAAACAGCCGTTGGCACGACTGCCAATGCGTACAAAATAGCGCCGATCATAAACAAGGTTTCTTCGCGAACTTCTGCGACCACCAGCAGGTATTGTCCGCCGGCCATCGCCACCATCGTTGTGATGGCATAGACAGAAAACATTGAACCGCGTTGCTCGTTGGTGACGCGTTCGTTCAACCAGCTTTCAGCAACCATGTAACATCCTGCAAAGCAAAAGCCCGACAAGGCGCGCAACAAAATCCAAAAATTAGCATCGACCCAAAGACCATTTAAAAGAATTGAGACCGACAGCAATGCCGTGAGTGTGCTGAACGTTCGAACGTGGCCAGCCCGCCGCACAAGACGCGGAACAATGATACACCCAATGGTGAAACCAACCGCCCAGCCCGTACCGATCCAGCCAAGCTGGAACGCGCTAAATCCTTCGATTTGGCCGCGCACGGGGATCACAATTCCCTGCAAACCACCACCAAGCATGAGAAAAACCATGCCGCTTAAAAGAGCAATAATGCCTAGAATCTGCCGCGCCATGGGCGTGTTCCATATGGTTGGACGGCGCAACCATTTGGCTCGCCGAAACATGAACATGCTCAATCAAATTGAGAGCTGAGAATTTCATTACACGAGGAAATACGCTCTGAATATAAGAAAAACAGTGTGGGCAATTTTATTTTAGTGCGCCCAGATGCTCTTTCAAAACCAGCAAATCGTTCCAAGCAAGACGTTTGTGTTCGGGGTTTTGCAACAGATAGGCAGGGTTCAGCATCGAGAGCGCGGGAATGGTCGCGTCTCCAATTTTCAGCTCGCTCCACTTTCCACGCATACTCATCACAGACCCCTTGCTGTTCAACAACATTTTGGATGGCAAGGATCCCATCAAGACAATGACTTTGGGCGATGCCAATTCGATGTGTTTGTTGATCAGCGGACGGCAAATATCCATTTCGGCGGGCGAAGGTGCGCGATTTCCCGGCGGCCGCCATGGCAAAGCGCAGCTGAGATAAACGCGCGCGCGTTCAAGGCCAATTGCATCGATCATTTTGTCAAACAACTGGCCGCGTGTGCCAACAAAGGGGAGGCCTTGTTCGTCCTCATCGCGGTCTGGGGCTCCACCAACAAACATCACATCTGCACTTGGGTTTCCATCTGCAAAAACCGTGGTGCGAGCAGTGAACTTGAGATTGCAAGCTTCAAATGCACCAAGGCTCGCTTTCAGTTCCTCCAGCGTTGACGCGCTATTGGCGACCTCTTGCGCCATGGCCACCGCACCGTCGTTTGGAATGGTAGGAGTGGCTGCTGGCGCAGGCGCTGGTGCAATGCTTTGGCTTGCTTGCGGCGCTGAAGGCACTGTGGGTGCAACGTTTTGTGTATCACTTGAAGGACGAACGACTGCCTTACGCTTTTGCGTTTGCTCGGCAGTTTCCAAAAACCGATCCACCGGCTCATCGCTCAAAGCAACATCGACGCCGGCCTCACTGTACCAACGCAAAAGCTCATCAATGTTGTGGTGCGTGTCTATGTCATTCATCCCTTGAAGTGATCAGATTAGGCCTATCGGAGATTTGAAGAAAGCTCTTGTTTTGTCGCTGTGGACAATATGTTTGGCAATTATTTCCAAACAAAGACTGTTCGAATGGGGTAGTGGTCGGACCCCACATCCGGCAGCACTTCCCGCGACAAGGGCGACAAATTCGAAGAATGTAAGATGTGGTCTATCGGTAGGATCGGGCCGAAAAGGTTTTGAAAATCCACCACCCATTGCGGCAGCTTCAACCTTTGAAGTTCGTTTGGAACATCTGAAAAATGTTTGGAGATCGTCCGTGTGTTCTGCAGTCTTGGCGCCCACGAGAATTTCAGTCCCGACGGTATTTGGAGGCCCGTCATGTTTGAAACTTGTGTGAGCGCATGGCTCCATGGCGCAGCATTAAAGTCGCCAGCCAGTATGGAAAAGTCTCTTCGCAAGTTCTGGAACTCTGGCGTGAGCCTGTCCAATTGCCTGCTTTGGCCAGCAGGCCATGGCCAACGTGAATGAAAACTGGCGACAGTGAATTCTTTGTCTCCCACTGCAAGCGATGCACTTGCAAAGCCATCAAAGCGCAAGCAACTTTTTGAGGGGGTTCCTGCAAGCGGATGTTTTGAAAGAATGGCTACACTGCCCACGCCGGAAGAATAGCATTCCAATTGATAAGGATAAGATTGCGAAAATGCCCCTAAAACGGGAGCGGTTGTTTTGGTCAGTTCTTGCAGAAGCAGAATGTCCGATGGGTATTTTTTCAGCGTGGAGACAATGCGGTCGGTATCTTCATTGTTAAACCGCATGTTCAGCTGGATAACCGAAATGCGGTTCCAGTCTTTGGTTGAGTTTTTGAGTGCAAAACCACGTTGCATACCTGGGAAATAGGGCAGTGTCACAATCACGGTAATGACAATTGTTGCAAGAGCAGCCCATGCGATGGGTTTTCGCCCCATGAGCCACAGCAGCGGCGTGACCAACAACAATGCGGCTGCAAAGATCAACCTGAAATGCGAAAAACTGTCAAAGGCGGGATGATGTGATTGGGCAAATCCAAGCCCAATCAAAACGATCAACACAAGGGCGCCAAACGCACTTATCCCGCTGATAAAGCGCTTCATTATTGGAACGCAGTCTCAAAGAATGAGCGCAATTTTCGACTGTGCAATTGTTCAGAGGGCATATCGCGAAGGGACTCCAATGCATCAATGCCAATTGCCAAATGTTGGCGAACTTGCGTGTTGTAAAAGTCGGTCGCCATGCCGGGCAATTTCAACTCTCCGTGCAACGGTTTGTCTGAAACGCAAAGCAAAGTTCCGTATGGCACACGGAAACGGAAACCATTGGCCGCAATCGTGGCAGATTCCATATCCAGCCCAACCGCTCTGCTTTGGGACAGCCGCTGAACCGGGCCAGTTTGGTCGCGCAATTCCCAGTTTCTGTTGTCAATTGTGGCAACCGTTCCAGTGCGCATGACTTGTTTTAAATCGTACCCATCATAACCCGTTACATTTGCTACAGCTTCTTCGAGCGCAACTTGAACCTCTGCAAGTGCCGGTACGGGTATCCAAACGGGCAGGTCGTCGTCCAACACATGGTCTTCGCGAACATAAGCGTGGGCGAGAACGTAGTCTCCTAACCGCTGACTGTTTCGCAAACCTGCACAATGGCCCAACATCAGCCAGGTGTGCGGTCGCAAAACGGCCACATGGTCGGTGATTGTTTTTGCATTGGAAGGACCGACACCAATATTCACCATGGTGATTCCACATTGGCCGTTGCGTTTGAGATGGTACGCGGGCATTTGCGGCAAACGCGCAAGTGCAGGATCAGTCGGCCCATTGGTTGCAGTGGAAATACGGTTTCCCGGTTCCACAAATTCTGTGTATCCAGAATTTGGATCGCCGATTGCTTCTTTGGCAAATTTTACAAACTCGTCCACATAGAACTGATAGTTGGTGAACAGCACATAATTTTGAAAATGGCCCGGGTTGGTCGCCGTGTAGTGTGCCAAACGGTGCAAAGAATAGTCGGTGCGCTGTGCGGTGAATGGAGCCAGTGGAACAACATCATCGGGGCCGAACTCCATTTTGGAATTCACAATCCTATCGTCAGTTGAAGCCAAATCCGGCACATCAAATACGTCGCGCATGGGGCGCTCGAGTTTGTCTTCCAAAGAGCCTTCCACATGCGTGCCTTCCAGAAAGGCAAAATGCAGCGGGATCGGTGTATCTGACATGGCAACGGTCACAGGCACATTGTGATTTTCAATGAGCAAGCCAATTTGAGTTTCGAGATAGTAAGCAAATAAGTTCGGTCGTGTGACTGTTGTTGAATAGTCTCCCGGGCCCGCCACATAACCAAATGCAAGACGAGAATCGACTCGCGTGTGGGAGTGGGTGGAGAACCGGATTTCGGGATAGAACGCTCTGTAACGCCCTTCGACGGGTTGTCCATTCAAAGCGTCCTGAAAACGCTCGCGTATATAATTTGTGCTCAATTCATAGAGTTCGCAAAGGGCTTTGACGGCATCTTTTGCATTGGTGAATCGAGCAGGCGCAGGCGCGTCTGGGCAAAGAATATCGAATTCTTCTGATGCCATTGGTATAATGTGTTTTGTCATGCATGGTGTTTAAAGCGGTTGGCGATGGCGCACAATCCCAATTAAGCTTCGACCGGCACAGTAAGCCGTAACATTCATACCGATTTCAGGCTTGCAACAGTGGTGAAACACAACTCGATGTTTTTCTCGCAAGCACGTTTTTTATCAAAGCGTTCCCACTGTTTCATTCGACTTTCTAAAGAAACATCACCACCAGTTCGGTTGTGCGTTTCCACGGCTTGAGCAAGCAACATGCCCATCAGCATAATTGACAGCGTTACAATTCCAAATCTTCGAAACAACATTTGAGGCCCCTTCCAATTTGGATCAGTTTGCCCAATTGAATATGAACCAATGCTGGCAGGGGCGTTCATCTGGCGTTCATAAAACTCCCGGTGCGTTCGTTCTCGCCGATATACTGGTCAGACAACAAAAAAACGCGGAGCTTTGGGGCCCCGCGTTCCTTATTCGTGATTTTGAAATCAGGTTTATTGGCGCTTTAGGTTGGCGCTTTTGCAAATCAACCCACCGGCGACGCAGCCTGCAAGTTTCAATGTGTTTCCGGAAACGGAGGCTTTTCCTTTGTAAGTCTTACCTTCATCCAAAACATTTACTTTGCCGCGGTACCTGCCTTTTTTGCCGGACATGCAACCAATTGATTTGCCCTTGTATTTGCCGTTGAGAACGCGACCGCAGAATGTGTTGCCCTTGCCCGAATATTTGATCAACGTGCCGTTGTCGCGTTTCCATGTGCCGACGATAGGTTCAGCTGCGAAGCTTGTTCCAACCATTCCTGCGCTTAACACGGCTGTCGCGAAAGCCATCTTCAATCCGTTTTTCATGTTCATTCCTCCGTTGACCTGATCTTATCAGGAGTGTCAGTGCGAGCGGACATCGCCCCCGATCGCCTTCGTTTAAGTTGACGTATACGTAAGAATATCGCCCATATTGTGTTCACGCAAGCCCTGTCTGTTGATGATTTTCCTTGCAGATAAGTTTTGCAAACCCCATCTTTGGCAAGCATCACGGCCAATTCCGCTGTGGCATTGGCATGGATGCATAATACAAAAAGGAGACCAATATGTCTCATTCCACCCCCTCAAAATTCACACGTCGTGCGGTACTATCTGGTACGGCAACGGGTTTGGCGGTCGCCAGTCTGCCTTTTGGAATTGCCAGTGCAGCCACAAAACCTGTCCAAGCCGCTGCAAAAGCTGCGTGTTCAACTTCGTTATGTGCAAGCCATCATGTAGAGTTGAGCCACCATATGCGCCAATTGCTTGATGCTGCTTATGTTGATGAAGCTGAAAAGAGCAAACTGCTGCGCACAACAACGTGCCCCCATTGTGCGGTTGGCATTCACCCTGCTGAGAAAGCAAAACCAGAGTTTGTTGCCCAAGCGGCATAGCCAATGTGAAAATCAAAAACAAAAAGGGCGAACCTGGTGTCAGGTCCGCCCTTTTTTTGTTCTAGAAGGTTCGCTTAGAAACCGAGATAGATGCCAAAGCGTGGGCCTCTGTGGTAACGACGACTGTGATAGCGGCTGCTGTGATGACCGCGGCTGTGTCTGTGATAGTGGCGACGACCACCACGGTGACGGTGTGAATGACTGTGACGACCGCGGCGTGCAGAACGGCAACGCGAACGGTGACCGCGGCGAATGCGGCAATGACGGCCATGCACTTGTTCAACATTTGTTGTTTGGGTGATGTCGACCGGCGCAGTGACGGTGCGCGACATTGCTTCGGCTTCGGGCGCCAAGAACGTAAATGCAGCACCAATTACTGCAGCAGCAGCGAGTGTTGTAATTTTCATTGGGTCTCTCCTGTATCGATCAGAACGGCGAATGCCAATCTGCTCTGACTACACACTACGCCACATGAACGGGGGATGAATGTGCAAAAACGCACAATGATCGCAAAACCCGAGCTTCTATAAGCCTGTAACCCTAATCGACACTCTTAATATGATGGCTTGTGCGGTCGAAACTTATACAAATCGGCTGAAACGCAATGACAAACACGACATTCCACCGTCCAGTTTGGCACATTCAGAATTGCCAATTTCGCGAACGTGATACCCCGCTTTGTCCAATATTTCCGCTGTTTTGGGAAAGCCTGATGGCATAATCACCAGATCATTGAAACGGATTGTATTTGCAGCCGCTTCTTCTCCTTCAGCCACATGAATGATCTCATATCCGTCAAAACATCCGCTGTTCGACAATTTTCGAGTGGACAATATGGTTTCTTCATCCAGCAGCGAACAATCGGTCTTAAAATGCAGCACACCGCGCGGAGTGACCACCTCGCGAACGGTATAGCCCCAGCGGGAAACGATGTCGCGCAATTGCTTCACGCCCATTGTATCTGTGCGTTTTGAAAGCCCGACCAATATTTCCCGTTCGGTGACGAGAATATCGCCCCCTTCGATATAGCCAGAGCCCTGTCCAAGCCCCTCAATCATCGCCACTTCTTCATAAAATTGCAGCAGAGTAGGGGCGATAGCGGCCGACTCTCCCAATCGCGATGGCGCTCCTGGCCGCATAATCACCGCGCCTTCGCGCAAACACAGCGCGGCATCTTCGACAAACAATCCATCGGGAAATTGCTCCAGCGCAGGCAATTCCACCACCTGCGCCCCTGCTGACTTCAGCGCCGCCACATAATCTTTGTGATGGCTTTCCATCAGTTCCAATGACGGAGCGCCCGTATCAACGGCTCGCAAACCGTCTGTGATCGATTGCCCGGGCTTACGGGTGATTGCGTGTGAAAAAGTGAAAGATCGAGCGCCCAATGTTGTTCCAACCATGCATGAAATCACAATATTGCTGGAAACATAGGTCTCACAAAGGGGCCTGTCACTTGGCGTGAGGGCAAACTGTGCGCGTGTTTAACAAAACACTTCAGGCGTCGACTGTTGGTAAAAGTTTAGGAGCGCTTAGCCTACCGCTTTGCGCGCTTCCAAACAGAGTTCTGGGGTTGCCATCATCTGGCGAGTAGCTTTTTCCATAAACTCTTCTTCGTCACAATGAATTTCGCCGTCGCAGGCGGCAACGGTCCAAAGCGCGCGCAAAATCTCTATCTTTTCTGAGGTCGGCAGTTCAATCATCGACGCTGCAAAACAATGACCGCTCTCAGCGAGCCAAAACACATTTTTGTCGGCATGATAGGCCGCAATCGCTTCTTTAGCATTGTTTGGAAAAAGACGTTCTAAAATGGACACGGCTTCAACGTCTTCGATGTTGAGCAATCGCTTGTCAGCTTTCGCCATAGAAGCCAATAGTTTGCCGTAATAAAACGGCTTTCTCTCTACATCAGTCATGTTCACCCCTGAACAAGGTTGTTTGTAATTCCGTAGCGTAATATTTTAAACAAGGCGTTAATTTGATTGCGTAAATTGGCTCTACTTGCGCATTTGCACAGGTTCGGTGCATCCTGATTTCAGCAACAAAGGGGAAAACCGATGTTAAAAACTAAGCCCAATGTCCGCACCGTTATTTTTGCCTCTGTTTGCACCGCTTTTGTTTGGTCATCCGTTGTGCAAGCGCAAACCATCCCGCCGCGGTCGCTCTATGAAACCATGTTGGAGGCCAACAAAGCCAAGGGTTGGGTGCAATTCCGCAATTTCAACGGCAAACAATTGCTCTATTTTTCCCTGCTGCAAACGCTGCACTGCCGTTTGAAAGAAATCCGCTATTCCATCAATTCAGAAGCGCTGGACCAGACCGTCGATCTGGTGAAATGCAACAAGGCCATTCCGTTCAACATCGGCCAAAAGGATATTCTGGAAGGCCGCGTCTACAAATCCATGCCCCTCAACACCGCTCAATGGGTGGCCGTGCAAGTGGTCTGGGAAGACGATGTGGAAAGCGACATCAACAAAGTCAAAATCTGCGAAGACGTGGGCGAAGCCAGCTGCGGAATTGTATTTGAGTAGCCCCCTCTGTCGCCTTTGGCGACATCTCCCCCACGGCGGGGGGAGAGTTAACATGTCGATGTATCGCACCTTTGCGTCATTCTCGGGCCTGACCCGAGGACCCATGCCAAGAATAGCGCTTCGCTTGAGTTGTTTGAGGGCGTGGTGCGCTTGAAGAAAGTAGCCCCCTTATCAAACTTAGGCCTGTCATTGCCGCAAAAGCGGCAATGCAGAATGACACGCAATGAGTTCTCAAATCAGAATTCGATACCACGTCACTGGATCACCATCTCTCGGCCTTTGCTCTGCAATTTCCAGTAGGCCAATGGCTGCAGCGGTGATGACAAGTTGAGAAGCCAGCCTTCTTGCACCCATTCTCCCCACCCGCGGGGGAGATGTCGCTGAAAGCGACAGAGGGGGGGCGGGGTGGAGTTATCGCTTACCCTTATTCGCTTTAAACCCGCCGCGTTGACCGGGCTTGCCGCTGGTGCTTCTCGGCACAGGGCGACCTTTTGGAGACTCAGCTTTGTCACCATGCACAGCGCCGTCTGTGCTTAAACCTTTGCGGCTGTCGTCCATCCACGTTTTGCGTGGCGGCTCCCAGCCTTCGGGCATGGCAGGTTTTTCGGTTCGGCCTACGGTCATTTCATCCAGTTCAGGCTTTGCGAACAATGATTTGTTCTTGTCTGTGGAATCCGTTGCCCGTCCGCCAGCTTTGCCGCGTTTGGCTTTGGTGGCGCGGGCTTTTTGCGTGTTTTCAATGCCCGTGTTGCGCGCCAGCGGGTCGTCGGCCACCAGCAGTTCGGTTTCCTGCAGGCGTTTGATTTCGTCGCGCAGGTTTGCCGCTTTTTCGAAGTCCAGATCGGCAGCAGCGTCGCGCATGTCTTTTTCCAGCGCGGCAAGGTGCGTTTTGAGGTTGTTGCCCACCAACGCGCCTTTATCGCCCTCCAGTCCTGCGTCCACGGTGACGTGGTCGCTCTCGTAAACAGACCCAAGAATATCGCCAATATCGCGCTTGATGCTTTGGGGCGTGATTCCGTGGGCTTCGTTGTAAGCGACTTGTTTTTCACGGCGGCGGTCGGTTTCCGCTATCGCGCGTTCCATAGACCCTGTGATTTGATCAGCATACAAAACCACGCGGCCATCAACGTTGCGCGCGGCGCGGCCAATGGTTTGCACAAGGCTGGTTTCAGAGCGCAGGAAGCCTTCTTTGTCCGCATCCAAAATAGCCACGAGGCCACATTCGGGAATGTCCAAACCTTCGCGCAACAGGTTGATGCCGATCAACACATCGAACGCCCCAAGGCGCAAATCGCGGATGATTTCGATGCGTTCCAGCGTGTCGATGTCGCTGTGCATGTAGCGCACTTTCACACCCTGTTCGTGCATGTATTCGGTCAAGTCTTCGGCCATGCGTTTGGTCAAAACCGTCACCAGCGTGCGGTAGCCTTGGGCAGAGACTTTCTTGATTTCGTCCACCACATCATCCACCTGCGCCTTGGCAGGGCGAATTTCTACGGGCGGGTCAATGAGGCCTGTGGGGCGGATCACCTGTTCGGCAAACACACCGCCAGCCTGTTCCATTTCCCAGCCACCCGGCGTGGCGGAAACGGCAATGGTTTGCGGGCGCATGGCGTCCCATTCCTCAAAGCGCAGCGGCCGGTTGTCCATGCACGATGGCAGGCGGAAGCCGTATTCAGCCAGAGTTGCTTTGCGGCGGAAGTCACCCCGATACATGCCGCCAATTTGTGGAATGGTGACGTGAGATTCATCGGCAAACACGAGTGCGTTGTCGGGCAAATATTCAAACAATGTAGGCGGCGGTTCACCGGGCTTGCGGCCTGTGAGGTAGCGCGAATAGTTTTCGATAGAGGCACACGAGCCGGTCGCTTCGATCATTTCCATGTCGAATTTTACGCGTTGCTCCAACCGTTGCGCTTCAAGCAATCGTCCCGCCTTGGTGAGTTCTTCCAGCCGCCAAGTGAGTTCCTTTTTGATTTCCTTCACGGCTTGGTTCAGCGTCGGGCGCGGGGTCACATAGTGGCTGTTGGCGTATATTTTGACGGATTTCAGAGCATCGGTTTTGTTGCCCGTCAGCGGGTCAAATTCCGTGATGGTTTCAATCTCGTCGCCAAACAGGGAGATACGCCAAGCGCGATCTTCCAGGTGAGCGGGAAAAATTTCAATCGTGTCGCCGCGCACACGAAACGAGCCGCGCTGGAAATCGGCATCACGGCGTTTGTATTGCTGCGCCACAAGGTCAGCCAGCAATTGGCGCTGGTCGAGCTTGTCACCAATGCTCATCTGGAACGTCATTGCGGTGTAGGTTTCCACCGACCCGATACCGTAGATGCACGAGACGGAGGCCACGATCACCACATCATCGCGCTCCAGCAGAGAGCGCGTGGCCGCGTGGCGCATACGGTCGATCTGTTCGTTCACTGAACTTTCTTTTTCAATGAACGTATCGGAACGCGGCACATAGGCTTCGGGCTGATAATAGTCGTAGTAGGAAACAAAATATTCCACCGCATTGTCGGGGAAGAAGGATTTCATCTCCCCATACAATTGTGCAGCCAGTGTTTTGTTGGGCGCCAAAATCAGGGCAGGGCGCTGGGTCTCTTCAATCACCTTTGCCATGGTGAATGTTTTGCCCGAGCCCGTGACGCCCAGCAGCACTTGCGTGCGTTCGCCGCCTTCGTTTGAACCCGCTTCCGATTTCAATCCGCCCACAAGTTCTTTGATTGCTGTTGGCTGGTCGCCCTTGGGTTCAAACTCGCTGACAACCTGAAACGGCTTTTGGTCCGGGTCTTTGTCTGGGCGGTCTGGGCGGTGGGGCACCCAAATGTCGCCCTTCATTTCGTCGCGCCCATGCTCGATTAAATCAGACAGAGCTTGCACCGTTGCCGTCACGCCAGACGTGGACGCCATTTCGAGCGCGTCTTCAACGGAAACATCAAGGCCAGAAACAGGGTTGAGACCAGCAGCAACCCGCGCTTTCACATCATTAGAACCGCCAATAATCGTGCCGCCACCCGTGCGCTTCTCACCAACTTTCGGGTCAGAGGCTTTTTTGGCAGCTGCTTTTGCCTTCTTCGCTTTGGCTTTCTTTTCGGCGACCCGTTCTTGTTCTTTTTCTTTCCAGGCTTCCCGCGTGCGGTCGCTTAAAGATTCTTCTTCAATTTCATCAGCCCAAGCGGAAATGTCGCCAGACAGCGGTTTGCCTTCAAACGGTGCCTGTGGGGCTTCTTCAAAACCAGAAGGGCCGGATGCTTTCTTGGAATCTGACATCACTCATATATGGGGCGAATAGTGAACAGATGAAAGAGGTAAGGTCACAATTTGATGCTCCCTGCTGACAGGAATTGTCAGTTGTGAAATTATGTCGCAAGTTCTGCCAGATTGAAACAGCTGCATTGGAAACCACACCGTGAACGCCACATCTGTAAAAACAAGTTTTGAAGGACATAACGGGGCCAAATTGGCGGCGCGTTTGGATATTCCTGCTGGTCAAATAAGAGCCTATGCTTTGTTTGCCCATTGTTTCACGTGTTCCAAAGACCTCAACGCCGTCAAACAAATTGCTGTGCAATTGGCGCGTTCCGGCATTGCCTTGTTGCGGTTTGATTTTACTGGCCTGGGATCATCTAAAGGCGAGTTCGCATCCACCAACTTTTCTTCCAATGTCCAAGATCTTGTCTTGGCCGCAAATTATTTGAAGGCCAATCATGCTGCGCCGGAAATTCTGATTGGTCATTCACTTGGCGGGGCAGCTGTTTTGGCAGCAGCGCCTTTGCTGGATGATGTGAAGGCGGTGGTGACCATTGGCGCGCCTTCTGATGTGGAACATGTTTTGCACAATTTCGGGTCTGATTTAACGCAGATTGAAACTGATGGTCGCGCAGAAGTGGATTTGGCGGGCCGCAAATTCACCATCGAAAAGCAATTTGTGGACGATGTTCGCAGCGCAAAGGTTTTGGATGGTGTTGCGAACATGAAAAAGGCGCTGATGGTGATGCATTCGCCCATCGACGCAACTGTGGGGGTAGAAAATGCCGGCGCAATCTTTGCAGCCGCGAAACACCCGAAAAGTTTTGTTTCGCTCGACAATGCCGACCATTTGTTGATGCAAGCCAAAGATGCAGCCTTTGCCGCAAAGGTGATTTCTTCCTGGGTCGAGCGATACATTTCCAGCGAAGCAAAAGACGTTGACAACGAGATTGAAGGCATTCGCGTTTCAGAAACCACAGAGGGCAAATTTCAACAGATTGTTCAATCTGGAAAACACCGCATGTTGGCCGATGAACCTGAAAGCTACGGCGGATTAAACTCTGGCCCGTCGCCCTATGATTTCATGTCCATCGCGCTGGGCGCGTGCACAGGCATGACCCTGCGCATGTATTTTGACCGCAAAAAAGTCGACATTGGCCGCATCAGCGTAGATGTGAGCCATGGCAAAGTGCATTTGGAAGATTGTGTGGAATGCACCCACGAAAACAAAGGTCGGGCAGGGCGCATTGATCGCTTTGAAAGAACAATTTCCATCGAAGGTGGTGTGCCGGAAGAATTGCAGGAAAAGGTTTTAGAAATCGCCGACAAATGTCCTGTTCACAGAACGTTGGAAACTGATTCCGTCGTAGCGACAGTTTTGAAACCGTGATGGGGAAGACGCGTTATTAACCCAGTTCTCAACAAATACTTCCAATTTTCATCCAATGCGCCATATTCAATTAACGTCTTGTTAATATCTTCGAGCAGCGGCAGGCTTGTATATGCGTTCTGACATTGAAATTCTTTCAGACAGTGTGAAACTGCCGTGCGGCGCCGTTTTGCCAAACCGCATTTGCAAAGCGGCGATGACTGAAGGGTTGGCGCACCCTGCTGACAACAGAGCCAATGAACGTCACCAAGAACTCTACCGCCGCTGGGGCGAGAGCGGAGCGGGACTGCATGTTACGGGCAATGTGCTGGTCGACCGCTGGCATTTGGAACGCGGTGGAAACATCGCCATTGATGGGCCGCAAGGCAATGAAGCGCTGGCTGGTTTGGCAAACATGGCTTCTGCCGCAAAAGCCAAAGGCGCCCATATCTGGATGCAGATCAACCATCCTGGTCGCCAGACCCAAAAGATGATCAACAAACGCCCAAGTGCGCCCTCTGATGTGGGGTTAAAAATGGGAAATGGCCGTTTTGGCAAACCCATTCCCATGACGGAAGACGAAATTGAAAACACAATTGTTGCTCATGTGAACGCCGCCAAAGTGGCCGAGCAAACGGGTTTTGATGGCGTGCAGTTTCACGCGGCTCACGGGTATCTCGTGTCGCAATTCCTGTCTCCGCTTTCAAACATCCGCACCGACAAATGGGGTGGTGATCTGGAAGGGCGCGCCTTGTTCTTGATGGAGATCGTGCGCCGCACCCGCGAGGTGGTGAAGCCAGGCTTTGCCGTAACAGTGAAACTCAATTCATCTGATTTCCAAAAAGGTGGGTTTTCCGACGATGACAGCGTGATCGTTGCCGATTGGCTGCAAGATGCTGGTGTCGATCTGATCGAACTTTCGGGTGGCAATTACGAACAACCCCGCATGATCGACTTTGACCGCAAAGACCCGAAGGCCGACAAAAAGAAACGCGAAAGTACGCGCAAGCGCGAAGCTTATTTCTTGGATTTCGTGCCAAAACTGCGAGAGCATTTGAAAATCCCGCTCATGGTGACAGGCGGTTTCAGAACAGCATCGGCCATGGGCCGCGCTGTGGAAGAAGACAATATCGATATGGTTGGCCTTGGTCGTCCGTTCTGTGTGGACACGGAAGTGGCGACACGTTTGTTGAACGGCGAGATCACCACGATCAACGATATGTCCGATAGCACCCGCATTGGCCGCGGCTTGCTCAGCCCCACATCGCCCATCAGCTTCCTGCGTGACCTGAACGCATGGGGTGAACTCGGCTGGTACTACGAACAAATTTACCGCCTCGCTGACGGCAAAGACCCGGACTATGACCTAACAGGCTTCAAAGCGCTTATGGCGTTTGACAAGACAGAGGCAGCGAACGCGAAGGCTTTGGTGCGATAGTTCTGCCGAATTGTGAAATTATGTTTTGTCTTAGATAGATTCCAACCAGGCGAACAATCTGGTTTTGCTAAGGTTTTGCGGCTTTCCTGTTGTCCGCCAAACCGACTCCGCGTCCGTGTCTTTATTGGTATCTTGTCACATGATTGACCTTCTCAATTAAGCTGCGTCGCGCCCAAATTGAGGAGCCATACGCTGCTTGTTCGGTGCTTCAGCTTTCTCCGGTTCAAACTGCGATTCAATTTCCCGAACAAGCGCATCAGGTAGACCTAATGCTTTTGAGAGGTCGTGCAGGTATTTCTGCTCCGATGACTCATCTGGGTCGATCGCAAGGCGCGAAGCGAGATAAATTTCACTGGCCTGTTCCATGCCTTTTGCGTAACCAGCGATCTCTTCAATAGTCGGCGGGCTGCGCATCATATCAAACACCAGCGCCTTGGCTTTACCGTCCAAAGACATTTGCTCGACAGCGTCAAACACAGCGGCTTGTTCCTTTTGATCCATGTGGCCATCGGCATTTGCGGCTGCAATCATAGACTTGATCAATGTCAGTTGCATTGGTTGGCCAGTTGCATCCTTGTTAATGGCCGGATCAAAGCTTTCAGGCGATGCCAAAGGCGGTGCTGGACCTCTTTGTGTCGAAGCCGCTGTAGCAGCAGACGCAGGGGCAGCGCTTTTTGATTGCCAGTTCTGATATGCTTTCAGCGCCATCGCACCGAGCACCGCACTGCCGCCATAACCGATCGCACCGCCAGCCATTTTACCGGCTTTCTTGCGCATTTTCTTATTGCCGATCAGCGTACCCAGTAAACCGCCAGTTGCTAAGCCGCCAGCAAATCCACCAGCTGGACCGTTTGTGAATTGACCAAGCATATCGGTTATTCCGCCTCCATTGTTTTGAGTTTTGGTTTGGTTGTTCGGCGTCGTGTCAGGAGTGCTGCCACCACCTACGAAATTTTCAAAAAACTGATTGATGTTCATGTGGCCAATTCCTTTTTCAAGTTGCGGTATCTCGCGATCCTGTGGGTGAGTTTTGAAGTTTGTGAGGGGGGCTGTGAGGCATTTGTATCGCTGGCAAATCGCCACGCGCCAAAGACGAGTATTGCGATAACCGGACTTGCTGCGAGGATCAGGGCGAACTCAAGAACGCTCATATTTTTCTCCAATGTTTCTGTCTGTGCTGCTGAAATGGTGACGGAAATCGATTGAAGCTAATTGATAATTCGAGAACATATGATAGATTTTAACTATTGATAGAAAACGCCCGCAGGACAGTGATGCCGTCTCTTAGACAACTTGAATATCTCGTAGCGCTCTCACAGGAGTTGCATTTTCGTCGGGCCGCCGAAAAAGTGAATGTGACCCAACCCACATTGTCGGTGCAGATACAACAGTTGGAGATGCGGCTGAAGGCATCTCTTATCGAACGTGGTTCAACAGGCGTAACTCTAACACCGCTTGGCAGGGAGGTGGCTGCCAGAGCTCGAATTGTCTTGGCGCAAATGCAAGACATTCGCGATCTTGCGAGTGCATCTCAACACGGCTTCGATGGTACGCTAAAGCTCGGCGTGCCGCCTACACTTGGCCCTTACTTACTGCCACATATCGTTCCGCAACTTCATGCGGAGCACCCGTCTATGAAAATGTATGTGCGGGAGGAAAAGCCATCGACACTTATTGAGGAACTGCGGATCGGCACCCACGACGTCGCCATCGTTCCTATGCCCGTCGTTCAATCGGATCTGGTGGTGCAAAAGCTGTTCAGCGAACCCCTGCGCCTTGTGTGTGCACCGGATCATCCGCTGGCGGCAGGCCGGCACGCCACTCGAAAAGACTTGGCAAACGAGCGTGTTCTGGCCATGGAAAGCGGTCACCATTTGCACGATCAAGTGAGCCGAATTTGTGAGGACTTCAACGCCGTCCTTTTGCGTGATTATGAAGGCACCAGCCTGGACACTTTGAGGCTGATGGTGGGCATGGGGGTGGGTGTCGCATTTCTGCCTGCGCTATATATTCGTTCAGAAATCGGGCCGCGTCAGGAAATCACTGTGCTCGATATTGAGATGCCAATTCTGCAACGGCAGATCGCTTTAATCTGGCGTGAAAGCTCCGTCCACTCATCATTGTTCAAAGACATAGCAGCCCTCATTCAACGTATTGCCAACGAAAGTCTTCCCGAACTCATTGGTGCGGCGTGATAGATTTAATCTATCAAAATCAATTCAAGTAATAATTGGAAATAATTGAGATCGAAATCATATGCAGGACATAGAAACCGAAAACAGGATGTCCAAACATGAAAATTCCCTCAGCCGCTATTATAGTTTTTGCGCTCGCTTTCGGTGCGACATCCGCATTTGCCGACAGTGTGCAAAAACCCAGTGAAGTTTCTGCAGAGCAAGTGATAGAGGGGCTTGGTCTTCTGATGGATTCACCCAAAAGCCCAGTTGGAGAAATCTACGATTTCTCGACGATACAAACTTAGTAAGAGCACTGCATTACAACGCTTGTCTATCTGAATTGTAGTGCGCGTAGTCGATCATTCTTCATCATAATGATCGACAATCTTTGTAACTGAGCTGATGTGAAGCTGCTTCAAAAATCGAATTTACCCATGAGCAGCAACGAAGGGCAGTTGGCTTGTATCATAACAGAAGCCCCAAACGCGAGGGTTTTGCTGCAGTAACCGAACTTGTCTTCAACAAATCGGCTATCAGACAGGTTGACTCGTTTGATTGAATGTTTCTAATAATCTTACATATTTTTAGATTTCTTGGAAATTAATGTTCTTCTCGCGTGACAAAGATGACAGCAATACCGTCGTTAGCTTGATTGCGAGCGCGCTGCGCAGAGACATTTCTTTCGGCGAATTGTCTCCAGACAAACGCCTGAAAATCGAAGAATTAAGAACGCGCTACGGCGGCTCAAGTCACTCCATGCGTGAAGCACTCACACTGCTGAGCAGTGAAGGGCTCGTGGAAGCGAATGCTCAACGCGGATTTCGAGTGGCTTCGGCAACAGAAGAGGACTTGAAAGACATTACCCGCATGCGCTGCGAGATCGAAAAACTTGGTCTCGAATGGTCTCTCCAAAATGGTGGTGTGGATTGGGAAGGGCAGATTGTTGCCTCGCATCATGCACTGTCGCGCGCTCAAAAAGATGTCATCACTTCACCGGTGGACAATGCGTTGGCTTGGGACGAAGCCAATAGGGCATTTCACTTGAGCCTGACTGCCGCATGCGGCTCTCCACGATTGATCGCAACCCAAAGACAACTCTATGACCAGTCGAGACGATTTCGCTTAGCCGCATTGCGCGAACAGCAGATCAATTTTGAGTGGACGACAGAAATTCACCAACAATTGGTCGACGCCATTATGGCTCGTGACACAGAAACAGCCTTGGATTGTTTGCACCAAGATATTCAAGGAAATCTTTCTCACGCAGACAGCATGAGGAACCCACTTTCACAATAAATACAATTGTCGAAATCATCATCCAGGGAGGAATAAGATGAGAAATATTTCAAGAAGAACGACGCTGACTGCGCTAACCCTAATGGGCGGTGTGGCCGCATCCATGTTCGCTGGTTTGCCAACCTATGCGGCCGACACGAAAATAACCGTTGGCGCATTGCGTTTCACAAGCCATGCAGCGAGCTTTGTTGCTCAAGAGCGCGGGTATTTCAAAGAAGAAGGTTTGGATGTCGAATTCAAATTCTTTCAAGCAGCTCAACCCATGGCCGTTGCTGTTGCCTCTAAAGATGTTGATTACGCGGTCACCGCGATCTCTGGCGGGTTGATTTCACTTGCTGAAAAAGGTGCCGCCAAAGTGATCGGCGGTGCGTTGATGGAAGAGGCTGGAATTGACGGTCAGAAAATTATTGTCTCAAAGGCGGCTTATGAAGCTGGCGTCACATCACCTGCGAAACTGGATGGCAAGTCATATGCTGTTACACAAGCAGGATCCTCATTCCACTATATGGGTTCAAAAGTTGCAGCCAAGGAAGGCATCAAACTGTCCTTCAAACCACTGCAGAAAGTCGGCGCTATTATTGGTGCCATGAAGTCAGGACAAGTGGATGGATGGTCCATTGTGCCTCACATCGCGAAACCATTGGACAAAGGTGGCGCTGTGCACATTATCGGCAATGTGGCCGACTATATTCCAAACTACCAAGTGACGGTTGTCTTCACGTCAGCAGACAATGCCGCCAACAAACGCGATACAAGCCAGGCATTCTTGAGAGCGTTTGCAAAGGGTGCTGCAGATTTCAATGCTGCCTTGGTTGACAAGACCGCTGGCGATGCGGCCGCTGAAGATATGGTCAAGCTCGTGCACAAATATGTCTACACAGATCGTCCGTATGAAAAGGCAGCACCGAGCATTCGCAATGGTGCCATGCGCATCAGCGCAAATGCAGCATTGAACGTTGCATCTGTGAAAGATCAACTGGACTGGTTCAAATCTGAAAAACTGGTCAAAGACAGCATCACAATCGACACGCTTGTGGATGCATCTTACACCAAATAACATGCATACGGGACGAGCAATCATCTTGCTCGTCCCAATCTATTTTATCTAGGCAGGTTTTAGCATGGATCTTCGGCTTGAAGACATCGGTCACCACTACGGTGACATGGAGATCATGCAAGGCATTAACTTAGAAATTCCGGCAGGAAAAATCATCTGCATTGTCGGCCCATCTGGCTGCGGAAAATCCACTCTCCTTCGTCTTATCGGTGGACTAGAGCGGCCAACCGTTGGTCAAGTGGTACAATTGGGCGAGCCGCCCGAAGACAGTATCAATCCTCTCACTTATGTGTTTCAAGATTTCGCGCTTCTGCCTTGGCGAACCGTCGAGGGCAACATCAGTCTGGTGCTGGAAGACCATGGCATTCGAGGCAGCAAAGCTGATGAGATTATTTCTGATGTTCTTGCCCGCACAAAACTAACCGATTTTCGCAAAGCACTTCCCAAACAACTGTCAGGCGGTATGAAGCAAAGGGTAGCCATATCGCGTGCGCTTGCAGTCAAACCTGCGGTGATGCTGATGGACGAGCCGCTCTCGGCATTGGACAGTCAAACTCGCGAATTGCTGATGGACGATTTGATTGGCCTGTGGACTCGTGAGCCGTTCACCGCTGTCTATGTCACACACAATTTAAACGAAGCTGTGCGTCTGGGACATTCTATTGTTGTGTTGTCCCGCCGCCCAGGACGCATTCGGGAAATTGTCGACGTCAAGATACCACTTGCCGATCGCGAACTGGGTGATCCTGAATTGGAACGGCAACAAAAACACCTTTGGAATTTGATGCGCGACGAAGCAATGGCTGCAGACAAGGAACTGATTAATGTCTGAAGCTTCCAAACAAGTCGTGCAAAAGCCTGTTGATTTTCGCGGCGGCGGCTTTGCGCCGCAATCCAAAACCTGGGTTGGGTTTTTGGTTTTCGTTCTGCTGATAGGCTTCATTGAATTTGGAACCAGAGTCGGGTTCATTACCAGTCTGACCCTTCCAAAACCGTCAGACGTTTTTGCCACTTTCGTTGATTTGTGGAAAAGCGGTTTGCTTTGGAAACATCTCATTCCATCAATCAGCAGGTTGATCATAGGTGCGGCAATGGGCGCATCGATCGGTATTGGTGTGGGCGTATTGATCGGATTGTTCTCATTGGTTCGTGCAGGCTTGGTGCCCTTGGTCGCCGCCATTTTTCCAATTCCCAAAATTGCGCTTCTGCCACTTTTCGTGATTTGGTTTGGAATTGACGAACCGTCGAAATACGCCCTCATTGCGTTTGGAACGTTCACACCAACAGTGGTTGCAACCTATGGGGCCGTGGACAATGTAGACCGTTCACTCATACGCATGGGGCAGAGTTTCTCACTGTCTTGGTTTTCCATTGTCACCAAAATTGTTTTGCCAGGTGCCATGCCGGGCATTCTTTCTGGGTTGCGTATCAGCCTCGCCATCGCAATCATATTGCTTGTTGCAGCAGAAATGCTGGGGGCTGAATACGGCATTGGCGCTTACATTCTTGAAGCTGGTTCACTGTACGATCTGGAACGATTGTTTGTTGGGGTAACCATACTGTCTATTCTTGGTGTCAGCGTCAGTGCTGTCATTGGAATGTTTGAAAACAAGTTCTTGGATTGGCGAACATAGGCCGAAAAGCCGAGAGCAAATGCGACGTTTTGATTGCTGCTGCCACACCACGCATTTTCTTCTTTCATTCACGTCCTCTTGCCCTCATCCCCCAAAATCTGTCATGAAAAACCATCACGACACTACAGGACTCCCAAGCCATGCAATTTGTTAAAGTCAACGACGTCACACTCCACTATCAAGTGATCAGCGCCGCTGAGGACAAGCCGACGATTGTGTTTTCAAATTCGCTCGGCACCGATTTTCGCATTTGGCGCGATGTGATTGTGCGCTTGGTGGGGGAGTGTTCCATCGTCATGTATGACAAGCGTGGCCATGGTCTTTCTGACGTGGGCAAGCCGCCTTACAAGATGGATGATCATGTGAATGATCTCGCCGGTCTGCTCGACCATCTTGGCGTTTCAAACGCTGTGATTTGTGGCCTGTCCGTGGGCGGTTTGATTGCACAGGGTCTAAACTTCCTGCGTCCCGATTTGGTGCGCGCCATGATCTTGTGCGACACGGCGGCCAAAATTGGCAACGACGATATGTGGAACGAGCGCTTGGAAATTGTGCGTGAACACGGATTGGCGGGCATTGTGGACGCGAATATGAAGCGCTGGTTCACGCCTGCTTTTCATGAAAACGAACCTGCCATGCTGGAAGGCATTGCCAATATGTTTTTGCGCATGCCTGTGGAAGGCTTCATCGGCACAATGATTTCCATTCGCGATGCTGATCTGCGCGGCGCTGCACCGCAAACAAAAGTGCCCACCATTTGTATTGTGGGTGAAGAAGATGGCGCGACGCCGCCGGCCGTGATGTTGGAAACGGCAAAAATGATTCCAGAAGCGCGCTACGAAGTGATCAAAAATTGCGCTCATATTCCCTGTGTTGAACAGCCGGAAATGCTGGTGGAAATCATCAAAGCGTTTTTTGCCGATGCAGGCATTAAATAGCCTCAGGCAGGTTTAGCGATTGCATCACCGTTTTTGCTCTTGCGCAAAAGACGAAACAGCAAGCCAGAAACGCCAATAACAATCCAACTGACTTGAATGAGAGCAGAAGCAAGATTGAAGTGCTCGGTCAAGCTTATGAGCACGAACGCGGCTGACAAAATGTTCAAGAGGCTGAAAGAGCAGGAATCTCCACGCATAAGGTCAAATTGAACAGCCATAAAGCTGCCAATATATCCGGCGACTCCGAGCAGCCCGCAAATCTGAAGAACAGTAAGAGTTTCCATCGAAGTCAGTCCTTGAACCTTTCAGCAGTGCTGATTGCGTTGAACGGTGCGTTGGCACCTTGTGTTGCGCTTTAAGTATCAAGGTTTGCGAAGGGCGAATGTGGCATATGGCACACATGAAAAACGATCAGCATGAGACGCGCGGTTGTTAGGCCGCTCTGACGAATTTTTTGATGTGTGATGCCACCCATTCAGGCTTCTCGTGCAATATCCAGTGGCTTGCCTCTTCAGTTTCAACCACCGAAAGCTGGTCGCAGAATTTTGGAAGGTCAGCACGGGCTTCAGGCAGCAGTGCCACATCTTGGTTGCCCCACAGCAAGAGGTGCGGCATGGAAATGCGATACTTCTCTTCCATCTCTGCAGTGATGGGGAGAGGCTTTGGCGCAGCGCCTGTGGCAGGCACGACCATGGGAGAGCCGCGATACCAATTCAGCATGGCTGACAGCGCGCCGTTCTGCGCCCAAGCTTTGCGGTATTGGGTTTTCACTTCATCCGTCAACCACGGTGCAGCGGAGAATTTTTCAAACATGTTGAGCAAGGGGCGGAAGTCGTCGCGGCTCAATTGTTCTTCACTGCCTTCTGCACGCAATACGTTCATATACTGGCTAGCATCGGTTTGCGGCCCGCCTGCCAGAAGTGCTTTTTGAAAACAAACAGGATGAACACCATTTGCAATCACCAGTTTTGAAACTCGCTCGCAGTGGCGCATGGCAAATGCATAAGCGACGGACGCGCCCCAGTCGTGGCCGCAGAGTATGATGGGTGCATCGGGAGAGACTTGATCCACCAACGCCAACATGTCTGCCACCAAATGTTTAGTCTCGTATGCTTCCCGCTCCACGGGCTTTGAGGAGAGGTTAAAGCCCCTCTGGTCGGGAAGAACCACACGAAAACTGTCAGCCAGCTGCGCGCCAACCTTTTCCCAGGCCGCCCAATATTCTGGAAACCCATGCAACATCAAGATAACAGTTGCATGTTCTGGCCCAGCAATTTTGGTATGAAGGGTTTGCCCGTTGCAGTGAAAATGATGTGACTGGAAAACCATGGAATGCCTCAAGCTTGATAAAAAAAGGGGTGCTCGAAAGCACCCCTAATTTGTCTTTGTGCAGTAAGCGAAATTACTCAGAAATGCGCTTTAACTCTTTCCAGTTGTCACCTTCAATCACGGAGATGATGATTTCATCTGCGCCTTGGTGATCTGTTGCAGAATAATCTACAGTGTTGCCGGATACCTGATCTTCATAGTTCAAAGTTTCCATACCTTTTTGGAATGTGTCTTTGTTCAGGTCTTTGCCAGCAGCTTCCAATGCCTTCACCATGGTGACAGCAGCAGAGTGGCCCAAAAGAGCGCCAGTGCCAGGAAGTTTTTCTCCTGTTGCCGTTGTGTATTCCTTGAAGAATTTCTGCACTTCAGGGTTGTCCATACGGGCCAACAGGTCAGCCCAGCCAGAAGCGGCATACATGCCTGTGGTCACGCCACCTGGCACTTTAGCCATAACGGAGTGGAAGCCAGCTGAAGAGTTGATGAAGTACATGTCGTTGATGCCGAGCTTCTTGGCTGTGCCAGAAACAGTGATCGCCTGACGAACACCAAGGGCCATAGCCACAACCTGACAACCAGCACCTTTGAGTTTCTGCAAAGATCCTACGAAATCTGCATCATCCGGCTTGTGTGTTGTTTCAGTGACAAATTCCAGACCGTCGATTTCTTTGGCTGCATCTACAGCACCGCTTTGGATTTCCTTGCCAAAGTCAGTTGGAAGATACATAGCGCAAATTTTTGACACGCCCTTTTCTTTTGCCAAATACGGAACACCGGTTTTGATCTGTGCGTAGTAGGAAGCTGTTCCCGCATAGTGCAGCGGGTGGAAAGGTTCGGCCATTTGGCGCGCAGCAGAAAGCGGTGACACATTTGGAATGCCCTTTGTGTCTTGCAGTTTCATGGCTGCAATGTTCATCGGTGTTCCAAGTGAAAGCAGCATTGCAAACACTTTGTCGCCATTGACGAGCTTGTTCATGCCCGCAATTGCTTTTGGCATTTGATAGCCGTGGTCTTCCACGATGAAGCGGATTTTGCGGCCATGGATGCCGCCTGCATTGTTGGTCGCATCAAAAACCAATTGTGCAGCTTTGGTGGCTGGGCCACCGAAGGCTGCAAAGATGCCAGAAAGGTCGTTGTTGGAACCGATCAGGATTTCTGTGTCTGTGACACCCTGCTGAGCTGTGGCGCTGGTCAAAGCCATTGCGCTTACGGCTGTAGCGAGAGCCAGTTTCTTGAGAATTTTCATGAGTGTTTCCTCCCTTGGAACATGAAATGGATCGTTTGTCGTCAGTACATATCGGCGATAAGTGCCTCGTGTTTGGTTTCCACAAAACTGCGTTTCAGTTTCATTGTGGGTGTCAGTTCGTCGTCTTCTGCGGTGAGCAGAATATCGATCAAGCGGAAATCCTTGATCTGCTCGACACGTGCAAAATCTTTGTTCACGTCGGCCACCACTTCACGGATCAGTTCCTGAACCTCTTTGGCGGCGCACAGTGATGCAAAGTTATTGAACGGTATTCTGCGGTCTTGCGCAAATTTTTCAACATTTTCCTGGTCAATCATCACGAGACACGTGAGGTATTTGCGTTTGTCGCCAATGATGACCGCATCAGACACATAGGGCGAGAACTTCAATCTGTTCTCGATTTCAGCAGGGGTGATGTTTTTGCCGCCTGCGGTGATGATGATGTCTTTCAATCGGCCTGTGATGGACAAGAAACCTTGATTGTCCATATAGCCGACATCGCCCGTTTTGAGCCAGCCATCTTCGGTAATGGTCTCGGCCGTCTTGTCCGGCTTGTTCAAATAGCCTTGGAACACGTTGCCTGCGCGATACTGAATTTCACCGTCAGCGGCGATGCGCACTTCAGCCCCGGGAACAGGAACGCCAACAGAGCCAATTTTGTTTTCCGTAAAACTGTTAATGGAAATCACACCAGCACTTTCCGTCATGCCATATCCTTCCAGCACCGGCACTCCAATGCCACGAAACCACGCCAGAAGTTCTGGAGAAATCGGCGCAGCGCCCGTGCCGCCACGGCGCAAACGGTCCATGCCCAACATGCGGCGCAAATTGCGAAGCACCACCATGTCCCAGAATTTATACGCAAGCGCTGTGCCTGCAGGGACAGGTTTGCCCTCTAACTCAAGCGTGCCCTTTTTCTCACCAACGGCCAAAGCTTTGCTGAACGCCCATTTTTGTGTTGGGGTCGCATCGGCGACAAGAATGGCAACCCGCGAATAGATTTTTTCCCAAAGGCGCGGCACGGCCACAAATGTGTGGGGGCTGACTTCCTGTAGATTGTCGAAAACGGTTTCGGGGCTTTCGGCAAAATTCAGAGTTGCCTTGGAAGCGATCGGCCCAAAGCCTGAAAACAGGCGCTCCAAAATATGACACAGGGGCAGGAAGCAGATCTGCTCATCTGTTGGATAGATTGGTGCGTTTTCCAAGCCAGAACTCAAGGAATAGATCATGTTGCTGTGATTGATCATCGCGCCTTTTGGCATTCCGGTCGTGCCGGATGTGTACACCAAAATGCAAATGTCATCCGGTGTCGACTTGGCAATTTCAGCTTCGAAAAAACCAGCATTGGATTTCTCAAACTCTCGACCAAGTGCATAAAGCTCATCTAAGAAAATGACGCTGTCATCTTCAAAATCGTGCAGTCCGTCACGGTCCAAAACAATGGCCTTGGTGAGGCCTTTCATTTTGTCTTTGACCTCAAGGTATTTGTCGAGTTGCTCATCATTTTCAATGAACAGAAAACGACTGTCGGAATCATTGACCAGATATTCCAGCTGTTTGGCGGAATCGGTTGTATAGACGCCAGACCCAATGCCACCGACACACTGAACGCCAATGTCGGTGTAGATCCATTCTTTGTTGTCTTCAGACAATATGGAAACAACATCTCCGCGTTTCAGGCCGAGAGAAACAAGCCCCAGACCTATGAGTTTGGCATGGGTCCAAAAATCACCCCACGAGAATGACAGCCAAATGCCGTAGTCTTTCTCGCGGTGAGCAGTGCGGTCGCCAAGTTCCTTGCAGCGCGCTTCAAACAATTTGGGCAGCGTGTCGAAACCGTCAATGAAGAACGGACCTTCGCTCAAGTCAGCATTGACCATCATACCTGCCACTTCGCGCTGAGGTGGCATGTCAGGGGTTTTGTCTACAATGGCGTCCATTCGAAATACTCCCTTGCTGCGTTGTCTTAGCCTGCTCTAGCGCCAGGTTTTGCGTTGCTTCCAACGGCGTTGCCCGCGCTGGTTTTCTTCTTCTGTGATGCCAAGATAAAATTCCTGCACATCCTTGGAGGATGCAAGCGTCGAGGCATCGTCGGCCATCACAATGCGTCCCAGTTCCATCACGTAACCATAATTGGCAACGCCAAGTGCGACGGCAGCGTTTTGTTCCACCAACATCATGGTCACCTTCTGCTCTTGGTTCAACCTGCTGATGATGTCGAAAATCTCTTCGGTTAACAAAGGCGAAAGACCAAGGCTCGGTTCATCCAGCAACATGATACGAGGGCGCGCCATGAGGCCACGCCCAATCGCCAACATCTGCTGTTGGCCACCTGAAAGCGTTCCTGCCGCTTGGGCCATACGTTCTTTCAAAATCGGAAAGTAGGAGTAAACCAGCTCCACATCATGGGCAATTTCAGCTTTGTCAGATCGGGTGTAGGCTCCCATAGAGATATTCTCGGCGACAGACAAAAGGGGAAAAATTTCGCGCCCTTCCGGCACATGAACCAAACCACGGTTGACGATCTTGTCGGGTTCAGCCCCTTGAATTTCGGTGCCTTCCAGTTTCACCGTGCCCTTTTCAGGATCCATGACACCAGAAATGGTTTTCAGCAAAGTGGTTTTGCCTGCACCGTTGGCACCAAGCACCGTTACAATTTGCCCTTGGCGCACTTCAAGGGAAACACCTCGAATTGCCTGAATGGGCCCGTAATAGGATTCAAGATTGTCTATTCGAAGGACAACGTCTGCATTGCTCATGCCGCTGCTCCTTTCGATGTCTTCTTCTTGTCTGCAGTGCCACCTTTTTGAATGCCGCTCGTGCCCAAATAGGCTTCGATCACTGCAGGGTGAGATTGCACTTCTGCAGGCGTGCCCGTGGCCAATTCTTTTCCTTCCGCCAAGGCCATCACACGGTTCGACACTGCTGAGACGAGGCCCATATCGTGCTCCACCATCAACACAGTGATGCCCATTTGCTTTTGAATGTCTTCAATCCAAAACGCCATGTCTTGGGTTTCTTCAACCGAAAGACCTGATGCAGGTTCGTCGAGCAGAAGCAGTTTTGGCTGGGTCGCCAAGGCGCGGCCCAGTTCTACAACTTTGCGAACGCCATAGGGCAGGCCAGAAATCATCTTGTCGCGATAGGCCTGAAGATCAAGAAAATCGATCACCTCTTCTACGGCGTGGCGGTGTTGGCGTTCTTGTTTGCGCGCACTTGGCGTAAAAAAGATATCGGACAAAACATTGGTTTTGCGATGCCGATGACGGCCGACCAGAAGGTTCTGCAAAACTGTTGCTTGTTCAAACAACTCGATGTTTTGAAAGGTGCGCGCAATGCCCAAAGAAGGAATTTGATCGGAGTTGAGTTTGAGCAGATCAGTTCCATCGAAAGTGATGGAGCCTTCTGCAGGCGTATAGAAGCGCGACAGCAGATTGAAGACAGTAGACTTGCCAGCACCGTTTGGCCCCACCAGTGCAAACACTTCGCCTTTGTTGACGTGCATTGTCACGTCATTCACCGCGACAACCCCGCCGAAACGTTGAGTTGCATTTTTGATATCAAGCAACGGAGCACTCATTGGACGCGCTCCGTTTTAAGATAGCTTTTCTGGCGGCGGAACATGTCTTTGCGATAGAACGGGAAGAGTTCAAAATAGGTGCGAATTTTCAACCAACGCCCGTATAGGCCCATGGGTTCAAACAGCACAAACGCAATAACGATGGCCGCAAACAACGCGGATTCAAGCCCAGGAATATTGATGTTGACGCCCATCGTTGTCGACAAAATCGTGCGGCCATTTGCGATCAAAACGGGGATGAGACCGCTGATAATCGCACCCAAAAACGCACCATGAATAAAGCCCAATCCGCCAATCACAATAGAGAGGAACAACGTGATCGACATAACGATGTCGAATGTCTCATTGGTGACGAATGTTGCCGAATGGCCGAACAATGCGCCGGCCAATCCCGCTGCCGTGCAAGAAAGAAAGAAGGATGTTGCTTTCGTGCGTGTGAGATTGACGCCCATGGCTTGGGCAGACACTTCTGAATCACGAATGGCAGCAAAACTGCGACCTGTAGGTGATCGCAGCAAGTTACGATAAGCGGCAACGCAAATAAGCACCACTGCCAAGCAGAGATAGTAGAATGCATATGGGTTGGCATATTTGTTGATCACGAAGCCAAAAATATCGATGTCAGGAACAGAAATACCACCAACGCCACCTGTCCAGCGTTCAGTAAGATCAATCACATCGCCAGTGATGATCGACATCGCCAGCGTGGCCAGAGCCAGATACACACCATGAAGGCGCAAAACAGGGAAGGCGATCATGGTGCCGAAAAAGCCTGCCAAAAGGCCGGACAACGGAAATGCAATCAGCCAAGGCAATCCGGCTTGCAGGAGCAGAATGTTGGCGTAACAGCCCATCGCCATGAACGCCGCGTGCCCCAAACTTGCCAAGCCGGTTTGCCCGGTCAGCAGCATCAATCCGAGACAGGAAATCGAGAAAATCAAAACGGCTGTGAACTCGCCCAACAGATAGGGGTTGCCCGTCCAAACAAAAATCAGCGGCAGAGCCACCAATGCTGCCAGCAACAACATGTACCAAAACAGCTGTGCTCCATGTTTGAACCATTTGATGTCCGCATCGTAAGAGGTCTTGAATACAAAGCGCATGGCGTTAGACCTTCTTCTTTTGGGTTTGCGAGAACAGTCCGCCAGGGCGGAAAATCAACACAATGATGAGAATGGCATAGGGCGCAATCCGCGCGATACCGGCAAAACCGTCAGGTGCATAGCGCGCAGACAAGGGTTCAATAAGTCCGATGATCAACCCGCCAACGAGTGCGCCGGGCAGGGAGCCGAAACCACCAATGGCGGCCGCGGCAAATGCTTTGATGCCCAACAATCCAGAAGCAGGATCAATCGCGCCCTTTGAGGCAAACAAAATACCCGCGACCGCCGCAACCACACCTGACAAGGCCCACACAAGGCTTTGAATGCGCTTCACAGGAATGCCCATATAGTAAGCGGCCAGTTGATTTTGCGATGCAGCCTGCATGGCAACACCGAGCTTGGTGCGAGAGAAGAAAAGGTACAATCCAAAGGTCAGTAAAATGGTGACCACGATGATCAATATTTCATCGACACCCAAAACAAGGCCGCCTGCGCGGACATATTCGCCAGCAAAGGGTGTTTCCAAAGACACAGGTTCGTGGCTCCAAATTGACCCCGCCAGGAAGCGCAAAATGAAGCCGACCGCGATTGTGAGAATAACAATCGACGTTTGCGATTGGCCGGACATGTGGCGCAAAATACCCCAGTCAAAAAGGTATCCCAGAATCGCCATGACACCCATAGCAAGCACGATGGACAGCCAGAAGTTGAGACCCAAAAAGTCAGAGTTTGTGAAACCAAGGCACACGAAGGCGCCAATCATCATGAAGTCGCCCTGAGCGAAATTCACCGCCTCAGTCGCCTTGTAAATAAGCACAAAACCCAGCGCGATGAGTCCGTAAACGCACCCATTTGCCAAGCCACTTATCACGAGCTGGATGAAATCCAACCTATCTCCTCCCAGAGTATGCCGCGCTTATTTTTGCACGTTTAGACAAAGCGTCTCCACCACTTTAAAACCATAACCCGTCGCCTGACTAGCGCAAGCGTAAAAGTTATTTTTTATATATTTTACAATGGTTTTGACGCATTTCTCGATTCAAATTTTTAGTTCCAATTCATTGACATCAGGGTTTTATAAAAACCTTACCATTCGGCTCCGCTAATGCAGCGGGAACTTTTTCCATGGCTTCTGAAAGTGGCACGATCGCTGTAACATCCGTTTGCCACTCACCGCTGGCAAAGCGTTTTTGCACGGTTTGAATGGCTCCCATTTTTTCAGCCATTGGTTTGTCCATCATCCAACGGGTCAGCCAAAATCCTTCAATGCGCTTGGATTGAAAAATCAATTGTCCAGGCTGCATGATTGTCGGAAGCTCTTGATCAAGTTTTCCGTAAATTACCCAACGTCCTCGGTTTGGCATGGCGTCAAAAACTTGGGCGCTCGTTTGGTTCGAAACGGCATCCAAAAAGACGCGCGGTTTTTCCGCTTTCGACAGCGCTCGGAAGTCCTTGAGGAAAGTCGGGCTCTCGCTGTTGAGAACATGGGCAGCACCCAAAGCTTTGAGAGGTTCGATCTGACTGTCGCGACGCACAATCGCGATTGGCGCAAGCCCGTCGTCTTTGGCAGCAGCAATCATGAGTTTGCACAATTGGCTGGCACCCGCAGAAACGATGAATGACTTTTCGCCTTCTTCTTTGACAATGTCCAACATCGCCAATGCGGTGAGGGGGTTCACAATCATGGCTGCGCCATCTTCATCGCGAACACCGTCGATCAAGGGAATACAGGTGGCGGCATCGGCAATTGAAAACTCGCTCCACGTGCCGGGTGTTCCAACCGCAGCGACAAATGCAACGCGCAAACCTTTTAGCCCATCCGCAATGCCGCCACCGCCAGATTCAACAACGGTTCCAACCGCTTCAAAGCCGGCCGCATTGCCCGTTTTGCGCGGCACACCGTACAGCCCCTGAATAAACATTTCATCAGAGGGATTTATGGACGCCAAGGACACTTTGATCTTCACCTGACCATCTGCAGGCACAGGCTCGTCGATGTCACCATATTCAACGAAGGGTGTCATATCCGACAGGACAATGTCTTTTGGGGCTTCTCGGGCGAAACCGTCATTCTTTAAAAGCAGGGCTTTCATTTAGCTCAACCCATTTTCTGTTGTGTGTATTTTTTCAGTTCATTGCGCGCAATTTGGCGACGATGAACAGCATCCGGTCCATCTGCAAAGCGCAACGTGCGAAGATGCATCCATTGGCGCGCCAACGGCGTGTCTTGTGAGATACCAACACCACCATGCATTTGCATCGCGTCATCGGTCACTTGCAGCGCAACCAATGGTGCAACCACTTTAATCTGGGAGATGTAAGGTGCAGCAGCACGCGCATCGCCCTGATCCATCATCCAAGCTGCTTTCAAACACAGCAGGCGCGCCTGTTCGATATTCATGCGGGCGTCGGCCATAATGTCGAAATTCGCACCCAGTTGAGCAAGAGGTTTGCCGAAAGCTTCGCGCTGGACAGAACGTTTGCACATCAATTCTAGGGCCAGTTCTGCTTGCCCAATAGCGCGCATGCAGTGGTGAATACGCCCTGGGCCAAGCCGCCCCTGAGCGATTTCAAACCCGCGACCTTCGCCAAGCAACATTGCGTCGGCAAGTACGCGCACATTTGTGAACCGCATATGCATGTGTCCGTGGGGTGCATCATCCATGGAGAAAACCTGCATGGGGCGCAAAATTTCAATGCCCTCTGCATCTGCTGGCACAACAACCATTGAATGCTGCTTGTGGCGGGGAACATCATCGCCACCGGTTCTGACCATCGTGATATAAACTTTACAGCGTGGATCGCCTGCACCCGAGATCCAGTGTTTCTCGCCATTGAGAACCCACTCGTCACCGTCTTTGACGCAAGACATATTGATGTTTGTGGCGTCGGATGAAGCCACATCAGGTTCTGTCATGGCGTAGGCCGAGCGAATTTCACCTTCCAGCAATGGCTTAAGCCATTTCTCTTTCATGTCGTCGGTGCCGTAGCGCTCAAACACTTCCATGTTGCCGGTGTCGGGCGCTGAGCAATTGAAGGTTTCTGCGCCAAGATGCGCTTTGCCCATCTCTTCCGCCAAATAGGCATATTCCACCGTAGTGAGGCCGTAGCCGCGCTCGGAATCGGTGAGCCAGAAATTCCAAAGTCCACGTTTCTTTGCTTCACTTTTCAGCGAATCCAGAATCTCGACCATTCGGGGCGTAAGCGTCCAGCGGTCACCTTTATTCACCTCTTCCAGATATTCTTCATCCACGGGCAAAACGTGCTCGCGGATCATGTCAGCCACTTTGTCGCGCAGTTCTGCGACTTTTGGAGACACACCCAGATCCATCACGGCATCACTCATCGTTATCTTGCTCCATAAATGTTAGCGCCTCTTCAGGCATATCCGCACCAATTCCGCGCAAGGCGTAGGTGACCAATTCTCGTGCAATCGTCAATTGTTCAGCATGTTGATTGTCTTCGCGCGGCGAATACCAAAAAACAGTGCTGTTCAAAACGGCAAGGAAACTCTTTGAGGCGATAGAAGGATCGCCCAATTTAATTTTGTGCTGTTCTGCCACAGCTTCGATCGCTTTTCGAAACAAGGTTTCGTAGCTGTTTCGAATGTCGATCAGTTCACTCAAGGTTTCGCGTTGGGCAGCTGTTGTAGAACCTTGTTGGTGCAGGGCCACACCTTGCGCCAATACGCGCTGAAAACTTTGCTCACGCATCAATGCAATGGAGTGCGCCACCGACATTCGGGCCAGTTTTAAGAGTGCAGGTGCGTCACCTTTCGCATGAGGCTCAGTTGCCCGAAAGTTGATTTCCATCCCCATTCTGTAAACGGCAAAAAACAAATCGGCCTTAGAGCGGAAATGATGGTAGATCATACCCTTAGTGGCTTTGAGGGCATGGGCCACGTCATCGATGCTTGTTGCTGAATACCCATTTTCGCGAAAGCAGTTTGCAGCTGTCACAAGTATGTCGTGGCGCGAGTCGGAATTGGATTTGTTGAGAGACGATTGCTCTCCAAACATCTCTTCCAAGCCCGAACTTTGCGCAGCAACCGACATTTACACCCAAGTTTCCCACAATTCTGTTGTTGAAAAGAGGAACATACTACCGAGTATGTTGTCAACGGCTCAAACCATGATTAGGCTGCTTTACTCACAAGCGGAATTGCAATGGCTCGACATGACTTATTTAAACTCACTATTTTCTCTGGAAGGCAAAACGGCTCTTGTCACGGGCGGCGCAACAGGTATTGGCCGCATGATGGCGGAGGCGATGGTGCGTTCTGGCGCGAAAGTTATGATTGCTTCACGCAAGGGCGAAGCATGTAAGGCTGTTGCCGAACAGTTGAATGCGTTTGGCGTTTCAGGCAACGCAGAAGGATTCGCTGGCGACCTGTCTTCACAAGAAGGTTTGGCCAATCTGGTTGAAGAAGTGAAATCCAGAACAGATAAATTGCATATTCTGGCCAACAATGCCGGTGCCACTTGGGGCGAAGAGTTTGAAAAATTTCCGCGCATGGCGTGGGACAAAATCATGAACGTGAATGTCACATCGATTTTTGAACTCACGAGAGACCTTACACCGCTTTTAGAAGCTGCATCGTCTGATGATGATCCTGCGCGCGTGATTAATACAGCGTCGGTTATGGGCATCGTTCCTATCGCCGATGGGGCCTATTCGTATTCTGTGTCCAAGGCAGCGGTGATACATTTGACCAAAATCCTGGCCAACGAGTTCACGAAACGGCGCATAACAGTCAATGCATTTGCACCTGGGCCGTTTCCGAGCAAAATGACAGCGTTTGCAACGGCGTCGGAAGAAGGGGCGGCAAATACAGGGGCCATGAACCCCATGGGCCGTATCGGACGTGCAGAAGACATTGCCGCAGCCACACTGTTTCTATGCGGTTACGGCGGGTCATATGTAACTGGTACGGTTTTGCCTCTCGACGGTGGGTATGCTGTCTCCACGGGCGATGCTGAACTGTTTCCCGATATGGGATGAGGAAGACATGAGATGACAGAGCAACAAACCATTTCTTTAGATGAATTGAAGGCGCAGGTCGGAGCAGAGCCGCGCTATACGCGATGGTTCACACTGGATCAAAGCCGCATCGATACGTTTGCAGATGTGACAGAAGATTGGCAGTTCATCCATGTGGATCAGGAAAAAGCGGCTGAAACGCCTTTTGGCGGCACAATCGCCCATGGTTTTCTGTCTCTGTCCATGTTGTCGGCTATGGCATACGACACCGAGCGTGGCATTGAGGGCACAGAAATGGCCATCAATTACGGTTTCAACAAAGTACGATTCACGTCGCCCGTAAAAGCGGGTGCGCGTGTACGCGGTAAATTCATAACACGCGCTGTGGATGAGAAGACGCCTGTCAACATTCTTATCACGCGCGGTGTCACAATTGAAATTGAGGGAGAAAGTCGCCCAGCGCTCACTGCAGAGTGGTTGGGTTATACGGTTCTCAAAGAAGGAACAAACACTTGAGCGAAATTAGTTTTGAAAACCAGGTGGTGATTGTCACGGGTGCAGGAAACGGCCTTGGCAAAGCCCATGCGTTGGAATTTGCAAGACGGGGGGCCTGCGTGATGGTCAATGATTTTGGCGGTGCACGCGACGGTACTGGTAGATCATCACAAGCAGCCGAACAGGTTGTGACTGAAATTCTGGAAGCGGGTGGTGATGCAATTGCCAATGGTGCCAATGTTGCAGATCGCACCCAAGTGGCAGCCATGGTGGAACAAGCCATGGACGAATGGGGGCACATTGATGTTCTCGTCAACAATGCTGGCATCCTGCGCGACAAGTCCTTTGGCAAAATGACGGGTGAAGAATGGGATGCCGTTGTTGATGTGCATCTTAACGGCTCAGCAAATTGTTCCATGGCGGTTTGGAACCATATGAAGGCTCAAAACTACGGCCGCATCGTCATGACCACATCGACCTCGGGCATTTATGGAAATTTTGGTCAGGCAAATTACGGCGCTGCCAAAACAGGTGTGTGGGGTTTGATGAACACGCTTCATATTGAAGGTGCCAAAAACAACATTCACGTGAATTGCATTTCCCCAACCGCTGCAACGCGCATGACCGAAGATGTTATTCCCGCCGATGCGCTGGCTCTGCTTGATCCCAAATGGGTCACACCAGCAGTTGTCTATCTCGCATCAAACGAAGCGGGCAGTCGCAACATTTTATTGGCGGGCGCTGGTGGGTACACCGTTGCCAAATTGATGGAAGCAGACGGTGTGTTTTTGAAAGAGGAAGACCGTACGGCAGAAATGATCGCCAAAAACTGGGATGCCATGACAGACATGAACGGTGCAGTCGAGCACCTTCAAGGCAATGACCACGTGATGAAGATGGTTCAGAAAGCTTTGGCAGGCTGATGGTGACAGACGCAAATGCATTGGACGAAACACGTCTCATTCCTTGGCTGGAAGAGAATGTGGACGGGTTTGGCGGTTTTCAAAAACTGAGCAAGTTCGGGGATGGCCAGTCCAACCCGACTTACAAGGTGGAAGCTGAATCAGGATCTTATGTTTTGCGGGCTAAACCCCCGGGAGAACTGCTGAAATCGGCTCACGCCGTCGACCGCGAATTCCGCGTTATGAGCGCGCTGCAGGGCACAAATGTGCCTGTTCCAAAAATGCTGGCATTGTCGCAAGAAGGCGATGCGTCGCCCATTGGACGCATGTTTTTTGTGATGGAGTTTTTGGAAGGTCGGATATTCTGGAACCCTACAATCAAAGAATTGGGCGAGGGCGCTGAAGGCAACGCAGCACGTGGGCGCATTTATGATGCGATGAATGAAACGCTTGCTGCGCTGCACGGTGTCGATCCCATAAAGCAGGGTTTGGAAACGTTTGGAAAACCGGGAAATTATTTCGCCCGTCAGACCGACCGTTGGGCCAAGCAATATCGCGCCTCTGAAATCGAGCGCAATGATGATGTCCACGAAGTCATCGCTTGGTTGGAAAACAACATGCCGGAAGATGATGGTCAGCTCACCATCGTTCACGGAGACTACCGTCTCGACAATATGATTTTTGCACCCGACCGCGATGAAGTGATTGCCGTGTTGGATTGGGAGTTGTCTACACTAGGGCACCCGATGGGTGACCTGTCTTACCAGTGCATGAACTGGCGCTTGCCCAATGGTGGCGGATCGCGTGGCTTGTTGGGCATTGATCGCAAGGCCATCGGCCTGCCTACTGAAGAAGAATATGTAAAAGCTTATTGTGAACGCCGTGGCATCAGCGAAATTCCCGATTGGTCGTTCTACATTGCTTACAATCTGTTCCGTTTTCTTGCCATTTTGCAGGGCGTTTACAGACGCGCATTAGACGGCAATGCGTCCAATCCAGAAAAAGCCAAACAAATGGGCATGGCCATTCCCATGTTGGCGGCCGCCGCCAAGCAAGAAATCAAAGGAAGATAGAAATCCATGAGTGAAAAAATCTTCGATGGTCAGACCGTTTTAATCACAGGCGCAGCCGGCGGTTTTGGCCGTTCTGTTTCAGAACTTTTCGCCGAACAGGGGGCAAACTTTGTCCTATCCGATTACAATGAGTCCGGCTTGAATGAACTTGCTGAAAACTTGAAAGCCAAAGGTGCAAAAGTTGCCACATTGGCTGGCAGTGTGGCGGAAGAGGCCCACTGCAAGGAAACCGCCGAATTGGCGCACAGCACATTTGGACGTTTGGACATTGCCATCAACAATGCTGGCATCGGACACGACCCCGCAAAAACTGCCGAAGTGGATTCCAAACAGGCGGAAATGACGGTTCAGGTCGATCTGATGGGCGTGTTTTACGGCATGAAACATCAAATTCCACTCATGGAAGCCGGGTTTAAGGATCACAATCGCACGTCGAGCATTTTGAATGTGGCGTCACTCGCAGGGCTGGGTGGCGCGCCAACCTTGGGCATGTATGCCGCCGCCAAATTTGGCGTGGTGGGTCTCACAAAGTCAGCCGCATTGGAATATGCGCGCCGCGGCATTCGCGTGAATGCCATTTGCCCCGCCTTTGCCCGCACACCCATGGTGGAAAATGGGCTGTTGGCTGGAAGCAATGGTGCAAAAGAAGCTGAAGACTTTTTGACGCGTGGCGTCCCTATGCGTCGTTTGGCAGAACCAGAAGAAATAACACGCTCCATGTTGTGGATTTGCGATCCCCGCAATTCATTCATGACAGGACAAGCCGTCGCTTTGGATGGTGGCACATCTGCAATGTGATTGCAGATAAAGGGAGAGATTGAATGGACTTGAATTACACCGAGAGTGAGCAGGCCTTTCAGGCTGAAATTCGCGAGTTTATGGCAACGAAATTGCCGAAGCGTTTGGCGGACAAAACGCGTGACCACAAACGCCTCACAAAAGCGGATATGGAAGAATGGCACAGCATCCTCAATGAAGCTGGCTATCTGACGGGTCATTGGCCGGAACAGTTTGGCGGCAAGGGCTGGAACGCGATTGAACGCACTATTTTTGATGAAGAGATGACAGCAGCCAACGGCCCGCGTTTGGTGCCGTTTGGGCTCAACATGTTGGCCCCTGTTTTGATGGCATTCGGATCGCCAGAACAGCAAAATCATTATCTCCCGCGGATCGCCAATGGCGATGATTGGTGGTGCCAAGGTTATTCCGAACCTGGCGCTGGGTCTGATCTTGCCTCTTTAAAAATGAGCGCTGAACTTGATGGCGACCACTATGTCCTGAATGGTCAAAAAACATGGACGACGCTTGGCCAGCACGCCAACATGATCTTCTGCCTCGTGCGCACGTCCAAAGAGGGCAAGCAACAGGAGGGCATTTCCTTCATTCTGGTGGACATGGACACGCCCGGCGTGGAAGTGCGTCCGATCATTTTGCTTGAAGGCACCCACGAGGTGAATGAAGTCTGGTTCACCGATGTGCGCGTGCCAGCCGAAAATCTCGTCGGCGAAGAAAACAAGGGTTGGACATACGCGAAATATCTGTTGGTGCATGAACGTTCCGGCATTGCTGGTGTGGGCGCAGCATTGTCTGGTTTGGAGCACTTGAAACACATTGCTGCTGACCAGATGAAAGACGGAAAACCGTTGTTGGACGATCCGTTTTTTGCAGCCCGTTTGGCGGAAATTGAAGTCGATCTGTCTGCCATGCGCACGAGCAATCTTCGGGTCACACAGGCCGCAGATGACGGAGCGCCTCCGGGGCCTGAAACCTCCATGTTGAAAATCAAAGGCACGGAGATCCGTCAATCGATAAACGATCTGACGCGCCGCGCCCTTGGCCCATACGCCATGCCATTTGTGTCGGAAGCACTGGACGCAGGCTATAACGAAGAACCGATTGGGCCAGACTATGCAAACCCAATTGCAGCCGATTATTTCAACCATCGCAAGACAAGCATTTACGGCGGCTCAAACGAAGTGCAACGCAACATCATTTCCAAAATGATGATGGGTTTATAGGGGCGCAACATGGATTTTAATCACACAGACGATCGCCGCATGTTGGCTGATATGGCCGGACGGTTTGTGCGCGAACAATATCCGATTGAAGCGCGTCACGAAGCGGCGAAAACGGATGATGGCTTCTCCCGCGAAACATGGGCGCAAATGGCGGAACTCGGTTTGATCGGCGCATTGTTTTCCGAAGACGCTGGCGGTTTCGGCGGTGCTGGTTTTGACATTGCCGTTGTTTTTGAAGAGCTGGGCAAGGGTTTGGTGACAGAACCTTTCCTTGCAAACTTGCTTGCAGGAACGGCGCTAACACATGGCAATGACTCACAAAAATCCATTCTGGAAAGTGTGGTTGGTGGTGAAACTCTATTGGCATTTGCCCATGGTGAACCCACGAGCCGTTATGATCTTGAACATGTGGACACGCGTGCAGAGACCTCCGGCGATGGCTATGTTCTGAACGGAAACAAAGCTGTGGTGATTTCTGGCGATAGGGCCGATCACTTGGTGGTATCAGCACAAACCGAAACAGGAATTTCACTGTTTTTGGTTCCGGCAAACACCGATGGCATTCACGTGCGCAGCTATCCCACCGTTGACGGATATCGCGCAGCGGAAATCGCATTGAAAGATGTTGCTGTTTCGAAAGACGCATTGATTGGTGAAGAAGGACAGGGGCTTCCAATCATTCGCGAAGTGATTGCCAAAGGCACATTGGCTGTATCTGCTGAAGCACTTGGCGCGATTGAAATGGCCATCGACATGACGCTCGACTATCTCAAAACCCGCAAACAATTCGGTGTGCCAATTGGCAAGTTCCAAGCGCTGCAACACCGCATGGCAGACATGATGACCGAGCGCGAGCAAATCCGCTCTGCTGTCATCAACGCAGCTGGCAATCTTGAAACGTCAGAACGGGATTGGAACATCTCTGCATTGAAAAACCTTATCGGGCGTTCTGGCCGCATGATCGCAGAAGAAAGCATCCAAATGCACGGCGGCATCGCCATGACATGGGAATATGCGGTGGGGCATTATGCCAAGCGCATCATCATGATCGACCATCTGTTTGGTGATGTGGATCACCATATGGAGCAGATCATCAAAATGGGTCGCGCTGCATGAGCACCAACAAGGCCGAATTGGTTGTTTCAGACGAAACAGGTCTTCAACGCGCCTTGGGCTATGTGAACCATATTTTTGCCGATCGTACGGAAACCCATTTGACGATGGATGACCGCCATACAAACCGCCATGGCACGCTGCATGGCGGCATTTTCACCATGCTGCTTGATTCCGCCTGCGGGTTTTCCGCCAGCCGCGCGTTGTCTGATGATGCCAGTCAAAAGGTTGTAACCCTCACACTCACTGTCAATTATCTGGCACAGCCAAAATCAGACCATGTTTACGCGGTTGGCAAAGTCTCCCGCGCTGGCGGTTCCGTTGTCTACTCAAATGGCGAGGTGTTTGATGATGAAGGCACGTTGCTGGCAACGGGCAGTGGGGTTTTCAAACGTGTGCGCGGCTAGAGCGCGATATTGATCGCTTGCCCGCTATGGTTTAACGATATGAAAAGTTAGGCCAAATTTTCACGGCCTCTTGAGGAACACAATAGGAGCTTGCTATGAGCGAGAATCTTGAACCCCGCGAAAGCATGGAATTTGATGTTGTTATCGTTGGTGGGGGGCCGTCTGGTCTTGCATCAGCGATCCGCCTGAAACAGCTGGATGAAAACATCAATGTTGTTGTGTTGGAAAAGGGTGCCGAAATTGGCGCTCACATTCTGTCTGGCGCGGTGGTTGATCCAATCGCTGTTGATCGACTGTTCCCGAAATGGCGTGATGAAGACAACCATCCGTTCAAGGTTCCCGTCAGAAAAGACAAATTCTATCTCTTAGGTGAGGGCGGTCGTATTCCGCTTCCTACGTGGGCGATGCCGAAACTCATGAACAACCACGGCAATTATATAGTCTCGCTTGGCAATGTGTGCCGTTGGATGGCTGAAAAAGCGGAAGCTTTGGGTGTGGAAATATTCCCCGGCTTTGCAGCTTCAGAAGTGATCTACAACGACAAAGGCGCCGTGATTGGTGTCGCCACTGGCGACATGGGCATTCAGGCTGACGGAACACCCGGCCCGAATTTCGAGCGCGGTGTAGAATTGCACGGCAAATATGTGTTGATCGGCGAAGGCGCGCGCGGTTCTTTGGCAAAAGACCTGATTGCCAAATTTGACCTTGGTGAAAATTCTGACCCGCAAAAATACGGTCTTGGCTTTAAAGAACTATGGGAAATTGACCCAAGCAAACATGATGAAGGCACGGTCGTTCATACGCTTGGTTGGCCCTTAAAGAACAACCAGGACGGCGGTTCGTTTGTTTATCATATTGAAGACAATCAGGTTTATGTCGGGTACGTGGTCGCGCTCGGTTACAAAAACCCATATCTATCCCCATTCGAAGAATTCCAGCGTTTCAAAACGCATCCATCGATTGCTCCATTGTTGGAGGGCGGCAAACGTCTCTCCTATGGCGCACGTGCCATCACCCAAGGTGGTTGGCAATCCGTGCCGCGTTTGTCTTTCCCCGGTGGGGCGCTGCTTGGTTGTTCTGCTGGCTTGGTAAACGTGCCGCGCATTAAGGGCAGCCATAACGCGATGCTGTCTGGCATGTTGGCAGCAGAACATGTGGCCGAAGCTCTTTCCGCTGGTCGTGCAAATGATGAGTTGGAAACTTATGAAGCCGCATGGCGCGACAGCGATTTGGGCAAAGACTTAAAGCCCGTACGCAATGTAAAGCCCATGGTTACGAAATACGGTTCTGTTCTTGGAACCATTTTGAGCGGTGCTGATATGTGGTGCACATCGTTGCTCGGTGGATGGTCACCCTTCGGCACCATGAAACACGAAAAGTGGGATTATGAAGCCACGGAACCTGCGTCCAAACACCAACCTATCGACTATCCAAAGCCTGATGGAAAGCTGACGTTTGATCGTTCGTCATCCGTGTTCCTGTCAAACACAAACCACGCCGAAGATCAGCCAAAGCACCTTCATTTGAAGGATGCCCAGTTGCAAAAATCATCCGAGTTCGATGTTTATGCTGGCTTGTCGCGTCGTTATTGCCCGGTGGGCGTATACGAGTGGGTGGACAGTTCGGGCGACGCAGCCAAAGAAGGTGCGTCAGATGCAAGCTACGTCATCAACGCGCAAAACTGTGTTCATTGCAAAACCTGCGACATCAAAGACCCCAACCAGAATATCAACTGGGTGCCGCCGCAAGGTGGCGAAGGCCCTGTTTATCCAAACATGTAGTGTTTGGATAAACATGCCGTCTCTTGTCGCCAGCTTTTCAAGAAATACGATTTGCGCAACAGCGCAAATATGTGTGGCGAAGGCCCTGTTTATCCGAATATGTAAATTGGAGGGGCTGGTGCAAACCGGCCCTTTTCACTTCTGGAGCATAAAATGGCAAAAACTGAATTGCCCATTCTCGAACAACGCCGCATTGAGGCAAATATCATCAAGCCGATTTATGATGAGATGGTGGAGCGTTTTGGCAAAGACGAGGCGCGCAAAATTTTAAGTGCAGCGATCACACGGGATTCTATCGCGCAAGGCCAAGCCTATGCCAAGACCGAAACTGGCGAGACTGACCTTCATGGGTTTCATGCCTTACTGCCTCAATGGAAAGCCAATGGGGCATTGGAAGTGGAAATGCTGGAAGAAAGCGACAAGCAGGTGCACTACAATGTGACCCGCTGCATGTATGCGGAAATGTATCGAGACATGGGTCTGTCCGAGATCGGCCACATATTGTCGTGCGGCCGCGATGGCACGTTCTGCACGGGCTACAATCCAAACATCAAACTGGACCGGACACAGACGATCATGGAAGGCAAAAGCCATTGCGACTTCCGCTACCGTTGGGAGGAAGAGGCATGAGCCGCATTGAGACCATTGAACAGTTGGAAGCCCTCTATCCGGGCATTGCCAAAATGTCTCCAGCAACGACTGAAAAGGAAACAGCTGTCGTCAACGACGAGTACCGCCGTTTGATCGAAGCCACGCCATTCTTCGCCATGACCAGCGTTGGAGAAGAGGGCACCGATTGCTCTCCCCGCGGGGATGGCGCTGGCTGCATTCACATTCTGGACGACAACACAATTGCTTTCGCAGACAGGCGCGGCAACAACCGCCTCGACACGTTGCGCAACATCGTGCTCGACCCGCGCGTTTCACTGTTGTGCATGATCCCCCTTTGGAACGAAACGCTGCGCATCAACGGCCAAGCTCATGTGAGTGATGATCCGGAGTTGATCAAGAGTTTCGAATTCAAGGGAAAACTGCCGGCAACCGTCGTGGTCATCAAAATCGACACCATGTATTTCCAATGCGCCCGCGCGCTAAAGCGTGCGAAACTATGGAAGCCCGAAACATGGCAAGACGCTTCTGGCTTACCGACTGCTGGGCAATTGGTGAAATCCACAATGCCAGAATTTGACGCCAACACATATGACCAAGCGTTGCCAAAACGTCAGGCGGAGACGATGTATTAAATCCCGATGGCAAGTGTTCATGTTCAAGTGGGCAATGAAATTGATTTTGATCAAAGTTCGAAACTGTTTCAAAAAAGCTATCCGAAGAATGCGCGTGAGTTCACCGCCGAGTATTTCAAGTGGCGCTACACTCAGTGTTTTGGAGCTGACTCAGTTCTGATTGGTTTGTATCAAAACGATCTTTTGATCGGCCAAGCGGTGATATTCATACAGTGTGGATTGCAGGCAAGGTCGTGGCTCCGTATCGGTCAGCTTGCAGACTTGGTGGTTCATCCCGAGTATCGGTCTATCCACGTTGTGCGAACAATTTACCGAGCATTGAAGAGCCAAATCGAGAAGTCGGATTTTGACTTCGTATTCACGCTCCCGAATGCAAAGTCCGTAAAATTCAACCAGCATTTTTTGAACATGTATGTGTCACAAAGCCTTACACCAAATTTGTCCATCGGATGGCCGAAACGTTCGCAATCGGTTGTGCGCGCTGATGTCATCGATGGGGCGGTTGAAAGCATAGACCTCCCAAATTTGGACAAGCACTTGGATGCACAAAGGTTGATATCGTGGACAAAAACAGGGCTTGAAAAGCGCTTAGCCGACCCCAGTAAACCATTTGGCGTGGTATCCACGGATCATTCAACGATGATCACGACCATCAAGCAATTTGGGAGGTTGAAAGTGGTTTTGGTGATGGGGCTTTTTTGCGCGGGGCAACACATCATCAAAAAAGAGGAATGGAAGGTTCTGATCAATGCTTCAACGCAAATGTTTCGCAATCCCGTTCACGTCTATTTTGGAACGAACGAAGCGGTTGAGAAGTCCGCAGGTTTGCAAATTCCATTCCTGGCGGAAAAGCTGACCAAGAACATACAAGTGCTGCAAATGAACGACCGTCTAGACCCAATCCAGTTTTCAAATTTGGAACTGATTGACTTAGACATTTATTGAGTTGCCGCAGTGAAAGCCGAGTTTTTTCGTGTTGGCCGCAGGTAAAAACCCCATAATTGTCATCGCCGCAACAGCGGCGATCCAGAACGCAGCTTTCCGATATTAATCATTAAAGCTGGATGGCCGCTGTTGCGGCCATGACAATTGAGTGTGTATTTATGCCACCAGCCCGGCCACATGCCGTGCGATCATAAATGTTTCGTTCGTTAGCAAATCAAACAGTTTTCACGACTTGTGCCGATCAAATCTAAACATCCGCACAATTGTCATCGCCGCAACAGCGGCGATCCGGAACGCAGCTTGCCGATATGAACCATTAAAGCTGAATGGCCGCTGTTGCGGCCATGACAATCGGATGAGTGGTTAGGCCATCAGCCCTGCCACATGTCGTGCGATCATCAGCTCTTCGTTCGTTGGCAAGACAAACAGCCTCACGCGGCTGCGGTCTGAGGAAATGATTTCTGCGTTTTGGCGATTGCGGGTTTCTTCCAGTTCCATGCCGATCCAGTCCATGTCGTCGCAAATACGTTCGCGGATCTGGAAGGCGTTCTCTCCAATGCCACCTGTGAAGACGACCGCATCCAAGCCACCGAGAACGGCTGCCATGGCGCCAATTTCACGGCGGATGCGGAACACGAAGTAATCAAGCGCTTGAGCGGCGTGCGGGTCGGAACTTGTGAGCAATTCGCGCATGTCGTTTGAAAGGCCCGAGAGTCCCTTCAGGCCGCTTTCGCGGTAGAGCATATTTTCGATTTCCGATGCATTCATCTTCAACTGATCCATGAGATAAAGCACCACACCAGGGTCCAGTTGGCCGCAACGCGTGCCCATGGGCAGTCCATCAAGCGCGGAAAAGCCCATAGTGGAACCGACAGAATGTCCGTCGCGTATGGCGCACATGCTGGCGCCATTGCCCAGATGCGCCACAACCACATTGCCGTCTTGATAGTGCGGCGCGACTTCATCGAGTTTCATGCTGATATACTCATAAGACAGGCCGTGAAATCCGAAGCGGCGCACGCCCTTGTCGTAGAGTTCGCGGGGCAGGGCGAATGTGTCATTCACCCAAGGGTGCGAGCGGTGAAAGGCTGTATCGAAACATCCAATTTGAGGCACGTTTGGAAAGGCAGCTTGAGCCGCAGCCACACCTGCCAAATTATGGGGCTGGTGGAGCGGTGCAAACGGTGTGAGATCAGCAAGCGTTTTTAGCACGGCATCATCCAGCAAGACGGGGCCTTCAAAATGAACGCCCCCATGGACAATGCGATGCCCAACGGCTTGCACTTTTGCATCAGGTGCAATGGCGCGCAGTTCGTCTATGACGGTGGTGAGTGCATCGCTGGGCGATTGTATTTTGCCTTCTTCAAGATCGCGTTCAACCACAACAGACCCGTCTGCTCGCTTGATCTTCATACGGGCGTCAGAGCCAATTCCGTCCACCTGTCCTTTCAGATTCAAGGCAAGGTCATTGTCCCCATCAAACAGGGCAAATTTTACAGACGATGACCCCGCATTAAGGGTGAGGATGGAGTTTTTCATGATGCACTTTCGTTGAGGCTTTTGATCAAGGCTGGCAATTGGCTGATATCATCCAGCACGTGGTCTGCATGTGGAGCAAGATCGATGGCTTCCGCTTCACCACTGGTGACAGCAATACTCGTGGCACCTGCTTTTTGCGCTGCAATAAGATCATGGGTGGAATCACCCACCATCATCACTTCACTTGGTTGCAGTCCCAGTTCATTGATAAAAGCTGACACCATGCCCGGTTCGGGCTTGGCACCGTGCCCGCTGTCATAACCCACAATGAATGTAAAACGGTCGGAAATTTCAAGCCTGTTGAGGTGGGACAAGGCACCTGTCTCAGAATCGTTGGTGGCCACGCCCAAGGAAAGCCCCATGGCGCGCAATTCATCCAACACCTGTTCGGTAAAGGGAAAAGGTTGAAGGCTTTCAGTGGAATATTTCACAAACAAATCGTCCACACGGGTGAGCAATTCCGCTGAATAAGCTTGGTTGAGAACAGGGGCAAACACGCGAACAATGTCTTCCAAACTGCCAGCGATCAATACGGAATTTGTGTCGACTTCCTGCGTGCCCATGTTGAAGTCGACGGCTTCAGCTAATTCCGCTGCCACAACATCGGAGCCGTTTGCCAGTGCTGGAATAACGCGGGTCGTTGCTGGGCCAAATGTGCCCATGAAATCAATGAGCGTTCCATCTTTGTCGAACAACACGGCTTTGACTGTCATGGTGTGATCTTTATCGCTGCGCATGGGGCTTGAAACATGCACTATGACGTCAAGAACAGGAGTTGACTATGAAAAAACCGCTCATTGCATTGGCGCTGTGTTGTGCAACGAGCGCGGCCTCGGCCGATGCCTCCATTGAAGCCTGCAACGGCCCTTCCAGCGTTGCCAATGTGACATATCCGTGGAACGAGGCCACTCGCACATTTGCCAATGACAAGATTCGAATTGTGACCGTGGATACGGGTGGAGAGCCAGCCTGTTGCTCCGCGCATCTGGTCATTCTTGCGCCAGACCCGGACAATGAATTGGGTGATTGGCAATGTAGAATTCTGTCCGATGGTAGGCTGTGGATGGGATTTCAACATGTCGACCTCAAGGGCGTAGAGTCGAGTTACAATGCCAGCAAAGGGCTTTTGCTGAGTATTCCTGTAGAGCGCTATATCGACGGCATCAAATCGAAGAAAGCCGTGATTGATGTGCGCATAAACCAAGCCACTGGAACGATTGTTATCGAGTAGCGCGCAAAGCCATCTTATTTGGGCGCTAGATCATCCCCCAGCAACACGCGAGGGCCGTCACCCAAAACATTTGCTGCGTCTGCAGGATTGTAGAGCGCGCAACTTTGCAAAGACAAACACCCGCAACCGATGCAGCCATCAAGCTTGTCCCTCAGTCGGGTCAGTTCATCAATCTGGCGGTTTAGATCCTGGCGAAAGGTTTGGCTCATTTTAGCCCAATCGGCCTTTGTGGGGGTACGTCCGTTTGGCAAAGTGTCCAGATGCTTTTTAATGTCACCAATCGTGAAACCAAATTTTTGTGCGATCAGCACAAACGATAGTCTTCTGATGTCGCGTCTTAAAAACCGTCTTTGTCCGCCGCGATTGCGCTCGCTTTCGATCAAACCTTTCTCTTCATAAAACCGAATGGCTGACACAGAAAGCCCGGTTCGCTTCGCAATATCACCGATGGAAAGAAGGTCCGTGGCGCGCATGTATACACTCTCAAATTAATGCTTGACCTCAAGTTAACTTGAGGAATTAGGATCATGCAAATATCAAATTTTAAATGAGGATACTCAAATGACTGCAGCACGATTGGAACACATCAATTTCACCGTCGACGACACAAAGGCAACTGCTGCGCAATTGTGTGATTTGTTTGGCTGGAAAGTTCGTTGGGAAGGGGACTCGATGAATGGGGGATATTCTGCCCATGTGGGCACCGACACTTCTTACGTCGCCTTATACTCTCCGCGAAAGACAACAGCGCAAGCCACAACATCCTATGAAATCAAAGGTGGGTTGAATCACATTGGTGTCGTTGTGGATGATCTGGATGCCATGGAACAGAAAGTGAAAGACTTAGGTTTCGAAACCCACTCCCATGCTGATTACGAACCCGGTCGCCGTTTCTATTTTCACAATCACGACAATATCGAATTTGAAGTCGTCAGCTATGACTGAAACCCCTGGTCGCAATGGGGAATTTTGGCTTTTTTGGAAGCTTCTTCAAATCAAGGAAATTAGCGTCTTGATTGCACGGGCCTTTTCCCTTAACCACGGCAGCGGAGCGGTGGCCGAGTGGTCGAAGGCGCGCCCCTGCTAAGGGCGTAGGCGAGGAATCGTCTCGAGGGTTCGAATCCCTTCCGCTCCGCCATCACCCTAGCTTGATGTCCATACATTATTTCGTTTTCAGTGCTTGCCACTGGCAATGTTTGGGTTTGACGTTATGTTGCGGCCAATTCCTGAAATGAAGAAGTTTCCCATGCGCACAGCATTCATCACCGGCACAGCTGGGTTTATCGGTTTCAACCTTGCAAAAGACCTGTTGGCCCACGGGTTCAAGATTGTGGGGTATGACGGTTTCACGGACTATTATGATGTGAAAATGAAACGCGCCCGTCATGCGGAATTGCAGGCCTCCTCAAATCATTTTCATCCCGTCGAAGGCATGTTGGAAGATGTGGATGCTCTGTCCGCGGCCTATCATGATGCAAACCCTGACATTGTTGTTCATTTGGCTGCTCAGGCCGGAGTGCGGTATTCGCTGGAAAACCCACAATCCTATGTCAGTTCCAACATCATTGGCACTTTTAACCTGATGGAGCTTACGCGCCAGAGCAAACCAGACCACTTTCTGTTCTCGTCATCCTCTTCGGTTTATGGTGGCAATGAGGATGTGCCGTTCACGGAGATACAGCGCTGCGATTCTCCCATGTCAATTTACGCTGCAACCAAGAAAGCGACAGAAGAGATGACGCACGCCTATGCGCATCTTCATCACATCCCGACCACTGGATTTCGCTTTTTTACAGTTTATGGCCCTTGGATCCGCCCAGACCTTGCCCTCACCAAGTTTACCAAGGCGATTTTGGCAGGAGACCCCATCGATATATACAACAATGGTGATATGGAACGCGACTTCACTCATGTGAATGATATTGTGCGCGGTATTCGGTTGCTCATAGATGTGCCACCCAAAATGCCTGATGAAAGAGACGGGGATACGGTTCTAGAGATCGATACGTTGTCGCGCGTTGCACCACACCGTGTTGTGAATATTGGAGCAGGGCAGCCCGTAAGGTTGCTGGACTTCATCGACCGTATTGAGCAGGAATTGGGCATTGAGGCCAAACGCAATTATATGCCCATGCAGCCCGGTGATGTGCACCGAACCCACGCTTCGATCGACCTTTTGAAAGAACTGACAGGTTTTGAAAGTCAGATTAAGCTGGAAGATGGCGTTCGCGAGTTTGTCGCTTGGTATAAAAAACACGGCGTGGCTTACAACGGTTGACATGCTTGAAGTGCCAACCAAACTGGCTTTATACAATCGAGTTTCTCGTTCACAATGATGATCAGTTCAGCAGTACACTGCGAGCAGACAGTTATTTCTATCTCAAACGAGTGGCGTTCTGTGATTCCCCATGAGAATCGGTCAAAACGCTTGCTAAGCGCGGTTTTCGTGCGTTTTTGGTTTGATGATTGACTGCGTGAATAAGAATGCATCACGGAATTTTACGGTTTGTTAACCATAATTGGCCGGTTCGTGATCGAAATTGTGTTATTTGTGCAACATCACATTTGTGAAACGGTCTTGCCCCCTATAAATCTCGGCAAAGGCCATTGCGTTCAAAATCCCACGGGGTAGTTTCCAATCACGGAAAGGGCGCATACGTGTCTGACCGCAAATCGGGGCAATGCCCTTTCTCAAATGGTTCTTTACTGGAGATCAACCAATGAAACTCAAGACCCTTCTTCTAGGTTCTGCTGCTGCGATGATCGCAGTCACTGGCGCTCGCGCTGCTGATGCTGTTGTTGCAGACCCAGAGCCCGTTGAATACGTTCGCGTTTGCGACATGTATGGCAACGGCTTCTTCTACATCCCAGGCACAGAAACTTGCCTAAACATCAACGGTTACGTTCGTGTAGACTACACGCACAACATCGATGGCGGTTTTAACGCTGACGAAGACGTAGATGACTCAAACGCTTTTGAATATCGTGCTCGTTTGAACTTTGACGCTCGTAACGAAACTGATTTCGGTACTTTGCGTTCGCAGCTTCGTATTCAGGGCACTACAGCAGAAGGCCAAAATGCAAACGCTGCTATTGACCGTGCTTTGATCAGCCTTGCTGGTTTCCGCCTTGGTTTCTCTGATTCATACACAACAACTGTGCATGGTTATGGTTTGCCTGTTGAAAAATATGATGGTTTCTATGGTTTTGACCAAGCTATCTTCTTTGACTACACATATGCAGCGAACGGTTTCTCGGCAACTATTGGTGTTCAAGATTCAATCACTAACAGCGCTGGTTCCACAACTAGTGACTTCGATTACTATGTAGGTGCTTCCTATTCTGGTTCTTGGGGTTCAGTTGCTGGTTCTTATATCTATGAAGAAGAAGCCCAAGAAGGTGCATGGAAAGTTTCTGCAACGATCACAGCGATCGACAACCTGACTGTTAAAGGTTTCTACGTAGGTGACGAAGACGGTGGTACTCGTCAGGTACAAGGTTCAGGCGATTATGCTTGGGGCATTGGCGCTAACTACAACATCACAGATACTTTTGCTATTCGTGCTGGTTACTCTGCTGTAGACGAGCCTGACATTAGCCCGATTACTGGACTTCCTTCAGGAACTGACGACTTCTTCGTAGTTGGTGCACAGTGGAACCCAGTTCCAGGTCTGAGCATCCGCCCAGAAGCTGCATTCGGCGACGAAGGCGAATCATACGCAGTCCGCGTATACCGCACATTCTAATCAGTTAAACTGATTGAATTTAGAAAGCCCGGCAGGTAACTGCCGGGCTTTTTGCGTTCTTAGGGCGCAAAAACGGGAATAGCCCAGCTTTAAGTGCATTGTTTTAATTAAATTGTCTGGGGAACGAATCCTGCTTCTTTTACGAATGTCTTGATATTTGTTTACGTATGGGTAACTATTCGCCCGATTTGAATGGAAGAGCATTCAATTGGGGGGAATAGAGGGAAGCATCACAACCATTGGATGGGTTGAGGTGAAAGATTTTCCAACATTCCTGAATTTGAAACTCTTCTCATGAACAAGAATTGCATATTGCTGATTGGCGGCAATGAGAGGACTTTATAAATGTGTCATTGGAAAAAGTGGATTTGGCCTGGAATACTCACAGTGGCCATATTGTCAGCGCTTGCACTCTGGATGAAATCAGATTTCATCGAGCAAGATTTGACCGCGAAAGCCAATCAAGTGCTTGCAGAACGTGGGCAAACTTGGGCCAAGGTGGAAATGGACGGTCGCGATGCGACAATTGTTGGCTTGGCACCAAGTGAAGCTTCTCAAGCAGAGGCAGAGTTCACCGTTGATGATCCTGAGGCCGTCTATGATGTTCGGGTCGTTGCCAACAACACCCAACTTATGGCGGCTCAAAGCCCATATGTATTGTCCGCCAATCGTGTCGACGGAAAAGTGGAGCTAACAGGCTTCACACCTGATGAAGAAACACGCGCAACAGTTCTGGCTTCTGCAAAAGAAGCGCTGCCAAACGTTGAAATCATTGATAAAATGGAGTTGGCACGGGGTGCACCTGAAGGGTACGCGGCTATGGCTGGCTTCGGCTTCACCCAGCTCGCAGGTCTTCAAAAGGGTGAAATGTCTCTCGAAAACGAGAACTTGACTGTGAAAGGCGCAGCGATTGATCGCGGTGCATTTGACGGCATCAACACGGCACTGGCTTCCAGCGAACTGCCTGGTGGTGCGAAACTTGCGCTGAAAGACATCACTGCACCGTCTGCTTCTCCTTATACCTGGAATGCTGATTACGATGGCAAACAAGTCAAATTGGCTGGTTTCGTGCCTTCTGAGGATGTGCGTCAGTCAATCATTGCATCAACAAAATCGGCTTTGCCAAATGCTGAGATCATTGACGAGCAGAAACTTGCTTCTGGCCAGCCAGAGGGTTTTGAGAGCGCAGCTGGATTTGCTGTGCAGCAATTGCCCCGTTTCACCAGCGGTAACGTTGGTCTTTCGGACCTTGATTTGACGGTCGCGGGTGTTGCCAATTCGACATCCAATTACACAACGGCATTGGGCGCGGTTGGTGCTGCTTTGCCAGCAGGACTTGTATTGGCCAACAGCGACATCAAGCCAGCAACGATCACGCCTTACACGTGGAAGGCTGAATACAATGGCGATAAAGTCAGCCTTTCCGGTTATGTGCCAGATAGTGCGACACGCGACTCTGTTGTAGCCAAAGCGGGGGCTGTATTGGGCGGCGCTGAAATCGTGGACTCTATGCAGATTGCTGCAGGTGCACCGGCAACGTTTGCACCAGCTACCGATTTTGCTCTGGAACAACTGCCAAGATTTTCAAGCGGCTATGTGGGCCTTGCCGATTTGGGATTGACCGTTGAAGGCGTTGCCAAAGATTCAGCGAGCTATCAAGCGGGTAAATCTGCGGTTGCTTCTGCACTGCCAGCTTCTATGAGCTTGTCGTCAGAGCGCATCGTTCCAGCGACCATCACACCATACACATGGGGAGCTGATTACGACGGAAAGGCTGTGGTGCTGAATGGCTACGTGCCAGATTCAGGTGTGCGTGCTTCTATCAATGATGCTGTAAAAGCGGCTTTGCCTGAAGCGTCTATTGAGGACAATATGGCAATTGCGGCTGGTGCGCCTGCGTCCTTTTCTGGCGCAACATCATTCGGTGTCGAGCAGTTGAAACGCTTCTCCAGTGGTTCCGCTCAGCTTTCAGACCTTGATTTGTCTGTAAAGGGCGTGGCGCTTGACAGTGAAAATTACACAACTGCAAAGGCTGCCGTTGCCGGCGAATTGCCTGCAGGTATGAAGCTGGCCAGTGAAGACATTGTTGCTTCAACAGTGTCGCCTTATCAGTGGAATGCAAATTACAACGGGTCACAAGTTGAGTTGGGCGGTTACGTGCCTAACGACGAAGCACGGACTTCTATTTTGTCAGCTGTAAAGAAAGCACTTCCTGATGTGGCAATTACCGACGGCATGCAAATTGCCAATGGCGCTCCGGAAGGTTTTGTGGATGCTGCTCGGTTCAGTTCCAACCAGCTCAACCGTTTTTCTAGCGGTGACGTTCTTTTGACCAACAGTGCTTTGTCAATCCGTGGTGTTGCGCTGGACAGTCCGAAATTCACAGCGGCGAAAAGTGCAGTTGCTGGCGATCTGCCAGCGGGCATGACGCTTGCGAGTGAAAACATTGTTCCGCCATCGGTATCTCCATACAACTGGAATGCTGACTACGATGGTAAAACAGTCACGCTTGCAGGATTTGTTCCTGACAACGCCACCCGTGCAAAATTGGTTGCGGAAGCGGAAGCCAAACTGCCAGCTGCAACTGTGGTCGACAACATGCAGATTGCTGCGGGTGCGCCTGCGCAATTTGAGATGGCCTCCAAAGGTGCAATCGCGGTGCTTCCAAGGTTCTCCAAAGGTGATGTGTCACTTTCAAACACAGATCTCACTGTGAACGGTGTTGCGAACACGCCTGCTGATTACCCTACTGCACTTAATTATGTACAGGGTGACTTGCCGGGTTCTGCGAAACTCGCACAAGCCGACATCACTCCACCTGCCGCAGATGGTCCATATGTTTGGACTGCCCGCAAAAATGGCAATGAGGTCACCGTGTCAGGCATGGTTCCAAACGCGAAAGCCAAATCAGCAATCGCGCGTGGTGCTCAGACGTTGAACCCGGGTGCAACAGTAATTGACGAGCAAGTGATTGTAACAGGAGCGCCAAAAGGCTTCTTGTCCAACACACGCAACGGTCTTGGTCTTTTGAATAAGATGAAGAGCGGTACAGTGAACATTTCAGATGATACAGTTGGCGTGGTTGGTTTCTCTAACTCAGTCAACGACCATGAAATGGCCATTGCCCAAGCAGCAAAAGCTCCTGTGGCTGGTGCGAGATGGGTCCAGCGCGACATCACACCTCCAACAATCAATCCATTCACATGGGCGATTGTGAAGGGCGATGAAAAAGCCGAATTGTCAGGTTTCGTTCCAAACCGTGGCTTGGGCAACACCAATGTTGCTGCAACACAAGCGGTTCTTGAGAAAGAGGTTGACGACAAACAGCGCGTTGGTGGCGGTGCTCCAGCCGAGTTTGGAAATGCTGTTGCCGCACTTGTGTCTGGCGTAGATCGTTTGGACAACAGCCGAGGTTCGATCACGGGTGAGACTGTATTTATCCAAGGTCGTACGAGTTCTGAAGCTGAGGCTGATAAGATACGCAATGAAATTGCGGCGTCTCTTCCTGGAAACTACAAGTTCCGCGATCAGATTTCTTATCCTTTGCCAAAACCAGAGCCCAAACCAGAGCCCAAACCAGAGCCGAAGCCAGAACCTGTTGTTGAGGTGAAGCCTGCGGTTTGTGAAGTCGATTTCGCCGGAATATTTGGTGATGAGAAAATCCTCTTCGACACAGCTCGCGCGGTGATCAAAGAGGAAAGCAACGGCTTGCTGGACAAGTTGGCAGCTGGCTTGAAAGAGTGTCCGAAAGCCAAGGTTGAAATCGGTGGTCACACAGATTCACGTGGCAGCGCTTCTTACAACCAAGGTCTCAGTGAAGCGCGTGCGCAAGCGGTGGTCACTTATATGATCCAGTCTGGTGCCAGTGCCGACAATCTGGTGGCCAAAGGGTACGGGGAAGAATCTCCGATCGCCTCAAACGACAATGCTGAGGATCGTGCGAAGAACCGTCGTATCGAGTTCAAGGTCATTTCCGAAAATTAATTCATTCAACAGCGCCGTGTAAGCGGCGCTGTTCCGGCTCTTCAAAGCCAAACTTCAAAGTAAGGGACGTGCCCCATGTGGTATTTAATCGAGCAATATATCTGGTTTTTATTGATTGCATTCATCATTGGCATTGTTGTTGGTTGGTGGACTTCAGAAAAACGTCAGCACAGCTAGAGCGTTACAAAAGGGTATAAAATCAAATGTTTAGTTTAATTGTACAAACTATCCTTCTCGTCGCGATTGCGTTCATTCTTGGGTGCATTCTCGGCTGTTTGCTCAGACGCCTGTTTGGGACAGCTGAAACTGTTGCACCTGCTGCAGCTGGCGTGAGCGCCGTAGCGGCAACAGCCGCCGTGGCGAAACCAACACCACCTGTGGTGCCAAAACCACCTGTGCCACAAGCTCCTGTTAAGCCGGTGGAACCTGTGCAACCAGTGGCTGCACCTGTGGTGGCTAAGCTAAAACCACAGCCGAAGCCAAAACCGAAAGTTGCTAAACCTGCTCCGGTGAAGACCACGCCTAAGAAGCCGGACAATTTGAAATTGATCCGTGGCATTGGTCCACAAAACGAGGGCCGTTTGAATGCACTCGGTGTCAATCAATTCGCTCAAATTGCCGCTTGGAAGAAAAAGGACGAAACCCATTACGGTGAAGTTCTTGCCTTCCCAGGGCGCATCGAGCGTGAAGAATGGGTCAAGCAGGCGAAGGTTCTCGCAAAAGGTGGATCAACGGAATTCGCCAAGCGTGTGAAGTCCGGTGATGTGAGCAGCAGTATCGGCAAAGCTGACAAAGGCGATATGGGCACCAAGCCAAAAGGCATGTTGAGCAAAGCCAGAGGTGGCAAGGCCGACAACCTGACACTGATTGATGGTGTTGGAAACGCGATTGAAAAGAAGATGTTCAAATTGGGCATCTACCATTTCGATCAAGTGGCCAAAATGTCTAAGTCTGAGCTAGTTTGGCTCGGCAACGCAGTTGGCTTCCCAGGCCGTCCAGAACGCGAAAACTGGGCAGGGGAATCCAAAACTCTGGCGGCTGGTGGAACGACCGCTCACGCCAAGCGTGTTGAAAAAGGCCAAATCAAGTCCAGCCGCAAGTCTTAAACAAGACTGCTCAGATATTTAAAGTTCAAAGCCGCCGCACAAAAATGTGCGGCGGCTTTTTTTGTTTGCAGGGGTAGGGCGCAGTTATTGAAGAAAGACGGGTTTGCGGTTCTGTTATTTCAGAACATTGGGAACAATCGATACATTTAAGAAAGCGAGTGAAACCGTTGATGGTGAGCAAACGGCTCAGAACCCAAATTGCTTAAAAATGAGCTCGTCATTGGCTGATCAAGTTTTCCAGCCAGGAGCGTTACTTCACGTACTGCGTAAGCAATAAAACAGTTGGTGAACTTCACTAGTCCGTCTGAACTGTTTGCAGGTGCAATTTATCACCCAGCTCTTGAATTCGGTTGTTCAGCGTTTCTTCGGTATGTGCGGTGGCGGCGACGTAGAAGTCAGGGCGCAGAACAATGAAGGTCGCGTCAATTTCTTGCAGCCATTTTTGGTAAGTTCCTTCGCAGTCAACAATGGGCGCTGATGACCCCATTGGCCCGACTGTGACCAATTGAGCGTCGAGTTTTCTAAGAACCTCGCGCGCTGCATCATTTACATGAGGGACGGGATCTGCGTCGAAGCCGATGACCATCCAGCCGGTGCCCACAACTTGGTCGAAACGGCCTCTTTGTGTTCCCGTCTCGACGATACCTTGGGTAGAAAGCTCTCCAGCACCAGCACAATCAGAACACCAGATACCCGGGCCGAGGCGAACGAGGTGTCCCGATGCAGGCTCGAAATTGCGGGCAGCCAAATCGGCTTTCATTCGCTCATCCCGTTCCTGAGCTTCTTTCGGATCGGCGATACAAATGATGCTGCCCAATTCCTGACTGAAATCGATGTAGTGCCGGGCATGATGCAGGCGCTCGGTTTCGTAACTGTCCAAAGCGCCATCGGTCAGTGTTCCATCAAGGATCGCATTCAAACGCCAGGCAAGTGCCACGGAATCACGCATCCCCGTACACATCCCTGCACCAGCAAAAGGTGGCATAAGGTGCGCAGCATCACCTGCAATCATGCAACGGCCAACGCGCCAATTCTGCGCCCAGCGCGCCTGAAAACGATAAACGGCGCTGCGTTCAAGTTCGGCGTTTTCTGGTGTCAGCCCCCAGGGTTCCATGAGCCGCCACGCGGATTGGGGCTTGGCAATTTCTTCAGATGATTCATCTGGAAGCACCATGAATTCCCAGCGTCTGCGTCCGGGACCACCCGGCACAATAGTTGTGGGGCGTTTTGGGTCACAGAGCTGCCATTGAGCCGGAGAAACTTGGTACTGGCCCTTTGGGATCATGTCGAGAATAAGCCAGTCAAAGAAATAACCTTTATCGACGTTTTTGATGCCAAGGGTCTCGCGGGTGAAACTGTTGGCGCCGTCGCACCCAACGCAATATTTTGCAGATATGCTGCGTCGTTTGCCATTTGCTCCCACAATTTCGGGCGTTTCCTGCATTGAAACTGTGACGCTGTCATTGTCTTGGGCAAGATCCATAACCTGCCAACCACGAAGAATATCGATGCATGGCAGCCTCGCCGCGATGGCGAGCAACCGCGCTTCTAATTCAGGTTGATTAAACCAATAAGTTACCCGCCAGCCGGAAGACGATACGCTCTTCCAATCGACCAATTGCAGATCTTCCAGATCTGCATTTTTCCAGTAGTAAAGCTCGTCGTGATATTCGATGAGTGGATCATTGTCGCTATCGATGCCAAGCGTTGCCAAAATACGGGCGACTTCATGATCCATCGTGACAGCACGCGGGCGGTCGTAAGATGTGGGCCATTTTTCGATCAGTGTGACACGTTTGCCTTTTTGGCCGAGTAGAATAGCAAGCAAGGTGCCGACAGGACCCGCGCCCACAATTGCTACATCTGTCTCTGTTTTCAAGATTTCATCCTGACAAGTTTCATATGTCTGGGCAGATGGTGTGCAGGCATTTTTTGGCTTTGCTGAATATGGATTCGCATTTGAAAAGCCTATAACCGCTGATGAAGGAAATCAAAACTGCGCAGATGTCTTGCACGGCGCGTGTCAGGGGCGCGGCAGTCATGTCGCAAGCAGAATCGATATAGATCGATCTCATTGGTCAGGTTTTGCAGCGACATATTCTACATAAAAAAGCCCCCACTCAATGAAGAGCAGGGGCCTTAACATTTCTGTGTTTGGCTGAATATCAGCCTTAGGCTTATACGCCTGTGTTTACACCCAAAGCTTGCAATGTGCTGATGGTAAGACCACCGGTTGGCAGGCCTTTGTCTTGCTGGAATTTACGAACAACTGAAAGTGTGCCCGGTCCCAACTCGCCATCTGGCTCAAAGCCCAGATTATACCCAGCGTTTACAAGCGCTGTTTGGATGCGTGTGATGATTTCGGCAGTTGTGTTTGTTTCACACAAAATCTGACGCCATCTTACAGCTTCCGTCGAAACCACCTTGCGTTTCTCAACAGTTGAGTATTTCGCAGGTGTTTCAACCACTTCGAATTTCTCTGGTTCAACCAACTCCTTGATGACCACTGTTTTGTATTTCGCAGGGATGATCTTCTTAGTGGTGGTTGGAGGTGTTTTCATAACCTTGCGCTCAACTGTCTCATAACGCGCAGGAATAACTTCTTCCTTGGTTTGAGCAGGCTGGTCCACAACTGTGTTTGCAATTGTTTTGTAAACAGCAGGCACTTCAACCAAACACATGATCTCACCAGTAGCCGCATCGATTTTCTCGTGCGCGCCGCGACCAACTTTCCATTCGGTACGGGCAGGGGAGATCAAAATCTGCTTTTCTTCCGTCTTATAGGTCGCAGGAACAACAGTCTTGATGGTTTGTTCTGGCTGTACGAGCACAGTTTCAGTTGCAAGTTCGTAGACAGGAGGAACTGGAACCAATTCGTAGCTCTCTTCCTCGACAAGAATACGCTTCTCAACTTCGCGATAGACTGCTGGCGTCTTTTTGAAGGCCGAAGTGGCGGGTTGAACCAAAACTTGTTCTGGTGTCACATCATATGTGGCTGGGACCAAAACCTTGGCATAGCATTCGCCAGCTTTTGCATTGGCTGGTGGCAATTGCTGTGCCAGAGCCGGTGTTGCAAGCAAAACAAAGGCAGCAGCTGTTCCAAATAAAGTCTTCATCAAAAATCCCTCCGAATGTGGACTATTTAATACGCATCAAAATTAGGCACACCGTGCCGAAACTTTTGTCTTGGCCGAGCACATCGGTTTCGTTAACAAGACGTTAATAAGATAACACAATTGGTTAATCTGGCGATACCTATTCTTTACCTATGGTTAACTTCTTGGTGATGACGATGAGTTCATTGCCCTAAGCCTATGAATTATATAATGTCTTGAAGTGAGAAAGTATGGGATCGACGCAAGTTTCAAAGACGATAGAAGCCGCGTCAGTTGTCACTGTGTGGGATCTGGTATCCGCAACGGCTGACAAAGCCCCCCACGCCATCGCGGTTCAAGACCAAGAATATGGCTTCACATATGCACAATTGAGGCAACGCGTAGACATGACTGCGCTCTTTTTGACCCAACATGGTTTAAAGCGGGGAGACCGCTTAACTGTCTTGGCCAGAAACTGCATTCAATACGTGGAATTGCAATTGGCGGCTGCCAAATTGGGCGTCATTCTTGCTGCACTGAATTGGCGTTTGGCCGATGCCGAATTGCGCCATTGTATAACTTTGGTGGACCCAAAGATGCTCATTTGCCAACCAGGTTTTGAAGCCAAGGTGCAAAATCTGAATATTGGAAATCTTCCCGTTCACACTCTGGGCGACAAATATGAAGCGGAACTCTCCAAATTGGCAGAGGAGAAAACTGTCTTGCCGGGCGATGGGCGGAGTTCAGAAGATGGATTGGTGATCCTTTACACGAGCGGAACCACAGGCTTGCCGAAAGGCGCTTTGGTTTCTCACAGAGCAATGATTGCAAGATCCATGTGCTTTACGTCCGAGCTTTCCATAAAGCATGATGCGGGTTTTGTGGCTTGGGCACCCTTTTATCATATGGCGTCCATGGATCATGCGCTCGCGACATTGATGCGGGGTGGAACGGTATATGTCGTGGATGGATATCAACCAGACCGCTTGATCGAATGTTTGGAGACTGCACATATCGGGTGGTTTGTGGTTATGCCCGGTATGGTTGGAGAGTTTGCAGCGTTGTGCAAGAAGCGCAAAGTGAAGGTGAAAGATACAGCCGTTTGTGGAGCCATGGCTGATTTGGTGCCAAAGGAAGATATTGCAGCTGTAACCAAGGTTTTAGGTGTGCCCTATGTCAATACATTTGGCGCCACCGAAACGGGATTGCCGCCTGCAACCGGCGCATTGATCGATGTGGGAGTGATGCCGAAGAGTCTCTCAAAACGCCAATCCGCATTTTGTGAAGTTCGGTTGCTCGACCCTGACGACAATGATGTACCAAACGGAGAGCCGGGGGAGGTGGCTGTACGCGGACCAACGCTTTTCAGCGGCTATTGGAATGCAGATAAAACCAACGCCCATGACTTTAGAAATGGTTGGTTTCATATGGGCGATGTCATGCGGCGCAATGAGAACGGCACACTCGACTATGTCGACCGCGTAAAATATCTCATCAAGTCGGGTGGAGAGAACATCTATCCGGCCGAAATTGAACAGGTCGTTTTGAAGGATATGCGCGTTTTGGAAGCAATCGTCGTGCGCGCGTTCGATAAGAAATGGGGAGAAGTTCCTGTTCTTTTTGTGGTGCGTAATGATGCCACGCTGACAACACAAGATTTGGAAGAACTCTGCAAACGCGATCTGTCCAATTATAAAAGGCCCAAAGACATTCGGTTCATTACAGAAAAAAACCTTCCCCGATCAACAACCGGAAAAATACAACGGCACCTTCTGGAAAAACTTTTATAAGATCGGCGTTTTCGCCTAGATCTGGTTCAGTCTTTGCAGCAAAACTGGGCTGGCCTTAAATCTTGGGACGCTTTTTGCTGGAACCATAACGCTTTCTCCAGTTTTCGGATTGCGCCCAGAACGGGCATTGCGTTCTTTTGCAAAGAATATACCAAAGCCGCGCAATTCAACACGCGCCTTGCAGGCAACACCCTCCGAAATGTCTTTAAGCACTATCGACACCACGCGCTCAATTTCACGAGTGAGCAAGTGTGGATTTTGCTCCTGCAAAACCTCCACCAATTCTGATTTCGTCATTTGTTGTTTACCCCCATAAACAAGTTAGACGGCTCCCAGTCCCCACATTGAAAACCGCCTAAAATTCTTATGATTGTTATTTGCAACCATTGGAACTTCTTGTCCTCAATTATGAATTTTTGTAAATTGGCTATATTCTGGGCTTGAACTATCATAGTTTATCTAATCGTTTGAAAACCAGGTATCACATTGGGCCTCTCGACATCGCATATGCGATCAATCGGCATGATTGGGTTTGAAGACTTGGTGTCGTCTTATGGCTTCGATGCGGCCCAAATTGTTGAGGACGTTGGTTTAGATCCTCAGATATTGAATCAGTCCAATCTGGTTTATCCCTACCAAAAACACGTCGATCTTTGGGAACTGACAGCTGAGCGATTGGGAGAGCCAGACATTGGGTTGAAATACGCACTTTCTATGGCTCCAAATTTTGTCAATTTGGGTCCAATAATGGTGCTGGCTCAGTTCGAAAAAACAGCTGGTGACTGGTTTCAATCTGGCATGCGTTACTTGAAGCACCATTCTAATGGCACGCAGTTTTCCCTGATTCCAGTTGAAGGCCGAAATGAACTCATCATTCGCCTCGTCACCGATCCCTTTGTGCATCGTGGACGGCAAGTTTGTGAGATCGATGCTGCACTCACGCTATTAATGGCGCGGCATAGTTTGCAGTCCACTTTGTTCGAGCCAAAGGTCGTCCGCTTTCCCTTTGCGCGCCCTGCCAGCACCGCCATGCACTCTGAGGTTTTTCAAACAGAACTTGAATTCAATTCGCCATTCTTGGAATCCGTCGTGGACAAAGGTTTTTTATCGATCCCACTAAAATCACCAATGCGCATTGCCAGACCTGTTGCATATTGGTTCGCTGATCGCATTGTAAACCGAAGCCCCACTGCGAAATCGTCTATGGCTCACAAGGTGCGTATGGCAATTATACTCCACCTTGGCACCAAGCGATTAAACATCAACGACATATCGACCACGCTGGAAAGGCATCCAAAACAATTGCAGCGGGAGTTGAGTGGCGAAGGTGAAACCTATTCCAGCATACTGGAACGTGTCAGGGAGGAAATCGGATGTTCTCTTTTGGAAACCTCAAACATTTCCGTCCACACGATTGCCGGCTATCTCGACTACTCAAACTCTTCTGCATTCCTGCTTGCTTTCAAGCGATGGCGTGGAATGACACCACTCCAATATCGGAAAAAAACAAAAGCAAAAGCCAAGTGATATTCGTTGATATATTGAATGAATGGCAAAAATCCCTCTTTAAAATATTGAAATAATTATATAAATTTGAACGCGTGTCAGAATGCACATTCTTTCTCTCACAAACTTGCCATTGTTGGTTCACCGCAAGAGACCTCCCGCTCTTTCGGCCAGTAAAGAACCTAAACGCAACAATGACTTTGGAGAGGAAAACGAAAATGAACACTTTGTCTAAAACAGCCATCACAGCAATGGCAGCCGTCACAGTCTCAATTGGAGCAGCATTCATCGCGTCCGCTCCATCCCAGGCCGCAGGCTTCTCAAATCCAGCCCCGCTTGCTCAAACAGCACCAGTTCAGACTGCGCTTCAAGGCGAAGCCCAGATCATCAAAGTGGGTGGTCGCCGTCACCGTCATCGTGGGCATCGTCGCCACCGCGGTCACTTCGGCTTCTATATCGGCCATGGCGGATATTATGATCGCCCTTACTACCGTGATTGCTTCTGGAAGAAAAAGCGCCGTTGGTCTTCATACCGTGGCCGCTACGTCTACCGTAAAGTACGCGTTTGTTATTAAGGGCTTGTCGGGCACGCCAAACTTGGCGCAGCTCTAGAAAATTGAAAAGCCCTGCTCGAAAGAGCGGGGCTTTTCGGTGCTAAGCCATGGATTTCGAGCGGCCTGCATTGCGGCCTGAGAAGATACACCCGCCAAGAAAAGTGCCTTCCAGTGAATTGTAACCGTGATAACCACCGCCGCCAAAACCTGCGACTTCTCCCGCTGCAAAGAGCCCGGGAATAACGCTCCCATCTGCATTCAAGACCTGAGAGTCCAGATTGGTTTGCAATCCGCCGAGCGTTTTGCGTGTCACCACATGCAGTTTCACAGCAATCAGTGGGCCATTGGCTGGATCAAGAATTTTGTGCGGTTTGGCGGTTCGAATGAGCTTGTCACCGCGATAATTGCGCGCCGAATTGATCGCCATGATCTGAGCATCTTTTGTGAACGGATTGTCCACTTGCAAATCCCGTGCAGAAATTTGTGCTTTTAATGCGTCGTGATCAATCAATCCACCACCGGCGCGCTGGTTCATGCCGCGAACAAGGTCTTCGAGATTTTGTGCGACGACAAAATCTTCTCCTTTTTCCTTAAAAGCTTCAACAGCAGGTGTTGCACCTTTGCCAAGTCGAGACTTTAACACTTCGATCCATTTTTTGGATGTGAGGTCCGGGTTCTGTTCAGAACCCGAAAGTGCGAATTCTTTCTCAATAATTTTCTGTGTCAGCACAAACCAAGAATAGTCGTAACCCGTTTTGAGGATTTCGCGCAGCGTGGTGAGGGTATCAAACCCTGGCATACATGGCGGTTCAAGCCGATTGCCTTCAGCATCAAACCACATGGAAGAAGGGCCCGGCAAAATGCGAATACCATGGTTTGGCCAGATAGGGTCCCAGTTCTTCACACCTTCTGTGTAGTGCCACATTCGGTCTGAATTTATGAGATTGGCGCCCGCTTTTTGCGCGATTGGGATCATGCGTCCATCCACATGAGCAGGAACGCCTGCCACCATATCCTTTGGAGGTTCACCCAAACGATCGCGTGGCCAGTTCTTCTTCACCTGTTCAAAATTGCCGCCTATACCGCCTGAAGTCACAAACACACTGGGCGCTAGAAATTCGAATTCTCCAATCACATCGCGGTTTGTCTTCTCGCCTCTTTCTTTATTATCATCGGCCAAAATTTCTCCAGAAATTCCAGCCGTTGCACCGTTTGTCATGATGATGTTTGACACTTGATGGCGGAATTTGAGCTGTATGAGACCTGCTTTGACATGTTCTCGAACGCGTCTTTCAAACTGCTCCATCACCCCCGGGCCAGTGCCCCACGTGATGTGAAAACGCGGCACAGAATTACCGTGTCCGTTGGCATATGATCCGCCGCGCTCTGCCCAACCGACAACTGGAAACCATCGCATTCCCATATCGTGCAACCACGGGCGCATTTCACCCGCAGCAAATTCGATATAGCTCTCTGCCCATTTGCGCGGCCAGTGGTCTTCTGGGCGATCAAATTGCGCAGACCCCATCCAATCATTGTAGGCGAGTTCGGCAGTGTCTTTGATTTTCATGCGCCGTTGTTCGGGCGTGTCTATCATCAGCAATCCACCCAGTGACCAGAAAGCCTGCCCACCAAGAAAGTTCTCGGGTTCTTGATCTACGATGATGACTTTCTTGCCACGGTCGCCCAGTTCGGCTGCCGCAACCAGTCCAGCCAATCCACCGCCTACAACAATGACATCTGCATCACTCATGATTGGCTTCCCCCTGAATTCATGTTGCGGAAACCCAAAATGACGGGCAAGGTAACAAAATACATGGTGATCCCATATACGGCGGAAGGAAGAGAGAATGCGCTGAATCCAGTCGCTTCCGCTGCAATGAGTGTCCCAATGGCAATGCCAACGGTGCTGTTTTGTACGCCCGTCTCAATGGCAATGGTTTTGAGTTCGTGAAGTGTACGACCTAATAATTTTGCAATCACCGAACCCGCAAAAATCAAAACAACGTTAAGCGCTATCAGGGCAGGACCCAGCACCAATAGGTTTTCAACGAACAAAGCCCAATTCGCAGCCAGAGCCGCCACAACAATTACGACAAACAATATCGTGGCGATCATGGATATCATGCGCTCTGACGCAGCAGCGAAATGGCTGGCGAAGTGACGAACCAGAATGCCAATCAAAACGGGCAGGGTGGTGATGAGAAAGACAGAGATCGCCAATCCTGTGATTGAAACGCTGACGGCCTCACTGCCCATGAAATGGGTAACTGCCCAAGCCACGAGAATGGGCACAGTTACAATACTAAAAAGGCTGACAACAGCTGTTAGTGATACTGACAATGCCACGTCCCCCTTGGCCAGTTTGCAAATAATGTTGCTGGTCACGCCACCAGGGCAGAATGATAAAATCATGACCCCAACGGCCAATTCTGCGGTGAGGCCGAACAATTGAATTAAAACAAAGGCGACGACTGGCACCAAAACAATTTGACAGACAGCCCCCGTGAAAAAGGCAACCGGCCGTTTTGCAACTCTTTTAAAGTCGTCAACAGTCAGGCCAATGCCCAATGAGAACATGATGAAAGCCAAACCCAACGGCAGAACCACATTTACAAGAATATCCATTTCGACTCCCCAAAACTTATACGTTTACGTTAACGTCTCTCATTTTATCCCACAATATCAACAGGCCGGACTTTAACCACAATAGGTTTATTTGAACTTTGAACCGTTTTACGGCATGAACACAATATAAAGGGAACATTTGCGGAGGATCGCATGAAAAAAATCTGGCTTGAAAACTATCCAGACGGTGTGCCGGCTGAAATTGATGTGAACCAATACGGCTCTCTCGTGGATTTGCTGGAAGAGAGTTTCCAAAAATATGCGAGCAACGATGCTTATATTCTGATGGACAAAGCACTGACCTATGGCGAGTTGGACCGTCAGTCGATTGCGATGGCGTCCTATCTACAAGGTCTCGGTTTGAAAAAGGGTGATCGTGTTGCGATTATGATGCCCAATGTTCTGCAATATCCAATAGCAGTGGCTGGCATTTTGCGCGCGGGCATGATCGCGGTGAACGTCAACCCGCTTTATACTCCACGTGAGCTGGAACATCAGTTGAAAGACTCTGGTTCAAAAGCAATTATCATTTTGGAAAATTTTGCTTCCACTCTGCAGGAAGTGATCAAAGATACACCCGTGAAGCACACCGTTGTGGCTTCCATCGGGGAGATGCTGGGCACGGTAAAAGGCACCATCGTGAATTTCGTGGTGCGCTACGTGAAGAAGGGGGTGCCGAGCTTTTCTCTCCCTGGCAGCGTGAATTTTAACGATGCATTGACGCAGGGACACAGCAAGCAGTTCACAAAACCGGATCTAAAGTCTGACGATGTGGCCGTTTTGCAATATACAGGTGGCACCACAGGGCTTTCCAAAGGTGCTGTTCTTTTGCACAGCACAATCATTGCAAATCTATTGTCATCGGAAGCGTGGATGCAACCCGGTTTGAAAAAGAACCCACCCGATGGACAGATGATTTCTATTTGTGCGTTGCCGCTCTATCACGTGTTCGCATTTGTCACGTGCAGCTTGTTGTCCAAACGCAACGGTGGGGTGAATGTTCTTATTCCTAATCCGCGCGATCTTGATGCCACTGTAAAGGAAATGGCGAAATATCGTTTCAACATCATGCCAGGTGTGAACACGCTGTTTAACGCTTTGGCCAACCATCCAGAATTTCAGAAACTGGACTTCTCTGATTTGGGCATCACAAATGGCGGCGGTACAGCAGTACAAGAAGATGTTGCAAAGCAGTGGTTGGATCTTACAGGCTGTGCGATCTGTGAAGGCTACGGTTTGTCAGAAACGTCATCTGGTGTGACGTGTAACCCGACAGATTCCGACGCGTTTTCAGGCACCATTGGCTTGCCGATGCCAAGCGTGGAAATAGCCATATTGGATGAAGATGGCAAAGAAGTTGCCCTTGGAGAACGAGGGGAAATTGCCATCAAAGGTCCACAGGTCATGAACGGTTACTGGGAAAATCCGGAAGCCACTCAAGGCTGCATGACGACAGATGGTTTCTTCAAGTCAGGCGATGTGGGCATCATGGACGAGCGCGGTTACGTAAAAATTGTTGACCGCATCAAAGACATGATCCTGGTCAACGGCTTTAACGTTTATCCAACGGAAATTGAAGCGGTGGTTACCAACCATCCCGGCGTGATGGACGCCGCTGTGATTGGTGTTCCCGATAATCATTCGGGTGAAGCGGTGAAACTTTTCGTGGTCAAGAAGGACGACGCACTCACCGTAGAAGCTCTTGCAGAGTATTGCGCAGAAGAACTCACAGGTTACAAAAAACCAAAAACGATCGAATTCCGAGATGACCTCCCCAAAACCCCAGTTGGTAAAATTCTGCGTCGTGAATTGCGTGATGAAGTTATGGCTACAATGGGAAACTAGTCCCGCCAATACAACAAATTTAAAAGGGTTGGATGCTGAGCATTCGACCCTTTTCTTTTCGCCAAAGTTCATGCTTCCAACGCAACTACTTGTTTCAATTTTCATAGGCACGCTGAACCATACCGAACAGGTCTCTTGGATCATCGGGGTCAGCAAGCAAGTCCAACTCTACAAAATGTCCTGTGCGCTCTAATTGATCTCTTATGTATCGAAGAGCGGAAAAATCTTCAGTCGCAAAGCCCACACTGTCAAAAAGTGTAATCTGATTGTTGGTGACCCGTCCAAGCAATTGGCCAGATATAACCTTCCAGAGTTCGATAACCGGATAGTCATCATCCAGTTGTTGAATTTCACCTTCAATGCGTGTTTGGGGCGGATACTCAACAAAAATGTCGGACCTTAATAAGATGTCTTTGTGCAGCTCTGTTTTGCCAGGGCAGTCTCCCCCAATCGCATTGATGTGGATGCCTGAACCGATCATATTATCCGTCAAAATTGTGGCGTACTGTTTGTCGGCCGTGCATGTGGTGATGATCTGAGAGCCGGTTACTGCTTCTTCGGCAGATTTGCAGGTGATCACAGTGAGACCGCTGTTTGCCAGATTGCGAACTGCTTTTTCTGTCGCTGCTGGGTCTATATCGTAAAGGCGGACGGTGTCGATACCCAGCACTTCTTTGAATGCAAGCGCTTGGAATTCACACTGCGCACCATTGCCAATCATGCCCATGACCTTCGAGTTTTTAGGGGCAAGGTGTTTGGCGGCGACAGCGGAAGTTGCAGCAGTGCGCAAAGCCGTCAGGATTGTCATTTCAGAAAACAGAACTGGATACCCATTGTCGACGCGTGCCAAAACACCAAAAGCCGTAACCGTTTGGAAGCCGCGAGCCATGTTGGCAGGATGGCCGTTGACGTACTTAAAGCCATAAGTTTCACCATCGCTGGTCGGCATTAATTCGATAACCCCTTCTTTTGAATGAGCGGCCACACGGGGCGTTTTGTCGAATTGATCCCAACGCAAGAAATCAGCTTCGACGTATTCAGCAATTTCGGCGATCATTGTGGGTGCGCCAATTGTGTTGACGATTTTCATCATATTATCAACGCTGACAAAGGGAACCATCGCGAGTTTGGATGGATTGAGATTAGTTGAAGCAGTCATGAGATTTCCTGTATCAGTTGATGTCGAGTTGGCGATGAAAAAAAATCAAAAACTGCGTGTGGGACGGTCCAGCACTTTGCGTCCAAGTAGGCTAGCGCAGAGGTCGACCATGAGTTTTGCTGTGCGGCCACGTTCATCGAGAAAGGGATTTAGTTCCACAAGATCGAGGGATGTCACCAATCCGCAATCGCACAAAATTTCCATGATGAGATGAGCTTCACGAAAGGTTGCTCCACCGGGAACAGTAGTCCCCACTGCGGGTGCAATGTCAGGTTCCAGAAAGTCCACATCCAAACTCACGTGTAAAACACCATTTGCGTTTTTTACACGTTCCAGAAATTTGCCTAGCGGAGCGGCAATGCCCTTTTCGTCAATGGCGCGCATGTCATGCACATCGATATCGCATTCTGACAAGTGGGTGTTTTCAGCAGGATCCACCGAACGAATGCCCATCATGCAAATATTGACTGGCTTTATCGGGTGCTTGAGTTCTGGATAAACACCTTCAAAACCGTTCTGACCAGTGAAGTAAGCGACGGGGGTTCCATGAAGGTTGCCGCTGGTAGTAGTCTCCAACGTGTGAATGTCAGGGTGTGCATCCAACCAAAGAACAAATTGCTCTCGGCCTGTTTCTGCAGCATGCCGTGCAATACCTGGAATTGTTCCAATGGAGAGGCTGTGATCGCCTCCTAAAAAGACAGGCAGGTCCGAAGACTTTATCGCCTCATATGCGGCTTCTTCCAATGCCTGCGCCCAACCAATTGTTTCGCTCAAATGGTGAATGGATGCGTTGAAATGGCGGGTAGGGGCTATCGACCTGGGAAGGATATTTCCACGATCGTTTACATTATAACCTAGAGATTCAATCGTCTGCTTTAAACCAGCGGTGCGATAGGCATCAGGCCCCATCAAGCACCCAATCTGACTTGCTCCGCTCTCAACGGGTGCTCCAACCAAGCTGCAATTCAACATTCACAAGCCCTTGCCACTTTCAACGTATGAGCAATATGAATCAGATGAAATTGAACAGATAGTTGGCAAATTTATAAATTTGCTATATTTTTTGCACATATTGTAAGTATTTATGTCCAATATGATAGATTGGGAGTCTATGCCTGAACTAACCTCGACTGATAGAAACCTGCTGGCTGCCCTCAAGCGAGACGCGCGGGCATCTGTAACCACACTGGCGGAACAGTTGGGGGTCTCCCGTGCAACAGTGCAAACCAGCATGGAACGGCTGGTTAAATCGAATACGATCCAACGCTTTACCATCGATGTTGACAGTTCAACGGGCGTTGAACTCATCCGAGCTGTTATGACGATTGAAGTGCAGGGAAATCTTACATCTTCAATTGTGCAGTCGCTGAAAAAAATGCCAGAAATTGTAAGCCTTCACAGCACCAATGGAGCGTGGGATCTTGTGGCGCAAATCGAGACATCAAGTCTGGTAGAATTTGATGGATTGTTGCGGCGCACGCGCGAAATTTCTGGCATTCTGAACAGTGAAACGAGTATTCTGCTGAACACGGCCAAATGACAATTTTCAATGCTCCATTTCTAAAAGATATCGCCCATTGAAACGGTATTGAAAATCTTTCTTGCAAATTTAACACTTCGCCCATAGTCTCGCCGCAATGAACACAAATTGCACACTTCTAAACCTAGACCTGCTGCTTATCAGCGGCCGTCGGGGTGTGCGCGCTTAAGGGGGCGTCCGGCGGTCGAAAATTTTCCCGCTGCATTTCCTGCTCCCTTAAATCTCACAAATTCTGGTAATTCGCTGCGCAATTCGTTATTGCGATGTCATGCATATCTGCCTGTGGCGCAGCAAGAAATATAAAGGAAGACGGTCCCATGATGATGGAAGCCGCCCAAAAATATCAAGCGTACAAACAGGTCGATTTGGCCGACCGCACTTGGCCCTCAAAAACAATTACACAAGCGCCCACTTGGTGCTCGGTGGATTTGCGCGATGGCAACCAAGCGCTGATTGACCCTATGGGTCACGAGCGCAAGGCACGCATGTTTGCGCTCTTGTTGGATATGGGGTTCAAGGAAATCGAAATTGGTTTCCCATCCGCGTCGCAAACAGATTTTGATTTCGCGCGCTGGTGTGTGGAAGAAGGCAATGTCCCTGCGGATGTCTCGTTGCAGGTTTTAGTGCAGTGCCGTCCTGAATTGATCACCCGAACTTTTGAAGCGTTGGAAGGGGCGCACAATCCGATTGTGCATTTCTACAATTCTACTAGCGAATTGCAGCGCCGTGTTGTGTTTGGTCAGGACCGTGATGGCATTCGCAACATTGCAACCGACGCCGCCAAAATGATCGTAGATATGGCGAGCGCGACTGCTGGCGGCAAAAACAGCTACCGTTACGAATATTCGCCAGAAAGCTTCACCGGAACAGAGCTCGACTTCGCTTTGGAGATTTGCAATTCTGTGGTGGAGGTCATCGACCCCAGCCCAGACCACAAATTAATCCTGAATTTGCCAGCAACCGTAGAGATGTCCACGCCGAACATTCATGCTGACCAGATTGAATGGATGTGCCGCAATATCGATCGCCGTGACAGCGTCATCATCTCATTGCATCCCCACAATGACCGGGGCACAGGCATTGCGGCCACAGAACTGGGTTTGTTGGCAGGTGCCGACCGCGTTGAAGGGACATTGTTCGGCAATGGCGAGCGCACAGGCAACGTGGATTTGGTGACTTTGGCGCTCAACATGATGACCCAAGGTGTTGATCCGCAACTGGATATTTCTGACATTGAGCGCATCAAAGGCGTCTATGAATATTGCAATCAATTGCGCATTCCAGAACGGCATCCTTACGTGGGTGAATTGGTCTACACAGCCTTTTCGGGCAGTCACCAAGATGCAATCAACAAGGGCATGAAGGCGATCGAAAAAGCCAATTCGGACTCTTGGGAAGTGCCATATTTGCCCATCGATCCGCAGGACGTTGGTCGCAGTTATGAAGCAATCATTCGCATCAACTCCCAATCTGGCAAAGGCGGTGTGGCTTATGTCATGGAAGCCGACTACGGGTTGAAATTGCCGCGCAATTTGCAAATTGAAATGCGCGACGATGTTCAACGCATCACCGATGAAGAGGGTGTGGAGCTTCCGTCTTCTCGCATCCACGAGCGTTTTTTGGAGCGGTATGTCGATCAGCCGAACGGCCAGTTGAAATACCAAGATCATGCCACGTTCACCGACCCTGAAGCAGAAAACAGCCGTTTGGTGGAAGTAAAGATCAATGACGGTGGAGTGGAGAAGACATTGAAGGCGCGGGGCAATGGCCCAATTGCTGGATTTGTTGCGGCACTGAATGCGGAATATGATTTGAATCTTTCGGTGAAAGATTATTCTGAACATTCATTGCAACAAGGCAGTGATGCCAATGCGATCTGCTATATGGAGATTGAGGACACAAACTCTGGCAAGCGTTGGTTTGGCGCCGGCATTCACGGCAATATTGTCACAGCTTCTCTTGAGGCTCTGGTCAGCGCGGCCAATCGCGCTTTGGCAGGAGACATCTAATGCCCACAAACCCGCGCTTGGGAGCGGTGGAGATTGACAATTCTCCAGATGGGAACGTGACGCCTGTTGTCTTTCTTCATGGTTTTGGAGGCCTCGCCAAACAGTGGTGGGGTTTCCAGACATCCATATCATTCAATGCACCAACTTTGGCTTTTGACATGCCAGGCCATGGTGACAGTGTGGATTATCCAGACTCTGGCCCGCCTGCAGTTGCAGCAAAAGCGGTGATTGCAGAACTGAAAGAGCGCGGCATTGCAAAGGCTCACTTTGTTGGGCATTCCATGGGTGGCGCGATTTCGAGTCTAATCGGGTTGACGGCACCTCAGGTTGTAGCCTCACTCACATTGCTTGCCCCCGGCGGGTACGGAACCGAATTCAACCACCCATTGTTGATGCAATGGGCAAACGCGAAAACTCATGAAGAGCTGGCCACGGTTCTGCCGCGTTTTTTTGGGGCTCCGTTTGAAGTTTCAGAAAAAATGATCGATTTCCAAGCTCAAGCCCGTTCGAAAAAGGGTGCGGTGGAAGCATTGGTTCGCATTGGTGAAAGTCTATCGCGCAACGGCGAACAAGGTATGTTGCCTGTGGACGATGTTTTGCGCAGTGATTATCCCGTCACCATGGTTTGGGGGGATAAAGACGCAGTGCTGCCCGTGTCACACGCTTTGGCAGTGAAAGACAAAGTCGATCTGCATATTTTAGAAGGTGTGGGACATTCACCAGTTGAAGAAGCAACCGACGCTGTTCGCAAAATTATACTGGATCAGTTGACGTAAATTGAAAAATTTAACGGTCGGCAAGTTCAACCTTGATCTTTTTTCCAAAGGATGAGTATCGGCTAAATTTCAGTTTGTGCCGCAATCATGGTTTAATGAATTCTTGCGGTGAATGGTCTGCCGTTTAGTCACTTTTGCGAGGGAAACCATGGTGAAAGAAACACTTCCGGTTGTCGGTGAAGAAGAACTGTCTTCGTCCCAACGATCTCTGCAATCTGCAATCAACAAAGCTAAGATCCGTCTAGCTGATCACAATGACGCCGGAAGTCAGTCCAATGATTTGGCGCTGGCGCGACTGAATTCTTTGGCCGATGAATTACGCCCTATGATGCAAGAGATTGACGAAAGTGATGGGCGCTTTGATTTCGGCATGACCCATGGCGACAAGCCGCGTTTGTGGATTGATATGACCAGTTTCGTTTCAATCGGTCTCGACAACAAAAGCTATCGGTTTTTGAAAGACACACGCATGGGGCGTGTTGTTCTGGCGGAAACCAGCGACCAAGCCCACGTAGCTGACATTGTGTCTGATTATGTGGCCGAACGTATCGTCGAGCGTGAGCGCATGATGGAGGGGGATTGGGAAGCCATAAAGGCAAGCAATCAGATGAAGACTTTAAAGCTTGACCAGGAAGAAGCGCCCACGGTTTCCAACAAAGACAGTGACGTCGATACAGACATCGTGCGTGGACGAGGACGATGGAGCAGCTTTGGCTGGTTCTTATTCGGCATGTTTTGTACTTTGCTTGTGATCGCCGTGACGCTCGTCGCTTTTTCGCCTGATGCGCTTTAGCTTGACCGCGCAATTCTATCTACGAGATCAACATACGGTCAGCGATTTGGGTAACGGAGCTGGAACCATTCTCGTAGCCAAATTCCTGCATGCGGCAGGTCCAGCTTCCGGCTTGTCCCGCAATATCAAAAAGATTGTAGCGCGCGCCTTGTTTATGAGAATCAGAACCAACGGGTGGTGGGGCATGGCTTGCTGATGGCACACCCACAACGGGAATTTTTGCGTGAGGCCCGTCGATATATTCAAGGCTTTCAATGTGGGTATGCCCATGAAGAATGAGTTCAGCACCGCATTGGGCCAGTGTTTTGCGGAACCGATCCGATCCCACCAGACGTTTGTGCCAATGGGTCGCTTTCACAAATGGCGGGTGATGGATGAAGACAATTCTGAATTTTTCTTCGGCTCCGGCTGTCTCCAACAAGGCCTTTGTTTGTTCGGCCTGTTTAGAGCGAAATGACCCTGTCGCCATAAATGGCATGCTGGCGCGGCCAGAGTTCACACCTATCATTGCGATGTTCGCGCGCTCGCGCAGATAAGGAAATGGATGGCCGCCATCGTCGTGATCGCCCGTCAGGTAGGGCCGCCATGCCGAAACAATATCCTTCAAAGCACCGGGCACATATGTGTCGTGATTGCCAGGCACTATGGAGACTTCATCAGCTGGCCCCACACTTTCCAGCCAGCCGCGCATCAGTTCAATTTCTTCCTTGAGCGCCAAGTTGACCAAATCCCCCGTGATGGCGATGTGGTTTGGTTGATGCGATTTCAATGAGGACAGTAGTCCATCAAGAACCCCATCATTCATGGAGGAACTGCGTTTGCGGCGCCAATTTATGTATCCTGTGATGCGCTTTGAAGCGAGTTCGCGTCGGGCAAACTTGGGAAGGGGACCAAGATGAACATCGGATATATGGGCCAGTCGAAACATAGTGCAGCCGTAGCCGTGAAATCCAAATTCTGCAACAATTCACTGCAGATATGTTACAATGGTCAGATGATGAGACTGTTGCTGAAAATTCACAATCGTCTGCCGAAGCCCGTGCGCAAGGGGGTGTTTCAGGCTTTGTCCCTCAGCCGCAGGGCAATGACGCTGGGGGTGCGCATCTTTGCGATCAACGCTCAAGGGCAGGTGCTTTTGGTGCGGCACACCTATGTCAGCGGTTGGCATCTGCCTGGCGGCTGTGTGGAACGTGGCGAAACATCTCAGGAAACCGCAAAGAAGGAACTCTTTGAAGAGACGGGTCTCAACCCAACGTCTGCCATGATCCTCCTGCACATTTACAAGAACCCAAGCCACAGCAGATATGATCATGTGGCTTTGTTCAAATGCATGGTTGAGCCTTCAGGTCACGTTTTCTTGCCCAACGAAGAAATTGCAGAAATTGGATTTTTCAATCCCACCCAGTTGCCCGACGACACCACGGCTTCTACCAGAAGCCGTGTTTTAGAAGTGACAAAAAAGAATTTCGAAAACGAAATCTGGTAGAGCTATGCGGTCAGCCGCGCGCGATCATGGGGCAGGGTATAGTCCACCTCAGGACCAACAGGCACAATGCGCGTTGGGTTGATTGTTTCGTGACTGCCATAATAATGCGCCTTGATGTGGTGCATATTGATGGTTTCAGACACTTTTGGCCATTGGTACAATTCGCGAATGTAATTGTTGAGATTTGGGCAATCGGCCATGCGCATCTTGTTGCATTTGAAATGCCCCACATAAACCGGGTCAAAACGAATGAGCGTCGTGAACAAACGCCAATCAGCCTCCGTAATCGTGTTGCCCATCAAATAGCGGTTTGATCCAAGGTGTTCTTCCAAAAACTCAACGGTTTCGAACAGTGGATTGAAGGCTTCTTCATAAGCGCTCTGGGTTGTCGCAAACCCGCATTTATAAACGCCATTGTTCAATGTGTGATAAATACGCTCGTTGATCTCGTCGATGCCGCTGCGCAACTGCTCTGGATAGAAATCCAACTCATTGCCAGTGATGCCGTTAAAAGCTGCGTTGAACATGCGAATGAGTTCGCTTGATTCATTTGAAACGATTGTCTTGGTTTCTTTATCCCACAAAACGGGAACCGTGACGCGGCCTGTGTAGTCACTTTTCGCAGCCGTGTAGACTTGATGCATGCGCTCAAAATTGTGGATGTGATCTTGGGTTGAACCATCGCTCTCGCCATTGAACGTCCACCCTTCATCGCCCATAAAATGGTCGACGACGGAAAGGCTGATGTGGTCTTCCAACCCTTTCAGTTTGCGGAAAATGGCAACACGGTTTGCCCAAGGACACGCATGGGAAATGTAGAGGTGATAACGGTTGCTTTCAGCTTTAAATCCACCTTCACCAGAAGGCCCCGCTGCGCCATCAGCGGTCACCCAGTTGCGAAAGCCTGCATCTGAGCGCACAAACTTTCCGCCGGACGACTTTGTGTCATACCATTGATCTTTCCATTCACCTTCAACGAGCAGTCCCATAAATTTCATCCAGTGCGTTTTCTCACGGTGCCTATTTGATAGCACGCCTGTAGGTTTGCAAGACAATTCCAAGTAGACGGCGCGCAAATCGCGTGATAGTGAGCAGATATGACAACAAGAACGCTACGACGACGATCCTTCTGATTGCTGGCTTTTGAGCTGGCTATTCGTGATGCGTCGCTGCATCCAATTTGGTTCCCATCTGTCTGGCTTGTTCTATGTCTTCTTCAAAAATTGATAACTCATCTGCGTCCAATTCTGAAACGTCGTTTGAAATTCGCTTGCAAACATCCGCCAATTTGGAGGCGGTTGAAATTCTTACAATGAACGTATTTGGCCCCGGGATGTTTGCCCGTGCGGCCTATGCTTTGCGCGAAGGTGTCGAGCCAGAAACGCATCTGTCTTTCGTGGCTTGCAAAGGTGAAGAAATCATCGGTTCCGTACGGCTGACCAAAATCAGATGGGGCGAAGATACCGTCTTGATGTTGGGCCCGCTTGGTGTGTTGCGCGAATACAAGTCTTTGGGTGCAGGCAGGGCGCTTATGAAGCAGGCTGTGGATACGGCGCGAGAGCATGCGAAACAAGGCGGCCCTAAGGCCATTATATTGGTGGGTGACCTTGCCTATTATCAACAATTTGGCTTCGAACGTATCCCAGCAGGCAAGATTGAATTGCCAAGACCCGTCGACCGAATGCGTGTTCTTGTGTGCGATTTGGTTGAAGGCGCGTCCGTCGATTGCTCAGGACAGGCCACTCGGTTTGCCTAGGTTTAACGCCCTTCGCGGGCCCACATACCACCCAACACAAGAAGCAGAATGCCGAGCCCCAAGAATCCAGCAAGCAGTGGAACTTGCGTCACGCCTTTCAACACGCTTGCATTGGATGTCTTAAGTCCAATCCAGCCCGAACCCGATGTGGGGCCATTGCCGCGCACGGGCACAACACGGGGAAGCGAGCGGGCGGCATTTTCTTTTGCGACCCGCGAAACTGCACCGCCTGTTGCGGCAAGCAAAGGTGTCAGCTTTTCGGGTGTTGAAACAATTTCAGCATATTCACGCGGATTTGCAGGGCCGACATGGGAAAGTGCAGTCAGTTCCCCATTTGCCACGCGATAAAGCCCCAGAGTTTCTGCCTTGAACTCACCTTGGTAAGTTCCATCACTTTGAGGCAGAAGCTCCACGTTGAAAGATTTTCCCGTGGGATCAATCAATTGGGCTTGGCCAGGTTCATCACCCATGGTTTGACGCTTGACGATAAGACGGTCACCTTCAGAACGGGCGGTGAGGGCCTCTTCATCGAGCTCTGGTTCTTTCATCAACCAATGCGCTGTACGGCGCAAAAGTGAAGAATGGGGACCGCCGCCTTCAAAGCCGCGCGCCCACAACCAAACATGGTCAGACATCAACATGGCAATGCGCCCTTTGCCCGGGCGGTTGAGAACAAGCAATGGTTCGCCATTGCCGCCTTCCATAATCGTGTCCCCTTGCGGGTTCTTGCTTTCAATCAATCGGAACCAGCGGCTCCATTCGGGATCTTTGTCAGAATCTATCGGTTGCAACCCTGGCAAATCGCGCGTCACCGGATGTTTGCGGCCTTGCTCGGAAACCTGTGGCAAAAACGGGCCGGTTTTCACTTGCCCCGAAGGTTCCACTGGTAAGACAGAAGCCAGAGGCGTTTGGTGAATGCTGGTGACATCAGCATGTTCAGGCCCTGCAGCGACCAGAATAGCCCCGCCATCGGTAAGGTAGCGGGCGATATTGTCGAAATACAAAACAGGCAGAACCCCGCGACGTTTGTAGCGATCGAAAATAATCAGATCGAACTCGTCAATTTTTTCGATAAACAGTTCACGCGTTGGAAAGGCAATTAACGAAAGCTGATTGATTGGCGTGCCATCTTGCTTTTCAGGCGGACGCAAAATGGTGAAATGCACCAGATCGACCGACCCATCGGATTTTAAAAGATTACGCCAAGTGCGTTCCCCCGCATGGGGTTCACCAGAGACCAATAACACACGCAGGTTTTCACGAATGCCATCCAACACTGTAAATGCACGATTGTTCACAGGGGTGATTTCGCCTTCAACTGTATCGACGGCAAACTCGATGACATTTTTCCCGCCATGGGGCACATCGAAATAGAAACTCGCATCTTCGCCTGGCAAAACTTGATCGACGGCAATCAACTCCCCGTCGATAGACACCCGCACTTCAACGGGTTGGTTTGAATTGGGAATATTTGTGTCTGTAACCGCGTAGACGATTTCCTGGCTCGTGCTGACAATGCCAAAACGAGGCGCTTTTTTGATGGAGATACGTCGATCACTGTCACCCTCTTCGCCTGTGACGAGGGCATGAACGGGCGCGTCGAAGCCAAGAGCATCCGTGACTTTTGGAATGTCATGCACTTGGCCGTCTGTGATCAATATTGCACCGCCCACTTGATCGGGTGGCACGTTTTGAAATGCTGATTGAAGGCTGGAGAACAAAGCCGTTGAGGCGTCTCCAGATGCTGCACCGCCATTGCGGGCGACAACTTCTCGCACATCATATTGCGGGAATTTTGCAAGCAATTCCGTAATGGCTTCGCGGGTCTGTTGGGTTTGAACGTCGCGCCCATCAAGCTTTTGACTGTCGGATTCATCAACAACCACGGCAACCACAGTTTTCAGCGGATCGCGGTCTTCATTCAACACCGATGGATTGGCCAGCGCCAACGCCAGACACGCCCATGCAAGCAGGCGCAGAACGCTTCCGCGCATTCCTTTGATCAATCCATAAAGAACAAACACACCCGCAATCGCTGCCAGAACCGCAATCACGGTCCACGGCATCAAAGGCGCAAAATCAATGGTCCAGTTGTTCATTGACCCAACCTTTCCAGCAATGCGGGAATATGCACCTGATCAGATTTGTAATTGCCCGTCAGTGTGTACATCACAATGTTGACGCCCGTACGATAGGCATAAACCCTTTGCGTTGGATTGGGTGGCACAATAGCAAATGAGGGTCTGCCATCGGACTCTGTTGCCCATGCGGACGCAAAGTCATTTGAGGTGATGAGGATCGAAGATACACCATCGCCAGACCGGGCAGGGCGGTCTGATTGTTCATCGGGATTTTGGCTGGCTTCCACCCAAAGCTTGCCTTCCAGATAGCGCCCCGGAAACACGTTAAGAAGATAAAAAGCGCGGGTGAGCACATGCCTGTTTGGAACAGGTTCCAACGCTGGAATATCCAGCGAGGACAGAATTTGACGAAGCTTTTGTGTTTCGGCACTCACACGTGAAGAGCCGAACCCGCCGGATAATTGATCGCGCGTATCAAAAAGGACGCTGCCGCCTTTTTTCATAAAGTTATCAATCCGCGCCATGGTCGCTTGACTGGGCACTTCGGAATTTGCATCGACAGGCCAATAGAGCAGGGGATAAAAAGACAATTCATCTTTTGTGATGTCCAACCCAACAGGTGCGTCGGGTTCCAAAGATGTGCGTGAAGCTATGAATTGGGTCAGACCAATCAAGCCCTTGCGGCTTACTTCATCGAGCCTGGAGTTGCCTGTTTTCACATAGGCCAAACGGGTTCGAAGAGCATGTTCGAAATCGAACTCATCCTTCTTTTCTTGCGCAAATGTCGTGTCGGGTTGCAACAGAATGATTGAAAGAACAACCGCGCTTGCAACCTTGGCCCCTCTGGTAAGCCCAGTGCGCAATGCACCTGCCATCCACAAAACTGCGATGCAATCCAAAGCCAAAAACAACAATGCTGCGCCCAATAACCACGGTTTGAACGGAGTTGGGTCTTCGGTGGTATAGGTCAATTGAGCAGCCTCTGCGGGAATATCAGCCGCAGCAATACGGTTGAGGTTGGAAGTGGTTGAAAACAGGTTCAAAGCGACAAAAGCGTCTTCCGCACCATACAAGCCCGGCGGATTTTCTTTCGCTACGGGCGGTGTTTCGCCATTGGTAACGGTGAGCCCGCGCGCATCGGATGGTGGAGCGGATAATTTGCCGAACCCGTTGAGCGATTGAAATGGCGCCAGTGTTTGAACGTCGTTCACTTGTTCATCTACAGCTTCGCGGGCTTGATCGGCAGCGACCACGTTGTTGGAAACGGCCACGAGACGGCGCAACATATCCACAAATGCACCTGATAAGGGCAGGTTCGACCAGCCCGCATCGGCGGTCACATGAAACAAGACAATCCAACCTGCGCCGCGTTGTGATGCTGTGACCAACGGTGTTCCATCTTTAAGACTAGCCCAAGTTTTGCTGGCCAAATCAATGTCAGGTTCTGCTAAAACTTGGCGCGTCACGGTCACATCTTCAGGAACAGGAATGCCTTTGAATGGTGAATTGTTGTCGAAGGACGACAGCGGTTTCGCTTCACCCCATGTGAGCGTGCCGCCCAAACTTCTTCCGCCTCTGCGCAAAGTGACAGGAACCAGTTGTCCATCGTCACGGCGTGCAAGACGTGGCCCTGCAAAACGGATCAACATGCCGCCTTTGTTGACCCATTGTTCGAGCTCTTCAATGGCTTCTTTGGGCAGTTGGCCGATGTCCGCCAGCACCAGAGTGGCCATGCGTTCATTGATCAATTGTTTAATGGCATCGATATTGTTGTCGGCAGAGGCTTCTCGCAATTCGCTGAACGGTTCTAAAGCGCGTGAAATGTAATAGAGCGGAGACAAAAGCGGTTGTTGTTGATCCGCATTGCCGCCCGAAATCAAACCCACGCGACGACGGCGAAAACGCTCGTCCAGCAATTGAACACCAGCAGCGGTGGTGGCGTTGTCTATTTCCAAACGAACCACTTCATTGCGCAGTTCTACAGGCAGCTTAAATTCTGCTGTTGTGGTCAATCCAGAAGTGGGAAATTCAAACGGTGCGCTGGAAATAGAACGCCCCTTTGAATCATATGCCGTCACAATGCCATCGGACGCATCTGTTGAAGATGCTCGGGAAACGGACACTGTTAGTGCATCTGGCGCATTGCGTGTTTCACTCAGTGCAACGGGTGTAGTTTGCGATGAATACACTTGCAACTGTGAGGGGGCTAATGATTCCAAAGCAGTTTTGAACGCATCATGATCGTCCGACTTCAATCCACCGGAAAGCCAAACAACAGTTTCAAAAGCAACGGATGACGTGCGAAGTTTTTCAGCCAATGGGGCGAGAACGACGGGAATTGGGTTCGGCTTTGCGGCATTCAGAGCAGCCGTCCATTCTTCCACCCGTTTGGTCGCGAGATCAGCCTTCGCTTCTTGGCTTGTAAACACCAGCGCAACGGGGCGACCAGCGCTGCCTGCTTCATTCAACACACGTCGCGCAGTGGCTTGTCGCACGTCCCAATTGTTACCGCCTGTCCAGCCATCGTCCATAACAATCAACATGGGGCCGCTACCTTCTGAAGATTGTTCAGGTGCGTTCCAAACCGGTTCCGATAAGGCAAAGATAACCAACGCAGCCATGAGCAATCGCAACAGGGTCAACCACCAGGGGCTTTTGGCAGGAGTTTCTTCCCGCTGTCCAAGCTCTTCCAGTATCCGTGTGGGAGGAAACACTTCCTCTCGCGGTTTTGGTGGGGTCAGTTTCAACAACAGCCAAATTATTGGCAGTGCCAACAAGCCAATCAGCAAAAAGGGTGCACCGAATGTGATCGCTCCAAGGGTCATGAAAGCGCCTTTCCAGCATCACCGGTCAGCTTCATATGCAATGAAACCAAAGCCGTAGAGGCGAGTGAATCCGTATGGTGAGCCAAATAATTCCAGCCAAGCTTTCGGCATTGGTTGGCCAATTCTTCCTTTCGCGCAGCGAACAGGCTTTTGTAGTCTTGTGCTACGGTTTCGGCGCGGCCAAATGTGAATTTGCTGTTGGTTTCCGGGTCTTTGAATTCTGTGCGTCCAGCAAACGGAAAGCTTTCCTCAGCAGGGTCGATGATTTGAATAATCGACCCACGAACGCCACGTTGAGACAAGGCGTTGATCCACTCTAAAGTGTCTTCAACTGGCTGCAAGAAATCGGAAAAGACAACGGCTTCACTGCGCGCACGCATTTGATCGGCAATGGGCAAAGCGCCACTGTTTTCTTTCGCCACCATCAATTGCGCGGCAATGCGTTCGCAAGCGTTGCGATGGGAAAGCGCATTGGTCACGCCCGGCCAGCCCACGCGTTCGCCGCTTTTTGCCAAGACCTCTGTCATAGCCAAAGCCAGAACCAATGCGCGCGATTGTTTTGAAACATCTGATGTTTCGGATTTATAAAGCATGGAAGGGGATGAATCCGCCCAAACCCATGCCGTGTGGGCTGATTCCCATTCTTGATCGCGCACATAAACGGAATCATCACGCGCCGAACGACGCCAATCAACACGCGACAGGCTTTCGCTTTGGTCATATGGCCTGAATTGCCAGAATGTATCGCCCGACCCGCGTTTTTTGCGACCATGCCAACCGCTGGTCACTGTGTTAGCAATTTGTTGGGCTTCCACCAAAAGGTCGGGAATAAGCGCTGCACGAGCGCGTGCCCGTGCAAGAACTTCATTAGAAGTCTGTTTGTCTTGTGTTGATCCAATCGCTAACGCCAAGGGTGCTGTCTCACATCCACTTTTCTTTGAGTGTGCCAATCACCTGGCGCACTCCAATGCCTTCGGCACGCGCTGCGAAGTTGAGCGCCATTCTGTGTTGCAAAACGGGTTCAGCCAGCGCCATCACATCATCAACAGACGGTGCAAAACGGCCATCCAACAGGGCGCGGGCACGAACGGTCAGCATCAGTGCTTGCGATGCACGAGGGCCGGGGCCCCAAGCAATGTGTTCAGATGTGCTTTCGCCACCTTCGCTTGCCGGGCGCGCGCTGCGTACAAGGCCGAGAATGGCTTCCACGACAGATTCTCCCACAGGCATACGCCGCACAAGTGACTGGATCTCGGTCAGCGTTTTGAGGTCCATTGCAGCTTTCGCCGCAGTTTCATCAGAACCCGTGGTTGCCATTAAAATCTGACGCTCGGCATCAAGTTCTGGATAGAGCACATCAATCTGCATCAAAAAACGGTCGAGCTGCGCTTCGGGAAGTGGGTAGGTGCCTTCTTGTTCCAACGGGTTTTGCGTGGCCAACACGTGAAATGGTGCAGGCAAGTCATAACGTTGGCCAGCAATGGTCACATGATATTCCTGCATGGCTTGCAATAAGGCGGACTGGGTGCGTGGGCTGGCGCGGTTGATCTCATCAGCCATCAAAAGTTGAGCGAAGATTGGGCCTTTCACAAAACGGAATGATCTCTTGCCACTGTCGTCTTGGTCGAGAATTTCGGACCCCAGAATATCAGAGGGCATCAGGTCGGGGGTGAACTGAACGCGGTTGGCGTCGAGCCCCAAAACGGTGCCCAAGGTTTCAACAAGTTTTGTTTTCGCAAGTCCGGGGACGCCCACAAGCAAAGCATGTCCGCCAGCAAGAATGGTGGTGAGCGCATTCTCAATAACATCTTCTTGGCCAAAAATGACTTCGCCAATGGCTGCGCGCGCTTCAGCGACTTTCGCAACGGCGTTTTCTGCTTCTTTGATAATTGCTTTTTCGTCGGTTGCAGGTGTTTTGCTCATATCGCTCATTTCTAAACCACTCACTTTGCTTGCGCTCAACGCCGAGTCTGTTGATTTTCCAATCAAACCATAGTTTGTCACGCTGACACATGACACTGTAACCACTATTTTGTGACTATGCCCAAGTTTGGGCGATTTTTAAGAATGCGGCATAATAACTCCGCAATTTGTTTCGGGAGCCAAAATGGCTAAAGATCGTGAACTTACAGAAAGTCCAACGGCGGCTTTGGAAGCATTGATGGCGCGCGCCAAACACGCAGGCGACGGCCTGCCGCCTGTTGAAAAGTGGAATCCAGACTTTTGTGGCGACCTTGATATTCAAATAAAACGTGATGGAACATGGTTTTACATGGGAACGCCCATTGGCCGCGCCCCTCTGGTGCGTTTGTTTTCCACAGTGCTGAGAAAAGACGAAGACGGCAAAACGTATCTTGTCACGCCGGTCGAAAAGGTCGGCATCACGGTTGAAGATGCGCCATTTGTGGCTGTTGAGATGAATGCGGTGGAAAAAGACGGCGAACAGGTTCTGACTTTCCGCACAAATGTGGGCGACGTTGTGGAAGCTGACGCAGACCATCCGATTCGCTTCGAAATCATCGGCAAGACGGATCAACTCAAACCTTATGTTCTTGTGCGTGGTCGTTTGGAAGCTCTTTTGGCGCGGTCTGTCATGTATGAGTTGATCAGCCACGGGGAAGAAATTGAGGTGAATGGCGTCACCATGTTTGCCCTTCGGTCTCACGGAACAGTGTTTCCTGTTATGCCAGCTCAAAAGCTCGCGGAACTGAGCGCGCAGGAATAAGCAACTTGCCAGTTTCGCAATTTACATTCACTGCCGACGAATTTCGCGAGCGTGTGGCCCATCGCTTTGAAATGCGCGCACAGCAATTGGCTGAAACCGCTGGCGATCATGCATTGAACCCTGATTATGCGGAGCACGTGAAAACCCGCGAGTTCAAAGATGCTGCCATTTTGTTTGCTTTGGTGGAGGGGGAACCTCATCCTACTGTTTTGCTGACCCAACGTTCTGACAAATTGAACAATCACAGCGGCCAAATTGCTTTTCCAGGTGGTCGAATAGATGAAGGCGAAACGCCCATCGAAGCTGCATTGCGCGAGGCTGACGAAGAAGTTGGCCTCCCTACTTCATCAGTAGAAGTTCTTGGAGCAATGGGCCCGTATTTTTCAGGTTCAGGCTACAAAATTCATCCTGTGGTCGGTGTTGTGCGCGACTTACCGGAACTCACAATAAATGAAGCCGAAGTGGCAGACGTGTTTCACGTGCCACTGGCATTTTTGATGGATCAGGCATCTCATGAAATTGAAAGCCGCTTTTTCAAAGGCAATGAACGCTTCTTCTACGCCATGCCTTATCACGACACAGCTGTTGCGCCAGCCGTGGAAAGGCGTATTTGGGGCGTAACGGCAGGTATTATCCGCGTGATTCAGGAACGGCTTTACGGTGAGTGACAAAATCGATCAGCCTTGGTTGCAAAAACCATCCCTCCAAACACTTCTTTCTTTGCTGCAAGAGGGGGGTGAAGAAGCGCGTGTAAATGGCGGTGCAGTGCGCAATGCCATTATGGGAATGCCGGTCAATGATGTGGACGTTTCCACGACGCTTGTTCCTCGCGACGTCATGCTGCGCGCCAAAGCAGCCGGCTATAAGGTTGTGCCCACAGGCATTGAGCATGGCACGGTCACTGTGGTGATTGATGGCGATGCCTTTGAAGTCACCACACTGCGCAGTGATGTGGAAACCGATGGACGCCACGCAAAGGTTTTGTATAGCCGCGATTGGGAGCTAGATGCGCGTCGCCGTGATTTAACGATGAGTGCGCTCTACTGCGACGCAGACGGAAAGGTTTATGACCCGCTCGGTGGTATGCCCGATGTCTTGTCCAAAACCGTGCGGTTTATTGATGATGCTGAAACCCGCATTCGCGAAGACTATTTGCGTATTTTGCGCTTCTTCAGGTTCTTCGCTTGGTACGGCCAATTTCGCCCCGATGCAGAAGGGTTGAAAGCCTGTGCGCGTTTGAAGGAAGAATTAGCTTCTCTTTCCGTCGAACGTATCTGGATGGAATTGTCGAAACTGTTTGCAGCGCCCGATCCGTCTCGCGCCATTTTGTGGATGCGCCAAACAGGTGTGCTGACAGCTGTTCTTCCAGAAAGCGAAAAGTGGGGCATCGACAATATGCAACCGCTGATGCGAATGGAGCAGGAGCATAATTGGGCACCAGATTCACTGCTCCGCATGATGTCCATTTTGCCGCCTGATCCAGACAAAATGAAGTCGCTTGCAACGCGCCTGAAGCTGCCCAACAAAGTGCGCGATAGGCTCGTGGGATGGGCCGAAACGCCCAAGCCAGATGCTGATTGGAAACAACCTGAATTTGAACAATGGCTGTATCGTCAAAACATTCAAGCTGCTGAAGACCGATTGCGCCTCAGCGCCATCGTCACCGATGCGCCTGTTAAAAAACGCCTGCGGCAACTGAAATGGGTGAAACGTTTCGAACGCCCTGTTTTCCCGATCAAGGGCCAAGATCTGTTGAATCAAGGTGTGCAAGCAGGCCCGCAAGTTTCTGAAATTATGCAGAAACTGGAAAACGATTGGGTGGAAAGTGGATTTAATCTATCGCGCGAAGACTTGCTCGCGTCTACAGACTAAGAAACTCCCGCCAAGCGCCAAGGCTGCGAAGAGCAGCCGTTGCCACTGCAACTCACTCGCGTAGCGAAGGGCGAAGCCCGACAGCGTGAGAGCTGTTATGGAAACTTCACGGTCGGTGGCATGGAGCTTAGAATTGAATTTACGTTGCCACCCGTTTTCAATCCGAAAATTGTGCCACGATCTTGCAGCAGGTTGAACTCCACGTAACGACCTCGACGGATCAACTGTTCTTCACGCTGTTCTTCCGTCCACGGCGTTTCCATATTGCGCGCAACGAGCTTGGGATAGATGTCGGCAAATTCGCGGCCAATATCTTGAATGAAGGCAAAATTGTCTTCCCATTTATCGAGCTTTTCTCCCGAGTGAAGATAGTCGCAAAAAATGCCACCCACGCCGCGCGGTTCGTCGCGATGGGCAAGGTGGAAATAATCATCACACCACGATTTATATTCATCGTAGTCAGCAACATCGTGTTTGGCGCAGGCGCGTTCCATGGCTGCATGAAAGTCGATTGTGTCTTGGTCGGTCTGCGTGCGCCGCGCATCCAGAACGGGGGTGAGGTCTCCACCACCACCAAACCACTGACGGCTCGTCACCACCATGCGCGTGTTCATATGAACGGCTGGCACATTCGGGTTTTGTGGGTGAGCGATGAGCGACACGCCAGACGCCCAAAAGCTTGGGTCTTCTGCGCCACCTGGCATTTGTTTGCGAAACTCTTCGGAAAATTCACCGAACACTGTGGAGACGTGAACGCCCACTTTTTCAAACACCCGGCCATGCATCATGGACATGACGCCGCCGCCGCCTTTGCCTTCTTCGCGCTGCCATGGTGTGCGTACAAATCGGCCGGCCTCTTTGTCGCTCAACGGGCCTTGAACATCATCTTCCAGCTTTTCAAAACTGGCGCACAAAACATCCCGCAGGTTTTCAAACCAATCGCGAGCCATTTGTTTCTTTTCTTCGATGTTTTCCGGCAGTCCGGCGGGCAGGGCGTTGCGGTCGCGCATAAAGATTGACTTTCGTGTTTGTTATGTCGATTTCTTGCCACAAGCCCAATGGGTGTGACAACGCAAAAAGCGCTCAAATGACGTGACAGTTTCATGATTCAAATCAAACAGGCCGTAAATCAGGAAGATCGCAACAAGTGCTATGCGCTGCGCCTTGCTGTGTTTGTGGAAGAACAGGGCGTGCCTTTGGATATGGAATTGGACGAACACGATGAAACCGATGCTGTTCATATCATGGGGTGCGACGAAGGTGAGGTGGTCGCTACCGCTCGTATGGTGAAACAGGATGGCGTTGGTAAAATTGGTCGTGTGGCGGTTGCCCAATCGGCAAGAGGCAAAGGCTATGGCAAACAAGTCATTGAAGCGCTGATGAACCTCGCCCGGGACACGGGCACAGTTTCCTCATTCGCCTTGGATGCTCAAATTCAGGCCACTGGCCTTTATGAAAAACTGGGTTTTGAAAAGATCGGCGACGTTTTTGACGACGCTGGTATTGATCACATCAAGATGGTGCGTGGTCTTTAAGTCACGGCGCATGAAGCCCGTATTGCGCGAAATGGCACGAGATGAATGTGTGTCGTTTCGACCACAGGTAGATGCCTGAAACAGTTTGTGACGCGGTTTGCCCTGTACTTTCTGTCCGTGCGGCGCTAACAGCGCAGAGTGATCAACGCGTTTATGGAGACAGTCATGACTATTTATATTTCATCGCTCATGCGACCACTCGTCTCTTGGCTTGCTGCCACCACCGGAATGTCTTCCGGCACTGGCATTGTCTTCGGACCAGCCCGCACTTAGCAACAACCGCGCGTTTCACACACTTCCCATTTTGAAAATTGCAGTTCCGGTTGTTGCGTCTCTCACGCCTCGACGATCACTTTTGATTTTGGAACTCTCCCATGTTCGACCATAGTAAAAACAAGACACCGATTCTGCCGAAATCCCAAAACATCACGCTTCAAAGCGTGGCGTTAGGCGTCGGCTTTTTATTGATGCTTCAAACCATTTTGCTGGTTGTGTTGATTTTTCAACAAACGGGCAGATCCGTTGAAGCGAACCGCACGCCTCCCGATTGCATCCGTCTTTTTGGCTTCAATCCAAACAACCCGCAATCTGACAGCGCGGACTGCCGTCCAGCGCCCATCAGCATTGCGCAGAAGGTTTAACGATTATGGAAAAAATACTCAGCTGGTTTGAAAACCGCATTGAACCATTTCCAACAGAAGAACCCACGCAGCCGCCCAACACGCTGATGGCGTTTCTGTGGCACTATTCCAAAGGCATTTGGCCAGCGCTTTCCATTATGGCGTTGCTGGGCATGAGCGTGGCTGTGTTTGAAATCATGATTTTTGGCTATCTCGGCAATGTGGTGGAATGGCTGTCCACGGCTGACCGCGCCACGTTCATGGAACAAGAGCGGGGCACGTTGATCTGGATGGGGCTGGTGATTTTGCTCATCATCCCGGTTGTCAAACTCGTGTGGTCACTGGTGTTGCATCAAACGGTGATCGGCAATTACCCGATGATTATTCGCTGGCAAGCTCACCGCTATATGCTCGGCCAATCCATGGGTTTTTACCAAGATGAATTTGCTGGCCGCGTGGCGACAAAGGTCATGCAAACGGCGTTGGGCGTGCGGGAATCCGTTATGAAAGTGCTGGATGTGTTTGCTTATGTCACCATCTATTTTCTGGGTGCGCTGGTGCTGATTGCTAGTTTTGACTTTTACCTCATGCTGCCTTTCGTGGTGTGGCTGGTGTTTTACATCATCACGCTGCGTTTCTTTTTGCCGCGCATGTCGAAAATCGCCCGCAAACAGGCGGACGCGCGCTCGCTTATGACGGGGCGCGTGGTGGACAGCTATACGAATATTTCCACTGTGAAATTGTTTGCCCATGCTGGCCGCGAACTCACCTATGCAAAGGAAAGTATGACGGGGTTTCTCGACACTGTGCATCCGCAAATGCGGTTGTCGACGGGCATGATGTTCACGCTCGGCACATTGAACAACTTGCTTTTGTTTGCCGTGGGCGCCATCGCGATCACCCAATGGTTGAACGGCGAAGCCACAGTGGCTGCCGTGGCTGTTGCGGCGGCTTTGGTGACACGCCTTTCCGGCATGGCGCATTGGATCATGTGGGAAATGTCCGGCCTGTTTGAAAACATCGGCATGGCGATGGACGGCATGAGCACGATTGCGCGCAAGCGCGACGTCACCGATGCGCTAGATGCGAAACCTTTGGCGGTTACAAAAGGCGCCATCGATTTCAAAAGCGTCACGTTTAAATATGACAAACTCGGCAGCGTGATCAGCGATATGAATTTGAGCATTGGTTCTGGTGAGAAAATTGGTCTCATCGGGCGATCAGGTGCGGGCAAAACCACGATGATGAACATTCTGCTGCGGCTGTATGACATCAACGAAGGCGAGTTGCTGATCGACGGTCAAAACGTGGCCAAGGTGACGCAGGAAAGCCTGCGCTCGCAAATCGCTGTGGTTACCCAAGACACGTCTCTGTTGCACCGTTCCGTGCGCGACAACATCGCTTACGGCAGGCCCGATGCGACAGACGATCAAATCATCGCCGCCGCCAAAAAAGCCAACGCCCATGAGTTCATTTTGGGGTTGGAAGATTCTGACGGCAACACGGCTTATGATGCCCAAGTGGGCGAACGCGGCGTGAAGCTTTCAGGTGGTCAGCGCCAACGCGTGGCGATTGCCCGTGTGTTTTTAAAAGACGCGCCAATCCTCGTTTTGGACGAAGCAACATCCGCTTTGGATTCAGAGGTGGAGGCGGTGATTCAGGAACAATTGTTCAACCTCATGGAAGGCAAAACAGTTCTCGCCATCGCCCATCGCCTGTCCACCATAGCCAACATGGACCGCCTGATTGTTCTCGACCAAGGAAAAATTGTTGAGCAGGGCACCCATGATGAATTGGTAGAACAGGGCGGCCTGTATGGCTCGCTGTGGTCACGGCAGTCTGGTGGGTTTATTCATACATTGGATGGGGATGTGGAATGAATGGCGATATGAGCTATTCCGAATGGCCGAGAAGGGGACAAAACGGCCACACTCGGATATTGTTTTAATCTCTCCAGCGGTAAACAAGAAGTACTTTGCTGCGATTGCGAACATTGTTCAACATCAACGAAGAAGCGGACTTTCAATTTGCTAATATTGTCCATCATTTTACACGAGGTCAGAGCAGATTATGGTTGAGCCAAAAAATACGCTTAGCGTATTGCAAAATGCAATTGAGGAAGCCGCTCTAGAGTTAGTGGATATCAATGATGACGGGGAGTTTGACGAAGAGTTGTTTCAGAGACGCCTCGAAGAACTTATCAAGCTATCCAGGGGGGATTGTGAAGCCGACAGTATCAGGTCCTACCGAGAGACCGCGCGTAAAGTACTGCCTGATATGCGTAAAGCAGAAAAGGGGTTTGAAAAACGCTCTTTGGAGCGTTGGAAGCCTGCTTTTGATCACCTTGAGATGATGTGGAAGATAGCTCAGGAATTGGGTGAAGCGAACGCAAAGGAGTTTGATCAAGACACGGATGAAAGCACGCAAGCTGTTATGGCCGCTCTTTCTAATATCTTCCCAAAAGCCTTACTTGTTACAAATGAAATTATTTGTCTTTTGAAAGGTGGGTTTCCTGATGGCGCTTTAGCGAGGTGGCGCTCACTCCATGAGCTAACTGTAACCGCTATGTATATTCTTCAAGAAGGCCGTGAACCTGCTATCGGGTACATGCTAAGTTTTCACTTCGCAGCGCGACGGGCTGCTTTGCAGATCAATGAGTATGCCGAGCTTGCTCGCTTGGAGGAGTTTTCTAAAGGTGACTTAGATGGCTTTGATATCCGCCGCAATGAAGCTGAAAGGCTACTTGGGCGGAAGATCGAAAAGGATAAAGACGGTGAGTGGCCAGCCATTAACCTAAAGCACCGTGACTTTGCGGCAATCGAAAAGCATGTCGATATGGATCACTGGCGTCCACGGTATAAATGGGCATCACAGCATTCCCACGCAGACCTCAAACCTGTTGGCAACCTACTGGGTATGTCCGAAAGTAAAGAGGCCGTGAACTTGGTCGGGGCCAGTGATTCCGGGTTTGCAGACCCGTTCATGATGACCGCCATATCGCTAGCACAGATTACAAGCGCGTATCTTTCAGTGACGCCAAATCTCGACCGCGTTGTGCACTCAAGTGTTTTACTGAAATTCTCAGATGAAATGTCCGAGATAGCTATGAAAAGTCAAAACAAGAAGAATGCTTAAAGTGCTCAACAAACGCCTGCGGTTACTCGCCAGTGTCCGCTTCGGGAAAGCTACATCGGGGCGTCCGACCTCATTGCCAATGGCAACTTTGGGCCGTTTTGCTAGTTGCGCAAACATGGATCAAGGTCTGCTCAGGGCCCGAAGCAGACCTTGACATCATCACCCCACTAATAACGCACTTCGCAAGTGCAATCCGTCTTTTCCACCCTCTCATGAACTCATTTCTATATTCGGTGGGAATGGATGGGTTTCACTCTCGCCTATTCCATCTAATAACCAACCCAATTAAACACCGCGACACCCCCAACGCTATCCATAGGGCGCATTCCGTTTTAGGTCTGGTCTATGGATGCGTTTTATCGATTCTTTGAAAAATTTGCCCGCCCGTTTGATCGGCAAGATCGGGGCAGGCCGCCTGCGGGTGGGATCGGGTTTATCAAACATTATGCCAGCCAAATGCGCGGTGCGTTTTTCACCATGTTGGCGCTGGGCAGTCTGACGGCGTTTATTGAAGCGTCCATTTTCATCTTCGTGGGCGTCATTGTTGATTTGATGAATGCGGGATCACCCGAAACCTTCCTATCCGACAATTGGAAAACGCTTCTCGCCATGGCCGTTTTGGTTGCGGTCGTACGCTCCATTATCGCGGTTGCCACCGCCGTGACGGAAGAACAGGTTGTGGTGCCGGGGTTTTTCACTCTGGTGCGTTGGCAAAGCCATCTGGCCGTGTCGCGCCAGGACGTTACGTTTTTTGATGATGAAATGGCAGGGCGCGTGTCCAGCAAAGTCTGGCAAACAGGGCAGGCGGCTGGCGATGTGATGGTCAGCCTGTTGCAAATTATTGTGTTCATCGCGGTGTTTGCGCTCACCTCCCTTGTGGTGATTGCATCGCTCGATCTGCGTATGCTGATCCCTGTTCTGTTCTGGTTGGTCATGGTGGCCATCATTGCCCGCATTTCTATTCCCCGCATTCGCGATCAAGGTCGGCAATTGTCTGAAAAAAGCGCGGTGGTCACAGGGCGCATTGTGGATGGCTACAGCAATATTCGAACCGTGAAACTTCACGCTGCTGAAGCGACCAACGACACTTATATTCGTTCATCGTGGGATGATCTGCTTGCAGGTCTGTTCAAATTCACCCGTTCAATTTCAGATATGCGGATCGCTTTCCAATGTCTGTCCAGTGTTATGTTGGTGGTCATCGCGGCCCTTGCCATGTGTTTTTACACCAAGCGCGATTTCTCCGCAGGCGAAGTTGCTGTCGTGCTGGCGCTGTGCCTGCGTCTCAACCTTTTGATGGGGCGTTTGCTGGGTTTGCTGAACGGATTGTTCCGCAATTTTGGCACGGTGCAAAACTCCGCAGAGCTGATTTCAAAAGCGCCCAAGATTGTCGACCGTGAAGGCGCTGGCAAGTTGCACTCTGTCAAAGGCGCCGTGGCGTTCAAGGGCATCGATTTTTCCTATCCGGGAACGGATGTGATTATCGATCAACTCGATCTGGAAATTTCAGCGGGGCAAAAGCTTGGAATTGTCGGTCAATCTGGCGCGGGGAAATCCACATTGATGAGCCTGATGTTGCGTTTTCATGACCTTGAAAAAGGCAGCATCACAATTGACGAAACGCCTATCCACACGGTCACGCAAAATTCCCTGCGGGCGCAAATCGGCGTTGTTCAGCAAGACACGGCTCTGCTGCATCGGTCCATATTCGACAACATCGCCTATGGGCGTGTGGGGGCGACACAAGCCGAGGTGATCGCAGCTGCCAAACGCGCCAATGCCCATGAATTCATCACCACGTTGAAGGATGCCAAAGGTCGCACCGGGTACGACACCTATGTGGGCGAGCGCGGCGTGAAGCTTTCTGGCGGCCAAAGGCAACGCATTGCGCTGGCACGCGTATTTTTAAAAGACGCGCCGATATTGTTATTGGATGAAGCCACATCGGCACTGGATTCAGAAATTGAAGCCGCCATTCAGGAAAATCTTGAAAGTCTAATGCACGGCAAAACGGTGATCGCCATTGCCCATCGCTTGTCCACCATCGCCCATTTAGACAGGCTGGTGGTGATGGAGGCTGGCAAGATTGTGGAAGACGGAACCCACGAAGAATTGCTGGCGCTCGAAGGGCAATATGCACGTTTGTGGGAACGGCAGTCAGGTGGGTTTTTGTCGTCGAAAGACCACGCTATTTGAGCAACGACATCATGGTGCGCAACCCGTCCACCATTTCTGAAACACGGTCTTTGGTCAGCGCTTGTTCGATTTCGGCGTAAATCGCTTCACTCTGGGGTGCTATTTTTTCAAACAGCGCTTTGCCATCTGCGGTCAATTCCACCGATTGGCGACGCGCATCATCTGTCGCGCGTGTGCGGGTGATCAGACCATCACTTTCCATGGTGCGCAGAATGCGCGACAGGCTGGGCATCAACAGGCAGCACCATTCTGAGAGCTTGGTTGCATCCACATTTTTGTTTTCTTGGATGGCCCGCAGCACACGCCATTGCTGCTCGGTCACGCCGTTTTTAGCGAGCATGGGACGAAAGCGGATCATCACCGCTTCGCGCGCGCGCAACAATGCAATCGGGAGAGCATCTTCAAAAGCGCGCAACTCTTTGGCAAGCGATTCATCATTTGATTTTATGTCAGACAAATCGCAATCCTCTAACGTGTTGTGGCCAGAAATTCAGCAATGTGCTGGGGCAGGGGGTCTTTGTGTAATACTGGAGCGTGGCCCTGACCCGTGGCAATTGCCAGTTTAGCGTGTTTTTGGTGGGACAATATTTTATCCGCCAAAGCTTCGCTCATCAACTCGCTTTTCGATCCTCGAATAAACAGTGTCGGCGTGTTTTTAAACAATGCAAATTCCTGCCAAACAGTGGGTTGCTTAATGTCAAAATCGTCAGCGTTCGACAGTCGGTAGAGCTTATCGTCGTAATTTTGCACAGGCCGACCATTTTCGTCTTTCCAGACCGTGTGGGCCATGTCTTTCCAGTCGGCATCATCAAAACTGGAAAATGTTGCACCTTTGATTTTCTTCAAAATATCAACCGCATCTGCCCAATCAGTTGGGGCAAGTGCGCGTTTCATTGTCGTGCCAAGTTTCGCAATGCCCACACTGTCAAATTCTGGGCCACCGTCGTTCAAAATGAGCCGTCCAATCGTGGAAGGACGTTTGGGCCCCACAAGCAGCACACTTAAAGCAGCACGCCCCGTCACGAGCACATCGCAATGATGCAAACCCATGGCGTCGCAAATGCTGATTATATCGTCCGCATCAGTTTCGGTTGTTGTCTCTTTATTTTTTCCCAGCTCGGAACAGCCGCGCCCACGCAGATCGAAACTCAAAATCCGTCGTGGTGCGCCGGGTTGATTTGCCAAAGCGGAAATGAGTTGATCATACTCACCAGTGTTTCCCAATTCCGAGGGGATGCACAAAAGGGGCGTTTTGCTGGGGGGAATGCGATTGCGCTTCACGCCTTCAGGGCTATGCAAATCGTATCTATATCCGCGCAAAATGGTGCCATCCATTGAAGAGACGGACACTTCAGAACGCAGATAAGAGTTTAAAGAGGTTTGGGAGTCTTGGGTCGCGGGCACAGTTCATTGTCCTGTTTTTTGCGAGCAGAGTTTCAACCCTGCTCGGCATTTTCAGGTCAGTCTAAACCGCGTTGCATCGGCGGTCTAGCGTCAGCCTGCACGCAAATCCCGTGCAATGGTCAGCTTTCCACCCTTCAAACGCGTTTTGTAGACTTGGTAGTTTTCCATAACACGCTGAACGTAGTTGCGCGTTTCAGAGAATGGAATTTGCTCCACCCAATCAATCACTGTGTTGAGAGATTTTCCACGTGGATCGCCAAAACGTTTGATCCAGTCATTCGCACGGCTTGGCCCCGCATTATATGCAGAGAAGGTGAGAACGAACGAGCCATTATATTTGTCCATCTGCTTCTTCAAATAAGCTGTACCCAAGCGCGCATTGTAGCTTGCATCAGTTACAAGGCGGTTGCGCGAATAACGAATGCCAATGTCGCGCGCAGTGCGTTTCGCCGTATTCGGCAACAATTGCAGCAAACCCAACGCATTGGCAGGCGAACGAGCGTCCACCTGAAATGTGCTTTCTTGACGCGCAATCGCATAGGCGAGGGGCAAGCCTGCACCGCTTGTCTTGGTGTTTGTGGGAATAGCACCCAAAGGCCAAGCCAAAGTGTCTGCGCTCATGCCGCGAATGAATGCACGTTTGCCAACTTGAAGCGACAATTGATAATCGCCGCGGCGTTCAGCACGCGCTGCCAAAAGGGCAATTTCGCCCGGCTTTTCCATGTAGCGTGCCAAATGACGGTAGAACTGGCGCGCACGGCGCGGATGACCCGCAGTCTCGAGCTTAGAGATCGCTTGGGCGAACTCATAACTGCTGAAACGTTTCTGATCAGCAGCTGTTGCGCCAACGCGATTGATGGAGATTTTGGTGCGCCCCACCTTCAATGCGGCCAATTGACCGTAATAAGTGGTGTCATAGCGCGCCGCAGCTTTGTAATGGTCCCAAGCTTTCTTGATCCCGCGCTTTTCAAGGGCACGGCCCAGCCAATAATGGCCACGCGAAATGCTGAGTGGTGTCCCTGCAATCTTCAACAAACGCTCAAAATGCGCGGTTGCTGTCTTTGCAGCACCCAATTTGCGCAGGGCCAGCCAACCAGCATAAAACTCGGCGTCGAGTTTCTTGCGGTCTGAATAAGCTGTGTTGTTGGCCACCAGACGATAAGCCGTTTTCACAGCGCCAGCTTCCAGTAAATCAGAAGCAAGAATGCGTTTTTCAGTCCAAAATGCATCGCGTGCATTTTCAGGAATGTCTTTTGCGCGCACAGGAGACAAAAGTTTTGCGGCTGCAGTCAATTGGTTCTTGCGGCGCAGATATTTCGCTTTGCTGTGCAAATAGTTGGAATCAGACCGTTGAGATGCTGGCACGCGGTTCAACAGCGAACCTGCGGAACGTTGTTTGCGTTCTACTGCCGCACGAGCGCGCACCATGCTGGTGGCACCTGCTTTTCCGGCAATGCGTTCAGCGCCACGAATACGGTCTTTTGAAAGCAAATATTCCACGCGCGCGCGGTGGTCGCTTTTATACAAAACACTGGAAAGTGACTTTAGAATTGTGCGTTCTTGTGACGTAGACAGTCGTGAATTGCGCCAATGGGGCGCAATTGCACTGCGGGCACTTTTCTTTGCACCTGCTGCCAAGTGAGCTTTCGCCAACGCAATTGCAGCGTCTGTATCTTCAGGCGCAGATTCGCTAAAGGCCAAACGCAATGTTTCGCGCGACGCAGACTTTATCAACGCGCGTTCCACATTGGCACGCATGGTTTTGCTGCCGGGCCAATTGGAAAGATCATTTGAAATGGAGATCAGCGTTTCAGCGGGCACACCACGGCCGTTCATTGCAATAGCCCAAGCCATGACTTTTCGCTCAAGCGTGCCTGATCGCAGCGCAGCACGAGCCTTTAAAGCTGTTTTCATGTCACGCTTATCAAGCGCGCGCAGCCCTTTTTTCAAAGTGCTTGAAGCAGGCTTGATATCTACATTGCCGGGTTTGCCACCTGAACGTGCCAAGGAAGTAGAACTGGCATAACTGCCAACCGATCCGGTTTTGCGCTTATCTATTTTGGCGGCAAAGCTGGTTGTCGCACCAGCAATCAACGAGCCAGCGAGGGCAAGAGATGTCAATTTTAGCAAAGAAGGGGCGGATTTCCCCTGACAGGCAAACGAACTACGCATTACAAAACTCTTCGTTTTTACAGGTGTTTTAAGGATCAACTGAGCAGACCTTTGAACAAGATTATGAGACTAGAACAAACAGGTTTAAGCCGCGTTAACGAAAGGTTTCACTCATCGTTCGATTTTGAATGAAGCCTCTTGCCCGAACCCAGTCTCACGCCTATTGTCCCGCACAATTGATAGTCTGCAATGCGGACAATTTATGACCACCTGATTTATTGTGCGAATTGCCCGAATTTGGGTGATGCAAGTTGATCATTTTATCTGGAGTAGAAACCGTGAGCAGCCCCAACTTTTATGGCTCAAATACAGCCCTCGTCACCCCATTTGCACAAGATGGGTCGGTTGACGAGAAGGCGTTCGCTGATTTCGTAAATTGGCAAATTGAACAGGGCACAACGGGTCTTGTGCCCATGGGAACCACCGGTGAGTCTGCAACGGTCTCTCACGAAGAGCACATGCGCGTTGTAGAGCTTTGCGTTGAAGTGGCTGATGGACGTGTGCCCGTTATGGCTGGCGCGGGTTCCAACAACACCACGGAAGCAGTCGCCTATGCAGAACACGCTGCAAAGGTTGGCGCTGATGCTTTGTTGGTGGTCACTCCATACTACAACAAGCCAAATCAGCGCGGCATGAAAACGCATTTCAGTGCGATTGCAAAAGCAACTCCGTTGCCCAATTACATCTACAATATTCCCGGTCGTTCGATCATTGATATGACGCCCGAAACGATGGGTGAGTTGGTGCGCGAACACTCCAATATTGTTGGTGTTAAAGATGCAACTGCGGATATGGCACGCGTCACTCAACAACGCGCGACGTGTGGCAAAGACTTTGTTCAATTGTCTGCTGAAGATCCATCTGCACTTGGCTTCAATGCCCATGGCGGCAAAGGCTGCATTTCGGTAACCGCGAATGTGGCGCCCGCGCTGTGTGCTGAATTTCAAAAAGCCATGGCGGAAGATCGTTGGGGTGACGCTTTGGATTTGCAAGACAGATTGATGCCGTTGCATAAAGCCATGTTCCATGAACCCAGCCCTGGCGGCGCGAAATATGCTCTGGAAGTTCTGGGCAAGATGCAAAATATCATCCGCAGCCCGATCATGCCAATCGAAGACTCTACGCAAAAGATCGTGCGCGAAGCCATGATTCACGCGGGGATTTTGAACTAGAGCGTCTCGCTATCAGGTTCACATACAATTATGGCACCAAAGAAAAAGGCTGATCCGGAAAAGAAGATTGTCGCGGAAAACCGTAAGGCGCGATACAATTTTGCGATTGAGGATACTTTCGAAGCGGGTCTGATGTTGACTGGGACAGAGGTAAAGTCCTTGCGCAACGGCAAAGCCACGATCGCTGAAAGTTATGTCAGCTTTGAAGACGACGAATTGTGGCTGATCAACTGCCATGTTCCCGAATATCTGCAAGCCAATCGCTTCAACCACGAACCGCGCCGTCGCCGCAAATTGTTGATGTCGAAGCGCGAAATTATTCGCTTGTCACAGGCCATTGCTCGTGATGGTATGACCGTGGTTCCGTTGAAACTGTACTTCAACGATCGTGGTATGGCGAAGTTAGAAATAGCCTTGGCAAAGGGCAAGAAAAATCACGACAAGCGCGAAACAGAAAAGAAGCGCGATTGGAACCGCGAGAAGTCACGGCTTTTGCGTGACCGTGGGTAACACGATTTTATAAATTATTTGCCCCACAAGCATCACCATGCGTGCGAAAGTCTAGCGTTTTTCCAAAGCTTCGATAATTACAAACGCTTGCGCCAGCGGGAAATCATCGGTGATTGTAAGATGAATTACAGGCTCCATGCCTTCTGGCATCATCGAGAGCAGTTGTTTGTGCGCACCGCCTGTCAATTCCATCGTGGGTTTTCCACCTGGCAAATTGACCACGCCCATGTCGCGCCAAAACACGCCTTTTGAAAGCCCTGTTCCCAAAGCTTTTGAGCAGGCTTCCTTTGCAGCAAAACGTTTGGCGTAAGACGCAGCGCGCTCTTTGCGGCGATCAGATTTTTGTTTTTCAATGTCGGTGTATATGCGATCGATAAAGCGCGCACCGAAACGTTCAATGGATTTTTCGATCCGGCGTATGTCGATGAGGTCGCTGCCCAAACCAATTATCAAGCGCTCTGTCCTTGATGGTTGGAAGATGCGGCAGCTCGTGCCCTTGCTTTGATTTCAGCGGCCTTGTTCATCAACTTGTCACGACGGCTTTCGCGAAATATCAATGCGGCGCGCTTTGTCAGGAAATACATTGGAATAGTCACCAAGGGTCCAACAATCAAACCACCCACAAGCATCGGGTATAAAATCGGGTTCCAAATATTGCTCAATGCGGTCATTGCCGCTGTTCCGTCCAAATTCCAAAGTGAAGACATCACGCGTTTCATGGCGTGCCCCAGCGCGGGTGGTGCGCCAGCCATATCAGCCTGAAGAATGAATTGACCCGTCTTATAAGTCGCAGCCCAAATGAACGGGAAGGTGAGTGGGTTGCCCACAAATGTGCCAAGTGCTGATGCAATAAGATTGCCGCGTATCACCCAAGCAAGAATTGCAGCTAACAAGAAATGCAGACCCATGAATGGGGTAAAAGAAGTGAATGCACCCGCTGCAACGCCTGCCGCCACCGCATGGGGTGAGGCTGTCAGCCGCAAAATACGCTTTGTGACATATTGGCCTGAACGGAACCAAGAGCGCCGCGGCCAAATCCACACGCGAAGCCATTCGGCCCAAGATGGTGGCTTTCGCCTTTTCATCAACATGGGTTTATTCTTCTCCGCCAGAACGAGATACAAGCGGGTCTGGCGACCCGATCTTTTCATTGTTTCACACTATTCTTAACAACGGGTTTGTGACGCATCTGTGTCGAGCAAAATATTTCGTTGGCTTCTTCAACAAAAACTCAGCCGCGACGTGCTGCCTTCGTCACCACATCAAGCGCACGGATTTCACGCAAGACACGATTTAGGTGTTTTACGTCCCAAACCTCAATTCCAAACACCAGTTCTGTCAGCCCAGTCTCAGGTGAAGAGAGGTAAAGATTGTCGATGTTGGAAGACGCTTTGCCAATGACCTCTGAGATTTCAGCCAAAGTGCCAGGGGCATTGACCGCAGTCACATCAATTTTCGCGTGAAACAGGTTGGGATTTTCCGTGTCGATGTCCCACCGCAAGTCGAGCCATTGGTCAGCAGTGTCTTCGTATTCATGCAAGGCTTTTGCGTGAATTGGGTAGACCGTAACCCCCACACCTGGCGTCAAAATACCCACGATACGATCTCCCGGGACTGCACCGCTTTCAACATCAAGCGTCACCGGCGTATCTTCTGACGTGCCGCGAATGGGAATAGAATCTGCCAGTTGTTGTGCAACGTCTGAATATTTTTCCTTACGACGACCGGGAATGCGAAACATGATGTTTGCAACGCCTGTCAGGTTGAACCATCCCTCGGCAGGCTGTTGTGGGGTCTGCGCAGACCGTTCAATCTGGTAATCCGGATAAACCGCTTTGAGAACATTTTCAGGTGGCAATTCTCCACGACCCACCGCGGCAATGGCATCGGACGTGGAGTTGTGGGCAAGTTTATTGAGCGAAGAACGCAACTGCGATTCAGCGAACTCGTGTTGCGCCCTTTTGAATGTAGATTTCAGAATTTTCAAACCGAGATCAAAATACTGTTTGTTGCGGGCTTCGCGTGAAGCACGCCGGATGCCGGAACGTGCTTTGCCTGTAACGGCCACGTGTTCCCAGGCGGCGGGTGGCGTGTGGTTTTCGTCGCGAATGATGAGCACTTCGTCACCATTTTTGAGTTTTGTGACCACAGGCGAAGCCTTGCCATTGATGCGGCATCCACTGCAAAAATTCCCCACATTGGTGTGAACGGCGTAAGCAAAGTCGATCGCCGTAGCTCCTTGGGGCAGGGCGATCAAACGCCCTTTTGGGGTGAAGCAAAATACCTGATCGAGAAACAATTCAAGCTTGGTGTGTTCCAAAACATCGTCTGGATGATCACCTTCCGAAAGGGTTTCAATGGTGTGTCTCAACCATGCATAAGAACGGCTTTCTTTTGACAAAGCGGCGACACTGTCTGCTCCCACCATTTCACCCATTAAGATGGTGCTGGCTTCTTTAGCAGCATAAACACCATCTTTGTAGAGTGTATGGGCGGCAATGCCTTGCTCCGCAATTTCATGCATTTCATGGGTGCGAATTTGCAGTTCCACACGTTGATGAGATGGTCCAATGACAGTGGTATGAATAGAGCGGTAGTCATTCTGCTTTGGCGTGGAGATATAGTCTTTAAAGCGCTCCGGCACGGCAGGCCATCTGGTATGGATCGCCCCCAAAGCTTCATAACAATCTGGCACCGTTTCCACGATCACGCGGAAGCCAAGCATGTCAGACAATTGCTCAAAACTGATGCCGTTCTTTTCCATTTTTCGGAAAACGGAGTAGGGGCGTTTGCTGCGGCTCACAACGCGTGCGGTAATCAGGTTCTTTGCAAGATTGTCGACAACGCTTTTTTCAATCTCGGAAATGACTTCAGAGTGAGTCTCCTGCATGGACGCCAGCTTCTCATGAACCAGCGTATATCCGTCGGGATAGAGATACATGAAAGACAATTCTTCTAGTTCATCACGCACATCTTGCATACCCATACGGCCTGCAAGAGGACCGTAAATGTCCATGGTTTCCTGTGCAATCCGCTCCCGCTTTTCAGGCGGTACATGGTGCAGCGTGCGCATATTGTGCAAACGGTCTGCCAACTTCACCAAAAGCACTCGCACATCATCTGCAATTGCCAACAACAGACGACGCAGATTTTCACCCTGACGCGTTTTCTTAGACACAAGGTCGATGCGTTTTAGCTTGGTGAGGCCTTCGACCAGACGGCCAATGCCGGGGCCAAACATTGAATCAATTTCTTTGCGCGTGGCATCTGTGTCTTCAATCGTATCGTGCAACAGGGCTGCAACAACACTGTCCTGATCAAGCTTTAGATCAGTGACAATTGCCGCCACTTCCAATGGGTGGCTGAAATAGGGGTCGCCTGATTGACGCACCTGGTGGCGGTGCTTGTGCATGGCATAAACATAGGCACGGTTGAGAGTTTCCTCGTCAAAATCGGGATTGTAGGCCGCAACCCGTTCCACCAATTCGTTTTGCCGCATCATCTGCGCTTGTGTCTCCTGTGATTTATCGTCGGCAATGCACCAACGACTCGCGACGTACGGGCGTATTCCACTTGTCCTGAAAATGGGGGGATTGGTCGCCTTGTGCAAGCTCTGGGTGCGCTCACGGCAATAAAAAAGCCGACTTGCACTGGCAAATCGGCTTTTTCGGAATTTTTGGTCTGTTGGGCTTAGTAGTCGTCAGACTTTTCTGGAGCGACCAGATTTTGAATGCCCGACAGAAGTTCGTCTTCTGACAATGTGTCAAATGTGATCTGCGCAGGAGGCTCGATAGGCGCATCGCCATCCTCTGCACCCATCACGATGTCTTCAGTTGCTTCTGGAAGATCTTCCGGTTCATCCACTTCAACATGCTTCTGCAAGGAATGGATCAAGTCTTCTTTCAAATCACCTGGTGACAATTGCTCGTCTGCGATTTCGCGCAGAGCGACCACAGGGTTTTTGTCATTGTCGCGATCAACAGAGATTTGTGAACCAGATGAAATCTGGCGTGAGCGGTGGCTTGCAAGCAATACAAGCTCAAAACGATTCGACACTTTGTCGATGCAATCTTCCACGGTTACGCGGGCCATGCGCGGCTCCTGATATCAATTGTCAGAGAATATTTCCTGTCTGGTACGCGAAGTTAGAGACTTTTTCAAGGCAAAACGTATTTTCATGGCGGATGATGCGAGAGGGCAGTTTTGTTGAGTAAGCCCTGCTTTTGCAACTTCACGACCCTACGACGAATGAGTTTCAAAAAATTTGGAACCCATTCGCCGGTCGTCTGTTTCTATGATGAACGGGCATGCAGTCCTGGAAAGATGGCATGCGCGTATCACTGAAACTGTCGAACAATAGGAGACTAAATAATGAAACGCATTATCGCAACAACCGCTATGGCGCTTATGCTCACTACAACTGCATTTGCTGAAGCGAACTCCAGCAAAATGATGACTTATCAGTCAGCCCAAGCAAGTGACATTTACGCATCCAAGCTTATCGGTATGCGCGTGTATTCTGCTGAAAAAGAATTCGACACATTCGACTCCGAAACGAGGGTCAATGATGGCGCAGAAAAGCAGTGGGATGATCTTGGCGAAGTCAACGATGTTATTCTTGACCGCGATGGTAAGGTGAAAGCGGTTGTGTTGGGCATTGGCGGTTTCGTTGGCATTGGCGAAAAAGATGTCGCCGTACAAATGGATCAGATCAAATTCGTCAATGAAAAGGGCGATGCGGGAGAGTATTTTTTGGTGGTGAAAACCAACAAAGAACAACTCACAGCAGAACCGGCATTTGACCGTACAGCGTCCACAATCCTTCCCGATACCGAAAACACAACTGCATCAGTGTCGAAGACTAACACCGCAGAACGTGTGGATGAAGATGGTCGGCCTATGCTTCGCACGCCAATGGCCACATTTGAAGGTTACCAGAAAGCCGAAGTGGAAGATCTTACAGCGGCCAAACTCAAAGGCGCCCGCGTATACGGGACCAATAATGAGGATGTGGGCGAGATCGACCGCTTAATTCTGGACACAAATGGCAAAATCAAAAATGCAGTTTTGGATATCGGTGGTTTCTTGGGCCTGGGCGAGCATCCGATTGCAGTCACAATGGATGAATTGACCATCCTGCGCGAGAACGACGGTGACAGCGTACGTGTCTATATCGAAGGGACGCAGGAAGAGTTGAGCAAACAACCTAAATACCAAGGCTAACCCAGCATATCAGATAGAATTTGAGAGCCGCTCCTTCGGGGGCGGCTTTTTTGGTGTCATATTGGAGCCAACGAACTGAATGGCTATCAATGTAGAGTTTATACCCTGACGTAACCTTTAGCTTTTTGAGTCGCGACATAGCTATTTAAGAAGTCAGTCGCTCGCATAGCTGACATCATATCGTTAAGAACATAGTCGGCTTGGGCCGGCAAGCAGCCATTGTCTCTCCATTTATCGCCGCCTAAATGCGATCACGTTTATTTTGAATGAGTTGAAACGTGATCCCGCATTCTCAAGTTATGGTGGTGCAGAAACAGCGTGGTCTTTGAGGCCGAGATTCTGTGACCAATTTATTTCTGAGCAGTCTTTGAGCTGCAAAAGGTAATTTTAGATGTTTGATGAACGCGAAAAGATTGTTTTGCTCATAGACGGTGCGAATTTGTATGCGACGTCCAAAGCTTTGGGCTTTGACATTGATTACAAACAATTGCTGAAAACGTTTCAAAAGCGCGGTTATTTGTTGCGCGCTTATTATTATACCGCACTTGTGGAAGATCAGGAATATTCGTCCATCCGCCCGCTGATCGATTGGTTGGACTACAACGGTTATACAGTGGTCACCAAACCCGCCAAAGAATTCACCGATGCTGCAGGTCGCCGCAAAGTGAAGGGCAATATGGACATTGAATTGACTGTAGATGCCTTGGAATTGGCACCAACCGTGGATCATTTTGTGCTGTTTTCGGGCGATGGAGATTTCCGCAGATTGGTGCAGGCGCTGCAAAGTAAGGGAAAGCGCGTTACTGTGGTTTCCACCACCAAGAGCCAGCCACCCATGATTGCCGATGAACTGCGCCGCCAAGCAGATTTCTATTTGGACATACAGTCCCTGCAAACCGAAGTGGGCAGAGACGACTTGGACGTGGATGAAGCTTGAGGCCGGCGAAAATCGTTTGTTTTTTGGAAACAATTGTTCATAAACGCCGCCATGGCTGCTCTTACAAATCCAAATGCTGAACCGTCGCGCGATTGCTCGCTATGTCCTCGCTTGGTCGCGTTTCGGCACAAACATCGCGACCTGAACCCAAGCTTTCACAACGCGCCCGTTCCCACATGGCTGCCCGATGCAGAACATGGCGGCGCTGATGCTGTTCGGCTGCTCGTCGTTGGTCTGGCCCCAGGTCTCAAAGGCGCCAACCAAACAGGACGGCCGTTCACGGGGGATTGGGCGGGTGATCTTTTATACGACACGCTTGTGAAATATGATTTTGCCAAAGGTCGCTACGAAGCCGACCCCAATGACAGTTTGAAGCTTGTCGATTGTGCTATCACCAATGCGGTGCGGTGCGTGCCACCCGAAAACAAACCAATTGGTGCTGAAATAAATTCCTGTCGCCCATTTTTGGCCCAAACCATTTCTTGTTTCCCGAACTTGCAGGTCTTGGTGACGCTTGGAAAAATATCTCATGACAGCACAGCGCGAACTTTGCAGGTGAGAGTGGCATCAGTGCCATTTGCCCACAATGTGGTGCACGAAATGGCGCAATATGATGTGATTTCAAGCTATCATTGCTCGCGTTACAACACCAATACGGGCCGATTGACTGAGCGCATGTTCTACGATGTTTTTGAAAAAGCGCGCTCAATGCTCGCCTGAATGGTGCGCATTCCCATTTTTGCCGAATTGCAACGGCACATTCTTCCAGTTTTCAACTTGCTCAATGCCAGCGCACTCGGCATAAGCAGTGTCACTGCAAAAGCAGATAGATTTAAGGAATACGGATTTGGCTAAAAACAAACCGCAAAAACAAGAAAATGCAGTATGGGAAACCGTTTCTGTCGTCATCCAAGCGCTGATATTGGCTCTGGTTCTGCGCACATTTTTGTTCCAACCCTTCAACATTCCGTCCGGCAGTATGAAGCCCACTCTTTTGGTTGGTGACTACCTATTCGTGTCCAAATATTCCTATGGCTATAGCAAATATTCTTTCCCGTTTTCGCCCAACCTTTTCAGCGGTCGAATTTGGGGCGGTGAACCAGAGCGCGGTGACGTCATCGTTTTCCGTCCGCCAAATCAATTGAACACAGATTTCATCAAGCGTCTTGTTGGTTTGCCGGGTGACAAGATTCAGCTCAAAGACAGCGTTGTATATTTGAATGGTGCTCCAATCGATCGAAAGCAGAGTGGCACATTTAGTGAGCAAACTTTCCGCGAAAGCCTGTCTGTTCCGATCTATCAAGAAACTCTTGCGTCTGGCTTGAGCTATCAAACAATCGATACGCAGCCGGGAAACCGTTCCGACAACACAAATGAATACACGGTCCCAGAAGGCCACTATTTCTTCATGGGCGACAACCGCGACAATTCAGACGACAGCCGCTATTCCGTTGGCTTTGTGCCTTATGAAAATTTGGTAGGCAAAGCGCAGGTGATTTTCTTATCGCTTGACAATGGCACACCAGCTTATCAGTTCTGGCGCTGGCCGAGCGATATGCGCTGGGGCCGCATATTCACGGGTTTGTAGGTTGAGTTCAGTTCGTCTCACCGCGCAGAAAATAGCGCAGCTGGAAACGATTATTGAGCACAAGTTCAAGTCGCATGAACGGCTTGTGCGCGCGTTGACCCATTCCAGTGCATCAAAAAAAGCAGGTGAAATTTCACACTACGAACGTTTGGAGTTTTTGGGCGACCGCATTTTGGGCATTTGCATTGCCGAAATGTTGTTTTTTGAATTTCCCGATGCCCGCGAAGGCGAATTGTCGGTCAGGCTTAATACGCTTGTCAGCGGCAATATGTGTGCTCAAATCTCTGATGAGATTGGCTTGCACGAATTCATTCATGCGGGTGCTGATGTGAAACAACTGACCGGAAAGCGCATGAAAAGCGTGCGGGCCGATGTCGTTGAATCACTCATTGCTGCAATTTATCTCGATGCTGGGTTAGAAGCCGCATCGGCATTTGTGAACAAATATTGGAAAGATCGTCTGCAAAGTGCAGGTGCTGGAACACGTGACAGCAAAACGGCGCTGCAAGAATGGGCGCACACGAGAACATCCGCCACCCCATTTTATGTTATTGCAGATAGATCGGGGCCGGATCACGATCCAATTTTCACCGTTGAAGTGAAGGTGGAAGGCATTGAAAGTTGCAAAGGGCAGGGGCGATCCAAACGGGCAGCAGAACAATCTGCCGCGCAAGCGGTTTTGCTAAGAGAGAAAGTGTGGATCATGAACAAAGACGGCATCATTGAGGAAAACACCATATGAGCTCAGATGGCCAGTCTGCTGACCAACCAACCCGCGCTGGATTTGTCGCCCTTATCGGTGCGCCCAATGCAGGTAAATCAACTTTGATCAATCGCTTGGTTGGCACCAAGGTTTCGATTGTCAGTCACAAAGTTCAAACCACCCGCGCTGTCATTCGTGGTATTGCGATGCGCGGGAACAGCCAGATCATTTTTGCCGACACGCCTGGTATTTTCCAACCGCGTCGCAGGCTTGACCGCGCGATGGTGGATGCCGCTTGGGGCGGTGCCAAGGACGCTGATACGGTCGCATTGCTCATTGATGCCGAGCGTGGCATTCGCGGCGATGCTGAACGTATTCTGGACAATCTCGACAGCGTGAAACTGCCCAAAATTTTGCTGCTCAACAAGATTGATCGCGTGCCACGTGAACAACTTTTGGCGCTGGTGAAAGCCGCAACGGAACGTGCCCATTTCGACAAAACTTTTCTCATTTCCGCTTTAAATGGTGATGGTTGCGATGATTTTATGAATCATCTTGCGAACGAGATGCCGGAAGGGCCCTTCCTCTATCCCGAAGATCAGGTGTCCGATTTGCCTGCGCGTATTCTCGCTGCTGAAGTAACCCGCGAGAAACTGTTTTTGCGCTTGCACCAAGAGCTGCCCTATTCCGCTCATGTGGAAGTGGAAGGATGGGAAGAGCGCAAAGATGGCAGCGTGAAAATCGATCAGGTCATTTACATCCAGCGCAACGCCCACAAGAAAATCGTCATTGGCAACAAGGGCGAAACCATCAAGGCCATATCGACGGCGGCGCGCAAAGAATTGAGCGACATGTTGGGCCAGAATGTGCATCTGTTCTTGTTTGTAAAAGTGCGTGAAAACTGGATTGATGACCCCGAGCGATACCGCGAGATGGGGCTGGAATTTCCCAAATAATTTGCCATGGAATGGTCTGATCAAGCCATTGTCTTAGGCGTTCGCAAACACGGTGAGACGGCCGTCATTGCCGAATTGATGACTCGCGAAAGAGGGCGGCATTTGGGTGTCGTTCATGGTGGAAGATCGCGCACCATGCGGCCATTGCTGCAACCGGGAAACACTGTGCGCGCCACTTGGCGAGCCCGCCTTGAAGACCATCTGGGACAGTTCAAATTGGAAAGCGTTTCCATGCGCGCATCAAAGCTCATGGAAACCGCTCACGGGGTTTATGCGTTGCAAGTGCTGGCTTCCCATTTGCGACTGCTGCCGGAGCGCGACGCCCATGCTAATCTCTATGATGTTTTGGCAATTGTTTTGGACAATTTGGAAAATCCTGCCATTGCTGGTGAGTTGGTGGTGCGCTTTGAGTTGTCTATTTTGGAAGAACTGGGGTTTGGGCTCGATCTTTCCGCCTGCGCTGCAACGGGCCAAACGGCTAATCTTTTATATGTGTCGCCAAAGTCTGGCAGGGCAGTTAGTGCTGAAGCCGGTAAACCCTGGGCCGACAAAATGCTGCAATTGCCATCGTTTTTACTGGAGCGAGATTTGGAACGCAGCAGCGCAGCCGAATGGGCAGACATTGAAAGCGGTTTCGAATTGACCAGTTTCTTTTTCGATCGCCATGTTTATATGGCAAGAGGCATCGATGTTCCTGTGGAACGCAACAGCCTGGTTCGTGCACTCGCAAAGCTTTTGAAGGGAAAAGACTAAAATGTCTGAAATGGAGTATTTGGATGGCCAGCCGCTTCCCCAAGGATTCGGCGTGGCGGAAATGGCTGATCTGGTGGAGATTTCAGGCTATGATTATCTCAACGGAATTTTAGAAGGAAAATTCCCTGCACCCACCATCAGCAAAGCCCTAAACTTTCGGCTGTCGGAAGTTTCAGAGGGCGAGGTTACATTCACGGGCATTCCCTCAAGTGAGTATATGAACCCTATTGGAACTGTGCATGGCGGTTATGCTGCAACGCTTTTGGATTCTGCATTGGCCTGCGCGGTGCACAGCATTTGTCCCGTCGGTCATGCCAGCACGACGGTGGAGTTGAAATTGAATTATGTTCGACCCATTTTGCCCGATACAGGGCGATTGTTCGCCCGTGGAAAGGTCATTCATCCGGGACGTCAATTGGCCACTTCGGAAGCGAAATTGACCGATGAGAATGGCAAACTGTTTGCCCACGGTACTCAAACATGTTCGGTGTTCAAAATTCCTGTTTAGGCTGGAACCGCGCCTCGCTCTACGGGCGCTTCTTTGATGGGCCAATGGACAAGGGCTGCAAACAACCCGAGTGCGACACCCAACCACCAAACAACATCATAACTGCCTGATGTATCGCGCAAATATCCGCCAAAATACACGCCCAAAAATGAGCCGATCTGGTGTGAGAAAAACACAACACCACCCAACATGCCCAAATGGCGTGTACCAAACATAATGGCCACCAAAGCGTTTGTTGGCGCAACCGTGGAAAGCCACAACAAGCCCATGACAATTGCAAATACGACGACGCTGGTCGGCGTTTGCGGCAAGAGCAAAAAGGCTGTCACGGCAATGGAGCGACCGATGTAAATGAGCGACAGAAAATAGGGTTTGGAATAGCGTTGCCCGATAATGCCGGAAGCAAGTGATCCGAATACATTGAAAAGGCCGATCAGAGCAATTGCCCAAACGGCGTAAATTGGCGCGATGCCAATATCAGCAATATATTTTGGAAAATGCGCCGTAATGAAAGCAACCTGAAATCCACAGACAAAAAACCCTGAAATCAAAAGCAGATAGGACTTATGAGACATGGCTTCTTTAAGCGCCTCAGCAATCGTTTGATTGATGTTTTCTTGCGGAATTTTTGAATCTGTCGAATTGCCATAGAGCGGTATGGCCAGAACAGGGATGAGCAGCATCATGGCTGACAGAACCACAAGTGCGTGTGACCAGCCAAAGTTTGCAATAAGACCAGCAGATAGCGGGGAGAATAAGAACATGCCTGCGGAGCCTGCAGCTGTGCCCATGCCGAACACAAAAGACCGCTGTTCGGGGGCAACATTTCGAGCAAAGACCGATAAAATGATGCCGAATGATCCCGCGGCGACACCCAAGCCGACCAACACGCCGCCACCAATATGCAGCCAGATCGGTGCATCGGCGGTGGCCATGAGATATAGGCCCAGCGCGTAAATAATTCCACCAACGGCCAACGAGCGATAAGCGCCATATCGGTCGGCCAAAGCACCAAATATGGGTTGCCCCAAACCCCAAGCCAGATTTTGGATCGCGATTGCCAAACCAAATGTTGTGCTGTTCCAGCCTTTGTCTTGCAAAATGGGTTCTTGGAAAAATCCCATGGCCGAGCGTGGGCCAAAGGCCAACAAAGCAATGGTGCAACCACAAGTGATGATCAACCAAACAGGCGGTCTCCAACGAACTGGAGCACTTGGGGTCTCGATTTGTGACATGCGGCAGATTCTCCAAAACTGAACATAAAAAGACTAATCTGAATTCTTGGGCTGTGCGAATGAAAGTTTTTGATTAAAACCATCAAAATATTTTGGCGAAGGACTACTCTCATGAACAAATCTGAAATGGCCGCTCAAATTGTTGCTGCGCGTAAATCAGGTGAGCAAACCCAAATGGCTTTGCCTGATCCAGCACCCAATCGCGATGATGCGATGGATATTCAAGCGCAAGCCTTTGATCAATTGGGATCGCCAAGCGTGGGTTGGAAAGTGGGCGCCACCAATGAAGCGGCGCAAAAAGGCTTTGGAATAGACAGCCCGTTTTATGGCCCTATGGCCGAACTTGGCGTCATGAACAGTGGTGAAGACTTGAAAAAGACCTCATGCGTCGGCGCAGTTGAACCTGAATACGCATTCAAAATGGCCAAAGACTTCCCTGTAAATGGTGAGGCGATCACTGTTGAAAACGCAAAAGCAGCTGTTGAAACCGTGCATTTGGCAATTGAAGTTATAGGGCGTTGCATTGGCAATCCGGACTATGCAAATGGGGTTGGCGTCACCATGGATTTTGGCGGCAATGCAGCCTTTGTGGTGGGGCCAGAAGTGAGCGATTGGGCCAATCAGGATTTGGCAAATACGGTTGTCGAAGCCATGGTTGACGCAGAAATCGTCCAGTCAGGCAATGGCCAACCTGTCATGGGAGATCCAATCAACTCTATTGTATGGCTGGCAGAGCAACTGGCGGCCAAAGGGGAGCGCTTGCAAGCGGGGCAGTGGGTCTCATCTGGAACGTGTACAGCAGCCGTTCCCGGTGTTGCAGGCAAAACAGTGTCAGCAAAGTTCGGTGATTTCGGCGAAGTGAGCGTTAACTTCACCTAAAGAGCGTTTATAATTCTTGTTGGAAATTCAATCCAATACAGTTGCGAACGACGGATTGCTGACGTATTGAAAGACAGGTCCGATGTGTGTCGGACTTGTTTTATGTGATAGTTATACTCATATTGAGTATATGTAAAGCATCCCCAATGGATGTTGATGGAGAATTGACTATGGTTGCGACCAAGCAGGCAACACCTGAAAACGCCGGTGCAAACGGCGACATCAATCTATCGGGGGGCAAAAGCTTCAAGCGCTTGGAGCGTCCATCTCTTGAATACACTGCTGAAGTGGCAGAGGCGACCGCGCCACTTTATGAGAAAGTAAAACATCACATTCCTGAAATTGAATGGCCTGTTCACGCGCCCTATGTACACGCGATCAACAAGTTGAAAAAAGAGCGCAATGCCGCGATTTTGGCGCACAATTATCAAACGCCTGAAATTTATCACTGCGTGGCAGATATTGCGGGCGATTCCTTGCAATTGGCCATGGAAGCTACCCGCGTGGAAGCCGATGTGATCATTCAGTGCGGTGTTCACTTTATGGCCGAAACCTCCAAATTGCTGAACCCAGCCAAAACAGTCTTGATCCCCGATATGCGGGCAGGGTGTTCCTTGGCGGATTCAATTACAGGCGAAGACGTACGTTTGCTGCGCGAAGCCAATCCCGGCGTTCCAATTGTCACCTATGTAAACACGTCAGCTGATGTGAAAGCGGAAAGCGATATTTGTTGCACGTCGTCCAATGCCGTGCAGGTGGTGGAAAGTTTTGGCGTCGACAAAGTGCTGCTTATTCCTGATGAATATCTTGCGCAAAACGTGGCGCTTCAAACCAAGGTCAAGATTCTCACATGGAAAGGCCATTGCGAAGTGCATGAGCGCTTCACGGCTGAAGAATTGTTGGCTTACAAGGAAGCTGATCCAGACATTCAAATAATCGCGCACCCAGAGTGCCCGACTACAGTGACAGCCGTTGCAGATTTCACAGGTTCAACCAAAGGCATGATTGACTATGCGTTGGGGCAAAAGCCAGGGGCCAAGGTTCTTTTGGTGACAGAATGCTCCATGGCGTCCAACATTCAAGAACAAGCGCCGGGTGTTGAATTCATCAAGCCATGTAATCTCTGCCCGCATATGAAACGCATTACGCTGCCCAAAATTCTCGACAGTCTGTTGGAGATGAAAGAGGAAGTGATTGTCGATCCGCTCATGGCGGAAAAAGCCAAACTTGCGGTTGAGCGCATGGTCAATTTGAAGAATTGATGGTCTATGGACATCTACCAAGCCTTTTTCGGTCTGAAGCCGGGAACCAAAGATCTGGAATTCGTGGCTGATCTGACGCGAATGATGGATCATTTGGTGGAAAGCAAGAAGATCGAAAGCTGGCGTTTGCTGCGCAGCAAGCTTGGTTTGACCCCAAAGGAATTGGGCGAGTTTCAACTTTTGATCGATGTGAAAAACATGGCTCAGTTGGATGCAGCTTTTAACGTTGCGGCCAAACGCAGCGGCGAAATGGAAGTGATGCATTTTGGAGTGAATTCGAAGATCCACGAAATCAAATTTGCACTTTATCGAGACTTTCCGGACCCAGTTCGTGAAGCTGGCGAAGAACTTTTTTAGGACGATGAAAAATGACTGAACAACTCTCTTTCCTTCGCCCCGTGGCGGGAACTGGAAATGATGATGTGGTCATCATCGGCGGCGGTTTGGCGGGTTTGTTTTGCGCGCTGAAACTTGCTCCCCGTCCTGTTACCATATTAACAGCAGCATCGCTCGGTCGCGGTGCGTCGTCTGCTTGGGCACAGGCAGGCATTGCAGCGGCTGTGTCCAAAGGTGACACAGTTGCCAAGCATGTGGCCGACACATTGGAAGCTGGTGCGGGAATTGTCGACGAACATATAGCCACTCTCATGGCATCGCAGGCCGCTGACCGCATCACAGATTTATTGGAATATGGCGTTCCATTCGACCGGGATCTTGAAGGTAAATTGGCAGTGTCCCGTGAAGCCGCCCATTCGGAAAGTCGTATTGTTCGCGTGAAAGGCGACATGGCTGGGCGTGCGATCATGGAAGCGCTGGTGGCCTCCGTTCGTAAAACCCCGTCCATTCGCGTACTTGAAGGCTATGTGGTGCAAGATATTTTGACCGATGGCAAAGCGGTGAACGGTATTGTTGCGCGCGATGATGCGGGAATGGGGCCCAATAAATTACACCTTTCTGCAAAAGCTGTCGTGATGGCCGCAGGTGGTGTGGGCCACCTTTACAAAGTGACGACCAACCCATCCGAAGCACGCGGAGGGGGCATCGGCATGGCGGCACGCGCTGGTGCAATTGTTGCCGATATGGAATTCGTTCAGTTTCATCCAACAGCCATTGATGTGGGCAAAGACCCGTCTCCTCTGGCAACTGAGGCATTGCGTGGACATGGTGCAACCTTGCACAATTCGGCGGGCGAACGTTTCATGGTGCCCTTGCACGAAGATGCAGAATTAGCGCCTCGCGATGTTGTGGCACGGGGTATATTTGATGAAGTCAAATCTGGTCGCGGTGCATTTCTCGATTGCAGACAATCGGTAGGCGACAGCTTTAATGAAGAATTTCCAACGGTGTTTGGATATTGCGAAGATGCGGGAATTGACCCCGCCAAAGAGATGATTCCCGTGATACCTGCCGCGCATTATTTCATGGGCGGTGTGCTGACGGATGCCAATGGTCGCTCCACTTTAGACGGTCTTTGGGCCTGCGGTGAGGTGACATCCACTGGTGCCCATGGGGCGAACCGGTTGGCGTCCAATTCACTTTTGGAAGCGGTGGTTTTTGCAGCGCGCATTGCTGAAGACATTCAAGATTTAATGCCGGCTCCACAACTGCACAATTGGGGGGAAGAATCTCTCACACATGATGATTCTGAACCAATGGAAGACTCAAAAAATATGACGCGTTTGCGTGATATTATGAGCGCTGAATTTGGTGTGGTGCGCTCACCCGATGGCATGTTGGAAGGCCTGAAAGGCATTTTGGACATAGAAAAAAACAACAAGTATCAGCGTTTTGAAAATGCATTGATCACAGCAAAAATGATTGCTGTTTCTGCGCTCATGCGGCTTGAGAGCCGTGGCGGTCATTTTCGTTCTGACTTACCCAATGAAAACCCTGAATTGGCGAAACGCAGTTTCATGACTTTGACCAAAGCCACCGAACTTGCCGCAAAGCTGGTGTCTGGAATTCCCGCCGCTGACTTGCAAAGCGCATAGAACGGAACAGATTTGATATGAACAATTCGCAATCCCACGCGCCGACCTTATCGCCTGTCATGATCAAGCAAGCGGTGATCGCGGCCCTTCAAGAAGATTTGGGTTTGGCCGGAGATTTGACCAGCGATGCCACCATTCCTGCCGATGCGCAGGCCACAGCCGTGATGAACACACGAGAAAATGGAACCATCGCTGGCATCAATATTGCCAAGGCAGCCTTTGAAGAAATTGACAGTTCAATATCGTTTGAAGCGCTGGTCAAAGACGGCGATGTGGTGAAAGCAGGGCAGGACGTTGCCCGTATCACAGGTCTTGCACGCGCCGTATTGGGCGCTGAACGCGTGGCACTTAATTACATCTGCCACTTGTCTGGCATCGCCACATATACCAGCCATTTTGCACAACGCATTGCACACACCAAAGCGCGGGTCTGCTGCACGCGCAAAACCATTCCCGGACTGCGCTCTTTTGAAAAATACGCCGTCAAATGCGGTGGCGGGTCAAACCACCGTTATGGGTTGGATGACGCAATTTTAATCAAAGACAACCACATCGCCGTTGCAGGTGGCGTAAAGGCTGCAATCGATGGTGCTCGCGCTTTTGCAGGGCATCTGGTCAAAATTGAAGTTGAAGTGGACACTTTGGAACAATTGAAAGTGGTTTTGGATGCTGGTGCAGACGTAGTGATGCTCGACAATATGAGCCTTGAACAATTGCGCGAAGGTGTCGCGATGGTTGATGGCCGCATTCCCGTCGAAGCGTCAGGCAATGTGAATATTGATACAATCAAAGACATTGCTGAAGCGGGCGTGGATATGATCTCCACAAGCAAGATCACCATGAGCGCGCCGACACTTGACCTCGGTCTCGACATCAAAATCAAGTAAAGCTAGCCGCTGCTTCCAATGCGAAGGCCAGGAGCAGGGCGCTCGCGCAAAATTTTGCGGCGGAACCGATAGAGCGCTGCTGGCCGCCCACCAGTCTGCGAAGACTGCGCACCAGTCGGTTCTACAAGTTCGGCGCTTTCCACCAATCGTCGGAAGTTCTGTTTGTGAACTTTGCGGCCAGACAACATTTCAACAGTGGTCTGCAATTCGGTCAGCGTGAAATCATTGGGCATGAGTTCAAACACAACGGGGCGATATTTTAGCTTGGCGCGCAGACGTGCAATTGCCGTCGCCAATATACGGCGGTGATCATGTAGCATCACGCGGCCACTCGAACTTTCAATCGTGCGGGTTTTCACTGCGCCATCAACGAAAGCCTCTTCCACCAATCCAGCTTCATACATGAGCTCGTAGCGTTCTAGCACACGCTCTTCGTCCCAACTGTTGATGGATGGCGTGCCCGTTTTTGGAAGGTCGCACCCAAAGGCCAAACGAAAACGCGCGAGCCTTTCCAAGCCATCAGCACCTGAGGCTTGGTCTGGTGCTTGTCGAACCCAATCAGAGAGGGCAGGCAGCAAAACCTCGCTCAACATGATTGGAGTGCCACTGCGCCAATCTTCCCAAGGAAAGAAGCGATACCAATTTTGCCAGTTGAGTGCTTCCGATGTGTTTTTTGGTGCGGGAATTCGAACGAGAGCGAGATAGCCAATCGAGACCAGATTGAGTTCGCCTTTCGCAGCAGCGCGTGTACGGCCTTGATCGCCAAAAGTGTAAAGTTGTTCAACATGGCCCAATGACAATCGGGTCTGCTCTTCCACCCAATTGCGCAAACCGATATCAAGCGTGCGGTGTTTGGCCGGATCAAATGGTCCGAAGGGAAGGGCCGCAATTGGCTCGGCGCTGGTTTGCGGCTCGGGAACGATCAGCACTTGCGGGCCGTCTTCTGCAACAGCCACCACAACGGCATGAAGGCCAATTTCCAATCCTGCTTTCATGCGGCAAATTCCTGCGACGAAATAGAAAAGGGTTTGCCCTCAAAAGCATCTTCGCCACGACCGATGTTTTGGATCGCGTCGACAAGGTGTCCTTCCAACTGAAGAAGCTCGTCTGCATGAGCAATCACCATGGGGTTCGGTGTGGCCATTGGCGACTTTTGACGGATCATCTGTGCCACAGTCTGCGGGGTAGTTTGCGGAAACAGCGACAAAAGAACGGTCGCGGCCGCCGCCGTCGAGCGACTGATCCCCATCCAGCAATGAATGACTAGGGGGTGAGATTGATCCCAAGTGCTCGCAAAGTCGATTACGCTCTTTACATGTTCAGGGGCAGGGGCAATCAACCCATCACGAGGTTCGTTGATGTCGTTGAATTCAAGCTTAAGATGACCACCCGTTATTTGCGTGGGTGTCTCTATCGATTTTCCAGGGCCACTCAATGAGATCATTTGAACGGCACCGCTGTCTGCCAAAACACTTTCCAAAGCTGACAGAGGGCAAATATGGATCGTGCTCATGAGGATTGCTCAATTGCGCGCACCCGATCTATAAAAGCGTTTTGCGCGGCAACCGTTGGCATTGGCTCCAGATCAAGTGTGTCTGGGTTTATGCCTTTAGGAATTGCGAAAAACTGTCGCGCTTCGGTTTCCGAAAATCCGGCCAATTTCGTCGCTTCATAATATGCAACCACACCATCTGCTTTTTTGATCGTTTTTTTCAGCGCACCGGGAATATCGGCGGAAAGCCCCATGTGCACGTGAACGGCTTGTTCAAGGCGCAGTTCTACATCTTTGTAGGCGCCACCCATCACGGCCTTAAATGGAGAAATCATATCACCAATCACATATTCCGGGGCATCGTGGAGAAGAGCATAAAGTCGGTCTTCACGCGTTGGTGTCTTTAAAAGTTCAGCGGTAACTTGCTCCACCAACAACGAGTGTTGCGCCACTGAAAATGCGTGGTCTCCGAAAGTTTGCCCGTTCCAGCGTGCCACACGGGCTAACCCATGGGCGATATCTTCCAATTCAACATCCAATGGTGATGGATCGAGCAAATCCAATCGGCGGCCTGAGAGCATGCGCTGCCATGCGCGAGGAGCTTCGTTTAAGGTAGTGTTCAACTTGGCCAGTCCCCTGCAAAAAGCTCAGGAAGTTGAATGTCTAGGGCAACGTCATCACACGTTATTTTAGCGCCGATCTCGCGTGCAGCGGCAGCGCGATCCAAACGAACCAAAGCCAAGCCCTTGTTTTTGACGGCGCTGCCCATGGTTCCGATTTTTTTTTCTTGAGCGGCAATTTCTGCACCCATTGCAGGCAGTGTTTTTTCGCCACTCACATGCACGAAACGACTGCGCGTGGTGCTTCGGTGCTGCATCCGTGACACGACCTCTTGTCCAACATAGCATCCCTTGGCGAAATCCACGCCAGCGGTTTCATATTGGTCCATCATGGCTTCATGGGGAAACACGGATGAGGCATCAAAGTCCATTCCAAGTTCTGGTACTCCCACCGAAATTCGGATTGCATGCCAGTTTTCCGGTGAAGCATTTGTAGGGATTGTGTCTGAATAAACACGGTGTCCGAGTTTTGTATTCCTGGGGTCTGTATCTGCGTCATCATCCCAAATGACAAACACATCAGCTGGGTCTGGTGCTAGATCAACGGCAGCGCGCAATCGATAGAACATCAAGCGCTTTAAGAGATCATCACGCATGTCGGCGCGGCAATCCAAAAGGAAACCATTTGTTGTCTTGGTGACTAAAAACTCAAACAGAATTTTCCCTTGTGGGGTGAGAAGTGCGCCAAAAGTTGTGGCATCTGTTTCAAGTTTCTCAACATCGCAGGTGACGAGGTTTTGCAGAAAATCCGTGGCAGCCTCTCCAGAAACAGTCAGCAATGCACGGTCGTCCAAATGGGCTGTTTTGCTCATATGATTTAATCCAATTGATCAATCGCCAGAGACAAAAAAGTTCCAGCTTCCATCTGGTTTTATGCCTGCACGATAGAAAATGTAACCGCCGAAATTAACAGAATCTTCCACATCACCTGCGGTCAACACTGTGTACATTTCAACTTTCTGCTCTGGCGTCAGAGACTTGATGGGCCAAGAGAAGAAATAAGGCCAAACATACATTTCTTCATCCGTGCCTGCATCTAGATGAACATATCCCATTTCCAATATCTCGATGAGAATGCCAAGAATTTCCAGTCCTTCCTCATCGCCAGAAAGAGATTTCAAGTGTTCAATCGGATCGCCTTCTAACCCGCCGAGTGCAAAATTTGTTGCGGTCTCACCAGTGCCAATAAGAGCGCGGAGTTCTTCAATTTTTCCTTTGCGCGCCGCATTCAAAATGAGCGTTCGCATCCGTTGGACGGGTTCAGGAAGTTTGGTGAAGTCACGTTGAATTTCGGGAAGAGGGCCTTCGGCTTGTTTTGGGTCCGCAGACTGGGAAAAATCTGGTTGGGCCTTTAAACTCCCGTCAGGCTGAGTTTCAGGCAATTCATCGGTGGGAATGCCCAAACCCTCGTCGGTTGTTTCATTTTGAGAGGTCTGGATTTCTTCCGTGATCCCGTTTTCCTGCTCATTGTTGTCTTCAGCCTGTTCCAGGCGCTCCGTATTAACGGTCGGTGTTGCAACAGAAGAGGAAAGAGCAGGTGAAAATGCAGTTGTACTGAACAACAACACAGCAATTGACGAGAATTTAAAATATTTTCGAACCATATCGGTCAATTCTCCTGCTCGATGGGCCAAGTTCAAACACGTTAGCACAACGTCGTTTGAATTTGAAAAGAGAATAAACGCTGATTTATTGCAGGCTGCGGTCAGCGATAAAGTGGCCACTTTCGTTGCGGCTTGGCAATTCTGCAATCAGTGTTTCAACAGGCTGCTCGCCCTCGGCTGATGACAGGTTGGTCAAGGCATTGACGATAGCGGAATCAGCAAGAATGGCAGGTTCAATTCCCTCTTGAATGGCGCTGTTCCAAGCATCTTGAAAAAACTCCAACGCAACGCGGTGCTTTTCTTCGCGAATTAACGCATCAAGATTGTCTGAATTTTCCTGCAGCATGTTTCGCCCGTCACTTAAAGGTCTTCGCCTCTTCACGTCCTGTTAAGAACTTAGACTGCCAAACTGCGAATGAAAACAGTCTTTTGGATTTCTATGATTGCAAGGTTAACGACCGTAGCGTGAAGAGATTTGCTCGCTAAGGCGAATGGCTTCTAATCGATACCGTTCCGCTGCCGTGAGCGCCGAAGGGGTGCAATTGGTATAGGTTTGGTTGAAGGCGTTGAACCCGCGGTTAAAGCGGGCAATCATGCGCGCCTTGCGTTTTGCGCCTGGCTCTTCTGATGCAATCAGTTCGCTCATCACATCCCGCCATTTATTGCCTTCTTTGGCACCACAAATATCGCGCAACACGTGAATGGAGCCCAAAACCTCTGCAATGCGCAAAAGCTTCTCATCATAAGGGGCAACCACATCTTCAACCTGCGGCGCAACGGTGACCGTTGGTGCAACAGTGGTTTCTTGAGCAGATGCAAATTGCAACGCGCAAAACAATGCCAATACGGTGAGGGGAATACGCAACATTTGAATGTCTTAGTCCAGATCGCAAGTTCATAAAAGCACGAATATTCTTGTTCGTTCTGATTAGCGCTGACTTGTGGTGGAAAGAAGGTGAGCGCTTTCATTCGCGAATTGAAGCGTGTTCCCTGTGAGAGGAGCAGACGCCATATCGTCTAACGTAAACCAACGAACGTCTGCCGCATCATCGCCAGCGACCGCGTCGCCAACCACTTGGTCGGTTACAAACATCGCAAGCACATAGTGCACTTCAACTTTGCCATCTTCATCGTGCATGATGATTTCGTGGTTTTTGTTGAAAACCAAATGCGACACATCAAGCGCTGTTTCTTCTTTCACCTCACGTATGGCCGCTTCTTCTAGTGTTTCGCCAACTTCCACCAAACCGCCCGGCATGGCCCACGTGCCTTGATTGGGCGACCTGTCGCGCAAAGCGAGCAAGATTTTTCCATCACGCCAAATGGCGGTGCACGCTGCGAGAAGCGGGGATGAAGGATAATTGCGCGAAGACATGACTTCGCATAGCGCGCCAAAGGCGCTATTGCCAAGGGGTGAGCGTGCGATGCAACGGAAAGGGCTGAGCAATGTGTGGTAGAATTGGCCTTGATGTGCCGTGGGAAGAATTGTTTGGCTACTTTCAGTTGGTAAAGCCCATCAACATGGTGCCTGAAATGCCGCCGCGTTTTAACATTGCGCCCACGCAGCCGCTGTTGATGGTGAACACCAGCATCAACAATCAGCGCGAAGCGTCTCTGGTGCGCTGGGGGCTGGTGCCGGCCTGGGTGAAAGACCCGAAGGAGTTTACACTTCTCATCAATGCCCGTGCTGAGACCGTTCTGGAAAAACCATCGTTCAAAACAGCCGTCCGCCACCGCCGCACGCTGGTTCCTGCAAGCGGCTTTTACGAATGGCAGCGCTTTGGCAAAGGTCAGAAAAGTCAGCCCTATTGGGTGCGCCCGAAAAACGGAGGCATCGTCGCTTTCGGCGGTTTGATGGAAACCTATTCAGATCCCAATGGCAGCGAAATTGATACAGGGTGTGTCATCTCCACCGACACCAATGAGAGTTTTGCAAAAATCCATCATCGCTTGCCGCTGGTTATTAAGCCGGAAGACTTTGACCGCTGGCTGGATTGCCGAACCCAAGAGCCACGCGATATTGCGGATTTGATGGTTCCAGTCGATAACGACTATTTCGAATGCATTCCCATCAGCGATGCAGTGAACAAGGTTTCCAATACGGGAGCGGACATTCAAAACCCAATCGAATTGCCAGCTGAGCCTCAACCGCTCAAAAAGAAGAAGGACGACGGGCAACTGTCGATGTTCTAAGCATGACAGAGTTCTTGCCAGCGATTGAAGGCTTCGCGTTGGGAGGCGGGTTGATTGTCGCCATCGGTGCGCAAAACGCTTTCATTTTGCGCCAAGGCTTGTTGCGGCAAAACGTTTTCATTCTGTGCTTGGTTGCAGCATTGTCAGATGCAGCGCTTATCGCGTTGGGTGTCGCAGGCATGGGCACACTCGTTCAAGCCAATAAATCGCTCCTTTGGTTCGTGACCATTGGTGGTGCGATGTTCTTGGCCGTCTATGCTTTGATGGCTCTTCGACGTGCGTTCACCGCTTCACAACTTGATCCAGCGTCGGAAGGAAAGACCAGCCTCCAACGGGCACTTGCCATTCTCTTTGCCTTCACCTTCCTCAATCCTCACGTCTATTTGGACACTGTTGTTTTGGTGGGGGGCATTTCAGGCCAATACGAAGGTGCTGCACGTTTGGTGTTTGCCATTGGTGCCATGGCCGCCTCGTTTGTGTGGTTTTTCAGTCTTGGGTATGGTGCGCGTTGGCTGGTGCCACTGTTTCAAAAGCCAATGGCTTGGCGCATTCTTGATCTTATCATCGCGACGATTATGGCGCTCTTGTCTATTTCACTTTTCTTGCGGGCGTTCGCTTAAAACAATCGGCTTGACCGAATGCCGATCACAGGGGATAAGGGAAACATGAACACTTGGACAAACATATTGATCAGTCGGATCGCTGCAAAAGCGATTTGCATTTGTTTGATTATTATTCGCTAGCATATTTGCTGGTCCGGTTGTTCACGTCTTTCCCGAAATTGTTTTGAACGCCTGACCAGCAGGAACAATTTGCGTGCTTTTTGCGCGCCAAAGGAAACGGAACACGACGTGGCTGACACATTGCCCCAATTGACGCTCTACAATACGCTTTCGCGCAGCAAAGAGCCGTTCGAACCCATCGATAAAGACAACGTGCGCATGTATGTGTGCGGGCCGACGGTTTATGATTACGCTCATATCGGCAATGCGCGTCCTGTTATCGTGTTTGATGTCTTGTTCCGTCTGTTGCGCCATATCTATGGCGAAGACAAAGTCACTTACGTGCGCAACATCACCGATGTGGACGACAAGATAAATAAGCGCGCCTTAGAAACCCATGGCGACGCCATCGCCGCTGGCACTATGAGCCTGAACGAGGCCATTCGTGAAGTAACGGAAAAAACGGCAGCGCAATATCAGTCAGATATGAAGGCGCTTGGGTGCTTGGAGCCAACGCACCAACCTCGTGCGACAGAGTTCGTTTTGCCGCGTGAAGACGGCAAGTCCGACATGGTCAGCATGATCCAAACCCTGCTGGACAAAGGCCACGCCTATATCGCCAAAGGCGCGCAAGGCAGGGAAGTTCTGTTCCGCGTCAATTCGATGGAAGACTACGGCAAATTGTCCAACCGTAAATTGGAAGATCAACAAGCGGGCGCACGCATTGCCGTTGAAAGCCACAAAGAAAACGTAGGCGACTTCGTGCTGTGGAAAGAAAGCAATGCGAACGAACCAGGCTGGGATGGTGTTTTTGATGGTGAAACCATCCACGGTCGCCCGGGCTGGCACATCGAATGTTCTGCTATGAGCGACGCCTATCTGGGCGAAACATTCGACATTCACGGCGGCGGGCTGGATTTAATTTTCCCCCACCACGAAAACGAAATCGCCCAATCCCGCTGCTGCCACGGCACAGACAAAATGGCCAACGTCTGGATGCACAACGGCTTCTTAGAAGTTGAAGGCGAAAAGATGTCTAAGTCCCTAGGTAATTTCGTTACTGTACGCGACGAGATGCGAGGCACAAGTCAATCCGAAAGACGGAATATGGTGAGGCCACCTAGGTCTGGCTCAGTAATGAGAATTTCTATGTTAGACACGCACTATCGCCAACCAATCAATTGGACAACTGAACGCTTGAACCAGATTGAAGACGATCTGGAAGATTGGGTAAAAATGTTAAAGCGCATACGACCCAAAGGATTTCAGTTTAATGATCCCCAAAACCAAATTCCTTCGAACGAATTGCTAAACGCATTGATGGATGATCTGAATACACCATTGGCGATGTCTGTAATTAGACGGAACCAAAAGGAAGCTAGAAAAAACGAAAAAGCCTTCAAAGAGTTTTTTGGTAACATTGCCTTTTTGGGTTTGATTAATTTTGACCGGCTGGACGGTTATCTAAAGGATGTTTCATTTGATGGGATGGTGGGAATAAAATACAGAGATGAGTTTGCGAATGCTTGGGCTTTAAAGATAGGTCATTTGAACGATGATCATAAGTTGATCGACTCCATTGAAAAACAATGGAAAGCTGATGGAATTGCACTCAATCTAACGAAGAGCCTTGAAGTCACACTAAGAAAAAAATCTGCCGATGGTGATTTTGATGAAATAGGCGATCTCGTCGCTAAACGGCAAAAATTCATAGAAGACAAAAACTGGGCCGAAGCGGATCGCATTCGTGACGAGCTTTTGGAGCAGGGCATTCAACTCAAAGATGGCAAAGACCCTGAGACGGGCGAACGCATCACCACTTGGGAGGTGAAGCGGTGACGACACCCCAAGCACTTGTTCTCCCCCTTTGTGGGGGAGATGTCGGTGCAACCGACAGAGGGGGGGCTTCGGTCTTCGCCTCATGCTCAAGCGCATGCGATCAAAACGCGTTCCCCCCCTCTGTCATTTCGTCTGATGACGAACTGACATCTCCCCCACGAGGGGGGAGAGTGGGAGTAGTTTTTGGTCTTTATACTTTTGAGGTGGTTTCATGACTCGTACGAAAGTTGAACCGCTCAAGCGCTCGCGCGCCAAGGCCATGCGTCAAGAGCAAACGCCTGCCGACAAAAACTGGGCCGAAGCGGATCGCATTCGTGATGAGTTGCTGGAGCAGGGCATTCAACTCAAAGATGGCAAAAACCCAGAGACAGGCAAACGCATCACCACTTGGGAGGTGAAGCGGTGACGACACCCCAAGCACTTGTTCTCCCCCCTTGCGGGGGAGATGTCGGAGCAACCGACAGAGGGGGGGCTTCGGTCTTCGCCTCATGCTCAAGCGCATGCGATCAAAACGCATTCCCCCCCTCTGTCATTTCGTCTGATGACGAACTGACATCTCCCCCACGAGGGGGGAGAGTGGGAGTAGTTTTTGGTCTTTATACTTTTGAGGTGGTTTCATGACTCGTACGAAAGTTGAACCGCTCATGCGGTCTCGAGCCAAGGCCATGCGTCATGAGCAAACGCCTGCCGAAGCGAAACTGTGGCAAAAGTTGAGAGCTCATCGATTGATGGGATTGGGGTTTCGCAGGCAATATCCAATCGCAAATTATATCGTTGATTTCGCATGCCCTGAACACAGGTTGATTGTCGAACTGGATGGCCCCAGCCACACGCATGATGCTCAAATTGCATATGATCAAAACCGTACTGCATTTCTTCAAAGCCAAGGTTGGCAAGTTTTGCGGATTCGAAATTCAGACGTTCACAACCAAATCAACGCAGTGTGCGACCGCATTCTTGCGACCTTGAATGAAAAAGGTGTCACGTTCCAATGACCAAATCCCGCATCACTTTATTCGACACCACCCTTCGCGATGGCGCGCAGACGCCGGGGGTGGATTTTTCCGTCGAGGACAAGATCGTGATTTCCAAAATGCTGGATGAATTCGGCATCGACTACATTGAAGGTGGCTACCCCGGTGCGAACCCGACGGACACGGATTTCTTCAGTGAGCCTCGAACCAAGAATGCGACCTTTACAGCCTTCGGCATGACGAAACGGGCCGGAGTTTCCGTTTCCAACGATCCTGGAATTGCTGGTCTGTTGGCGTCTTCGGCGTCTGCGATTTGTTACGTGGCCAAGGCTTGGGATTTGCATGTTCGCGTGGCTTTGGGCTGCACCAATGAAGAAAATCTCGAAAGCATTGAGGCCTCTGTGAAAGCCGCTGTTGAAGCGGGCAAAGAAGCGCTGGTCGACTGCGAACACTTTTTCGACGGTTACAAAGCCAATCCTCATTATGCCTTGGCATGTGCGAAAACCGCTTATGACAACGGCGCGCGTTGGGTTGTTCTATGCGACACCAATGGCGGTTCACAACCTTCTGAAATTCGCACAATTGTGGAAGAGGTTTGCAAGCATATTCCGGGTGAACATGTGGGCATTCACGCGCACAATGACACCGACCAAGCGGTAGCAAATTCTCTTGCGGCTATCGAGGGTGGTGCCCGCCAAATTCAGGGAACGATCAACGGCATTGGTGAACGCTGCGGCAATGCAAACTTGATCAGCCTCATCCCCACATTGGCGCTGAAACCGTATTTTGCGGAGAAATATGACATTGGAATTGAGGCTGAAAGTTTAAAAGGCATTACCCGTCTTTCACGCACATTCGATGAATTGTTGAACCGTGCGCCCCACAGTCAGGCGCCATATGCAGGGTCGTCAGCCTTTGCTACCAAAGCGGGTATTCATGCATCTGCCTTGATGAAGGACCCGTCCACCTACGAGCACGTGCCGCCAGAAAGTGTTGGAAACCAACGCAACCTCATGGTGTCTGACCAAGGTGGCAAGTCGAACTTTATGGATCAGCTGGCCCGGCGCGGCATTGAGGTTGAAAAATCCAATCCCAAACTCGACACGTTGATTTCTCTGGTCAAAGATCGAGAAGCACAAGGCTATGCCTATGAAGCGGCAGAGGCGAGTTTTGAATTGCTTGCGCGTCGCACGTTGGGCACCGTGCCTCAGTTTTTTAAAGTGGAGAGTTTCCGAACGACTGTTGAACGACGGTTTAACGCGATTGGTGAAGTTGTTTCTGTGTCCGAAGCTGTGGTGAAGCTGGATGTTGGTGGTGAACGTTTGCTGTCAGTTGCGGAAGGCAATGGCCCCGTTAATGCGCTCGATCGAGCATTGCGCACCGACCTCGGGAAATACCAATCGGAAATTGGTGGTTTGGAACTCGTTGATTTTAAAGTGCGCATTTTGAATGGTGGCACAGCTGCGATCACGCGCGTGTTGATTGAAAGCACAGACAATAGCGGCGAACGGTGGTGGACTGTTGGTGTCTCCGACAACATCATTGATGCATCGTTTCAAGCGCTGGTGGACAGTTTGAACTACAAGCTGATCAAGAGTGGTGCTGTGGGTGAGTGATCAACCATCTGTCCCGCCCGCTAGGCCCATCCCGCCAGCAAGAGCGAACACAGCTTTAACACCCGCAATGGGTGCTGCGATGGCCACTTGCGCGTATGTTTTGTGGGGTTTCCTGCCGCTTTATTTCGCCGCAACGAAACACATGCCGCCGACGGAACTGTTGGCGCATCGTGTTATTTGGGCTGTACCATTTGCAATCGGTGTAATGGCATTTCAAAAGCGGTTGGGCGAAATCCCGCAATTGTTCGCCAACAAGCGTGTTGTCATAATGATGGCACTCACCGCAGCGTTGATCGCCAGCAATTGGGGCATTTACATTTATGCGGTTGGCCAAAACCTCGCCTCTCAAGCAGCACTCGGATATTATTTCACGCCGCTCATTGTTGTGCTGATGGGCGCCGTTCTGCTGGGTGAAACCATGAGCCGCCTTCAGCTTATCGCGGTCGCGATTGCGACTATTGCTGTTGTGGTGCGCACTGTGGTGGGAGGGGAGTTTCCGTTGATTGGCCTCACATTGGCCATAAGTTTCGCCGTCTACGGATATTTCCGCAAGACCCAACCTGTGGGGCCGACACAAGGCTTTTTGCTTGAAGTCACAATTCTTATGCCAATTGCGTTGGCCTATGTTGCTTATCTCGCGTGGCAGGGTACAGGCCACTTGTTCACCAACACAACGGACACGCTTTGGCTCATGGGGTGTGGCCCGGTCACGGCTGTTCCGTTGATCCTTTATGCGTTTGGCGCAAAGGCGTTACGTTTCTCCACCATCGGCCTGATGGGCTATATCGGCCCGACCCTCATCTTCATCGTCGCCTTCACGTTGCTGGGTGAAGAATTGGACGTAATCCAGCTCATAACCTTCGCACTGGTCTGGTTTGCACTGGCGATTTACTCGGTCACGCTTGTGAAGAAAAGCTAAGCTTTCAACAAAGCCGGAATGATGTCGGCGGCGTTATCAACCATCATGGGTTTGATGCGTTCTGGATTGTGAATGAAGCCCGATGCGCTCATTTCATCGACCAGAGACGAGAACGAATTCCAGAACCCCTTGGTGTTCATCAACGCAATGGGTTTGGTGTGACGGCCAAGTTGTGCCCAGGTCATGATTTCCACCAACTCTTCCAGCGTGCCAATGCCACCGGGCATAGCGACAAAAGCGTCTGCTTCTTCGAACATCAAGCGTTTGCGTGTGTGCATGTCTGGGACAACGTGAAGGTCACAGCCTTCAAGGTCGCCAGCGGCCACGACGCGCTCGTGTTGTTTCAAAAACTCAGGAATGATGCCCAAGACTTTACCGCCGTGGGCGAGGGCGCTTTTTGCAACTGCTCCCATAAGGCCAATGCCGCCACCGCCATAGACCAAGCGTATGTTTGCCTCTGCCAAGGCTGTGCCGAGGAGTTGAGCTTGCTCGATATAAGCGGGGTCAGCGCCGTCAGATGAGCCGCAATAAACGCAAATGGAACGAATCGAAGTATCTGTATCTCGGATCATGGACACATACATCCGAACCAGCAACGACGCGTCAACGCAGTTTTGGCAAAGTTTGCGCTGCGGGTGCCTTTTTCCAGTCGAATATGGTAGAATAAGGCAAGAAGCGCGCTTACATAATATAAAACACTGACCAATTTGGTGTGGGTCGGGACGGAACAGTATGACGATGAGTTCAATCAAGTCTGGATTTTTAACGGTTGTCGCCACTGGGGTTGTGGCGGGAACGGTGGCCTATAGTGGCTTGATCAAACCTGACATGATTGAAACCAGTCTGATGCCAAGCGATGCCTCAGCCAAGTTGGAAAAAGCTGAAATTGCGGAGACGCCCCCTAAAGCAAAGGCTGAATCTGAAGCGAAAATTGCGACCACATCTGAAGCGCTGAAAAAGCCTGAACAAACGGCAAAGTTGGAAATTCCTGCTTCAAAACCGTCGAACAAGCTCGCTGAAGAGACGCTTGAAGTTGTGGGAATAAGCGAACCTGATGTTCAAACACCAAGCGTTGAAGCCGCCGCAATTGACAACACTGTTGCAACTGCACCTGTTGCTGGACCTGTTGAAACCACACCTGCATTTGATATTTTGCGGGTGGAGAAAGATGGTTCGGTCTTGGTCGCAGGCCGTGCATCCGCGAATTCTGAAATCGACGTGGTGAGCGAGGATGGAACAGTTATCGCAACCAGCCTGTCTGGAACTTCCGGAGATTTTGTAGCGGTTCCAAAAACGCCTCTGAAACCCGGCAACTACGCTTTGACGATTGTTGCAAAACCGGCAGATGGAGAAAGCAGCACTTCGCGCGAGACGGGAATTGTGCGCATTCCAAAATTCGGTGAAGACGCACTGGCAATCGTTTCACCGGAACAAGCTCCAAGCCGTATTGTGTTAAAACCGTCGGCCTTTGAAAAAACGCCCATTAAGATACAGCCCAAAGTTAAACTCCAGCAGCCGGACGTTTTAGAACCAAAGGCAAATCAAGAAATACTGCACCAAAAAACCGAGGCAGAAACTGCGCCGCAGAAGCTTGCCAAAGTAGAGCCAACGTCACCCCAAATTGTGGTGCCCAAATCGCGTCCAAACGAACCAATCAAGAAGTCAAAACTTGATGTGGTTGTCGAAGCTGTCGAAGTGGAAAACGGTACAATTTATGTGGCTGGCGCTGCGCCTAAGGGCGCTGCGGTTCGTATTTACATCGATAACGAGCCCTTGGGTTTGACCCGTGGCACGGCAGACAATCGTTTTCTACTGACCCGAAAGTTTGATCTCAAAACAGGCATGCATCAAGTGCGTGTTGACGAGATCGATCGCAACTCTGGCAAAGTGCTGAGCCGTGCTGAAGTTCCGCTCATTCACACCGTAGAAGAAGTGATCAAGGAAGTGGCCGTTGTAAAACCAAAGTCTGCGCCTAAGGTTGTGTCCGAAAAAGCCGCACCCGAGAACCAGAGCGTCGAAGTACAAAAAGCGCCGTTGGCGACTTCACCTACTGAGACAGAAGTTTCCGCAGAAATCGAAATGGTGCAAAAGCAAGAGCCTGTCAAAACTGGCACAACGATTATTATCAAACCCGGTGACAATCTGTGGCGTATTTCGCGGCGTACTTATGGGCGCGGCATACGCTACACCACAATTTACAACGCAAACCGCGATCAGATTAGAAATCCAAGCCGTATTTATGTGGGGCAGATTTTCAAGATTCCCGCCGCTGAGCAGCCCATTTCTGTTGAATAGTCTGTATCAATCGCAAGATTGCCTCCTATTGCTTGCAACTGGCACCGTCTGCGCTTACATTCATCGTATAAATACGATGAATAGGGAATCGTACGATGGTCGCCCACACAGACGTCAAATCTCTTGAAATTGACAATTCCGTTGAAATGGCAGCCATCTTTGCCGCTCTTTCCAACCCAGCCCGAATAGATATTTTGCGTCATATTGCATGCCACAAAGACTGTGGGTGCAAAGATATCACTGACGTATTGCCATTGGCCCAATCCACAGTTTCACAACATATCAAAGTGCTGGTTGAAGCTGGAATTTTGCGCATGGAAACCATTCATCCGCGCTCGCGTTATGTGATCAACGAACATGTTCTCAAAGACCTTGCAAACGTCACCAACACGTTTTTGGGGTCTTGCTGCAAAGAGACTTGGTGTTGATCAAGTCGCTCTGTTTGTGCGGTTCGCGCCGCAAAATTTTCTTCATTTGAAAGCCTTTCTTTTTGTCCGATTCCAAAAATACCGATAAATCATCCATCTCGACGGTGGTAAACTTGTGGCCGTATATGTGGCCGTCAGACCGTCCAGACCTCAAAATGCGCGTTCTGTGGGCAGCGTTATTTTTGGTTTTGGCGAAGCTGGTAACGGCTGTTGTGCCGTTTTTCTTCAAATATGCGACCGACGCTCTGGATGGCATTGATCAAGAAATCAGCTGGCTTCCGCTGGCGCTCACCACACCGATCATGCTCGTAGTAGGGTTCAACGTGGCGCGTGTAGTGATGACGGGTTTCAACCAATTGCGCGACGCTTTGTTTGCGCGCGTAGGCCAGCACGCCGTGCGCCAATTGGCTTACCGCACCTTCGTGCACATGCACAAATTGTCATTGCGTTTTCATTTGGCGCGTCGCACTGGCGGTCTGTCGCGCATTATCGAACGGGGCACCAAGGGAATTGAAACGATTGTGCGTTTCACAATTCTCAATACGTTCCCGACCATTCTCGAATTCGCGCTCTATGCAGGCATTTTCGCATATTATTTTGGCTGGCTTTATGTGGTCGTCATTGCACTGACGGTGTGGGCCTATTCTTGGTTCACCATCAAAGCCAGCGATTGGCGCATTCAAATTCGTCGCGACATGAACAATTCCGACACCGAAGCCAATTCCAAAGCGATCGACTCTTTGTTGAATTACGAGACAGTCAAATATTTTGGCAATGAGAAGATGGAGTCAGATCGTTTTGATGTTTCCATGGCAGGTTACGAAAAAGCCGCCACCAAAACATGGACTTCACTTGGTTGGTTGAATTTCGGACAAACCGTTATTTTTTCAATCGGCATGTTGGCGTGTATGGTGATGTCGGCTATGGCTGTGCAGCGCGGTGAGCAAACAATTGGTGATTTTGTGCTCATCAATATGTTCCTCATGCAATTGTCAGTCCCGCTCAACTTTATCGGATTTGTCTATCGCGAAATCAGACAAGGGTTGACCGATATTGAAGCTATGTTCGACCTGCTTGAAGTTCCCGCCGAGGTGGTGGACAAACCAAATGCACCAATGCTGACTGTGGAGCAGGGCGCAATTTCGTTCAAGAATGTGGACTTCCACTATGACTCTGATCGCCCGATTTTAAAGGGTGTATCGTTTGATGTGCCAGCAGGTAAAACAGTCGCAATTGTTGGGCCATCGGGCGCTGGTAAAAGCACAATTTCGCGTCTTCTGTTCCGTTTCTACGACATTCAAAATGGGTCAATTGAAATTGATGGGCAAGATTTGCGAGACGTCAATCAAGCCAGTTTGCGGGCGGAAATTGGCATGGTTCCTCAAGACACTGTGCTGTTCAATGACACAATTGCGTACAATGTGCGTTACGGCCGGATCGATGCGTCAGAGGCTGATGTGAAGCAAGCCGCTGAACGGGCGCAAATTGGAGACTTTATTGCACGCCTGCCTGAAGGGTATGACACTCAAGTAGGTGAACGCGGGTTGAAACTGTCGGGTGGTGAAAAGCAACGTGTGGCAATCGCCAGAACATTGCTCAAGGCTCCGCCTATTCTTGTTTTGGATGAAGCGACCTCCGCTTTGGACACGCAAACAGAACAAGAGATCAAAGCAGCGCTCGACATTGTGTCTGAAAACCGCACAACCGTTGTTATTGCCCACCGTTTGTCGACCATTATTGATGCTGATGAAATCATCGTGTTGGAGGCGGGCGAGATCGCAGAACGTGGCACACATGGCAAACTGTTGAAGAAAAAGGGTCTCTATGCCTCCATGTGGAACCGTCAACTGGAAGCGACCGAGGCAGAGCAAAAGCTCCGCGCTGTGCAAGAAGCTGACGAGTTTGGCATCGTCGCCAAACGTTCTCGCAATGAGCCAGCAGACTAACATGCTGCGTCTCCTGCAAATCCTTGTGATTGTGGTTTGCATTGGGTTCAGCACTGCCTCTGCGCAACAAAAGGTTGAATTAGAGCTGGTTCTCGCATTGGACAGTTCCACAAGTGTGAATGCGGATGAATATGAACTGCAACGCAAAGGCTTATCCGAAGCCATGCGACATCCATCTGTTTTAAGGGCAATCCGCGGTCTTGGGGAGGAGGGGCTGGCGATCAGCGTGGTGCAATGGTCGGGGCCGGGAAAGCAGGTAAATTCAGTGCCATGGCGCCACATCAACAATGAAGCAGCCGCATTAAAGTTGGCACAAGAGCTTGCAAACATGCCAAGAGCGTTGACGGGCTTCACGGATATTGCAGGAGCCATAAATTTCAGCGTGGCTTCGATTGAACGCAATGCATTTGATGGTCGCCGATATGCAATTGATGTTTCCGGTGATGGCACGAGTGACAACAACAATCCCAGTGCCGCAAGAGATGCCGCAGTTGCAAAGGGATTTACAATCAATGGTTTGATCATTCATTCCGTCGAATATGATTTGGGTGATCTTGCGCGGCACGCCTTGCACACCCACTACCAAAATGATGTCATTGGTGGCCCAGGTGCATTTTTGCTTCATGCGGAGAATTTCAAAACCTTTGGAGAATCCATGCGCCAAAAGCTGGTGAAGGAAATTACTGGGCCGCTTTTCGCAAACCTGCGACACCAAAGCCAAAACGTCACACCGTGATAAGTTTTGATGCCTATTGGTATCGAGCACTTGGCTGGTGTATGAAGACATCAAAATTCTAGGGGTCGTCAATATGTCCATCGCCAATTCAATCCGTGCAGCAATGGTTCCAATTCACAAAGAAGGATATCGCTTTATTGCGATCTTTGCTGTGGTCACAATTGTTTTGGGTTTTCTGTGGCAGCCTCTGTTCTGGATTGGTCTGATCCTAACGATCTGGTGCGCGCTGTTTTTTCGTGACCCAGAGCGGGTTGTGCCCATCAGTGATGATTTGATTATCAGTCCTGCTGATGGGGTCATTTCTTCCATTGGCCCATTTGTTCCACCTGCAGAACTTGATATGGGCACAGAACCCCGCATGCGGATCACTGTGTTCATGAATGTATTCAATTGTCATGTGAATCGCGCACCGGTTCGCGGCCCTGTTTTGGTATCGCATCACAAGCCAGGTAAATTCTTGTCAGCGGATCTTGATAAAGCCTCTGATGAAAATGAGCGCCATAGTGTTGTGATCGATGGCCCTCATGGCAAAGTGGGCGCCGTACAAATCGCAGGCCTCGTGGCGCGCCGTATTTTGTGCTGGACCAATGAAGGTGATGACCTTGGGCAGGGCGAACGTTTCGGTTTGATCCGCTTTGGCTCTCGTGTTGACGTGTTCATTCCTGAAGGCGCCACACCCCGCGTGGCTTTGGGTCAGACAATGATTGCAGGTGAAACAATTCTGGCTGCCCATGGCGAAGTCATGAAATCCAGCCCAACCCCGAGCACGATTTAATGAAGCCACCATTTCCAGAATTTGACCCCCAGGGTGAGACGGACAAGGCTGCTACAAATCTAAGGGGTGAAGAGCCCCCCGCGCTTTTTACTGATGAAGATCAGGAACCAATTTCCAGATTGCGCGATGTGCCGTTTCGAATGTTGGTTCCAAACCTCATTACGTTGGGGGCGATCTGTTCTGGGCTGACAGCCATTCGTTTGGCTTTTGAAGGGCGCTTTGGCTTGGCTGTGGTGGCCATTGTCTTTGCCGCCTTGCTGGACGGGTTGGATGGACGTGTTGCGCGTTTTCTAAAGTCGACAAGTTCCTTCGGCGAACAAATGGATTCTTTGGCAGACTTTGTGAATTTCGGCGTGACACCAGCATTGGTTCTTTATCTTTGGACACTGAATGAAGCAAAATCCATCGGCTGGATTGTGGCATTGGTGTTTGCAATTTGCGGATGTCTGCGTCTGGCACGTTTCAATGTCATGCTGGAGGATCCTGACAAACCAAAATGGCACGTAGATTTTTTCACAGGTGTGCCTGCACCCGCAGGTGCTTTGTTGGTGTTGCTGCCAGTCTATCTCGGATTGTTGGGCATGGAGCGCGACACATGGATGACGGGAGTCACCATATTCTATGTGCTTTTCATCGGCTTTCTCATGGTTTCAAATCTTCCCTCATGGTCTGGCAAACGGGCAGGGCAGCGCATTTCTAAAAACCTAGTATTACCCGTTATGATTGGTCTGATTTTGTTCGTAGTTGTCCTGTTCAGTTACCCATGGACGATACTGGCCGCTGGCAGTTTGACATATCTTGCTTCACTGCCGTTCAGCTACCGAGATTACAAAAGGCGCGAGGCTCACTCGGCAGCGTCTGTATAATCAGTCTTGGGTTTGGCCTGATCGTTTGCGGGCTTGGGGATTGTATCAACCGATCGGTCTTTGACTTTGCTCCCGGATTTCAATGCCGAATTCATCATGTCATTGAGATCGGTCAATTCCACTTCTTTGCGCTCTTCAACCACAGTTCCTGCCAAGGCGGGTGCTGTCGCAGTATTTGGTTTGCGCCCAGTAATCCAATTGAAAGCCGCCACGATGTTTGCAGGCATTGCCAACATGCTTGGAATAACTATGAGTGTGAGAAGCGTAGAGAACGCAAGTCCTGAAATAATGGCAGTTGAAAGCTGAACCCACCAAACGGACGTGATGCCACCGTAGGCGATTGTGCGTTCAAAGAAGTTCATGTTCAATTGCAAAGCCATGGGGATGAGACCCAATATGGTCGTGACAGTGGTCAACATAATCGGGCGGAGACGTTGGGCAGATGTTTTGAGCACAGCCTCTCGGGTTTCTACTCCTTCTGCACGCAGACGATTGAACGTATCGATCAAGACAATGGCATTGTTCACGACAATACCCGCAAGTGCGACAACGCCTGTGCCCGTCATAATGATCGAGAATTTTTGGCCGGTGACCATCAGTCCAATCAACACGCCTACAATCGCCAATACGACAGTGGAGAGGGTGAGAATGGTTTGGTAGAAAGAATTAAACTGCGTCACCAAAATGATGAACATGAGGAACAAGGCGATTCCAGCTGCTTTGGCCAAGAATGCGCCTGATTCTTTCTGCTCTTCATCACCGCCTTTAAATTTGAACTGAATGCTGCTCGGCCAGTCCTGTGCATCGAGCCATTTCTGGATCTCCGCAACTTTGTCGTCGGGAGTGATCGCTTTGCCACTTTCTTGGAAACCAGGAATGAGATTGGCTTTCACTTCCATGGAGTAGAGCCCGTCTTTGCGCGTGATCGAACTCACCTTAGGCAGCGGAGAACGCTCTACAAAATTGGCGAGCGGAACTTGTCCCTTCGGGGTCGGAAGCTTCAATTTGTCGAGAGCCGCAAACGTGCGTTCATTTTTTGGAAGGCGCACGCGAATATCGAGTTCATCTTCTGAATCATTGGGACGATATTTGCCAATTGGCACGCCTGTGGTCACCAATTGCACCATAGATCCAATGGCAACGATGCCTGCATTGTAACGCCCAGCTTCAAGACGGTCGACCTTCAGTTCCCACTCGATACCGGGTAGGGGACGTCCGTCTTCCAAATCTTGAACACCTGAAAGCGTGTCAAAGAATGTGCGGCTGCGCGACACGGCGGCCACCATTTCATTATAATCCGTAGACTTCACCTGAAGGCGAATGTCTTTGCCCGTTGGCGGGCCACCTTCAATTTTTCGAACTTCAACGCGAATGCCAGGAATGCTGGCCGTTTTTTGTCTAATTTCGTCAAAGATCTCCAAGGCAACACGACGACAGCAGAAGTCAGTCAGTTCGATTTGCAACTCACCAACCACATCGGCGGGTTTGTCTTGGACACCGCCCAATGGGCTGCTTACACCGCCGCCACCGGGTGCCGTGGCAGTCATAACGGAATTTTCAATGCCGGGAATGGTGAGAACTTGCGCTTCAACTTCGCCAACCAAATCTCGCACCTGAGTTGCAGAAAGGTTGCCGCGCGCAGACACCAATACGATTGCCACATCAGGCTCTTCGTCTACGAAAAATTCACGACCAGCACTTTTTTCGCTGAACATATTAATGACAACGTAGGTCGCTACGATGACAGCGCCAATTACAAGGCCATTGCCGATCAAATTGCCAGAAGCAAGTTTGAGAAAGCCCAGATATGCTCGCAGTAAGCCAGGAACTTTTTTGATTTCCAAGGGGCGTTGACTTGTAAACATGAGCGACGTGGGGTCTACGTCGCTGCTGGCTCGTTTGCTATTCCGCCGAACTAAAAAGTCAATAGTGCGAGCAAGAGCTAGTGCGAAGACAATCAATGCCAAGAAAAAAATGAGTATAGAAAGGCCAGTCTCCCCAAAATTTTCCACAATCTTGGAGCTAAATTCTGTGATATGCGCCCATTCCAGACCAATGATGTCTTTGAAAGCAGATGCTTTTAACAGCGCTAAAAATAAACCAGACAACAAGCCACCAAACAAGATGGAGGCAAAGAAAACGGGGTGTTGGCCCGTCAACGCGCCAGACGTCGGTAAAAAGATCAGGGCTGTCATCAGCGAAGCAGACAGAACAATGATCACCATAATGGGAAGGAACGACATAAATTCGCCGGGAACGCCAGGCCACAAAAGCAATGGCAGGAATGCAGCGAGCGTCGTCGCAGTCGAAGACACGACGGGCCAGAACATCAATTGCGCAGCGCGTGTATAGGCCTCTGACGGTGGCATGCCTTCGGCAAGTTTTCGGTCGGCATATTCGGTCACCACAATAGCGCCATCGACCAGCATACCAACCGTCAGCACCATGCCGAACAGCACCATCATGTTCACGGTCATTCCCGCAAACCCAACGATCAGAAAGCCCACAGCAAATGAGATAGGAACCGACAGACCCACCAACAGACCCGAACGCAAGCCAAGAGAGGCCACCACGACCACCATCACGAGCATAATTGCCGTCATGATCGACGCTTGGAGCGAGCCTTGAACTTCTCCAATAAAGCTCGATTGGTCGAGCATGTAATTGATTTTGATGCTAGACGGCCAATCTTTCGAGAACTCGGCGACCACTTTGCGAACAGCGATATTGTTCTCGATAATATTGGTGCCAATGCGCTTCACAACTTCAAGCGCAATTGCAGGCTCGCCATTCACACGTGTATAGGCGGAATGATCTTTGAATGTGCGACGAATCTCAGAGACATCACCAAGCGTGACAACAGCTTCGCCGTTTTGCTTGATTGGAATTTCGTAAACATCTTTTGCGCTTTCAACGAGACCCGGCACTTTCAAGTTAAAACGGCCAGAACCGCTGTCGAGAAAGCCAGCAGCGATCAATTGGTTGTTTTGTGAAAGCGCATTCAGCAATTCCGATTGGTTGATGTTGTAGGATTCGAGCTTCGCCAGATCCAAAACAACTTCCAACATTTCTTCACGGTTGCCCGAGAGGTTCGCATCACGAACCGTGCTAATGGCTTCAATCTCGTCCTTTAAACGACGTGAATATTGAAACAGTGTGCGCTCGGGCACTTGCCCGGAAAGCGTGACGATAATGGTCGGCTGCAAGGCAAAGTTGGTTTCTGCAATCACTGGTTCATCGGCATCTGCCGGCATTTCGGATTTTGCTTGATCGACCTTGTCGCGAATATCCGCCAGAACTTCCGTTTTATCTGTCCCGATATTGAATTCGAGAACGGCAGTCGCATTGCTTTGTGCAGAAATCGTAGTGATTTCTTTCAATCCGTCTAATCCACGTAGCTTGCTTTCGAGCGGGCGAACCAGCAAACGCTCGGCATCGCCAGGGGATATGCCTTGCTGCGTCACAGAAACAAAGTAAACGGGGACATCAATGTCAGGATTGGCTTCTTTGGGAACGCTGATATAGGAGATCACGCCTGCGATCACCATCACCACCATCATCAGCAAAACCGTCTTTGGACGGCTGAGTATAACTGCAAGAGCAGAGGTCATGAGTTTGCCTCCGCAGCTTTGCCTTGCTTGTTCTTATCTTGTTTGGCTTTTTCCAGCTCCTTCATTTGCGCAGCAGTAACGGCTTCAACCGTTTGTCCAGCCGCAACGAAGTTCTGGCCAAGTGTTATAATTCGCATACCTGCTGTGAGGCCCTCAACCCAGACACTGTCGTCTTCTTGAGCAATAATTTTCAATGGAACAAACCTGACTTTGTTTTCAGCATCCACAACCCGAACACCCACCGCGCCATCGTCTTCCAGCGTCAACCAACTTGGTTTCAACTGGTAAGCATCGGTTGGCGAAAGACCAATTGATGCCGCTGCGGTTAGACCATCACGAATGGATTGGTCTTTGTTCGGCATTTCAATTTCAATTGTGAACGTGCGTGTATTGGGGTCAGCAACACGCGATATGAAACGAATTTTTCCGTCAACTTCTGCACCTGAAATCAATGTCACTGTCGCATCCATCCCAACCTTTACGGATGAAATTTCCCGCTCTGGAAGTTGTCCAGAAAACAGCATCGGGTCGGTATCAATCAATGTGACACAAACACCGCCAGCGGCGAGATTGTCCCCGACTTCAGCCAGCGGCGATTGAACTTGACCAGATACAGAAGCGCGAACTTCTGTGCGCTTCATTTCTTGTTTTGCAGTTGCCACCGAAAATTTCGCGCTGTCCACTGCCGCCTTCAAACTGCGCAGGCGTGATGAAGTCGCAAAACCACGTTTCACAAGCTTTTCGCTCGCTTCATAGTCAGCAGTTGTTTGCTCGAGAAGCGTTTGTGCTTGTGTCAATTGAACCTCGCGCACGCCCTTATCTATCTCACAAAGAAGGTCGCCAGCTTCGACGAAATCACCTTTTTTAACCAAACGTGTTTCAACGGTTCCACCAGTTTCAGCGCGCACACTCACAATTGCATCAGATTGCGTTCTGCCGCGAACAGTGAGCGTCTCAACGCGCTGTGATGGTTGAATTTCAGCCACCCGAACACGAAAAGCTTCTTGCGTTCTTTCGGCTTCCCGCTCCACGATAGTCGTTGCATTGGGGTCGGCTTGTCCGCCCAAAATCAACTCGCCTGTGAACATCCAGCCGCCGACAGCTGCCAAAATGGCCAGTGCAACTAAGTGTGATCCGCGCAATTTCATAGCCAGCAATTCCTATTCCGCTGCAATTAGTTTGTTGGTACTTGGCAAGCTTGTCCCAGCTATGTCCTCTAGAGCTGATCGGTTGCTTTGGATGTATTCCAGTCCTTGTGACAAACATGCGCGACCATAATTGGCCACCCAATCTGCGCCGGCTAAATCTATCTCACGCACCTCACTGTCAATTTGTGAAAGTTCTTCCTTTAGAAATTCAATCTGTGCATCAAGCGCTGCACGCACATTCTCCAAAGACATCATTTCTGCGCACATGGCCAAAAGCAGAAATTCGCTCTTGTAATTGTCCTTTTGAGCAGGCTTTGTGAGCGCGCTCAAAAATTCAGCGCGTCCAAGATCCGTGATGGAGTAGACTTTTCGGTTTGGTTTCCCGTCTTGCTGAACTTCGCGAACCATCACCAGTTGATCGTCGCTCATGGATTTCAGCGCTGGATAAATGGAGCCAAAACTTGCGTCCACGAAGTGACTAAAATGCCCTTCGCTCACCAATTTGCGAATTTCGTATCCAGTGGCATCTCCACTGTTCAAAACCGCCAAGCACAAAGTGCGTACATTCATATTCACTCTCCACATTTGCGATTATGCAAATCGATATGTCGGACATGTATATATCCAAACATCATATATCAAACGAGAATATGAATTTTCTATGACTTTAGTGTCGCAGTTTGTAGGGAGTTGCGACTAGTTTTCCATCCAGGACTTTGATTTAAAGTCGAAAACGCCACCCGAATGGGTGTTTGAGGGTGCGACAAGATCAATCATGGTCGGCACGATTTCTGAAGCTGGTGTGACAGTTTCAGGGTCTTCTCCCGGTGCGTATTGTGAGCGCATTTTGGTGCGCAAAGTGCCGGGGTCGATAAGGTTTGCGCATATATTGGTGTTGGACACTTCTTTTGCGTAAGTCTCGATCAACACCTCGAGCGCGGCTTTTGACGCCGCATATGTGGCCACATAACTGCGTTTGCTGCGTGCAGCACCAGAACTTACAAACAAGGCACGGCCTGCATCGGATGCTTGCAACAATGGATCAAGCGACCGCAACAAACGGTAATTAGCTGTCACATTGACCGCAAAAACATCTTCAAAAACATTTGGCTTCAATTGGGCAAGCGGTGTTGCAACGCCCAAAATTCCGGCATTACCCAACAAAATATCCAATTTGCCCCAGCGTTCATGAATCGTTGCACCAAGGCGGTCCAGAGCGTCAAAGTCTTTTATGTCGAGCGGAACCAGCGTGGCAGAACCGCCTGCGGCTTGAATTTCGTCGTCCAATTCTTCGAGCCCGCCAACGGTGCGCGCCAGCGCGATGACATGAGCTCCAGCTTTTGCAAAACCCAGTGCGGCTTGATAGCCCACACCGCGCGATGCACCTGTGACAACAGCTATGCGGCCCTCAAGTGGTTTCGCAATGTCATTCACGTTCAGCGTCCACCAGACAGCATGGAAATGGGGCGCACATTGTCAGCGCCGGTGATGTCTATGCCTTCTTGGTCAGTCAGGCTCGTGGGATATTCACCCGTAAAACAGGCATCGCAGAATTGCGGCATATCATTGTCACGTGCGGCTTCGCCCGCAGCACGGTACAATCCATCGATGGTCAGGAATGACAGCGAATCCACTTTAATAAAGTCCGCCATTTCTTGTGTGCTCATGCGTGACGCCAAAAGCTTCTGTTTTTGGGGCGTGTCGACACCATAATAACAGCCCGAAACTGTGGGTGGGCTGGCGATGCGCATGTGAACTTCCTTGGCGCCTGCATCACGCACCATGGCCACGATCTTCTGGCTTGTTGTGCCGCGCACGATTGAATCGTCCACGAGAATAACACGTTTGCCTTCAATCAATTTGCGGTTTGCATTGTGCTTCAGCTTCACGCCCATGTGGCGGATATTGTCTGACGGTGCGATAAACGTACGGCCCACATAGTGATTGCGGATAATGCCCAGTTCAAACGGCAGGTTGGCCTCTTGCGCAAAGCCAATAGCGGCAGGGGTTCCTGAATCAGGAACTGGCACCACGAGATCGGCTTCAATAGTAGATTCCCGCGCCAACTCTTCACCAATTTTCTTGCGAACAGCATAGACGTTTTCACCTTGAACCGTGGAATCCGGACGGGCAAAATAAACGTATTCAAAGACGCAGAAACGCGATGGTTTCTTTTCCAGCGGGAAGTGGCTTTCAATACCATTTTCCGTGACGACCACCATTTCGCCCGGCTCAATGTCGCGCACAAAACGTGCACCGATAATATCAAGAGCACAGGTTTCAGAGGCCAGTACGTAGCTGCCATCCACATCGCCAAGCACGAGCGGGCGAACGCCCAAAGCATCGCGGCAACCGATCATTTTCTTTCCAGAAAGGGCAACGAGTGAAAATGCGCCTTCCAGCTGCTTTACAGCATCTGTGAGTTTGGCAACCAAACGAGCCTCTTCACTCATGGCGATCAGATGAAGAATAACTTCTGTATCTGAAGTCGATTGGAAGATGGCACCTCTGTGCTGCAATTGCTCCCTGATCGTACCTGCATTTGTCAGATTGCCATTGTGGGCAACAGCAAACCCGCCGCCTGCAAAGTCGGCAAAAAACGGCTGCACATTGCGCATGCCTTCGCCACCTGTGGTGGAATAACGGTTGTGACCAATAGCATATTGACCGGGAAGGCGTTCGATCACGGACTGCTTGGTGAAAGTGTCACCAATCAAGCCAATATGGCGTTCCGCGTGAAAGATAGACCCATCAAAAGTGACGATACCTGCCGCTTCTTGCCCGCGATGTTGCAGGGAGTGCAAGCCCAGCGTCGTCATGGCCGCTGCATCTGCGTGGCCATAGATACCAAAGACGCCGCATTCTTCTTTGAACTTATCGTCGGTGCTATCCATCGAGGACGGCCTCCTATTGAGTGGTCGTGATCAGGTTTTCTGTTCAGGTTCTTGTTCGCCTTCAGCAGGCTTTTCGGTGCCGTCGTCGAAGAAACGTTTGATGACTTCTTCAAGATTATCGGGCAGGGCATCTCGAATTTCAGTGCCGATGGAAACAAGCATCGGTTTAGACTTCGCATTGGCAACCCAGTCAGGCTCGTTGTCGTTGGCCAGCCACAAAAAGCCCATCAAAGTAATGATCACCAATAGCGCACCACGTGCAGCGCCGAAAATAAAACCAAGAGTTCGGTCAAGAACACCAATGCGGCTGTCGATGATGGCATCAGCCAGACGCATCGTCAGATAACTGACCACAATCAGAACCACCAAGAAAATTGCAGCGGCGGAAACGGCATCAGCAATCAGCTGGTTGTCTCGAAAGGTTTCCGCCAGCCCTTGAACCGTTGGAGAGAGCGACTTGTAGAAAAGCGCAGCGGCAGCAGCGGCAGCAACCCAAGACACGATAGACAAAACTTCGCGCGAAAAGCCGCGGATCATGGCAAGAATGGCTGAAATCAACATGATGACGATCAAAATGCCATCGAGAAGCGTAATGGACATGGATTTAGGAGCTCCGTCTGTATTGCGCCCTATGTGCCAGTATCGGCACCACCCTGCAAGCTTTCTGACGCACCGGCAGCCAATTCAACCACAAGATCTGCAAGTGTTGTGATCGTGTTGAGCTTCAAACCAAGTTGTTTCACCACTTCGCTGCCTTTTGCATAGGTTGCTTGCTCAAAACCGAGCTTTCCTGCCTCTTTCAATCTGCCTGCAGCCTGCGAAACAGGCCGCAAATGTCCAGAAAGGCTGACTTCACCGAAATAGACGGAATTTTCAGCCAATGGCTTGTTGACCAGCGACGAAACAAGGGCTGCTGCAACGGCCAGATCAGCAGCAGGTTCCGAAATGCGAAATCCACCTGCAACATTTAGATACACATCGTGACCACCCAGACGCACGCCGCAATGAGCTTCCAGCACCGCGAGAATCATTGCGAGGCGAGAACTGTCCCAGCCAACAACTGCACGGCGGGGTGTGCCGAGCGAAGACTGGGCAACAAGAGCCTGAATTTCCACCAAAACAGGACGGCGACCTTCCATACCGGCAAACACTGCGGCACCCGGGGCAGCTTTGTGTCGCTCACCCAAAAACAATTCGGAAGGGTTCGCCACTTCGCGCAACCCTTTGTCGGACATTTCAAACACACCAATTTCGTCTGTCGCGCCGAAACGGTTTTTGACTGAACGCAAAATTCGAAAGTGGTGTCCGCCTTCGCCTTCAAAATAAAGAACGGCGTCCACCATGTGTTCCACAACACGAGGGCCAGCAATTTGCCCATCCTTGGTCACATGCCCCACAAGCACGATGGCGGCACCCGATTGTTTGGCATATCGGATCATCGCCTGAGCAGAATTGCGCACCTGGCTCACAGTGCCGGGGGCAGAATCGGTGGTGTCCGTCCAAAGGGTTTGAATGGAATCCACCACCACGAGCGCAGGAGCCTTACCAACTTCCAATGTGGTTATTATGTTTTCCACATTGGTTTCGGCCACCAATTTAACGGGTGCATTGGCAACGCCCAAGCGTTGGGCGCGCAGACGCACTTGTGCCACCGCTTCTTCGCCAGATACATAAACAACACCGTTGCCATTATTGGCTAAGGACGCAGAAACCTGCATCAAGAGTGTCGATTTTCCAATACCTGGATCACCGCCCACCAAAAGGGCAGAGCCTTGCACCAACCCACCGCCAGCAACGCGATCAAATTCTGCAACGGCGGAATGAATGCGTGGGGCTTCCGTTGTATCGCCGTCCAAGTCTTCCATGGCGATGACACGGCCTGCTTTGGTCGCTTTGCCCGGGCCAGCTGCAACACCTGTGCTGGGTGTTTCTTCCACCAACGTGTTCCATTCACCGCAAGCATCGCAGCGCCCAGACCATTTGGAGTGGGTGCCACCGCAATTTTGGCAAACAAATTGTATGCGCAGTTTCGCCATCAACTTTCCGATTCTAGGTAAGTGCGTGTGTAACGGTGGCCCAAACCAGTCAGCAATTCATAGCCAATTGTGCCTGCAGCTCGTGCAACGTCGTCAATTGCCACATTCGTGCCGAACAATTCAATCCAGTCGCCTTCTGAGATTTGGTCTTCTGGCACATCGGTGACATCAAATCCGCACATATCCATGGATATGCGGCCGATGCCTTTCAGTGTGTGACCTTTAAAATGCGCCACGGCAGGTTGGGTGACAGCGCGCAGAGGGACACCCATATGGCTGCTTGACCGTAAATACCCGTCAGCATAGCCAACAGAGACGTAAGCGATGCGCGATTTGCGCGTCAGCGTTTCTGTGCCGCCATAGCCCACGCTGTCGCCAGCATCACCGGAAGTGATCTGCATAATGCGACCCTCCAAAATGGCCACAGGCTGCATTGGGCTTGGCACGTCATTCAAAGCTTCACCGCCATAAAGCGCGACACCGGCTCTCACCAGATCATAAGACAAACCGCTTGCTTGTAGGTCGGCTGCGGAATTTGCAGCTGATCGAGGAACATCTGGAAACAATGTGCTGGCCTGTTCAAAAATCTCTTGCTGCACGTCGGTCTTCGGATGGCCAATGTCGTCAGCGCAAGCGAAGTGGGTCATGAACAATTGAATGTCCAAATGGTCACGCAAATGGCTCTGGTTTGCCACGCGTTCAATATCTGCAGGCGACATTCCTACGCGGCGCATACCGCTGTCCATTTGCAATGCGCAGGGCAGGGGCGCACCGTTTGCTTTTGCAAATGCAGCCCAACGCTCCACTTGAATCAAAGTGTTCAAAACGGGCACTAAACCACGCTCATGAATCACTTTTTCCGCGCCACTGAACAATCCATTCAGCACAAAGCATCTGGCTTCGGGTGCTGCTTTGCGAACGCGAATGCCTTCTTCAACCAAGGCCACGAAAAAGGTTTCGCAGCCTGCATCGGCAAGCGCGGGCACGGCTTGTTCAATGCCGCAACCATATGCGTTGGCTTTTACAACGGCGCCACATTTTGCGGGGTGGGCGTGTTTGGCGAGCAGTTTGTAATTGGCCACCAACGCACCAAGGTCGATGGTCAAACGCCCTCCGGCAAGATCAGGATGCGCGCTCACGATTGTGTCGATGCCTCTATTCAAAAGCTTCTGGCAAACGATCTTCGTCGGCAAGATCTGTAAAGCGCGTATACTCAGCTTGGAAGGCCAATTGCGCTGTGCCAGTAGGGCCATGACGTTGTTTGGCGATGATCACATCTGCCTTGCCACGTGCATAATCCAGTTTGGTGCGCCACGCTTCATACTCGGCAGACCCTTGCTCTGGTTCTTTGTTTTGCAGGTAATATTCATCGCGATAAACGAACATCACCACATCGGCATCCTGCTCGATCGAACCGGATTCACGAAGGTCGGACAGTTGCGGACGTTTGTCGTCGCGGTTCTCCACCTGACGAGACAGCTGGGACAGGGCAATGATGGGAACATTCAATTCTTTGCCAAGCGCCTTGAGTCCCGTGGTGATCTCAGTGATTTCCTGAACACGGTTGCTGGTGTTTTTATTACCTTGCATGAGCTGAATATAGTCGATGATCAACAAGTCCAGACCGCGTTGGCGCTTCAAACGTCTGGCACGCGCGGCCAATTGAGCAACCGAGATGCCGCCTGTTTGGTCAATAAACAGGGGAATGCGGTGGATGGTTTGCGAACACGCCACCAGCTTTTCAAACTCTGAATCGTTGATTTCACCACGTCGAATTTTGGACGACGAGATTTCTGTTTGCTCTGCAATGATACGGGTTGCCAACTGTTCTGCCGCCATCTCCAAGGAGAAGAAGCCAACGACACCGCCATTAACGGCCTTTGATGACCCATCTGGCTGAATTTCTGGTTCGTAGTTTTCTGCAACATTGTAGGCAATGTTGGTTGCGAGTGATGTTTTGCCCATCGCGGGTCGGCCAGCCAGAACAATCAAATCTGATGGTTGCAAACCGCCCATTTTGGAATCCAGTTCACGTAGGCCTGTGGCGACGCCAGAGAGATGCCCCTCGCGCTGGAATGCTGCGCTTGCCATATCAATGGCGCTGCCCACCGCGCTGCCAAAGTCGGAAAATCCGTTATTCGTATTGCCTGTTTCGGCCAGTTCAAACAATCGACGCTCGGCATCTTCAATCTGAACGCTGGGCACCATGTCGACGGGGGCATCAAAGGCGATGTTGACCATGTCTTCACCAATGGTGATGAGATGGCGGCGCGTGGCCAGATCATAGATCGACCGCCCATAATCTTCTGCGTTGATGATGGTCGTGGCTTCAGAGGCAAGGCGGGCCAGATAGGTCGAAACCGTCATATCACCAATGCGCTCGTCTTCCGGCAAAAATGTTTTGATTGTCACCGGTGTTGCCCGCTTAGCAGAGCGGATCATTTCAGTGGCGACTTGATATATCTGCTTGTGAATGGGCTCGTAAAAGTGATCAGCTTCTAGCCAATCTGAGACGCGGTAAAATGCGTCATTGTTGACCAGTATCGCGCCAAGCAATGCCTGTTCAGCTTCAATGTTGTGAGGTGAAGCGCGGTAGGGCGTTGGCCCGGGGACAATATTTTCAGCAGCTTCGGCCATATATGCTTCCCCTTGCAGCTCTTGGTTTTCATGACCAGCTATACAGCCTTTGATCGGCTTGAACAGAAGGCAGCGCCGCTGGATTTACGCTTTGTTGAGTTATCACTGCTGTCCACAGCACCAAGTCTGATTTTCGTCCACAGCGGTGATTCTTGCTTGACTCTGTATAGCTGATTCTGGGCAACAAAAAGCCGGACTTTGGAGAAAAACCAAAGCCCGGCTCAAACTGTTGCTACAAAGCTGATTAGCTTTGAGTTTCTTCCTCAGAAGCTTCTTCTTCGGCAGCAGGCTCTTCGCTTGCAACTTCTTCTTCGGCAGCTTCTTCAGCGTCGCCGTCCAAATCAACATCATCTGGGTTTTCGAAAACGTCTTCGATGCTCAACTCGTCTTCTTCGGCTTCGTCCACATCGTCGAATGCATCACGGCTTGTAAGGTCTTCACCAGCAGCCTGACGTACAGCTTCGTCTTCTGAACGCGCAACGTTCATGATGATCTCTGTTTCCACTTCTGGGTGAAGCATGATGGTCACTGTGTGCAGACCAATGATTTTGATGGGTGCACGAAGTTCAACCTGGCTGCGGCCAATTGTGAAATCGTTGTCTGCCAAAGTCGCAACGATGTCGCGTGCAGCAACTGAACCGTAAAGCTGACCTGTTTCACCAGCAGAACGAACAGCCACATAAGTGTTGCCGCTCAACTTGGAAGCCACGCCTTCAGCTTCTGTCTTGCGTTCAGCATTACGTGCTTCAAGTTGTGCGCGCTGGGATTCAAAATGCGCCATATTGGCTTTGTTCGCACGAAGGGCTTTGCCCTGTGGCAGCAAGAAGTTACGGGCATAACCGTCTTTAACAGTTACTGTGTCGCCCATTGCGCCAAGCTTGGCGACGCGTTCTAGTAGAATGACATCCATTTGATTGTTCCTTTTGAGTGTTTTTTAAAAGTGTTTAGAAGGTGAATTCGGATCTCCACGACGGGCGCGGATCTGAAAAAGAGTTTCGCCGACACCAATCAGCGCAACGACGCCAGCCAGAGTGCGGGATGCAAGAAGTGCAAAATAGGTGATGCCCAAAAACACACCACGAATGGGTGTGCCAAGTGTCAAATAATGCAACGTGGCGAGGCCAACCAGCAAAAATGCACCAACCATCGCGCCAGTGACGACTTGGGCGATCAGGGCAATCGGGCCTGACAAAAAGCTGAGCGCAATCGCGACAGCAAACACGCCAACCGCAATTTGCGGCATGGCTGTTTCCAGCGGCAAATTCACTTGTGGACGCAAAATCCAGCCACGCTTTCGTGCAAATCGCGCTGCAAGAAGCAAATTAATGACCATCAACAACAGCAAAGACATCGGCATAGCGATGGGGATCAAACCAGCCGCTTCCACCGAACGCTGCTTTATCTGCTCTGGTGTGAGGATTGGAGCGTCGGCAGTTTCCGGTTGAAGGTTCGCAAATTGCGTCAAAACCGTTTCAACCTGGTTGGCTGCCCATTCCGGAGAATATCCAACACTGGTTCCAAATCCGATGGCGATAACTGCGCACATTAAGGCCATGCGAAACAGAATTGTAGAAATGGGGAACCATTCTTGGGTTCCGTCATCATCGCGAAACAGGCCGACCATGTGACCAACCCAAATGGCTGGCAACAATGTGGCGCCGCCGACAATGATTGCGCCTTGCACACCGGTGAAAAAGCTTACAGCCACAGCAGCCACCACACCTGCGATAATCGCATTGACGGTGCCAAACCCAAGTGCTGCGACAAACAACGGCATGGCCGTAAAGGTGGACATCACATAACCCAAACCGCCAAGCGTCAGCGGAGCCAGAAACAGCAATGCTGTAATCAGGCCGCATACAACTGCGATAAGGGGTGGGTTTTTGTTCATCTCGTCCGCTGTCCTGTTCAACCACTTGGTTGGTAACAGTTAGAGAAGGGCACCATTGCCGCTTCTCAACTCAGTGATTTATGAGGCTGCCCTCAAACAAATGCCATTCCCGAGCAAGTCGGGAATGGCGAAAGTCAAAGCTTACTTGATCACGTATGGGATCAAAGCAAGGAAACGAGCGCGTTTGATTGCACGCGCCAGTTCGCGTTGTTTTTTCAAGCTCACAGCAGTAATTCGTGAAGGAACGATTTTTCCGCGTTCAGAAATGTAACGCTGAAGGAGTTTCACGTCCTTGTAGTCGATCTTTTGTGCATTTTCGCCAGTGAATGGGCAAGTTTTGCGACGACGCTGAAAAGGGCGTCTTGATGGCATTTGTTCAATAGGGATCATAAAACTGTTTCCTTATTCAGCAGCTGGAGCAGGGGCATCAGCGCGTGGTGCGCGAGGCGGACGGTCGCCCCGATCGCCACGGTCACCGCCGCGTGGTTTGCGGTCGTCGCGGTCAGACTTGCGAAGCATAGCCGATGGGCCTTCTTCGTGCTCTTCAACTTTGATTGTGATGTAACGAAGAATATCTTCGTGGATGCGCATTTGGCGTTCCATTTCAGCAACTGCTGCTGAAGGCGCATCAATGTTCATCAACGCGTAATGCGCTTTGCGGTTTTTGTTGACGCGATAGGGAAGTGTTTTCAAACCCCAGTTTTCGATCTTGCCAACAGAACCACCATTGGATTCCAAAACGCCTTTGAATTGTTCAACAAGCGCGTCGACTTGCTGGGATGAAACATCCTGGCGAGCCATAAATATGTGTTCGTAAAGGGCCATTAAGCCACCTTTCCTGTGTTACGTTGAGCTTCCAGCGCAAAGCCTCATCGACGCTTTTCGAAGAATTCTTTGGAACTTGGCCCAAAGACAGAAAAGGCGCGATTTGGAAGAGTCGAGAGCGGAGACACGGATGGACGGTTTGCTTGTCAAACCTACTTTGCAAACAGCGCAAAGCCCAAAGTTCAGCCACCAGCCGGAAGCCCGACCTTCGTGTGCGAGACGGTGTTTAGACATTTTCACAGGGAATGCAATGCTTTTCTTACAAGTCTTGGCACCTATATTGGTGTCAGAGGCCCCTGAAAGCGAAAGCAAATGCAATGAGTTCAAGAATCGGGTTTGGCGGTGGGTGCCATTGGTGCACGGAGGCTGTGTTTCAGGCTTTGCGATCTGTAGAAAGTGTTGAACAGGGTTTTATCGCATCTCGCGCGCCGAATGACAGTTTTTCAGAGGCAGTAATTGTGGCGTTCGATCCTGAAATTTTGCCATTGGAAGTCTTGATTGAGGTTCACTTGCGCACCCATGCCAGCACGTCCGCCCACAAAATGCGGGGCAAATATCGCAGTGCGATTTATGTTTTCGACGAGCACCAATCGAAAGCGGCAACGGAGGCGATTAAAATCTTGCAATCTGGTTTTGAAGAAAACGTGGTTACGCAGGTGATTCCATTCGTCGAGTTCAAAGCTTCCGATGACAGGTTTCAAAACTACTACGCAAAAGGCCCAGACAAACCTTTTTGCCGAACTTATATCGATCCCAAATTGAAACTCCTGCTACAGAGATTCCCCGCTGAAGTTTCAGCGGAGTTCTGTTGAGCGTGGATGATGCCATCAGAATTCGCTTGATTATTCTTTGCAGCGGGTTTCAAACGAAATCTTGTATATTTTGAACGGGCTGGGTTTCGGTATGAAAAACAACACAAGAGTGGTTGTTATCGGTGGTGGTATTGGCGGGTGTTCCGCGCTTTATCACCTCACGCAAGAAGGCATCACCGATTGCGTATTGGTGGAGCGGGACGAGCTGACCTCTGGCACCACTTGGCACTCTGCGGCGCAGGTGACGAATTTCGGGCCGAACCAAACCATGGTTGGTTTGAAAACCCATTCGATCAAACTCTATAAAGAACTGGCCGACGACCCGGAATATCCAATTAATTACCACCACGCCACAGGCGGTCTGCGCCTTGCGACCCAACAATGGCATCTGGATGGGTACAACCATTTTGTGTCCATGGCCAAAGGCATGGGCGTTGATCTGGAACTGATTGACGCGGCAGAATGCAAGAAACGCCACCCGATCATTTCAACAGATGGTTTGCTTGGGGCATTGTGGGATCCGCTGGATGGGGACATTGACCCTGCACAATTGTGTCAGGCGTTGGCGCGGCGCGCGCGCAAGGCGGGTGCGGAAGTCTATCGCCACACATCCGTGACGGATCTCACCCAAAATAAAGATGACAGTTGGACGGTTCATACAGACAAAGGCGATATTCATTGCGAAATGATCGTCAATGCGGGCGGCTATCGCTGCAACGAAATTGGCGCGATGATGGGTGTTGAACTGCCCGTGGCATCCATGGAGCATCAATATATGCTGACTGATGCCATCCCCGAAATTGAAGCGCTGGGCGATGATTTCCGGTCGCCGCTGATCCGCTGCCCCGAAGCAGATTTTTATCAACGCGCTGAAAAGAAAGGCCTGTTGATCGGGTTTTATGAACAAGATTGCAAAACGTGGGGGCTGGACGGCATCGACCCGAATTTCACCAATGCTTTGTGTCCAGATGATCTCGACCGTGTTGTGGATGTTATGGAAGGCGCGTTCCATCGTATTCCGTGCCTTGAAACAGCGGGCATCCATTCCATCATCAACGGCCCGATCACATACACGCCTGACGGGTTGCCGCTTGTGGGCAAAATCCCGGGCAAGCGCAACGCATACTGCATCACAGGTCTGCGCGCTGGCTTGGGCGAGGGTGGCGGCCACGGCTGGTTACTCGCACAAATCATGGCGCATGGCGAAGCGTGTTACGACACCTGGTGCCTCGATCCGCGCCGTTTCACCGAAAATGTGAACCAAGAATATACAGCGCTAAAAGCGATTGAAGACTATCAAAACGAATTCCGTTTCCACATGCCCCACGAACATCGCCCTGCAGGGCGTTTGGCAAAAACAACACCGCTTTATGCCACATTGAAAGCCACAGGTGCAGAGTTCACAACGGTCAATGGGTGGGAGCGGATGGATTACATCAAGCCGAGTGCTGATTTTGAAGAAGAGCACTCATTCCACTTCAACAACACGTTTGAGCAAGTCGGCAAAGAGGTTGCGCTGGTTCATGAAAAAGTCGGACTTTGCGAAGTCAACGGTTTCAACCGTTTTGAAATCACGGGCGAGGGTGTTCACGACTGGTTGGACACAATCACGTGTTCGCGGGTGCCACGCAAAACGGGCAAAGTGGGTTTAACATATTTGCTCAATCACCATGGCATGGTGAAAGGCGAAGCCACGCTGGCCAATTTGACCGACGATGCTGTCTGGTATGGCTCGGCTGCTGCGTCCGAATTACACGATATGGATTGGTTGAGCGAGCACTTGCCAAGCGATGGTTCTATCCAAATTCGCAGCCTGACAAACGAGCACACAATTCTTGTGATTGCGGGGCCAAAGTCCCGTGAGGTCCTCCAAAAGGCAGCACCGCGCACAGATTGGTCGCATGATGCGTTCAAACCGCTTTGTGTCCGCAAAGTTCACGTTGGGCCAAATGCGATTATTGCCATGTCAGTCAGCTTCTCAGGCGAGTTGGCCTACGAACTTCACATTCCAAATGCTCAGCTTCTGGCTGTGCATGATCTCCTGATGGCAGCTGGAGAAGAGTTCGGCATCGGATATTTCGGTTCGCGCGCTGTCGAAGCCATGCGTCTGGAAATGGGTTATCTCCACTGGAAGGCCGACATCATCACCGAGTTCAACCCATTTGAGACGGGTGTGGATCGGTTCATCAAAATGGACAAGGACTATATTGGCCGGGCTGCTTTGGACAAAATGGTGGCGGCAGGGCTAACGCGCAATTTGCTGACCCTGGAATTGGACAGCACAACAACGCCGGCCCATGCTGGCGATTCCATTCTGCACAACGGCAAAGTAGTTGGAACCGTAACGTCGGCCAGTTGGGGGCATCGCGTAAACAAGAACTTGGCCTACGCCTTTATAGACGATGGCATGACGGAAGGCTTGACTGCCTTGGTTTTGGGGCAGGAAATTCCAGTACACGTTTTGGAAAAGCAAAACTTCAAGCTGTCAGTCTAGCTGATCCGCAAAAGAAGAACGCCGCACAGGGTCAAAACGGTTGCAATAACTTTGCCTGCTGAAAGGCGTTCTTTCAAAAACATGACGCCGATAAAAAGCGCAAAGATGGTGCTGGTTTCACGCAGGGCCGTGACCAGCGCAATCGGCGCTTGCGTCATGGCCCAAACGACCAGCGCATAGGCGCCCACGGATGCACTGCCGCCCAGAAACAAAGTAGTTTTGCCTTCGGTGAAAACTTTTTTGAATGCAGGGCGATTGAATCCGCCAATGAGCAGAGCGAATACGGCAGCATTGATCGCAGTCATCCAAGCCACATAACCAACCGCCGTACCTGCCGCCCGCGCGCCCAAACCGTCCAGCAAGGAATAGCCCGCGATAAAACAGCCCGTCAGCAAAGCTGCGCCCACGGCCTGCGGGTTTCGAAGCCCGTCGCTTTGTCTCAAAAGGGCAAGGCAAAAGATGCCAGCCACAATCAATCCTATGGCAGCAAGTTGCCACGACACAAAGCTGATCCCAAGAACGAAAATCGAAAACAGTGTGACAAGGGCAGGGCCAGAGCCACGGGCAATCGGGTAAACCTGCGTAAAATCCCCAAGCCGATAAGCGGACATCAGGCTCAATTGATAGCACGTATGCACCACAACTGAGAGCACCAGAAACCACCAGCTCTCTTGTGCGGGAAACGGCACGAAAGGAATGGTCAACAAAGCTAAAGGCGCATGACCAATTGTCAGCGCCGTCATAGAAACCACCTTGTCTCCCGTCGATTTAACCAAAGCATTCCAGGACGCATGGAGAGCGGCGGCAAAAATGACGATGAGGAAAACGAAAAGTGTCATAGAATTGAATTATTCAAATCGATGATGCTTTCTATGCCAAGCGAGGAAAGCAGGGTGTGGCTGGAGGGCAATGCTATCAGGCACCAACGCTTTACCTGTATCGTTGATCAAATTTTGAACTTCCAAACGGTTGTTGACCTTCCTAGAAATTTGAATGTCATAGTCTTCGCTCAAGGCAATCAGGCCTCTGTCGAACATCCAGTGTACAGTTCCAGAAAGAGCCAATCCATTTCGCACATCATCGGGTCCATTTTGTTCAACCGGCTTTATATGTGCTGCTTCAACCTCTGCGCGACCTCCACCGTTAATCAATCGCCAACCAGTTATCGCACAGCGTTCTTTATACGCATTGATCACTTGGCGTCGAAACAGTCGATCGCGAATTTTTCTGCTTTGTAAGACTTCAGTCGTTTGACGTGTCACATCAAGTTCGAACGGTTTTTGTTCCTCCTGAAACCCAACACTCCGTTGCGGTGTTGTTGGAATAAGGTCATCTATGCGTGGCAATATATCAATGTCAGTTTTTAAGCCCAAACTAACAATCTCATTGAACTCTTCATTACTAATACCGCGAACTGCACTTATAACGACTCCACCGTTTGGTTTTCCGCTTTCTGTATTGATTGCTACTTCTAAAAACCTACCATCCAAAACATAAGGAACGAAATTATTAAAAGATAAAAACGAGTTTGGCTCAATCTGAGCGTAGTAGTGATTGGCTCGGTTCACATCTGGTATAATCTGAGCAACCTTCGCTACGGCATAGTAGCCACGCTGAGCTGGATTGGACGGGTTGATGCCATAATAAATGATCCAGTCATTCTCGAACTTTTTCAATCGCCCCAAGTACTGTTTCGGGAAGTGATATTTTTCATTTGGGACATCATCGTAATGAGATGACGGTTTATGGACCAGAACCCCTTTACTCATTTCTTTTTCTCCACAAACAAATCAACCTTCTCAAACGTGCGTACATCCACGAGACCTATGTCGGAAATGCGCAACTCCGGAATGACCACAAGTGCCAGCAAGGAATGTTGCATGTAAGCGTTGTTGAGAGAGCAACCGCAGTCGCGCATTGCGGCGACCAATTTATCTGCTTTGGCGGCAACGATGTTTGACGGTTCATCGGACATCAGGCCCGCAATCGGCATTTCCACCATTGCTTTTTCTTTGCCTTTCGAAAACAGGCAAACCCCGCCGCCCACTTCGCGCAGGCGGTTTGCGGCCAATGCCATATCTTCTTTTGAAGTGCCCACAACAATCATGTGGTGGCTGTCATGGGCAACCGTGGACGCCATGGCGCAGGGGATATTGTAGCCAAAACCAGACACAAAACCGTTGGTGATGCCGCCCGTTGCGCGGTGACGTTCCACCAATGCAATCTGGCAAATATCGTTCTCCATATGGCCAACAACCAAGCCATTCGAAACAGGTAGATCAGCTTCCAGTGCCTTGGTGGGGGCTTGGTTTTCCACCATGCCAATAACGCGCACTTTGGCCGAGCTGACATCCGATGGTGCAACGATATCGAATTGACCAGCTGACACATCAGCCTTCATATTCACCGTGTTTTTTGCAGTCTCGGGATAGTCGTAAGATGGCAGATCAATTGCAATGCCGGATCTATCCGCCAACTTCATGCCGCGTCCGTAGACTTCATCAATGGTCAGTTGTTCAAGATCATCGACAATTAGAAAGTCAGCCAGCCGCCCTGGCGCTATGGAACCAAGTTCCCGCTCCAGCCCAAAGTGCTGTGCAGTGTTGAGCGTCGCCATTTGTATTGCGGTCACGGGCTTTACTCCGCACTCAATCGCGTGGCGGACAACGCGGTTCATGTGGCCATCATTGACCAGCGTGCCCGAATGGCTGTCATCGGTGCAAAGAATGAAATTGCGCGGATCGAGACCGTCTTCGGTGGTGGCCTTTACCTGCGCTTCTACATCATACCACGCCGATCCAAGACGTAGCATGGCGCGCATGCCTTGGCGGACACGCGCCATAGCGTCTTCTTTGCGCGTGCCTTCGTGGTCGTCGGCCGGTCCACCCGCCACATAGCCATGAAAATTATTGTCGAGAACGGGCGAGGCATAATGCCCACCAACTGTCTTGTTGGCGTTCATCGTGGCTGCAACTTCTCCCGTCATGCGCGTCGTATTCGCGGCGACACCGGGGAAATCCATCACTTCCCCGAGACCAATAATATTCGGCCACGTCATCGCTTCTGCAATATCTTGCGGCCCAAGTGTAGCCGCGGCATTTTCCAAACCGGGTGCAGAAGGCACACAGCTTGGCATTTGCACATGGACATTGATCGGCATGGCCATCGCTTCATCATGCATCAGTCGCACACCGTCTATACCAAGCACATTGGCAATTTCATGGGGGTCGATGAACATGGATGTAGTGCCATGGGGAATAACCGCTCGGCAAAATTCGGTGACGGTCACCATGCCTGATTCCACATGCATATGGGCGTCGCACAATCCGGGAACGAAATATTTTCCCTTCGCAGCCACGACCTTTGTGTCAGGCCCAATGCAATGGCTGGCATCTGGCCCGCAATAAGCAAAGCGTCCGCCAACAATTGCGATATCAGTGTCGGGAATTATTTCCCCTGAATAGACATTCACCCATTTCCCGCTCTTAACCACCAAGTCGGCAGGCTTGCGCCCCATGGCGACGTCCACAAGTTGCGGGGCCATGTCAGCCCATGGTGATGGTTTGGTGAAGGGTGTTTTGGTCATCGAACGACTCTTGTTCTTGGATAAGCCCAAACGTGAACCAACCTATCCGAGACTTCAAGCCAAGCTTCAAACGAGACTAGACAGCTTCCTGCAAATGGCCACTGATCTCGCGACAAATATCGATATAGGCGCGCGACGTCCTGTAGGTTTCATCTCGGGCCTCTTTTGACGATGTGTCGACAGTCTTGTGCAAACGGCCGGGCCGATTGGTCATTATGGCTACTCGGTCGCACAGATAAGCGCTTTCAAAGACGCTGTGCGTCACAAAGAGCAATGCAAACTGTTCCCGTTTTTGTTGCTCTAAAAGCAGGTCGTTCAGTTTGAAACGTGTCATTTCATCAAGCGCGGCAAAAGGTTCATCCATCAGCAACAGTTTGGGCTTCATCACCAAGGCGCGTGCGATGGAGACCCGCATCTGCATGCCACCAGACAATTCGCGGGGGTAGGCGTCTTTGAAGTCTGCAAGATATACGCGTTCCAGCAGGTCTTCGATCTCAGATTTTGCCTCAGCTTTGGAAACTCCGCGCAGTTGCAGAGGCGACCAGACATTTTCAAACACGGTTTTCCAGGGCAACAAAGTGGGCGATTGGAAGACGAACCCGATCTGATCAGCATCGTCTCGATTTATAGAAATATCCCCCCCGCTGGGTGTCTCCAAACCTGCCAACATGCGCAACACTGTGGTCTTCCCGCAGCCCGAAGGTCCAAGCAGGCTCAAGCGCTCGCCCACCGCAATGTCCAACGAAAGCGATTGCACGGCTTCAACACCATTGTCGAAAGTTTTGGAAACCTGATTCAAGACGGCAATTTTGGGCATGGAATTTGTGTCGCTTTGTTTTCAACAGGCTGCGATATCGCGAAGTTCTTTGGTTGAAGTCTGTGTTGCCATGGTTTAGGCCACGCGACAGTCTATTTGACAAGTTCGCAACGAAAAAAGCAGCATCTTTAATGATCAGAGTTGAAGCCGTTTCAAAACAATTTGGGGGTGTGCGCGCCGTCAACAATGCTTGGATCAATGTGAAGAAAGGTTCAATCACCGGTTTGATTGGGCCAAATGGCGCAGGCAAAACAACGCTGTTCAATATCATCGCAGGGCTTTTTCCCCCGTCGGAGGGGAACATCTATCTTGATGATGAAGATGTCACGGGTCTGGCGCCGCACGAATTGTTTGGAAAGGGCCTGTTGCGCACGTTCCAGATTGCCCATGAATTTTCCACATTGAGCGTGGTCGAAAACCTGATGATGGTGCCTGCCAACCAAAAGGGCGAGCGCTTGATGAATGCTTGGTTCCGAAGAGGGCAAGTGCGCCGCGAAGAAGAAGAAATCCGCGCAAAGGCCCACGACGTAATCGACTTTCTCAATCTCGGACATTTGGTCAACGAGAAAGCGGGTAACTTGTCAGGCGGTCAAAAGAAATTGCTCGAACTTGGCCGCACCATGATGGTGGACGCCAAAGTTGTGCTGCTGGATGAAGTGGGCGCGGGCGTGAACCGCACATTGTTGGCAGAAATCGGCGATGCAATTTTAAAGCTCAACGACGAGCGCGGTTACACATTCTGTATGATTGAACACGATATGGAATTTATCAGCCGTTTGTGTGACCCCGTGGTTGTGATGGCCGAAGGCACCGTTCTGGCAGAAGGCACAGCACGTGAAGTGCGCAATAACGAGCAAGTAATCGAAGCCTATCTTGGGCGTGGGTTGAAAAACAAGCCAGCCAAACAAGGGGCAGCATAATGTTCCTTATCGGTGAAAATCTTACTGGCGGCTACGGTGGCGCTGACATTCTCAAAGGGTGTACGTTAGGTGTGGAGCGCGGCGAAATTGCTGTGATTGTGGGGCCAAACGGGGCGGGCAAATCAACCGCTATGAAAGCCATGTTGGGCATGTTGAGCCTGCGCGAGGGCAGCGTGATCCTCGACGGTAAAGACATTACAAAACTGTCTCCTCAAGATCGTATCGCAGAAGGCGTGGCCTTTGTACCGCAAACGTCCAACGTGTTTCCCGGTATGAGTGTTGAAGAAAATTTGGAAATGGGCGCGTTTCTGCGCAAAGACAATTTCCATGAAACCATTGAAGAGATTTATGCACTTTTCCCGATTTTGAAGGAAAAGCGCAATCAAATGGCTGGCGAATTGTCTGGAGGTCAACGTCAACAAGTGGCGGTGGGCCGCGCGATGATGACGAAACCATCGGTCTTGATGTTGGACGAACCCACCGCTGGCGTCTCGCCGATTGTGATGGATGAATTGTTTGACCGAATCTTAGAAATTCGTGAAACAGGCGTTGCGGTATTGATGGTGGAGCAAAATGCACGCCAAGCCCTCAATATTGCCGATCGTGGATATGTTTTGGTGACGGGTGAAAACCGTTTCACAGACACCGGGGAGGCGCTTCTCGCTGACCCCGAAGTTCGTAAGAGCTTTTTGGGAGGCTAGGAAAAATGTTTTACAAATCACTATTGGCGGCAGCGTTGTTGTTTTCCACCTCTGCAATTGCCGCGGAAACCAGCCATCAGTGCACCTTCAAAAAAGAATGCATCGGCACAGATGGTTGCGCAGATACAGACTATAAACTCACCATTGATAAAGTTGAGGGCGCTGCCGCATTGGCGGAAGATGCTTTGATTTCAACAGCAGTGACGCACTCTTTGGTTTCTGATGCAGAAACAATTCCTGCACACTCCTTTCGGTCTGCCGATAAGAAAGTTGTCGGATATTGGGTGCCAAAACCAAGTGGTGATTTTCAAATGCTGACAATCGCCAAAAACGGTGCAGCCCGATATTCCATCCATATGCCCAAATCCGAATTGGCGATTTATTATCTTGGAACCTGTGCAGCATCCCAATGATTGATTTTTTAAACGCCCTCGTTCTTTTCGCGAACTTTGTTTTGATCCCGGGCTTAGCCTATGGGTCGCAACTTGCGCTGGGTGCCTTGGGCATCACATTGCTCTATGGCATTTTGCGCTTCGGCAATTTTGCCCATGGCGACACGATGGCGTTTGGCACCATGACCGTGGTGTTGATCACGTGGTATTTTCAATCCATTGGCATAAGCTTTGGGCCACTGCCAACTGCGCTGTTGGCCCTGCCATTTGGCATTGCGATTACAGCCGTCTTCCTCGTTGTGTGGGACAAATTGGTCTACAAGCACTATCGCGAAGTGAAAGCACCACCTATCCGTATGGTGATGGCATCTGTAGGTGTCATGTTTGCGATGAATGGTATCGTGCGATTCATCATCGGGCCGAATGACCAGAATTTCATGGATGGCGAACGGTTCATCTTAAAAGCCCGTGCGTTTAAAAACGCCACAGGTTTGAACGAAGGACTGGCCATCAAGTCCTCCCAGTTATTGACGGTTGTTATCGCCATTGTTCTCGTGTCGGCACTGTTTTGGTTCCTCAACAAAACGCGCACCGGAAAATCTATGCGGGCGTTTTCTGACAATGAAGATTTGGCGTTGCTGTCCGGCATTTCGCCCCAGCGGGTTGTTTTAGTGACATGGATTTTGGTGGGCGCTTTGGCCACTGTTGCCGGCGTTCTGTACGGCCTCGACAAAAGCTTTAAACCCTTCACCTATTTCCAATTGCTGCTGCCCATGTTTGCTGCTGCAATCGTAGGCGGGGTGGGCCATCCAGTGGGTGCCATTTTAGGCGGTTTTGTCGTCGCCTTTTCCGAAGTCATGGTCACATACGCTTACAAGAAATTCCTCACCTATTTGGTTCCTGCAGATTACGCGCCAGATGGGCTGATGCAGCTTTTGTCCACCGACTATAAATTCGCGGTGTCATTCATCATTCTTGTCGTGGTCTTGCTTGTACGACCCACGGGCTTGTTGCGGGGGAAAGTGATATGAGCAATTCCCTTCGCGCTCTGTTGGGCTTTGGCACATTTGCAGTTTTGTTGTTTCTCGTTGGGCACTACCAGTCTTGGAACGTGGCTCTCGCAATCCTCAATCTGTGCATCATTTCGGGCGTCATGGCTTTGGGCGTCAACATTCAATGGGGCTATGCTGGTCTCTTTAATGTGGGGATTATGGGCTTTGCGGCGCTCGGCGGCGTGGCGGCGGTGTTGGTATCACAACCCATCATCACCAGCGCATGGCAAGCAGGTGGCAGCGGTGTTTTGATCTCGGGCATTATGTTGTTGGCGGTCATTCTTCTTGGTTTGCTGGCTGCCAAACGCATGAAAAGCGGTTGGTTCAAAATGCTGACACTGATCATCATTATCTTGGGCGGCTATTTCGCAATCCGTCAGGTTTACGATCCCGCAGTCAATGCTATTGAAGCAGATAACCCTGCGAAGTCAGGTTATCTCGGCGGCCTTGGCCTCCCGATCCTACTGTCTTGGATCGTGGGTGGATTGTTTGCAGCAGGCGTTGCTTGGATCATCGGCAAGATCTCATTGGGGCTGCGGTCTGATTATCTGGCGATTGCCACATTGGGCATTTCCGAAATCATCATCGCCATGATGAAAAATGAAGACTGGCTCACCCGCGGTGTAAAAAACGTCACTGGGCTTCAGCGCCCTGTCCCTTACGAATTGGCATTGCAAGAAAACCCGCGCTTCATTGAATGGGTAGAATGGTTCAACGCTTCCAATTTGGCGGGTTTGTCGGGCGAAGCCAAAGCAACCGCCTTGCGCAATTTGGTGGTTGAAGGTTCCAGCGTGTTTGTGAAGCTGTGCTATGCAGGTTTGTTTTCCGCTGTCTTACTCATTGTGTTGACTTTGTGTGTTTTGGCGCTGGCATCGCCGTGGGGGCGTATGGTTCGTGCGATCCGCGACAATGAAATCTCGGCAGCTGCCATGGGCAAAAACATCACGCGTCGCCATTTGCAAATTTTCGTTTTGGGGTCTGCTGTGGTCGGAATTGCGGGTGCCATGCTCACCACATTGGATGGACAGTTCACGCCATCAACCTATCAGCCATTGCGGTATACATTCCTGATTTGGGTGATGGTTATTGTGGGTGGTTCTGGAAACAACCTGGGTGCTGTTCTCGGTGCATTCCTGATCTGGTTTATCTGGATTGAAGCTGAACCAGCGGGCAACTGGTTGATGCAATATGCAACGCAATGGATGGAAGACGGCAGTGAATTGAAACGTCATCTGCTGGATTCAGCGCAACATATGCGCCTGTTCATTATGGGTGTGGTGATGTTGACCGTGATGCGTTTCAGCCCGGGTGGAATATTGCCCGAACGCACCAATACGACCACAATCAAGGCGTAATTCACGTTGGCCAACACAACTGCATTGCGCCGTTTACCAATCCTGTCGTTTCGGCAAGTATTTGTTGATTTGCAACGCAAAACAGGCGAGATTGTCGCCATATTTGAAAAAGATCGTCCGTTAAGGACAAAACTCAGCTCTTGAGAGCTACAGGGAGACTAAAAATGAAAAAACTGCTTCTTGCTTCAACCATTCTGGCAGGCCTTACAGGCGCTGCATTTGCTGATGGTCACGAAGTCAAAATGGGCGTGATCCTCGGTTTCACCGGACCAATTGAATCACTCACACCAGACATGGCTGCGGCTGCTGAATTGGCGATGAAAGAAACCGCTGGCAAAGTGCTCGACGGCAAAACAGTTGTCGCTGTGCGCGCTGACTCAACCTGCACAGACGCTGCTGCTGCAACAGCTGCTGCAGAACGTTTGATCACTGCTGAAGGCGTGGTCGGCATTATGGGTGCAGATTGCTCAGGCGTTACAACCGCGATTGCAAACAATGTTGGCGTGCCAAACGGTGTCACTATGGTGTCTCCATCTGCAACATCTCCAGCTTTGACAACAATCGAAGACAAAGGCTTCTTCTTCCGCACAGCGCCATCAGATGCCCGTCAGGGTCAGGTTTTGGCTGATGTGTTGAAAGACAAAGGCATCACTAAGGTTGCTGTCACATATACAAACAATGACTACGGCAAAGGCCTTGCTGAAGCATTTGGTGCGGCGTTCAAAGCCAATGGCGGCGAAATCGCAATCAGCGCAGCCCACGAAGATGGCAAAGCAGACTATTCTGCTGAAGTTGGCGCATTGTCCGCTGCTGGTGCTGAGCATCTTGCAGTGTTTGGTTACGTTGACCAAGGCGGCAAAGGCATCATCCAAACATCACTCGACACAGGCGCGTTTGACAAGTTCATCTTGGCAGACGGCATGATCGGTGAATCTTTGATCAAAGCAATCGGCAAAGACCTTGAAGGCACAATCGGTACGCTTCCAGGTTCCGAATCTGCTGGCGCTGCGAAGTTCAAAGAAGTTGCAACAGCTGGTGGTCTGGCCAAAAACGATGGCCCGTTCATGCCAGAATCCTATGACGCTGCTGCTCTGATGATCCTTGCTATGCAAGCTGCAAAATCAACTGATCGCGCTGCAATCCAGTCCAAAATGATGGACGTTGCAAATGCACCAGGCGAAAAAATCTTGCCAGGTGAATTGGCTAAGGCTTTGGAAATCCTGAAATCAGGTGGTCAAGTGGACTATGAGGGCGCTTCAAACGTCACAATGACAGAAGTTGGTGAAGCTGCTGGTTCTTACAAAGAACTCGTTGTCAAAGACGGCAAATTCGCAACTGTAAAAGTTCGCTAATTCGCAACACGTTTTAGTATGAATACGATGCCCGGCGATCTAAGATCGTCGGGCATTTTTTATTTTGGAAGACCAACATGACCAAACGCACTGGCGCACAACTGCTCGTCGAATGCTTGCTGGAGCAGGATGTGGATATGGGCTTTGGCGTGCCAGGCGAGAGCTATTTGGCCGTTCTCGATGCTTTGTATGACGTGGGCAATTCATTTCGCTTCATCAATTGTCGCAATGAAGGTGGCGGCGCCTTTATGGCAGAAGCTTATGGCAAATTGACGGGGAAACCTGGCGTCTTGTTCGTCACACGGGGGCCTGGTGCGACGAATGCCTCCATCGGCATTCACACTGCCATGCAAGATTCTTCGCCCATGGTCGTGTTTGTTGGCCAGATTGAAACATCGATGCGCCACCGCGAGGCCTTTCAAGAAATGGACTATCGTGCAGTCTTCGGCTCCATGGCGAAATGGGTTGTAGAGATTGACGACGCTGACCGTGTGCCGGAACTTGTGGCGCGGGCGTTTCAAGTGGCGACTTCAGGCCGTCCGGGCCCTGTTATTGTAGCGCTGCCAGAAGATATGTTGGTGCAAATGAGCGACGCCCAAACCCGCGGCAAAGTAGCTCCCGTAAAGCCACACATCACGGGTTCTGATACGCAAAATGTAATGGCGCAACTCAAGGCAGCAAAGAAGCCCGTGCTGATTGTTGGGGGAGGCGGCTGGAACGACACTGGCCGCGCTGCTTTGGAAAAATTTGCGGAAGCGAACAATCTGCCAGTGATCGTCAGTTTCCGCAGTCAGGATCTTATCGACAATCATTCACCCAGTTATATTGGCGATGCAGGATTTGGCATTGCTCCTGAAATTCGCACTTTCCTCGATGAAAGCGATTTGCTGCTGGCGGTGAATGTTCGTTTTGGCGAAACGCTCACCGACGGTTATTCGCTCTTTGACCCAAGATATTTCGACAAAAACCTCATTCACATCCATGCAAGTGAAGCCGAGATTGGCAAAATTTTCACACCGTTACTTGCCATACTGTCATGCCCCAATGCGGCAATGACCGCACTGGCTGCGCAAAGCAAGATTGCAAATGTGCCATGGGCAGAACGCACCGTGATCGCGCGCCAAGCTTGGGAAGCGGGGTTAAACCCACCTGCACAACCTGGCAATGTGGATATGGGGCAGATCATGGCCTATCTGCGCAACCGTTTGCCCAAAGATGTGGTTGTGACCAATGGTGCAGGCAATTTCGCAATTTGGGCGGGGCGCTATTTACACTACGGCAACGGTGCCACGTTGCTCGGCCCACAGGCTGGCTCCATGGGGGCAGGGGTTCCCTCTGCCGTGATGGCCAAGCTTGTCGACCCCACACGCTTTGTTCTTTGCTTTGCTGGTGATGGCGACTTCCAAATGAATGGGATGGAATTAGGCGTCGCCCAGCAATACGGCGTTGCCCCGATCGTTCTTGTGTTGAACAACGGCACTTACGGCACAATTCGAATGCATCAAGAACGCGAATACCCAGGTCGGGTGAGCGGCACTGGCTTGGTGAATCCAGATTTCACAAAAATTGCAGAAGCCTTTGGAATGTATGGCGAAAAAATTGAATCCACTGAAGACTTTGAGGGCGCATTTGAGCGCGTTTGTGCATCACCCACGGGCGGTCTTCTCGAACTGATGATTGATCAGGAAGGGCTGGCGCCGAAGGCTACGGTTACGGGTTTGAGAAAAGCAAAAGCGTGATCGACAGTGAACAACGGCGGCGCTGATATTCAACGCCGCCGCTTTTGTGGTGTCCGCTTTTACCAAGTGCCTTGCGTATTTTTGGCGGGTTTCTTGCCGAGGATCTTGTTTTCCAGAGCAGTGTATTCTGGGCAAGAACCTTTGCAGCGCAGTTTGATTTCGGCCAATTGCGCATAAGCTGCTGACTTGTCGCCAAGCTGCAAATAAGCTTCACCCATATACGAGCGCGCAAGTGTGTAATTCGGGTCAGCTTTGATGGCCGCTTGATAATATTCGAGCCCCTTTTTCACATCGCCGGATTTGCGGGTGGAATATCCCAAATAGTTCAAAATTCGAGGGTCGCTTTGATCTTTGGCCAGTCTTAAAATGACAAGCGCTTCCTCGTAGCGCGTTTCATAAGCCAAGTTTCGTGCAACTTCATAAATGTTCTCATCTGAGAAGTTGGACGATTTTTTCACTTTGACACATTTGCTTTTGCGTTTGTCCCAAGCATGGCCACGCTTGCAACTTGGTGTGGAACTGCTTCCTTCACCCGCAGAATAAGCAACGTTTGGAAGCAGCGACCCTGCAAGTCCGATACTGGCGGCGAGCATTATGTTCAAAAAAGGTTTCGTTGAACGATTTTGTTGATTGAGTAACTTCATTTTCTAACTCCCTTTTGCATCGTCGGAATGACGACTTCCCACAAGAAACGGGTGTGGCCGGAAAAAATTCATTTTTCTTGTCAGACTTGCATTCACAAACGCGTTAGATGCGCTTTCGGCCAGCCGACTTGACCAAACACAAATTAATTCGCAACTAGGGTTGGATTGACGAATAAAGGGATTCCCAAATGCTTGCACTCACATTCCCCGGACAAGGTTCTCAAGCCGTTGGCATGGGCAAAGAACTCGCGGACAACTTCACTGAATCCAAAGCGGTGTTCGATGAAGTGGACGAAGCGTTGGGTGAAAATCTGTCCAAAACCATCTGGGAAGGGCCAGATGATGCTCTGACCTTGACCACGAACGCACAACCAGCGCTCATGGCGGTGAGTATTGCAGCACTTCGCGCGATGGAAGCTCAAGGGTTTGAAGTCACCAAGGCTTCTTATGTGGCAGGTCACAGTTTGGGTGAATACTCTGCCCTTGCTGCCGCTCATGCCATCAGCGTTGCTGATACGGCAAAACTCTTGCGCATTCGTGGCGAAGCTATGCAAGCGGCTGTGCCCGTGGGCAAGGGTGCCATGGCAGCGATCATCGGGCTGGAACAGATAGCTGTCGAAACCCTTTGTGTAGAGGCCACACAGGGCGAAAATGCTTGTCAGATTGCTAATGACAACGGTGGTGGCCAACTGGTCATTTCAGGCCATCTCGAAGCCGTTGAACGGGCCATGGAAGCTGCAAAGGCAGCTGGTGCAAAACGCGCATTGGCTTTGCCCGTGTCTGCGCCATTCCATTCAACCCTAATGCAACCCGCAGCGGAACGCATGGCACAGGCTTTGGCTGAGGTGGATGTGAAGCCGACCATCGTGCCTTTGGTATCTAATGTTCTGGCTGAACCAATTTCGCACCCCGAGGACATCATCAAACGCTTGGTGGAGCAGGTCACAGGTCGCGTGCGTTGGGCAGAGAGTGTTCAATACATGTCTGACCAAGGTGTGAACAAGGTTTTTGAAATCGGATCAGGAAAAGTGCTGACGGGGCTGGCGCGCCGCATCGATCGCGATCTTGCAGGAACTGCAATCGGCAAACCAGATGATATCGGCCCCGCACTTGAAACCTTGGCGTAAGCAGCGCATCCCTGACACACAAAATGCGAATCAAGTTGTGAGACAATCCTTACAACCCATTCATTTGACTCACACTTTAAGCGGAGAACTTCATGTTTGATCTCACCGGAAAAAAAGCGCTCGTGACAGGGGCATCAGGCGGCATTGGTGTGTCCATCGCCAAAGCACTGCATGCCCAAGGCGCCACAGTGGGGCTGCACGGAACCCGCGAAGCAAAGCTGAACGAGATCGCAGAAATGCTGGGTGATCGGGTTCAGATCTTTCCTGCCAACTTGGGTGAAGCGGAATCCGTGAAGGCTCTCGCGACGAAAGCAGAAGCCGACATGGAAGGCGTGGACATTTTGGTCAACAATGCTGGCATCACAAAAGATGGCCTGTTCGTGCGCATGAGCGATGAAGACTGGGATTCTGTCATGGACATAAATTTGAAGTCCACCTTCCAGCTGACCCGCGACATGGTCTACCCCATGATGCGCCGCAAAGCAGGGCGCATTATCAACATCACTTCTGTGGTGGGCGTGACGGGCAATCCCGGCCAAGGCAATTACTGTGCATCAAAAGCCGGCATGATCGGCATGTCGAAGTCTTTGGCGATGGAAATTGCCAGCCGCAATGTGACCGTCAATTGCGTTGCGCCAGGCTTCATAGAAACGCCTATGACGGACGCTCTCAACGACAAACAAAAAGATGCAATTTTGGGCAGTGTTCCAGCCAAAAGATTGGGGACTGGAGACGAAGTTGCCAGCGCCGTTTCCTATTTGGCAAGCGATGAAGCAAGCTATATCACTGGCCAAACGATTCACGTAAACGGCGGTATGGCCATGATTTAACAGGCGGTGTGCCATTTTGAACCACGTAAATTGGACAAAAAGCGGCATAAACCTGTTGAAATCCTGATCTTTTGACCAGTTGCAACGATTGGGCTTGATCTGGTAGAGCGCCTTAACTAATTAATGGCCAGATGAATTTGGTCGATTTTGGAGAACCAATTATGAGCGACACAGAACCACGCGTAAAAAAGATTGTTGTTGAGCACCTCGGTGTGGAAGAAGACAAAGTCGTTTCTAACGCTTCCTTTATCGATGACCTGGGCGCAGACAGCCTCGACACCGTTGAACTTGTTATGGCTTTTGAAGAAGAGTTCGGTGTTGAAATTCCAGACGATGCCGCTGAAACTATTCAAACAGTTGCAGATGCAGTAAAATATCTGGACGCCAACAAAGCCTAATCGGGTTTTGAAAGTGTTTTGCAGAAGGGCGTTGGCAGCTTTGTTGCCACGCCTTTTTGTGTGTTTAAGCCCCAATTAGTTGACGTAAGGGTCACCTCATGAGACGCGTTGTTGTTACTGGAATTGGCATGGTTTCTCCTTTGGGAGGGGATGCTGAGACATCTTGGTCAAATATCCTTGCGGGTAAGAACGCTGCCAAACGCGTAACCGACTTTGAGGTCGATGACCTTCCGGCAAAAATTGCTTGTCAGATTCCAATGGGTGATAGGGCTGACGGTAACTTCAATCCTGATGATTGGATGGAAGTCAAAGAACAGCGCAAAGTTGACCCTTTTATTGTGTACGCAATTTCTGCCGCAACCCAAGCGTTGAACGACGCTGATTGGCACCCGCAAACCGAAGACGAAAAATGCGCCACTGGCACGATGATTGGGTCGGGCATTGGCGGTTTGCAGGGCATTGAGCAAACATCTTTGCTTTTGGCTGAACGTGGCCCTCGTCGGGTTAGCCCATTCTTTATTCCGGGTCGCTTGATCAACTTGGCCTCGGGTTATGTGTCGATCATGCACGGCCTCAAAGGCCCCAACCATTCGGTGGTAACAGCCTGTTCCACAGGGGCACACGCTATTGGCGATGCAGGGCGCATGATTGCGTTGGGCGATGCTGATGTCATGGTGGCAGGGGGCGCAGAATCACCCGTCTGCCGCATTTCTCTTGCTGGCTTTGCAGCATGCAAGGCTTTGTCCACCAGCTTCAACGACACGCCTGAAAAGGCCTCGCGTCCATGGGATGCTGATCGCGATGGTTTCGTGATGGGCGAGGGCGCTGGCATCGTTGTTTTGGAAGAATACGAACACGCAAAGGCGCGTGGCGCAAAAATCTATGGCGAATTGATCGGCTATGGCCTGTCGGGTGATGCTTTCCACATCACGGCACCAGCTGAAAATCATGAAGGCGCGTTTCGGGCCATGAAAGCCAGCCTGAAACGTGCTGGCATTGAAGCCTCGGAACTGGACTACGTGAATGCTCATGGCACCTCAACTATGGCAGACACAATGGAACTCGGCGCAGTGGAGCGCATGATGGGGGATGCCGCTTCAAAACTGAGCATGTCTTCCACCAAGTCTGCGATTGGCCACCTGTTGGGTGCAGCAGGCTCGGTAGAAGCCATCTTCTGCTTGCAAGCCATGCGCGACAGCAAATTGCCTCCAACACTAAACCTAGACACACCAGACGCGGAAACGCAGATTGATATGGTGGCGCACAAGTCCAAGGACAAAGAAATCACGACCGTTCTGTCGAATTCCTTTGGCTTTGGTGGAACCAACGCTTCACTGGTGTTCCGCAAAGTATAAAGTGGTGTGCCATTTGTGGCCGCTCACACGTTTGTGAAAGCTGAAGTCAGGGCGTATAGTCGCCTGAAATAGCCACAATTCTTTGATTCCATGTGGCGCAATGCATTTGCAGTTTGAGTGAGAGTAATTTCCGTGTCCGACCAGAATTCTGATAGCGAATATGGGCGCAGTGGTTTTCAGCCGCGCAGCGAACCTTTTGAAACAGATGTGCCGAAAGATTTCCTGCAGATTGAGGAGGACAGCCGCAAAAATCGTCGTTCTCGCAGCGCTCGCGGCATGATGGTGCGGTTTTTCAATTTTTTGCTCACCCTCGCAATTATCGGAGCTGTGGTTTTCGCGGGCATGGTTTGGCACGGTAAAAACAAATTTGAAGCCAAAGGGCCGTTGCAAGCGGCGACAACATTTGAAGTGCCAAAAGGCGCATCATTCCGCTCCATCATTCCTGGTTTGGAAAAAGCAGGCATTATTGAAGAGCAGGGTGTTTTGCGCGTGTTCATGCGCGGCGTTCAAGCAGCTGGCAAAGCCACAGAATTGAAGGCAGGTGAGTTTGGGTTCAAACCCAATATGTCCATGCGTGAAGTCATGTTGGAGCTGACCGAGGGGCGCTCCATCGAATATTCATTGACCTTTCCCGAAGGCTGGACATCGTATCGTATCATGGAGCGTATTGGCGCAGACACGACCTTGGTGGGTGACATTCCCGAGATCCCTGCTGAAGGTTCCATGTTGCCCAGCACGTTTTCCTTTCCGCGCGGAACCACACGCCAACAGGTCGTGGACAGGTTGCAAGAAGCGCAGAAGAAAGCACTGGCAGAAGTTTGGGCCAATCGGGTGCCTGACCTTCCTCTGAAATCACCAGAAGAATTGGTGATTTTGGCTTCCATTGTTGAAAAAGAAACAGGCATTGGCAGCGAACGCGCCCATGTTGCATCTGTGTTTGTGAACCGTTTGCGCAAGGGAATGCGATTGGAAACTGACCCCACGATTATTTATGGAATTTGGGGTGGTAAGGGCAAGCCAAAGGATCGCGGTGGATTGCGCAAGTCAGAACTGGCGCGCAAAACGCCTTACAACACTTATCAGATTAAGGGTTTGCCACCGACACCAATTGCCAACCCCGGAATTGAATCCATGAAGGCCGTGGCCAATCCGTTGGTGACGGGTGATCTCTTCTTCGTTGCCGATGGGACTGGCGGCCATGCCTTTGCCAAGACTTTAAAAGAACACAACGCCAATGTTGTTAAATGGCGCGCCATCGAAGCGAAACGCAAGAAAGAGGCGGAAGAAGCCGCCAAGCAAAACGGAACAACAATCGAAGGCAGCGGCAATTGAGCTTGCACAGCATGACGGGCTTTTCGCGCGCCAACGGCATTCACGACGGCAGCAGTTGGGCTTGGGAAATTCGTTCGGTCAATGGCAAAGGCTTGGATGTGCGCTTGCGTTTGCCACAGGGCTTTGAGCATCTTGAGATCGCTGTGCGCAAAGCCTGCGGCGCTCATCTCAGTCGCGGCAATTTGCAAGTCAGTCTTTCTTTAAAGGGGCGAGGGCGTACACCGCTTCCAACTGTGAACACCGAGGCTCTTAACAGTGTTCTGGCTGCAGTTAGCTCCATTGAAGGTACTGCTGATGTGAGTAAATCATCAGCAGCTCAAATTCTTGCTTTGCGCGGTGTCACTGAAATTCTTGAGCCAGAAATGGATCAAGCCGAGACTGAAGCTTTGGACAAAGCTTTGTTGGTTGGTTTGGATGAAGCGCTGAAAGCCATGCAAAACCATAGAACTGCAGAAGGCAAAGAATTGGCAAGCGTGTTGCTTTCCCAGATCTCGCAAATTGAAAACCTGACCGAAACGGCAAAGACCGATCCAGCCACCAACATTGAAACCATACGCCAGCGTTACGCGGAGCAAATTGCCTCCATGCAAAGCCAAAGCGGCAATTTGGATCAGGATCGTCTGCACCAAGAGGCCGCAATTTTGGCAACAAAAGCAGACATTCGCGAAGAACTAGACCGTTTGAATGCGCACACGATTGCCGCGCGGGACTTGATCGAAAAAGGCAGCCCGGTTGGGCGCAAACTTGAATTCATGGCACAAGAATTCAACCGGGAAGCAAATACTCTGTGTTCAAAAGCCAATGCGCTTTCAATTACAGAAACAGGACTTGAACTGAAAGTCGTGATCGACCAGTTTCGTGAACAAGTCTTGAACGTGGAATAAGCAGCACGCGGGTAACGACATGGCCACAAAGATACACCAACCTATGACTGCTGGAATCGACCGCCGCGGCCTCATGCTTGTAATGTCGTCTCCCTCTGGTGCCGGAAAATCCACTTTGGCACGAAACCTCTTGCGCGATGAACCAGCGCTGTCATTGTCCGTTTCCGTCACCACAAGAGAGCGCCGTGGCAGTGAGATTGACGGCAAGGATTATCACTTCATTTCCCAGCGTGATTTTAAAATTATGCGCGACAATGGCGGGCTGTTGGAATGGGCTGAGGTGCATGGCAACTATTACGGCACGCCACTAGAGCCCGTTCAACAGGCCATGTCTGAGGGGCGTGACATGCTGTTTGATATTGACTGGCAGGGCGCCTTGCAGATGTTCGATACAGCACGCGCAGACATTGTGAGCATCTTTATTTTGCCGCCTTCCATGGCGGAACTCCAAAGCCGCTTGGTGCGCCGCGCCGAAGATGCGCCAGACGTTATTGCCAAACGTTTGGAAAATTCGCGGACCGAAATGCAACACTGGTCGGAATATGACTACATCATCGTGAACGATGATTTGGACACGAGTTTTCTGGAAGTCTTGTCGATTTTGAAAGCGGAACGTCTGCGCAGAGACCGTCGGGTAGGGTTGCATGATTTTGTAGACGGGTTGTTAAAGCAGAGCATCTAACCAAATTCAGTTGCCCAGCTCTCCCCCCAAGCATCGCGCCAAAAATTGGCCATCGAGACGTTAGATTTCGCGCTGCCGCCAGACCAAAGATCATATTCGCGCGTGGAATATTGCGAAAAGAAATTATCAATTTTCTGGTTCAATTCCAACTTGATGCTGTCGTGCGTTTCGAGCGCTATCAGATTGTGTTTCTCGTGCGGGTCTTTCTTCAGGTCGTAGAACGCATCGGACAAAGGGTATTTGGCTGCTCCGTCAAAGCGTTTCATATACAGCCAGTCTTTTGTACGCACCGCGCGCGTTTCTTCCTGTTCCATATACACAGCTTCAGGCCATTTTTGATTCTTACCAGCCAGATAGCCGCTCAAATCGTTGGCGGAACTTGTCATGGATGCCTTTGCCTGAATGCTAGCAAGGCTTAACACAGTCGGGAATAAATCGATCTGACTGATCATTTCATCACACACAGCATTGGTTTGATTGACGGGGCCACCCGACATAATCAATGGAATGTTGAATGATGGGCGATGGGTGGTCGCTGGCCAGGTCGCCAATCCGTGTCCCCATATTCCATTGTGGCCAAGTGAAAACCCATGGTCAGCCGTGTAAATTACGATCGTGTTTTCCAGCATTCCCTGTTCTGAGAGCGCGTTTTTGATTTTACCAACGCCGTAGTCAATCAGGCTCACTTGACTGAAATAATTGCGCAGGGAATCCACATTGTTTGGCAGCAAGAGTGGGCCCTTGAATTGTTCACGAATTTGCCCGCCGCCATCGGTGATACGCATGCCAAAACGATCCAGCACTTTTGTATCCAGACCTTCCCGCGGAATGGATGACATTGGCGAATTGTCGTAAAGTTCCGCGAACTCGTTTTCCGCACGCCCTTTGATAGAAGGCCAATGTCCGTAAGGGCCATTGAATGGAACGAATGCAAAAAATGGCTCTGGCTTGTTTTTGCGATCTTGGATGTAGTCGACCGTTTTATCGGTGAAGAAATCAACCGTGTGGCCTTCAAACCGATAGCGCTTTTCTTGATCGATCACCTCGTTGTCGTAAAAGCTTGCCGTATGTCCGTGGGGAAACGTCACCCAATGATCGAATGCGAGTTGCGGTTCAAAAGGGACGCCGAGATGATATTTCCCGATCAACGCTGTGGCATATCCGGCCTGTTTCAAAAGGGTTGGGAAATTTTGATATTCACCAACAGCGGACCAATTATGCGGCCAACGGTCCATCAATGTGTCATCCAGCCAATTGTGAACCCCATGCTGGCTTGGCATCAAACCGGTGAGAACTGATGCGCGGCAAGGGGAACACATCGCGTTGACGCAATAGGCGTTGTCAAAGCGAACCCCATCTTGAGCAATTTTGTCGAGATGAGGGGTTTTGACTTCATCATTGCCATAGCAGCCAAGCAGATCTGCAGGTTGATTGTCGGACATGATGAGTATGATGTTGGGTTTGTTCATGCGGCAAAATCAAGAGGAGATTTCCACCAGATTTGCTGACTTGTTAGGACTTTGCAATCGAAACCGAAAAGCAAAAGAACGCTAACTTCTGCGTTGCTCCATAAACTGCGCAATCGCGACGAAGTCTTCCATCGATAGTTCTTCTGCCCGCAGGGTGGGTTTGATGCCCACAGAATTGAGCAAGTGTTCGCCACCAAGGGCTTTCATACTTTGCCGCAGCATTTTGCGGCGCTGGCCAAATGCAGCCTGTGTCACTTGCTCTAGCGTCTTTTGCTCAACAGCAAGCGGGTCGGCCTTTGGCGACACCATAATCACGGCAGAAGTCACTTTAGGCGGCGGTGTGAAGGCTTGCGGTGGAAGGTCAAAAGCGATGTCGCAATTGGTGCGCCAATTGGAAAGAACGCCAAGGCGTCCCCAAGCCTTGTCTTCTTGATTGGCAACGATGCGCTGTGCCACTTCTTTTTGAAACATCAACGCCATTCCCTCCCAATAGGGCGGCCAGTGTTGCTCACTGATCCAGTCTGTGAACAAAGGCGTCGCAATATTGTAGGGCAGGTTGGCGGCTATTTTGATGCGATCCTTCTCCAGATCGATGCCATTGTTTTGCAAAACACGCTTGTGGTCCAGTTCCAACGCGTCGCCAGAAACGACAGTCAAACGTCCGTCACTCGCATCTGAAATTTCTTTCAAGGCGGGAATGCAGCGCTCGTCACGCTCAATGGCAATCACGCGTTTGGCTCCGCTGGCCAGCAATGAGCGGGTCAGACCGCCAGGGCCGGGGCCGATCTCTAAAACCGTGACATCTTCAAGATCGCCAGCGGCGCGCGCAACTTTCATCGTGATGTTTAAATCGAGAAGAAAGTTTTGCCCCAGCGCTTTCTTCGCCGCCAAACCATGCTTTTGAATGACTTCTCGCAGCGGGGGGAGTGAATCAATATGGCTCAAGACACATCCCCAGAGCTCATTTCATCGGCCATGCGCAAGGCGGCGATGAAACTGGCCGGGTTGGCTTTGCCAGTGCCTGCAATGTCAAACGCTGTGCCGTGGTCTGGTGATGTGCGCACAATTGGCAGTCCAAGTGTCACATTTACACTGTCATCAAAAGCCAGTGCTTTCGCAGGTATCAACGCCTGATCATGATACATGCACACAGCTGCATCATAAGTCTTTCGAGCCGCCGCATGAAACATCGTATCAGCAGGCAATGGCCCCCAACAATCAATTGCTTCGTTCCGTAACTGTTCAATAGCTGGCACAATAATCGCATCATCTTCCGCCCCCAAAGCACCGCCTTCGCCTGCATGGGGATTTAATCCCGATACGGCAATGCGGGGCGTTTCAATTCCAAATCGCGTGCGCAGATCTTTCGCAGTTATGCGAACTGTGTCGACAATATCTGAAGTTGTGAGTTGTGACGGCACATCTTTCAAAGGGATGTGAATTGTAACCGGCACAGCACGCAAATCCGGCCCAGCCAACATCATAACAGGGCGCAAGGGGGATGGGTCGTCCGTCCATTCATCACAAAGCGCGCCCAAAAATTCCGTATGACCGGGATATTCAAATCCCGCATCGTAGAGCGTTTTTTTATTGATGGGCAGCGTCACCACAGCGCGTGCGAGACCATTTTTGATCCAAGAGACGCAAGTTTCAATGGATTCAACTATGCCAGCCGCGTCCTGTGGGTCAGGTTTCGCCGGAAGCCCTTTAAGAGCATTTGTCAGCGCTACGACGGGCAATGCGTTTTTCGATGAAAAGGCTGAGCGGACTTCAGCGGGTGTTGCACAGGTCTGGATTTCAATCTCTGTGCCCAGCGTTTTTGCGCGTTGTTGAAGAGCGCTGGGATCAGCGACAACGGCGAAAGGCCTGATGTCCTTGATGTCGCCATTTTGCAGACCGCCCCAAACCTTCAGCAGGATATCGGAGCCAATGCCGGATGGTTCGCCAATGGAAACAAGAAGTGGGGGAAGGTCTGCCATAAACACGACATGCCAATCTATAGGTTGGCCGCTACCGCTCTTTAATGACAGCCACTTTACGCAGCTCAGCCAGGTAAGATTTATCCAAGGCGCTGGCCTGCTTTTGAATATTGCCGCTGAACAAATCTTCGCTGCCCACAGGAGCGGTGCTCTGAACACTACGTTGATTGCAAACAGCCAGCATTTCAGCACCCTTTTCGGTTTGCTGAACACGTGTCACTTTGCCGGCGGCTGTTGTTTTGATGTCTTTTGCCCAACGAGGAGGCAATTTATGTTCACGAATACGCCCCAAATCACGAACAGTCACATCGGTTAAAGATCCCGCAAGCTGCTTGGCGTTTGAACAACCGTTCATGCGGTTTCTAAAGCTCTTTGCTTGGGCCGTGCGTTTGGAAAGAATAGAACTGCGTTTTGCAGCAGGCACAATGAACACCACTTGTTGCAAAGTGTATTCTTTTTCTTGCTTGCCTTGGTTTTCAGGGTCAGGAAGCCAAGTCTGATAGTTTGGTGCAGCTTTTGTTGAAGTGCGCCCACCCGTTGCGCGTAATCGGGCGCCTACAGCACGCTGCCAACTCATTTGTGCTCGAATATATTGTTTGAAACCACGTTGAGTGACGCCACGCTGATTTAAGATTTTTGTGAGAGCGCTCACAGGCATCTTGTTGCTTTTGGCAAAGCGCACATAAGCGGCATCGACTTCTTTATCAGAAGCAACAGTTCTAATTCGACGCGCTTCTTTCATTTTCAAAGCTTCTTCGATCAGTTCTTTTTTGGCAATTGAAGTGCTGTTGCCCTTAATGCGTCGCAGTTTCACAAAGGCAGCGCGGCGTCGAATGTCATTGGTTGTAATGGCTGTATCATTCACCAAAACAGCAATTTTAGTTCCACCAGCTTTGTTGATGCGCGCAACAGCAGGGGCACCAGTCGACAACGGTTTGTCAACAACTACGGGGTTTCCCGTCGTGGAACTTTCCAGCGCGTTGTCGGATTGACTGCAAGCCGCCAAAATGAGCGATGTCAGTGCCAGTGTTGTAAACTTTGTTCCACGCATTCTAGCGATCCTATTTGCGAACGTTTGTCATATTAAACAACCGCCTGTGTCTGTGTTTGCTGGAAATGTTTAACCGATCATCAGCAATATGAAGCCAGTAGTACACGATTTTGGCGAAATGTTGAATGGATTTCCGGATGTTGAACGACAAATTGGTTGAAATTACTCGTTGGTCTGATCTGTAAACGACCTCAGATCGTCATCAGAGAAGCCGCCCGAGAAATCTCCCAAAGTACGCAGAGATATTTTAAAGCTGACAGAGCGATTAACTTCGTCTGAAATATCGGAGCGGCTTTCATTGTAAGCCACGCTCATATTGAAACAGTCACACTTGTATGTGATGCCAACACTGTTGCGAACCAGATAATCATTCTCAATGTCGTAGCGCGCAGACCCAAATATAGCCCAGTTTTCGTCGATATTGTAATTCGCACTGCCTGCAATCTGCTGGCGCTCTTCGCTGAATCCTGCGTCGGGTTGTGCATCAATAAATGCATAGGATGCAGCAACAGAGAATTTGCTGGTTGCATATTGACCCAGAATTTCACCGCGACGCATATCCAAATCGTTTTCGTCAAACCGACCGCTGGCGTTCAAAGAAAATCCGGTGGAGTGGATGGCACCGAATGATGCGACATAGTCTGAACGATCATCTTCCAACCCGGATTCTTCACCCGTATTGGTCAAATCATCTTCACGGGCGTAGGGATTTTCACCGCCTAGGTGGATTGATTGTCCCACCAAACCATTGAGCGTCCACCCATTTCCGATGATGCCTGAATATCGCAGGCCAAGATTGGCGCGAATACCGCTTTCGATACGGTCGTAACCGGAAAATTTGTCCCGCTGAAACAGATTTGAAGCGCTAAAAACAAGGCTTTGTGCGTCTTCGTTGGGCACCACGCCGCCAAACTCAAGGTCTGGGCGAACAAACAATTGCGCAATCGGCTCAAAAACGTGGCTTGAATTGTCTGTGCGCACCAAAATGGGATAGCTGACTTCCAATCCGGCTGTGGGCATGAACCTTGCGTCGCTTCCCTCACTCAATGGTTCGCCATTGGCCGTTCCATCGGTGTTTATCCAATCTCCCCGCAGAGACAGGGAAGGGGTGATCTGCAACCCATTTAAGGCTGTAAACGTGTTACGCCATGAAAGATCGGCGCTGACGCGTGTTGTGTCGCCCAAGAAACCATGAACACGCTGGTCTGTACTGCCGCTTGTCGTGACAGTGTTCAATTCATCCCTGGTCAGGCTGGTAACATTGAAATCCAACGATAGTTCACCGCCGGTAAAGCCCTCCGTAGTGACATAATTGTAGTCAAGAACGGGTCGCACAAATGCTTGTTGATCTTCATCTTGAAACGCCGTGTTTTGCGTCAGGAGATCATTTTGAATGAGAAAGTCGTATGCGGACAGGTCGAAATAGCTGCGATCGTTCAAACCACGTAGATAAATTTCATTGGTTTGATTGCGCCTGCTTGCACCCTCAATACCGTAAGTGCGCCCAAAGTTCCGGTCAGTTTGAGCCAGAAGGTTCCAACCAAATGCCCAGCGGGGATTGATGTCGAACTTACCAGTGGTTGAAATCAACCCACGATAGTCTTCGGTGCTGTCAGGGGGAGAATCAAATGCTTCCGGACGTTGCTGTTTAATGCCAGCGACTCGAATATCGTAGCTGCCGTTTTCCAGCCTGTGTCTCCATCTCGCTTCTCCCAAAACACCTTGTTTGGTGAAGCCAGTGGCAGCAAGTGTGAGGTCGTGGGTCTCGCCAGTCACCAAAAAATAGGGTTGGCGATACTCAAAGCCAAGTTTGTTGTCGTAACCAATGCTTGGCACCAGAAAACCAGACTTGCGTTTCACCGACGGATCGGAGTGTTTGAAATATGGAAGATAGGCGATTGGTTGTCCGAAAAGCTCAAACGTTGCGTCTTGGTACTCAATCGTCTTTTCAAGGCCATTGGCAATAACGCGCCGCGCTTTTATTTGCCATAAAGGGGGCTTCTTCGGGTGGCCAGGACATGCCTTACAAGCGGTGTAGATACCATTGTTAAACGTCGTCAATTCACCGGCAGTACGCTCTGCACTTTCGGCGGTGAAAATAGTATCATCTGTCGTCTCAATGCGAAGTGCATTCACAAAACCCAAGCTGAAATCATCAGTTAAATCAATCTCATCAGCAAAAATATTGTTCCCATCGGGCTCAATGATTTCCACATTGCCAAAGGCTTTAACACGGCGGGTAACTTGATTGTAGGACACCCGTTCGGCCACAACATTGTAGCCATCATACACCATCTGCACATCGCCGATTGCGGTGACAATTTGTGCATCATTGTCATAGATAAGCTGATCGGCTTTTAGCAGCAATTCTGCGTCAGGATTTGTTTCAGGTAAGCTTTGTGCGACCACAGGTGACGCCACGAACGAAGCTGCAATCACTGGGGCTGTCAGCATGGATGCGCCAAGAAGACAGGCTTTGAAAGCAGCACGAGAACGTGCGGCAGCGTTCGCTGAACGAACACGCGTCAAAGCGGGAGTAAAGCCAAACATTTAGCCGTCCTCCTGATATAAAAGCACTGTTGCGCCAATCAAACTCGCCACCAAAGCAGGGGACCATGCCGCTATAGACGGAGGCACCAAGCCATTGCTCCCGAAAGTAATCACCAATCGTGAGAGCACATACAGCACAAACCCCGCCAAAACGCCACCCAAAATGGCCTTTCCGCTTTGACCAAATCTTGCGAACCTTAACGAAACCGTAGCAGCCAACAAAACCATGGCGACAAGCAGCAAAGATTGGGACAATAGCGCATGATATTGCGTGGCAAAGGGAAGCGGATTTCTCCCAGAACTCTTGGCTTCGGCTTGTTTTTGTGACAATTGCCAAAATCCAATATCAGAAGCTTGGGTTACTCTGGCTTGCAATTGTTCGCGGGTGATATCTACGGGGAGCTCCAATCGTTTAGAAGGCACGCCCTTTTTGCCAGGGACTGTCGTGATTGCTCTGGACAATACAAACAGTTTCTGACCATTTTTGCGCTCCACATACCGCGCACGCCGTGCCTCTATTCGATCTAATGCGCTGCCATCGGGGTTGAAACGGTAAACAGATAAAGAAACAAGTTCGGTGCCAGATTTGCGCGCAACCCGCGATCTCAAGACCAAATCGCCACTCTTTTGGTTAAGCCGCAACCAAAAATTGCGTGTTTTGCTGGCGTAACTGCCTTTTATTTTTCCAAATACGTCCGCTTCGACGCCGCGGGAGCTAGACGCTCCTGAAATGGCGATAGGGTTATAAACCAGAGCTGAAAATAGACCCAAGAAAAGGGCGGTGAGAGCAAACGGTGTCAAAAATTGCCAAACCGAGACGCCGGACGCCCGGGCCACGACAAGTTCCAGTCGTTTGTTCAGCAGAATCAGAGAGCCAGCCGCACCAAACATCACCGCAAATGGAAATATGTTTTCGGCAAATTTTGGCGCGCGATACAGGGCGATCAAAACAATGTCCTTGAATGAAACCGTCTTCGCCTTAGACAACTCGCGGGATAATTCAATCAGATCGACCACAGTGATCAAAAACAAGAACAGAAGAAACACCATGAGAATGTTCTTCAAGAAGGTTCTTGCAAAATAAAAGCCAAGCGTGAAACCAATCATGAAGACACCTCCACGCGTTTGGAACGTTGCACATATTTCGTCCAAAAGGCTGCGCTGCGCGTCACACCGGCTTCAAATGCAGCTTCAATTTTCGCCTGAAGGGATTGAGAAATCAGGCTTTTATCATTGAAAATCAGTAGGGAAGCACTGCCGATCGCGATTACGGGTACTGCCCACGCCACGTAAATCAGATTCGGATTGCTTGCCATGCCATTTTCGACAACGATTGTAATTCCGCGCAACACAACAATGGTCGTTGAAGCTGCAGCAACAACGATTAAATGGCTTTGTCGGTGAGAACTTGGCGCACCCAAAAAAGCCAGAACAATGACACACACCATGATCGGATAGAGCCCGCTGATCAGCCTTGTATGCAATTCCGCGCGGAAGCGACCAGGGTTTCTCTTGTAAAGTCCAGATGAAGTGTCTGGGTTCATAAGAGCGGCAGTGGACAATTCGACAGGGCTGTTCAGCCCTCCGGTTTTTCCGCTTGAAAAACTCGATAAATTGAATGCGTAAGAATTGAAACGAATGATTGAAAGGTTTTCAGCCCCTTCCGTTTGACGCTGAATTTGCCCATTTTTCAAGACAAGAAATGTGTTTTCATCCACCTTTGAAACAGCGCCTTCTTGCGCCAAATAGGTGAATGTCTCTTTCTTGTTGCGGGCATCCATAATGAGCACGCTTTTCAAAATCCCGCCGGGCGCTCTTTCGCCCACATGAAATGTGATTCTGCCGCCCACATCTTGAAAGCGGCCTTCACGCACTATGATAGACACCAGATCGGCGCGAACCTCGGTGACGAAAGATCGCAAAGTTGCCATAGAGTACGGGGCGGCAAAAATTGCCAGAAAATAAACGAGTAGTGCCACCAAAAGGCTGGCAGCCAAAAATGGCTTGAACAAAGTTAAGCGCGACGCGCCAGAAGCATGCATCACCACCATTTCGGATTCTTCATTAAGACCGTTAATGGTTTGAATAAGACCGATCATCAACGCCAGTGGCGCAACAGCTGCAATAAGTGTGGGCACGCCCAAAGAGATCATCTGCAGATAGGTGAAAATGCCCTGACCCTTGCTCAGGATAATGTCCACTTCCTGCACGGCGCGCACAACCCAAACCACGCCGGACAAGGCAGCGATCACAATTGCAACAGCAATCATGGCCTTCTTGAAAATGTATCTTTCCAGCAGGATCAAACTCGAGTTACTCCGAAGTCCGTCAAGAAGGTTTGGCAAAAAGCAAATCGCCATTCACCGAATGGTTAAAATTTTAAGCGTCCCATTAAGGACTCGCAATGGCTAATAAAGACACCAACAAACAAGGTTAACGCATTGTTGTGACTCATGTTTTCAGTGACGCATTGCGAGAATCACTGTTTTTCGGTTAGTTGCTTAATAATAGTCATTCAAAGGCGCGACCATTCAATCAAGAGTGTTTGTAAGCCGTTTATGGAGAAACCATGTCCGTCATCCCAGAAATTGCAATTTCCTCTGCCAAACTCCCAAAAAAGGGCACGCTTGTTGTTCTTTGCGATGACAAAGCCAAAATGTCAGCAAGCGCGTCAGAAGGGGCATTGGGAAAAACACTGAAAAGCGCAATTGCTGCCGCGGATTTTAAAGGCAGTTTCGGCCAGACTTTGCGCGTCATGGTGCCCCAAGGTACCGATCTTGATGACGTCACCGTGGTCGGAACCGGCAAACAGTCCGACATGAACGAACAGTCTTGGCTAAAACTTGGCGGTAAAATTGCTGCAGCCGTGTCGTCTTCTGCAAAATACGCCGTCGCCTTAGAATTGGCTGGAAAAGATGGAAACCCAACCGCGCGTCAGGTTGCCGACGTGGCGCAGGGAATACAATTGGGCGCTTATCGCTTTGATAAATATAAAGTCGACAAAGCCGTAAAGCCAAAACACAAATCCATCAAAGTAACTCTGATCGCAAAAGCTGCAGCAGCTGCAAAGAAGGTGTGGGCAGAGCAGCAGGGCGTCACCAATGGTGTGATGTTGGCGCGTGATCTGGTCAATGAACCTGCCAATGTTCTCACACCCAAAGAGTTTGCAAAACGTGCCAGCGAATTGAAGAAGCTCGGCTGTAAAGTTGAGATTCTAGACGAAAAGGCCATGAAAGCCTTGAAAATGGGGGCTTTGTTGGGCGTATCGCGTGGCTCAAGAAACCCACCGCGCATGGCGATTATTGAATGGAAGGGCGGCAAGCCTAAAGAAAAGCCCGTCGCTTTCGTGGGCAAAGGCGTGACGTTCGACACTGGCGGCATTTCCCTAAAACCCGCTGGCGGTATGGAAGACATGAAAGGCGATATGGGCGGCGCGGCTGCTGTGACGGGCCTCATGCACGCTTTGGCTGCGCGGAAAGCGAAAGCCAATGTGGTCGGCGTCATCGGTTTGGTGGAAAACATGCCAGACGGAGACGCACAGCGCCCGGGGGACATTGTCACCTCCATGTCGGGTCAAACCATCGAAGTCATCAACACGGATGCAGAAGGGCGCTTGGTTTTGGCGGATGCTCTTTGGCACACGAATAAGAAGTTCAAACCCAAATTCATGATCAACCTCGCCACACTTACAGGCGCAGTACTGGTGGCACTCGGCAACCATCATGCAGGCCTGTTCTCCAACGACGATGAATTGTCTGAACAATTGTCAGAAGCCGGCGCAGCAACGGCTGAAAAAGTGTGGCGTCTGCCTGTTGGTCCCGAATACGACAAAATGATCGATTCCAAATTTGCCGACATGAAGAACACGGGTGGCCGCTATGCGGGTTCGATCACAGCAGCGCAGTTCTTGCAGCGTTATGTAGGCGACACACCATGGGCGCATTTGGACGTTGCGGGAACCGCTATGGGCTCTCCACAAACCGAGATCAACAAATCCTGGGCATCCGGTTTTGGCGTGCGTTTGCTCGACCGTTTGGTGGCAGACAATTACGAAAAATAGGCGATGTTGTGGAGCGGTGGCTTTTCCACCGTTCCACTATTCCTCAAAGCGAGATTTCGTTTTGCTGTGCCAAACAGTGCCACGGTAAACATGCATTGCAGCCGTATACGTCGCCACCGCAGATTTATAACCAGAGACCGTTTTTTCATATTCTGCACTGCTGATTTTGCCGCGGCGCAATAAGCGCAGTTGATTACGGGCATAGCGATCCATAGATCTGCGATTGCGCTCCAATGAGCGTCGATAGGTTTCTCGGCGGTTTACATCCAAAGAGAAGTCTGGATTTCGCAGCAAGTTGTTGAAGTAAAAAACGCTTTTGGGATTGGACATTGCGTCAAAGACGGCTTTGCGATCCGCAACACTCTCTGCACAAACGACTTTGCCATCAGAAATCGAGCAAGTGCCACGTTCTTCGCCCTGCGCGATGTTTACGGCCAGTCCCAAACCTAAAACACAGCCCACCATTGCCCCAATCGGTTGAGTATTCTTCATGATACTTACCCCTTGATCATGTCCCAAAAACTTAGCAAAGCATGTTGATGAAAACCGTGCAATCTTGCGTTACGGCAGTTCTGGTTGGAAAGTGATCAAATGTCTGAGATCGTGTTTTATCATTTGACCGAACTGCGCTTGGAACAGGCACTGCCTGATCTGTTGGAAAAGTGTTTGGCGCGAGATTGGAATGTGGTTGTGCAAACAGGCACGGAAGAACGCCGCGACCAGTTGGACGATCATCTTTGGACATACAAAGAAAGCAGTTTTCTGCCCCATGCCTGCGAAGAAAGTGTGATGGGTGATCCGTCCAACCAACCCATTTGGCTCACATCGCTAACGGAAAACCCCAACAATGCGGCAGTCCGTTTTATTGTGGCAGGAGCAGTGGCGCCCGATCTCTCATCCTACGAACGCGGCATCTACATGTTCGATGGCCACGACGAAGAAGCCGTGCTTGATGCCCGCGAACGCTGGAAGATCGAAAAAGCCGCTGGCCACGATCTGGCTTATTGGCAACAACAAGACGGCCGCTGGGTGAAAAAGGCTTAGGGTGTCGCCGATGTAAGAGTTTGGTCGAATGTCGGCCATAGAAACGAAGTGACCTAAGCAGCCCTGCTGCAAGTAGAGAAAAATTCCATATATTCATTTATGCCACTGGCGTAATGCGCGACATGAACAAAGATGCAATGTCTTCTGAACCCTCAGCCCGAGGATGGAGTTCATCGTTCCATCTACCGGCTACCACCTGTCGTAAATTTATGAGTTGAACATGGCTGTGACGATTCCCAACTTGACTTAGGGTGTTGTAAAGTTGGTCGACGAGGTATCGCATAAGGCGTGTCACTAGCTCGGCATCGTCAGTCAGATCATAACCGGCTTGTTGGAGAGGCTTTCCCAACCATTTGCCGTCTTCACGTGGTATTGGATAGTCGTAACCATGTATGAGCATTTTCGTTCGACCGTTAGACCAAACCGTAATTTCTCTCGCAACGATCTGGTAGTTTCGCTCTATAGAATTGAGTGCATTTGTCACTTCTGCTTCATAAAGCCATGCGGAAGGTGTATCATCTGGATCGACATCAGCTCTGGGTTTTAGAAAAGTGCGAAGTGCATTTCCGCCTAAAACATCATTGCCTGCCGCTGAAAAGATAAAATAGTCATAGAGCCCCGAGGCTATTGGCCCCTTGTATTCCTTTTTTTCAACGATCTCTTTTAAGGTGTCGCCAGGATAACCTTGATCCAACATTCGGTAACGTCTCGTTCGCTGCATCACATCGAAAAAAGTTTGCTCATGCCCACGAACCGCTGAAATTGGCCACAAAATATTTATCCAAGAATCACCCTCGCCGCAAATGCTCGTCCGTGTATCTGATGTACGAGTCCAGTCTATAGAGGCTTCAGCATCCATGTCGCCAAAACGCTCATGAAACTCTTCCTTGCCGATCAAACGCCCATCTCGATCCCTAACCTCATAAATCAAGGCATCGCTTTCACTTGCCTCAATGGTGATCCCCTCATCGATAAGTCGCGTATCGATATCCATAGTAATTACCCAATAATATCAAATAAGATAAAGTATAACAGAAAAATTATATTTGTAAAATTCTTTGATTGATGGGCTTTGAATTTCAGCATTTCGGTTCGATGGTACAACGAATCCTAATAGCAATCTGAGCAGATTTTCACACGTAGTCTGACGGCCCTTATGTGCAATGTTCTAACATGGTGCTTAGTGAAGGTCGCTTGTGCCATGTCGGCAGGTTTCGTCAGCTCACTTGCACCTGCAGAGTATTTCGACAGACTCTCAATCACGGCCAGCGTTTATGGGTCGGCTGCGGGATGGAATCGAGTGTGTAATTTGCTGGCCAAATAGCTAAGTTCACCGTCTTAGAAACATCCTTTGTTGCAATTCTCAGAAATTGGCTTAGTCCGCACTCAAAAATGGAAATATACGAAACATTTTGCGACGGTTACCTATTGTTGGTGAAAGATGGTATCGGTGCTTTAATGGCACTAAAGTTTCTAAGCCGCCCTCCATCCCAACTGCGCTTGACCCGACAATACTATCCAGATAATCAGATTTTGCTCGCAGCGATGGCGTCGTTGCACATGAGCGTGTGTTTTGATCGCGGCGACGCGTTATTTTCACCGTCCTGAACGCCCGGATGTTTTCCGGGCTTGGAATCTCAACCCGGATTGGTTGGGAGAGCATTATGCCAAACCATTTAGATCGACCTGATTTTTTCACCCGTCACAACGGCGAAAAAACACAGCTTGCGTTTTCGCAAGGCGAATATGACCGCCGGATTTCCGCATTGCGCACCATTATGGAAAAGCTTGATGTGTCGCACGTTGTGCTCACCTCCATGCACAACATCGCTTACTATTCAGGGTTCTTATATTGCGCATTTGGCAGGCCCTATGCCTGCGTTGTATCGCAAACCCAGTGCACGGTGGTCTCGGCAAACATCGACGGCAGTCAGCCATGGCGGCAGTCTCATTGCGACAGCGTGATTTACACCGATTGGCAACGCAACAATTATTGGCGCGCCGTTCATCAACTCACTGGTGGTGCAAAGCGCATCGGCATTGAGGGCGACCACCTCACGCTCGCTCAAAAGTCTATCATGGAAGACATGCTTGGCGCACCAACACTGGTGGATGTGGCTGGCGAAACCATGTCCGCGCGGATGATCAAATCCCATGAGGAAATCGCACTGATCAAGGAAGGCGCACGGATTGCCGATGTGGGCGGCGCGGCCATTCATACAGCAATCAAAGAGGGAGTGCGGGAAATCGATGTAGCCATGGCTGGTCGCGATGCGATGGAATTGGAAATCGCAAATTCGTTTCCCGACAGCGAATTGCGCGACACATGGGTGTGGTTCCAGTCTGGTTTGAACACAGATGGTGCCCACAACCCAGTCACCACGCGCAAACTGCGAAAGGGTGACATCCTCAGCCTCAACACATTTCCGATGATTTCCGCCTATTACACGGCGCTGGAACGCACCTTGTTCGTGGGAGAGCCCGATGCAGACTCCTTGCGCATTTGGAACGCCAATGTGGCTGCCCACGAACTTGGCATTTCGCTTATCCAAAAAGGCAACAGTTGCGCCATGATTTGCGACGAGATCAACCGCTTCTTCACCGATGAAGACCTGCTGCAATACCGCTCATTCGGCTACGGCCATTCCTTCGGTGTTCTGTCACACTACTATGGCCGCGAAGCAGGGCTTGAACTGCGTGAAGACATCGAAACCGTGTTGGAACTCGGCATGGTGATCAGCATGGAACCCATGCTCTGGGTGCCAGAAGGAACTGCAGGTGCCGGCGGCTATCGCGAACACGATATTCTGGTCATCAGCGAAGAGGGAACGGAAAACATCACGAAGTTTCCGTATGGGCCTGAACACAACATCATTGGGTAATGGTCAGAGGACTTTGTTCCTCGTTTGGAGTGGTCACCCAGTGCTTGTCACAGGGGACCATTCCGTCATTTTATCCACATTTCTTATGTCATCACCGCAGCAGCGGTGATCCAGTGCTGTGGTTGCGGAGTTATCAGTCGCGTGTTCAAACATGCCTCTCTGGATTGCCGCTGTGGCGGCAATGACATTGAGATCTTTGATCGACCAGACCGACTTACCCCGCCAAGCTCTCACTCAAGGCCAGCCATTCTTCTTCAACGTCCACCAAACGGCGTTCGAATTCGGCTTTCTTGGTGGCCAGATCACGGATGCGTTTCGCATCGCGTTCTGTGCTGGCCGTGGCGAGAAGTTTGTTGAGTTTGGCAATCGCTTCTTCGGCTTTCTTCATGATCGCTTCGAGCTTTTTGATGCGCGCGCGTGCTTCAGCCTGGTTCTCGCGTTTCACGGCTTCTTCGCGGCGCTTTTCTCCAGCGGATTTTTCAACGACTGGTTTTACCTTTGGTGCCTTGGCTTCTTTCTTCGATGCAGGCGAGCCGGGGCCCTTTAGGATCAGGCGGCGATAGTCTTCCAAATCGCCTTCATAAGGGCCAACTTTGCCGTCGTGCACGAGCCACAAACGTTCCGCGCTGGCTTCCACCAAATGTCTGTCGTGAGAGATCAAAATCACTGCACCCGAATAGGCGTTCAGCGCCATCACAAGGCTTTCGCGGCTGTCGATGTCGAGATGGTTGGTCGGTTCATCTAGGATCAACAGATGCGGTTTGTGGAACGTGGCGAGCCCAAGCAAAAGCCGCGCTTTTTCACCACCAGAAAGGCTCTTGGCCTTGGTTTCCATCTTCTCTGCACCCAAGCCCATGCGCGCCACACGCCCACGCACCTTAGCTTCCGGTTCGTGGGGCATGAGTTTGCGCACATGGTCGATGGGTGTTTCTTCTGGAAACAGGTCATCCATATTGTGTTGGGCAAACATGGCGACCCGCAGTTTTTCAGAACGGGAGACTTTACCGTCCATCACTTGCAGGCGACCTGAAATCAGTTTGGCGAAAGTGGATTTGCCGTTGCCGTTTGCACCCAAAAGCGCGATGCGGTCGTCGGCATCAATGCGCAAATCCATATTGCCGATAATTGGCTTGCCTTCTTCATAGCCCACAAAGGCTTTCTCTAAATTGATGATGGGAGAAGCAATTTCTTTTTCAGGCGAGGGGAAGTGAAGCGGCGCAACATCTGTGTCTTGCACAGCCGAGATCACGGCCATTTTTTCCAGTGCTTTCACGCGGCTTTGCGCCTGTGTCGCTTTAGACGCTTTGGCTTTAAAGCGATCCACGAAGGCCTGCATGTGGGCGCGTTTTGCGTCCTGCTTGGCTTTCATCTTCGATTGCAACGCCATGCGTTCGGCACGGGTTTTTTCGAAGAAATCGTAATCGCCTTTATAGGCAGTCAGCTTTCTATTCTCCAAATGCACAATCGTGTTGCAGCATTTATTCAACAAGTCGCGGTCATGACTGATGATGATGACCGTGTGGCGGTAGCGCGAAATGTAGTTTTCCAGCCAAAGCGTGCCTTCAAGGTCGAGATAGTTGGTCGGTTCGTCTAGCAGCAAGAGATCTGGCTCTGAAAACAGAACTGCAGCCAAAGCCACACGCATGCGCCAACCGCCAGAAAAATCGGAACAAGGGCGGGCTTGTGCTTCGGCATCGAACCCCAAACCGTGAAGAATGGCTCCCGCGCGTGCTTCTGCTGAATGCGCATCGATGTCACCCAAACGCGTGTGGATGTCTGCAATGCGTGTGGGGTCGGTCGCTGTTTCTGCTTCCAACATCAGTTCTGCGCGTTCCGTGTCCGCTTCCAGCACGGTTTCCAGCAGTGTCTTCTCATTGCCGGGTGCTTCCTGCGCCACTTGCCCAATGCGCATGCCACGGCGAAGAGAAAGGCTTCCAGTCTCTGGCCCATACTCACCCGTGATGAGTTTGAACAATGTGGTTTTTCCCGTGCCGTTGCGTCCAACAAAGCCCACACGCGCGCCCATTGGCACAACCATGGAGGTGTTTTCAAGCAACAGGCGGCCCTGCATACGGAAGGTGAGATCATTTACTTTAAGCATGATCGGGCTTGTGGTGGATTAGTGGACGAAGCGCAAGGCTTGAGCAGCCATGAATGCGTTATTTATGCAGGAATTTGGCGAGTGTTGCCCCGCAGTCTCATAAGCAAGAACGCGGCAATGGCCATGTTGAGGAAATTCCAAGCGATGCCGTTGTAAAACGCCATGTCGTATGAGCCTGTTACATCGTAAATCCAGCCCGACATCCAGCCGCCCAGTGCCATGCCAAATATAGTGGCCATGATGATGAACCCGACCCTTGCGCCAGCTTCTTTTGCAGGCATGGTTTCTCGCACGATGATGGCATAGCTCGGCACGATGCCGCCTTGTGAAAGGCCAAACACAAGGCTGACCACATAGAGCGAAACCAGCCCATCAAATGGCAAATAGAGAAACAGTGCGATGCATTGCGCTGTAGAGCCAATAAGCAGTGTGACCAATCCGCCAAGCCTGTCGGCCAGAATGCCAGAGATCAGACGTGAGATCACACCGCCGAACAACATCAATGACAACATTTGAGAGCCGGCAACCGCACCAAAGCCAAGGTCGATACACAGGGCAACGATATGCACTTGTGGCATGGCCATGGCCACGCAACAGGCAACGCCCGCAACGGCCAAAAGAATTTGCATTGTATTGGGCGAAAGACCAGTGGAGCGTACAGCTTGCTTTGAAATGGCATCTGCGCTGTCGGTCATGGCCTGTGTGATGCGCTTCCGCAGCAACAGGGCCATAGGCACCATAATTACAAGTGAAGACGCTGCCAGAACGACATACGCGCCGCGCCATCCATATGTCGCCATAACGGGTGTCAAGAAAAACGGCCAAACCACGCCTGAGAGATAGTTTCCGCTCGCCGCGATGGCCACCGCCAATCCGCGTCGTTTCAAGAACCAATGCGAAATGTCAGCGATTAGCGGCCCGAAGCAGGCCGCTGTTCCAAAACCAATAACAAAATGCAACAGCGATACGATGAATATGGATGGCGCGAGAGCGGACAAGCCATACCCAATCGCGCTGCCAACCGCTGCCAAGGAAATCGCGATGTGAACACCAAATCGGTCAACCGCACGGCCGATCATAAGATTGCCCAGAGCAAAGCCGATCATAGTCAAAATATAGGGCAGGGTCGCATCTGCACGGCCCACGCCAAACTCTTTTTGAACCGCTGGCAGTACAAGAATAACCGCCCACATGCCCGCATTGCCAACAATCGCAATGACCAAAGAGATCGCAAGGCGTTGCCAGGAATATTTGCTGTCGGTGAGGTCGCTCGTGTCCATTGCGGGACGCTAGGGGCATCGGCGAAAACGAGCAACCACAAACTTGAGTGTTGCGGGTGAATTTAAGCGTTTTTGACAGCTCGTTTGAACTGCAAAAAACGCCACCCCAGTAACACCAAAATAATTGCTAGATAGACTAAGGGTTCTGGTTCCCAGGTCTTTTTCAAAAGAACATAGTGGAGGGCACCAAACAAAACGGCGGGATAGGCAAGTTTGTGCAGATTGCGCCATGCTGCTGTACCAAGTTGCTTGATCGATGCATTGTTCGACGTGATTGCCAGCGGCAACAGCAAAATAAAAGCCGCCATTCCAATGGTGATATAGGGGCGCTTTACAATATCGCCCCAGATTTCCCACCAACCAAATTGACGGTCTAATGCAACATAAACGGCGAGGTGCAGGAAGACATAGGCGAAGGCAACCAAGCCAATTGCACGGCGATATTTGACTAAATTGACGCGGCCGATTTTCAGCAATGGGGTGAACAGCAATCCCAAAACGAGAAACTTCAGCGCCCATTCACCCAATTCGTTTTCCAAAGCGTCCAGCGGGTCAGCCCCAAGCTGGTTGGTGAATGCGGCGTAAAACAAATAGACAGCAGGTATCATGCCGACCGGATAGATCAGCCACGAGGGCAGGCGTGTCCAGACTTTTGATTGCGCCATGGGCTAAAAGAAAACCTTAGTAGTTCTTTCTCAAGTCCATTCCCTCATACAATGAACCGACTTCATCTGCATAGCCGTTCAAAAATTGCGTTTCTTTGCGCGCAGCAAAAATGCCGCCGCCGATAATGCGTTCGCTGGCTTGGCTCCAGCGTGGATGGCTGACTTCAGGATTCACATTGGAATAAAAGCCATATTCATTTGGGCCAGCTTTGTTCCAAGAAGTCGGCGGCTCTTGCTCGGTCAATTTCATGGAAACAATCGATTTGATGCTTTTGAACCCGTATTTCCATGGAACAACAAGGCGCACTGGCGCTCCGTTTTGATTTGGAAGAATGTCGCCATACAAACCTACGGCCAAAATGGTAAGCGGGTGCAAAGCTTCGTCCATGCGCAGGCCTTCCACATAAGGCCATGGCAGTGAGGAGAAAATGCCTTTCTGACCGGGCATTTCTTCTGGGCGTTGCAGCGTTTCAAAGGCCACATATTTCGCGCTGCCTTGCGCGTCAAACTGCTTCAAAACACTGGCGAGTGGAATGCCGACCCATGGAATGACCATCGACCATGCTTCCACACAACGGAACCTATAGATGCGTTCTTCAAGCGGAAATTTTGTCAAAAGGGTTTCAATATCCAGAGTGCCCGGCTTGTTGACCATGCCCCCCACATCGATCGTCCAAGGCCGTGTGGTGAGTGAACCTGCATATTTCGCTGGATCGGACTTTGCAGTGCCGAACTCGTAGAAATTGTTGTAGCTGGTCACATGCTCTAGCGCAGTTGTCTTCTCGTCCGTGGAGTAAGGGCTTTTAGACGTTTTCAATGCCGCATGTGCCGCGGCCATGCCGATCAATGGCGAGAGGCCAAGACCGGCTGCGCCTGCCATGAAAGACCTGCGGTTGAGATAGTCGCTCTTCGATGTAATTTCCGAAGGCAGTGGTTGATTGTATTTGTAAACAGTCATGAAAACGATCCGATCTCTTCCGTCTTTTGTTAATCTACGACAACGACGCCAAAAGGTTCAATGAAACTTGATAAACACTGCGTTACAAAGAATGGGCCTTGGGCTTCTTGTTGACCAAGAAAATTCCCAGCCCAACCAATACAAGGGCCACCACCAGCGTCAGCGTAACAGGCTCGTCCAAAATGAGCCAACCGAAAGCAACGCCGAACACAGGCGCAAGAAATCCAAAGCTTGCCATGTCAGAAGCAGGATATTTGGACAAAAGCCAGAACCAGAATGAAAACCCAAAGGCCACGACCACGAACACTTGAAATGTAAATATTCCAATATGATAGGGGTGCAGATCGCGCACGAGATCCCCGAAAAACGGAGCAACGAACAAGACGATTGGAGCAGAAACCGCCAATTGATAAACCAGCTGCATTTCTGGTGTTGAGCGGGACAGTTTTGTCACTCGAGCTGAGAGGGCAATCCCTGCCCACATCATGGCGCCAAACAGACACATGATATCGCCCCAAAGCGCGTATTCACCGGCTTGTTGAGGGCGATCCAACATGGCAATGGCAACGCCTGCCATGGCGAGAAACAGCCCGAGGCTGCGTATTGCGGTCAACCGTTCCCCGGGAATCAAAAAATGTGCTGCCAGCGCGACCCAAAACGGCATTGTGTAAAAGAAAATCGAGGTGCGGGCGACTGTCGTGTAATCCAGCGCAAGAAAGAGCAATATAAACTCGCCGGAAAACAACAATCCGCAGATCACACCTCCCACGAGACTGCCGTCGGTGATCGACAATTTGCGTTTGGCAATGAGAGCAAAAATCACAATGACTGGAAGGGCGCAAAGCGACCGCAACCCTGCCTGAAACACGGGCTGCAATCCACTGTTCACAACTTTGATCAAAACCTGATTGGGACCCAGTAAAGCCGAAAACAAGATCAGGCTGGACGCCCCGAATGCATCAATACGCGTTTTCTTGTCCATCAGGTGAAATTCCGAGTGCAGACCGTACTCCATCGCTACAGGTGGAATCTTCACCGCGCAATCAAAACCGTGTCAGCACCTTTCGACATGAATTGCGAAGTGGTATCTGGTGAGGAAACCACAACTGGGAAAGACACTTGATGGCCATTCAAATTTACGAACTCTGCGGTGCAGATGAAACGAACCTTTTTAGCCCCCATTGCTGGAAAACTCGCATGAGCGTGGCTCACAAAGGCTTGGATCATGAATCCATCGCAACCCCGTTTACTTCGGTTGCAACAGTGGAGGGGGGAGATAGCCGCCGCGTCCCTGTTATTCGTGATGGGGATACTGTTGTGGAAGAAAGTTTCAAAATCGCTGAATACTTGGATGAACAATATCCTGATTCACCGAAGCTTTTGCATTCGGGTGTCGACAAGGCGATGACAAATTTCATCATCAATTGGTCCCAAACCCAGTTGCATCCGTTGGTGGCGCGGATGGCAATTATGGAAATTCACGATGCCCTTGCACCTGCTGACCAAGAGTTTTTCCGCACAACCCGTGAAAAAGTGTTTGGCATGTCGCTGGAAGACTTTGCGACCAAAATGGCTGCAACGCCTGATGATTTGAAGAAAGCGCTCGTGCCATTGGAGCTTACCCTGAAAGGGCAAAAGTTCATCGGGGGCGATACGCCGCATTTTGCGGACTATGTGGTTTTTGGAGCATTGCAGTGGTTGCGCATCTGCAAAGGCGAAGCTGTGCTTCCGCAAGAGGGCGCTGTGGCCAATTGGTTCAACAGCTTGCTGGACATGTATGATGGTATGGGCCGCGCCGCAAAGGCCGCCTAGTCTATACACGTGTGGTTCAGTCTTTCCAAAAGGGATTAGACCATGCGCGTTTGCCATCAGCGTCCATAATGGAAATGCGTTTCCACGGTGAAGGTGCAACACGATTGAAAGGAAGGGTGACGCTGGTCAGGTTGTCACCCAGTTTTTGAGATGTGGCCACGCCGCGCCCCATAAGGGTAACAAGCGAGCATGGTGAACACTCCACAATCACACTGTCTTCGTTCCAAATAATGTTATGAAAATCAGGGCCTTGGCTTGAATAGTGGAATCCGTTTCTCAAAGCGTCCAACAGCGCTTCCGGTGAATTTTCTTCAGCTTTCACCATCACCCATCCGCCGAAATGATCGTTCTCAATAAAGTGCGCATCATCGGTTGCACACAGGGTCAGCCTGCGTCCGGCATTTAAAAGATTGTCCAATGTCTGCAATCCGTAACCGCGATCACACTCCACATCACACCCATGGTTGTAGACTTCCACAGCATGTGCGGCTTCAACTGTAAGTGCATCGGCATCGGTGAGGGTCGACCAATGCGGATGCGCTATTGCAACAAAAGCTCCTGCATCGCGGGCGCGTTGCGCAATTTGTGCAGCTGTTTCTTGATTGGGCACGGGCAAAAAATCAGGCGAGTTCGAAGGTTCAAAATCTTGAGGAAGACCAACGGCCAGCAAGTGCCAAACATCTCCATTCGACATGGCGCCAGAATGCAGTTCTGCACCTAGAATGGTTGTAAATGTCTCTGTTCTAAATGGAGCAGTGTCTGTGATGGGATAGTTGAATTTTCCCACAAAATGGTCGGTCAAGGAAATGAAGTCATACCCCTGATCGACATACCGCTTGCAAACTTCGGCGGGCGTTAAAGCCCCGTCGGAATTGTTGGAGTGTGTGTGCAAATTGCCTTTGTAGAACTTCCCGGGCAATTCAAACATCGATTGAGCCATCTCATCTAACCTTAGTATCCATTCGTCGCGGCACTGCTCAAATACAGTTTCAGCGCAATTGTCGTTATGCTTGCCCGATTTGCCGCGCTGGTCTATAGCGACGCTCAATACCTCCCAACCTTTTGACAGGATACAACTCGATGGCAATCGAACGCACTTTTTCAATGATCAAACCAGACGCAACAAAGCGCAACCTGACTGGCGCTATCACGGCCAAGCTTGAAGAAGCTGGCTTGCGCGTTGTGGCTTCAAAACGTGTTCACATGAGCCTTGCAACAGCTCAAGCATTCTATGCAGAGCACAGTGAACGACCATTCTTTGGTGAATTGACTGAATTCATGTCTTCTGGCCCAACCGTCGTTCAGGTTCTTGAAGGCGAAAATGCTGTGCTTGCTAACCGCGAAATTATGGGTGCAACAAACCCGGCTGAAGCAGATGCGGGCACAATCCGCAAAGAGTTTGCTTTGTCTTTGGGTGAAAACTCAGTTCACGGTTCAGATGCACCTGAAACTGCCGTTCGCGAAATCGGGTTCTGGTTCTCTGAGTCAGAGATCGCTGGTTAGTCACCACGGAATCGATCAAAATGAAAGAACCCGGTTACGAAAGTGACCGGGTTTTTTGGTGTTTAAACCAAGTTTGAACAAACGGACTTGCGAATTGTGACGTAAAGGTCAATTCTCGACCGTAAAGTCCACAATGGTCCTGAGGAGGCCCAGTCTGATGACTGAAACGAACGATACATCTGCGATATCATTGGAATATATTTCTGCTCGCGTCCTTGAAAAACTGGGAGCGCCTAAAAGTGTTGGTCAACCAACATCATCCGTTAAAATTCATCCCTCAATCGATCATCGTGTTGATCCAGAGGATTTGCGGCTGCCTGGATTGGTCTCGGAACCTGAATGGGGCTTTGCAGAACAACTCACCAAGCAAACTGAAACGAGCGTGTTTGGCGGAAAACTGTCGCCGCTCAATCAAGCGCTGTTGTTTCGCACCATCTATGTTGAATTGCTCCAAATGCAATTGAAACCGAATTGAGATGGAGGATGCTATGACCCAATATATTGAATTTGGTGGTGCCGTCTTTGTGGTTGGTGAAACCGTGGATGAACGGTTTGAGGAGTTTCAAGAGCTCGTAGAAGAATATGGGCTTTCAACCTTTGTCTCTTTCATTATGTTCAAACATTTTGCACATTCATCGCTCGATGGTTTGAACAACAACGAAAAAGAAATTCTGATCGATGAATGCCAACCATTGATCTGCGAAGCCTTAATTCAGGGAAGGGCTATGTAATGGGCACCACGTGTACCCCTTTTAAAATTTCTGATCTTGAGCAAACGCAAGTTAACGAAAAGGCGCGTTTCTTCTACAACATGTGGCGACGCCAGACGAAAACTGGTGCGTGTGACTTTCAGGAATTCGTGCCGTTTTCTCCTGATCTGATTGTGTTGGGCAAACCAAAACCAGCCAATCCGATGGCCAACCTCGTGTTTTCTGGCGATGATACGATTGGAGCCAGACTATTTGGCCAAAATCTGGAAAAAACTTCGGCTCAAGTTTATGCAAAGTTGGAGCCTGGCACCTTGAAAGATTACAGCGAAACAGTCTCTGTCGCTCAAAATGAGAGTTTTGAAAGCTGCGAACCGGTTTTCGACTACATTTCCAGTGAATTTGGTTCGCAAACTCTCGCTTACGAACGTTTACTCTTGCCGTTTAAAACAAAGGCGGGGCCTGTTTTTCTTGTGGGATATTCGATGCCAGTCTCGGTGCCCTCATTTTAAGGGTCTGTATCATTTGGTGAATGCCTATGCGGCGTACGCCCACAAAAAACGTATCGGCCCAATCCGGGTCAGCTAAAGGAGCATCAAACATCAATGGTGTTTCGTAAGTCTCGGTTGCCCCCCAAATCACAGCTGCGCCTGATTCAACCTGTTTGCGTCTGATCCATGCGTAGATGATTTCCGGTTTCCACTCGTCCCAAGTGATCAAAATCATGTATTTTGCAATCATTGTCGCAAGTCCAACTTTGCGCCAATCTCGCTCGCAATAGGTTTCCCCAATGTAGACCGTTTTGCCGTAAATATTGTCTGCAAACGCGGCACTGTCGGAATTGACCTGTGCAGGTTGGCCGTCTTCGCCGTCAATCACTCGACAAAAATGCTCGATAAGAAAGCGCTTCAATGACCAGTTTCCCGTATCATCCAGCCGTGCAGCGATAGTCGCAACTATATTGCCGTCTTTATCTTCCGCCCCGATCCACATGAAGTTGCTGGGCGCAAGAGTGTTGAGCGAACGTTTGAAATGTTCGCCCAATGCTCCTTTGCCCATCAAAGTTACGGCATCAGCCAGTTCTTTTTGATCTGTAGAATAGCGAATTCTGGCAATGCCCAAAGACCGCATGGCCTCTTCCAAACGCCCAGCAGATTGCCACAGTTCTACCTTGTTGATCTCCATAGTTTCCCCCCTCAAATATGAAACTCGGCTGGCACAGCCAAGCGTACTAACCATAGACAGCTGTTTAGGCCTACGTCACCCTTTTGCTGCGCAGCATGCAATTTTTCTTTTGTTTGGTAACTGCTAATTGTACGTGTCTCGCTTCACGTCCAGCGTTGTTTAGCAAGCTCATCTTCTTCGCGCGCGTCAACCCAATTGCCCTCAGCACCATCTTTGCGATGCTCTTTTTTCCAAAAAGGCGCATTTGTTTTCAAAAAATCCATAACGTAGCGCGCGCCATCGAAAGCAGCGTCTCTGTGTCTGCTGGTGGCAATGACCAATACAATTTGTTTACCGGGAGAAATTTTCCCGTATCGATGGATGACGGTCAGCCCGTCAATAGGCCAACGCTTTGCGGCATCATTTGCTGCAGCTGCAATTTCGGATTCTGCCATTCCGGGATAGTGTTCCAACTCCAAAGCGGAAAGCGTATCTCCTTCACCGCGACAGAGGCCGGCGAAAGTTGCAACGGCGCCGATATCCGTTCGGCCCTTGGTCAGCAGGGCAGTCTCAGCAGCCTGATCGAAGTCTTCCAATTGAACCCGAACAGTGATGCGCTGCGACGTCATGGATTATCCGCCCGTCATGGGAGGGAAAATGGCAATCTCACGCGGGGTGCCAACATTTTTAGTGTGGTCCACATGTTCTTGGTCTAGGGCAACGCGAATGATCTCGGGAAACTCCAGCGCCGCGCCAAAACCATCGTCTCTTTGTTTCAACCACATCAGTAAATCCATGACTGTCACTATCGTGTCCGGCAACACAACTTGTTCTTCGCCTTTGCCCACACGTTCACGCACCCACGAAAAATATCGGATTGTTGTGTCGACACCAGCCATGATCAATCGTCAATCATGTGTTTGAGGCCTGCACGGAAATAGTCCCATCCGGTGATCAGAGTAACGACCGCTGCAATCCACAGAAGTACGAGTCCAAACTCTGTGCAGTATGCAAAGACCTTGTCACCCGCTGGTCCAGCCAAGAGGAAGGCGAGTGCAACCATCTGCAATGTGGTTTTCCACTTCGCCAATTGGGTGACGGGCAGGGACACTTTTAGGTCCGCCAAATATTCTCTTAGTCCGGACACAAGAATTTCACGGCTCAAAATAACAATTGCTGCCCAAATGCTCCAGCCCGCAATGGTGCCGTCTGCCGCCAGGAGCAAAAGGCACGCAGACACAAGAAGTTTGTCAGCAATCGGGTCGAGCATTTTGCCCAAAGAAGACGTTTGCTGCCAAATGCGGGCAAGGTAGCCATCAAAGAAATCTGTCACGCTTGCGAAAACAAACAGACCCAAAGCCCACCAGCGCGCGGCATCTGTGGACTTGCCACGTTCCTCTAGGTCAAAGCACAACACCACCAGCGGCACGACCAGAATGCGCGCGTAAGTGAGCAAATTGGGTATGCTCCAAGGGCCAGCCTGACGAGGTGGTGAATGCGGTTGTTTCATACTTCACAGAAAGCCTATCGGGAACGGAAATTCAACCGTCCAATCGTCTAAGACACTATGATGTTACGAATTTGATTGATGAATTGTTCTCCACAGCATTAAAACCTTCTCAATATGCCTGTGTTAGCCAGTTTTGGTACACGGTTGATCAAGGAAGCGAGATGGAAGAGTTCCGAAAAAAGGGCATGGATGAAAAAGGCTTGAGCCACGTCTTTGCTGCTTTTGGCTATTCAATGGCCGGAGCCCGTGTGTTGATGCGCGAAGAAGCGGCGCGTTTGGAAATTGTTTTGTTTTCCATTGCCGTTGTATTGTTCGCTGTCACTGGCGCTGTGTTCTGGCAATATCTTGTTTTGCTGGGCCTGCTTTTATTCGTGCTATGCGTCGAGGCGTTGAACACTGCATTGGAACTTGTGGTGGATCGGGTGTCGCCGGAAATCAGTGATTTTGGGAAACAGACAAAGGACATTGCTTCGTTTGCGGTTTTTTGTGCGCTGACCATATTTTGCGGCTATGCGCTTTGGGTCATTTTGCCGTTTTAAAAGGCCAGCCTTGTCAGTTTAAAAAATGGTCGCGAATTTTTTCGGCCATGGCTTGCGAAACACCGTCAACCACGACCAAATCCTCAACCGCAGCACGCCCAACCGCTTTAGCACTTCCAAAGTGATGCAGCAGCGCGCGTTTGCGCGCTGGTCCAATACCTTCAATCTCATCCAACGGGTTTTTCAAAGTGTCTTTTTTGCGCTTTGCCCGGTGTGTTCCGATTGCAAATCTATGAGCTTCATCACGCAGGCGTTGAATGAAATACAATGTGGGGTCTCGCAAAGGCAGAGAAAACGGTTGCATTCCGGTTCTGAAAAACCTTTCGCGTCCAGCGTCGCGATCTGGTCCCTTGGCGACCCCAACGAGATTTACCTTTCCTGAAAGACCGAGTTCTTCCATCACCGTTTCAACTGCAGACAATTGCCCCGCGCCACCATCGATCAACACCAGATCCGGCCAAGGCGGTATTGCTGCATCGTCGTGATCTGAATCGGTGGGGCCTTGTGCTCCATGTTCCTTCAACAAGCGCGAGAATCTGCGGGTAAAGACTTCCCGCATCATTCCAAAGTCATCACCCGGAGTGAGGTCTGTGTCTTTGATGTTGAATTTTCGGTACTGGTTTTTGGCAAATCCGTCGGCACCAGCAACAATCATTCCACCAACTGCGTTCGTACCCATAATGTGGGAATTGTCGTAAACTTCGATGCGGCGGGGCAGGGTGTCCAATTGAAACACGTCCTGCAGCCCTTTTAAGAGTTTGGTTTGAGTCGCACTCTCGGCAAGCTTACGCCCTAGGGCTTCACGGGCATTGCGGTGGACTTGTTTGACAATATCTCTCTTCTCACCACGCTGTGGTTTGTAGAGTTGAACTTTGTGCCCAGCCTTTGACGTAAACGCTTCCGCCAATAAGTCCGATTGCTCAATATCTTCAGAGAGCAAAACCAGTTTGGGAATGGGTTTGTCGTCATAAAATTGCGAGACGAATGCTTCCAGCACTTCGCGTTCGTCAAAACTTTTGTCGGCGCGTGGGAAGTAAGCCCGATTGCCCCAATTTTGCCCGGTGCGGAAAAAGAACACCTGTATGCAAAATTGCCCGCCTTCTTGATAAACGGCGAACACATCTGCTTCTGTAATCGTCTGAGGGTTGATACCCTGATGACCCTGAACATGAGACAAAGCCTGCAAGCGATCTCTGTAGATTGCGGCGGTTTCGAAATCGAGTTCCTCAGAAGCTTTTTGCATTCGTTCGGAAAACCGCGATTTGATTTCGTGGCTTTTGCCCGTCAGAAAATCTTTGGTTTGTTTCACCAAATCCGCATAACCCTCTTTGGAAATTTCTCCTGTGCAAGGCGCGGCACATCGTTTGATCTGATGCTGCAAACAAGGACGCGTGCGATTGGCATAAAATGAGTCGGTGCACGTGCGGATCAAGAAAATTCGTTGCAGTGCATTGATGGTCGTGTTCACGGCGCCAGCATTGGCAAAGGGGCCGTAGTACTGGCCTTTGCGTGTGCGGGCGCCGCGATACTTGAACAGGCCCGGCGCCTCATGATCACCGGAAAGCAAGATGTAAGGGAACGACTTGTCGTCTCGAATCAAAACATTAAAGCGCGGGCGCAAACGCTTGATAAGATTCGCTTCCAACAAAAGCGCTTCGGTTTCAGTGTTGGTGGTCACGAACTCCATATTTGCCGTTTCGGCAATCATCCGCGCAGTGCGATTTCCGCCATGTCCCACGCCACGCGCATAGTTCTGCACACGGTTTTTCAGGTTTTTTGCTTTGCCCACATAGAGCACATCGCCAGCTCTGTTCATCATGCGGTAGACACCAGGCTTTGATGGCAACCGTTTGACGAAATCGGCGATGACTTCCGCGCCTGTTTTGTCGGAAGGCGGAGCAACTTCTTCCCACATCACATCACCAGAATCGCGCGGTTTGGCGCGTTCAGGTTGTTTTGTTTGGTCGGTGTTTGCGGGCGAGTCAGTCATAACAACTCTTTAGCATGCGCGAAGCAAATTCCGGAATGCGTGACGCTTTTCCTACTCCGGAAGTGATTGGTCTGGGGTTAGCCAGCCGATATGCTGCCCCCCGTCGAGCGCGATCATCTGACCAGTCACCGACTTCATTTCAGTGAAATACAAAATCGTCTTGGCGAAATCTGTAAGATCAGGCCCCGTTTGCAAAGGCAGGGTTTTTAACTGGTTGGAAAAATCTTCGTCGGATTGACGATAGCTGGGCAGGGTTGGACCCGGGCCGATGGCATTAACCCGAATTTTTGGAGCAAATTTCTGTGCCATGGTTTTGGTCGCGGCCCAAAGAGCTGATTTTGATAGCGTGTAGGATGCAAAATTCGGGGTTAGTTTCCACACGCGCTCATCGACAATGTTCACCACCAATCCTTGATCCTCTGCACTCACTTGTTTCGCAAAGGCCGATGTCAGCAATGCGGGTGCTTTCACATGAACCGCGAAATGAGCGTCCCACAACTTTTCGTCCGACATATCAAAACTGTCTTCTTCAAACAGGGATGCGTTGTTGACCAAAACCCCCAACGGCCCAAGTTCATCGGTCACTTTGCCAATCAAAGCGCGCGTCTGCTCTGTGTTGGTAAGGTCAGCTTGAACGGCGACAGCTTCTATCCCGTGAGTTCTCAGAGCCTCAACCACTTTCTCAGCGTTTTTACCAGATGCGTTGTAGTGGACAGCAACTGCATATCCCGCATTTGCCAAACCCTCGCAGATTGCTCTGCCTATTCGGGCAGAACCACCGGTGACCAAAGCTGTTTTACGAATTTCCATTGATTGAGCCCAAGCATCCCTTGTTTAATGAGCAGCGGTTGTGAAGAGGTAAGCCACATAGGCCATCGTCAAAACACATCCCGCTGTGCGTCCAAGTGTGACTTTGAAGACTGGCAGCGCAATCAGCAATAGAGTCACAGCCAACATAACCCACATATCAAAGTTTATGATGTGATCGCCCACGGGGACATTCGTCACTGTGGCCGTGACTCCCATAATTGCAGCGATATTGAAAAGGTTTGAACCGATAATATTGCCCACGGCTACGGATGCATTTTTTTGACGGGCAGCCATAATTCCTGTGGCCAGTTCAGGAAGTGACGTTCCGATGGCAACAATCGTCAGACCAATGACTTCTTTGGAAATGTTCCAGCGTGTGGCGATGTCGACGGCAGAATCCACTGTGAATGTGGCCCCTAAAGGCAAAGCAATGAGACCGGCAGCCATAAACCCGCTGATGATGAGCCCACTTCGCGGGATGTTGCCGACTTCTTCCTTGTAGTCAGCACCCGCTTCAGATTTTTTGTGACGTCGCGCGGCCAATATCTGCTGGGTCAGGAATGCCGCCAAACACGTTAACAGAAGCAAACCGTCAATTCTGTTAATCGGCCCATAAGCCATTTGCAACATGAAAGCGACCGTCAGACCGATGAGGAAAAAGAGGGAGGTTTTAATCCCTTTTTCAGCGCAGGCAATAGATGCAAATAAAGCTGGGACACCTAAAACCAACAGCACATTGGCGATGTTTGAACCCACCACATTGCCCACGGCAATGCCACCATTTCCAGAAAGAGCCGCCCGCAACGAAATAACGAGTTCAGGTGCCGAAGTGCCGAAAGCGACGATCGTCAAACCAATGATCAAAGGCGGTATGGAAAGTTTTTCTGCCAGTCCGACCGAGCCTTTCACCAACCAATCACCGCCCACAACAAGCAGCACTAATCCAAGAATGAAAAGCAAATAGACGAGCATAAATTGACCGGTAAAACAGTGATTGGGCCAAAAATGAATGCACCATTCCCAGCGTAGTGACTGCCTATATGGGTTTCAATTTTTTAGTTTCAAGCTTTTGGTTTTAGAGCTTTTAATTCAGGATGATTTTTATCAAATTCATCGCGCCATTCCACGAGTTCCGAACGGCCATCTTCCCATTTGCCAGTAAACCTCAGATCAAGATAGCCAAGCGTTGCGGCCAAGGCGATTGAGCCAATGTGAATTTCACTTTTGGAAGGTGGAAGATTGCCCTTTAAGGCATCCAACCCACGCTCAGCTTTGCCCCAAAGACGGTCCAACCAAGGTTGATGAACCTTTTCTTCAGGACGAAAGCGCATTTCATACATGTATCCGACTGCGCAATCATTGATCCCGTCACAATGGGCTTCCATCAGCTCAGCTGCAGCCAATTCCGGATCATTTTTGGGAAACAGATTTCCCTTGCCAGTTCGATCAAGATAACGCGTAATCGCACGGCTGTCATACACGCCGCTACCGTCTTCAAGAACCAGACAAGGAATCTTCGACAAAGGGTTCGCGGCATCCAACTGCGGGTCACCATTGGTGGCGTCCACGGCGATTGTTTCCACGGCCACTCCAGCGTGTTTGGCGGCCATGGCGGCCTTTGCAACGTAGGGCGAGGCGCCAGCCGATAAGAATTTCAACATTTTCAATCCAGTTTAGTAATTGAGGGTGCGGCAGGAGCCATTATATTCGTTCCAACGGTCATACCCGTTGAGGCAAAATTCCACGTTGAAACTATTGCCTGCAAAACCTTGCCCGCCTTCAATCAGAAAAAACAGAGTGGGATGGCGGCCATTGGTCAAGCGTGCATGGGCTCGGCAATAGCGGCGCGGGATCAACCTGTCGGGATGGTTTTGAACCACACGTTCACGCACGCGTTCGATGTCTTGGAGGAAAAAGCCGCGCTTCCAAGTGTTTTCTTCGGCCCAATTGAACCGCTCAACAATTTTCCCAAGCACTTTCACATTGTGGCATTGAGGAAAAGCGGGCTGTACAAACTTGTCCAATGGCCCCGCAAACGCGGTCCCAATCAGGGCAGACATGGCGATAAACAACGCGGCAACGACCTGGGCAAGACTTTGAAACACGACACAATCCAATTTGAATCAGAGATGGCCTAAGATGCGTTACAAGCTGAGCCTGGTCAATGATCCAAGCCAACTATCAACGGTGTGATAAGTCTTGCAGGCGGTAGCCAGAGCCACGATCTTTTTTCATCACTTCGGCCAACCACGGCAACAAAATATGCAGTTCATTGGCCAGTGTGAACGGTGGGTTGGCGATCACCATGCCACATCCGTTCAACATGGATGCAGATCTTGGTTCACGAATGTAAATTTCCGCATTCAGCAGTTTGGGAAATTGTAGACTTTTCAGCGTTCCAAGCCATTCATCGGTGTGATCGCGCTTTTTCACGGGATACCACAGGGCAATGGTTCCGCCCGCCCAGCGTTTGCGCGCTTTTTCCAGTGCATCAATCATGCGGTCAAAATCGTGCCCATCTTCAAAAGGAGGGTCGATAAGCATAATTCCCCGCGCTTCCTTGGGCGGGATATGGGAATTCGGAACAAGCCAACCATCCAGGTGGTTCACACGGGTCTGGAAGTCGCCCGCAAAGTTCTCCGCCAAGACTTCTTGATCTTCTGGATGCAGCTCATACAGCGCCAGCCTGTCCTGTTTGCGCAACAAATGCCGCGCCACAAATGGCGATCCGGGATATTTTTGCTCGCCTGCGGCTTCAACGGCGCTTTCCCACTCGGTCAGCAAGCGTCCAACTTCCTTTGGTGGCTTGGCTTTCATAACCTTGTCGACACCGTCGATCCATTCGCCCGTTTTTTCAGCTTCTATGGATGCCAGATCGTAAATGCCGAGGCCAGAATGGGTGTCATAGACCCGAAACGCCTTATCTTTGCGCTGCATATATGTGATCATGCGCGCCAAGAAAATGTGTTTGAACACATCGGCGAAATTTCCAGCGTGAAAAGCGTGGCGGTAATTCATCGGGCAAAAGCCTGTTTGCGAAAGACAAAAGCCTTGCTATCAAGTGTGACGGCAATTGAACAGGTCTGATCTAGGATGAACAAGCAAGTCGACATAAAAACGCTCCATTCCGCTTGTCCCCACGATTGCCCGTCCACGTGCGCGCTGGATGTAGAGGTGTTGCCGAACAACAAGATTGGCCGTGTGAGAGGGTCTCGCGAAAACACCTATACCGATGGTGTGATCTGCGCAAAAGTTGCACGCTATGCGGACCGTGTGAACCATCCTGATCGGTTGCTAAAGCCCGTTATGCGCAAAGGCGCAAAAGGAAGCGGGCAGTGGGGTGACATTGATTGGTCTGACGCGCTGGATATGATCGCTGAGAAATTCATTCAAGCCGAACAGAAATTCGGTTCTGAAACTGTGTGGCCGTATGTTTACGCGGGCACGATGGGTTTGGTGCAGCGAGATTCGATCAACCGCTTACGCCACGCAAAGCGTTGGTCAAAACAATATGATACAATCTGCATCACAAATGCATGGACAGGTTTTGCTGCGGCAACGGGTAAACTTATGGGGCCGGATCCGCGTGAAATGGCCGTGTCTGATTGCGTTGTAATTTGGGGCACGAATGCTGTTTCCACACAGGTTAATGTGATGACCCATGCGGTGAAAGCGCGCAAAAACCGAGGCGCAAAAATTGTCGCGATTGATGTGTATGAAAACGACACTGTGAGACAAGCCGATTTGGGTTTGGTGCTGCGCCCGGGTACAGACGGGGCATTAGCATGTGCGGTAATGCATTGCCTGTTCCGCGATGGAAAAGCGGACCGTGAATTCTTGAAAGAATACAGCGACGTACCGGACGAACTTGAATCACATCTGCAAGCCAGAACGCCGCAATGGGCAGCTGACATCACAGGTCTCACGGTCGAAGAGATTGAAGAGTTTGCAAAGCTCTTGGGCGAACGGCCGAGAACCTATTTTCGAATGGGATATGGTTTCACCCGCACCCGAAATGGCGCCGTAAATATGCATGCAGCCACCTGCATCTGCACTGTTTTGGGGGCATGGCAATATGAAGGTGGCGGAGCATTTCATTCCAACGCCGCAATTTACGCAATGGATGGAAGTTTCATCCAGGGAGGTGAGTTTGACGATCCCAATGTCAGATCAATGGATCAGTCTAAAATAGGACGGGTGCTGACAGGCGATAAGGCCTCACTATACGATGGCCCGCCTGTGACGGCCATGTTGGTGCAAAACACAAATCCTGTATCAGTCGCGCCCGAACAAGAACTGGTCAAAGAGGGGTTTGCGCGTGAAGATTTGTTTGTCGCCGTCCACGAACAATTTATGACCGAAACTGCTGAATTGGCCGACATTGTTTTGCCCGCCACCATGTTTGTGGAACATGACGATATTTATCGCGGCGGTGGACATCAGCACATCATTCTTGGGCCAAAACTAATTGAGGGCCCCGCAACATGTCGAACGAACCTTTTCGTTGTTGAAGAATTGGCCAAGCGTTTGGGTATTGCAAATCAATCTGGCTTCGGTCTGACAGCCAATGAATTGATTGATGACTTGCTACAGCGCAGTGGTCGGGGAAGTTTGGAAGATATTCAGCGCGACAAATGGATAGATTGCCAACCCGATTTTGAAACCAGCCACTTTGCAAAGGGCTTTGCCCATGGGGATGGAAAGTTTCACTTGAAAGCAGATTGGCACGATGTCCCGTGGGGCAGGCCACCAGAAACCATGGGTCTACAAGGCCCCGTTGATGATGCGCCCACATTTCCCGATCATTGGGATGTCACTGAAAACGCAGATAGCGAACATCCGTTTAGGATGACCACATCGCCAGCGCGTTCGTTTCTGAATTCCACGTTTAACAATACCGATGCTTCAATCAAAAAAGAGGTGCGCCCGTGTGTCTTGCTCCACCCAGAAGATGCAGCTCAGTTAGAGTTTGAAGAAGGAACAAAAGTGCGTCTCGTCAATCAACGTGGCGCAGTGATCGTTCATGTGAAATTGTTTGATGGGGTGAAACGCGGCGTGGTTGTGTGTGAGGGAATCTGGCCCAACAAAGCCCATGAAGACGGGCGAGGCATCAACACTTTAACAAGCGCTGACACAAGTGCACCCCATGGTGCAGCGTCTTTTCATGACACAAAAGTGCGACTCGAAGCTGCTTAATCGACTGGTGCGAAAATGGCGACGTCACTTGCTTCCACATCGTTGTCAGCGACTGCACTGTCGCCTGACCACCTGACCTTGTTTGTCGCTATCAGTGAAAGCGCGTGGGGATAAAGCACGTGCTCGGCTTCCAGCACGCGATCGGCCAACGTATCCGGTGTATCGCCAGGCACAACTGGCACGGCAGCTTGGGCGATGATTGGCCCAGCATCCAGTTCAGCGTTTACAAAATGGACCGAACAGCCATGAATGCGAATGCCGCGTTCCAGCGCGCGTTCATGGGTCTCAATTCCGCGGAATGACGGCAGCAGGCTTGGGTGTATGTTGATCAAACGCCCACGCCATTCATTGACAAATGTTTCGCCCAAAATACGCATGTAACCCGCCAAGCAAACCAGTTCAGCGTCGGCCTCTTTTAGTGCTTCGGTTACGGCTATCTCGTGGTCTTCGCGGCTTTCGTATTCTTTGTGATCTATGACGCGAATTGGAATTCCATGTTCTTGCGCAAGGTCCAAACCCGCCACATGGGGCCGGTTCGACAAAACCATCACGATTTCAGCTGGAAAGTCCGGGTCCATGGTCGCACGGGCGAGGGCACCCATATTGGTGCCTCGGCCAGAAATCAGAACGGCAACTTTAAGCTTTGTCATCAATTATGACCAATTCACAGCGCCAACGGTGGTCACCTCACCATCGCCTTCGACCAAACGGCCAATGATGGTTGCGTTTTCGCCTTCAGCCGTGAGCGTGCTCGTCACCGCTTCAACATCTGCCTCAGGAACCACAACAATCATACCTGTGCCACAATTAAATGTTCGCAGCATTTCGCTGTCTTCGATGCTGCCAACAGATTTCACCCATGAAAACACGGGTGGCATAGAGAGTTTTGCCAGATCAATTTCCGCACTGACATTTTTTGGCAATACGCGCGGAATGTTCTCGGTCAGTCCGCCACCCGTGATGTGGGCAAATGCCTTAATGCTGTTGTGGGCTTTCAATGCCGCCAGCAGGCCGCGGACATAAATTCGCGTAGGTTCTAAAAGTGCTTCTGCCAATGTTCCATCACCCACAGGTGAAGCGTCATCCCAAGTAAGGCCGCTGCGTTCAACGACACGGCGCACAAGCGAATAACCGTTAGAATGTACACCACTTGAACTGAGGCCAAGAATGACATCGCCAGCTTCTACGGTCTTGGGAAGTAAATCGTTGCGCTCAACCGCACCGACTGAAAACCCGGCAAGGTCATAGTCGCCTTCATTGTACATACCGGGCATTTCGGCCGTTTCGCCACCGATCAACGCGCAACCTGCAATAGTGCAACCTTTAGCGATGCCTGCGATCACCTGTTCAGCCACGCCGTTGTCGAGTTTGCCAGTGGCGAAATAGTCGAGGAAGAACAACGGTTCGGCGCCTTGCACAACCAGATCGTTGACACACATCGCCACAAGATCAATGCCGATTGTGTCGTGCAAACCTGTATCAATGGCAATTTTGAGTTTTGTTCCAACACCATCATTGGCTGCAACCAATAGTGGGTCTTTGTAGCCGGTGGCCGCAATGTCAAAAACACCCCCGAACCCGCCGATAGAACCATCGGCACCGGATCGCATGGTTGCTGCAATCAAGGGTTTGATGGAATTCACCAGCGAATTGCCAGCATCGATATCCACGCCAGCATCCGCATAGGAGAGGGGGGATTTGTTGTGTTCTTTATCGCTCATAACCGTCTCTATAAGGCGCTAATGTCTCAGCGTCTTGTGGTGAGATACAAAAGAGGTGGAAAACTGTCAGTTTTTATCGCTTTACTGGATTTCGATCCGGTGTGCGATCGTATCGCCGTCAGTGATGGTGACTTTTGTAAATCCGGTCAAACGCGCCAGATCGAGAAAGTTAAGGTTTTGTGGGTTTCGCGATTGTTGGAACAAGGGGGACAAACGTGCTTCTGCCGAAAGGGCCGCCAACAAAGCGCGCAGACGGTACAGCGTGTCATATTTGCCCGCAGCGGTGGCCACGATGATCATTTTTTCGGCTTGAGCGCCTTTTGCGAATACATGATAGTCTGGCGCATGGGACAGTTTTCTTTGTTGGGCGCCCAAGCCCACAGTGAAGCCAATGCGCGTACGTTTGTTGGCATTGGGCAGGGGGACAAGTGGTGATTCATAAACCTCTGAACTTTGCGGCTCTGGATAGTAATAGCCGGCATGGCTGTCATCTGCCTGCGCAAGTTGAAAAGAGGAAAGAGCGAAGCAAGCACTCAAACCAATTGCTAAAAACTGAGGTCTAAATTTCATTGCATCACTCCTTTGTACTTCCCAAATTGTCCTGCGCAATCGGCCACGTGTCAATCGATGATGCAAAACAAGCAGTAGAATTCTGTATGATCTGATTGTTGCAATCAGTCTATATCCAGCGCACAATTCTGCGTGTTCGATCAACAACGTAGCCTGCGGAAACGTTTGAATTGACTATTGCAAATTTTATAACCATGGGACGTGTCCTGCTGGTGCCTCTCATTGTTTGGGCATTGCTGTCCAATCAACCTGTTCTTGCTTTCTACGTGTTTGTTGTCGCTGGTTTGTCAGATGCTGTTGACGGTACTGTTGCACGAGCGTTGAACCAACAAAGTGAATTTGGAACGATTTTGGATCCTATCGCTGACAAGCTGATGCTTGTTTCCGTGTTCATTGTTTTGGCCTATCTCGGGCATATCCCTCTTTGGTTGGCGATATTGGTGGTGAGCCGGGACCTGATTATCGTGCTAGGGGTTATGCTGGCTTTCCTTTTGGAAAAGGAGTTCACCATAAAACCCTTGTGGGTTTCAAAGGTGAACACCGCAGTGCAAATTGTGCTGGCAGCACTGGTTTTGGGTATTCTTGGATTTGAATACCCGCTACCCACGCTGCAAACGTCACTAGAATATATCACTGGAGTGCTGACAGCAGCTTCCGCAGTTGCGTATATCGTCCAAGGCTTGGCATTGTTTGCAAACGGTGTGGCCAATCAAAATGGAGAAATCTGACATTGGCAAAAAAACCTGCAGCGAAGAAAACAGTCGCAAAGGCTACAGCGAAAGCAACAGCCACTGAAGAGGCGGTGTTTTCAAACAGCATAAAGCGACAGGCGTTCTTCTGGTTGGGCGCATTGGTTGCGGTCATCTTATTTATGTATGTATTCCGCTCCATCCTGCTGCCGTTTATCGCAGGCATGGCACTTGCCTACATGCTTGATCCAGTGGCCGACAAACTGGAATCATGGGGCACGAGCAGATTGTTTGCCACGGTCTTGATCCTTTTGGTGTTTGTGTTCCTGTTTTCACTTGCGCTCATTTTGCTGGTGCCGGTTTTGTCTCACCAATTGTCAGGCTTGATTGCACGCATGCCGTCCTACATCACCCAACTCCAATCATTGATTGCGAATACGGAAAGCGAATGGTTGCGCAATCTGATTGGCGAGGGCTCTGCCAATATTCGTGAAAATCTCGATGAAGTGTTGCAACAAGGTGCCGGTTGGTTGACCACGCTTTTGGGGTCGATTTGGAATTCTGGTAAGGCCTTGGTCGACGTGCTGTCATTGTTTGTCATCACACCCATTGTGGCGTTTTATCTGCTTTTGGATTGGGACCGCATGGTTGAACGTGTGGATTCATGGTTGCCGCGAGATCACAAAAGCGATCTGGAATCCATCTCGTCTGACATCAACAAAGCTATTGCCGGCTTTGTGCGCGGGCAGGGGTCTGTGTGTTTCATACTTGGGTCGTTCTATGCCGTTGGCCTAACATTGGCAGGACTGAATTTTGGATTGTTGATTGGCATGTTTGCCGGACTGGTCAGTTTCATTCCATTTGTTGGTTCGCTCATTGGTCTGGTTATCGCGGTTGGTGTTGCGCTGGTTCAATTCTGGCCAGATTTCTGGTGGGTGTTGCTCATCATCATCATTTTTGCCGTGGGCCAGTTTTTTGAGGGCAATATTCTGCAACCCAAACTCGTTGGCGAAAGCGTTGGTCTTCACCCTGTTTGGTTGATGTTCTCACTTTCTGCATTTGGTGTCTTGATGGGGTTCACAGGCTTGCTTATTGCTGTGCCCGTGGCTGCTGCAATAGGTGTATTGGTGCGGTTTGCATTGGCGAAATATCTGCAAAGCGATTTTTATCTCGGTCACGACCGAAAAGATGAGCCTGCAGGCTGATAGTAGAAGTGTTTCATGTCTAAGCGTAAACCCTCGGGTCAATTGCCGTTGCACCTGCCGTTGGAAGCCGCCACCGCGCGTGAAGATCTTCTCGTGACGGAGGCAAATGCATCTGCTGTGCATTTTTTGGATTCATGGCCAGAATGGCCTGCGCCAATTGTTATTCTGGCAGGCCCCACAGGTGCAGGCAAAACCCATTTGGCTCAAATTTGGGCAGCGCGGTCCCAAGCCCATATTCTGCCGTCTTTGGGGTCTGACGAAGAACTGCCCCAACAAACCTATGGAAATTTTGTGGTCGAAGACATTGTGCAGGGCAATTTCAGCGAAACGCGCCTGTTCCACATCATAAACATGGTCAGACAGGGAAAGGGCAATTTGTTGCTCACCAGCCGCCGATGGCCGGGTGATTGGGGCATCGTTTTGCCTGACCTCCAGTCGCGCATGAAACTGGCACATCTGGTTGAATTGAATGAACCGGATGATGAATTACTTCGCGGTGTTTTGTTCAAATTGTTTGCTGATCGTCAAATGATGGTCGACATGGCGGTTGTAGAATATTGCGCTACACGGATGGAACGCTCTTTGGCATTTGCTCAAAAGCTGGTTGAAGCAATAGACCAAGCTTCACTGGCAGAAAAACGCGCCATAACAATTCCACTCGCTTCCCTTGCGTTGAAATCACTGGGAATGCAGGAATAGACGCTTAGCAAAACTGTCATACCTTTCAGCTAGTGACAATGTTTGCGCCAAAACTGGAAACCCAAATGAACGTCGCTTTGACCAAAGATCAATCACGCTACATCAATCGGGAGATTTCCTGGTTGCAGTTTAACCGTCGTGTTTTGATGGAGGCAGAGAATACGCGCAACCCATTGCTTGAGCGGCTTCGTTTTTTGTCCATTTCGGCAGACAATTTGAACGAGTTTTTGATGGTGCGCATTGCGGGTTTAGCAGGGCAGGTGCGAGAAAACGTCTCCACATTGTCTGACAACGGTCAAACGCCTGACGAGCAGCTGAACAATGCCACTCGCGAAATCGCTGGATTGCAGGCCAGACAGTTGGAACTGTTTCGCGCTCTCAAAGCTGAAATGTCCGACAGCGGACTTGATTTGTTGAAAAGTGGGGAACTCACGAAAGAAGAGAGAAACTGGGCTGAAGATCATTTTCTAAGCCACATCTTCCCCGTGCTGACACCGCTGTGCATTGATCCAGCCCATCCTTTTCCGTTTATGCCAAATCTGGGCCTCACATTGGTGCTCGATCTTGAGCGCCGCAAAGACGGCAAACCTATGACAGCCTTGCTGCGCTTGCCGCAACCGTTGAAGCGTTTTGTGGCTTTGCCGCAACCAAAAATACGTGACGATGGCACGCCCAAAGCTCCGTCGCGCTTTATTTCAGTTGAAGAAGTCATCGGTCTGTTCATCGATCGTTTGTTCCCAGGTTATGACATGCGCCAAAGCGGTATGTTCCGCCTTGTCCGTGATTCAGACATTGAAGTGCAGGAAGAAGCGGAAGACCTTGTGCGCCTCTTTGAAAGCGCATTGAAACAACGCCGACGTGGCCTGGTCATTCGCTTGGAATTCACCGAAGACACTCCGCAAAATTTGCGCGATTTTGTGGTCAAAGAATTGCGGGTTCAGTCTTCTGAAACAATTGTGCTGGACGGCATGTTGGCACTCGATGATTTGAAAGAGATTGTCACTCAAGGTTCCAAGCGGTTCAAATACAAATCTTTCACCCCGCGTTTTCCAGAACGCATTCGTGAACACAATGGCGATTGTTTTGCCGCAATCCGTCAAAAAGATTTGGTGGTTCACCACCCTTATGAATCTTTCGATGTGGTGGTGCGGTTTTTGCGCCAAGCCGCTCGCGATCCCGACGTGGTGGCAATCAAGCAAACACTGTATCGAACATCCAATGACAGCCAGATTGTACAGGCGTTAATTGAAGCTGCTGAAAACGGCAAATCCGTTACGGCCTTAGTGGAACTCAAAGCGCGTTTTGATGAGGAGGCCAACATTCGCTGGGCCCGTGATTTGGAGCGGGCAGGGGTTCAGGTTGTCTACGGGTTCATCGAGCTGAAAACCCACGCCAAACTGTCGCTCGTGGTGCGACGCGAGGGCGGAAATCTGGTCAATTTCTGCCACATAGGCACGGGCAACTATCACCCAATCAATGCCAAAATCTACACCGATCTGTCGTTTTTTACCGACGATAAGGCCATCGCCTTGGACGTTGCGCGCGTGTTCAATTTTATCACCGGTTACGCCACCCCTGAGGGTTTGACCAAGCTACTGGTATCGCCAAATACCCTGCGCAAAAGCATTTCAAAATTGATCGATGCCGAACGCAAACACGCCAAGGCTGGCAAGCCCGCGCAAATCTGGATGAAGATGAATTCGCTGGTCGATAAAAAAATGATCGACCAATTGTATGCCGCCAGCCAAGACGGTGTTCAAATTGATCTCATTGTGCGTGGAATATGTTGCTTGCGCCCTCAGGTGAAAGACCTGTCAGAAAACATTCGTGTGAAATCGATCATTGGTCGCTTTCTCGAACATGGACGCATTTTTTGCTTCGGCAATGGCTATGGTCTGCCGTCCAAAAAATCGATTGTCTATGCAGGTTCTCCAGACCTCATGCCCCGCAATCTGGATCGTCGTGTAGAAGTTTTGTTTCCCGTCGAAAATCCGACTGTGCGCGAACAGGTTCTGGATCAAATCATGCTGGGCAATATGATGGACAATCAGCAAAGCTGGGAAATTTTACCGGACGGTACTTCAAAGCGCATGGAGTTGCGAGACGGCCAAAAGCCGTTCAGTGCGCAAGAATATTTTATGAACAATCCAAGCCTGTCAGGGCGTGGCAAATCTTTGAAGAAAGATGCACCGCAAACGATCTTAAATCCGGAAGCAACACTGACCGTAAAAACGATCAAAAAAAGCGCTAAGGCCAAGGCTTAGGAAATCCCTTATGTATGAGATGGACACATGGCACGGACACTAAAATCCATTCTCAAAGCCCAAGGGCGTTTGCGCAAACTGTCGCCAGTGGCCATCGTCGATATTGGTTCAAACTCGGTTCGTCTCGTTGTCTACGAAGGCTTGTCACGCTCTCCCACGCCGCTGTTCAATGAGAAGATTTTGTGCGGTCTCGGTGCACACATCGCCACGACAGGCAAGTTGGATGAAGAAGGTGTTGTGCGCGCGCTGGCAGGCTTGAAACGATTTCGCATGTTGGCGAAACAAGCAGGTGCTGATGAAATTTACACTCTTGCCACAGCCGCGGCCCGTGAAGCGGAAAACGGGCCTGCATTTGTAAAAGATGCCGAAAAGGCTTTGGGCAGCACCATTCATGTTTTGACGGGTGCAGAAGAAGCACTCTATGCGGCCTACGGAATCGTTTGCGGCTTTATGAACCCCGTTGGTGTGAGTGCTGACATGGGCGGCGGCAGTGTTGAGTTTACAGCCGTTGACAAACAGCCTGTGGGTGAGGGGCTGACGCTTCCACTTGGAGGTCTGCGCTTGCAAGATGAAAGCGGCGGATCAATTAAAGCCGCGCGCGATCTGGTCAAGAAAGCTCTCAAAAACAATCCCGTTTTAAAAGCGTCCAAAGGTCAAACATTTTATGCGGTTGGCGGAACATGGCGCGCCATGGGGCGTCTGCATATGGCGCGATGCAACTATCCCCTTCACGTGATGCACAACTACGAAATTTCACAGGAAGAGGCTAAAAAGCTCTGCAAACGGCTGACGACCACGAAAAGTTCAGCGGTGCGGGGTATCAACGCAGTATCTTCCAACCGTCGCAATTTGTTGCCTTATGGTGCGATCTTGCTGAATGAAATCATCAATATCATGAACCCGGACAAAATCGTCTTTTCGGCGGTTGGTGTGCGTGAAGGATATTTATATTCACTGCTGCCAGACAAAGTGAAAAAGGCGGACCCTCTCATCACGGCCGCCGAAGAAATGGCGGTTCTGCGCGCGCGGTCTCCTGTACATTCCCGTGAATTGGCACAGTGGACTAAGCAGGCTTTCAAAACCTTTGGTATGAAGGAAACAAAAGAAGAGGCGCGCTTCCGCAAGGCAGCTTGTTTGCTGGCTGATATTACGTGGCGTTCCCATCCAGACTATCGCGGCGACCAAGCTTTGAACCTGATTTCAAACGCGAATTTCGTCGGTGTGAACCATCCAGGTCGCGCCTATTTGGCTTTGTCGAGTTTTTACCGTCATGAAGGTTTGGTGAATGACAATGCACGCCCAGCCATTGGCGTTGTTGCAAACAAGCGCATCACTGAAAGGGCAAAACTATTGGGTGCACTGTTCCGGGTGGGATATTTATTCTCTGCCGCCATGCCCGGAATTTTGCCGGAGATTGAATTCAGGCGTGGCGATGAAATATTTGAAATAACCGTGCCAAAACATTTGGCCGAAATGGAAGGCGAGCGTTTGGATCGCAGAATTTCAGGGTTGTCGAACGTTTTGCGACAACCCGTGGAGTGGAGTGTCAGGTAAGCTGACACGCACCGCTGAACACTATGTTTGCGGCCAAAGCGCCGTTTTGGGATAGAATTGAGACCAAGCAAACCAAAATGCCTGATGGCTGCCAAGGTCAGAACCGCTCACATCTTCGGCGCGCACACCGCCGCCATCCAGTTTCAGGCGAACGTTTTCATACTTGATTTCTTCGCCCTTCGTGAGCGCTGCAATGGCTTTGCTTCTTTGGAACGCCACTGGCTTGCCAGATGCAGTCACCACACCAATGATGTCTTCATGCACGGACAAGCGTGGATCCACATCGCCAACAGGAAAGATGGGGCCATTGGCATCGCGGCCGTTGCGGAAATCAGGATCGCGGCCAAGAGCATATTTTTCCAGCAATACCGTCGTCTGCGGGTGAGCCTTTTTCCACGTGCCCCAATCGGTTGTCACAACTGTTGCCTGCTTGAGCTTGATGCCTTTTTTGGCAAGAGGGCCGGTCACGGCTGTTCCAAGAAATGTATCGAACACGGAATAAGTTGTGAGATCGTACATAACCTTGTTGGAACGAATGAGCAGACCAGACGTGCGCAGAATTGGACGTTCAACACCTGCGGGCAATTGATCTGTGAAATAGGCCTGCGCCGCGCCACAAAGCGTGCAGTAGGGAATGCCGAGGTCTCTGCCACCTAACGTGTCGTTGACCATTTCCCGCACTTCCATGATTTGACGGGGATAAGCACGGTATTCGCCGTTTACTTCAACACCAAAGACAATGTCATCGTCTTTCAACCATTTTGCGTCTGCAGCACTGCTCACCTCAGGATTATCAGCAGCTGGGATGCAATTGCACAAATCATCCGTCGTGTCGTAAGAGCGGTCATCAATCAAAACGCCGCCCCAAGAAACATGACGCCAGTCGATGTTTCCTTCAACAAATATCTTATCCCAACCGGGCACGATATTTGTGAAAATCGCACGCTTCACACGAAGATAATCCGGCGGGGCTGGAACGTCCCAAGCAATGAGGTGATCGGTAACGTCTCCCCAACTGTTTTGAACATTCATCTGCTTGCCCAACAGTTCGGAAGCAGCAGCGGTGAGCAGAAAGTTCAGATCACGGCTGTTTGCAAAGCGCATAAGGTCGCTGATGATCCACCCAAGTCGTGGGTCTTTTGACTTGGTGATGGTTTCCAAAGAATCCGTCTGCTCTTTGCCCCAGGTGGATTCAACCATGCTGTCCACAAACGCCACCTGAACCGCAGATGAGAGTTCTGCGGAAAGGGCTCCATTTGGGATCGCTGGCGGTTTGCCGAATTTCTTCACCACATAGTCTGGCAGCGGCTTTGCCTTTTGCGCGTAAGCGCTGCCAAACGTGATGAAAGAAAACATGACCAATAATGCGGTCAGTAGGGCGGGGAACTTTGTGTTGCTCGTCGACGTCATTGAAAAGCCCTTTTGCAAGTCAGTGAAACTCTGCGCGCATGGTTTAGCGCGGATGATCACTATAGACAGCGCCCCAAATAAGCCCAATCACACCAGATCAGCAATCAGTGATCAGGTTCGAAATTCTACGGCTTACGGCTTGGTGCATCTGTTGAGTGGGCCATTGGAGACTGGGAAATCCCACAGCAGTGTAAGCTTCTCGTCTGACAGTTTCATGCGAAGGAAATATCCGCGAACAGAATCTTCGCCACACTGGGCATTGGCTGCTGTAAACAATCCGTTCTCGCGCTTTTCTATAGGGCGCCCCCAGTCCAAGCGGCACCAGAAATCGCCTTGCCGCAACCAGCCTGAACTAATCTCATAGGGCTTTGCCAAAAGCGTCCCACCCACCTTTATGGGTGCGCGTGCGCATTGCTTGGGTGTGCCCCAAGTGCCATAAAACGCGTCCCGTTCAGCAGAGAGAACTAAACTGGGTAAGGTTACAAATATGAAGAGCAAGGCAATGCGCATGGCACAGTGTTAGCAATGCAAACCAAAACCGTGCAATGAATTTGCACTGTCGCACTCGCACTAATGCGTGATGGATGCGCTAGAGTTTGGCTTCATCCAGATACATTTGCACCGCAGTTTGAACGTGGCGAAAGCGATCTCCGCCCAAATGCTTGCCGCCAAACCAACGCGTGACCACCACCACATGGTTGTGCACGTTTTCGCGTTCCAACATGCGCAAAATCACCATGCCAGCACCAGATTCCCCGTCATCCGCTTTGATTGCACCATCTTCGCAAATCAAACCCCAAGTGTTGTGGGTGGCCTTTGCAAACTTTTTCGTGCGCTTTAACTCCGCAACAAAGGCTTTAGCCTCGTCCGCAGAACAGCACACCCCACCAGAAACAGAATATTTCGACCCTTTGTCCGTAATGATATTGTCGAGCAGCAACATGCAGACTGATTAGAGGGCTAAAGTTCCAATTGCAAAGTGTTCCGTTTTGCCGTGAAACGAAATATTGTCAGTCTATGGGGCGTTCTCCTGACAATAGCGGGCCTTCTTTTAGGAGAGTTTTGACTATGCGGTCTGCAGCGGTTCGCACTTCAGGGCGGTGGCGATCATCTCCGTGGGTTACCAGCCACTGGCTTTCCGTGAGTTCGTCTATGACGGGGCTGTAACGTTTTAGAGTTTGGTCTCGGTCGCCGATAAAGCAGGGCATAACGCCTATGCCTGCTCCAGCTCTGATCAAGCTGTGCAGTGTTGCCGGTGAGTTTGCCCAGGCATTCACAGACATATTTTTCTGATTGAGAACCCAATGCGCAGCAGGGTGTACCGCGTTCTCATGATCGATGGCCACCCAACCGGAGTCTTCACTTTGCTGAATGTGACGATTGAAATACGGTGCGAAACAAACTTTTTGCAACTTTCGAGAGGCAAGGTTTCCGCTCTCCGCGGGTCGATTTCGAATTCCGATTTCCACCTCTCGGTGTGAAATATCAAGAGGCTTTTCGGCGGTCACAAAGGCCAGTTGAAATGAATCTGCGCTGCTCCACAATTCTGAAAAGCGATCTGCCAGAAAAGCAGCTGTCCCAGTGCCTGCTGAAATACGCACGAGCGGTCTTTTGTGGTCGGGAACCAACCATTCCTCCAACGGAAAGATGGCAGCTTTTATGGGGCGAACTTTGGTCAACAGCGTTTCGCCATTTTTCGTCAAGGAATATCCAGATTGTGAACGATGAAACAGCGGCTTTCCTACGGCTTCTTCTAAAACCAACATTCGGCGCCCAATCGTGGGCACGCTGGTGTTGAGCTTCCGAGCCGCTGAACTCAAGCCACCACCTTCGGCGACAAGAAGAAAAATCTTAAGGTCATTCCAATTCATGTTTTTCATATTTGAAAAAAGATCTTCTTAAACGACACTTTTGTGAGGAGAAAGTAAGCTTATATTTTCAATTATGAAAATCAAGAGTGTTTAGACAGTCCGATGTTTGTATTACCAAAACGCAGCCCCAAAAATCAAAAGTACCAATCACAAAGAGAGCGCGTGCTCATGGAACAAGCGTTCTATGAGCAAAATTGCGGAATACGGGTACCTTTATCGGAATTTTTCAAAAATGGTCGGGGCTGTTGCGCAGAATCCCTGCCGAACACAAGCAGGGTCGCCGCGATCACCCAATCATCAAATCCAAGGCTTGAACGCATGCACCCGATGCGCCTTTGCCTAGATTGTCGAGCAGGGCTACGAGATTGACTTGTTCATCGCTGCCAAACACATGAATTTCCATTGTGTCTGTATCCGCCAGTTTGGTTGGATCGAGGCGCGCAACGGCGTCACTCTCCGCCAAATCGGCCACGCGCACATGTTCGCAACCTTTGTAATGGGCGGCAAGATACGCGTGAACGTCTTTGCGTGATGATGCATTCAGCGCTGCAACATGGAGCGGCAACTGCACGATCATCCCTTGGGGAAAACGTCCCACACTTGGTGAAAAAATCGGCTTGTTTTCTAACAGGCCATATTCGGTGATTTCGGGAACGTGTTTGTGGGCAAGCTGGGTGGCGTATAGGAAATGCGGTGCGTCAATTGCATCCTCGCCATCGCCTTCCATTTGCGCGATCAAACCCTTGCCGCCGCCTGTGTAACCAGAAACAGCATTGATCGAAATCAGCGCGTCTTTGGGCAAAACACCGCCTTGGGTGAGGGGGCGAATGAGGGCAATCGCGCCCGTGGAATAGCACCCAGGGTTTGCCACAAAACGTGCCTTGGCGATTTTGTCCGCATGGCCGGGTTCCAGCTCTTTAAAACCGAACACCCAATCGGGGTTGGTTCTGTGTGCCGTGGAGGCATCAATCAACCGCGTGGTGCCATCGGCAACCATGCTTGCAGCTTCGCGCGAAGCGTCGTCGGGCAGGCACAAAATTGCAAAATCAGCTTCGTTCAACAGCGCTTTCCGCACCGCCTGATCACGACGATCTTCATGAGCAATGGACAGCAGTTCTATGTCATCGCGCTTGCCCAACCGCTCCAGAATCTGGAGGCCTGTTGTGCCATGTTCGCCGTCTACAAAAATTTTCGGTTTCATAATCATCTCAATATATCAGGTATTTGGGGCAGTTGGCGGATTCAGAATGCCAACACGTTGAATCAAAGTCTTAGGTCTTCTTATGTCGTCGTTCCCAAAGATTTCCCAACATATACATGGCAACCGTCGCTCCTGCATTGGATGTTATATCCGCGTGATCATAAGCGGGGGCAACCTCTACCACATCTGACCCAATAACGTTTAGATTTTTCAAATGCCGCAACGTCAAAAGCGCTTGCGCCGAAGTGAGCCCACCCACAACAGGTGTGCCTGTTCCTGGCGCATAGGCAGGGTCAAGGCAATCAATATCAAAAGTCAGATAGACGTTCGCGCCGCCCACACGATCATAGACGCGCTTGGCCATTTCAATCGGCCCCATTTCATGGCAATCAAGCGCATAGAGAATTTCGATGCCATAGTCTTTTGGCGCATGGGTGCGAATGCCGATTTGAATGCTTTTGTCCGGATCGATAATGCCTTCCTTCACAGCACGAGTGATCATCGTTCCGTGGTCAACAGCCCCTTCTTCATCATCCCAAGTGTCCTGATGGGCATCAAATTGCACCAGTGCAATCGGGCCGTGTTTCTCAGCATGCGCTTTCAACAGCGGATAGGTGACAAAGTGGTCACCGCCAATGGAAAGCAAATACGGAGACGAGGGAGCATTGATGATGGTCGATGCGCATTCCTCAATAATCATCGGCACACGGTCTTGCCGCCCGTAGTAGAAATAGCAGTCGCCATAATCAATGACAGCCATGTCGTCGAACAAGCGAGACTGGAACGGATATTGCGGATCATTGTCCATGCCGCATGACGCTTCACGCACGCCGCGTGGCCCAAACCGGGTGCCAGGCCGATTGGATGTGGCGGTGTCCAAGGGAAGCCCCCAAACCACAGCATCTGTGCCTGTCAAATCCGTCGTATATTTCCGCCGCATAAAAGAAAGCGCGCCGGCGTAAGTCGGATCTTTCGACTGATCGTGCAGTGTCTTGGCGGTAAAGGCATTGTCCATGCCAGGATATTTTTCGCGTGTCATGTCGTTTTCCAATGAGCACTAAGTGGTAGGGCGGTTCTGCAAAAGAGAAATCCACAAACAAAAAAGGCGGACCGTAAGGCCCGCCTTTTGATACACCGTAAGGTGAATTTCGGGGAGCCTTAACGCTTTGAGAACTGGAAAGAACGACGGGCTTTTGCGCGGCCGTATTTCTTACGTTCAACAACACGGCTGTCGCGTGTGAGGAACCCACCAGCTTTCAACGTGCCGCGAAGGGCAGGCTCATAATGTGTCAAAGCTTTTGAAATGCCGTGACGCAACGCACCAGCTTGGCCGGAAAGACCGCCGCCAGAAACGGTAGCAATGATATCGAACTGTGTTTCACGGTCAGCAGCGATCAAAGGCTGTTTGACAACCATTTGAAGCACTGGGCGTGCGAAATATTCAGTAAAATCACGCTCTTTAGAGGCTTTGGTGCCTTCTTTAGCGTTCTTCTTTTGAACATCACGCTTTTTCGTAGCGCCTTGAATGATGATTTTGCCGGAACCGGGCTTCAACCACACACGCGCGATAGCGTCTTTACGCTTACCAGTAGCATAGGCGCGACCTTGGTCGTCCAGTTTTTGTTCATAGACAGGCGCATCAGGGTTCACTGCCAAAGGAGCAGCAGCTTCTGGTGCAGAACCTTCAGCAGTGTTGCCAGCAAGAGCGCCACCGAGTTCTTCAAGAGAATTGATTTCAGCCATGTTTAGGCGCTCCGTTTGTTCTTGGAATTCAGCGCAGCCATGTCAACAGACTCTGGCTTTTGTGCTTCATGCTTGTGGTCAGGGCCTGCATAGACATACAGATTTCTCATCTGCTGACGTGACAATGGACCACCAGGCATCATGCGCTCGACAGCTTTTTGCATCACGCGCTCAGGAAAACGACCTTCAAGAAGGGCTTTGGCTGTGCGTTCTTTGATGCCGCCAGGATAACCTGTGTGCCAGTAGTATTTTTTGTCTGTGAATTTTTTGCCCGTGAATGCAACTTTGTCTGCGTTCACGATCACAACGTTGTCGCCGTCATCCACGTGAGGGGTGAATGTTGGCTTATGCTTGCCGCGAAGGCGGTTTGCAACGAAAGAAGCGAGACGACCTGGAACAACGCCTTCAGCGTCGATCAAAATCCATTTTTTCTCTACTTCCGCAGGCTTTTGCGAAAAGGTTTTCATAGGGTTGGACCTAATGTTGATTAAAACTGATTTGTTTTTGAACCGATTGGGATCGCCACAAAAACAAAGCCCCGCATTCCTGCAGAGCTGTTGACGCCTGATTAAGAAAAAATTGAATGTAGGTCAAGTGGAACTTTGCGGAGCGTATGAAATTTACATATAAAAAACAATGAATTAAAAATACGGTATTATTTTACCATATAAAAATTGAAATTTTTCAAATTCAATTGCTCGATTTGCGATTTCACGATTGACAAAATTTCTTACCTTACGTAATACCAAAATTGCCGTTACGTAAACTGCATCACCCCGCCAGGTAGGCAGTGAGCGTTTTGGGCGCATTTGGCGTTTCCCCAAGCGTCATATGGGAAGCACGGTCTGATTTGCCCAAGTCGGGCCGTGCTTCAATTTTTTAGAGCGCCGACATATTCTGGCGTCTTATACCCCATACTTCGCAGCGGTCTTCATGTCTCAGCTGCCAATTTTGCTCGGTGGAATGGCATAGGTTCCTGTTGCATGGGCTATGATGTCGTCTGACGAGCCAGCTGTAATCGTGCAATCGAAAACCATCAGCCGCTTGCCCAATTTCAAGATATTGCAATGGGCAAATAGAGAGCCGGGCTCGGCTTTGCGCATGAAGTTGATGTTGAGATTGGTTGTCACCGCCAGCGCTTCGCGCCCCACATGAGACAAGACGCAGGCATAGCCGCCCATATCCGCCAATGAAAAGAGGGTTGGGCCAGAAACGGTGCCACCAGCACGAATATGGCGTTCATCCGTATCCATTCTCACCACAACTTTGCCGGGGGAAACTTCCACCACGTGATGACCTGGATATTGATCCAGAATTTGCGGATAGATTTCTTTTATATAAGCGTTGAGTTCATCTGCGTTGAGCACAGGTGCTGGAACGTTGCTCATGATTTGACCTATCCCTTTAGATGAAATGCTCGATTTAAGAATATGCACTCGATGCGCCCGACTTTTCTCAACACAGTTGTGTCTGACATATTCAAGAATCCTCATTTTGTTGCGTTGAGATTTGCAACAATCTAGAGGTGAGGCAATCGAATAATTGAGGAACCTTTGTTGTGGCTGAAATTCTCAAGATCAAAACACCGGAAGTTCTCGACGGCACACCTTTGGCCATTCAAAAGCTGGAAGGCGGCGTTCTGCGTTTGGTTTTAAACAATCCGCCAGCAAATACACTGTCGGAAGAGATGCTCGCTCGTCTCCAGTCTGCACTTGATGAAGCAGAACAAGATGCGGAAACCCGCGTGATCATTTTGGCGGCCAATGGACATCTGTTTTGCGCTGGTCACGATTTGAAAGAGCTGACACCTCACCGCGGAGACGATGACAAAGGGGCGGCTTATTTCAAGACGCTCATGGAAACATGCGCCACTGTCATGCAGTCGATTGTGAACCACCCCAAGCCCGTGATTGCTGAAGTCAACGGCTTGGCGACCGCTGCAGGCTGTCAGCTGGTGGCGTCCTGTGATCTTGCGATTGCCAGTGAAGACGCAACTTTCTGCACACCTGGCGTTCACATTGGTCTTTTTTGTTCAACACCCATGGTGGCCTTGTCGCGCAATGTGCTGCGCAAACACGCCATGGAAATGTTGTTGACGGGGGAGGCGATTACCCCAAGCCATGCTCGTGAAATTGGCCTGATCAATCGCGTGGTGCCGGTCGATTATTTGCAAAAGGTCACGCTGCAATATGCGCGCAACATCGCAAAAAAATCGAGCCACACGCTCAAAGTCGGCAAACAGGCGTTTTATCAACAAGCGGATATGGGCTTGGCCGATGCCTACGCACACACCGCCGAAGTGATGACCCAAAACCTGTTGGCCAAAGATGCCGAAGAAGGCATTGGTGCGTTTTTAGAAGATCGCACACCCGAATGGCAAGACGAGTAGGCCCACCTGATGAACCACGACAATTATGATGATGCCTATCTGCGCGATATTCTAAAATCCGTAAAATCCATTGCGGTCATCGGTGCCAGCGCCAATCAGGTGCGCCCATCATTTTTCGTGGTCAAATATATGGTCAGCAAAGACTATGATGTTTTCCCCATCAATCCGGGGCAGGCGGGAAAGCAAATCGCAGGCGCGATGACGTATGCAAGCCTCGCCGAACTTCCCCAAAGCGTCCACATGGTGGATATTTTCCGCAAGCCCGAAGCGTTGCCAGGCATTGTTGAGGAAATTTTCCAAATGCCGGAACGTCCGAAAGTCGTGTGGCTGCAACTGGGCATTCGTGACGACGATATTGCAGCGCAACTGGAAGCCAAAGGCATCAAGGTTGTCCAAAACCGTTGCCCCAAAATCGAATACGCGCGCCTGTGCGGAGAAATAGCTTGGACAGGCTTCAACCGCCGCACAATCTCAAGCAAAAAGCCGAAATTGGCGAAGGGTTTTCAGCATTTTGGATTGCGGGATGAGTGAGCGATTTGAGGTCGAAGTGTCGGTGTTAATAAGTCTTGCGAGTACCATTTGCGACAGGAAAATAATTGATATGGCTGCTCTGGAGATGCCGTTGTTGAAAGGATGGTTTTTGCGACAAATTATCTGCGTCTCAGATGTCTCTGCCCCAGTCAGTGTTTTGCATTGTTCTTAGGTGTTGACTGGAAGATCAAGAGTTAAACTTGCCGATATTTTTGACGTAAATTCAGAGGCGTATATATCCCATAATTCATTCATCCAAGGTGAACAATCGCTGTCATTGCATTCGACCCGCACATGAAAAGCAGTGTCAAAGTTGAGTTTCTTCAACAAGCTAAGTGAAACAACCCCTTCAACAATAATCGGGCGGCAACTATTTATCCGAGATAGAATGACTTTCTTAATCGCTGCATTTCTATAGATGAAAGCGTTTTGACCTTTAATTAGGAACAAATCTGTTTCCAAAAGAGAAACGTTGAATCTCCAAGACAAAAAGCGTCCTAGTGTTGTCTTCCCAGTTCCAGCCCTACCATCTATTGCAATAATGACTGGTGGCAAGTCATACAAGATCGGCTCAAGCGCTTCCAGCGCAGACGCGTATTCTGGCCGTTCAGGTGCATTCATTACGCACTCATTGAGGGGTTTTGGCACAAATAGTGTTTTCGGTTAGGGATGGGCGGACAAATTTCCATAGCATTTTTCTGCAAGTCGCATAAGTGAATATATGCAACGTTGTGCTGCCAGCGACAGGCTTGCTTTAGTCACTTTGTCCGCATTCCTGCCGTAAGCCGCACAAAAGACCAACCGAAACAATTTTGCGCCTTCCGCGGCCATCACGCAAATCTATTGCCCTTCAGCACGGTCTTAAACAAACCCTGCCTTGCCCTGCGGCGCAACTTCGCTGATAACAGCTTAATCAGTTTTAGGCCGCGCATGTGCGGTCATTAGGGAGACACTATTATGAGCAACCGCGAACCCGGTTTTGACACATTGGCCATTCACGCAGGCGCACAGCCTGATCCGGCCACAGGCGCGCGCATCACGCCGATTTATCAAACAGCCTCTTTCGTGTTTGATGATGTGGACCATGCAGCATCTTTGTTTGGCCTTCAAGCTTTCGGCAACATTTACACACGCATCACGAACCCAACCACTGCGGTTCTCGAAGAACGTGTTGCAGCCCTTGAAGGTGGCACGGCGGCTCTCGCGGTTTCTTCCGGTCACGCGGCACAACTTTTGGTCATGCATGCTTTGATGCAGCCAGGCGATGAATTTGTTGCTGCGAAGAAACTCTATGGCGGTTCCATCAACCAGTTCGGTCAGTCGTTCAAAAGTTTTGATTGGCATGTGAAATGGGCGGAAGGTCTTGCCCCTGCAGATTTCGAGGCGCAGATCACCAAGAAAACAAAAGCAATCTTCATCGAAAGCCTTGCCAACCCGGGCGGTGTGGTGATGGACATTGCAGGCATCGCTGCGGTTGCCAAGAAGCATCACATTCCACTGATCGTCGACAACACAATGGCAACACCATATCTGTGCCGTCCGATTGAACATGGTGCAGACATCGTTGTGGAATCGCTTACGAAATTCCTTGGCGGTCACGGCAATTCCATGGGTGGTATCATTGTGGATGGCGGCACGTTTGATTGGGCGAAAGATGATCGCTTCCCAATCCTCACCCAGCCGCGCGAAGAATATAACGGCATGGTGCTGGCCGAAACATTTGGCAATTTCGCATTTGCAATTGCATGTCGCGTGCTTGGTCTGCGTGATCTCGGCCCAGCAATTTCACCATTCAACGCGTTCCAGATTATCGCAGGTATCGAAACTTTGGCTCTGCGCATGGAACGCCACTGCGAAAACGCCTTGAAAGTTGCCGAACATTTGAAAGCCCACGACAAAGTTGAGTGGGTGTCTTACGCTGGTCTGAAAGATGATGAGCATCATGCCATGCAGCAAAAATATATGCCCAAAGGGGCAGGCGCTGTGTTCACATTTGGTGTGAAAGGCGGATATGACGCTGGCATCGCAGTCGTGTCCAACGTGGAGATTTTCTCTCACCTGGCCAATATCGGGGATACCCGTTCTTTGATCATTCACCCTGCATCAACAACCCACAGACAGTTGAATGATGAGCAACAGGCTGCCGCTGGTGCAGGCGCAGATGTTTTGCGTTTGTCAGTGGGTATTGAAAGCGTGGACGATCTGATCGCCGATCTTGATCAGGCTCTGGCAAAGATCTGAACCTCATGACATTTCCGATAACAGGACTTTATGCTGCGCCCCTGATGTTGATTGCCGTTGCCCTTATTGCATGGGTGATCAAGGGCAGGGAGGCTGCAAAGGTTGGTATTGGCGACGGTGGCAATGATGTTCTCATCCGTCGCATGCGCACGCAAAGCAATTTTGTAGAAAACGCGCCGCTGCTTCTCATTGCCATGGGATTGATGGAGGCCAATGGCGCAGCGCCATGGCTTCTTCATATTTTCGGAATTGCTTTGGTTTTGGGCCGAATTGCCCATCCCATTGGGATGACCAATAAATATCCGAAAATGCCGTTTCGGTTTGGTGGAACGGTTTCCGTGATTTTGCTTTATGCTGTGGCGGCAGTGGTTTTGTTTTGGCAAACCGTGTTTGCGTAAACAAACTTTGTTCCAACACAATATAATGCTAAGGCCCGTGTCATGAGATTGAAAAATTACAGTGTTGCGGGCCTTGTGCTTCTTTCAAGCATTGCCTTGTCCGGCTGCGTGACCTCTAGCCCTGAGCAATTGTTGAGCCCAACGGGCACAGCACAGCCTTTAGGGCAGCCCAAAATCACAGGTGACTTCGGCAGTGTTAATAATCAGCCGCAACCTGCAACTGAGCAATTGTCTCAGTCTGAAGTCGCGCGGGCAAAAGCGGAATTGACACAAGATGCTGCCCCGAGCGCAGCACAAGCGGCGCAAAACAATCAGGCAACTTATCAACGTGAAGTTGCTGAATTGCAAAAACTTGCTGCTGACCAAAAAAGGCGTCGTTTAAGAGAAATTGAATCTCGTAATTTTTAACGAGCGCTCGTCTCAAACAATTGCAAAACGCAAACAAAACAGGCATTGAAATGACAATGTCTTTGGGCTCGTTCGCGCCCGCATTTCGGAAAAAATATCAGCTATGAGCAATCATCTTCGTCTTGGAATTGCAGGTCTTGGAACAGTGGGTGCAGCCCTTGTTCGTATGGTTCAAGAAAAAGAAGAAATGTTGACGACCCGTTGCGGCCAGGCCATTGCAATCACGGGGGTCAATGCGCGTTCGAAAAACAAAGATCGCGGCATCGACGTAAGTTCCGCAAAATGGTTCGACGACCCTGTTGCTCTGGCCAAGAGCGACGATATTGATGTGTATGTTGAATTGATGGGCGGCGATGGTGATCCTGCATATTCATCAGTCAAAGCAGCTTTGGAAAGTGGCAAACATGTTGTCACTGCAAACAAAGCACTGCTCGCCAAACACGGTGTGGAACTTGCCGAAATGGCCGAACAAAACGGTCTGCTCTTAAATTATGAAGCTGCAGTCGCAGGCGGCATTCCAATTATCAAAGTCATGCGTGAATCTCTCACCGCCAATTCGGTGACGCGGGTGTTTGGAATTTTGAACGGCACTTGCAACTATATTCTAACGCGCATGGAAGATGACGGCCTGTCGTTTGAAACCTGTTTGAAAGACGCTCAAGATCTTGGTTTTGCTGAGGCGGATCCGACATTTGATATTGAGGGCAACGACACCGCGCACAAATTGTCTATTCTGGCCAGCCTTGCGTTTGGAACACGCATTGCGCCCGACGCGATTTATCTTGAGGGCATCACAAAGATAACCATTGAAGATATCGAAGCTGCGCGTGAACTGGGATATCGCATCAAACTTCTGGGCGTTGCCACGAAAACATCAAGCGGCGTCGAAAGCCGTGTTCATCCTGCTATGGTGCCGCTTGGTTCAGCCATTGCCGAAATTGGTGGTGTCACGAATGCTGTCTCCATTGAAGCAGATACGGTTGGGTCTTTGATGATGTCTGGCCCAGGGGCGGGTGGCGATGCCACAGCTTCTGCAGTCGCAGGTGACATTTGTGATATTGCGAAATCGAAACCCGGGCATCAACACGGTCCAGCGCTCGGTCAGCCAGCACATTCTTTGCTGCCGCACGAACGTTCGCAGATGCGCGCCCATGAAGGCGGGTACTTCATCCGCCTTACGGTGCAAGACAAACCGGGCACAATGGCAAGCATTGCAACACGCATGGCAGAGCAGGACATTTCGTTGGAAAGCATCGTGCAGCGGAAGCCAAAATCAAAGTCTGGCGGCGAAAATACCCAAGCCCCGATTATTCTCGTGACGCATGAAACCACCGAACAGGCGATCAAGGCAGCGTTGGAAGGCGTGAGCTCTGACGGACGCCTTATTGGTGAAGCTCAAATGATCAGAATTGAGAAACTGTCCTAAATTATTGACATCAATCGATTTAATTGTGGTCTGATAACCTTGTTTTGAAGATCAAGTTGCGTTTGCGGCATGTCTTTGAATAAACAGGAGCGAATGCGGCAAACCACCTAGGAACATCTCATGTCTATGTCATCTAAAAGCCAAAGCGGTCGTCTGGACCGGATGTTGACAATGGAAATGGCGCGGGTGGTTGAAGCCGCAGCTGTCGCTGCTGCGCGTGAGCGCGGGCAAGGAGACGAGAAAAAAGCTGACCAAGTGGCTGTGGATGCCATGCGCACCGAATTGAACAATCTGCCCATAAACGGACGCATTGTGATCGGGGAGGGCGAGCGTGACGAAGCGCCGATGCTCTATATTGGTGAAGAAGTTGGATATGGTGGCCCAGACGTAGATATTGCTCTGGACCCGCTGGAAGGCACAACAATTTGCGCGAAAAACCAACCCAATTCACTGGCGGTTATTGCAATTGCGGATCGCGGCAAGCTTCTCTACGCGCCAGACGTCTATATGGATAAGATCGCGATTGGTCCTGGATATCCGGCAGGCACGATCAACATTGACGCAACACCAACCGAAAACCTGCACGCCGTGGCCAAGGCAAAAGGCGTCAAAGTTTCTGAAGTGTCCACATGTGTGATGGATCGCGCGCGCCATGCTGATTTGATCGCAGAAATTCGTGCGGCAGGCGCACCTGTTCGTTTGATCGGAGATGGCGACGTGGCTGGCATTATCCACACCACAGAACCTGATGCGACGGGCATAGATCTCTATATGGGGATCGGTGGAGCACCAGAGGGCGTGCTTGCTGCTGCTGCTTTGCGTTGCACTGGCGGTCAAATGCAGGGCCGTTTGATACTCGATACCGAAGAGAAAGCCGCGCGCGCCGCCAAAATGGGTGTGACTGATCCGAACAAAGCTTACTCCATGGAAGAAATGGCTTCGGGCGATGTATTGTTTGCAGCGACCGGTGTTACTGATGGAAACATGCTGAAAGGTGTGCGGTTTGCAAACGATGGCATCTATACCCACACAGTGGTCATGCGCTCATCATCAGGCACAATCCGCTGGATTGACGGGCGACATGTCGACAGCGAAGCAAAGTTCTAGTTTGACATGGGTAAAGCTTAAGGTTTTCGCCCACCAAAATAGAAACTCTATTTTAACTATAAGTATTTAGCACTTCTCTCAGCGGGAGGGGGTTGCGCGCGTTTGTGTATGCGCATGCCCGAGTTGAGTACTATGTTAGAATTGCGCGGATCGGTTCAACCATCTTTTTCATTAGACCCGGCACTTGCGGCTTTGGGAGCAATTGAAAACCTCTGGCTCATGACAGCCACAATCATGGTTTTGTTTATGCAAGCAGGCTTCCTGATGTTGGAAGCGGGCAATGTTCGCTCAAAAAACACCATCAATGTGGCGCAAAAGAACATCACCGATCTCATCGTTTGCGGATGTGTGTTCTTGTTGATCGGTGCGCCGATTATGTTTGGCGCTGGTTCATCAGGTCTCTTCGGTTTCGGCGGCTATGAACTGAGCGATGTGAAAACACGTCTCATGTTCATGTATCAGTTTGCATTTTGCGCAACCGCTGCAACGATTATTTCAGGTGCTGTGTCCGAGCGTATGAATTTCAGCGCGTACCTTCTTCTGATTTTCTGTATGGCTGGTTTGATCTACCCGGTTTTTGGCCATTTGGCTTGGGGCAATACGCTCATTCCTGACAACCCTGCATTCTTGGCCGACCTTGGGTTTCTGGATTATGCTGGCTCCACGGTTGTCCATGTGATCGGGGGAGGGGCCGCATTGGCCGCGGCCTTGGTTCTCGGACCTCGCCTCGGACGTTATAAAGCTGATGGGTCAATTTCAAAAATTCGCGGTCATTCCACAGTGCTCAGCAATTTTGGCACAATGGTTTTGATGATCGGTTGGATCGGCTTCAACGCTGGGGCGGCGAACCCTAACTCACCTTTGTTTTCTCAAATCGTTCTCAACACGATTGTGGCATTTAGTTTTGGTGGTGCGGCTGGTCTTATTTATTCGGCAATCCGATCCAAGGGCAAAACTCATCCACGCACATCTGCCAATGGTATTTTGGGCGGCCTCGTTGCAATTACAGCTGGCTGCGCCTTTGTAAACATGTATGCCGCTGCTGCTATCGGGTTGGCGGGTGGTCTGACAGCGGTTTACTCGGCAGATTTGTTGAGCAAAAAACTTCGCGTAGATGATCCAGTTGATGCCATTGCTGTCCATTTGGGCTCAGGCTTCGTTGGCACACTCCTGGTTGCCATTTTTGCCGCTTCAGAATTTTTGACCGGCTCGCGCCTTGAACAGTTGTTGATCCAGGTTGGTGGGTCGACCATGGCATTCGTTTGGTCTTTTGCAGTTACGTTTGTTGCCCTCAAAGTGATCGCTATGTTCGTCAAGGTGCGTGTTTCACCCGAAGCTGAACAAATCGGCCTCAATTTGGCTGAACACGATGATGAGTTTGACAGTGTTGGCGCTGAACAATTGCTCAAAGACCAGGCAGTGCTGGAATCGGGTGTCAACAAATTGACCGATGAAGTCTCGGATTCCACAATTGACCCAAACACCCAGTTAAACGCTTTGACCCGGATTGTGGCAAACGCGAAAACAACAAGTTTGAACTACGCAAAAGCCCAATCTGAAATCGAAGAATTGGGCGCATTTGATCAATTGACCCAGCTCAGCAGCCGCAAGTCCTTCTGCGAAGCCACCAGACAGGCTATTGAAAAAGCGGCCGAAAGCGGTGAAAAAATCACCATTTTGTATTCAGACCTGGACGGTTTTAAAGCGATCAATGATGGGTTTGGCCACCATGCTGGCGATTTGGTCTTGCAGTCCATTGCCACAAGACTGTTGGATCACGCGGGAGTTGATGCAACGGTTTCACGCTTTGGTGGCGATGAATTTGTACTCATGCTGCCTGGCCTGGCCGATGGCAGTGATCCAGACGATACAGTCAATGAGATCATCAAAGCGATCAACGAAGTTATCCAACTTGACGAGCTAGAACTCTTTGTTGGTATCTCCATTGGTGCTGCTGTCTATCCACAAGATGGCGAGAGCTTGGATGAACTGATCTTGAAAGCCGACATGGCTCTTTACGATGCAAAGGCGCGTGGCAAGGGGCGTTGCGTGCGCTTCCATCAATCCATGCAAGACCGTGCCCAAAGACGTCGGGACCTAGAAACAGATATGAGGGCAGGCATTGAGCGCGATGAGTTCTTCGCCCACTACCAGCCTTTGATTTCGTTGCGTGATAGCCAATTGAATGGTTTTGAAGCCTTGATGCGTTGGGAACACCCAGTGCACGGCATGTTGATGCCAGACGAGTTCATTCCCATTGCAGAAAGCACAGGCCTGATTGTTCAATTGAGCGAAACCCTCGTGAACAATGCCTGCCAACTTGCAAGCGAATGGCCACTTGTTCAGGGTAAGCCGCTGAGTGTGTCAGTCAATATTTCTCCCGTGCAATTTGCCCGGTGCGACGTCGTTGACATGATCCAAAAAGCGCTCGACAACAGCGGCTTGGCTGCTGAACGATTGGAAATTGAAGTCACCGAAAACATGCTGATTGAAAACGTTGAGGAGACAAAACTCATCCTCAAAGAAATCAGCAAGCTCGGTGTACGAGTGGCCGTTGACGACTTTGGAACAGGCTATTCCTCGCTCACTCATTTGCAAAATTTCCCGGTGAATTGCCTGAAAGTTGATCGTGCGTTCATCAAGGAAATTGAAGCCAACAAATCCGATCATCGCATCGCAAAAGCAATTGTTGATCTAGGTAAGAGCCTTGGCATGACAATCGTTGCTGAAGGTGTGGAGACGGAAGGTCAACGCGCTTTGTTGAAAGAACTGGAGTGCGATCAAATGCAGGGCTTCTTGTTCTCGCCACCGGTGTCAGTTGCGCAAACCCTCAACATCATTTGCAAGGCAAATGGTGACGAAGATGAAGTCGAATTGGAACAGACTGCCTAAACCGCGGCACTATTCCAATTCGATCACTTGAATTTTCTTATCTTCAAAGCCCAACGCGATATCACCGCGCTTGAGTTCCAAAGCCTGTTTGCCAAACATTTCTAGCCGCCAGCCTTGAAGCGCAGGCACATCTGCATTGTCGTCCGCAGCGATTTTCTCCAGATCGTCGACCGTGGCAATCACTTTGCTGGCCACACCCTGTTGTTCGGCAATGACTTTGAGCAAAACTTTAAGCAATTCTGTGGCCGCACCCGTGCCTTCCGGCGAACGGGTAGGCCGCGGAACCACAGGCAATTCGTCGACGGGAATTTCGTGGGCAACAGCAACAGCTTCAAGCAGTCCTTCGCAGTGGCGTGAGTTTTCGAACCCTTTTGGCAAAGCCCGCAATCGGCCAAGTGCGTTTTTGTCTTTGGGGTGTTGCTGGGCGATTTCGTAAATCGCGTCATCTTTGATCACACGGCCACGGGGAACATTGCGATCTCTCGCTGATTGTTCACGCCACTGAGCCACAGACTGCATGACGGCGAAATCAAGGGGCTTGCGCACCCGCATTTTCAAACGCGTCCAGGCTTTCTCAACGGGAAGATCATAGGTCTCGGCGCTGGTCAGCACCTTCATCTCTTCATCGACCCAAGACGTTCGTTTTTGTCTTTCCAGCTGTGCTTTCAAATGCAAATAAATGTCCCGCAAATGGGTGACATCGGCCAAGGCATAATTCAGCTGTTTTTCTGTCAAGGGACGCCGCGCCCAATCGGTGAAGCGTGAAGACTTGTCAATGCTCGCTCCAGTAATGCGATCTACAAGCTGGTTGTAAGCAATGGAATCTCCATAACCGCAAACCATAGCGGCCACTTGGCTGTCGAACATGGGGGTGGGCACGCGTCCGTCGAGGTTGAAAAAGATTTCCACATCTTGTCGCGCTGCGTGAAAAACCTTCACCACAGAAGTATCGGCCATCAGTTCAAAAAACGGAGCAAGATCGATGCCCTCGGCCATCGGATCAACGATACATTCATCCTCAGGCCCTGCAATTTGGATGAGGCACAGAATGGGCCAAAAAGTGGTTTCACGTAGAAACTCTGTATCAACAGTGACAAAGTCGTGTTGCGCGAAGCTCTCACAAGCATCAGCCAAAGCGGCTGTATCGGTAATAATTTTCATGGGCGCGGTATAAACAATGGCGTTCGGCAGCGCCAGAGCCTATTTTTTGTATGCTCCAGCCTTGTTTCGGTCGCGCGAAAGCTTTTGCATGTAGGGCGACGTGCGCAGCAGCATTCTAAAGGGCCCGCGTCTTTCATCGGGCACAGATTCGCGCGCCAACATGCGCCAAAGGGTTGCGACAACCAATACCCCGTGAACAATGCTTGTGAAAGCAAACAGCGACTTCGGTCCATACCAACCCAGCATGAGTGATGAAATGGGCGGACCAAGCGTTGCGCCAATTCCGTAGAAAAACATCAAACCTGCCGCCAGCAAAACAAACTGGTCTTTGGATGCCCGGTCATTGGCATGTGCGGCGGACAATGAATAGAGCGGGAGAGAAAATGCTCCGAACAGAAAGATACCCACATAAACGAGGTTCACATTTCCATCGGCGAACAATGATAAAAACAAACCTGAAAATACTGCGCCCAGTGTGGCAGCGACCAAAACCCAACGTCGGTCATATCGGTCTGACAACATCCCAAGCGGATATTGAAGCAATGCCCCACCAATGACACCAAGTGAGATAAACGTGGCAACACTGGCCAGTGTGAGCCCAATATCTTGGGCATAAAGCGGACCAACAAATCGAAACGCCGAATTGGTCATACCGATGGCGATACACCCCGTGCAGGCAAGGGGAGAAATAGTCCAAATTGCTCGTAAGTCGAATTTGACGGTTTCAGGAGCCACAGGCTTAGACCGGTCGCCCAAAGCCACAGGTATCAGTGAAAACGAAATCATCATGGCCATCACACCAAATAGTGTGAAACCATCAGTACCAAACACGGGCATGAGATATTGTGCCCCTGACACCACCAAAATATCCAGAACTCTATACGCGCCCGTAACCTTGCCGCGATCTTTGTTGGAAATGCCTGAGTTCAACCAGCTTTCAATCGTCGTAAACAGGCCAGAGAACGCCATTCCGATAATGAAACGTGCTTCCATCCAAATATATGGATCAACCAAGAGAATCATCAGCAGGGTGGCTGTGGCAGCCAGCGAGGCGAGCGCGGCAAAAACACGTATGTGCCCAACTCTTTGCAACAGGCGCGGTGCTAATATGCAGCCGACCAGAAAACCAGCAAAATAGGTGGTGCCCATCCAGCCAATTTGCCCGTTTGTCATGCCTTCTTGCGCCCCGCGGACGGCGATCAACGTGCTGAAAAGCCCATTGCCACCAAGCAATATGCCCGCAGCGATCAGGAGTGGTAAAAAAGGACGTATGGCCAGCATCGTGGGAGACTTTCAGGCAATGGTTCCCACGAGCTTATGCCTGTCTCAAACGCTTGTCTTGCAAAGAATGCGGCTGAATTGTCGTTTTTTGGTTTCTGCAGACCTTCAGCGGCGCTCAAACCTTGACTTTAACTGTATCTCATGGCCAAACCCGCCCAACCAGAATTGCCTATTTGTGGGCAATCCAAATACCCATTTAAATTGCAGGACAATCCCATGCATCGCTATCGCAGTCATTCTTGTGCCGACCTTCGCGCGTCAGACGTTGGAAGCACAACGCGTCTCTCAGGCTGGGTTCACCGGGTTCGAGATCATGGTGGCGTGTTGTTTATCGATTTGCGCGACCATTACGGCATCACGCAGGTGGTAATTGATCCAGATTCCGCAGGCTTCGCCACCGCAGAGACTGTGCGCTCTGAATGGGTGATCAAAATTGATGGTGACGTGAAAGCGCGTTCCGAGGAGACGGTGAACAAAGAACTGCCCACAGGCGATATTGAAATCTATGCCCGTGAGATTGAAGTTCTTTCAAAGGCGGCTGAATTGCCGATGCCTGTTTTTGGTGAGCAAGAATATCCAGAAGACATTCGTCTGAAATACCGGTTCCTCGATTTGCGCCGTGACACACTGCACAAAAACATCATGAAGCGTCAGGCGATTATCGCTGACATGCGCCAACGCATGAATGCAGTTGGCTTCAATGAGTTTTCAACACCAATTTTGACGGCATCTTCGCCAGAAGGCGCGCGCGACTTTCTCGTGCCAAGTCGTTTGCACCCGGGTCAGTTCTACGCTTTGCCGCAGGCGCCCCAGCAGTACAAACAGTTGATCATGATGTCCGGCTTTGACCGCTACTTCCAGATCGCCCCTTGTTTCCGCGATGAAGACCCGCGCGCCGACCGTTTGCCCGGTGAATTCTATCAGCTCGACCTCGAAATGAGTTTTGTTGAGCAAGAAGACGTTCTGGCAACGATGGAACCTGTCATCACAGAAGTGTTTGAAGCTTTTGCTGATGGGAAATCTGTCGATAAAAACTGGCCGCGCATTCCCCATGCCGAAGCCATTCGCAAATATGGTTCCGACAAGCCAGACCTACGCAACCCGATTGAAATGCAAGACGTATCTGAGCATTTCCGCGGTTCAGGCTTTGGCGTGTTTGCTGGCATTTTGGACGCTGACCCGAAAAACCAAGTTTGGGCGATCCCGACCAAAGGCGCCGGCAGCCGCAAACATTGCGACCGTATGAACTCATGGGCGCAAAGCGAAGGCCAGCCGGGCATGGGCTATATTTTCTGGCGCGAGTTGGAAGGCAAGTTTGAAGCTGCTGGCCCAATCGCCAAAAACATTGGTGAAGAACGCGCAGAGGCCATCCGCCAGCAACTCGGTCTGGAATTGGGTGATGCTGTATTCTTCGCAGCAGGCGATCCCGCAAAGTTTGCAAGTTTTGCAGGTGAGGCGCGCAACCGCGCTGGTGAGCAGGCTGGCTTGATCGATGAGAACGCCTTCAAGTTCTGCTGGATTGTCGACTTCCCATTTTACGAGTGGGACGAAGAAAACAAGAAAGTGGAGTTTGGTCACAACCCGTTCTCAATGCCAAAAGGCGGCTTGGACGCTTTGGAAAACCAAGATCCACTCACCATTGATGCCATGCAATACGATATGGTGTGCAATGGTTTTGAAATCGCGTCTGGTGGTATTCGCAACCACTTGCCTGAAACCATGGTCAAAGCGTTTGAAATCACAGGTCTCAGCAAAGACGTGGTAGAAGAACGTTTTGGTGGCCTTTACCGCGCATTCCAATACGGCGCGCCACCCCATGGCGGAATGGCCGCTGGTGTCGACCGTATCGTAATGTTGTTGTGTGGCACGAAGAACCTGCGCGAAATCACCATGTTCCCGATGAACCAACAAGCCAAAGACTTGTTGATGGGCGCACCGGGTGAAGTGGATAAACCTCAACTCAAAGACCTCCACCTGAAGCTAAACCTGCCCAAAGAATAGGGCAGGTTTAACGTGCCAGATCGACCGCGCGTTCTCATCACAGGATTTCCGCCTTTTCCAGGTGCACCTGTGAACCCGACTCAATGGTTGATCGAAACGCTCCAACCTTCTGATTTGACTCACATTTGTGAGCTGCGATCAGCCATAATTCCTGTCGATTATGCAGCTGTTGGCGATGCGCTCAACGATTTGGCGCAGGATTTTGATCCCCATATCGTGATCAATTTTGGCTTGGCGGCCGAAGCGACAGGCATTCGGCTGGAGCGTGTCGCACGCAATGAGATTGCGGCAAACCGTGTGGACAATTCAGGCGAAGCTCCGTCACAAAAGACGATTTGCAAAGGTGCATCCGAGCTGGCATCCGGGCTTCCATTGGCCGCGATTGCCGCAGAGTTGGAAGTGCAAAATTTGCCTGTCCAATGGTCGGACGATGCGGGTGGATATTTGTGCAATTACATTTTTTATCTGACCCGGGCAGGGCTTTGCAGCGCATTGAAGGCTAACCTCACGGGCTTCATACACGTGCCTTTGTTGGCACAAACGCGTGGGCATAACACGGCGGGGCAATTCTGCTTGACCAAGCAGGATTTGTTAAAGGCTGCGCAGATCACAATTGAGCAATCAGTCGCCGCACTTGAGCATAATATGAGTTCGCCCGTTCAAGATAAATAGAGGCGCTTCGTTTCTGTGTTATTTCCAATCACACGGTGTTCGTTTGCGCTCGTTTTTCTAGAATATCCGTCACCTCCCGCGACAATTGCACCAAAACCTTGCTTTGTTCAGTGGTCAGTTTGTCATGGGGTTGCATGTCATATGCGCAGATTGTGCCGATTGCCTGTCCCTGAAACTCAATCGGAAAACCTGCGTAAAACCGCACATTTGGATTGTCTTTCACAAAGGGATTATCCGCAAACCGTTCGTCTTTGGTTGCATCAAGCGCAACTGTTGGATTGTTGGTGTTTTCAAGTGTGTAAGAACAAAACGAAGTTTCAGTGGGCAGCTCCTGAGCATCAAATCCCACGCTGCTTTTCAACCATTGGCGATGTTCATCCATAAAGGTGACTTGCGCGACCGGCACTTTCAAAATCAACGCAACTGTGGATGCAACTCTGTCGAACACCAATTCCGGATCAGAATCTATCATACCGCTGTTGTTTACGGCATTCAGCCTCTCCGCATCGCGCAACAGCCGATAAATGCGTTCAGGAAGGTTTTCTTTAAAGCTTGTCAATTTTATCACCCCTAAAAGCTGCCGCTTTCCCCACCATCATTTGCTGAAACGTAAATAAAAGCAATTGGCTCAAGCATTTATCAAAAGTATGTATGGTCAGAGTTTTTAAATTTGAGGCCTTTCCAATGATCGCAAATCTGGTCTAGCCTTTCATACGTGCCAAAAGGACGAGAAAAAATCGCCTAACGCTTCCACTTGGAAGTGGATGGCTTTGATCATATTGGAGACAATTAATGCGTTTGCTTACGAAGACTTCGACACTCACTCTTCTCTCACTGTCGGTTGCTTTGACCACAGCACAAGCTGAAAATCGCATTGATACCCAATTGCCCGGCGCACCCGAATTGGCAGCTTATGGTGATTTGGCTGTGGGCGTGCAAACGCTGGAAATCACAAATCCAAACCAGATTGATATTGTCAAAATTGATCCAAAGGCTGAGAAACCCGCCGAGTTGCCCCGCTATGATCGCAAGCTCACATTGGAAGTGTGGTATCCTGCAGCTCAAGGCGCGACGGGTGACACGGCCCTAAAAGCTTATCTGCGTGATGCAAAAACCGAAGTTGAATTGCAAGGTAAGGCTGTGCGTGATGCCAAGCCTGCAGGCGAGAAATATCCTTTGATCATCGTCTCCCATGGCTATCCGGGAAACCGCTTTTTGTTGTCTCACTTAGCTGAAAATCTAGCATCCAAAGGTTATGTGGTGGCGTCTATCGATCATCTGGAATCGACTTATCGCACCCAAGCGGCTTTTGGATCGACTTTGGTGAACAGACCTTACGATCAGCTCTTCACACTAAACGAGATGGATCGGTTGTCCAAAGACAGTGGCTCGTTTTTAAACGGCTTGGTTGATGCCTCAAACACTGGGGTGATCGGTTATTCCATGGGCGGCTATGGCGCTGTAATCACCATGGGGGGAGGCGTCACGCAAACATCAATCGACTACGCATGGGGTGGTCCACACGGAACGCTGGGCGTTCACAAAGGTGGCTCAGATAGCCATAAAGCGTTGTCAGACCCGCGCATCAAAACGGCCGTGGCATTTGCACCTTGGGGAATGAATTTTGGTTTCTGGGACGCTGAAACCCTGAAAGGCATTGAGCGTCCTATGCTATTTGTCGCCGGTTCTGTAGACGATGTTTCAGGCTACGAAGGCGGCATTCGCGCCATCTGGCAAAATGCGACCAACGCAAACCGTTCTTTGCTCACGTATGAAAATGCAAACCACAATGCCGGCGCTCCAATGCCAGCACCAAAGGAATCGTTCAAATTTGACGAAGCGCTCAAATTCAATGTTTCTGAACATTATACCGATGCTGTTTGGGACAACGCACGCATGAACAATATTGCCCAGCACTTTGTCACCGCTTGGATGGCCAAACATATCAAGGGCGATGCAAAGGCGGATGCGTTTTTGAAATTGCTGCCCGATGCCAACAAAAGCGTTTGGGCTAAAAACGATGATGGCACCAACAAACCTGAACATACCCATTGGGCAGGTTTTCCCAACCGCACAGCAAAAGGACTTCGGTTTGAAACCCTCGAAAAAGGGAAGTAAGCATTCGGTTCCAAAATCCATCAGGATCGTATTGTAAGGAATCGATTGGCTTATGCTGAGTTTCGCAACGGCTTTGCTTGCCATTCTCGGGTCACCAGGCCCCGGTGTTTTGTCCCTTGCTGGCGTCGGTTCAGCCTTTGGCTACCGCGCAGCTTGGGCATATGGAACAGGGCTGTTTGTCGGTTCCAATCTGGTCATGTTGGCGGCAGCAACGGGCCTGGCAGCGCTGCTGTTGGCGCGCCAAGATATCCGACTGGTTTTTATGATTTTGTCGTCTGGCTATCTTTTGTATCTGGCTTCGCGCGTGGCACTGGCAGGATCAAAAATTGGTTTTATTGAAGCCACCCATCCCCCCGGTTTTTGGGGCGCGATCGTGTTGCAGGTCTTCAACCCTAAGGCTTATGCGGTTGGCGTGTTCACGTTTTCGAATTATCCATTTTGGCCGGAAAGTTTGATCGTCGAAATTGCGCTGAAATTTTTGATCCTTAATGCGATCTGGATTCCCATTCACATCATCTGGATGTGGGCTGGGGTCAGTTTGGGACAATTGAACCTCGCACCACGTATCCAGCGCACCATCAATTTGGTGATGGCAGCAGCACTGATTGCTGTTGTTTTGGTGGCGCTCTATGTGGCGTTTCAAACAACGTCATAGCAGGTAGGGAAAACCGCCTTCGTGCTTGAGCAATTGTATTTTGCGTTCAACACCACCTTCGCCCGAATAGCCACCAAGCCCTTTCGCCCCCAGCACACGATGACATGGGATGATGATAGGTATTGAATTCGCCCCGCATGCATTGCCAACGGGTTGGCCAAATGTGTGCAAATTGTCTGCAATTGCACCATAGGTTGTTGTTTCACCATAGGGAATTTCCAGCATCGCCTGACAGACAGATTGTTGAAAAGTGTCACCTTTTGGTGCGAGCGGAAGGTCAAAGACAGTCAGCTGTTTGGAAAAATATGCGGCCAGTTGATCTGACGCTTCGCGAAGCAGAGGTGTTTCTGTCGCGTCCTCGCACCCAGACCAATCCAACGACACGAGTGCGTCTTCGTTTGCAGTGATGGTCAACGGCCCAAAAGGGCTTTCGCATTGAATTGAATAAAGCTGGCTGCTCATGGCGCAAACATATCAAGTTTATGCATGGCAAACCAGATCGCGGCACGTTCGTGCACCGCGATCTGAGAAAGGCTATTTGCCTGAGATTTGCAGGTTCAGCATTTCAGGAACTTTCGTCGGGTCTGCTTGACCTGCCAATACTACGTTTATGATGGATACAGGCTCCGCAGGTGCGGCTTCAACGGTCAGAGTGCCTTTATTGGTCAGAAAAGACCCAACAGCTTTCGTCACCATTTCAGTGAATTCAGGCATGTTCAGTCCGCCCATTCCAAGACCAATCATCATCGGTGCCCCTTGCGCCAACTGATCACCTGTTGTGCCCATTTGTTTCGCCTGAAAATCCAGCAACCGACCTGTGAGTGACTTGTCGGTCAACCCAAATTTAAAGTCGTCCAACTTCAAGTTGGATAAAATTGGCAACAGCTCCGCATAAGATGTTTGCGGATTTGCACCACCAGCAATTTTCACCTGCGCCTGCTGCAATGCGTTTGCCACGTCCTTCGTATAGCCCGTCATATTGTAGGTGAGATTGAGGTCGGCCATGTCTTTGAAATTCATGGCGAAGTTTTGGATGCCAAGAGCACCAGAACTTGGATTGTAGGTTCCGTCGCCCACCATATCAATTTGAACAGTCTCATAGCCGAGTTGTTGCGCGATAGCTTTTGCCTGTGGGTCAGGCAGAGCTTTCAAATTGACATTGATGTTTTTGATTTCGCTGTTTGACGGGATAGTGCCTTCGCCATCTGGTTTTCCTATCGTCCCAGTCATAGAGTCCATAGAGAACACTTGCATATCGCCAAGTGCAGCGGTGATCTTGCCAACACTAACAGATCTATAAACCTTCATCCATTGGTCAACGCTGGCTCCAATGCTGGTGGGGATATTCGCACCATCAATTGTAATGTTTGCCACGTCCCAGCTAACGCCTTGGCTGGTGCTGCCAGAAAGTTCGGCCAATGCAAATAAGTCGAATGTCATCGGTGCTGCGGCCGTGCTTGCACTGACACCAGAGGCAGGGTCGTATTGCCAATCCAGTGGAACATCAGCATTTTGCAGGTTCATACTTCCCACATTGAACGTGTCGCCGCGTCGTTGTTGAGCGCTGAAGCCAGTGAGGGCTAGAGCACCAATTTTGATGCGTTGCTTCTTTTCTTCCGCCGTCAGGCCGTCCTGCCAGATTTTGTAAGGAATTTCAGAATCAGTCAGGGAAAGTCCTTCAATCGTAAAAGGCCCGCCATTGCCGCGTGCTTTGCCTGTCAATTCTGTGGCGCTGATCGAATCGAAAGCCAGTCGTCCGTCGCCAGTTTCTCTCAAAGCTTTCACATCCAGCCCTTGGATGGTGGAGACACGATCGCCGCCAGCGTACTCAATTTTGACGCCGGTGGCTGAAAACGAACCACCTGCAGATTCAGAAATTTGGCTATAGGAGATTTTGGTGCCGTCTTTGAAAAGCTTTTCAAAAAGCGCTTTTCCCTCCAAAGCTTGAGCTGAAACAGTGGTTCCCGCCAATGCGATTGCAAAAGCGGCAATTGCAGGCAGAGATTTTCTTTTCAAGGTGGGGCGTGGCAAAATTGGCGACATCGACTATCTCTCATTGTAATGGAATCTCATACGCACCTTAGCGCTAAGATCGTGGAGAGAAAGTGACTTGTCGCACAGTTGGTGACTGTTTTTGCCCCAAGCAGCTTGCGACTTGTCCATTTGTCATGAAAACGGTATCGGGAACATATGGGAAACGATGCGATTCACCCGCCAGCAGGCGGATCAGGTTCTGACGGTGGTTCTGGAGACGGAATCGAACCGATTGACTTAAAGAGCGCTCTTGAAGAGCGGTATCTGGCCTATGCTTTGTCCACGATCATGGGCAGGGCACTGCCAGACGTGCGCGATGGTTTGAAACCTGTGCATAGACGCATTTTGCATGCCATGCGCGAGCTGAAGCTCAATCCAGAAACGGCATTCAAGAAATGCGCGCGTATTGTCGGTGATGTGATCGGTAAATATCACCCTCACGGTGATCAGTCTGTCTATGATGCACTCGTGCGTTTGAGTCAGGATTTCGCCCAGCGCTATCCGCTTGTGGATGGACAGGGCAATTTTGGCAATATTGACGGCGATAACCCAGCCGCCATGCGTTATACTGAAGCGCGAATGACTTCCGTTGCCACGTCGATTTTGGAAGGCATTACCGAAGACGCCGTCGATTTCCGCCCGAATTATGATGAAGCTGATACAGAACCGGTGGTCCTGCCAGGTGCATTTCCCAATCTTTTGGCAAACGGGTCGGCGGGTATTGCGGTGGGTATGGCCACCAACATTCCGCCGCACAACGCTGAAGAACTCTGCAATGCGGCATTGCACCTTATCAAATTTCCCAATGCAGGCTTTGATAAACTGGTGGAATTCATACCAGGCCCAGATTTCCCCACTGGTGGGGTGATTGTTGAAACTCGCGAAAACATTCTTGAAGCCTACAAAACGGGTAAGGGAGGTTTCCGCACCCGTGCCCGTTGGGAAAAAGAAGACACGGGCAGGGGCACTTGGCAAATTGTCATCACTGAAATTCCCTATCAGGTACAAAAATCCAAACTGATTGAGAAAACGGCCGAGCTGCTGCTGGCGAAAAAACTGCCTTTGCTGGCCGACATCCGTGACGAAAGCGCAGAAGACATTCGTATCGTCTTGGAACCGAAGTCGCGTTCAATTGACGAAAATCTTTTAATGGAACAATTGTTCCGTTCCACCGATTTGGAAACGCGCTTCCCGCTCAACATGAATGTGTTGTCAGGCGGGAAAGTGCCCAAGGTTCTCAGCATTCGCGATGTGCTGAAAGAATGGTTAGACCACCGCAAAGATGTGTTGGTGCGTCGATCAAAGCATCGTCTTGGCCAGATCGAAAAACGCCTAGAAGTTTTGGGCGGCTATCTCGTTGCCTTTTTGAACATCGATGAAGTGATCCGCATTATTCGAACCGAAGACTTTCCAAAACAAGCTTTGATCGCGCGGTTTGAAATTACTGAAAATCAAGCAGAAGCCATTTTGAACCTGCGTTTGCGCCGCTTGCACAAATTGGAAGAAATGGAAATTCGTCAAGAAAACGAAGCATTGTTGGAGGAAAAAGCGGGCATTGATGCGCTTTTGGCCAGCGAAGAAGCGCAGTGGAAAACGATTGCTTGGGAAATAGGCCAAACCAAAAAGAAGTTCGGCAAAGACACCGAGTTGGGTGCGCGCAGAACGACATTTGCCGAAGCTGTTGAGATCGACATGGAAGCGGTTCAACAAGCCATGATCGAGAAAGAACCGATCACAGTGGTTGTTTCAGAAAAAGGTTGGATACGCGCATTGCGGGGCCATGCGGCAGATTTCAGCACCTTGACTTTCAAAGAAGGCGACAGGCTGAAAACAGCGTTCCACGCAGAGACCACTGATCGCATTCTTATGTTCACCACCGCAGGAAAATTCTACACGATACAAGGCGATAAATTGCCCGGTGGCAGGGGGCATGGTGAACCCGTTCGCATTATGGTGGATATGGACAATGATGCGGATATCGTCAGCGTGTTTGTTCACAAACCTGGCCGCAAACGCTTGGTCGCTTCAACCTTGGGCAATGGGTTCGTGGTGGCAGAAGCAGACGTGATTGCCAACACACGCAAGGGCAAGCAAGTCCTGAATGTCTCTGTGCCTGCAGAAGCGGTAATCTGCAACACCGTGGAAACTGGTGATGATGCCCCAGATCATTTGGCTGTTGTTGGCGAAAACCGAAAGCTCATTATTGTCCCATTGGACCAAGTGCCCGAAATGGGGCGCGGCAAGGGTGTGCGGCTGCAAAAATACAAAGATGGCGGCATTAAAGACGTCAGCGCGTTTAAACTTTCAACAGGTTTGAGTTGGACAGACAGTGCCGATAGAACGCATACCCGTTCTGCTGAAGAGTTGATGGAATATATAGGCGAACGGGCACAAGCTGGCCGCATGGTTCCAAAAGGCTTCCCGAAAAACGGAAAGTTCTAGTTTTTGTTGAAAAATATGGTTTCACATCATCTTAATACTCAAATTATAAAGTGTTGGGGCAGGTAATCCTGTAGCAACAACAATTGGCGGACTTTGGAAGTGAGTATTTCAAAAAAAATCCAAAGTTTTTGGGCTGATCAGTCCGGCGCCACTGCGCTTGAATACGGGCTGTTGGTCGCTCTATTATCCGCGGTTTTTATTTATGGACTGGCGAGTTTTGGTGTGGTGAACGCGAGAACTTTCGAAGTGCTTGCAAGCACTTTTTCTCAGGCGCTTTAAGCTCGTATAGCGCATGTAGCCCGATAGCTGCGGTCACGACGAACCCGCCAACAAACACGTTGGTGCTGGGCACTTCAAAAAAGACAATCCAGACCCATAATGGTGCCAGCACCGTTTCAAGCAAATAAAACAATGCGACTTGCGGCGCCGTGATAAATCGCGGTGCGAGCCATAATGTGATGCCCGCAATTGGCACCAGAATCAAAGCATCCAGCGCCAGCCAAATTGGCACTTGAAGTTCATAGCCTAAGAGAAGAATGGTCGGCAGCGCGAAGGCCGCAGATACAAGTCCACCAAAGCCCGGAGCCAGCGACAAATCCTTTCCGCTCTTGCGCGTCAGCGTAAGCGAAAGCGCTAGAAGGCCCGCACACATAAGCGCCAAAACATCGCCAAATAAATTGCCGGTGCCTAGCCCATCAGCAACGATAATCCCAACGCCAACCAGTGTGGCAAGAATGGCCAACCAAGTGTGCAATTTGAGCCTCTCGCCAACCATTGGCCAAGACAAAAGCGCCGCCAGCATGGCATTGAATGCAAGAATGAACACCACATTAGCCGTTGACGTATTGAACACAGCCATAGTGAAGCAGATGTTGTTGGCACCAGACAAAGCGCCAACAATGATGAAGTCTTTGTCCGCCAAAAGCGATTTCGGCATCGCGCTTTTATTGGCAAAGAAACGCCAATAGATGAACAATATGAATGCAATGCCCAAACCCCGTGCGGCCATAACAGTGTAAGGGTCGCTCATAGCCAGCCGAATGAGGGGAATGTCAAACGAAAGGGCTAGGCCGCCAATAAAGGCAAGGCTCAGCCCCTTGGAGCCTTGACTTTCCAGCTGTGAAGGTTTCACAAAACCCCACTCACGTTCTTGTGCCAAGATACGCAAATATCAGAAGCACAGAGGCGCCTGACGACAGAAAAGCCAATCTTAGGAACATGAATTTTTGTCTCAGCACGCGCGCAAGTATGACATTGCTGATAGAAATGGAGTGTACAAGTTCTGACACTTCGCTGGTTTGCATATAGTCAGCATAATCATCTGAGCTTTCTTCCATCTTTGAAAGAGCGGGCCAGGACCAGTGCTCGGATCTCGATATTTTGGTTGATATCCTTTTATTTGGATATCGAGGAAACACTGCGATGATGCAGCAGAAAACTGCTGTTGCGCACATAACAGCAAAGGCAACAGGAAATGGGCCGGCGTCAATAACACTCAAGTCAATGGGTCCCCGTAGAGCAAGCAGACCAATCAATGTCATCACGGCAGCAGCTTTGGCATCGGCAAACTGAACTTGTTGCAATGCTGCATGGTGTTGCGCCACCAGATAGTGGATGCGAACGCGGCTTATATTATTGGCGTCAAGACCTTCTGCACCTGCGAGATCCTTGTCCAGTGCCACATCTTTTAACAGTTTGCTCACGTGTCAATCTCTTCCCAGCCGCCAATGGTCAAGCGTTCTTGTGGCTTGAAACGGGCTTTGTATTCCATCTTTTGTGACCCTTCCACCCAATAGCCAAGGTGGCAATGGGGCAGCCCCAGTTTCCTGCAACGCTCGATATGATCAAGAATGAGAAAAGTTCCAATGCTTCGCTTGTCCATGGTTGGATCAAAAAACGAATACACCATGGACAGGCCAGTGGAGATGCGGTCAAAAAGGACGACCGCCACAAGTTCACCTTCGCCACGCCCAGTGGCAAAACTGTCGGGGCCGCGTTTGCGGAATTCCAGCATGCGAGTGTCGATATGGCTGTCCTCCACCATCATGGCATAGTCCAGCACGGTCATATCGCTCATGCCGCCATCACCATGGCGAGATTCCACATAGCGTCGAAACAAGGAATACTGTTCCGATGTGGGCGCGTTTGGGACTTCGACACCCAGCAGGTCGCCGTTTGCTTTGAGGACGCGTCGCATGGATTTCGTTGGCCGAAACCGATCAACCAACACGCGTGTGGCCAGGCAGGCTTTGCAGTTTTCGCAAGCCGGACGGTAAGCAATGTTCTGGCTTCGTCGAAAACCGCCATGGGTCAGGTCTTCATGAAGGTTTTTGGCCCGTTCACCCACCAAATGGGTGAACACTTTGCGCTCAAGCCTGTCCTCCAAGTAAGGGCAAGGTGAAGGCGCAGTGAGATAGAACTGCGGCGTATCGAGCGAATGAGCGGTCATGTCTTAAGTTTTACGTCGCAAACGGGTGAAGTAAAAGCGTAAAATTACAGCCCGTAATAGCCTGGCGCAAACAAAGAGAATGTGATCCACAAAATGATAATGAGCGGGATGCCTGCTTTCAGGTAATCGTTGAAGCGATATCGACCAGGCCCCAGCACCAGCAAATTTGTTTGATACCCCACCGGGGTGGCAAACGAACAATTGGCGGCAAAGATAATGCACACGATGAAGGCTTCCACGGGCGCATTGAGCTTTTGCGCAATGCCGATGGCGATAGGGGTGAACAGAACGGCAGTTGCGTTGTTGGACAAAACATTGGTCAAAAACGCGGTAACGATAAACAAGACCGACAACACCATGGCTGGCGTCTGACCTTCCAATGCACTGACCACAGTATCAGCTAAGAAAGCCGCGCCGCCTGTGCGCTCCATAGCCGTCGCAGCAGCAAGAGATGCGCCCACCATCATGTATATCTGACGGTCAAAACTGTTTGCTGCCTGACGGATGGACAAGCATCCCGTGGCAATGACGAGATAGGCTCCGATCAAAGACGCAGCCACAATGGGTACGAAGCCAAATGAAGCTGCCGCGATGATTAAAGCGAATATGCCGATAGCGAGAGGCGCTTTTGAACGCAGAGGAACCTCTGAGGCAGAACGCTCCAACAACAAAAGATCGCGGCTTTGGCGCAGGCGTTCAATGTCGTCCAACAATCCACCAATCAGTAATGTGTCGCCTGGTTCCAATCGAATAGTGCGCATCAAACCGCGCGACATGGCACTGCGCCGTTGAACACCCAAAACCATCGTGCCGTAATTGTTGCGAATGCGGGACGTCTCCACTGTACGCCCCACATAACGCGACCCCGGTGGCAGCACCGCTTCCGCCACAATGAAATCTTCGGCAACTTCGGTAAGCGTGTTGCTTTCACGATCCGGTAGATCATCGACATTTTTGAGTTCCGGCAGGGTGGCTGCGCCTGTAGACAATGCCTTAATCAGGGCGCGTCGTGTGGCTGCAACAATGATGATGTCACCATCTGAGAGAGAAATGTCTTCAAACGGTGGCAGAATATTCGAGCCGCCTCGCTGGATAGAGCGCACGGTGATGTCTTGCAGTGCAGGAAACAAACCAGCCACGGCCTCTTGTCCGTAAAGCGGGTGTCCATCGCTGATATGAATTTGCGCCAAAAACTGACGACCTGTGCCAGAGTTTTTATAGTCTTCCGCTTTTGTTCGGTTGCTTAAAAGCGCAGGCATAACGAACAACACATAAACCAGCCCAACACCTGCAATCACGAGGCCTGGAATTGTGAAGTCAAAAAAGCCAACCGTTTCACCATATCGTTCGGCGACGCCAGCCACCAGCAAGTTGGTGGAGGAGCCGATCAATGTGGTCATGCCGCCCAAAATGCCCACGTAGGACAGCGGCATCAGCGCGGATGCGGGCGAAAAATTTCGCTGCGTTGCAATGGCAACCACGATCGGAATAAACATCACAACCACTGGGGTGTTGTTCAAGAAAGCGCTGGTGACACCTGCAGCCACTAGCAAAATGATGATTGTGCGTTGGGCAGAAGAACCACCAGCCTTGGATAGCAATTGAGCAGGGCGCTCCAACGCATCGGTGTTGAACAATGCTTGCCCGATCACCAGCAAGGCCAACACTGTGATCAGGGCGGGGTTGGCAAACCCCAAAATCAGGTCAGGCGCTGTGATTGGTGTTGATGAGGATTGCGGGATAAGAGTGAAGATCGCCAGCAATGTGGCCACCGCGCAAAGGGAAATCCCTTCGATAGACCATTTCTCACTGGCAAACCCAACAATTGTGCAGACAATGACCCCGAAGGTCAGCCACATATGGATGGAGTCCAAATCATTGTCCCGTCAGTGCAAGGCCTAAATCAGGCGTTTCAACACTAAACTAGTCGCGACTGATATAAGTTCCAAGCAAAACGTCGTGGATCAAACGTTTCTTTGAAGAAAAGAATGATGCGAACAAGGGAATGATCATAGCGAAAGAATGGATGACCCAGAACAGAATGGAATGAAGAACCGCCAAAAACGGATCGACGCGCCCACCATCAAGCCTCTTTATGCTGACACCCATGAAGCGCATGCCAATTGTTGCTTGAGCTGGTCCGCCCAAAGTAAGCGCCACATAGATGAGCGCGACCGCAGGAATGAGGAAGGGATACAACATCCACCCGAGCGACAATGTAATGATGCCCAGAAAACCGATCACAATGGCCAAAGGAATACACAATATTCCGATGATCACGTAGTCGACCAAAAAGCTCATAAATCGCGCGGTGCGAACGCCTTCAAGCTCTTGAACAGTGACCACGCGCACGCCGGTTTCGTTGTCGATTATCTGAGAATTATTCATAAATCTTGCCCTCTCGTTTCTACAAACATGGGGTTTTGGGGCGAAATATCAAGAAAAACTGCGTTTCGCGTGTGTAAAGAAGTGTTTCGCGAAAAGTGCTAAAAAAGCTACGAAGCCAACACGCGTGCAGCCTTCAACGCATGATACGTAAGTATCCCGTCAGCGCCTGCGCGTTTGAACGCCAACAGGCTCTCCATCATCACGCGCTCGCCATCGATATATCCATTGGCCGCAGCGCTTTCGATCATCGAATATTCGCCCGACACCTGATAGGCAAATGTTGGCATACCGAACGTGTCTTTCATGCGGCGCACAATATCGAGATACGGCATTCCAGGCTTCACCATCACCATGTCGGCACCCTCGGCAATGTCGAGCTCGGCTTCGCGCATGGCGTCCTCGCTGTTGGCGGGGTCGATGTAGTAAGTTTTCTTGTCGCCTTGCAGCAGACCATCTGTGCCAATGGCTTCGCGGTACGGGCCATAAAAGCCTGACGCGTATTTGGCAGTATAAGACATGATCGCCACATCATTGTGGCCTGCATCATCCAAAGCCATGCGAATAGCGCCAATGCGTCCGTCCATCATGTCCGACGGGGCGATAATGTCTGTCCCTGCATCGGCTTGCACCAAAGACCCTTTAACAATCTGCGCAACGCTCTCGTCGTTGACAATAATGCCATCGCGCAAAACACCGTCATGGCCATGGCTGGTGAACGGGTCGAGCGCGCTGTCAGTGATGATGCCAATATCAGGCACAGCTTTTTTGATCGCACGGGTGAACTGGCAAATGAGATTGTCTGAATTGCTGATTTCGCTGCCGGTTACATCGCGCTTGTCGATGGAGACATTGGGGAAGGGGGCGATGGCTGGAATGCCAAGATCGCGCGCTTCTTTCACCACATCAATGGCGCGGTCAGTTGTGTAGCGAGATACATTGGGCATGGCGTCAATGTTTTCTGCGCGGTCGGTGCCTTCGATAATGAACACGGGCAAGATAAAGTCATTGGCCGTGAGTGTGGATTCCTGAACCAGTCGGCGGCTCCAATCGAAACGCCGATTGCGGCGCAATCTTCGGCTGCCCGTGACGGAATCAACAATTTCACTCATTTCGTGGGACATAAACGCACTTGCACCTGAACACTGATATTGGCTTACCTCTAACACGGCATATGGCCGTTGGAAAAGTCACTGTTGTTGTCTTCCAACATTGCCCGTGCCAAACGCCCATCCTATCCTCTATCTCTGGTTCAACTTCACATCGTTTTAAATGGCTTCAACTCAAGACATATTGTTTGAACACAAAGGCCACGCTGGCCTTGTGACGTTAAACAAGCCGGAAACGCTCAACGCGGTCACCGATGAAATGTTGACGGCGCTCAACGCCCAATTAGATATCTGGGAGCGGAACAACACGGTAAAACATGTGGTCATAAAGGCGGTCGAGGGCAGGGCGTTTTCAGCGGGCGGTGATATCCGGCATCTTTACGACACTGGAACGGTTGGCAATTTCGATTTTGACTTTTTCGCCCGCGAATATGCGTTGAACGCCCGCATTCGCAAGTTTCCCAAACCGTACATTGCGCTGGTCGACGGTATTGTCATGGGCGGCGGTGTTGGCGTCTCGTTTCACGGGTCGCATCGTATCGCGGGTGATAAAATCGGTTTCGCGATGCCTGAAGTGGGGATTGGGTTCTTTCCTGATGTGGGTGCTTCTTATTTTCTGTCGCGCCTGACGCATCATATGGGGCCCTATCTCGGTCTCACGGGAAACCGTATGAAAAGCTCTGATTGTGTGGCGTTGGGTCTGGCGTCGCATTATGTGCCGTCGGATCGCTTTGCGGCGCTGGAAGATGCTTTGATTACTGAACCGGACGCAGAGCTGGCAATTGCAGGTTTTGCACAACAGCCTGAAGCAGCGCCCTATCTCGCTTATGCGGCATATGTGGAACGCGCATTCAGCGCGCCATCACTCCCCGACATATTTTATGAACTGAACACGATGGAAGACGAGGGTGGGGATATAGGCGAGTGGGCAACAAAAACGCTGGCTGTGCTGAATGGAAAATCCCCCACCAGTTTGGCCATCGCTTTTCGCCAAATCCGCGATGGCGGCGCGCTGGATATTGATGAGTGCATGAAAATGGAATTTCGCATTCTCAAACGCATTTTGACTGGCAATGAGTTTTACGAAGGCATTCGTGCTGCCATTATCGATAAAGACAATGCCCCCATCTGGTCGCCCGCAGCGCTTGCAGATGTTGACCCCAAAGACATTGACGCGCACTTTGCCTTTTTGGGCAATGAGGAACTGCAGCTTCCATGACCTTATATGCGGAAGAATCGGCAAAACCAAAACCCAGCGGCAAAACCGCTGCGGTGACGCGCTTTCTATACAGCACGTTCCTGCGCCTGCTGTCGCTCGCATTTGTTGGGCTTACTATCCTGGCATGGTTGCAATTGATTGGGTTTTGGGGCGAAGGCCCGCGCAGCCGTTTCGATTTGATGGATACCCAGTGGAAAATCTACATTGCCGTGCTTGCTGTGCTGTATCCCGTGGCGGCCGTTGGTTTGTGGACCACATTGTCTTGGGGGCGTGTCATCTGGTTTATTGCCATAGGCTTTCAGATCGTGGCGATTATGCAGTTTCCCGAAAGCTTTGCGGTTCACCAAAGTGTTGTTTTATTCCATCTCATAACATTAGGATTTTATCTTGTTTTCGAATTGGCACTGCGAGTCATCGAAAAGAAAGTGTGAATCGCCAGCCTTTCAAATTTATTAAAGTCAATAAAATCAATGGTTTGAAAAATTTTTGGTAAGAATGGGTTAAGTTTGTGCTTTGACTCAAATTTTATGGGTCACGGTTACATTTGGTCTCAAGGCGGAAACATATCCGTCAAAATACAGTGAGGCTAAAATGAACAACACAGACATGATTGGTGTAGCAGTTACACCCACACAAGAAACGAAAAACATCAAACCAGTTTATCTGGAAGCTTTGACATTGGTGGAGCGTCTTCACCGTCGTCTTCTTGACGTGATCAAAGACGAATTCGATCGTCAGGGTCGCAGCGACATCAACGCTGTTCAAGCGCTATTGCTCTACAACTTGGGCGATTCAGAATTGACAGCAGGCGAGTTGCGCACCCGCGGTTACTATTTGGGGTCAAACGTATCCTACAACCTGAAGAAACTGGTTGATATGGGCTACATCCATCACCAGCGCTCACGCACAGACCGTCGTTCTGTTCGTGTAAGCCTAACAGAGCAAGGCCGCGACGTGGCTCAAACTGTTGATGCGCTTTATGAGCGTCACACACAGTCTCTTGAACAGATCGGTGAGATTGATTCTGAATCTTTTGAAACACTCAACAAGGCACTTCACCGTCTTGAGCGTTTCTGGACAGACCAGATCCTCTACCGTCTGTAATTTACAGAGTTTGGAAAGCCCGAAAGGGCAAATGCCTCAGACCCGCTTCTTCTTTGCGAAGAGGCGGGCAGGCGTATTTCTATAAGGCCTTTAAATAGGTCGTATTTGGCGAACACATTGAGTTTCGAGCGTGTGCTCAGCTTCAATCATCGCGCCCAGGTTCATTGGGATCGCTGGAAAACAGAGCAATCTTGTTGCCTTGAGGATCCCGAAGGTATCCGACGTAAAAATGCGGCCCATAAGAGTCGCGAAAACCGGGCTGTCCTTCATCACATCCGCCTGCTGCCAGTGCCGCTGCATGAAGTTCACGAACTTGGCTTTGGCTGTTGGTTTCAAACGCAACCATTGTTCCATTTCCAGCTGATGCGGCTTGGCCGTCAAATGTCGGTTTTACATAAAAATCGGGCAATAGGACCGACTGATCAGGTTCCACGGGCAGGGCGTAACTCAATCCCTCAGGCCCTTCCGTCAATCGATAATTCAAAGCGGGCAAAAACGCGCAGTAGAATTGCTTTGCCGTGGTAATATCATCTGCACCGACGGTGACGTAAGCAATCATAGTGGGATGTCCTAATTCAAACTGAAACAATGCAATGTGCAAACAAAACAGGCTAGATCAATGCAAGGGCAGGCTCAATGATCGCAAGGCTGACATATAAGGCAGACGTCGTGAAATGGGTCGTTTATCGATTTAAAATGGTTTGAAACTCCAAAACCCCAAGACGTGTTGATCACCTTTTGTTGAATAAGTTGGTTTTCCCGCCTTAACTTATAGCTTTCCTGCAATCTCGCCCCATTTAAAAGCCACAAGAAAAAAGGTATGGTATTTTTAACGAAGTTACCTTACGTAATGCGTTGTGGTTAACATCTGTTAAGATGTGTCGTCTAGGTTTGCCAAGAAATTAGAAGAATTGAATCGCTTGTCGATTCGAAGGTGTTGAAAATGAAGAAGATTACGGATTCAAACGTCCAAGCGGACAAGCCTAATGCAGGCCGTCGTTCACTGCTGCGCGCAGTGGGTGCAGCAGGGGCTGCTATGGTTGCCGCACCATCTGCATACGCAGAATCCGCAATTGACCGGATTTTGAATTTCCAAAACCGCGATCGTTGGAATTCCAAGTTTGATGCAGCCTCTACACAACGTCGAAATGTTGCTTCCAAAACGCCTGTATTTGCACCGCAAACCATTGATTTTATTCAACAAGCTTTGGCCGAATATCAGGGCATCGTTGCTGGCGGTGGCTGGCCCGTTGTTCCAGCAAATAAAAAATTGAGACTGGGATCTTCTTCTAAAAGCGTAAGCGTTTTGCGCAGGCGTTTGATGATCTCTGGCGATTTGTCACCATCTGCTGGCATTTCAAATCAGTTCGACACATATGTCAGTGCCGCTGTGAAACGGTTCCAGCGTCGTCACGGTTTGCCTGCCGATGGTGTTTTGGGCCGCTATTCCCTTGCCGCCATGAACGTGCCGGCCAATATTCGTTTGGGCCAGTTAGAAACAAATCTGGTTCGCTTGCGCGCCATGTCCGGCTTTCTGGGCGACCGTTATGTGATGGTCAACATTCCAGCTGCCGAGATTGAAGCGGTCGAGGGTGGCCGTGTGTCCCAGCGCCATACGGCAATTGTGGGCCGTGTGAGTCGCCAGACACCGATTTTGAACTCCAAAATCTATGAGTTGAACCTCAATCCTTATTGGACAGCGCCGAAATCGATCATTCGCAAGGATATTATTCCATTAATGCGCAAGGATCCAACTTACCTGACGCGCAACAAAATTCTCGTTTTTGATGGCAACAGCAACGAAATTCCGCCAGAAACCATCGACTGGAGCACGGAAGAGGCAGTGAAATACCGTTTCCGCCAAGAGCCCGGGCGCATCAATGCGATGGGATCTGTGAAAATCAACTTCCCGAATCCTCATGCTGTTTACATGCATGACACCCCGCAAAAAGGCTTGTTCAACAAGTTCTTACGCTTCGATTCATCCGGCTGTGTGCGCGTGAAAAACGTGCGTGATTTGCTGGTTTGGCTTGCTAAAGACACGCCCGAAGGCACGCGTTCCAACATCGAAAGCATCATTGCTTCTGGTGAGAGAACAGACGTTCGCCTTGCAGCACCTGTTCCTGTCTATTTCACTTATATCAGCGCATGGTCCACTGATAACGGTGTGGTGCAGTTCCGCGACGATATATACAAGCGTGATGGTGTGGACGAATTGGCTTTGAACCAGTAATAAGGTCGCCATTCGGAAGATAGAAGTCGCCGAGATCGGCGGCTGCTCTCATTTGAACAATTGAAGTTTTTGTGTGCCGCTTTCCTTTGGGAGGCGGCTTCTCGTTTTGAACCCTTAGATATTGAGCAGATTTGCACCCATGGCCAACGCTGAAACCACTTCTTCAAATTCAACACTCGATGCATTTTTCGCACGCTCGCTCGCCGACACCGATGCTGCTTTGTTCAAAGCAGTGCAGGGCGAATTGGGGCGTCAGCAACACGAAGTTGAATTGATCGCGTCTGAAAACATCGTGTCACGCGCCGTTTTGGAAGCGCAGGGCTCTATCATGACCAACAAATATGCGGAAGGCTATTCAGGCCGCCGCTATTACGGTGGGTGTGAGTATGTTGATATTGCTGAAGATTTGGCGATTGAGCGCGTCACCAAATTGTTTGGCTGTGAATTTGCCAATGTGCAGCCAAATTCAGGTTCACAGGCCAACCAAGCTGTGTTTCAGGCGCTCATTCAGCCAGGCGACACCATTTTGGGATTGAGCCTGGATGCTGGTGGTCACCTCACACATGGCGCAAAGCCAAACCAGTCCGGCAAATGGTTCAACGCCATCCAATATGGTGTCAAAAAAGAAGATGATTTGATCGACTTTGATCAGGTTGAAGCGCTGGCACGTGAACACAAGCCGAAACTTATCATCGCTGGTGGTTCAGCTTATCCACGTCAGATTGATTTTGCGAAATTCCGCGCCATTGCCGATGAAGTGGGAGCTTGGTTCCTTGTTGATATGGCCCATTTCTCTGGTCTTGTGGCGGGTGGGGTGCACCCAAGCCCGTTTCCTCATGCGCATGTGGCAACGTCCACCACTCACAAAACACTGCGCGGCCCGCGCGGTGGTTTGATTTTGACCAATGATGAAGCTCTGGCCAAGAAAATCAATTCAGCTATTTTCCCGGGCATTCAGGGCGGCCCGTTGATGCATGTGATTGCTGCCAAGGCCGTGGCCTTCGGTGAGGCGTTGACGCCGGAATACCGTTCTTATGTCGGAAATGTTGTCGCCAACGCAAAAGCGCTCGGTGAAACACTGAAATCAGGTGGCCTCGATTTGGTGTCAGGCGGTACGGACACACACGTTCTGCTGGTTGATCTGCGCCCAAAAGGTGTCACTGGTAAAGCTGCGGAAGCTGCCCTTGGTCGCGCAAACATGACGTGCAACAAAAACGGTGTGCCGTTTGACCCAGAAAAGCCCACAATCACATCTGGTATTCGCTTGGGAACGCCAGCTGCAACCACACGTGGATTTGGTGTCGCTGAATTCCAAAAAGTGGGTCAATACATCTTGGAAGTTATGGATGGTTTGGCGGCCAATGGTGAAGAAGGCAACGCGGAAGTTGAAAAGGCTGTGGCTGCTAAAGTCATCGAGCTGACAAACCAGTTTCCCATCTACACTGACCTCTAAGTCATTGAATTTATAGATGCGTTGTCCATTTTGCAGTTCTCATGAAACTCAAGTGAAGGATTCCCGTCCTTCCGAGGACAACATTCGTCGCCGCCGTGTCTGTTCTGATTGCGGCGGCCGATTTACAACATTTGAACGCATTCAGCTGCGTGAATTGACCGTTGTCAAAAAGTCTGGCCGCAAAGTCCCGTTTGATCGTGATAAATTGGCGCGTTCGGTGGAAGTTGCCTTGCGCAAACGTCCTGTGGATCAAGATCGAATCGAACGTTTGATTTCCGGCATCGTGCGTCGTTTGGAATCTTCTGGTGATTCAGAAGTTCCCGTTGATGACATCGGTCATATGGTGATGGAAGGGCTGAAAGGCTTGGACGATGTGGCTTATGTGCGCTTCGCCAGCGTTTACCGTGATTTCACGGAAGCGGCTGATTTTGACGAGATTTTGGGTGAAATTGCCAAAGCTGATAATTCACCCGATGACGAGTAGGCTTCGGTCTGCCATTCTAATTCCATGACAGATGCAAAAACAGATCGACGCTTCATGGATGCGTGCCTTCGCTTGGCGCGGCGTCATCGTGGTTTGACGGCCAGCAATCCATCTGTCGGAACATTACTTGTGCGGTTCGATGGTGATGTTCCTGTGGTGGTTGGCAAGGGCATCACCGCAAAGGGTGGACGTCCTCATGCGGAACGTTTGGCCATCGATCAGGCTGGTAAAAAGGCAAAGGGTGCGACCGCATATGTCTCGCTCGAACCTTGTGCCCATCACGGGGCAACCCCCCCATGTGCACAAGCTTTGATCGATGCAGGCGTATCTCGAGTTGTCACCGCATGGACAGACCCAGACAACCGTGTTGATGGCAAAGGCCACGCAATGTTGAGGGCAGTTGGTGTTGATGTTGAAACGGGGCAGGGCGCTGAAACTGCCGCGCACGATCTTGGCGGCTACTTGAATCGAAAACTGAAAAACCGCCCCTATGTGACTCTAAAGCTTGCCGTTTCCAGTGACGGGAAATTGGGACTGATAGGGCAAGAAGTGCCAATAACAGGCGCAATCGCAAAATCCGTGACCCACCGTTTGCGCGCTGAAAATGATGCTATCCTCGTGGGGCGTGGCACTGTGGAAGCTGATGACCCCGAACTCACATGTCGGTTGAACGGTTTAGAATTTCGCTCACCCCAAAGGTTTGTGATGGACGCCAATGCCTCGCTTTCGCCTTCGTCCAATTTGGCTAAGGGTGCAAAAGCCACTCCAACCCACGTCATTTCCACCAAGACAGAACTCCCTCAGTCATTGACCGACAAAGGTGTGCGCTTGTTCGTGGCTGAAACGCATAATGAGCAGCTTGCGCTTCCTGAAATTTTAGAAGACATGGCTGCGTCCGGTGTTTCAACGCTCATGGTGGAAGGTGGTGCAAAAGTTGCACAGTCTTTTTTGAAGGCAGGATTGGTTGACGAGATTGTTTTGCTCACGGGCCCAATTGAAATTGGGGAAGAAGGATTTGCATCTCCCCTTGCAGCATCCGATCTTGAAGCCGGTTTCACACTTGCACGCCACATGGTTTTGGGCGACGACACAATGAACATTTATAAAAAGGTCTAACCATGTTCACGGGCATCATCACAGATATCGGAACGTTGGAAAAAGTGGAGCAATTGCCGCGAGGGCGTCGGTTCACAGTTTCAACGTCTTACGACACAAGCACGATCGATATTGGTGCTTCCATAGCCCATGAAGGCGTCTGCCTGACCGTCGTGTCCAAAACGGACACCACTTTCGATGTCGAAGCATGGGAAGAGGCGCTACGCCTCACCACCGCTGGAACATGGACTCAAGGTCAAAAGCTCAATTTGGAACGCGCCTTAAAGGTGGGCGATGAATTGGGCGGTCATATCGTTTCTGGCCATGTGGATGGCATGGCAAAGGTGGTTAAGGTTCAGGACGAAGGCGAAGCCACGAGATATACAATAGAGGCGCCGAAATCCCTTGCACGGTTTATTGCCCCAAAGGGGTCAATCACCCTCAATGGCACGTCTTTAACCGTCAATGCGGTCGACGGTGTTGAGTTTGATGTGCTGCTTATTCGCCATTCTCAAGAAGTCACCACTTGGGGGCAAACCGAACTCGGCGATATGATGAATATCGAGATCGATACCATGGCCAGATATGCGGCCAGATTAACTGAATTTCCTGCGACCTCCGATTAGCCCTTGCCAAGGCGGCTTGCCCGTGTTTTTGAAGCGCTATACCAAATCATCGAGCAAGCTATGCCTCATATTTTGATCATCGACGCGCCGTACTACGAGCATATTTCCAAATCCCTCGTTGAGGGAGCGGAAGAAGTGCTGAAAAAAGAAGGTGCGACTTGGGATTATGTCCCGGTTCCCGGTGTTCTTGAAATTCCGGCTACAGTGTCAATGGCGCTGGAAGGTATGGCGCGCGTCGGCACGCAATATGATGGGTTCATCACCCTTGGTTGTGTCATTCGTGGCGAAACCACACATTATGATATTGTGGCGTTTGAATCCGCCCGTGCGATTATGGACCTCACAATTGCGGAGTGTATCGCGCTGGGCAATGGCATTCAAACCACGGAGAACGAAGCGCAAGCTTTGGCCCGTGCGAAAAAAGATGACTTGAACAAAGGTGGCCACGCGGCTTCCGCAGTGTTGGACATGATCAAATTGCGCGAGAAGTTCCTTGTCTAAGTCCGATGGTCCCAAACCCGCAAACAAACGCGGCGCAGCACGTCTGTCCGCCGTTCAAGCATTGTACCAAATGGATATTGGCGGAGCGGGGCTTACGGAAATTGTCGCCGAATACGAAAACTTCCGCTTGGGCGGAGAAATCGACGGAGAAAAATACCGCGACGCCGATCCATCTTGGTTCCGTGGTGTCGTGGCCGGAGTGGTGCGCGATCAAAAAGCGATTGATCCCATAATCCATAAATCACTGACTGAAGATTGGCCTTTGTCGCGTATTGATTCAATTTTGCGCGCCATTCTTCGCGCTGCTGTGTTCGAACTCATCAACCGTGCAGACGTGGGTGCCCGTGTGATCGTGAGCGAATATGTGGAAGTGACCAAAGCCTTTTTTGAAGGTGACGAAAGCAAGATGGTCAACGGCGTGCTGGATCGCATTGGCCGCAATTTGCGCGAAGGCGAATTGGATGCCAAGGCCGAAACGCCAGCGCCGACCGCTGCCGGAGAGGCTGAGTGAGCCGCTCTGGCGAATTTGAACTGATTGCCAAATATCTGGCACCACTTGCCGGGCCCAATTCCTTTGATTTGAAAGATGATGCCGCGCTGTTGAAGCCGCGCGAAGGTTTTGATTGGATCATCACGCAAGATTCCATTGCCGAAACTGTACACTTTTTCGGTGATGAAACTCCCGCACGCATCGCCCAAAAAGCTTTGCGCGTGAATGTCTCCGACATCATCGCAAAAGGCGGAACGCCTGAACATTATTCGCTTGCGCTTGGCGTGCCTGACCGCTGGTGTGACGAAGAGTTCGCGTCTTTCACAACGGGTTTAGTTGAAGATCAAACACATTACGGCCTGCAGCTTACTGGCGGTGACACCTACAAATCTCCTGACCATTTGCATGTGTCGGTCACGATGATGGGTTCAGTACGAGCCGGAAAGTATGTCAGTCGATTAGGTGCAAGTGCCGGCGACAAAATTCTGGTGTCTGGTACGATTGGTAACTCTGCAGCCCACCATTGGGTGCTGGAAAATCAACACCACGACATTTCTAAATCCCAAGCTGAGTTCTTCAAGCAATGTTATGAACTTCCCGAACCGCCGTTTGGTTTGCAATCCATTGTTGAAAGCTTTGCAACGGCCTCCATGGATGTCTCTGATGGGCTTTTGGGTGATCTGCAGAAAATGGCGGTCGCATCTCAAGTTTCTGCCCATGTGGAACGCAACAAAATCCCTCTGTCATCTCAACTCGCGAGTTTAATCGATAGAGCACCTGAACTCTGGAATTCTGTTTTGGGCGGGGGAGACGATTATCAGACACTGTTCACGGTGGTGCCTGAGCGAGTTGCGGAGTGCATCAAGGCGGCGAAAGCGGAAAACATCATCCTAGGCGAAATCGGTGAAATAACGGGGGAGAGCGATTCCATTGTTTCCCTCAATGTGGATGGTGTGCCAGTGTCTCAAGACGCTACGTCTTACCGTCATTTTTGAGCACCGCATGACCTCTGAAGCAATTACTGACCCCAATGCCTCTGCACGGCGCAATGCGCTCATATTGTCTGTTGCGCAAGCGCTTACGGGTGCCGCTGCGCCTATTTCTATCGCATTGGGCGGTTTGGCGGGTTTTTATTTGCTGGGGCAGGATAAGTCCTTAGCGACGGCTCCCGTGACGGGGTACAATATCGGTGTGGCATTGATGGCATTGCCCGCCGCGATGTTGATGTCTCGCATAGGGCGTCGTTTGGGTTTCATGTCTGGCTGCGTGGTGGGCATGGCTGGAATGCTTCTGTCTACTTGGGCAATCATACAGGGCAATTTCTGGATGTTCTGCATCGGTATGTTGATGAATGGTGCTGGTGGGGCATTCACCCAACAGTATCGTTTTGCAGCCGCTGACCAAGGCACAACCGATTTCAAACCCAAGGCGATTTCTTGGGTGCTTGCGGGTGGATTGTTTGCTGCAATCGTGGGCCCACAAACAGCGATCTATATGAGCGATTTTTTCACGCCTGTTGAATTCGCGGGTGCGTATTTTGCAGGGACCTTCTTGCTGTTTGCAGGGATGATCGTTTTGTCGTTCTTGAAGTTTGAAAAACCGATGAGCAAGGAAGATCGCAAGGGTGCAGATACAGGACGGCCATTGTCGCAAATCGTGAGCCAACCGAAATTCATCGTTTCTGTCACATGTGCTGTTGGCACCTATGCACTCATGTCATTTGTGATGACGGGCGCTCCGCTCGCGATGGCGTTGTGCGGTTTTGAACCCAACCATTCCACTTGGGGCATTCAGTGGCATGTGATGGCCATGTTTGGCCCGAGCTTTTTTACAGGCAATCTGATCGCCAAATTTGGCAAAGAGCGCATTGTCGGGGCAGGGCTGGTCATTCTGGCCATTTGCGCGCTTGTGGCACTGTCCGGTATCTCACTCACCCATTTTTATGTGGCGCTCATATTGTTGGGCATCGGTTGGAATTTTGGGTTCATTGGCGCAACAGCCATGCTGACAGACACTTATCGTCCTGAAGAAAAAGCCAAAGCTCAAGGTGCAAACGACTTCATCCTTTTCGGAATGGTTGCCGTCGGGTCGTTTATGTCCGGCCAAACACTCAATGCCTTCCAAGGCACGCAAGGGTGGGACGTGATCAATTATATCGTTTTCCCAGTGGTGGGCATTTGCCTGCTGAGCTTGGGATGGTTGAAGCTGAAAGACCGTGCGGCGGTTGTTTAAGTAAAGAGGAAACGTTCCTGCCAATTGGCGAATGACAGCTTCTCTAATTGGGCGGTTTGGTCAAGCTCATTTCCTTTTTGTTTGTCGGGTCTTTGTCGCTCATCCGGGTCACGCTTCTCTTCGCAGTCTTGTTGATGCCAGATGGCATCGCTGCACGCATGTGTCGGATTGGTTGCGG
>CALGMR010000005.1 GCA_937958815.1 uncultured Rhizobiaceae group bacterium | reverse complement strand
TCCGAAATTCCGTGGTCTTCCAAGTCCGTCACATACCAACCGTGCTTGAAGTGCCGTTGGGATATGCCTCTTTGCACATTTTCACATAGAGATTGATCTTCCTTGGCAACAACTTCGCGCGTCCAGATGGAACGCAATCTGTCGCGTTCTGCGGCCCCCTTGTCTGTCGCTTGCGAGGGTTTGAGGGAGAGCGTGTATCGCGAGGTCTCGTGCGGTGACAGGGGATCGAATCGTGAGATATAGAAATTCTGCGCTCCAGGGAACCGACCCAGAGTGATGTTGGGAAACAGCCACCAGAACTCCCCCACCATAACGTCGTGATCTAAGTCCAATGGGAAAGCGAGATTCTCCGCTTTCTTTTTGGTTGGTGCATTTTGATAGGTGAAGTTGGGGAAGAGAGAGAATGCGCTTTCGGAGATTGCCATCATCTCGTTGAACTCTGGATGCGCCATTTGGCAATGGTAGCATTCGAGATAGTTGTCGATCATCACCTTCCAATTCGCATTGCAAACATACGTGTGACCAAAATCCGATCCGTCGCGGTCTGGCACATAGTCCGGAAGTTCTGGACAAGCATTGAGGATTTGACCTTCTAGCCCAGGCGCGAACGTTCGCAGAGCTGGAGCGTCGCGGCTTGTATTGATGAAGACCAAATTCGCCAATGTATCGACGGCAACAGAGAACAGCCCTAGTTTTTCATAATCGACCGCCCTTCGCGATATGCCCCTTGCGCCGCGCAGAGCGCCATCCAGTTCGAAAGTCCACGCGTGGTAAGGGCAGGTAATGCGGGCTTTGTTGCCTTGACCTTCCACAAGCCTGTGACCGCGATGCGGGCAAACATTCGCGAAACCCCGCAATTCACCACCGGTTCCGCGAATAAGAAAATAATCTTGCCCGTGGAGTGAGAAGGCAAAATAGTCGCCCGGTTGCAACACTTCGCTGGTGTGGCATACAAATTGCCAAGTGTGGTGAAACAGATCGTTGATCTCCGCTCGCATCACCGTGGGGTCGAGATAAAACCGTGCCGCCAGCGTATGGTCGACATTCTTACCTTCAGGCACTGAGGCCAGTGAATTGGTTTCCATGAAGCGTTACCTGTGTCCGTTCAAAGCCATTGTTTATGGTCTAGCAAAATGGCACATCGATAAGAATGACTTTTGCGACATACGTGTCGTTTTCTCAAAGCAGTCATTTGGGAATGATTGGTAAATGACTGCAAGGTCCGCATTGTTGACGTTAAAGAATAATCGCCCCCTCAACACTCCGTGGATAACTTCATCCCCATACATGCGTTTTCGCCAATGATTCTCTAGAGTTAGTGCAGGGCGAACTTCTTAACTTGGTTGCTGGGCGAAACGCATGGTTTCAACGCAACACATCGATGAGCCGATCAATGCTGTGCCACTGCTTGAAGCGCGGGGCATTACGAAGATATTTGGCACGCTGAAGGCCAATGACAATGTGGATTTTGCCATTCAGAAAAGTGAAATCCATGCGCTTTTAGGTGAAAATGGCGCTGGAAAATCCACACTCGTGAAAATTCTGTTCGGTTCGCTGCAACAAAACGAAGGTGTTGTGTTGTGGAATGGAGAAACTGTCAGCGTTCGTTCGCCATCAGAAGCGCGTGATTTGGGCATTGGAATGGTGTTTCAGCACTTTTCCTTGTTTGAGGCTCTGACTGTGGCGGAGAACATCGCACTGTCGTTTGATGCCAACACACCATTGGACAACATTGCCACCAGAACCCGCGACTTGTCGCAGCAATATGGTTTGCCCTTAGACCCCGACGCCGTGGTGGGGGATTTGTCCGTTGGCGAGCGTCAGCGTGTGGAAATCATTCGCTGCCTGATGCAAGACCCTCAATTGATCATTCTCGACGAGCCCACATCTGTATTGACGCCACAAGAAGCCGATACACTTTTTGAGACTCTGTTTCGTCTGCGCGATGAAGGTCGGTCTATTCTGTACATCAGCCACCGTCTAGAAGAAGTGCAGCGTTTGTGTTCTGCAGCAACCATTATGCGCCACGGCAAGGTTGTCGATGCATGCGACCCACGCCAAGAAACCGCTGGATCTCTGGCATCTAAAATGGTGGGGGCGGAAATTGATGAAGTGGTTCACCGCGAAAGTGCGGCCACCGACAAGGTTGTTCTGCAATTGAATGGTTTGAACATGCCGTCCACCCATCCATTTGCGGTGGCGTTGAAGGACATCAATTTGACGGTGAATGCAGGTGAAGTTGTCGGCATTGCAGGCATTGCGGGCAACGGCCAAGGCGAACTGTTTGGCGCGATTTCCGGTGAAGACGTGTCAACGAATGCGAATGCTGTAGTGATTGATGGACACGCTGTCGGGCTGAAAAACATATCCGAACGCCGCAAGATAGGTGGAGCTTTTGTGCCTGAAGAGCGTTTGGGCCATGGGGCTGTCCCTGCATTGGCTTTGTCGGACAATATGTATTTGGCCAGACATGCCTCCGACAGCGGCGATTTTCAAAGTGGTGGATCGCTGAAAGTGATAGCCAAGAATGCGATTAAGAACGCGACCAAACGCGTGGTCGAAGCCATGGATGTGCGTAAGTCTGCGGAAAACCCGCCAGCTGCAGCGTTATCCGGTGGCAATCTGCAAAAATTTGTTGTCGGTCGTGAATTGGATCGAAAGCCTGTTTTTTTGCTGGTCAACCAACCCACATGGGGCGTGGATGCTGGTGCTGCGGCCCATATTCGTCAAGCGTTGATTGATCTCGCGGCATCAGGATCTGCCGTATTGATGATCAGTCAGGACCTGGATGAAATTTTCGAAGTGGCCGACCGTATTGCAGTCATGGCCGATGGTCGTCTGTCACAACCAGAGCCAACTGCCCGTATGAGCCGAGAACGGGTCGGACTTTTGATGTCCGGTGCTGCGGAAAATGGGGAGGCAGCATAATGCGGCTGGAACTGCAGAAACGGGCGGGGGCATCAACACTGTTCTCCATTCTGTCACCGTTCATCGCGCTTGTGCTGACACTGGTTGCGGGTGCAATCATGTTTGTCATATTGGGCAAACCGCCTTTGGCCTCCCTTTACACATACTTCGTGGAACCGCTTTCTGATCCGTGGGCGCGTGAACAGATTTTGGTGAAGGCCACACCTCTCACTCTGATCGCAGTCGGATTGGCCGTGTGTTTCCGCTCGGGCAATTGGAACATCGGGGCAGAGGGGCAATATCTCATTGGCGGCATGTTTGGCGCGATGATCCCCGTTTTGTTCAACGATTGGAATTCACCCATCGTCTTGCCGCTCATCCTTATAATGGGCATGTTGGGTGGCGCGCTCTATGGGCTTATTCCGGCATTCCTGAAGTCGCGTTTTGGCACCAACGAAATTCTGACCAGCTTGATGTTGGTTTATGTGGCGCAACAATTTGTGGATTGGATTGTGCGTGGCCCATGGCGCAACCCACAGGGAATGGGATTTCCGGGCACCAAGAAATTCAACGAAAGCGCCATATTGCCTTCGCTGTGGCAACACGCGGATGCACATTATGGGGCGGTTATTGCACTGGTTGCTGCCATTGGCGTCTGGTTCATGTTGGCCAAAACCACCAAGGGTTTTGAAGTGACCGTTTTGGGTCAAAGTCCACGTGCAGGGCGTTTTGCGGGGTTTAGTGTTAAAAACATGACCATTTTTGCATTCCTGTTTTCGGGTGCCATGGCTGGTTTGGCGGGTATTTCAGAAGTTTCCGGCTCGGTGGAAAAGCTCGATGACAAGTTGAGCCTTGGTTATGGCTTTACGGCAATCATTGTTGCCTTCCTTGGGCGCTTGAATCCGTTGGGCATTGTAGCTGCGGCTTTGGTGTTGGCGTTGTCGTATATCGGAGGCGAAGCCGCGCAAATCAGCCTTGGCGTGTCAGACCGCGCCGCTCGCGTCTTCCAAGGCTTACTCCTGTTTTTTGTTCTGGCATGCGACACGCTCATTCACTACCGCGTGCGGTTGTTGCGAACACCAAAAAAGTTGTCTGGGAAAACTCACCAACCTCATTCGCCCTCGCAGGTTGACACGGCAAAAGCTAAGGTTTGGAACCAAGTGGGGCATGGAAACTGATGGACGTTTGGATCAGCATCATTTTGTCAGTCTGTGCCGCATCTACCCCCTTGTTACTGGCGGCTACCGGCGAACTCGTGGTGGAACGCTCGGGCGTTCTCAACCTTGGCGTCGAAGGCATGATGATCATGGGCGCTGTTGCTGGGTTTGCGACGGCACAAGTGACCGGCAATCCGTATATTGGTGCATTGGTGGCAATAGGCGCTGGCGCCTTGTTTTCGCTTCTATTTGCGTTTCTGACACTCACACTGGTGGCAAACCAAGTGGCCACAGGCTTGGCGTTGACAATCTTGGGCATTGGACTGTCGGGTATGATTGGCGAGGGTTTTGTCGGCCAACCGGGCATTCGCATGGAAGGTTTGAACATTCCATTTTTGAGTGATCTGCCGATCGTTGGACAATTGTTCTTCGGTCAAGACCTCATATTCTACGTATCTATCGCGCTTGTCTTCGGGGTGTCTTGGTTCCTGTTCAAAACGCGCGCAGGGCTCACACTGAGGTCGGTGGGAGACAATCACACATCTGCCCATGCTTTGGGCATCAACGTGATTAAAGTGCGCTATCTGGCGGTTTTATTCGGTGGGGCCTGTGCAGGCCTTGCTGGTGCGCATCTGTCATTGGTTTACGTGCCCCAATGGGTCGAAGGCATGACTGCGGGCAGGGGCTGGATCGCACTCGCGTTGGTCGTATTTGCTTCTTGGCGTCCGGGGCGTGTTCTGATTGGCGCATATCTCTTTGGCGCAGTCACCATTGGACAATTTCATGCGCAAGCCATAGGCATCGCAATTCCGGCGCAGTTCCTAACTTCACTGCCCTATATTGCAACCATCGTCGTCTTGGTTTTAATTGCGAGAAATCGCAGAATGACCATGCTCAACACACCGGCATCACTGGGACAGAGCTTTGTTCCTGATAGATAACTTAAAATAACTGTCGTAATCATTGATTTGCGATAATAACTTACGGGGCGAAAGCCTTACAACAACAGGGAAACACTCATGAAAAAGACCCTTTTCGCATTGGCAGCATCTGCTGCTGTTATGCTGTCTGCTGGCGCTGCTCAAGCAGATGGCCACGCAAAAACGAAAGCTTGCTTTATCTATATCGGCCCAACAGGCGATTTCGGCTGGACATACCAGCATGATGAAGGCCGCAAAGCTGTTGAAGCTAAATTCGGTGACAAGGTTGAAACAGCATATTTGGAAAACGTTCCAGAATCTGCAGAAGCGCAACGTCCAATTGAAGCTTTCGCGCGTTCAGGCTGCAACATCATCTTCACAACGTCCTTCAACTACATGGACCCAACCAACAAAGCTGCTGCCAAATACCCTGACGTGAAGTTTGAACACGCAACTGGCTACAAGCGTGAGCATCCAAATGTCTCCACATATTCGTCGAAGTTCTACCAAGGGCGTTATGTACAAGGCCAGATCGCTGCAAAAATGTCTAAAACCGGCGTTGCGGGTTACATTGCTTCATTCCCGATCCCAGAAGTTGTGCGCGGCATCAACTCCTTCATCTTGGGTGCACAATCTGTAAATCCAGATTTCAAACTGAAGGTTGTTTGGGTTTCCACTTGGTTTGACCCACCAAAAGAAGCAGATGCAGCAAAAGCGTTGATCGACCAAGGTGTTGATATTCTGACACAACACACAGACTCAACTGCCGCAATGCAAGTTGCTGCAGAGCGCGGCATCAAAGCTTTCGGTCAAGCATCTGACATGATCAAGTTTGGTCCAAAAACTCAGTTGACGGCTATCATTGATGACTGGGCGCCTTACTATATCGAACGCGTGAAAGCGGTGATGGACGGCACTTGGAAGCAGCAAGACGTTTGGCACGGAATGGACCATGGCAGCGTTGCGATGGCTCCTTACACCAATATGCCAGATGATGTTGCGGCCATGGCGAAGAAAACTGAAGAAAGCATTCGTGACGGCAGCTTTGAGCCTTTCACAGGCCCTGTTATGAAACAAGACGGGACTGTTTGGCTGAAAGACGGCGAGAAAGCTGATATCGGCACAATGCTTGGCATGAACTTCTACGTCAAAGGCGTAGACGACAAACTGCCACAATAAGCGCAAGCTTAAATGAATTGGAAAGGGGCATGGCGTATCAACGTGGTGCCCCTTTTTATATGCGACGCGGTTGAAACCTCATGAGCCTGATCATTTTTACGAAATTTTTGATCTCTCTTCTTGTGGGGATGTTGGCTCTGCCCGTGGGTATTCTTCCTTCTATCTTTCTGTTCCGTGATTTAGCCAATGGCACCGATGCCAGCGAAAACGCCAAAACCCGTTACGCATGGACCCTATGGGGCGGCATGGTGATTGCGTGGATCATTGGAGCATTTATCGTGTGGTGGGTTTTGGGAATGGTGTGGGTTTAGACAAACCGAGCCTAACCCAAATACAAATCATTTCGCTTGATCTGTTCTAAATGTTCAACACACTCGGACGACCCAAAAAATACCCTTGAGCTTCATCGCATTTACAGGACTTTAAAATGTCCCACTGTTCTTGGGTTTCGACACCTTCGGCTGTGACTTTGAGATTGAGCGACGAAGCGAGGCTGAGGATCGAGTTGACCAATGATCTGCTTTGTCGATCTTCCGTCATTTTGCTAATGAAGGCGTGATCAATTTTGAGCTTCGCAAATGGGAAGCGGTTGAGATACGAAAGCGAAGAATAGCCCTTTCCGAAATCATCCAAAGCGATGCCGACCCCTAAGGCACGCAGCTTGTTTAATGCCCGCAGAGTGTTTTCGGTATCTGTAATGAAAATGTCTTCCGTAATTTCAACTTCTAGACGACTGGGTGCCAAACCGGATTCCTCAAGAGCTTCGCGTACGTCTTCAACAATGTCAGACTTTGAAAATTGTACAGGCGAGACATTCACAGCAACGCGTGATTTGGAATCGAGTTTCTGGATATCCGAGGTCGCCTGACGCAATGCCCAACGACCCATTTCGACAATTGCCCCAGTTTCTTCAGCAATTGATACGAATTCAGCAGGCGAGACCAAACCCCGTTCTGGATGTTGCCATCTGATAAGCGCTTCATACCCAACGTCTTCATTAGTCTCTAAGTTTCGTTGCACTTGATAGTGCAGAATAAATTCATCGTTTTGGATGGCAAACTGCAGGTCTTGCTCTATCAAGGATCGGTTGATTGCCCTTTCACCAAGGGAAGGGTCGTAAAGTCGAACCGATCCCTTTTTCGATTGCTTTGCATCGTAGAGTGCGAGGTCAGCAGCTGTCAGCAATTCGTCAGCTCCAGCCATATCGGCGCTCAAGATGGCAACCCCAATAGATGCGCCAACTTTGAGCTGCGTGCCTTGAATTTCAACAACACCATGCGCCGCTTCACATAGGTTTTTTGCAATCTTCTCAATTTCAAGTTTTGTTGGTGCCTCAACGATGGCCGCAAATTCATCTCCCCCAATTCGCGACATGACATCAGTTTCGCAGATCAAGGATGTGAATTTTTGTGACAGTTGTTGGAGAAGCGCGTCGCCCATTCCATGGCCATGAGTGTCATTGACCGATTTAAAACGGTCCAAATCAATGAGAATAACGGCCAGATTTTCTGAACTTGGTGCGGCAGCATGGCGTTCGCACTTGATGTGCAATTTTCTGTCCAAAGAACGGCGATTTGCGAGACCTGTTAAGCCATCTGTCTCTGCCAGCTTTCTAACTTGTTGTTCTTTTTCCTGCAAAAGGCGCTCGCGATTGCGGGCCTCCGTAACGTCTGTATAAGTGCCAACGCCGAAGGATCCTGTGATGCAGCAGTCAATGCGCAGTGTTCGACCATTCGGCAAAAGTCTTTCTGTGACATAGTCCTTGCCCGCAGCCATGTGCATTCTCATAGACTGTAACGTGAGCGCACCACTGGTCGCGTAGTCGCCACGCGCAGCACCAAAGTCGATAAACTCTTCTAAACTTGTACCGGGTTCGAGCAAAGCTGGAGGATAATCCAGCATTTGGCACAATTGTGGATTTGCACCCAGAATTTCTTTCTTGTTGTAGACCAGAACGCCTTGCTGCATCCGATCAACAATGACTCGATATATTTCTATATCTGAACCCGAGGGGGGTTCAAAATCAGGTTTTTGCAAATCTCGAGAGCTTTCTAGAATATTCAAAACCGTCATGAATCCAGCGCTTGCCATGTTTTACAGCTAGGATGGACGCCGTTGCTTAGCTAAGCTTTAAGAAAACCATTCAAATATCGTAAGATACTGTTTTCAGGCCGATCATGATTAACGCGGTCCATTCATCGCGCGGCAATTTAGTGGGGCATCAGACGATGGTGCAAACAATCCAGTGCCTCACTGAAAAAGCGTGGCTGAAGCTTGGTTGTTGGTTTGACCACAAACAGAGTTGGCCCTTCTTTACACCGCGAACCAGCAAGCTTATCTGTTCATTTCGAACACTACTCCCATGGAATCCATCCGATGCGCGCAGAGATGCAGACCCTTGCAGATGAAATCACACAGGCAATCAGCCTACTGCGCCGTCACTTGGATTGGGATGTGGCCAACAAACGATTGGCGGAGCTGAATGTTGCCGCAGAAGACCCTGAATTGTGGAACGACGCTGGCAAAGCACAACTGCTGATGAAAGAACGTCAGACGCTGGAAACCAGCATTACGTCCATCAATGGTTTGGAAACGGACCTGCAAGACGCTGCTGATCTGATCGAATTGGCTGAAATGGAAGATGACGAAGGTGTTCTGACTGAAGCGGAAGAGTCGCTGCGCCAATTACACAGTGATCTCGGAAAACGGCAAGTAGAAACACTTTTGTCAGGCGAAGTGGATGCCAATGACACGTTCTTTGAAGTTCATTCAGGGGCAGGTGGCACGGAATCCAACGACTGGGCCAATATGCTGTTGCGTATGTATATTCGTTGGGCTGAGCGCAATGGATATAAAGTGGAAATTCAATCCACCACCGCTGGCGACGAAGCTGGAATCAAAGCTGCCACTGTCTTAGTCAAAGGTCATAATGCACATGGCTGGATGAAAACGGAATCAGGTGTCCACCGTTTGGTGCGCATATCGCCTTACGATTCCAATGCGCGTCGCCACACATCATTTTCATCTGTTTGGGTCTATCCGGTAATCGATGACAATATTGAAATTGATATTCAAGACAAAGATATTCGAGTGGACACTTTCCGTTCCTCGGGCGCGGGTGGTCAGCACGTCAACACGACAGACTCCGCCGTAAGGATTACCCACGAACCAACGGGCATCGTGGTGACAAGTTCTGAAAAGTCTCAACACCAGAACCGTGCCAACGCTATGAAAGCGCTGCGCGCGCGGCTCTATGATCTGGAAATGAAAAAGCGGGAAGAGGCAACGCAGTCCGCCCATGACAACAAGACAGAAATTGGTTGGGGGCACCAGATTAGGTCTTACGTATTGCAACCATATCAAATGGTGAAAGATCTGCGCACCGGAATTGAAAGTACAAACCCAACAGGTGTTTTGGATGGCGATTTGAATGAGTTTATGGAAGCCGCCCTTGCTCACCAGGTCAGCGGTGAAGACAAAGTAATCGAGGATGTGGAATAGGCCTTAAAGGTAAGGTTTGAGGTGCTTTTCCAAACGCACATAATGAATTGGATTGAGCACACGGCCTTTGCGGCGCACCTCATAATGCAGATGCGGGCCCGTTGAACGGCCCGTGCTGCCAACTTTCCCAACCAATTGACCGCGCGATACTTTCTGCCCAACGCGCACCTTAATGCGGCTCAAATGCGCATAACGAGTTGTGATGCCACCACCGTGATCGATTTCGACCATCTTGCCGTATCCGCCATTGCGGCCGGCTCTGACAATTTTGCCAGAAGCTGTTGCGATAACCTTTGAACCTGTACGCGCTTTGAAATCCAAACCCGCATGCATTGCTGAGCGGCCAGTAAACGGGTCATGGCGTCGGCCATAGCGCGATGAAATTTTGCTTCCTGGTGCAGGATTGCCATGGGGAAGGCTTTTTGCAGCACGTCGCACCTGATCGAGCGTTTTCAATGAAGCATCCAATGCTTCCACGTGATCAGAAAAATGCGCAGCACTTTTCAGTTCGATCAACGGCCCACCTATGGCGGATGCGTTAGGAACACGAATGCCTTGTTTTGTGAGAATGCGTGCAAGCTTGCGCGCTTTTTCTTGTGCGTTTGTGCGCAACAATGTCAGTTCAGCAAGCTGGGCTGTTTCCGTTTCAACCAGAGTAGCTTCTAGGGAATCCAGAACCTTCGGGTCTGATTGAAAGTCTGCCGAAGCAAGAGCAACTGGATTGGCAGAACGTGGGCTGAATGGATTGCTGCTGCCAACAAGAGCGCCCAGGTTAAGGCTCGCGCGTTGGTCTCGTTTCACTGAAGATGTGGTGATGGTGTCAATATGCTTCAATTTGCCAGTGCGCTTCAAAGCCTTACGAACATGCAACTGCCGTTCGCCAATTTTATTTTGACGCGCCAACAATTCCGAAACACGCTGTTCAACAGCTTGTTGATCGAGCATTTGACGGCTTGTAACCAGATCAACCTGAGCCCGCAGGTTTGTGATGCGGTCTTCATAGGCCTGCTGCATCCGCGCGTGGTTTGCCAATGTGGCGCCCATCATGTCGTCACGCAGCATAAGGTAGGACCCAGTGATCAAAACTGCGATGAGAAAGATGCTGAGAAGTCCACCAATCGCGAACACATGATTGCGGGGCAGGGACACCGAAAACGTATCAAGCTGTCGAGTGCTGCGTAACGTTTCTACTCCCAATTGCGGCCTTGCCGAATTTGGTTGGGTAAAGTTGCCATTGGGAAACGGAAAAGGACGCGACATGATACCAGTTGGTGAACTCGTTTAGTTGAGTCCCAGTATCGTGAATTATGGTTAACGGAACCTTATTGAAGGCAATCTACTGGCATTTGCTAGGTTCCCGAACTCGATAGAGCACGATAGAAACCCGGTGTAAGACCTGCTCTCGCCCGGGCCATATCATTGAAAGGTGGTTTCAACGGTCCTCGAAAGTGCTTTCGAACCAGTTCTTGAAACGCAGCAGCAGGTTCTTTTCCCTCGCGTAAACACAGATAACGAAACCATTTGGCCCCAACCGCAACATGTCCTTGCTCATCTCGATAAATGATATGAAAAATGCGCGCTGAACGATCATCGCCAATTTCTTCCATTTTCTCCAAAAGAGACGGAGTGATGTCCAGTCCACGCGCCTCCAAAATGAGCGGTACGACGGCCAAACGCGCTGTAAGCCCGTGAGACGTCACCTGTGCCGCTTCCCAAAGCCCATCGTGTGCATCGAGATCACCATACGCTCCGCCCATTTCGCTTAAGCGTTCTTGCAAAAGTGAAAAATGTTTTGATTCTTCCAGTGCAACGCGAACCCATCCGTCAAAAAAGCTGCGCGGCATACCTTGATTGACAAACCGTGCAACGATGTCCCAAGCCAGATCGATCGCATTCAACTCGATATGAGCAATTGCGTGCAGCAGAGCAAAACGACCTTTTTCTGACCTCAATGACCGTTTTTTGGTTTGCTGAGGTGGAACCAGTTTGGGAAGGTCGGGCCGACCGGGCCGGTCTGGAACTTTTGTTAAAACCGCTCCACCAAGACCAAGTTTTCCATCAAACCAATGGCGTGCAGTTTCTCTGGTAAAAGCAATCTTATCTTGTAAAGCTCCAGCTTTAAGAGCTTTTACTGCACCTTCTTGCAAGGAATTTGGACGGCATTCTAAATCCAATCGATCACGCCAAAAAGCTGGCCATTCGTTGGGTTGAAAATAGCGTTCTGATGGCGCTTCAACCAAAATGTTGTCGTGCAGCTTCGAGAACTTTTTCCACATGGCCTTTGACACGTACTTTGCGCCAAATTTCCACAATCTTGCCGTCAGCATCTACGAGAAAAGTAGAGCGTTCAACACCCATATAGGTTTTGCCATACATGCTTTTCTCCACCCAAACACCATAGTCTTCTAAAGCTGTTTTTTCTTCGTCAGCGGCTAGGGAAATAGACAGATCGTGTTTTGCTGAAAATTTGTCATGTTTGGCGGCGGTGTCAGGCGACATGCCGATCACAGATACACCAAGCTTTGACAATTCGTCTTTCGCAGCGCTGAATTCGATTGCTTCAGTCGTGCAACCGGGCGTGTCGTCCTTTGGATAGAAATAAACAATCGCCGCTCCACCAGTGGGAAACTTGACTGTTTCTCCGCCATTGCCAGGAAGTTCGAATGCCGGTGCCTTGTCGCCAACATTTAACATGCATTTCTCCAATTGGACTGTATCCGTAAAATCACCACACTTGTGTGCCAATCAGGCTTGAGCAAAACAAGGGGCAAACTTGTCGCGTACGCAATAGTCCAATATTTCTTTGGAAATGACGTAAAGTAAACCGTAAGCTCTTTTGCACCGTCTTTGTGATTCGATGAAAGAGACAACGTCGCGAATTATGGTTGTGAGATTCAAAAGAAATGAACAGCCAGATCTTCTGGATTACCCGTCTGCACAGGCGCAAGACCACGTACCTTTGCGCGGTGAAGCCAACATCAAGAAAACCAAACGCAAGTCCAAACGGTCTTGGCTTGTAAAAACCGGGGTGTTTGTCACATTCTTGGCCATGCTAGCTGCTGGTGCAATTGGTTTGCTGTTGTCGCAAGGCCCGATTTCCAATGAACAAATAAGAGCTGGATTGGAAAACCAACTGTCTCAATTACTTGGAGACAATCTAAAAGCTCAGATCGGCGATGCGAATGTTGCATTGGGTGAACGTGGGTTGATCTCAATCAAAGCTGCAGATGTTAAGTTGACCAATAATGGCAACCAAAACCTTGGCGTCGTGAATGACGTTTCCGTTCAACTGAAAGCGCTTCCTTTTCTGTCAGGGAAAGTGAAGGCTGAAAGTATCGCGCTCAACAAAGCATCAGTCTCTATACTTCCGTACATCAATAAAGATAGATCTTCGGACATCTGGAACACCAAGGTTGATCTATCCTCCAGTCTTGCCTCATTAGGTGCGGCGTTGCGGTCGGCCGAAGCATCGATTGAATCAGCTGGCCTTGATAGCATTACATTGAACAACACCGCCATTATTGGATTTGAAGGGTTAGGGCTGCGCTCTCGAACCGCAACAGCGAGCCAATTGGTGGTGAAACACAATGCCAACTTTCAAACGGGTCTTCAGTTTTCTGGACTTGTTGAGACTCAACACAGCAATTGGTCAATCAGCGGAAGCTGGTTGAGAGAAGCAGATGCTTCCACCCTGAACATTCAAATTTCAGGATTGAAGTTTAGAGATTTCCTGTTTGCTCCCGATCAATCGGCCCCAGGCAAATTTGATTTGGATGGAAACTTTGTTCTCAAGTTTAGAGTTCCATATTCTGTTGAAGGAAAACCACAAAAAGCACTAGGGCAAATCGCCTTAGACCAATCGAGTTTAGTGATGGGCGAACGGCATAATTCCGTAATTTCACGCGCCTTGTTGAACTTCAGCGTTTCACCGGCAGACAACGAAGTTACCATAGAAAATTCGCCTATTGTTTTCCCAACGCTTAAGGCCACTTTGAGCGGCGTTTTGAATTTTCAAACCGACAGTCCTGCATTTACACTCAAAGCAGGTGGTATAGAAAGCTATGCCATGCTGCCAAATGCAGCTGGAACAGAGGCAGAGCTTGTTGTTGAGGGCAAAGTTGATCGAGACACCACAGCGATCACTTTCGATAGGTTAGATTTAAAAACCAAGCTGGGCGGTCTGACCGGCGATGGCGCTGTGGTGTTCGCGGATGGTAAATCTCCACGCTTGAAATTGAACCTCAGCTCTAAGCGTATGGACGTGGCTGAATTCAAACAAATCTGGCCGGAGTTTCTTGCGCCCAAAGTACGAGATTGGGTGCGCGATGGTGTTCGGGGGGGGCAGATCCAGTCTGCTGAGATCCGAACAGATTTTCCGTTCAGCGTGGTCGCAAATAGACTTCCGTTTTCAAATGAGCACATCAAAGCAACGATGGACATAACTGGCGCGAACGTGAGAACCGCTGGCGATTTGCCACGACTTTTGAACGCGAGAGGAAAGATCAAATTTCAAGGCGTGAAAACTACTGTTTCAATCAACAGTGCTGTAGGCAAGTTGACGGGGTACCCTGATCTCAAAATCACCAACGGCCAGTTTGTTATTCCGGATTACACCGCCAAACCGTTGCCGGCCGATCTGTCCCTGGATATTGCTTCTTCCGCTTCATCAATGGTTGTTTTAAGCGCTCGCAAGCCCTTAAAGGTGAAGCCTGTAAAAGGGCTGGAGTCGTCTAACGTTTCGGGAACGATCTCCTCAACAGTAAACGCCAACTTGTTGCTGCACCCAAAAAATAGGATTGAAACCAAATCTTGGACCCTGAAATCTTCAGTCCAAAATGGAAGCTCCCGTGGCAAGATCGCTGGCCGATCATTCTCCTCGGCGAATGTGAAAGTCACCGCAAGTTCCGCTTCGGCCGTTGCGGAAGTGTCGGGCAAAGCCAAGATTGATGGTGTCAACGCAGACGTTGCTCTCGTGCAGCCGCTTGATGGCAGTGCCGCACGAAATTCCGTGACGATGCAGCTTGACGACAAAGCGCGAAAGAAACTCGGAATTGAAACAGGAGACGTGATCCAAGGGCCGATTGCGGTTTCCGTCGGGTCACAAAAGGGCGGCGGCGGGACAGTGACCGTCGACCTTCGGAACGCAAAACTCTCATTTCCTTGGATCGGGTGGAGCAAAGGAAAAGGAGTTGCAGCTACTGCAACTTTTTCCCTGGAAGAAAAAAATGGCGCAACCTATCTCAACAACCTACGTCTAAAAGGCAGCGGCTTTTCTGCTGGCGGCAGTATCGTATCAGACAAATCAGGATTGCGTTCTGCCAACTTAACAAACATCAAGTTGAACAAGACGGATGATTTGGATGTGAAACTTGTGCGTACAAAGTCCGGATACGATGTTACCATCGACGCACGCTCGTATGATGGACGTGCAATCATCAAATCGGCTCTGGATGCAAAACGCGCCTCGGCAGGTAAAGGATTGCGAGTAAACGTAAAGGGCAGGGTGCGCCGCTTATTGGGGTTCAATGGTCAAATCTTATCTGGCGTTTCTATTGATCTCACCCAACGTGGTAGCACCGTTAGTCGAGCAAGTCTGCGAGCGGTCGCTGCAGGCGATGCGCCCACAAGTTTTTCTCTTGTTCCCAAGAATGGAGTTTTAGAGACACAGATACAGACCGCCAATGCTGGCTCTGTTCTCGCGTTTTTAGATATTTATTCAAAGCTGTCGGGCGGCACACTGAATGCAACTCTCAACACTGACAATGCTGGTTTGTCTCGAGGCAAAATTCAAGCTTCGAATTTCAAATTGTTGAACGAACCAAGGCTGGCGGCCTTATTGAAAGCACCATCAAACAATTTATCCGGCAGAGAGGGGCGCGAAATTCAAAGCTACCTCAAGACTGTTCCTACCCAGAATGCGCAGGTTGATTCGCTTCTTGCAGAAATAATCAAAAGTCCTGGCAACCTCAGAATTTCCCGTGGCAGATTGTCAGGTGGCGACGCAAGCGCCGCCTTCGAAGGCACTGTTTATGACAGCCGAAACAGGATGAAAATCACAGGCACGTTTTTGCCCGGAAAAGGCCTCAACACACTTATTTCAAAAATTCCGTTGATCGGTTTGGCGTTCGGCAACGGCAAAACCAGTGGCCTTTTGGGCATTACATTTCAACTGCGCGGCAACTACAAGAACCCGCAAATTCGAGTCAATCCATTGTCCATCATCGCTCCCGGCGTGTTCCGAAAGCTCTTTCAGTTTTAGTCCAATGCTATTTTGTTTGGATCAGAACATGACGTTTTTTGCCGAACGACAATTTGTCTTCACCGTCGTTTAAATCTGACAATTGGATAGACATCGTTTCGTCAGAGACAACGGTATCATTCCAACGAACGGCGCCGCCTTTGATGTGACGGCGCGCTTCACCATTTGATTTTGCAAACCCAGACGCAACCAACAATTGCAAAATGCCCATACCGTCGGCGAAATCAGCTTTGGCGACTTCAACAGTTGGAAGATTGGAAGCCAATGCCCCTTCTTCAAATGTCTTGCGCGCGGTTTCTTCGGCTTCCAGAGCTGCTTTCTCACCGTGAACGAGCATTGTCGCCTGTGTCGCCAAAACCTTCTTAGCTTCATTCAGTTCTGCGCCTTCAAGCGCCTCGAGCTTGGTAATCTCGTCGAGTGGGAGCGTCGTGAAGAGGCGTAGGAACTTGCCCACATCAGCGTCTTCTGTGTTGCGCCAATATTGCCAGAAATCAAACACGGGGAGCATTGTCGGGTCGAGCCAAACAGCACCATTGGCCGTTTTTCCCATTTTCGCACCTGATGCGGTGGCCAAGAGAGGCGTGGTCAGAGCATAAAGCTGTTCGGCACCTGAGCGACGCCCCAGATCCACACCAGAAACGATATTGCCCCATTGATCGGATCCACCCATCTGCAGACGACAATCATAACGACGGCTCAATTCCACATAATCGTAAGCCTGTAGGCACATGTAGTTGAACTCTAGGAAGGAGAGGTGTTGTTCTCTGTCCAAACGGTTTTTAACGGAATCGCGTGCCAACATGGCGTTCACCGACAGATGTTTTCCGTAATCGCGCAAGAACTCAATGTAGTTGAGTTTCAAAAGCCAATCGGCATTGTCAGCCATGATGGCTCCGTTTGGCTCATCGTTGAAATCTAAAAAAGAGGAAAAACCAACTTTGATCTTCGTTTTGTTTTCTTCAATCTGATCAACCGTCAACAATTGACGTGACTCGTCTTTGCCAGACGGATCACCAACCATGGTCGTGCCGCCACCCATCAGCGCGATCGGGCGGTGCCCAGTTTGCTGAAACCAGTATAGCAACATGATTTGCGTCATGTGCCCCACATGCAGGCTGGGGCCAGTTGGATCAAAACCGATATAGGCAGTCACGACTTCCTTGGATAAAAGATCATCAAGGCCAGATTCGTCGGATATTTGATGAATAAAGCCCCGTTCAGAAAGTGTGTTCAGGAATGCCGATTTGAATGCGGACATGATATAAGAAGTTCCAGAATGTGTTTTGCGGACACTTACAAGATTAGAATTGAAATTTCACGCTCTAATTCGTGCAATTGAAAGACCAAGTGATGATTGTAAACGCCATAGGCCTTATGAGCGGCACGTCAATGGACGGAATCGATGTGGCGATGATCGCAACTGATGGTCAGTCCCACGTGGAATTTGGACCAAGTCTGGCAATTGATTATCCAAAGTCGGTACGTCAAAAAATCGAATCTTGTTTGGCAGATGCAGAAGGCGTGTCAGACCGTCATGACCGCCCCAACGGTCTTAAAGACGTAGAAACACTGATTACAGATTTACATGCGCAAGCGTGTGAAACGTTTTTCAAAGATCGCAATGTCGATCGCAGTTCAATTGCCGCTATAGGGTTTCATGGTCAGACTGTTTTGCATAGGCCCGAGCAGGCTTTGACGGTACAGCTGGGCAATGGACAAGAACTGGCGAACAAAGTCGGTATCGATGTTGTTTATGATATGCGCGCCAATGATATGACCGTTGGCGGGCAGGGTGCCCCCCTTGTTCCTGTCTACCATCAGGCTTTGGCGGCCAAAATTGGTGCGCAATTGCCTGTCGTTTTCGTCAATATAGGCGGCATCTCAAACATCACGTATGTGGGCGCTGATGGTGCACTATCGGCATTTGATACCGGGCCAGGCAATGCGCTGATCGATCAATGGGTGCAGGCAAAAGCTGGCATTCCATTTGATCAAGGTGGAAGTATTGCATTGGAAGGCAATGTGCTGATGCCGCTTGTAAATTCCTATATGCAATCAGAGTTCTTTGAGCGGGCTGGTCCCAAATCGCTTGATAGAAATGATTTTAAACCGCTTGATTTGCAGGCAGCTGAACTCAGCGATGGCGCACGCACGCTGGCTCGTGTGACCGCACAGTCTATCATACGATCAACCGAACTCATGCCAGAACAGCCGAAACAATGGATCATAAGCGGTGGAGGGCGTTTGAATGAGGTCATCATGGCCGATCTTGCGCGTCTGGCGAAAGATCATAGCGCCAGTGTTGTGACGTCCGACAGTCATGGATTAAACGGTGACATGATGGAGGCTGAGGCCTTTGCCTATCTCGCGGTGAGACATCTGCGCTGCCTGCCGCTTACATTTCCCACCACAACAGGCTGCAAACATCCGGCAATGGGTGGTGTTCTGGCTCAACCGCAGCCTTAGCCAGTGATCAAGTATCCATAGGCGCGCCACAAATAAACAGCGCTGACGATGAGGCCAAAGGAAATAACCAGGCCGCGCATGACCTTTTGCGACAGTTTTTTGGAAAACCCGCCGCCAAAAGCTCCGCCGAGTGTCGCGCCAACCATCATGGCAATTGCGTAAGGCCAATCCACAAGCCCACTGGAAGCAACCACCACAATGCTGACCAGGCTGATAACTGTGCCTGCTGCGTTTTTGATCGCGTTGGCCAGATGGGCATTCGTGTAGCCAGCGATGGTGAAGGATGCCAACAAGATGACCCCCAAACCTGCTCCAAAATAGCCGCCATAAATCGAAAAGAAAAACAGTAAAACGCGTCCAAGCACATCGCTGCCATTGGCACTGAATATGGATTGTATAAATGAACGCACTTGATTGCCGAGTGCGTAGATGATGACAGCAATCAGCATGAGCCATGGAACAAGCGTGGTGAATGTGGCTTCGCCCAATTGCAAAAGCAGCAATACGCCAACAATGCCGCCAGCAGCACAAATGGCAAGATCGATCCACAGCCGGCGACCTAAGCTCAGTAATTCATCTTTAAAGGCCGGAACAGCGGCTGCGTTGCTGGGCAAAAGCGCCACAAAATTTGTTGCATTGGCAACAAGTGGTGGCAATCCAGATGCCATGAGCACAGGAAAAGAAATGAACGTTGCACCACCTGCAATGGAATTAAAAACGCCCGCCACGATGCCAGTGGCAAACAGAAAGGCGAGCGTTGCATAGTCCATAACAGTCTTTCAAATGGGCAGCGATTAACGCTCCAGCATAGTTTCTTCGATACCGCCTTCGATCAAGCCGAGCCGTTTGTCGAGATAGATTTGGCATTCGTCCAGCAACTCGTCTTGATGTTCGCTGAAAAAGTGGTTGGCTTCAGGCATCGTGATCTGTGTTGTCGTAATGCCTTTTTGGCTGCGCAATTTGTCGACAAGTGTCTGCACATGCTCGGGCTTTGAAACGCGGTCATCTTCACCATGAATAATCAAACCGGATGACGGGCAGGGCGCGAGGAACGCGAAATCATAAATGTTGGGCTGCGGTGCAATTGAAAGATAGCCTTCAATCTCCGGGCGGCGCATCAAAAGCTGCATTCCAATCCATGCGCCAAAAGAGAATCCTGCAACCCAGCAACCGCTGGAATCTGGGTGAAGTGTTTGAATCCAGTCCAGTGCAGCAGCGGCATCAGACAATTCGCCAGCACCGTGATCAAATTCGCCTTGGCTGCGGCCAACACCACGGAAGTTGAAGCGCAAAGTCGTGAAACCACGCTCTTGGAACATGTAGAACAATTTGTAGACGATTGGATTGTTCATCGTGCCGCCAAACTGCGGATGCGGATGCGGGTGCAAAATAATTGCTATTGGAGCATTCTTGTCTTCTGCGGGTTGATAACGACCTTCAAGACGACCTTCAGGACCCGTAAAAATTACTTCAGGCATAGTATACTCCTATTGCACTGGGTTCGAAGCCGCAGGACGAAACCGCGTCAAAAAGCGCGGCAGTCTCTGTCCAAAAGTCCAATCCTTGGCTTGACGTTTGGACGGGCAATTTCTAACCTAGTTTAGAATTATTCAAAAGTTGCGATTTGGCCTCATTTCGAGTCTTTCACCGCGAAGTTCTGTACATAGGCCATTTGGTTCTTGAAATTCAAGAAAATTGGCATGTTTCTTTGCGAATAGATAATGAAGCGCCCGATTGAAGCCTGAACCATTATAATAAGAGCCTCAGTAAATGGCGAAATACCGCGCCTATCTCGATCACAATGCTACGTCTGCCCTGCGTCCAGCAGCGCGGGAAGCTATGGTGCGCGCGATGGACAGTTTGGGTAATCCATCGTCAGTACATACTGAAGGTCGCAATGCACGACGGCTGGTGGAACAGGCACGACGTGAGGTCGCGGATTTGGTGTCGGTTGATGCAGACAGTGTGACCTTCACCTCAGGCGCGACCGAAGCTGCACATTTAGGTTTGACCCCAAATGTGCGAGGCGATGGCATTATGCGCCCGGCTGGAACTCTTTACGTTTTGGAAACGGAGCATCCATGCATTTTGGCAGGCGGTCGCTTTGAGCAAGAACAGATTGTCGCCATTCCGGTTCAAACCAATGGTTTGATCGACTTGGACGCATTCGACAAATTGTTGGAATCCCACGACCCAAACAATGGCCGGCCATTTGTCGCTGTGCAATTGGTCAACAGCGAAACAGGTGTCATTCAACCTGTTGCTGAAATTGCCAAGAAAACCCGCTTCAAGGGCGGCTATATATTGTGTGACGCCGTTCAAGCAGTGGGGCGCATGCCAGTGGATGCCAAAGCACTCGGTGTGGATTTTATGATTTTGTCGTCCCACAAAATTGGTGGCCCTCAGGGTGTTGGCGCGTTGATCAACGTGCATCCAATTCTTGATATTTCTCCTGCCATTCGTGGCGGCGGACAAGAAAAGAACAAACGTGCAGGTACGGAAAACGTAGCTGCAATTGCAGGGTTTGGCGCAGCAGCAGTGGCAGCCAAGGAAAACGCGTCCGATTACGCAGAAATAACTGCTTTGAGGGACTCGATAATCCATCAACTCGCCCCTATATGTGCATCAAATGGACTAACGGACAATTTTGCACTTTTCGGTGTTGATGCACCCCGTGTTGGAAACACCATTCTTTTTGGCCTGAGAGGCTTAAAGGCAGAAACAGCGTTGATCGCATTTGACCTTGATGGCGTGGCAGTTTCCAGCGGTTCGGCATGTTCATCTGGCAAAGTGGGCAAAAGCCATGTGCTGGAAGCCATGAATGCAGACACAGATATGGCACGTGGTGCTATTCGCGTCAGTCTTGGTTGGAATTCCACCAAGGAAGATGCAGACAAATTCATCACTTCGTTTGGGCGCGTCACAAAGCGTTTGAGTGAAATGACAAAAACCAAATTATCCGGCGCAGCCTAGCGCGGGAAACAGGAAGTTGGAGACACCAATATGGTAGCTGTTCAAGAAACCATCGACACCGTTAAGACGCTGGACATCGACCAGTATAAATACGGCTTCTCGACGGATATTGAATCTGACAAGGCACCGAAAGGTTTGGACGAAAACACCATTCGTTTCATCTCAGCCAAAAAGGATGAGCCGGAATGGATGCTGCAGTGGCGTTTGGATGCGTTCGAGCGTTGGAAAACCATGACCGAGCCTGATTGGGCGCGCGTGGCTTACGACAAGATTGATTATCAAGACATCTATTACTATGCCGCTCCGAAAAACTTCGAAGACGGCCCAAAGTCACTGGATGAAGTCGATCCTGAATTGCTGCGCACATATGAAAAGCTTGGCATCCCGTTGAAAGAGCAGGAAGCCTTGGCAGGTGTCACCAAAACCAAAGAAGCACTCGCTGCAAAAGAAGCTGCAGAACGTGAAGAAGACCCTGACGCATTTGGTGGAAGCGACAACATCTACAAGTCGGGCCGTGTTGCGGTGGATGCCGTATTCGATTCCGTTTCCGTGGTCACAACATTTCGCGAAGAACTTGCCAAATCAGGCGTGATTTTCTGCTCAATCTCCGATGCGATCAAGGAATATCCGGAGCTGGTCAAAAAATACATGGCGTCTGTTGTTCCTGTAACGGACAACTATTTCGCCACGTTGAACTGCGCCGTCTTCACCGATGGATCATTCGTCTACATTCCAAAAGGCGTTCGCTGCCCAATGGAATTGTCGACCTATTTCCGCATCAATGAAGAAAACACAGGCCAGTTCGAACGCACATTGATCATTGCGGAAGAGGGCTCTTACGTTTCCTATCTGGAAGGGTGCACAGCGCCACAACGTGATGAAAACCAGTTGCATGCCGCCGTGGTTGAACTGATCGCCATGGACGATGCCGAAATTAAATATTCGACGGTTCAAAACTGGTTTCCTGGTGATGAAAACGGCAAGGGCGGCATCTATAATTTCGTAACCAAACGCGCTGATTGCCGTGGCAAGAATTCCAAAGTGTCTTGGACGCAAGTTGAAACGGGTTCTGCGGTCACGTGGAAATATCCAAGCTGCATTTTGCGCGGCGATGGGTCTCGTGGCGAATTCTATTCCATTGCGGTGTCGAACGGCATGCAGCAAGTGGATAGCGGCACGAAAATGCTGCATCTGGGAAAAAACACCACAAGCCGCATCATCTCTAAAGGTATTTCCGCAGGGCGTTCGCAAAACACCTATCGCGGACAAGTGAGCATTGGCCGCAAAGCAGATACGGCGCGGAACTTCACCCAATGCGATAGTCTGTTGATTGGCGACCAATGTGGCGCGCACACCGTGCCGTATATTGAAGCCAAGAACAAAGACGCCCAGTTGGAACACGAGGCCACAACCTCAAAAATTTCTGACGACCAACTCTTCTACTGCCTCCAACGGGGCATCCCAGAAGAAGAAGCAATCGCGTTGATCGTGAATGGTTTCGTGAAAGAAGTGATCCAAGAACTCCCAATGGAATTCGCAGTCGAAGCGCAAAAGCTGATTGGAATTAGCTTGGAAGGCTCAGTGGGGTAAAGGAAATAAAATGCCTTATGCGGCCATCGGTGGAATGCAATTGAAGCATTGGACTGGTTACTTAAAAATTATAGGCCCTACTGTTCGACTATTGTTTCAAGCTAAGAGAATGTCAGGTTGTCTCAAAGCCGATATGTTTAAATCTGGAAGCGTCTATTTCGCCGTTTCTGTATGGGATAACGAAGAGGAAATGAAACAGTTCGCGCGCAACGGGCTTCATAAAGAACTGATGGGAATGGCCACTGAAACAATGTCTGTGTTTCACAACCACACACATCAATTTGAAGATATACCAACTCGCGAGCAATCTGTGAAACAGTGGAACGAAACGATGAAACAAAGATCAGGTCGAGGCAGTGTTGGAGTGTTGAAAGTTTAAGATGAACACTCGCGAACTTCTCTCCAAACCTTGGGTGCGTATTCTCGCATTCCTCTGGGGGATTGTGTTCCCCATCGTGTTCGTCGCTTTACCATTGGTGAAAGTGACAACGGGTGAAGCGGAGCTAACGATGGCCCCAATCTGGGCGCTGGTATTGTGGGTAATCAGCCCATTGGCAGTGTCGATTGTTTTGAAATATGCGCGGCGATAAATAATGGATGACTATTTACAGCAACGCAAAGATGAAGAATTTAGAGAAGCTTTGCGCGGGCACGACCAAGATGAGGGATATGCAGAAAGATATTTGAAGACGACCGACCATCGGTTTTTTTGGAAAAAACAGTTCATTGAACCGCTCTTGGGTGTGATTGCCCTGCTTGTAATACTGTTTGGAATGGTGACGAATTTGTTGTTGCCAGCATTGTTTGCTGCCTTGGCTTTGGGATTTGTCATTCTATTCATTTGGGGCTGGAAAAAGATTGCAGGAATTCGCCGAAGGGAACGCCTCTATAACGAAGCTGTGCAGCGGCAAAATGGAACAGACGTAAGATTTGGGCGCACAGGCGCTGATAGAAAGAAGAAGTAAAATGTTAGAAATCAAAAACCTTCATGTCCGTATCGAAGAAGACGGAACGGAAATTATCAAAGGCTTGAACTTGTCCGTGGCGGCGGGTGAGGTGGCTGCGATTATGGGGCCGAACGGTTCTGGTAAATCCACATTGTCTTACGTTCTGTCTGGCAAAGAAGACTACGAAGTGACCGAAGGATCAATCACCTATAACGGTCAAGACCTTTTGGAACTCGATGTGGCTGAACGCGCGGCCGCCGGCGTATTCCTTGCGTTCCAATATCCCGTCGAAATTCCAGGCGTTCCAACAATGACCTTCCTGAAGGAAGCCATGAACGCACAGCGCAAAGAGCGTGGCGAAGATGAACTCACCACACCTGATTTCATCAAACGGGTGCGTGCCGCTGCAGGCGACCTGAAAATCGATTTCAACATGCTCAAACGCCCAGTGAATGTGGGTTTTTCTGGTGGTGAAAAGAAACGTGCTGAAATTCTGCAAATGTCTTTGCTGGAACCTAAGCTTTGTATTTTGGATGAAACCGATTCAGGACTTGATATTGATGCGCTGAAAATCGTGTCTGACGGTGTGAACCACCTGCGCGACCCGAACCGCGCCGTGATCGTGATCACGCACTACCAGCGTTTGCTCGACCATATCGTACCAGACACCGTGCATGTGTTGTCTGATGGTAAGATCGTCAAATCTGGCGACAAGACATTGGCGCATGAGCTTGAAGAAAAGGGCTATGCCGACATCATCGCGGCAGCAGCATAAGGCGACACTACAATGACAGCCCATACACCGCGCATCCTCACCGATGCCGAAACATCCTTGATTGAGGCTTATGCAGCCGCTGGCAACACCAGTGCGGAACGCGACGCTGCAATTGCAAAGCTGAAAGACGATGGCCTGCCAACACGCCGTGTTGAAGCATTCCATTACACCGATCTGCGTGCATTGTTGAAAGCGGGATACACCGTGGCAGCACGCCCAAGCGACGACCTCGCCAAGACAGTTGGTGCAAAGTTCCCGCGCTTGGTCACAGGCGCGTCCGTGCAGCATTTTCGAGATGGTCATTTCTTCGACTTTGGCGAAGACGTGCCAAAAGGCGCAACCGTTACGGCTGAGTTGCCTACGGCTAAGCTTCTGGAAGGTGATGCGGATGCAACGGCTCTCATCAACACCGCTTTTGCACAAGATGGTTTGACGCTCTCCATCGATGAAGGCGCTGAGATCGAACAAACAATCGGTCTGGCCTATGCCCATACAGGCACAGCCAACACGATTGCCGCGCAACGCTTTGCGATCAACGCAGCCGCCAATTCAAAGAGCACAATTGTCTACCGCGCGGTGGGCTTGGAAGATGTTCAATATCTTTCATCCTCCGTCGTCGATTTGGACATTGCTGAAGGCGCAACCGTCACGCTCACCATGTCCATTGAAGAAGGCAATCTGGCTCAACGTTTGGCGCGCTTGAATGTGTCGCTTGGCAAAGAGGCCGTGCTCAATCTGTTCATTTTGAATGTGGGCGGCAAGCTTGTGCGCCAAGAAGTGAACTTCGATGTTGTGGGCGAAAATTCCGAACTGAACATTTCGGGTGTGAACCTGATTGGTGGCGAAGCTCACATCGATGTCACATCGCGCATCACGCACCACGTGCCAAACACTGTTGCGAACGAGACATTCCGCAATGTGGCCACAGGCCGTGGTCGCGGCGTGTTTCAAGGCCAAATCAATGTGCGTCAAGCAGCTCAGCTGACGGACGCGCGCATGGCTTGCAACACGCTTTTGTTGTCAGATAATTGCGACTTTTCCGCTAAACCTGAGCTCGAAATTTTCGCAGACGACGTCCAATGCGCCCACGGTGCAACGGTTACCGATTTGGAAGAGAGCTACATGTTCTATCTCATGGCGCGTGGCATTTCAGAAACCAATGCGCGGCGCATGTTGATCAAAGCATTTGTGGCGGAAATCGTGGAAGAGATCGAAGACGAAGGTCTGGTTGAAGCCCTAGAAGCACGCATCGACACTTGGATGGAAAAACATGTCTGATTATAACGTCGAGGCCATTCGGGCGGACTTTCCGATCCTGCACCGCGAGGTGCATGGCAAACCGCTCGTTTACCTCGACAATGGCGCCTCTGCACAAAAGCCGCGTCAGGTTATTGATGCAGTTTCTCATGCCTATGAGAACGAATACGCCAACGTCCATCGCGGTCTGCATTTCCTTTCAAATGCGGCAACAGACGCTTATGAAGCCGCACGTGGCAAGGTTCGCAAGTTCCTGAATGCGCCGAGCGATGAGAACATTGTTTTCACCAAAGGCACCACGGAAGCGATCAACCTCGTAGCCTATGGCTATGCCATGCCGAAGTTTGAAGCAGGCGATGAAATTGTTCTGTCGATCATGGAACATCACTCCAACATCGTACCGTGGCATTTCTTGCGGGAGCGTCAGGGTGCTGTTCTGAAATGGGTGGATGTGGACGAGCAGGGTGGTTTATCGCTGGAAGCTGTCGAAGCGCAGATCACGGATAAGACCAAACTCATTGCCATTACACAAATGTCCAATGTGCTCGGCACTGTGGTTCCAGTGAAAGAAATTTGCGCCATGGCCCATGCGCGTGGCATTAAAGTGCTGGTGGATGGTTCCCAAGGGGCGGTTCACATGCCCGTTGATGTTCAGGACATCGGTTGCGATTTCTACTGCATCACCGGCCACAAACTCTATGGCCCATCTGGCATTGGCGTTCTCTACGGCACTAAAGAAGCACTGGAAGAAATGATCCCATATCAGGGCGGTGGCGAGATGATCTTGGATGTGACCCTGGATGGTGTCACCTACAACGAACCACCGCACCGTTTTGAAGCTGGCACACCGCCCATCGTTCAAGCCATCGGCCTTGGGGCTGCGATTGACTATATCGAAGGTGTTGGGCGTGAAAACATCGCTGCCCATGAAATGGAATTGCGCGACTACGCAAGCCAAAAATTACGTGAAATCAATTCATTGCGCATCATTGGTGATACGCCGGATAAAGGCGCGATCTTCTCATTTGAATTAGAAGGCATCCATGCCCACGATATCTCTATGGTGATTGACCGTTCTGGCGTAGCCGTGCGCGCTGGCACCCACTGTGCACAGCCGTTGATGGAGCGTTTCGGCGTCACATCCACATGCCGCGCAAGTTTCGGAATGTACAACACCAAGGATGAAGTAGATGCCTTGGTCGAGGCGCTTGAAAAGGCGAGGAAGTTTTTCGGCTAGATGGAATTTTTTTGGTCTCTTGTTACAGGCGCTTGGAAATTCTTCATTGAAATCAAACACGCATGGATTTGGTTTGTTCCAACTGCAATCTTTTTCTTTGCTTGTGCATTTTTCGCATCCCAAAGCGGGGCGACTTCAATAGTCGTAATTTGCTCACTAATCGGAATAGCGTGTATTGGTATCTCAGTGATTGCCTATTGGAATGACGGAATTTGAAAAATGACTGATAACAAAGATCAAACTACAGCCGACGTGGAAGCCGCGCCAAACGCCGCTTCTATTGGTGAAAACACGCCGAGTTCCATTCCTCAACACGAATTGGATCGCTTGACGATGGACATCATTGCTGCGTTGAAAACAGTGTATGATCCTGAAATCCCTTCAGATATTTATGAAATCGGCCTGATTTATCGCATTGATATGGACGACAACCGCATGGTCGACATTGATATGACCCTCACTGCACCCGGCTGTCCTGTGGCGGGTGAAATGCCGGGTTGGGTGGAAAATGCCGTCAGCGCGGTTGAAGGCGTGTCTGGTGTCACCGTCAACATGACGTTTGACCCACCTTGGACGCCAGAGCGTTTGAGCGAAGAAGCGCAAATCGCGCTGGGCTGGTATATTTAGGCATCACAGACAAGACAATTGTAATGATTGACCGCGATGCTTACATTGAAAGCAACGCAACAAGGAAAAGACCATGAGTCGTTTCGCTGTAATGACATTAACGGACGCTGCCATAGAGCGCGTTGATGAGATTGTTTCAAACTCTGCTGAAACGCCGCTCGGCATTCGCGTGGGCGTGAAAAACGGCGGCTGTGCTGGCATGGAATACACAGTTGATCTGGTCACGGAAGCGGATCCGAAAGACGACGCTGTCCAAGCAGGTGATCACACAGTCTATATCGCACCGCAGGCTGTGTTGTTTTTGCTGGGCACACAAATGGACTACGAAGTGACCAAACTGCGCAGCGGTTTTGTGTTCAACAATCCCAATCAGACGTCAGCTTGTGGTTGCGGAGAGAGCGTGACGCTCACACCCGCATCGCCAGAAGCTTTGGCAAACGCATAATTTCTAATAACGACAAGGGGCTCAATACTTATGGGTTGGATTATGACAATCATCATTGGTGGTTTGGCGGGATATATTGCTGAACGCATCATGAAAGCGGATATGGGCATTTTCGGCAATATCGGCATTGGTATAGTGGGCGCTATGTTCGCCAATTTCGTGCTCCGCATTTTGGGGTTCAACGCATCGGGCGGGCTGGTGACACAAGGGATCGTGGCCATCGGTGGTGCTTGTGCTTTGATCTATATCTATCGCGCTATCAAAGCGCGCGGTTGAGCAAGCTATAAGGACGCACGACAGTGGTAAACTTGCTCAATACACTGGACGAAAAACGTCCGCGGCATCCTGAAAAAGAACACAAGCCCGATCAGCCGGTTTTGAAAAAACCGAATTGGATTCGTGTACGCGCGTCGTCATCGCCTGTGTTCACAGAGACCAAGGAAATCGTCAAAGAGAACAATTTGGTGACAGTTTGCGAAGAGGCGGGCTGTCCCAATATTGGCGAGTGCTGGTCAAAAAAACACGCGACCATGATGATTATGGGCGACACCTGCACGCGTGCGTGTGCGTTTTGTAATGTCCGTACTGGTAAACCGGAGCCGTTGGATACTGCCGAGCCAGAAAATGTTGCCAAGGCTGTTGCCAAACTTGGCCTGCGCCATGTGGTGATTACCTCCGTTGACCGTGATGATTTGGACGATGGCGGTGCACAACATATTGCAGATACTATTTATGCGATCCGTGCTGCATCCCCCGGCACGACAATTGAAGTTTTAACGCCTGACTTTTTGCGGAAAGACGGTGCGTTGGAAATCGTGGTGGAAGCCAAACCGGACGTGTTCAATCACAATATCGAAACTGTTCCGGGTCGTTATCTCACGGTGCGCCCGGGAGCGCGCTATTATCACTCCATTCGCTTGTTAGAGCGGGTGAAAGAGCTAGATCCGACGATGTTCACAAAGTCAGGCCTCATGGTTGGTTTTGGGGAAACACGAAACGAAGTGTTGCAGTTGATGGATGATTTGCGCTCCGCTGACGTGGATTTTTTGACCATCGGGCAATATCTTCAGCCAACGAAAAAGCATCACCGCATTGAAGAATTTGTGACGCCTGAGCAATTTAAAAGTTATGAGACGAATGCCTATTCAAAAGGCTTTCTGTTGGTGTCTTCCAGCCCGCTTACACGATCATCGTATCATGCAGATGAAGATTTTGCACGTTTGAAAGAGGCGCGCGATAAACAAGCTGCTGCTGCTTAAACCATGCCAAAGTTTGAAAAAGTTCATCCTGTTCAGCACAAGGCGTCGAACATGTTTGATCTTGTTGCGGACATTGAACGTTACCCCGAATTTGTGCCTTTGTGTCAAAGTCTCGACATTACGTCCCAGCGTGAAAAGTCCGGCCGTAAAATTCTACTGGCCAATATGACTGTGGGCTACAAGTCCATTCGCGAAACGTTTACTTGCCAAGTGGTTTTGAACGGCGAAGCCAACGAAATCGTCGCCAGTTACATTGATGGCCCCTTTAAATACCTTGAAAACAAATGGCATTTTGAAGAAACGGGCGAGGGCAGTTGCAACATTCATTTCAAATTGGATTATGAATTCAAAAGCATGGCATTGGCCCTTTTGATGGGGTCAATGTTTGATCGTGCTTTTGCAAAATTCACCCAAGCTTTTGAAGACCGCGCCGATGCGCTTTACAATTCTGACGGTGTCGCCTGATCGATTTCTGATTTCAACATTTTGAGCGCCACAAGAACCGATGCATTGCGCACGTTCTCGCGGGTGAGAGTGGTGAGCTCATTGCCAAAGAAAATTTCTTGCACGCTGGCCAATCCGTCGCGGGTCTGTGAGGCAATGTAGACCAAACCTACAGGCTTTGTTTCCGTGCCGCCTGTCGGGCCAGCAATGCCGGTAACCGCCACAGCGACATCGGCGCGGGAGTTTTCCAAAGCTCCCGCAACCATGGCACGAACAACAATGTCTGACACCGCGCCTTGGGATTCAATGGAGCCCAAGGGAACCCCAAGCATCTCGACCTTGGCGTCATTGGTGTACGTGACAAAACCACGATCAACCACAGCAGAAGAGCCCGGTACATCAGTCAACGAAGCGCTGATCAATCCTCCCGTGCAACTTTCAGCGGCAGCCACCATCAAACCTTTTTCGGTGGCCGCTTTGATAATCTCAGATGCAATTTCAATCATAACTTGAACTTCCCATAACAACAGTGGCCGTCGCGGTGGCTACAATGCCTTCCTCGCGGCCTATAAATCCAATGCGCTCATTCGTCGTGGCCTTTACGGCAACACGACCGATTTCGACGTCTGCGATCTTTGCAATCGTTTGGCGCATTTTATCTCTGTGCGGCCCGATCTTCGGCGCTTCGCAAATCAATGTAACGTCCATATGGGTAATCGTGCCACCAGCTTTGCGCACGCGATCCACAGCATATTCTAAAAACTGATCAGAACGTGCACCTTTCCACTTGGGGTCGGTTGGTGGGAAATGACTGCCAATATCGCCATCTGCAATACTGGCCAAAAGCGCATCTGTCAGCGCATGCAATCCAACGTCTGCATCGGAATGGCCGCTGAGCGCCGCTGTGTGTGGAATGCGAACTCCGCACAACCAAACATGATCTCCCACCACCAATTGATGCGTATCATAACCATGCCCAACCCGAATATCTGGAATGCTCATGCGATTGCTGATGCCCTTAAAGTCTTCCGGCGTGGTGAGTTTGATGTTTGAAGCGCATCCCGCCACAGGCAGAACTTTCAGTCCAGCCCATTCGGCGACCGAACTGTCATCCGTAAGATCGCTTTGTCCAGAATGAGAGGCTTTTTGGTGCGCCTCGAAAATGGAATTGAAGTGAAAACCTTGAGGCGTTTGCGCGGCAAACAAATCTTCACGCGGCACGGTTTGGCCGATCATACCATCTGAACCAACACGTTTCACTGTATCCACCACCGATAAGCCGGGCAGGACTGAGGGGTGTGTTTCCAATCCATGCAAAACACGATCAATCAAATCCGCCTCGACAAAAGGCCGAGCTGCATCGTGAATGAGCACGAAGTCATGACCGTTGTTCTCCAACGCCTTCAAACCTGCCATGACAGAAGCTTGACGCGTCGCACCTCCGTTCACGGGCGCAAGAAGTTTTGGGGAAGGGGCGACTGAAGCGGCATAAAGCGCATGATCATCCGCATGGATGACCACTTGCACGCAAGCTATGGCATCATGTTGGGTAAATGCTCGAATTGTCTTTTGTAAAACAGTTTCAGTGCCAAGTTTTCGATATTGTTTGGGTCCGCCCTCTGCGCCTGCCCGTTCACCACGGCCAGCGGCTACAATAATGACGGCAGTGTTGGGGGAAATGGACGTGCTCATAAAAGGGCCTTGCCATGAAGACACGCGGCACGCAACAGGTTTCACTTGCACAATAATAGCGTACTGCTTAGAAAAACGCCATGAATGAAGTCTGCTCAAAAATAATGCAAAATCCGATTGTCATCGGCAAACACACGTTGCGAAACAACGTGTTGTTGGCGCCGATGTCAGGGGTCACCGATGTACCATTTCGCAAGCTCGCTTGGAAATACGGAGCAGGCATGGTCGTGTCCGAAATGGTTGCCAGCGAAGCGCTGACGACTGGCCAAGAGGAGATGCGTTTAAAATCTGAATCGGCAGGTCTGCCCGTTCATATGGTTCAGCTTGCAGGCCGCCAGCCCAAATGGATGGCAGAAGCCACGCGCATTGCGTTGGATTCAGGTGCAGATATCATCGACATCAATATGGGTTGCCCTTCAAAACGGGTCACCAACGGCTATTCCGGTTCCGCTTTAATGCGCGATTTGGATCACGCGCTTACACTCATCGATGCAGTGGTAGAAACATCCTCCGTTCCTGTCACCCTCAAAATGCGTTTGGGGTGGGATATGCAGTCCATCAACGCACCAGAACTTGCCAAACGGGCACAAGATGCTGGTGTTCGAATGATCACAGTTCATGGGCGCACGAGAGATCAGTTTTACAAAGGCGAAGCCAATTGGAGTTTGGTAAAGCGTGTGCGCGAAAACACCACTCTGCCGTTGATCGTCAATGGCGACATTGTTTCAGCAGAAACAGCTTGTGAAGCTGCGCGCGCAAGCGGTGCTGATGGTGTTATGGTTGGACGCGGCACTTACGGCGCGCCATGGTTGTGCGGCCAAATTGCCCGAGAGTTGGAGGGCGGTGCACCTGAAAAACCACCGCAGGGAGCCGAACTTGGCGCACTGGTCGCAGCTCACCATGAAGAAATATTGTCGCTCTATGGTTTTGAGTTGGGCATCCGAAACGCGCGAAAACACATCGATTGGTATCTTGGCCATTTGCAGTTCAATGACCGCATTGCAAATGCAAGACTGCAGTTGATGAAAAGCCGCGATCCGAACGAAGTGCAGAAACTCGTGTTGGATTTGTTCGCTTCTGAACCAACAGAGTTGGAAGCGGCATGATGGTAGAAAACAACGATTTGGCCGTTTCGGTTCTTAGCGCGCTGCCGCATCCCGTATTTGTAGTGGGCGCAGATGGATGTTTCGCATTTGCCAATTCTGCAGCTGAAGTGTTTTTCAGGTCCAGCTTTAATGTCATGCGCAAACGTCAATTCAGTTGGTACCTGCTTGAAAACACCCCGATGACGAACCTGATTGAACAGGTGAGAGCGTCTGGAACGCCTGTCAGCGAATACCGCGTGGATGTCTCATCCCCACGGCTTGGTGAAGAAAATTGGGTAGATGTCTATGTGGGGCCGGTGGCGGAAGACCCCGAAAGTGTGATTGTGATGCTACAGGTGAAGTCCATGGCAGAAACAATGGACCGTCAATTGACGCACCGAGGCGCCGCCAGAACGGTGACCGGATTGGCCGCCATGTTGGCCCATGAAATCAAAAATCCCTTGGCTGGTATTCGTGGTGCGGCTCAGCTGCTTGAAACCCACAGCGATGAAGATGATCGTGCATTGACGAAATTGATCACCGACGAGACCGATCGCATCGTTCGATTGGTTGATCGCATGGAGGTCTTTTCAGACGAGCGACCAATCGAGCGCGACCCCGTCAATATTCACTCCGTTCTGGAACATGTGAAAATTCTGGCTGCGAACAGCTTTGCAAAGTCGGTGAGCTTTCATGAATTGTATGATCCATCACTGCCGCCCGTTATGGGCAACAGAGACCAACTTATTCAGATCGTTTTAAACCTGATCAAAAATGCCTGTGAAGCGATGGTTGGAAAAGACGATGCAAAACTTTCCATCACAACGGCGTTTCGCCCGGGCATGCGGATTGCTGCCGCAGGATCGAAACAACGCGTGTCACTGCCGATTTCATTGACAATACAAGATAACGGTTCGGGCGTTCCAGAAGATATGCGTGCTTATATGTTCGACCCTTTTGTCACCACAAAACAAAATGGATCGGGTCTAGGACTGGCCCTTGTAGCTAAAATTGTCGGCGATCACGGAGGCATCGTGTCTTGCGAAAGTTCATCAAAAGGCACGACGTTCGAAATTTTGTTGCCCATGTGGAAAATGCAGGACGATGAAAAAGGGGCCAAAAATGCCTGAGATTTTAATCGCCGATGACGATGCTGCCATTCGCACAGTCCTATCTCATGCGTTGTCGCGTGAGGGGTATGAAGTTCGGGTTACGTCCAATGCGTCCACGCTTTGGCGTTGGGTTTCAGCAGGCGATGGCGATGTGATCATCACTGACGTTGTGATGCCCGATGAAAACATTTTTGATGTTCTCCCGCGCATTAAACGTGCACGGCCAGAAGTCCCAGTGATCGTTATGAGTGCGCAAAACACTTTCATGACTGCGATTACTGCCACCGAAAAAGGCGCGTATGACTATCTGCCAAAACCGTTTGATCTGAAGGAACTTATCGGCACTGTTGAACGGGCTTTGGCACAGACCGCAGAAGTCGAAGAAGAGCAAAGCGAAGACAATGGCTTGTCCATGCCTCTGGTGGGCCGTTCACAGGCGATGCAGGAAATCTATCGCGTGATCGCCCGCATGACCCAAACTGATCTAACTGTCATGATCAACGGAGAAAGCGGCACAGGCAAAGAACTTGTTGCCAAGGCGCTGCATCAATTCGGCAAGCGTAAAAATGGGCCGTTCGTGGCAATCAACATGGCTGCCATTCCAAAGGATTTAATCGAGAGCGAATTGTTCGGGCACGAGAAAGGCGCTTTCACGGGTGCGAACTCACGTTCCTCTGGCCGCTTTGAACAAGCCAATGGCGGCACGCTATTTCTGGATGAAATTGGCGATATGCCCATGGAAGCACAAACCAGATTGCTGCGCGTTCTTCAAGAGGGCGAATACACCACTGTCGGCGGGCGTACTCCCATTTCCACCGATGTGCGCATTGTTGCGGCAACCCACCAGGATTTGGCCGAATTAATCCGAAAGGGGTTGTTTCGTGAAGATTTGTTCTACCGTCTAAACGTTGTGCCACTTCGCCTGCCACCATTGCGGGAACGAGGGCAAGATATTCCCGATCTCGTGCGCCACTTTTTCAGCGAAAATGTTGCGCAAGGTCTCGCAAGCAAGAAACTGGACAAGGCAGCGTTTGATCGTTTGAAACAGCATTCTTGGCCGGGCAATGTACGTGAATTGGAAAACCTTATTCAACGCTTGAGTGCTCTTTATCCGCAAGACACGATTTCTGCAGACCTGATCGATGGCGAGTTGCAAGCAAATCGATCAAATCAGTCGATTGGGGAGCAATCTACAAGCTCAAACCAAAGTTTGCAGACTTCAGTGGCGCTTTTGGCTTCTCAGTTGTTGGAAGACCACAGCCAGGAAACACCTATCGATGATCTCTATCAAACCGTGCTGCACCAGATGGAAGAACCTCTCATTTTGACAACGTTAAAGGCGACAAGGGGCAACCAAATTCAAGCTGCCAAAGTGTTGGGATTAAACCGCAACACACTTCGTAAGAAGATCAAAGAGTTGGATTTGAATGTCATCAAAGGATTGGGCTAACGAACTGACACGAATGTGACTTTGGAAATTGATGTGCGCACCTTCCAGTTGTTGCATTTGCGCCACATTTTGTTGCACAATGGCAACAGCTCGTAAATCTCGATTCAATTGATGGTCGCACTAGATATCACTGAAGGACAACCAATGCAGGACGCCAAGCCAGAAGGCTTAGGCACACTTCATTACGCACGTCGTTTTGGCGTCATTATCGTTCTTCTTGCGATTCTGTTTGGTGCAATTTCATTTACAATTCTGCTGGGCCTCACGCCCATTGAACCGTCAGAAACCGTCATTCTCACCGTACTCGGGATCAATGCCTGCTTTATTGCGTTGATGTTGTTTCTTGTGGGGCGAGAAGTGCGCACCCTTGTATTGGCGCGCAAGCGGGGTCGGGCGGCTGCGCGTATGCATATTCGCATTGTCGGTCTTTTTGGAGTTGTTGCCGCATTTCCAGCTATTATCGTGGCTATTGTGGCCGGTATTACCCTTGATCTTGGCTTGGACCGCATTTTTGATACCCGCACACGGACCATTGTCGACAGTTCAATCAGCGTTGCTGAATCATATGTCTTGGAAGCAACAACAAGCTTGAACAACCATACTGTGAGTATGGGACAGTTTTTAAACCGAAATCGGTCTCGCCTTGTTTTGGACCGTTTGGGCTTCGAGGGTCTCATGACCGGACAAGCCAGAGCACGCGGATTGTCCGGCGCAAGTGTGGTTCAGCAAGATGGAACAGTTGTGGTTGAAGCAAAACTTCCTGGCATAGATCGATTGCCCAAGGCGCCCGTGGATTTATTGCAGTCGGCAAGTGATGGCAGACCTTCCTGTTTGACACCAAAAACACAAAACTTGGCTTTGTGTGCGTTCAAAATGAACCGGTGGGGTGACGGAGTTTATTTCTTTGCTCTGACAGAAGTTGACCCGACAGTTTTGAACTCAATTCAACTCATGTCGGAAATCACAGACGAATATAAAAGCCTCGAAAGTGGTCGTTTGCCACTGCAAATCGCATTTGCGCTTTTGTATGTGGGCATTTGTCTGACAATTCTACTGTCGGCCATCTGGATGGGAATTGCTGTTGCTGACAGGCTTGTTGCGCCTATTCGCAGACTTATATCTGCCGCCGATGAAGTCTCTACAGGCAATTTATCTGTCCTTGTTCCGTCATCGCGGTCAGAGGGCGATTTGCGTTCATTGACGGAAACTTTCAATTCCATGACCAGCGAATTGCGGACACAGCGCGATGAAATTCTGGACAATCAGGAACAAACCGACAGACGACGCCGATTTACCGAGGCGGTTTTATCTGGCGTTACCGCAGGTGTTATTGGCGTCAGTGCGGAAGGTCGATTGTCGATTGCAAACACTTCTGCCGTTCAGCTTCTTGGCGCGTCTGAAGACGATCTTGTCGGCAGGCCTTTGGATGAGGTCACGCCAGAACTTATGGGCGTGGTGAAGGAAGCGGCAAAGTCTGGAAGAAGCACATATCGAAAACAGATTTCCATTTTCCGAGAAGGTCAACAAACAACTTTGAATGTACAGGTTTCGTCAGATGACGACCGATCAATTCAAGAAAGATCTTTTGTCGTTACGATTGATGACATTACTGATCTTGTAACGGCTCAAAGAAGCTCCGCTTGGGCAGATGTAGCGCGCAGAATTGCCCATGAAATCAAAAACCCGCTGACGCCGATCCAACTGTCCGCAGAACGTATCCGCAGGCGTTACGGCAAAGTCATCACGGAAGATCGAGAAGTCTTTGATCAGTGCACGGAGACCATTATCCGCCAAGTGTCTGACATCGGTCGCATGGTCGACGAGTTTTCTTCATTCGCCCGCATGCCCAAACCGACAATAACAACGGGTGATCTTCGTGAGCCAGTAAACGAAGCCGTGTTCTTGTTAAAAGTTGGACATCCGGAAATTCATTTTGAAGTCAATATGGGTGAAGACCCCATACCAGCAATGTTTGATAGCAGACTGTTGGGACAAGCATTCGGCAATGTCATCAAAAACGCCACAGAGGCAATCGAAGGCGTTTCTTACGAGGGTGACGAACAACCAACCATCGAAGTGAATTATCGTAGCGCAGATATGTCGCACATTGTTGAAGTAATTGATAACGGCAAGGGGCTGCCAGAAGAAAACCGACAACGATTGCTTGAACCTTATATGACCACCCGCGAAAAAGGGACAGGTTTGGGCTTGGCCATCGTTGGCAAAATTTTAGAAGAACACAAAGGTCGAATTGAGCTGCTGGACGCACCCGCTGTGGCAAGCGGTGGGCGTGGCGCAATGATGCGCATCACAATTCCATATGCAATTCAAACAAATACGGCCGACCCCATAGGTGAGGAACTTGAAAATGGCATCTGATATTCTTGTCGTGGATGATGAAGCAGATATTCGCAATCTTGTCGCAGGACTTTTAGAAGACGAAGGCCACGAAACGCGGATGGCCGGCGACAGCGATAGCGCACTGGCAGAAATATCAGACCGTCGTCCTTCCATGATTTTTCTCGATATCTGGTTGCAAGGCAGCAAGCTTGACGGGTTGGAACTTTTGGATGTGATTCAAGAACAACACCCTGGTTTACCGGTGGTTGTCATATCTGGTCATGGCAATATTGAAACGGCTGTTTCGGCCATTCGTCGCGGCGCATACGACTATATCGAAAAGCCCTTCAAAGCTGATCGCCTCATTCTGATTGCCGAGCGTGCGTTGGAAACAGCCGGACTTCGAAAACAAGTTAAAGAGCTCGAGCGTAAAACACCTGACATGCCCGATATGATTGGAACGTCGGCTTCAATGTCTCAATTGCGTTCCAACATTGATAAGGTCGCCCAAACCAATTCGCGTATTATGATCATCGGACCTTCGGGGTCTGGCAAAGAAATGGTCGCTCGTGCAATCCATCAGCAGTCCAACCGCGCCAATGGCCCGTTTGTTGTCATCAATGCAGCTGCCATCACAGCAGACAATATGGAAACAGAGCTGTTTGGAGTTGAATCATCCAACGGACAAGAAGCAAAGGTCGGTGCGCTTGAAGAAGCCCACAATGGAACATTGCTGTTGGACGAAGTGGCCGAAATGCCCAAGGACACCCAAAACAAAATTCTAAGAGTGTTGGTAGAACAAAAATTCGAACGGGTGGGTGGCAACAAAAAGGTGGCTGTAGACGTGCGGGTCTTGTCGTCCACCTCCATTGATTTAGAAGAACGCATTGCGGAGGGAGAATTCCGCGAGGACTTGTTCCACCGCTTGGCCGTTGTACCTATTCAAGTGCCATCATTGTCTGATCGCAGAGAAGATATTCGCCCGCTGATCGAGGCTTTCATGTCTCAAATTGAGGCTCAAACGGGCGTAAAAGCGTGCCGAATTGGCCAAGATGCGATGGCGGTGCTGGAAGCACATTCATGGCCAGGAAATCTGCGTCAATTGCGCAACAATGTTGAACGCTTGATGATCTTGAACCGTGGGGATGACGAGGAAGCGGTCACCGCGGACAAATTGCCTGGTGAAATCAGTGATATGTTGCCGAAAACGCCGGGAATGGGCGATGATCACATCATGTCTATGCCTTTACGAGAGGCGCGCGAAGTGTTTGAACGCGACTATTTGTTGGCTCAAATCACACGGTTTGGGGGCAATATTTCGAAGACTGCTGCATTTGTGGGAATGGAAAGATCCGCTTTGCATCGCAAATTGAAATCGCTTGGGCTATAAGTCACTTCGAATATCCAAGTTGATTTGCCGAGCGGGGCTGAAATCGCATGAAAGTTATAATTTGCGGAGCAGGGCAAGTTGGCTACGGCATTGCCGAACGTTTGGCCAATGAAGGCAACGATGTCACCGTCATCGACAACTCTGCAGAACTTGTACAAGCCATTCGAGATCAGCTGGATGTGCGTGGATTTGTAGGCCACGGTTCGCAGCCTGATGTGTTGCAAACGGCTGGTGCCGATGACGCAGACATGATCATCGCTGTAACCTTGTACGACGAAGTGAATATGGTGGCCTGTCAGGTTGCGCATTCCCTTTTTGGTGTGCCCACAAAAGTCGCGCGCATTCGTGCACAAAACTATTTGCAATCCCACTATCGCGATTTGTTTTCGCGTGAACACATGCCCATTGATGTGATTATTTCGCCGGAAATCGAAGTGGGTGAAATGGTTCTGCGCCGCATTGCATTGCCGGGCGCTACAGACGTGGTGCGTTTTGCCGACGACGATGTGGCGATGATCGCCATTGAGTGTTTGGATGATTGCCCCGTTATCGATACCCCGCTTGGTCAGTTGAGCGAATTGTTCCCGGATCTTTCAGCAGTTGTTGTAGGGCTTTGGCGGGCAGGGCGCTTGTTTGTGCCCCATTCCAATGACGCCATGATGGCTGGCGATTTGGCGTATGTGATCGTGAGAAGCGACCGCGTTCGCCGCACGCTCAACATTTTTGGCCACGAAGAACCGACAGCAAGCCGCATATTGATTGGCGGCGGTGGGAATATTGGCATTTATGTAGCGTCTGAGTTGGAAAAAAGACAAACACAAGCGCGCATTAAAATCGTTGATAATTCTCGCGAGCGGGCCATCGCAGTTGCAGATCAATTGACTCGCACAGTGGTTCTGCACGGCAGTGTTTTGGACCAACAAATCTTGTTGGAAGCCGATATTGAGCATTGTGACTTGATGGTAGCGCTCACCAATGATGACCAAGTCAACATTTTATCAAGCGTCATGGCCAAACGTTTGGGTGCAAAAAGCAACATGACGTTGTTGAACAACACGAGCTATTACGAATTCACGAAAACGCTGGGTATTGATGCGCATATTAACCCACGCTCTGTGACGATTTCAAAAATTCTTCAACATGTTCGTCGCGGGAGAATTCGTGGCGTGCACTCAGTTCAAAACGGTGCCGCTGAAGTGATCGAGGCAGAGGCACTAGAGACCTCCACGATGGTGGGAACGCCTTTGCGCGAACTTGATTTGCCCGATGGAATCCGCATCGGGGCCATCTATCGCGACAAAGAAACCATTGTTCCCAATGGCGATACTGTCGTGAAATCGAAAGACAGAATTGTCATTTTTGCAACGGCAGAACGCGTGTCCCAGGTTGAACAGATGTTTCGGGTCAGCTTGGAATTTTTCTAATGCTCCTCATTCTGCTGTATTTCGGGGTCATTGGCCTCGTATTGTGCATTTCGCTTGTGGGCCCAATATTTGTGAGCCTGCTGGCGGGAGAAATCGAAGTTGCACAGCGACTAGGCGTACATCTGCTTCTTGGAACATTCATGTTTGGAAGTTTGGTGCTGGCGGTCATGCAGCGAAAAAGCCGTTTGCCCGAGGTTGGCAAACTCGTATTGCTGACCACGATTTGGATCATGCTGCCCTTGTTCGCCGCCATACCTATAGCAGACATTTCTCAGCTTGGATTCTTGGACAGCCTGTTTGAAGCCGTCTCCGGTCTTACGACGGCTGGTGGCAGCATATTGAAGACAGTTGAATCATGGCCGCAAGGTTTGTTGTTTTGGCGTATCCAGTTGCAATGGTTTGGTGGCTTTCTTGCCCTCATGACGGTGCTATTGATTGTGGCCCCCATGCGCATCGGTGGGCTGACAAGCCGATCTTCCGTCTATTTGGGCAATTTGAACCGAGACGGCACTCAGCTTCGCGCATTTGGTTCAGTCTCTAAAATTTTCATAATTTACACCGCCATGACAGTCCTATGTTCGATAATCTTGTTCATGTCGGGCACACGTGCATTCTATTCCGTCACACTGGCCATGACAGCTGTCTCGACAGGTGGATTTTTGCCTTTCGACGACGCTTTGGACACCCATGTCTCTTCCATCGGCATATTCACAATGACACTGTTTTTGTTGCTGGGGGCCACAAGTGTGTTTTGGCAACGAATGTTGGTGGACAGAAGCGTGTCACGTTTGAGCTCTCACCGCGAGAGTTATTCAGTTATCGCGCTGATTGCCATTTTGTCGTTCATTTACATGATGATCATTGTGGCGATCAGTGCGCCTTCTGCAAACGCTGTGGGCAAAGCGCTTCTGGAGGGCTTTTTCGTTGCAACTTCTCTCGTCGCCACAAGTGGAATTGAAACGCGCCCAGGGACGATCGCACTTATACCATTGATCGTCGTTTTGTTCATCATCCTGCTCGGTGGCAGCGCATATTCCACAACAGGTGGCCTCAAACATTACCGCATGGGTGCCATGCTGGTGCAGTCTTGGAACGAAATTGAGCGATTGATTTATCCCCACAACGTGAAGCCAGCCAAATTCGGCACACAGGATTACAACATCGATTTGATGAAGGCGATTTGGAGCTTCTTCACGGTCATGATTTTGACTGTTGCTTTCTTCTCCATTGCGGTTGCCGCATCCGGCATTCCCTTTGAGGCCGCTTTGAGTGCCACAATCTCAGCTTTTGCAACCGCTGGCCCTGTATATGAAACAGGATGGGCAGCGCCCGGCGCGGAGGCTTGGCCCGCTTATTCGGACTTCACGACAACGGGAAAACTGGCTCTTATATTGACGATGATACTGGGCAGATTGGAAGTTCTGGTGCTGTTAGCACTGATAAGCACCAAATATTGGTTCAACAGATGAAGTGGTGAACACACTGCATTTTCTGATTGAGGCGTTGGGAATGACACTATAGGCTGACCAAAGTGTGCGGCAAAAGGAATAACGGCATGGCCGAAAAACAACAAAATCTCCAAGATGCATTTCTAAACAACGTTAGAAAAAACAAAATTTCACTCACAATATTTTTGGTCAATGGCGTCAAGTTGACGGGCATTGTAACGTGGTTTGATAATTTTTGTCTTTTGCTCCGCCGCGATGGGCATTCCCAGTTGGTTTATAAACATGCCATTTCGACCATTATGCCAGCTGAACCTGTTTTGATGTTCGACGATGAAGGGTCTGACACATAATTAGCCTGATTTTTAGTTCATGGAACGCTGAATGAATTCAGCACAGGATGCCATCTCAAATGTCTGGTTCGACTGATATTCAAGTTCATAAGAGCGAAAAAGTTTGGACATTGAGAGCGTCGGGTGACTGGTCAGTCAAAGGCATTCATCAAATTGACGATAAACTCCGCACTATAGAAACAAGCGATTTCCCCGCCTTAGTGATTGATACGTCGGACGTGTCTTCATTCGATACAGGTGGTGCTTGGTTGATTGAACGCTTGCGTGAATCAGCTGCCCAAAGTGGTCGGTCTTTCGAGCATAGGGACACCAATAACAAACACACTGAACTGGCAAAAGTTGTTCAATTGAACTCCGGTTCCACCGGGCGATTTGAACAAGAGACATCACAGATCAGAACGAATCCTCTCGCGACACTAGGGATGCTGGTTCACAGTGCTGGGCAGGATTTCGTTACAGGCTGCTTTTTGATTGGGTCTTCACTGAATGGGTCCAAGTCGCGGTCCCGCCATGGTGGCATGCGGCGTGTCACTTCCTTGATAAACCAAATGGATCACATGGGTTTGCGAGCGGTTCCGGTGATCGCGCTCATGTCGTTTTTGATTGGTGCCATCATTGCCCAGCAGGGTGCTTACCAATTGAAGTTCTATGGCGAGGAACTTCTCACAGTTTACTTGGTCGCAATACTGCATTTTCGGGAAATTGCCGTTCTTCTAACAGCCGTTATGGTAGCTGGTCGAACGGGCAGTGCTATCACCGCCGAGATTGGCACGATGAAAATGCGCGAAGAGATAGATGCTCTTGATGTGATTGGTTTAAATCCAGTTGGCGTGCTCATTTTTCCGCGCTTACTCGCGCTGATCATAGTTCTGCCAATACTAACACTCGTTTCTGATATTGCAGGGATCGCAGGGGCCATTTTTATCAGCAACATCTACATCGACATAACCCCATCCCAGTTCTTAGAAGCTTTGAATCTAGAAGTTGAAATCAGCCATCTATATGTGGGCCTTGTAAAGGCGCCATTTATGGCCGTCTTGATTGGTTTAATCGCAACCATTGAAGGTCTCAAAGTTGGTGGCAGCGCTGAATCATTGGGGCAAAAAACCACTTCGGCAGTCGTGAAATCCATTTTCGCCGTTATTCTGTTGGATGGTCTATTTGCTATTTTCTTCTCAATAATCGATGTCTAACCGTGGCAACCAAATTCAAAATGTTAAAAAATAAAACAGTACTGTCAGTGCGAGATATTCACGTCTCGTTTGGCAACCATCACGTTTTGAAAGGTTTGAACCTGGATGTCTATCAAGGAGAAATTCTTGGGTTCGTTGGTGGATCAGGTTCGGGCAAATCTGTTCTCATGCGGACAATTCTGGATTTGGCGAAGAAGAAAAGCGGTTCAATTCAAATTTTAGGTGAGGACTATGACGCCGCTAATGAAGAGGAACGGATAGCACTCGACAGACGTATGGGTGTTTTATTTCAACACGGTGCATTGTTTTCATCATTGACTGTCAAAGAGAACATTCAGGTTCCCATGCGCGAGTATTTGAACCTATCAACTGATTTGATGGATGAACTGGCGCGTGTGAAAATTGAACTTGTGGGTCTGCCTGCATTTGCAGCTGATAAATATCCATCCGAGTTGTCTGGTGGCATGATCAAGCGGGCAGCTCTGGCGCGGGCGTTGTCACTGGACCCTGAACTTGTTTTTCTCGACGAACCCACTTCAGGCTTGGATCCGATCGGCGCCGCTGAATTTGACGATCTTATTGCATCTTTGCGTGACACACTTGGTTTAACAGTGATGATGGTCACCCACGATCTGGACAGTCTGCACGCCGTTTGCGATCGCATCGCGGTTCTGCGAGATGGCATCGTTCACACAACAGGGACGATGAGCGACATGCTGAACGAAACCGATCCATGGATTGTTTCGTATTTTCAAGGAAAGCGGGCGAGAGCAGCAATAGATCACAAGGCTAAAATGGTGAAAACACATAGCCAATCTCCACAGGCATCGATAGAATAACATATGGAGACTCGCGCCAATTACATTGCAGTAGGATTTTTCACACTCGTTGCGCTCATTGCGGCGTTTGCAGTGGTGTTTTGGTTCGGCCGTTTCAGCGACAATGAAGACCTTGTCCCGCTTGAAGTGCGTATACAAGGTTCAGTCTCAGGGCTGGCCAAAGGCAGTCTCGTTCAGTTCAACGGCATTGATGTTGGCCGAGTGGACAGCCTTCGCCTCGACCCAACTGACCCTCGTTTCGTAATTGTCGTTACAAATGTTCATGAAACAACGCCCGTGCGTTCAGACACCCGCGCCACAATCGGTATCCGTGGCTTGTCAGGTGGTGCGTTCATTCAATTGGAAGGTGGAACACCAACCGCCTCTAAACTGTTGGAAGGCGATGGTGGCAAAACACCTCAATTGATGGGAGACCCTGCAGCATTGGCCGATTTGTTGGATCGTGTGAACAGCATCGCCAACAGAACAGAACGAATCATGGCTTCCATGGAACGTGTCGTAGAAAACAGCGAAAACAGCATCAATAAGACAGTCAAAAACATTGAGACTTTTTCGAACGCCTTGTCTGAAAACAGCGATGGGCTGGAAAAATTTATGGGCAGTGCAGGGGAGATTGCAAAGTCTCTCGATGGCCTGTCGGGCAAATTGAGTGGAGCAATCTCTCGCGCAGAAGCTATTTTGCAATCGGTGGATCCTGCCAAAGTTGGCAATACAATCGCAAATGTAGAATCGTTTTCCAACACATTGGCCGAACAGCGCACCGAAATCGCGAACATCGTGAAAAGCGTCAACACCACGGTGGCCCAACTCGCTGCGGTATCGCAATCCATGAACAGCACTTTGACCAAAGTAAACGGTGTTGTGGACGGTGTTTCTGGGGAACAGGTATCTAAAATTGTGAACGAACTGGAATCCACGGCCAAACGGGCCAATGAACTGGTCATCGCGATAGATTCCAAAACAGTTCAACAGACGTTGGATGATCTGTCACACACCGCGTCAAACGCCCGTCAGATAGTCGCCGCAGTTGATAAATCAGCGATCAATTCATTGATCAAAGACCTCAACGCCGCAAGCAAGAATGTAACCACGCTGGTCGCGGCTCTTGATGCAGGGAAGATAAACACCGCTGTCGATGACATTTCTGGCGCTGCAAAGGGGGCGAAAACCGTTATTGACGATGTGGCCAAGGTGACATCAAATTTTGGTTCCAGAGAAGAAGAAATCAATCAGATCATAACCAATGCTTCCGAATTGACGTCGCAATTGAATCGCACGTCGAAGAAGATTGATGAAGCCGCTTCCCGGGTGAATGCCTTGCTTGGCAGCGGCGCAGGAGATGGATTGGTATCGGATGCGCGCCAAACGCTTGCCACTTTTAGACAAGCGGCTCAAAGCCTCAATCGCCAGATCGCAACGATTGGCCAAGGGATCAACAAGTTCACTGACCGTGGCTTAAGAGACACACAGACACTGATAAACAACGCAAGCCAATCGCTAAATCGGATTGATCGTGTTATCCGCAACTTGGAAAGAAATCCATCTTCGATCATTACCGGATCAGGTGGAAGCCGCATTCGTGAAACTGGTGCGCAAAGACCAAGACGTTGATGTGGTGGATTGAAGAGTGAGGCTGGTATCTGTGCGCGGCGCTGATCGGAAAATAAGATCAAACAAAATAAGTCTTGGTCGTAAAGGTCAGGTTGCCTTGGCGCTTGTTTTGTCTTTGCAGCTCTCCGCTTGTGCCTTGGTCAAGAAACAAGAAGCACCCCGCGAGACATTTGAAATTTCGGCGCCTCAAAGCTTCTCTGGATTGCGCGCGACAACAAATTCACAAATCTTGGTCAAATTGCCCACGTCACTGGATGCCATCAATTCAGAGCGGATCATCGTACGCCCATCACCCCGCGTGATCACATACCTTGAGGGCGCGCAATGGTCAGACACTGTTCCTAAAATGGTTCAGGCCAAGCTTGTCGAGGCATTTGAAAACTCGGCCTCCACAGGTGCTACAGCAAAGCCTGGTGACGGATTGGTGATTGATTTTCAATTGGTCAGCGATATACGGCGTTTTGAGGTGTTGAACCGCCAAGCAACGATTGAAATATCCATCAAACTGTTGTCAGACAGTTCTGGCAAGGTGGTGGAAACGCGCATTTTTGAAGTGTCGGCAACGTCGGCAAGTGGTACAGCCGAAAACTATGTGAATGCTTTTGATGACGCATTTGATCGCTTGGCGCGCGATATCATTAAATGGGTTTTGAGCAGAGCCTAATTGGCTCTGCATTTCTTTTTTGACAGCTAATTGAGCAGCTTATCGCTTGTCGAGCGGCAGGTACGGTCGCGTCGTCGGGCCTGTATATAACTGACGAGGACGACCAATTTTCTGTTTTGGATCCTCGATCATTTCTTTCCACTGAGCAATCCAACCCACGGTACGGGCGAGTGAGAACAAAACGGTGAACATCTCAGGTGGGAAACCCAAAGCCTTGAGCGTGATACCTGAGTAGAAATCAATGTTTGGATACAACCCACGGCTTTTGAAGTAATCGTCTTCCAGAGCGATTTTTTCCAGTTCCATGGCAACATCCAAAATTGGATCATCGGTGTTGCCAAGTTCTGCCAAAACTTCATGGGTGGTTTTCTGCATGATTTTGGCGCGTGGGTCATAGTTTTTGTAAACGCGGTGGCCGAACCCCATCAAACGGAATGGATCATTCTTATCCTTAGCGCGCTCCAAGAATTCTGGAATGCGATCGACTGTTCCGATTTCGGTCAGCATATTGAGTGCAGCTTCATTGGCGCCACCATGTGCTGGCCCCCAAAGGCAAGCGATGCCTGCAGCAATACACGCAAATGGATTAGCTCCAGAAGAGCCAGCCAAACGGACTGTCGATGTAGATGCGTTTTGTTCGTGGTCAGCATGGAGTGTGAAAATACGATCCATAGCGCGCGCAAGAACAGGATTAACCTGATAATCTTCCGCAGGAACGGCAAAACACATGTGCAGGAAGTTCGACGCATAGTCGAGATCATTGCGCGGGAACACGAATGGCTGACCAACAGTATATTTGTGCGCCATTGCGGCAATGGTCGGCATTTTCGCGATCATGCGCATGGATGCAATCATGCGTTGGCTTTCATCCGTAATATCCGTTGAATCGTGATAAAAAGCCGACAACGCACCAACAACTCCAACCATAACTGCCATTGGGTGCGCGTCACGACGGAACCCTGAAAACAGTTTCGTCATTTGGTCATGAAGCATCGTGTGGTGTGTAACACGATCAACAAAATCGGCCTTTTGATCTTTGTTGGGAAGCTCGCCATGCAACAGCAAATAGCAGGTCTCTAAGAAGTCCCCATTTTCGGCAAGTTCGTCGATAGGATAACCACGGTGCAACAATACGCCAGCGTCACCGTCTATGTAGGTAATTGCACTTTCGCACGAGGCCGTTGATGTGAACCCAGGATCAAATGTGAAGCAGTCTGATTGCTTATAGAGAGAAGAAATATCAATGACATCAGGTCCAACAGACCCTTGACGCACCTCAAACTCATAGCTCTCTTTGCCAATGTTCAATGTCGCTTTTTGATCCGTCATGAAATTCCCTTTCAAATGTATATAGCGTGCAATCCGATGGAGAATTTCCGCCGAAGCCCATAGTGCCTATCATTTGCAGAAGCGCTACGGTCCTACTGCCTAAGCAATGGCCAATGGAGCGCGCAATGTATAGAAGGCCTTAGTAGAAGGTTTGTCCAATAAAAACAAGATGCGGGCAGAATTCACACTGCCGAATTGGCAAAAACAATATTAGCTTTTGGTCTAAATAACATCGATCAAACGGTCTGAGCACCAATCCTTGAAAGGCATTCTTGTTTCCCCAGAACATGCATGATTTCAAACACTCCAGGCGCAGATGTGGTGCCTGTGGCAGAAACACGAATTGGTTGCATGACCTTGCCCATTTTGAGATCATTGTCTGCAATAAAGGCGCGCACAGTGGTTTCGATGACCTCCAACGACCACGTGTCTATTCTTTCCAACACAGGAAGAAGAGTTGCCAGCATTGAACGAGCTTCACCATTGTCTTTGTCCAAAACTGACAAGGCTTTTTCTTCTATCGATACTGGCAGATCATCAAACAGAAACTTCGCGCCAGACAACAAATCCAGAAGGGTTTTCGCCCGCTCTTTCAAAGCAGGCATGAGGGTCACAAACTGAGCACGACGCTGATCGTTCCAACGGTCTAAATACCAATTGCCATTTTCCACCTCTGGGAGAATGCTGTGAATAGCATTCACAAGATCCTCGTTTTTTGCGTCACGAATGTAGTGGCTGTTGATGTTTTCAAGTTTGGTAAAATCGAAACGCGAAGGGCTCTTGCCCATGCCCTTTGTCGAGAAGACTTCGCACAATTCTTCGGTGGTGAAAAATTCTTGGTCACCATGTGACCATCCCAGTCTCACAAGATAGTTGCGCAACGCATCGGGAAGGTAACCCATGGCACGATACACTTCTGCTCCTGTTGCGCCATGACGCTTGGACAATTTTGCACCATCAGGCCCATAAATCAGCGGAATATGCGCCATTTTGGGAACGTCCCATCCCAAAGCATCATAAATATTCACTTGTCGCGCGGCATTGGTCAGGTGGTCGTCCCCGCGAATAATATCAGTGACCCCCATATCATGGTCGTCTACAACAACCGCCAACATGTATGTTGGAGTGCCATCGGACCGCAGCAAGATCAGATCATCCAAATCTTCATTGGGGAAGCTCACTTGCCCCTGAACCATATCATCGATGATTGTTTCACCCGTCAGTGGTGTTTTCAGGCGAATAACGGGCGAGACACCATCGGGCGCTTCTGAGGGATCGCGGTCACGCCAACGTCCATCGTATCGCGGAGACCGTTTTTCCTGTCTTGCAAGGTCGCGCATGTCTTCAAGCTCTTCTTGCGAGGCATAACATTTATAGGCATTGCCGCTGTCCAACAGTGTTTGAACAACTTCTTGATGACGTTCGACCCGCGAGAATTGAGAAATTGGATCACCATCCCAATCCAAACCCAGCCAATTGAGACCGTCGATGAGGGCATCCATCGCTTCCGTGGTCGAGCGCGCGCGATCTGTATCTTCAATGCGCAAAAGCATCTTTCCGCCATTTGCCTTTGCATACAGCCAATTGAACAACGCGGTGCGGGCACCTCCAATATGCAAATAGCCAGTTGGAGAAGGAGCAAAGCGGGTGACAGTTTGTTTTGACATTCAACGAGCCTGAAAATGAGTGTTCACGTCATGCGTGAACGGAGAAGAACAAAAGGGGACGTTGCTCCTGTAGCACAAGCAGGCCATCATACAAGCAGGACTGCATATCAGTCTTATCCGTATGAGGAACGGGTGGCCTGCGACAATGAAGAAAGACGCGCGAAAATCAACGCGAAATGACGAACGGCTTGTGCAGCCGAACAATGACTCTTGGCTTCCTGTCACAGACCTCGATCAGTCCAAAAACGCAGTGGAAGATGCATATTGGACTGGCACCCAAACGAACAACCACGATGTTTTGGACGAGGGAGTTGAACTAAAACAGCCTGTTACCATTGCGCGTCCGACACAGCTGCAAAAATGGCGATTTAAGGCTGAGTTGAAACTTCAGACTTTGGTCGATTGGTTTACACGCGAGGTGGAAACAGAGGTCGAATTGGGACTTGGGTTTCTGCTCATACCCGTGTTCTTTGGTGTAGGTTGTATCATATATTTCAATCTGCCGCGCGAACCGTTGATAGGCGCCTTTCTAAGCGCTGCGGTTGTTTGTGGATTTGTTGCTTTTAAAGTGGCTTCTGCTGGTCCAGTTCGAACCATATTGGCGTCGGTTTGCATTGTTGCTACCGGAGTGACGGTCGCACAGTTCCAAACCCATTGGCGTGGCACCAAGGCTCTTCCAACAACCATTTTTGCCGATGTCTCTGGTGTTGTTGAAAACGTGGAGCACCGTTCTAACGGTTCTTTTCGATACACGTTAAACACGTCAAAAGGTCGTGGTTCAGTTAAGGATCAGACCAAGCATTACGATGTTGATATGGTACGCCTCACGGCAAGAAAGGACACGCCCGCATTCAAGCTAAATGAGACAATAATTGGCCGTGCCAGAGTCGGGCCGGCATCGGGGCCAGCATATCCAGGTGGTTATGACTTTGGATTTCAAAACTGGTTTAACGGCATAGGCGGCTCTGGTTTCTTTTTGGGCGCTCCCAAGAAAGCAGCAATGCAAATTCCAACAACGCAATCATTTTGGTCCGCAACGGCTGAAATTCGTCATCGCGTTGGATCGCTCATTCGTTCTTCCTTACCTGGAGATTCTGGTGGCCTGGCTTCCGCACTGATTGTTGGAGACCGCAGCGGAATATCTGAATCCGTAGCTGAAGACCTTCGTAAATCGGGATTGGCCCATATTCTGGCTATATCGGGTCTGCATATGGCACTAATTTCAGCCACTGTGATTGTGGGCCTGCGGATTGCTTGTTCGTTTGCACCATCAATTTCTCTTCACAGGCCCATAAAGAAATGGGCGAGCTGTGCTGCGCTTTTGGTTTCTGCCATTTATCTCATCTTGTCAGGGGCAGGGGTCTCCACACAACGCGCGTTTATCATGATCTCTATTATGCTGCTTGCGGTCATGCTGGATCGTCGGGCGCTGACCATGCGCAATGTAGCCATCGCGGCGTTGGTTGTTTTAATTCTTGCGCCGCACGCTGTCTTGTCCCCCGGGTTTCAAATGAGTTTTTCGGCAGTGGCGGCCTTAATTGCCACTTACGAGGTCTTGAAGCGTCGGCGTGAAGTTAAGCAATCCAAATTTGATGGGTTTGCATCTGGAAGAGTGAGAAAATGGGTGGTGCGTGACATTGGTGGCGTGGCGCTCACATCCCTCATTGCAGGAGCGGCCACCGGTTTGTTTGCTGCGTATCACTTCCAAAGGGTTGCGGGTTTGGGATTGCTTGCCAATGTTTTGGCCATGCCCTTCGTTTCCCTGATGGTCATGCCCCTTGCGCTGTTGAGCGTTGTGGCCATGCCATTTGGCTTAGAGGCATATCCTCTACATTGGATGGCTGCAGCGATAGGGCCCGTGACATCAATAGCCAATTGGGTGTCTGAACTGGGTTATGTGGGAAATACGGGCTTGATTACCTCTTCAAGCTTGATTGTCGGGTCTATGGCGCTCGTTATCCTGACACTGTTTCAATCACGATTGAGGCTTATGTCATTAGGGCTCTTACCCATAGCTGTGACACTGACTGCCAACGCACCCAAACCACACATTCTGATATTGGAGAATGCTCAGCAAATTGCGGTTCAAGATCAAAAGGGTGAGTTACAAATTCTGCGACCAAACGCGGAAAAATTTAACACGGATATTTGGCTGCGTGCCTATGCGCCTCATCGATTGTCGCAAGAAGGAAAGCCAAGACAGCCCACATACAATCCCTATTTCTCATGCGATGACTATGGCTGCACCACACAAGTGCAGGGCAAAACCCTCACATGGCTCAAATCAACGGCGCAACTGCCAAGAGATTGTCGAAAATCTGATATCTTGGTGATTCCGTTCGCCGTAGAAAACGCATGCGCATCCATTGCAAGCAATGACAGGCCCATTGTCATCGACACCAACCAACTGCAACAAAACGGCACACATGCAATCTACATCGATAGCGGAAACTCAGGCCAATCAAACACCGTGAAAATTGAGACAGCATTTACTCAGCAAGATAGACCCTGGAAGAATCGTAAAATTCAATGATATGAGCGTACTAGTCCAACAAGTTTACCTTGAACATTAACACGTTCTGCACCCAAAACACGTGTTTCATAGGCAGGATTTGCAGCCTCAAGCGCGATATTTTGGCCTTCGCGTTGGAAGCGTTTCAATGTCGCTTCTTCGTCGTCTACCAATGCGACCACAATGTCTCCCAGCTCGCAAGTGTTGGACTTCTTGATCAAGACCGTGTCGCCATCAAGAATGCCAGCTTCAATCATCGAGTCACCTTTAACTTCCAAGGCATAATGCTCACCACCGCCCAGCATCTCTGGGGAAACAGCGATAGAATGCGTATGATCCTGGATGGCAGAAATTGGTGTCCCCGCAGCAATTCTGCCCATAACGGGAACAGACGCCACTTCGGGTAAATCATCATTCGCCGCCTGAATAGGAGACTGCATCTGCGCGGACGCTTTAAACGATGGTGTTACTTGCGGCTCTGGCGTGGCAATCGCACCATCGGACGCATATGATTCTGGAAGTTTCAAAATCTCCAAAGCGCGCGCTCTGTTCGGCAATCTACGAATAAACCCACGCTCTTCAAGAGCAGTGATCAAGCGATGAATGCCTGACTTTGATTTCAAATCCAAAGCATCTTTCATTTCATCGAAAGAGGGCGGCACACCTGCTTCTTGCAAGCGTGTGTGAATAAACATCAGCAGATCGTGCTGTTTACGGGTCAACATGAATTCCAACCTCCTAAGCGAAATGCGAGTCGCTCAAGTCGAGCGATACAAAACAAGAACATCACTACATGTTCTTCATGTGTTCTGCAAGTATTCTCTTTATATTCGTTGAAAATTCCTCAAAGAAGCAGGATTTGGCAGGCATCGCCACCAACTGCAGCGGCCGCATTTGCGGGGCGCAGAACAAGGCAATCGGCTTTCACGAGATTGGAAAGAATAGAGCTGTCCTGATTGGCAAATGGCGTGACATTATAGTGCCCATCACGCTTTTCTGCGAAAGCGCGCATATATTCCTGCCTTGGGCCGCTCGGCGGCATGTCACAGGCAAAGAACGCTTGCTGAAAAGGCAAGTCCGTAGGGCGCCCCAACATTTTTTGAATAAGTGGCGCCACGAAGACGATCGCGCACACCAGACTGGAAACAGGATTGCCGGGCAAACCGAGATAAATTTGGGTTCGTTTGCCTTTTTGCAATGTGCCAAACATCACGGGTTTTCCGGGCTTCATGGCAAGAGACCAGAAATTCAGTTCAACACCAGCATTCTTGAGCGCTTGTTGAACCATATCATGATCACCCACCGATGCACCGCCCAACGTCACAACGATATCGCAGTCTTTTGCGCGTTCTATTTTTTCTGCCAGTGCCTCAAGCGTGTCTTGCGCAATGCCAAGATCATGGGATTGACCGCCTGCAGCATCAACAATGGCTGCAACACCATAACTGTTTGAAGAGATGATTTGGTCTTGTGACAGTTGATCGCATGGCTGAACAAGTTCGTCGCCAGAGGATATAATCGCCACTTGCGGCTTTTGGCGCACCGGGAGATCGGCGTAGTTCATCGAGGCCGCTAAAGAGACTTCGCCAAACGAAATGTGCGAAGAGACTTTGAGACCGATGTCACCTTCACTAAAATCCAATCCGGCAGGACGGACAAAACGCCCCTCGGGTTCGGCCTGTTCAACTGTGACAGCTCTTCCAGTATCTTCAGCCGTGGCATTTTCCTGTATTGCAATCGTGTCGGCACCTTCAGGCAAGGGGGCACCTGTAAAAATGCGAACAGTCTCTCCAGCAGATAAAGTGCCTCGAAACCCATGCCCTGCGGCTGATTCACCAATCAGTTTCAATTTTACGGGCGCTTGAGCAATGTCTGCTGCACGCACGGCATAGCCGTCCATAGCAGAAGCTGAAAACGGAGGTTGTGTTCGTTTGGCAACCAAGTCTTCCGCGAGCACGCGACCAACGGCGTCTTTCAGGGAAACCGTTTCAACCGGCATGAGATCTGCGCGGGACAGTATACGCGCTAAAGCCTCATCAACCGTGAGAAGGCCGCTCATGCTTCACCGTCAGCAGACCAATCGCCAGACTTACCGCCAGACTTTTGCGTCAATCTTGTCGGCCCAATAGACATGCCACGGTCAACCGCCTTCGCCATATCGTAGATTGTCAAAGCGGCAACCGAAGCTGCAGTGAGCGCTTCCATTTCAACACCCGTATTGCCAACAACTTTTGCCAAGGTTTCGATGCGAAGGCCGGGCAGTTGTTCATCGGGCGTGATATCGACACTCACTTTGGTCAGAGCCAGCGGATGACACAATGGGATCAAATCGTGGGTCTTTTTCGCAGCCATAATGCCAGCAATGCGGGCCGTTGCCAGAACATCACCTTTTTTGGAATTTCCTGATACGATCAATTCAAGCGTTTCAGGTTTCATGGAAACGGAGCTTTCGGCCACAGCCACGCGCTCCGTCAATGCCTTTCCCGCGACATCCACCATATGAGCAGCACCCGATGCATCTATATGAGTGAGTTTCTTGCTCATGACTATGAAGCCACTGGCTCAGGCTTGGTCAAAAGCGTAGAAGTTGCCACTTCCACATTCTGTTGGCGCATCAAACTTTCACCAATCAAAAACGTGTTCACATCGATCTCTGACATGCGGCTCAAATCCGCAGGTGTGAACAAACCAGATTCGCCAACGATGATACGGTCATCGGGAATCATTGGTGCGAGCATTTCAGTTGTGGTGAGCGAAACATCAAAGGTTTTCAAATTGCGATTGTTGATGCCGAGCAGAGGGGATTTCAACCTCAATGCACGATGCAACTCTTCCTCGTTATGAACTTCAAGCAACACATCCATACCAAGTAAAAACGCTTCATCTTCCAAACGCTTTGCGGTGTCATCATTAAGGGCCGCAAGAATAATCAAGATGCAGTCAGCACCCCAAGCGCGGGCTTCGTGAACTTGGTAGGTGTCGTACATGAAATCTTTGCGCAGACAGGGAAGCGACACTTCGTTGCGCGCATTGGTCAGAAATTCTGGAGCTCCCTGAAAAGAAGGCGCGTCGGTCAAAACTGACAAACACGCCGCGCCGCCTTTTTCATAGGCTTTCGCCAGTGCAGGGGGATCGAAGTCTTCACGAATGAGCCCCTTGGATGGGCTCGCTTTTTTGATCTCTGCAATCAGCGCATAGTCACCGTCATTCAGTTTGTTTTGCAGTGCCGTCGCAAAGCCACGTGGCTGTGAAACATCCAGACACTTGGCTTTCAAGTCGGCCAGAGACACGCTTGCTTTTGCTGCAGCGATTTCCTCACGTTTGTAAGCGCCAATTTTTTCCAGAATATCGCTCACAGTAATTGTCCATTTGAAACGGCAACAAGGTTTTTCAGAACCTCTTTGGCTTTGCCACTGTCAATGCTTTCTGCGGCCAGTGCAGCCCCATCTTTAAGGTTTGAAACCAATCCGCCCACCAACATTCCAGCGCCTGCATTCATTAAAACCATATCGCGATAAGCATTATTTTCGCCATCAAGAACTCCGCGCAATGCAGCAGCATTATAAGCTGCATCGCCTCCTTTTAAGGCTTCAACAGGATGTTTTACGACGCCTGCATCTTCAGGGTTGATCTCGAACTCGCGGATGTCTCCGTCTTTCAATTCAACAACTTTGGTTGTGCCCGTGGCTGTGATTTCATCCATCCCGTCACCATGGGTCAACCAAACATGTTCAGACCCAAGGTTTTTAAGCACATGTGCCATGGGCAACAACCAATCAGGCGAAAAAGCACCTGTAACCTGACGGGTGACACCTGCAGGATTGGACAATGGACCAAGCAAATTGAATATGGTTCGCGTGCCAAGTTCAACGCGGCTCGGCCCAACAAACCGCATGGCAGAATGATGCATAGGCGCAAACATGAAACCAAGACCAGCTTGATCTATACAGCGCTCAATGCCTGCAACATCGTTTTCAAGATTGAGCCCAAGGCTTTCCAAAGTGTCCGCAGTACCCGTCTTTGAAGAGAGCGCGCGGTTGCCGTGTTTTGCAACTTTAAGGCCAGCGCCCGCCATCACAAAGGCCGAACATGTGGAAATGCTGTAAGTTCCGGTTTGTGTTCCACCGGTGCCAACAATATCGATAGCGCCAGAGGGCGCATCAACCGTCAGCATTTTTGAACGCATAACAGACACCGCGCCTGTGAGTTCGTCAACGGTCTCACCACGAATGCGAAGCGCCATCAAAAAGCCGCCAATCTGACTTGGCGTGGCATTTCCTGACATCATGATTTCAAAGGCTTTTTCTGCCTGCAAACGGTTTAATGGTTCGCCGTTTGCGACAATACCAATCAGCTCCTTAAAGTCAGCCACAACGGTCTCGAATTCTAGTTGTATTGTTGGATGAGCTGTGAGGCGACAGCAGGGTTTTGCGTCACTTCAAACCGATTGCGCAAATTGTTGATCAACTGATTGAGCATATCATCGCCCGCACCGCCATTGGCCACTTGCACTTGCTCATCTGTGATTTTGACTTCTGCTGAACTTGTGCCTTTGCTTTCGGTTGGAACAATGACCAGATACTCTTCTTTTCCGGCAACGGGAGCCGTTGTTGAGGTGTTCAATTTAACCTCAAAACCAGCTTGCACAGATGTTCTCTTAAATTCTGGAAACTCAGCACTGCGCTTGGTGAAGCCAGTTGTTTCTTCCAACGTATCCATTTCCAGAGCCAGGGCACCAAGTTTTTGACCGCTGTTGACCTTTTCCTGAATTTCTTCGGCTTTTGCAGTCAGCAGTCTTTGCTGTTCGGCAACAGTCCAGTCTTTGGTGACGCGGTCTTTGACTTCATCGAAAGTTCGGTCGCGGGCAGGTTCGATGGATAGTACTTCATACCAAACCAATCCAGTTTGACCGATGTCCAGAGGGCTTGCTTGCGCACCAACTTCCGTTTGAAAGGCTTGACGCAATACGCTTGAACTCTCTGGAATATCATTGATGAGCTCATCTTTGTCTGTGCGACCTCGTGCATCAATTGCGTCAATTGTGCGCGACTTCAGTTTCAGCTTAGACGCGATCTCGGTCAGTGACGTGCCACCAGCACGCATATCTTCAATTTGCTCTTGCACGCCATTGAGATCTTCTGCCGCTTTTCGAAATGCAAGCTCGCGTCTGATTTCCGCTTTCACATCTTCCAATGGCGTTGTTTTTGATTCTTCAATTTCGGTGACACGGGCAAGGGTTGCGCCAAATGGTCCATCTATTACATCGCTTACAGTGTTGAGTTCTAAGCCAAACACGATATCGCGCAGAGCCTCAGGAACATTTGCTTTGAGTAAAAATCCGAGATCGGCGTCAGAAAGTTTGGTGCCATTCTCTTCTAGAATGGTTTCAAAGGTAGCGCCTTCCGACATGGATTTTTTAGCAGCTTCAGCGGCCGCACTGTCTTTGAAAACCACTTGTTGAACACGGCGTCTTTCGGGCGTCACGTAGGTCTGTTTGCGCGCTTCGTAGTCTGCTGCAACGTCTTCATCTGAAATCTTGCTTTCATCTGCCAAGTCTTTCGGCTCAAGTGCAAGAATGTTGAGTTTGCGATATTCGGGCGCAGCATAACTCGCTTTGTTGTCTTCGAATTGTTTTTTCAACTGTTCGTCGGTTGGGGCAGCGGGCGTGCCAGCTTGTTTGGGTGTAATGCGCAGATAGGAAAACTTACGCTCCTCATTCAAAAACTGGCCCATCCCATTCTTGAAAACTTCTGGCACAATATTGCCAGTCGCCACGGCCTGCGAAATCTGAGAGCGGACTGCCGTTGAATTCTGCAAATTGATGAAATCTGCTTCCCGCATTCTGGCATTGCGCAGGGCAGCGACAAACCGCGTCTGACTGAATGCGCCAGCACTGTCTTGAAATGCTTCATTGTCTGCAATCATTCGCGCCAGCATTGATTCTGAAAGCGACATTGAATTCACACGGGCGAACTCATCAAGTGTGGCAAATGATACAACCGTACCCAAAGCTTGGGCGGGAACTCCGAAGGCTTGTGCTTCCGTTTGATTGAAGCGACGACCAAAACGTTGTTGCATCGTGTTCAGACTTTGATTGTAAGTCGCGATGAATTCAGATGGTGAAACTTTGGTTTTACCGACTTCTGCAACCGTATAACCACCGGCACCGCCATGCCCGGCCTGATCTGCCGTGCCCCAAAGCGCAAAACTGCCAACCAGAAGCAAAAAGAGAATCTTAGCAGTCCAACCTTTGATAAAGGTGCGAAGAAGTGAAAGCATGGATAATGTCCCGTGGAACTGAAAATCGTATCGGTGTTCGTTGCTGCAACATAAAGATGCGCATCGCTTGCAGCAAGCGCATTTGCCACGAGTAACGTTGATTTTAAAGTCCGGGCAGCTTAGTCACCGTCCAGACAATATATTCTTGGAAAAATGTCCCATGACGCCCGATATCAAACCACTTGTTGCAGGCAACTGGAAAATGAATGGCCAGCGCGATCAATTGGATCAACTGGCCCTGATGTCCAAAGGAGCGGACGCGGAACTGTCACAAAAACTGGACATGGTCGTTTGCCCACCCGCAACGTTGTTATATGTTGCAACAGCTTTGGCCGAGGACACTGGCTTACATGTTGGGGCGCAAGATTGCCATGCAAACGCGTCTGGCGCGCACACAGGTGATGTATCTGCCGAAATGATAGCCGATTGCCTCGCCGAATATTGCATCGTGGGCCATTCAGAACGTCGCACCGATCACAATGAAAGTGATTCTGATGTTCGCAGCAAAGCGCAAGCGTGTTGGAGAGCAGGTTTAACTGCAATCATCTGCATTGGTGAAACCGAAGCTCAGTATGATGCAGGGCAGGCGGAAGCTGTATTGAGCGCACAATTGCAAGCTTCTGTGCCTGAAGGCGCGACCGATCAGAACACAATTATTGCTTACGAACCCGTTTGGGCCATCGGCACTGGAAAAACCCCGAGCCCTGAAGACATCGAGGCAATCCATGCCTTTCTACGCAACGAACTTGTCGAGCGTTTGCAAGGCCCAGGCGAGCGCATGAGACTCCTCTATGGTGGCTCTGTAAAACCCTCCAATGCGGCAGAGTTATTGATGATCAACAATGTGGATGGTGCATTGGTGGGTGGCGCAAGCTTGAAAGCAGAAGATCTGCTCTCCATATGCGAAGTCTACCGCAAAGTTTGACTGAACCTCAAACAAACGAATTTGACTGCTCTGCTGTTCGCACTCTTGGCAAAAATTTGTGTATGAGTTAGGACACGCCAAACCAGTTTCCGGAACATTTGTTTTGTTCATGGAATTATCAGGAACTTTTCTATGACCACCGTTTTGATCGTCATCCACCTTATGTTGGTACTTGCACTGATCGTGCTCATTTTGTTGCAACGCTCTGAGGGCGGTGCCTTGGGTATTGGTGGTGGCGGCGGCGGTGGTGGCGGTGGCTTTATGTCCGCCAGAGGCGCCGCAAACGCTTTGACAAAAACAACGACAATCCTTGCCGCAGGCTTTTTTGCGACGTCGATTGCTCTTGGTGTAATCTCTCAGGGCGAAAGCCGCACAGGAAACGTGATTGAGCAGTTGGGCAACCAAAATGGCGTTCCAACGGGTGAGGGTACAGATGCTGGCACTGCTGCACCATCTGCCGGCAATTTGCTGGAAGATCTCGAAAGAGAAGGTCAGCCAATAGCTCCAACAACCAGCGTTCCAACTTCTGAGTAAAGCCTGTTCGCCAAATATTGACGGATTTCCAAAATATCCGTGTGCATAAACTGCAGTTTTGAAAATTTTGGTTTGTGAAATTGATATTTGGCGTTAAGGGTCTACTCCCATGGCGCGATATGTTTTCATTACCGGCGGCGTGGTTTCCTCACTTGGCAAAGGCCTTGCATCGGCAGCTCTCGGCGCACTTCTTCAGGCACGGGGCTACAAAGTCCGGTTGCGTAAACTCGATCCCTATTTGAACGTTGATCCCGGGACAATGTCTCCCTATCAGCACGGCGAATGTTTTGTGACGGACGATGGTGCCGAGACCGATTTGGATCTCGGGCATTACGAACGCTTTACGGGCAGGGCGGCAAACCAGTCAGACAACATCACGACGGGTCGTATCTATTCAGACATTTTGGCCAAAGAACGCCGTGGCGACTATTTGGGCGGAACTGTTCAGGTGATTCCCCACGTCACCAATGCGATCAAAGAATTCGTTCTCGACGGCAATGAAGACTATGATTTCGTTCTCATGGAGATTGGTGGCACGGTCGGTGATATTGAAGGACTGCCATTCTTCGAAAGCATCAGACAATTGGGCAATGATTTGCCGCGCGGCAACTGCATTTATATGCATCTGTCCTACATGCCATACATTGCAGCTGCTGGAGAGTTAAAGACCAAACCCACTCAGCACTCGGTGAAAGAGTTGCGGTCGATCGGCATTCAGCCAGATATTCTGCTGATCCGCGCTGACCGTGAAATTCCTGAAGAAGAACGTCGTAAACTGGCGCTGTTTTGCAATGTGCGTCCAGCCGCTGTCATTCAGGCACTGGATGCGAAAAGCATCTATGATGTTCCCATGGCCTATCACAATGAAGGGCTTGACCAACAAGTGTTGGACGCGTTCGGCATTGATCCTGCACCAAAACCTGTGATGACCATTTGGGAAGAAATTTCCCACAAGGTTCACAATCCTGAGGGCGAGGTCACCATTGCCGTTGTAGGCAAATACACTGTCCTCAAAGATGCATACAAAAGCCTCATGGAGGCTCTGGTTCACGGTGGAATGGACAATTCCGTAAAGGTCAATTTGGAGTGGATTGAAAGCGACACGCTTGAGACCGATGACCCGGCAGACCATTTTGGCGATGTGGACGGTATTCTCGTCCCCGGCGGATTCGGCGAACGTGGTGCGGAAGGCAAAATTCAAGCTGCAAAATATGCCCGCGAGCATAAAATTCCGTATTTTGGCATCTGTTTCGGCATGCAAATGGCTGTGTTAGATGCGGCGCGCAACCTTGCCGGAATTGAAGACGCAACGTCTTCAGAGTTTGAAAAAGGCGGCGAACATGTGGTTGGCCTCATGACCGAATGGCTCAAAGGCAATCAGTTGGAGAAGCGAGAAGAGGCAGGCGATCTGGGTGGAACCATGCGTCTGGGTGCTTATCCCCATCCGCTGAAAGAAGGCACACTTATTTCAAAAGTTTACAACAGCACCGAAGTATCAGAGCGCCACAGACACCGCTATGAAGTGAATGTGGACTATAAAGACCGATTGGAAGCAGCTGGTTTGGTGTTTTCAGGAATGAGCCCAGATGGATTGCTGCCGGAAACCATTGAATATCCAACAGATGTGCACCCGTGGTTTATTGGCGTTCAATATCACCCAGAATTGAAAAGCCGCCCGTTTGAACCGCATCCGCTGTTTTCAAGCTTTATTGCCGCTGCAAAAGAGCAGGGACGCTTGGTCTAAACGAAAGTGTAGAATTAAAAGCCTCGGTTGGAACCGCCAATCGAGAACTTTTCTTCTGCGGATTCTGGCTTGTAAAAAGCCGTGTGCCACGCACCGCGCAACATAAAGAAACACAGGGCTGCCAAAAGGGTGACCCAAAGCCATTTATATTCCATATAAACGGTCGAGTTTGCCAGTTGCAGACCGTAATAGCCTGCAATTGTGCCAATACTGGCCAAGATAATTCCAACAACGAAAACAATGGCTTTCGCTACAACTTCGCTAGATTTCGATTGTTTCTGTTTCATCTGCACCGCCTCTCAAAGACTGTTGGCTCCGCCCGCCTGTACAAACATCTATCAAAATTGAACCAAATAGTAGTTAACAGGCAAAGAGACGCAGATTCAGGTTAATCGTTAAGAGGTTTGTTCAACTGTCCGGCCAGCTCAGTTACGAATTGCCAAGCCACGCGCCCAGAACGACTTCCCCGCGTGGTAGACCATTCCAATGCATCTGCTCGGACATCTTCCAACTCCACACCGAGTTTGAAATGAGCGATATAACCGTCAATCATCGCAAGATATTCATCCTGCGTGCATTTGTGAAACCCGAGCCACAGTCCAAACCGATCAGAAAGAGAGACCTTTTCTTCCACAGCTTCACTGGGAGAAATTGAAGTTGAGCGTTCGTTTTCAATCATATCCCGAGGCATGAGGTGTCGGCGATTGGACGTGGCATAAAACACGCAGTTTTCTGGGCGGCCCTCGACACCACCATCAAGAGCAGCTTTGAGCGCTTTGTAGCTTGTGTCATCGTGATCGAAAGACAAATCATCGCAGAACAAAATGAAACGATAATCTGTATCGCGAATGTGGGTCAGCAATTCCGGCAGACTGTCGATATCTTCACGGTGAATCTCAACCAGCTTTAAAGATGCTTCGCCTGGCTTTGCGTCACCGATAATTGTGGCGTGAGCCGCTTTCACGAGAGACGATTTTCCCATGCCCCGCGCGCCCCAAAGCAGCGCATTGTTGGCGGGCAGTCCTTTTGCAAAACGTTCGGTGTTGTCGATCAAGATATCGCGGACCCGATCGATGCCTTGCAAAAGCACCATTTCAACGCGATTGACCTTCTTCACCGGCTGCAACCAGTTCTTCTGTGTACTCCAAACAAAAGCATCTGCCGCGGTCAGGTCAGACACCATTGGAATTTCAGGAACTGCACGTTCAACCAATGCCAGCAAAGCATCCATTTTGGTGTTCAATTGAACAAGTGAGTCGTTTGATTGGCCCGTCATTTCATCAGTCTCCGTGCGTCGTCGTGTGTTGGCCGTATCACGGGTCGAACATTTTGAAAAGAAACGCCAACAAAGGCGTTGAAATGGCGGCATTGTGTTGCATTGCCAGAGCCAAACACTATATTCCAGCGAACACTTTAGCTGGCTTCAACCAAAGGCGTTGCAGCACCAAAATTTCGAGGTATCCCATGTTTATCACACCAGCATATGCACAGTCCGCCGGTGGCGCAGGTGGCGGCATTGTAGAACTCTTGTTTCCGCTCATTCTGGTTGGCGGCATCATGTGGTTTCTGGTTCTTCGCCCCCAACGCCAACAACAAAAAAAGCGCGAAGACATGTTGAGCAACATTCGCCGCAGCGATACCGTTGTTACTGGCGGTGGAATTGTCGGCAAAGTGACAAAGGTCATCGATGAAAATGAAGTGGAAGTGCAAATTGCACCTGACACGAAAGTGAAAATTCTACGCTCGATGTTGGCAGATGTTCGCGTTAAGGGCGAACCAGCCAAAGTTGAGAAAGCTGAAAAGCCTGCAAAAAAGTCGAAGTAAGCAAAATCAAAGAACCTCAAAGAACAAGCAAACAGAAAGCCTAACCAATGTTGCACTTCTCCACATCGAAAATGATTGGAATTCTGTTTGTCGTTTTGTTCGGCTTCTTTTTGGCAGCGCCAAATCTGTTTTCGCAATCCACATTGGATGCACTGCCAGACTGGATGCCAAAAAAGCAGATCTCTTTGGGTTTGGATTTGCAGGGCGGTGTGCACCTTCAGGTTAAAATCGAAGAGGAAGACATCAAGAAAGAACGTCTGGCCACATTGGTCGATGATGTGCGTTCTTTGATGCGTGACCGCGATCAAGGCCCACTTGGATATGGCGGCATTCGCGGTCAGGACAACAAGGTCACGCTTCGCCTGTTGAAGGCAGAAGACGCTGCGGGTGCCCAGAACCGTTTGCGTTCGCTGATGGAACCTTATGTGGCATCTGACTCCATTCTGGGTGGATTGGGCATTGTTGAAGTTGAAGAAACGCAACCATCGCCAACAGTCTTGGAATATACTTTGACTGACGAGGGGATTGCCGAGCGCCTTCGTTCGGCTGTCACTCAGTCCATTGAAGTTATTCGCCGTCGTGTGGATGAACTGGGAACAACGGAACCTATCATTCAGCGTCAGGGCAATGATCGCGTTATCGTGCAGGTGCCTGGCTTTGATGATCCTGAGCGCTTGAAAGAGGTTATCGGCACAACTGCGAAATTGAACTTCCATGAAGTCAATTCGACCGCCAGCGCAACAGATGTTCTGCAAGGCGCGCGCGCGCCCGTGGGGTTCAAACTGATCGAAACATCTGATGCGGATTCGGGTGAAACGCATATTCTTGTGAGAACTGCTGTAAAAATTAAGGGCGAAGACCTAGCCGACGCGCAGCAGGGGTTTGATCAGCAAACAAACGAGCCTCTGGTTACATTTCGCTTTAACAACAAAGCAGCCCGAATATTTTGCCAATATTCAACCCAAAATATTGGCCAGCGCTTTGCAATTGTCTTGGATGATGTGTCGATTTCCGCTCCTGTGATCCAATCATCAATTTGTGGCGGTTCAGGCCAAATTTCAGGTAATTTCACCCCTCAGGCAGCAGCAGACCTTTCGGTTCTCATGCGCGCAGGTGCTTTGCCAGCAGACATCACATTCGTTGAAGAGCGCACGGTTGGTTCCAGCCTGGGCGCAGATTCAATCGAAGCGGGTCAAAACGCATCAATCATTGCCGGTATTTTGGTGATCGTGTTCATGCTTTTGGCTTACGGTCTGCTGGGCATAATCGCGACCATCGCACTGAGCGTGAATATGGTTTTGATTATGGGGTTGCTGTCATTCATCGGCGCAACGCTTACGCTTCCCGGTATTGCTGGTATCGTTTTGACCATGGGTATGGCAGTGGATGCCAACGTTTTGATCTATGAGCGTATTCGTGAAGAACGACGCAACGGCCGTTCTTTGGTTCAGGCCATTGATATCGGCTTTAAGCAAGCCATGGGCACCATTTTGGACGCCAACATCACCACACTGATTGCGGCATTCATTCTGTTCTATCTTGGTTCAGGACCAATCAAAGGCTTCGCCGTTACATTGGCCATTGGTATTCTGACATCCGTCTTTACGGCATTCACATTGACCCGTTTGGTCGTGTCGGTTTGGTTGCGTTGGAAGCGTCCAACAGAGCTTCCCAAAGGTCTGTTCACATTGGTTCCATATGGCACGAAGCTCATCTTCATGGTGTATCGCAAGCTGTCGTTCCCGTTCTCTGCCGTTTTGTTGGTTGGCTCTTTGGCCATGTTTGTGATTGCCAACTTGAACTACGGCATTGATTTCAAGGGCGGCACGCTGGTCGAGTATCAGTCGAAGACTGAAATTGCCGACATTGCTGATGTTCGCAGTCGTTTGTCGGATCTTAATTTGGGTGATGTTCAAGTACAGGAATTCGGCCAACCAAACGAAATTCTTATTCGTATTGAAAGCCAGCAAGGCGGTGACAATGCCGAACAAAGTGCATTGGCCAAAGTGCGATCAGTTATGGATGATGATCACGAATTCCGACGTCAGGAAGTTGTGGGGCCAACCGTTTCCGGTGAGTTGGCGAGGGCGGGCACAATCGCTGTTATCGCATCGCTCTTGGCCATCATGGTCTATATCTGGTTCCGGTTTGAATGGCAGTTCGCTCTGGGTGCCGTTATCGCAACGGCCCACGATGTGATCTTGACCATTGGTATGTTTGCTGTGTTGCAACTGGAGTTTTCGCTTTCATCCATCGCTGCCATTTTGACCATTGTGGGGTATTCACTGAACGATACCGTGGTCGTGTATGACAGGATTAGGGAAAACTTGCGGAAATATAAAAAGAAACCGATCAACGACCTGTTGGATTTGTCGATCAACGAAACGCTCTCGCGGACCGTGATGACATCTGTGACAACGCTGTTGGCCTTGTTCGCGCTCTATTTCTTGGGCGGAGAAGTGCTCAGCGGTTTCACTTTTGCCATGATCTTCGGTGTTTTGATCGGGACATATTCGTCGATCTTTATCGCAGCACCGGTTCTAATCCTCTTCAACCTTCGTCCGGGCGCGATGGATCGTGATGATCCGTCTCCATACAGCGGGCAAGAATCTCAGGAACTTGCATAATTGGCTGAACCAAATCCGCCAATCGATGCTGGTCTGGAAATAAAACCAGCCCATTTTCCTGGGCGACCGCCTGTCGACACATATGGCAATGGGGGGTTTAGGTTTGCTGAAATGTCCCATCGCGGAAGTATATTGTGCCTCCCCAGCGGTATCTACGGTTGGGAAGGCACCGAACCTGCCGATGTGACCAAGTCCAAGCTCAAACGACTTTTGGATGAGGATGGAGTTGAAATCGTTCTTGTGGGAACGGGACATGACTTGGTACCGCTGAGCAAATCTTTTCGTGATGCATTGGCCAAAAGGGGCATGCGTGCAGACCCTATGAGCACGGGTGCTGCGGCGCGAACATATAACGTTCTTCTGGCAGAAGGGCGCGCCGTGGCTGCTGTCCTGTTGGCCGTCAATTAGAGAGCAGGGTGCAATGACCACAACTGGTCAATTCACAACAGAAGATCTGGACTATTGTTCCAATCTGGTGCGCGAGAACGCACGAGACATGTATCTGTGTGACCTGCTGTTGTCAGATGCCGCACGCAGCAAAGCAAATGTTCTCCATGCCTTTCATGTGGAAATTACAAATATCACTTTGGGCCATGGCGATCCTTTGGCGAGTGAAGTCCGTCTTCAGTGGTGGGCTGAGGTTGTGTCAGGCGATCGCAATGAAGAAGCAGGTGGCCATCCCGTAGGGCGACCTTTGTTGACTTTGTTGGAAAACGAACCTGTGGTCGCCCCCGCTCTTTTGGCAAAAATCGAAGCTCATATTTTTGATCTCTATCAAGACCCAATGCCGGACCGCACGACGCTTGAGGGATGGTGTGGAGAAACACGTTCGGTCTTGTTTAATCTCATTGCTCGATTTGAAGGCGCAGAACAAAACACCGAACTTGCCAACGCTGCAGGTCATGCAGGGTGCTGCATGGGAATTATCGGAATTCTGGAGAACATGCCGCTGTTGCGAAACAAGGGGCAAGTTTACGTGCCTTCCGATCTTTTGCAATCGGTTGGGCTAACGGCACAATCCTTTCTAGCAAAGCCAGAAGAACAGCATAAAGCTGCAATTCTTGGCATGGCATCGCTTGCGCGCGAACATGAGTTGAAGGCCATGACAGCGATCAAATCTCTAGAGCCTGCGGGCGTTTCTGCCATGCGTTCGCTCGCATTGGCAGACCTGTATTTGAAACGTTTGGAAAAGAACCCGATGTCCGCATTTTCTGCAGCAAAAAGAGTATCATCTCTGCGTGCACAATGGCGTTTGTATCGTGGATTATAGACTTATCTGACGCGATCAGAATTCGTCATTTCTTAACAAATTGTATTCATAATTTTGGTTTGACGTGTTTGTGAGCTTGGAGCTGATGATGGATAAGCCAGTAGCAGAATGGCAAAGGCGCTTGCGTGGCATGGAGCCCGGACCCTTGACCAATGCGTGGAAAGCCAAAGCACAGCACGAACTTTCATGGACAGAAGAAGCCAATTACCATTTGGCTGTTGCTGAACGCATGAAGCAATTGGGTTATCTCGCGATTGATCTTGATGATGATGTGCGAACAGATATGTGCCGTCAGGCAAATGATATCGTAAACCGGCTTCGTCGGTATCTCGCCGAAGACATCGACAAGTTGGAAGAAATAGACAACGTGACGGAATCTTCAAACGTCTACTATGAAAAATTCGGCAAAAAAACAGCCCGGTACTATATGTATGAACAGGGTGTAATTGATGTTCTTGGAGATCGTCTGGTTGGCTAGCCGTTGATGTTATTCCGCCGCTTGCAAGCCCGGTTCCCGATCGAGCCAATTTCCTAGATCGGCCAATGCGCGTTTGCTAACCGCGAGCTTTTTTGCTGCGCCTTTGTCCTTGCCGCGCCATCTGCCCAAATGCCCCTCGGGCTTTTCAATTTTCACGGGTGGGAACAAACCAAAATTGACATTCATCGGTTGAAACGACTTTTTGCCCATTTCTTCTTCATAGGCGATGTGTCCCTTGGTGATATGGTTCAACAGGGCACCAAACGCCGTTGTTTCAGGAGGAACAGACGGGTTGTCACCGTGGAGTTCTTCAGCAAGGAAACGGCCTGTCAACAAACCAATGGCAGCCGATTCCACATAACCCTCGCAGCCTGTTATTTGGCCTGCAAAACGCAAACCATTACGAGACTTCAAACGCAGAGTTTCATCCAACAAGCTTGGTGAATTAAGATATGTGTTGCGGTGCAATCCGCCCAAACGCGCAAATTCAGCGTTTTCAAGCCCAGGTATTGTCCTGAAAATCTCGGCTTGTGCGCCGTACTTCAATTTCGTTTGGAACCCGACCATATTGTACAAGGTACCCAAAGCATTGTCTTGACGCAGTTGAACAACCGCGTAAGCCTTGATGTCGGGTTGGTGAATATTGGTCAGACCCATGGGCTTCATCGGCCCATGCCGCAGTGTTTCACGACCGCGTTCAGCCATCACTTCAATTGGCAAACACCCGTCAAAATAAGGCACGTTTTCCCATTGCTTGAATTCAGCTTGGTCTCCAGCGATCAACCCATCGATAAAAGCGTCGTACTGTTCTTTGTCGAGAGGACAATTGATGTAGTCTTTTCCGTTTCCGCCTGGACCGACTTTGTCGTAGCGCGATTGAAACCATGCTTTGTCAAAATCGATGGAATCGAAATGCACAATTGGAGCTATAGCATCAAAAAAGGACAAAGCTTCTTCGCCCGTTTCTTTTGCAATATCGGCGGCTAAAGCAGGGGCGGTGAGTGGGCCAGTAGCAATAATTGTCGGGCCCCAGCTTTCATCCGGCAAACCGTGGACTTCTTCACGGCTCACGGTAATCATAGCCTCGTTTTCGATGGCATCAGTGACCGCTTGTGAGAAACCATCACGGTCAACAGCCAAAGCCGTTCCAGCCGGAACTTTATGAGCGTCAGCACATTTTAAAATGATCGAACCTGCACGGCGCATTTCTTCGTGCAAAAGCCCAACAGCATTGGCATTGTGATCATCAGAACGGAACGAATTTGAACACACAAGTTCAGCCAAACCATCGGTTTGGTGTGCTTCTGTTTCACGCACAGGCCGCATTTCATGCAAGGTCACTGCTACGCCACGTTTCGCCAACTGCCAAGCAGCCTCGCATCCTGCAAGACCACCACCAACCACATGTGCTTTTTTATCTGTCATGGGCAACGCATAGAACGACCCTGCTGCGGTTTCAACTTGAAATAGGTCGCACCAAGACGACCTGCCGAGGAAAATGACAAAAAAGTCAGATCAACTGCGGTTCAGTGCTGCCGAGGTTTGGTGTATAGGTGATGTGCATCTCAGTGATCTTTAGGAACAACATGTCAAAGAAAGCGGCTATCAGAGCACTTGTCTCGGCAACTCTTCTCATGAGCGCTCACAGCGTTGTTCCATTTACGGCCCAAGCAACATCCAACAACGTGATCAAAGTCTGTTCGGGGTATGGATGTGTCATAAGCGACACATTTACGTTTACTGATGCAGACAACACCGATCTCAAAGTTTCCATGTCAAACCCAGATGGTACCGCTGCGGGCGAACGTGCTGCTGTCGCACTGACGATTGGATTGATGGAACGCAAAGCACGCGCCAAATTGCGCTACCGCCCTGACGTTCGAAAAGCCTATATCAAGAACAGTTCAAAACGCGGGCAGATGGATTGTGTAGATGAATCGCTCAACACAACCGCTTACCTCAAGCACCTACAGGCTCTGGGCCTTCTGAAATTTCACAGGCCTAAAAAACACTATGCCTTGAGAGGTTTTATTCTTGATGGTCGATATCCGCACAAGTCTGCCGTGATGACAGATGCGTCGGGCACCCGCTGGACAGTCGACAGTTGGTATGGAGATGATGGCCAGCCCGCACAGGTCATGAAACATGCCGAATGGCGCAAAGTGCGCGACAGCTTCGAATAGAGCGACTGTTTTTAATCCAAACCCACATCTAGAATCAGAAACGCCTGCCGGGGGAGGAGATCCAGCAGGCGTTCTATTTGGGTTCAACTCTTGGGAGGAGGATAGAGTTGAACGGATCAGCCGACCTTGGGAGGAGGTAAGTTCGGCTAAACTGAATTAGTTGCCGCGTGTTGCACGCTTTGCAATGAATGGGATATCGCCACGAGAAATACCCAAGTCGCTCAATTCACGGTTAGACAAACCATAAAGCTCGTTGCGTGTTTGACGTACGCGGTTCCAAGTCCGGATGTTTCCAAGAATGCTCATCATCTAGTCCTTTCAGTGCTGTCAGCACTTTTTAGCTGACCGTTTCGTATCAAATGCATTGAACCGTGTTTGGTTCCGTTGAATAACAAATAGATTTTCAGTGAGATTTTACGAGCGCAAAGGTTGCAACCGAGCCATGCGTTTTGCGCATATTGCGTCATGTTTCAGACATATATGGACGCGCGGCTGCAACACCCCAGCAAATGCGGGGGCAAACCCTATCAAAGTGTTAGTAAAATCCGGCGAGGGAGTTTCTTTTTATGTGCGACGCGCCAAAAGTTCTTTCAAAAAATGCCCTGTATGGGAGCGTTTTTCTTTTGAAATGTCTTCTGGCGTGCCGCAAGCCACCATTTCACCGCCACCATCTCCACCCTCGGGGCCAAGATCCAGCACCCAATCTGCGGTTTTGATAACCTCAAGATTGTGCTCAATCACAGCAACAGTGTTTCCGCTGTCGACCAATTCGTGCAGCACATCCAGAAGTTTCGCCACATCATGGAAATGCAAACCTGTGGTCGGTTCATCCAAAATATAAAGAGTTCGGCCCGTGGCGCGTTTGGAAAGTTCTTTGGAGAGTTTTACCCGCTTCGCTTCACCACCAGACAATGTGGTCGCTTGTTGTCCGATCTTGATATAATCAAGACCAACCCGCTTGAGTGTTTCCATTTTGTCGCGCACCGAGGGTACAGCTGAAAAGAACTCACAACCTTCTTCAACAGTCATGTCGAGAACATCGGCGATTGATTTTCCTTTGAACTGAACTTCCAGCGTTTCACGGTTGTAGCGTTTGCCAGCGCAAACATCGCAGGTGACGTAGACATCTGGCAAAAAGTGCATTTCGATTTTGATGACACCATCGCCTTGGCATGCTTCGCAACGTCCGCCCTTGACGTTGAACGAGAACCGTCCTGGATTGTAGCCCCGCACCTTAGATTCAGGCAGGCCTGCAAACCATTCCCGGATCGGTGTGAATGCCCCAGTATAAGTGGCCGGGTTAGAACGCGGCGTTCTGCCAATAGGGGATTGGTCAATATCAATTATCTTGTCGAGATGTTCCAACCCTTCAATACGATCATGCGGGGCAGGGATCGCCCGTGATTTATTGATGTGGCGCGACGCAGCCTTGTAGAGCGTCTCGATCAGGAAGGTGGATTTGCCACCACCTGAAACACCAGTGACGGCGGTAAATGTTCCCAATGGAATTTCGCCAGAGACGCTCTTCAAGTTGTTGCCTCGTGCGCCAACCACTTTGATCTTGCGTGTTCTGTTGATCTTGCGACGTTCCTTAGGGACCGCAACCTCAAGTTTGCCCGACAAATACTGCCCCGTTAGAGACTTTTTCGACTTCATGATGTCTTTAGGCGTGCCTTGGGCAACAATATCGCCGCCGTGAATGCCAGCCTTTGGCCCAATGTCCACTACATGGTCAGCCGTCAAAATGGCATCTTCATCATGTTCCACCACAATGACGGTGTTGCCCAGATCACGAAGGTGGCGCAGTGTTTCAAGCAATCGCGCATTGTCGCGCTGGTGCAGGCCAATAGACGGTTCATCCAATACGTAGAGAACACCTGTCAAACCAGAGCCAATTTGAGACGCCAATCGAATGCGCTGACTTTCGCCACCAGACAATGTGCCCGAATTACGAGACAATGACAGATAGTCCAACCCAACATCATTTAGAAATTTCAGACGCTCACGAATTTCTTTCAAAATCCGAACCGCGATTTCATTTTGTTTGTCATTTAGCTTCTCAGGCAAATCGTCAAACCAAACATTGGCATGCTTGATAGACATTTCTGCCACCTGGCTCACATGCATATTGTCCAGTTTCACGGCCATGGCTTCTGGCTTTAAGCGATACCCTTCACAAGCCATGCACGGCATGCGGGACATAAATTTCTCAATCTCTTCCCGCATCCAAGAACTGTCGGTTTCGCGCCAACGGCGTTCCAGATTGCCAATCACCCCTTCAAACGGCTTTTCCGTCTCGTATTTGCGCAAACCGTCGTCATAGACAAACTTGATTGACTTCTTGCCCGTGCCGAACAAAACCGCTGTCTGAGCATCTGAGGACAAATCTTCCCATTTGTTGGAAATCTTGAACTTGTAGACTTTGCCCAAAGCCTCCAACGTCTGCGCATAATATGGTGATGGATTGCTGGACTTCGACCACGGAACAATTGCTCCTTTGTTCAAAGCCAAGCTCACATCTGGCACGACCAGATTTTCATCAATCTTCTGTTGCGTTCCCAGACCATCGCAAGATGGACAAGCCCCAAATGGATTGTTGAACGAAAACAAACGCGGCTCAATTTCAGGAATCGTGAAGCCCGATACGGGACACGCAAACTTCTCCGAAAAGATGAGGCGTTCGTGGGTTTCATTCTTTGACTTGTTCTTGGAACCACCAGCCGCTGTTTCACTTTCCGGCAACGGTTTGTCCGCCAATTCGGCGATGGCCATTCCGTCGGTGAGACGCAATGCGGTTTCGATGGAGTCCGCCAGACGTGTTCCCACATCGTCGCGCACAACAATGCGATCCACCACAACATCAATGTCATGTTTGAACTTCTTATCCAAAGCGGGAACGTCGGCAATTTCATAAAACTCGCCATCCACTTTGACGCGCTGAAAACCCTTTTTCATGAGTTCTGCGAATTCTTTGCGGTATTCACCTTTTCTGCCCTGAACAATCGGGGCCAAGAGGTAGAGGCGCGCACCGTCTTCCAGTTCCATCACCCGATCCACCATTTGGCTGACCGTTTGACTTTCAATCGGCAGTCCGGTTGCAGGAGAGTAGGGCACGCCCACACGCGCAAACAGTAGGCGCATATAGTCGTAAATTTCAGTAACCGTGCCAACGGTGGAGCGTGGGTTTTTAGACGTGGTTTTCTGTTCAATCGAAATGGCAGGAGACAGACCATCAATCTGGTCTACATCCGGTTTTTGCATCATTTCCAAAAACTGCCGCGCATAGGCCGACAGAGATTCCACATAACGTCGCTGACCTTCAGCATAGATCGTATCGAACGCCAATGAGGATTTGCCGGAACCGGAAAGACCAGTCATCACAATCAGGCTGTCCCGTGGCAAATCAATGTCCACGTTCTTCAAATTGTGTTCACGGGCACCACGAACCGAAATCAATTTGTCATCGGGACGTTTTTTCGTTTTAGCGGCCATAGAGTTTGGCTTTCCAAATAAAGCGGATGGGCAATCTGACTGCGCCATATGTGTCGATCAACAATTGCGTGTCCAGAGGCAATTTCGCAATCTTTTCATTCATTCACGCGCGAGTTGTCGCAAACTTGCAATGGAGACTGATTTGAAATAGAACAATACATGAACATGATAATGGAAAACAACTGGTGATAACCTTAAAACTGTGCATCAAACACTGCACAACAATCGTCAGCGGTTCTATGAAGAACAAAATGTTTTCGGCCTGAACAGCAGGCTGTAAGGAGAGACACATGGCAGGCAGTGTAAACAAAGTCATTTTGGTGGGTAATCTTGGTGCCGATCCAGAAATTCGCCGCACACAAGATGGCAAGGCCATTGCAAACATGTCGATTGCGACCAGCGAAACATGGCGTGACAAAAACTCCGGCGAACGTCGTGAGAAAACAGAATGGCATCGCGTCGTGTGTTTCAACGACGGTTTAAACAAAGTGATTGAACAGTATGTCAAAAAGGGCACAACTGTTTACATCGAAGGAAATCTTCAAACGCGCAAATGGCAAGACAATGAAGGCAAGGACCGTTACACGACGGAAGTTGTTCTGCAGCCGTACACTGGCGTATTGACCATGCTTGGCGGCCGCAACTCCAATGATGGTGGCGCTGGCGGTGGATATGGTGGCGGCCAAATGGGCGGTGGCGGAGACTATGGCGGTGGCGGACAGATTGGCGGCCCATCTGGCGGCGGAGGCGGCGGCTTCCCATCCGGCGGTGGTGGCGGCGACATGGACGACGAAATCCCGTTCTAAGCCCGGATCAGGAATGACAAAGCCATGAGCCTGTTCCAGAGACTGAAGTCGGACTGCCAACACGACTGGCAGACTTATGTCGATCATGACTTTGTGCGCGGCATGGGAGACGGAAGTCTTCCGGAAGCTGCGTTCAAGGATTACTTGGTTCAGGACTACCTCTTCCTCATCCAATTCGCCCGTGCCTATGCATTGGCCATTTACAAGGGGCGCTCACTGCAAGAAATGCGTGGCGCTCTTGAAGGTCTAAAGGCCATTCTTGATGTGGAAATGGACCTTCACATTCGTCTTTGTTCGAAGTGGGGGCTGACTGCAGAGCATTTGGAAGCCACGCCAGAAAAAGGTGAAACCGTTGCCTATACGCGGTTCGTATTGGATGCGGGCAATGCAGGCGACCTGCTTGACCTTTATGTCGCCTTAGCACCTTGCATGATTGGCTATGGAGAAATTGGCGCTGCACTGGCCGGAAAAGCAGGTGACAACAATCCATATTCAGAATGGATCAATGAATACGCTTCCGCAGACTATCAGGAACTCACCAAGGCCACGATTGAAAATCTCGATACATTGGCCTCAGAAATGATGACGGAAGCGCGTTATCCGCGTTTAAAGACACTTTTCGGTGCGGCCACCCGTCTTGAAGCTGACTTCTGGCAAATGGGCATGAATGCAGCAGCTTCATGAAACAATCAATCGCACACATCGCCTTGGTCGTGCGCGACTATGATGAAGCCATTGATTTTTATTGCAACAAATTGAACTTCGATTTGGTCGAAGACACGTATCAACCCGAACAAGACAAGCGCTGGGTGGTTGTGCGACCCAAAGGCGGGCAGGGCACAACACTCCTGCTGGCCAAAGCGTCCAAGCCTGAGCAAAACCGTTTCATTGGTGATCAAGCTGGAGGCAGAGTATTTCTATTCTTGAGCACAGACGATTTTGACCGCGATTACGCGGACTTATTGGAGAAGGGAATCACCTTTGTCCGCGATCCAAAGAAAATGGACTACGGAACTGTGGCTGTGTTCGAAGACCTGTATGGAACGAAATGGGACCTCGTGCAGTTTGCAAAAGGCCACCCGCTTGCTGAGTAAAAATACAGTCTAAGCTTTACTCTCTTTTTCACGCAGTTCTGCAGCACGCGCCAATTCTTCCGCATGATGCTGAGCACTTTGAACCTCAATGAACAAACGTTTCACGGATGGAAAGCGTTCTTTGATCGCGAATTCCAAATCTGTGTTGGTTTTTTCCACAACACCGGCAAGGATTTCATCTTCATAGTCCACTGAAAGCGCCAACAAGACATCGTTAGGCCCGCGGTGAAGGGTGCGAATTTCATTCATTTCTACAATGGCAGGTTGGGCGTTGATAAGAGCTGTAATCTCGGCCACGACTTCCGGTGCTGCTGCTTCGCCGATCAACAAACCCTTGGTTTCGAGTGCCAGCACGATGGCTGTGCCAGCCAGGATGATTCCGATCAGAATGGAAGCGGCACCATCAAACACAGGCATATCAAACGTCACGGCGATCCAAATGCCAATCAAGGCTACGATGAGACCTAACATGGCTGCGGTGTCTTCGAACAGAACCGTGAACACGGTTGGATCTTTCGATTCTTTCACGGCCTGAAACAGGCTCTTTTTGCCTTTGGTGGTGGAAAACTCTTTAAACGCCACCCACCAAGCAACACCTTCAAAAACCATCGCCAAAGACAAGATGATATAGTTGATGGTCGGGTCTTCAATAGGATGGGGATGTAAGACTTTTTCAATGCCGTGATACAATGAAATGCCCGAACCGATGGAAAAAATCAGGATCGCAACAATAAAGGCCCAGAAATAGATCTCACTTGCATAGCCAAAAGGATGTTTGTCATCGGCTGGGCGGGTTGAACGCGCCATTCCGTACAGCAACAAACCTTGGTTGCCCGTATCAACAACGGAGTGAATGCCTTCCGACAACATGGCAGAAGAGCCTGTGATAAAGGCACCAACGAATTTCGCGACTGCGATCAGTCCATTGCCGATCATCGCCGCATAAATTACCTTTTTTGACCCCGAAGCCATTGATCACCTGTCTTTGAAATGAATAATCACAAACACCGTGCTATGCATTCTTTGGTGAAAAATTTCAACTTTCACGTCATTATTCTCGAAACGAGGTCCCTATGCTGAAATTCTCAATCGCTGTCGCCGCACTTATGGCAACCCTTCAACCTTCATTTGCAGGTGAAGCCGATGTCTTGGGTGTCAAAGTCACAAAATCAGGCAACGGAACTTACAATTTCAGCGTCACGGTTGAACATGCTGACGCTGGTTGGGAGCATTATGCTGACAAATGGGAAGTCGTGACGCTGGATGGCAAAGTTCTGGCCACGCGTGTTTTGGCGCATCCTCACGACAATGAACAACCCTTCACACGCTCCAAGAGCGGCGTAAAAGTGCCCGACGGCACAACGGAGGTCATTATACGTGCCGGAGACAGCAAACATGGGCTTGGCGGTAAAGAAATGAAGGTGAAGCTCGACTAAGACGTCGCGGCCAGCGCCAAAACACCATCGGCCACAAATTGGATCGAGAGAGCTGCCAATAAGATGCCGAGCAGGCGGGTCAGAACAATCTGGCTCGTCTCACCGATATATTTGTTCAATTTGTCGGCCAATATCAGACCAAGATACAAAATCAGCCCGACCAACAGCAAAATACCGATCAGCACAAACCGATCCAGCGGCCATAGAAAGTCTTCTGCCAACAAAATCGAAGCGGAGATTGCTCCAGGGCCCGCAATCAACGGAATGGCCAAAGGAAACACGGCGATGGATTGCAATTCCTTCTTGGACACAATCCGCTCTGCGGCTTCGCCTTTGCGCTCCACGCGCTTTTCAAACACCATCTCAAATGCGGTATAGAACAACAGCAACCCGCCTGCGACACGGAAAGCTGGCATAGAAATACCAAGCGCACTGAGCAAAGCCCCGCCAACCATCATGAATGCCAGCAGTATGCCGATGCCAAGCAAAGTGCCGCGCAAGGCCACTTGGCGACGTTCCGCGCTTGTCATGCCCGCTGTGAGACCGATGAAGATGGCCAATTGTCCAGGTGGATCAATGGTGACAAAGAACGTCGCAAAAGCGTTTAACAGTGCATCCACCGTAATCATAATCGTCACCTCCTCCTACGAACTGTTGCCTAAGCATAGGCGTGAATCGGTGCGCAACAAGGTTCGGCGGGGGCTTGTTAACCGCTAAAAACCTTACTTTTAGTCAGATGTGGAACAGCAACTGATAGAGGTTTTTGAACTTCAACATAGTGTATTGTAATTAAACAATAATTATCCGTTCATAAGTTGACGTCGATTTGAGAAAAATGTCCATTTCCTATAGACTTACAGCGACCGTTGGGGAGTGATTCCCATCATCTCTTTGCAAGGCGCTTTCTGTGGCTGACGACGAACATCCAAACGACGAAAACGAAACTGTAAATTCATCCGACGCTGATGCGGTATCTGCTGCAAATGGTGGCGATGGCGATGGGGTTTCTGGTGGATCGGATATAGTTCCAGCTCCTGAACAACACGAAACAATTTCTATCGTTTCGGAAATGCAGAAGTCGTATCTCGACTATGCGATGAGCGTAATTGTCAGTCGTGCGTTGCCAGACGTGCGTGACGGATTGAAACCGGTTCACCGTCGCATCCTATACGCCATGCACGAAATGGGGCTGGACAGTTCCAAAGGCTATCGTAAATCCGCTGGTGTGATTGGTGAAGTTATGGGGAAATTTCACCCTCATGGCGATGCATCCATTTATGACGCGCTTGTGCGCATGGCACAGGATTTTGCCATGCGGGTGCCATTGGTCGATGGCCAAGGTAATTTCGGCTCAATCGATGGCGATAAACCCGCGGCTATGCGCTACACAGAGTGTAAGCTTGAAAAGGTTGCCAATACGCTTTTGGCGGATATCGACAAAGAAACAGTCGATTTTCAAGCGAACTATGATGGTCGCGAGCGCGAGCCCATGGTTTTGCCTGCGCGCTATCCAAACCTGTTGGTCAACGGGGCAGGCGGCATTGCTGTTGGCATGGCCACCAACATCCCACCCCACAATTTGGGTGAGGTGATCGACGCTTGTCTGGCAATTATCGACAACCCTTCCATCAATCTGGATGAATTGCTCGAAATCGTTCCAGGGCCAGATTTTCCCACTGGTGGCAAAATTCTCGGGCGCGGCGGTATTCGTTCAGCCTATGAGACGGGTCGCGGCTCCGTGATGATGCGCGGCAAGGTCGATATTGAAAAGTTCAAAGGTGATCGTGAGGCCATTGTGGTCACAGAGATCCCTTATCAGGTCAACAAAGCTTCCATGGTGGAGAAGATCGCTGAACTCGTGCGAGACAAGCGCGTGGAAGGCATCACAGACATCCGCGACGAGAGTGACCGTCAAGGCTATCGCGTGGTTGTTGAACTGCGTCGCGATGCAGTGGCTGATGTGGTTCTCAATCAGCTGTATCGGTATACACCGCTGCAAACCTCATTCGGCTGCAACATTGTTGCCCTGAATGGTGGTAAGCCGGAACAAATGAACCTGTTCGACCTTTTGCGCGCCTTTGTAAGCTTCCGCGAAGAGGTCGTCACCCGCCGCACCAAATTCTTGCTCAACAAAGCCCGCACCCGTGCGCATGTTTTGGTTGGTTTGGCGATTGCTGTTGCCAATATTGATGAAATCATCGCGCTCATTCGCTCTGCGCCAGACCCGGCAACCGCCCGTGCCGGTCTTATGGAGCGCCGTTGGCCAGCAAAAGATGTGGCACCGTTGATCGCTTTGATCGATGATCCACGTCACCGCGTAAATGATGATGGCACATACAATCTGTCAGAAGAACAAGCGCGGGCAATTCTTGATCTGCGTCTACAGCGTCTTACTGCGCTTGGCCGAGACGAAATAGCTGATGAATTGAATGCCATTGGCGAAGAGATCAAAGACTATCTCGACATACTGTCTTCCCGCGCCCGTGTGTACGAAATCGTCAAAGCGGAAATGATTGAAGTTCGCGACGAGTTCGCCACGCCACGCCGCACGGAAATTCTGGATGGTGGCTACGAACACGACGATGAAGACCTGATTGCACGTGAAGACATGGTCGTGACCGTGAGCCACGGCGGCTATATCAAACGTGTACCGTTGGCGACGTACCGTGCACAGCGTCGTGGTGGCAAAGGCCGTTCTGGCATGAGCACCAAAGACGAAGATTTCGTCACGCGTCTGTTTGTGGTCAACACACACACGCCCGTGGTGTTCTTTTCCTCGCGCGGCATCGCCTACAAGCTGAAAGTGTGGAAATTGCCACTCGCAGCTCCACAGGCGCGCGGGAAGGCGCTGATCAACCTTCTGCCATTGGAGCAGGGGGAAACGATCACGACCATCATGCCATTGCCAGAGGATGAAGATTCCTGGGACACATTGGACGTCATGTTCGCTACGCAAAAAGGTACTGTGCGTCGCAACAAATTGTCAGATTTTGTTCAGGTGAACAGAAATGGCAAAATCGCCATGAAACTGGAAGATGATGATGGTATTGTTGGCGTAGAAACCTGTTCCAGCACCGATGATGTTCTCTTGACCAGTTCGGCGGGGCAAACAATTCGTTTCCGTGTTGAAGACGTTCGCGTCTTTTCAAGCCGAAATTCTGTTGGTGTCCGCGGCATCAAAATGGGCAAGGACGATTCTGTGATCTCCATGGCCATCATGAGCGGCTTTGAAGCAACGCCTGCAGAACGCACAGCCTATCTAAAACGCGCCGCTGCCGAACGTCGTGCCATGGCCGGTGAAGGTGAAGAAGATGCCGATTTGGACGCAGTCAATGACGATGACGAGGCATCAGAGACAACAGAACTGAACGATGACCGTTATGTCGCAATGTCCGAGGCAGAAGAGTTTATTTTAACACTGACAGATCAAGGGTTTGGTAAGCGTTCTTCAAGTTATGATTTCAGAGTATCCGGACGTGGTGGCAAGGGCTTGAAGGCCACAGATCAGACCAAGAAGAAAGAAATTGGTCAGTTGGTTGCAGCCTTTCCGGTGGAAGACAGCGACCAGATCATGCTGGTGTCAAATGCGGGTCAATTGATACGGGTGCCAGTGGACAACATCAGATTTGCAAGCCGAGCCAGTAAGGGTGTTCGCGTCTTTAGAACAGCGGATGACGAATCCGTTGTTTCGGTTGAACGTATCAGTGAAACAGATGAACACGATGATGACGTGGAAGAAGCAGAGGTCGCAGAAGCGAGCGTTCCCGAAAGCGGCGACGAAGCCGCAGCATCCAACGAAGCTGGACGCGAAGAGTAAGCGCTCTTAACGGACACTATTTCCAGTTTTGGTAAGGGTAGTGATCATTCATCTGCTTTGCCGTTGGTTGGGAGTTGCGTACACTTATCAATGCTGCAGCCATGAGAGATGCTGCCATAGTCAATGCGAAAATCGTGATGGTCATAACAATTGTGTCCTTTCTTCATGGTAGAAACTCGTGACAAAAACAAAAGTTCCCTTGCATTGAGCTTTATTTAGTGTGCCCAATTCCAAGTTGCAGTGCTTTCACGCACATATCCAATCAACAGAGTTGAACAATGTTTGATCAAACGTCATTGCTGACTTTCATCCTCGCCAGCATCGCCATTTTGGTGGTGCCTGGGCCCACTGTTACAGTTATCATTGCCAACAGCCTCAAACACGGAACACGGGCCGGATTGATGAATATTGCCGGAACCCAAGTCGGCCTGGTCATCTTGCTGGGTATATTGGCTCTGGGGCTGGAAGCTATCACATCAACTCTTGCTTGGTTTTTCGACTGGTTGCGCTTGGCGGGTGCTGCCTATTTGATTTGGTTGGGCTTGCAATTGTTGCGCTCTAATGGGCGTTTGGAGGCTTCAGCAAGCGCATCTAGCGGCGACGGCTCTTACTTCTGGCAAGGCTTCCTCGTCATATTGTCCAACCCCAAAATTCTTATCTTCTTTGGCGCGTTCCTCCCCCAATTCATCACAACGGATGGAAACACCGCTTATCAAACAATGATTTTGGGTCTGGTGTTCATGGCATTGGCGACCATTTTGGACAGTCTGTATGCGATCGCCGCGGGCAAAGCAGGTTCACTGTTGACCCAAAAAAACGTTCGAAGTGTAGAACTCGCTGGTGGATCCTTTATGGTGGTAGGCGGGCTCTGGTTGGCTTTGTCGCGAAACTGAAGTCAAAACCAAACATTGCCAAAAACCTAAGAACCACCTAACTGGTGACTATGAAAAAGATCGCACTCTACCCGGGTTCCTTTGACCCGTTCACCAATGGTCATTTGGACATTTTGCTGCAAGGTCTTGCAGTCGCAGATGAAATTATCATCGCAATTGGGCTGCACAGTTCCAAGGCTGGCATGTTTACCTTCGAAGAACGCAAGGACTTGATTGGGAAAGTGGTGCCAAGTGAGCTGGCACATCGCATTTCTGTTATTTCTTTCAAAAACCTTGTCGTTGATGCGGCACGCGAAGCGGGTGCCACAATATTGTTGCGCGGCCTGCGCGATGGCACAGATCTCGACTACGAAATGCAAATGGCGGGCATGAATGGCGCAATGGCTGCAGACGTGCAAACTGTGTTTTTGCCATCCAGCCCTGAAACCCGTCCGATTACTGCCACATTGGTTCGCCAAATCGCTTCTATGAAGGGCGATGTGTCGTCTTTTGTACCAGATGCTGTCGTTGAAGCTTTGAAGCTCAAAAACAGCTAACTTCTTACACTCGTTAAAGTTGGAACATTCATGAAAACTCTAAAACTGATTGCGGCCACGTCACTGGCCATGTGCATTGCTGGCGTTTCTTATGCTGCAGACAAAGCCAACACATTGCTGCTTGATACAAAAAATGGCCAAGTCAAAATTGAATTGATGCCCAAAGTTGCACCAAACCATGTGAAACGCATCACTTCGCTGGCCAATAAGGGTTTTTATGACGGTTTGAAATTCCACCGCGTGATTGAAGGTTTCATGGCGCAAACAGGTGACCCGTTGGGCAACGGAACGGGTGGATCGCAAGAACCCGATTTGAAGGCAGAGTTTTCAGATGTTTCGTTTGATCGTGGTGTTCTTGGAATGGCCCGCTCACAAAATCCAAACAGCGCAAACTCTCAATTCTTCATCATGTTTGCCCCGGCACCCCATTTGAATGGCCAATACACCGTTTTCGGCAAGGTAACTGCGGGTATGGAATATGTGGACAGCATCAAAAAGGGTGCACCAGCACTCAATGGCTCTGTCGAAAGTCCTGACACTATTGTAAAGATGCGCACAGCAGACAAATACTGATACTCAATCTATCCGAAGGAATTTCCCGTGGCAGACTATAAAGACCCAGAAAACACGCTCGTTCTAGACACGTCGAAAGGCGAAGTTGTGATCGAATGCCTGCCAGATTTGGCACCCAATCACGTTAAGCACATCAAAGAATTGGCCCGTGAAGGCTTTTATGATGGTGTTGTGTTTCACCGTGTGATCGACGATTTCATGGCGCAGGGCGGTGATCCAACTGGCACTGGTACGGGCGGTTCGGACAAACCAAACTTGAAAGCGGAATTCAACGACGAACCGCATGTGCGCGGCATTTGCTCCATGGCACGCTCACAAAGCCCTGACAGCGCGAACTCGCAATTCTTCATCTGCTTCGGCGATGTGGGCTTCTTGGATCGCCAGTATACAGTTTGGGGTCGGGTTATTGAAGGCATGGACAATGTAGATCAGTTCGCACGCGGCGAACCTGTTCGCAATCCAGACCAAATCAACACAATGAAAGTCGCTGCAGACCTATAATCTGCAGTTCTTTTCGCGATATTTTTAAATGGCGGGGCATTGCTCCGCCATTTTTACGATTGATAGGACAAAACCTCATGCGCGTGGATGATTTCGACTTTCAACTTCCTGAAAGCAACATCGCACTGCGCCCCGCTGATCCCAGAGACACGGCTAAACTTCTCGTAGTGAACCACCAAGATGATGGAAGTTTACAGGACAGTGGTGTCAGGTCTCTCGCCGAATTTTTAAAAGAGGGCGATACATTGGTGTTCAACGACACCAAGGTTATTCCAGCACAATTGGACGGAGTGAGACGGCGCGGCGAGACAGGAGCAAAAGTCGGTGTAACTCTGCACATGCGCACGTCGCAAAATTCATGGAAAGCCTTTGTACGCGGCGCAAAAAAACTCGCGGTCGGGGAATCTGTGGAATTTGGATCGCAGGATTTTTCGGCCGAGGTTTTGTCGAAAAACGGCAGTGAAGTTGAGTTTAAATTCAATCGATCGGGTGCGAATTTGGACCTTGCATTGGTTGAATACGGCCACATTCCACTGCCTCCCTATATTGCATCCAAGCGCGCAGATGACATTCACGATGAGAAAGATTACCAAACAATCTACGCCCGCGAAGCTGGCGCTGTAGCCGCACCAACGGCAGGTTTGCATTTCACGGACAAGATTTTTCAGTCACTTGATGACGCTGGCATTTCCCGTCATTTCGTCACGTTACACGTGGGAGCAGGGACATTTTTGCCTGTGAAGGTAGACGACACTGAAGATCATGTGATGCATGCGGAAATCGGGACAGTCACGCAACAAGTGGCAAATGAGCTCAATGCAGTGCGGAAAAATGGCGGTAGAATTGTCTGTGTTGGCACAACGTCACTGCGTCTTTTGGAAAGTTCAGTATCAAAAGACGGCGTTTTCGAACCTTGGTCAGGCGCAACCGACATTTTCATCACCCCGGGTTACAAGTTTAAAGCGACAGACGTTTTAATGACCAATTTTCACCTGCCGCGTTCCACATTATTCATGTTGGTCAGCGCATTTGCGGGCTTTGAAACCATGAAAAGTGCATATCAGCACGCCATTCAATCTGACTATCGGTTCTATTCTTATGGCGATTCCTCGCTTCTGTTTCCGGCAAGACACTCCGCAGGGTGAAACCAAACGTCGCATTTGTGCGTAGCTTGATCACATGCAAAGCTCATAGCCTAAGCAACGAGGAATCAATGATCATGACGTTCGTTTCAAAAACTGCTGCCACTCTCCTTACAACTTTGTTCATGTGTTTTTCGGCATTTGCACAATCTACAGAAGCACCGCTAGAGCTTCGATCGGGTGCACAAGCGGTGATCGACAGTCAGATTTCAGCTTTTCGTGCACAGGATCATGCCAAAGCCTTTAGCCATGCAGCCCCAAGCCTGCAGAAAATCTTCGGTTCAACCGACAGATTCATCGGAATGGTGAAAAATGGTTACGGTGCCATCTACAAGGCACGCAATTGGGATTTTGGCCGAAGTGGAATGCAGAACGACACTCTCTACCAAGAAGTGAATATCATTGGCCCATTCGGCAAAAACTGGTCAGCGCTCTACACAATGAAGAAGGGTTCAGACGGTGTGTGGCGCATTCACGGCGTTCAAATGCGTGAAGGCAATGCCCAATCGACTTAATGCTTACAGTGCGGGAATGTCTCCACGCTCCCAGGCTTCCTGCGTCTCAGCCATGTACTCCGCGTAGCGCTTCGCTTCAATTGCATCGCGCGCGCCCTGCATGAGGTCTTGGTAGTAAGAAAGATTGTTCCATGTCAGCAACATGCCGCCCAAGGCTTCATTGGCTTTGATGAGGTGATGAAGGTAAGCGCGACTGTAATCGCGCGCTGCTGGACAACTACTCTCGGGATCAAGCGGCCTGTGATCATCCGCATGACGGGCATTTTTTAAATTGATTTTGCCAAAACGGGTATATGCTGTTGCATGACGGCCCGCACGGGTGGGCATGACACAATCAAACATATCAACACCGCGGGCGATGGATTTCAGCAGATCATCAGGCGTCCCGACACCCATGAGGTAACGAGGCTTTTCTTGCGGCAATTCGGGGCAGGTGATGTCCAACATACGCAGCATCGTTTCTTGTGGCTCTCCAACTGCAAGACCACCGATAGAATAGCCCTTAAAGTCCATCGCTTTGAGGGCCTGAGCCGATTTCAACCGCAAACGTTCACTGTCACCACCCTGCACAATACCAAACATGGCCCGCGCATTGTGATCGCTTTGGCTCAAAAAGGCTTTGTGAGAGCGCTCCGCCCAGCGCAGTGACAATTCCATAGCGCGCTCAATTTCTTTTTCTTCAGCGGGCAGGGCAATGCACTCGTCCAACTGCATTTGAATATCACTGTCCAGCAAAGCCTGAATCTCGATAGAACGCTCTGGCGTAAGCTCAAATTTCTGACCATCAATGTGCGACTTAAACGTGACGCTGTGCTCATTCAACTTGCGAAGTGCAGACAGCGACATAACTTGAAACCCGCCAGAATCGGTGAGGATCGGATGCGGCCAGCGGGCAAACTCATGCAGTCCACCTTGCTTTGCCACACGTTCAGCGCCAGGGCGCAGCATGAGGTGATAGGTGTTGCCAAGAATAATATCTGCGCCAAGATCACGCACCTGATCCATATACATGGCTTTAACGGTGCCGGCAGTGCCAACAGGCATATATGCCGGCGTACGTATTGTGCCACGTGGCAGAGAAATGGCGCCGCGTCGTGCCAAACCGTCAGTAGCATTTACTTTGAATTTGAAATCATCAGATGTCTGATCGCGTTCGCTCATACAACGTTCCTCTAAACGCTCACTCGTTCCGAAAATTTAGGGGAAATGGTGAGCCCGCACGGATTCGAACCGTGGACATCCTCATTAAAAGTGAGGCGCTCTACCAACTGAGCTACGGGCTCCCGAAACGGATCGTCTCCGGATGGACGCTCAATAGGCAAACCTGTTCCAAGCGTCAACACATGATAGCGCTTTGAGGTAAATTTTTTACAGGTTGCGACAAAATTATTCATGACAGCAATTTGACTGGGGGTGATTGTTCAACAATAGGTGGCATCGCTATACAGATTTCACCGAAAAACGGATCGAAAGCACCCATGAGCGGCGACCTTACACTTTACGCAATTATTCTAGCTGGAATGTTGTCGTTTATTTCCCCTTGCGTGCTTCCATTGGTGCCGCCTTATTTGACCTATCTTGCAGGTGTGTCGCTCGATGAAGTCATCGGAAATGAAGAATCAGCCGCTGATCAGAGCAGAATCCGGCGAAAAGCACTTATCAACGCCGTTTGCTTTGTGCTCGGCTTTACCACTGTTTTTGTGGCACTGGGGGCAGGCGCTTCAAGTTTTTCATACCTCATTCGCCAATACCAAGATCAACTGGCCGTGGTTGCGGGCATTGTGATCATTTTGATGGGTTGTCACTTTCTAGGTCTGTTCAAATTCGGGTGGATGTATCGTGAAGCGCGTTTTCAGGTGAGTGACAGTGTTGTGCGCAGCGCTGGAACTACGGGTTCTTACGTTATGGGCCTGGCCTTCGCCTTTGGCTGGACACCCTGCATTGGCCCAATTCTCGGTGTGATCTTGGGCGTGGCAAGCAGCAGAGAGACAGCCGGAGAAGGTGCATTTATGCTTGGGCTTTACTCTCTTGGTTTGGGTGTGCCCTTTATACTCGCTGCATTCTTTGCCGGTCCATTTATGAACTTCCTCAGTCGCTTTAAGCGTCACTTGGGAACTGTGGAGAAAGTCATGGGTGCACTGTTGGTGCTCACAGGTATTGCCTTCATGTCTGGCTGGATGAAATCACTTGGCTTTTATTTGCTGGAGTTGTTTCCAACATTGGCAAATTTCGGCTAGCGCCTTTGCATCAATTTTGCGGGCAGGGTGGCCAAAACAACGCCACCCAGCACCAATATCACGCCCCAAACATGATAGGTGGCCAACGTTTCTCCCAAAAACAAAATCGCGAGCGAAACACCGTATATGGGCAGCAGATACAAGAATATTCCTGCCAGCGAAGGCCCCAAAACTTTCACGCCAAACTGAAACGCTGAAAACGCCAGAAGAGAAGCAATGGCGACTATGCCCGCGATATTGCCCCAAGCCGCCGTGCTGGTTGGGAATTCATTGAGATAGACAATTTCAAAAGCCGCAAAAGGCAAGAGCAATAGTGCACCTGTTGCTGCGATAAGAAAAAACAGTCCAAGAGTTGAGAAGTGCTGAAAACGTTCAGATTTTAGACCCACTGAATAAATGGCCCAAGTTATTGCGCAAACCACAAAGATGATGTCGCCATAGTTGAATTTCATAGTGGTCAAATTGGACATCACACCTTTCGCAACAATCACCACAACGCCCACAAATGCCAGTGTGATGCCCAATCCTTCTCTCAGCCGAACTTTTCGGCCTTTTGCGAAAAACTCGATTAAAATAATCAGCACAGGCGAAGATGTGTAGATCAATGTGCCGTTGGTGGCGCTGGTGTATTTCAAAGCCAAATACACCAAGGCGCCACAGACCCACATTCCACACAAGCCCATCACGACCAACGGCCATCTGAGCGATATTATGGACTGTTGTTTGCCTTTGAGTTCAGAACGCACGATTGGATATAAAATCATGGCCGTTAAAAACCAGCGCAGAAAAGCCAACGTAAAGGGCTCGACAGATTCAACAGCTGCGCGGCCAAATATAATATTTGATGAGAAAAACAGAGGCATAATTGCCATAACAACGAGAGCCGTTGTTCGTTCAGACAGCTTGCCAGCTTGAGTGGGTTCCAAACCTATTGTCCAAGCTTGATGGGATCGCCCTGATATTTCGTCTGCTTGCAATCAAGTGTCAGCTGCAATCGCACCGATCGGCAAAAGTCAGCTAGCTGCCCAGCAGACGCGAATGGCCCAGCAATAAGACGAGCGTCCAATTCACCCTGTGCCTCTGAAAAGTTCACCAAAGGACTCAGCCCTGAAAACAATTCAGGAGACCGCCTTTGCAGCGCTTTAAACCGCACAGCGAGCATTGGAATGCTGTTGGACCCACCAATATCAACGCCGAGTATTTCATCACCAACATTCGGTACGACACTGGAAACCGCTGGCGGTGCAACATCCTCAGGAGCAATGGCCGCTGTTTTTGTTGCGTCCAAATCCGGACGGTCTTTCAACAATTTCTTTTGATCAGCTTCCGTCGTCACAGCTGCCGTTGGAAGATCAGGGAGCTCTATGTTTGCGGTCTCTGGGTTTGCATTTTGCGGCAAGTCGTCTGAGAGGCTTTCGGACACAGATGCTACTGCACTCGGATTGGGATTTGAGCCACCGGGGACAAGACCGATGGTCATTGCAACCGCTGCGCTCACCACAGCCAAGCCAGCCCAAGTGTATAGGGCAAATGAACTCGCACGATTGGTTTGCTTTGGAGACAAAAACATATCATCGAGAGCTGCCTGCGCCGCTGCTCGCGCTTTAGATTTGCTAATCTCGTTCGCATCCAATTTGGGTGTAGGGGTATCCACGTCAGACCTAATTTCATAATTGATGAACGACTTGCGTCATCGCTTCAACGATTCGTTACTTTTTAGCATCAATTGTCTTAATATTTACCAAATCCTTCTAACGAAGCTCAATCACTCATTTTGGACTGCAAAATAATATGACTTCTTCTCCAGCGCGTTCTTGCCTGACAATCATTCTCGCCGCAGGTGAGGGCAAACGCATGGCATCAGATATGCCCAAGGTTCTGCACCCGGTTGCGGGTCTGTCTATGGTCAATCATGTGCTCAATATGTGTAAAGCGGCAGGCGCAGGTGAACGCGCAGTTGTGGTCGGCAACCAGGCAGAACGCGTGGCCAATTCAGTCATGGCCCATGACGCGTCATGTCGCGTGTATGAACAAACTGAACGCAAGGGAACGGCCCACGCCGTATTATCAGCATCTAAAGCTATAACCGATGATCTGGATGATGTGATTATTCTTTATGGCGATGTGCCACTGATTACGACGTCCACTTTGCAATCTGCCAGAACGGCATTGGCCGAAGGATCAGACATTGTGGTACTCGGGTTTGAAACGGCAGACCCCACTGGATACGGACGTCTTCTGGTGGAAAATGGAGAACTGGTGGCAATCCGCGAGCATAAAGATGCAACAGATAAAGAAAAGAGTATAACCCTATGTAATAGCGGCATTATGGCGTTTCGAGCAGAGCGAATGTTAGAAATTTTGAAAGACATTGGCAACAACAACACGCAAGGCGAATATTATTTAACTGATGCGGTGGAAGTTGGCCGCGCTAAAGGGCTAACAGCGTCGACCCTATCTGTTCCGGAAGAAGAAACACTCGGCGTGAACGACAGAACACAACTGGCTGAAGTCAATGAGATTTGGCAACAGCGTCGCCGCAAAGAATTGATGCTGGCTGGTGTGACAATGCAAAATCCATCAACGGTCATATTCCATCACGACACGATTGTTGAACGAGATGCTGTTTTGGAGCCTTATGTGGTGTTTGGCCCGAACGTTTTGGTTGCTCCAAACGCTGTGATTCGTGCATTTTCTCATCTGGAAGGAGCGACAGTCGCCAAAAGTGCGGTTGTGGGGCCCTATGCAAGACTTCGCCCAGGCGCGGTGATGGAAGAAGGCAGCAAGGCGGGCAATTTTGTGGAAATTAAAGCAGCGACCATTGGAGCAGGCGCCAAGGTCAACCATCTGAGCTACATTGGCGATGCAGAGGTTGGAGCAGAAGCCAATATCGGCGCAGGCACCATCACCTGCAATTACGATGGTTTCTTGAAACACAAGACCATTATCGGCGAAGGCGCTTTTATCGGCTCCAACACCTCCCTTATAGCGCCTGTAAAAGTTGGAAAGGCCGCCAACACGGCTGCCGGCAGCGCCATCTACAATGATATTCCCGATGATGATTTGGCTATTGAACGCAATGAACAAGCCAATCTCAGTGGCAAGGCAAAACAGTTGCGGGAGCGAAACGCTCAACGCAAAGCAGACAAAAAGTCATCCTAAACGTCCGTTTCTTTTCATTTTTGAAATCTTTTGTGACTAAGAGTGGCCATAATCCAATGTGAGTCACGCTCGTGTTGCTCTATGGGAAAGTCTTGTATTGGGCGCTTCAAGCTCGACCAATGCGACAAAAAAAATATTTAGAAAGAACTCTATATGTGCGGAATTGTTGGAATTGTTGGATCACGACCTGTTGCTCCTTTGATCGTGGATGCTTTGAAACGATTGGAATATCGCGGATATGATTCTGCAGGTGTCGCCACACTCAATTCTGGCACGCTTGACCGACGTCGCGCAGAGGGAAAGCTTGTTAATCTCGAAGCACGATTGAACGAAAGCCCACTGGGCGGTCAAATTGGCATTGGCCACACACGCTGGGCTACGCACGGTGCACCAGTTGAAGTGAATGCTCACCCACATTTTTCAGGCAATGTCGCTGTGGTGCACAACGGCATTATTGAAAATTTCCGTGAATTGCGCAGCGAATTGCAGGATGAAGGCTTTGAATTTACCTCGCAAACAGACACCGAAGTCATTGCACATTTGGTGGCAAAATATTTGAAGACAGGTGCCACACCTATTCAAGCTGCACATTCTTCTTTGAAACGTCTGCGCGGCGCATTTGCGCTGGCCATTATGTTTGGAAGCGATGAAGACTTAATCGTTGCAGGTCGAAATGGCCCACCACTCGCTATCGGTCACGGTGAAGACGAAATGTATCTGGGTTCAGACGCCGTGGCGCTCGCCCCATTTACAAACAAGATCACCTATCTGGAAGACGGCGACTGGGCGACGATCAGCAAATCAGAAATGCAGATATTTGATCTCGACGGCAAAAAAGTTGAGCGTGCTCAACAGACGTCGGTCGGTTCGGCATTGATGGTCGATAAAGGCAATCATCGCCACTTCATGCTGAAAGAAATTTACGAACAGCCAGAAGTTATTGGCCACACACTGGCCAACTATGTGAACTTTAATGACAACCAAATTGCTTTGCGCGACATGGGCAATCAAGAAAACCCACTGGATTTCGCGCAGCTTGATCGTTTGAACATCACAGCTTGCGGCACCGCTTACTTGGCTGGATATGTCTCAAAATATTGGTTTGAGCGCTACGCCCGTTTGCCCGTAGACATCGATGTGGCTTCTGAATTCCGTTATCGTGAAGTTCCAATGCCTCAAAAAGGATTGTCACTCTTCATTTCGCAATCGGGCGAGACAGCCGACACACTTGCCGGATTGAAATATTGTGAAGAGGCAGGGCAGCATTTGGCGGCCATTGTGAATGTTCGCGAGAGCACCATAGCGCGTTCTTCTCACAGCGTTTTCCCAACACTGGCAGGCCCTGAAATTGGTGTTGCATCTACAAAAGCATTCACATGCCAACTGTCCGTGTTGGCAGCTTTGGCTGTGGGAGCAGGGGTGCAACGCGGGCATATTGATCGTGATACTGAAATCAAACTGGTTGGCGAACTCTCCGAAGCACCACGCCTTGCCAATGAAGTGTTGAAGCTGGAAGACGAAATCAAAACTCTTGCCCACAGCTTAGCCAACAAAGAACACGTTTTATATCTTGGTCGCGATACAAATTATCCATTGGCCATGGAAGGCGCCTTGAAGCTGAAAGAACTGTCCTACATTCATGCAGAAGCATACGCTGCTGGTGAATTGAAGCACGGCCCGATCGCTTTGATCGATGAAAATATGCCTGTGGTTGTGATCGCTCCTTATGACCGAATTTTTGAAAAGACTGTTTCAAACATGCAGGAAGTTGCAGCGCGTGGTGGTGAAATTATATTGATCACCGACAAGCGTGGTGCTGAGGAAGTGGGAATGGACGAAGCACAAATCATTCTCATGCCAGACATGCCCGAGATTGTAACACCAATCATTTATTCTTTGCCGATCCAAATGTTGGCCTATCACACGGCAGTACACATGGGCACAGACGTTGACCAACCAAGAAACTTGGCAAAATCGGTAACGGTTGAGTAAAATTCACTTGCATTGCCAAGCGATAGACACAATCTATGGGCTTTAGTCGTAAACGAACGACTTAGAGGCTTTGGCACGTGGCAACGAACGAAAAACAAGAAGACGGACACCCCAAAAAACGGTCTTCAGTCATGCGACTGAGGAACTACTTTTTCACGGGTCTTGTAATCTGTGCGCCTTTGGCAATCACAGCCTATCTCACATGGACCCTGATCCAGTGGGTTGATGGATGGGTGAAGCCTTATCTACCCGACGTCTACAATCCAGATTTGTACCTCCCATTCTCGGTTCCCGGATTTGGGCTCATCGTTGCTGTGGTGATCATCACAATGGTCGGCTTCCTGACAGCCAACCTCATTGGCAAGTCTATTCTGTCCTATGGCGAATATATGCTGTCCCGCATGCCGGTTGTTCGCAACATTTATTCGGCGCTCAAGCAGATATTTGAAACGGTTTTCAAAGAAGATTCAGACAGTTTCCAAAGCGTTGTCATCGTAGAATATCCGCGCAAGGGAATTTGGGCTTTGGCGTTCGTCGCCACCGACACATTAGGCGAAGTGCAAGATAACCTCGGCAAAATTACCGGACAAACGGTGAGCGTGTTTTTGCCAACAACACCGAACCCCACATCAGGCTTTTTGCTTTTTGTGCCAAAAGACGAAGTCATCGAATTGGAAATGTCTGTAGAAGAAGCTGCGAAACTGGTGATTTCAGCAGGTTTGGTTGCACCGGAATTCAAAGCAGCCAAAGACAAAGCACTCGCAAAACGTGCGTTGGAGAAAGGCTAACCGGCCCGCAAGAGCCGAACTGCTTCATCTTTGTTGAACAGGTAGAGCAGGGCGCGCAGCGCCTCTCCGCGTTTAGTTGTCAGTTCTGGATCATTGTTCAAGATCAACATCGCATCATCTCGCGCCATCTCCAGCAGTTTTGCATGATGCTCCATGCGCGCAATTTGAAAGCCTGGCGTGCCGGATTGGCGTGTGCCCAAAACTTCACCCTCGCCACGCAATTTCAAATCTTCTTCGGCAATGCGAAAACCGTCTTCACTTTCCCGCATAATGGAAATGCGAGCTTCGGCCACTTCACCAAGCGGCGATTTGTAGAGCAGCAAGCACGTTGATTTTTTATCTCCACGCCCCACACGACCGCGCAACTGATGCAACTGAGCCAGCCCAAATCGCTCCGCATGTTCAATAACCATAATCGTGGCGTCAGGTACATCGACGCCAACCTCAATCACAGTGGTGGCAACCAGGATACGGGTTCGACCTTCTTTAAAGTCCAACATGGCTTCATCTTTTTCCGCCGCTTTCATACGACCATGCACCAGCCCAACATTTTGACCTAAAAGTTTCTCAAGCGACGCAAACCGCGCCTCGACCGATGTAACGGGAAGTTCGTCATTGTCTTCCACCAAAGGACAGATCCAATAAACTTTAACGCCATTGGCGACAGCCGTTTGAACGCGACCAATGAGCTCGTCCAGGCGCTCCATAGAAATGGCATTGGTTTGGATGGGCAAGCGATTGGCAGGCTTTTCATCCAATTTGGAAACATCCATATCGCCAAAAAACGTCAGCACGAGCGTCCGCGGAATTGGGGTGGCTGTCATCACCAAAATGTCTGCGCCTTCGCCCTTGGATGCGAGAGCTAATCGTTGGTGCACACCAAAGCGGTGTTGTTCGTCTACAATGCCCAGAGCCAGATTTTTAAACACAACATTTGCTTGAAAGAGCGCATGCGTGCCTACCAGAATGTCAATCTCACCGGAAGCCAGCCGCGCATAGATGTCTTCCCGAACTTTACCTTTTTCACGGCCCGTTAGAATCTCGACGGCCATTCCAGCCCGTTTGGCGAGAGGACCAATGGTTGCCAAATGTTGACGTGCCAGAATTTCGGTGGGCGCCATAATGGCAGCTTGCCCACCAGCTTCCACAGCGGCTGTGGCAGCCAGCAGGGCAACAGCTGTTTTGCCAGAACCCACATCACCTTGAAGCATACGCAACATGCGTTCCGGTTCGGCCATATCTTTCAGTATCTCGGCGACAGACCGTTTTTGTGCGCCTGTTAAAGCAAATGGCAGGCTTTCCAGAATGACCTTCTGTTTTTGTCCATCGCCGCGCCAGGCTTTACCCGCGCTCTTATTCATACGGCTGCGCACCAACGCCAAAGCCAGTTGACCAGCCAGCAATTCATCATAGGCCAATCGCTGCCAAGCGACACTGTCGGGCGAAATATCCAATGCATCTTCTGGGTGATGAATATTCGTCAATGCACGGTGCATTGAATTCCAGTTTTGCTTTTGCAAAATGGAACCATCGATCCATTCAGGCAATTCAGGGATCAGTTGCAAAGAGCCAGCGATCGCCTTGTTTAGCACTTTTAGAGAAACGCCAGCACTCAAGGGATAGGTGGGTTCAACCAAGGGCAGTTCGTCCAGATTGGCTTCAGATACGATATGATCTGGATGAACCATAGTTGGGCGTCCGTTGAACCATTCAACACGGCCGCTTACATATCGAATTTCACCTTCCGGCAATTGTTTTTGAAGCCATTGGGATTGCCCGCGAAAGAACACAAGACCCAATTCGCCCGTGTCATCATGACCGAACACCCGATACGGCACACGCTGATTGCCGCGTGGGGGCGGTTGGTGACGATCTACACGCATTTTGATCGTGGCAATCACACCTTCCAAAGCTGCTGCGATTTCTGGACGATTGCGACGGTCAATCACTCCGCTTGGCAGATGAAAAATAAGATCGGCAATTCGCGGTTCATCCCGTTCCTCGTTGCCTTTTAATAAGCGCGTCAACGCCTTCGCCAATTTTGGGCCGATGCCCGTAAGAGACGAAATAGGTGCAAAAAGTGGGTTTAGAACAGGTGGTCGCATGGTTTTACAGTGCCAAGATGAACATGTGTGTTCAAGTTTGTAATTGCATCACCACCAGCTCTTTAGGCTGTGGCAAAATAGTGCATCATATGAACCGAATAATTCAAATCATAGACTGACAAATCCGATGGACAACCTTATACAGAGCCCCTGTCAGGCGAAAGATCATGGAGTACGACATTGAGTGAAGCGATGAGAAGCAGTGCAGGTCTTGATGATAGACGCAAACGATTGCTGTTTCGCTCATGGCATCGCGGTATGCGTGAAATGGACTATGTCTTGGGAACGTTTGCCAATGCAGCCATTGCCGATATGACGGAGGACGATCTGCAAGAATTTGAAATACTGATGCAAGTGCCAGATCCAGATATGTATAAATGGCTTTCTGGCACAATTCCGGTACCTGATAATTGGAACACGTCCATTGTTCGTCAAATCCGCTCGTTCCACTTGGACAAGTAAACCCAGTCTATGACCACCCCACAAATCTCTCAATTTCTAAGCTGGTTGTCAGACCCGACGCCCATCCGTTTGGGTGGAGTGCCAGACGGCTACGAAGCGCGCATCTTGGCCGAAGCATTGGCTCGTATCGCAGAGAAAGGCGAGCGGCGAGATATTGTATTTGTTGCACGTGACCACCAAAAAGCTGGCGACCTGGAAGCTGCATTTTCTTTCTTCGCGCCATGGGCAGATACGCTGAACATTCCTGCATGGGACTGTCTTCCTTATGATCGTGTATCGCCAAGCAATGATGTTTTGGCTAAGCGCATCAGCGCGCTTTCCGAATTAGCGCGCAATGAAACTACGGATAGGCCGCGCCTAATAACACTGACACCCAACGCGCTTTTGCAAATGGTGCCACCGCGTGAATTCATGACCAAACAGGTCAAGCGGATTGCCCCTGGTCAACGCATTGATCTTGAAGAACTGGTCAACTGGTTGGCTGGCAACGGCTTTGAAAGAACGCCTACAGTGCGCGACGCAGGCGAATTTGCGGTTCGCGGTGGCATTTTGGATTTGTTTGCACCGGGTGAAAAACATCCCGTTCGTTTGGACTTCTTTGGCGACACGTTGGAAAGCCTGCGCAGTTTTGAAGCCGACACCCAACGCACCACCAGCCAACTCAAATCGGTGCTGCTGTCTCCCATGAGCGAAGTCACGCTGGACCCTGCAACCATTGCACTTTTCAGAAGCAAATACCTGCAATCATTTGGCGCCGCCACACGCGATGATGCGCTTTACAGCTCAATCAGCGAAGGACGTCGTTACGCGGGATTGGAACACTGGCTGCCATTGTTTTTTGAAAAACTAGAGAGTGTCTTCGACTATATTGGAAACCGACATGTGCTCATGGACAGTTTGGTTCATGAAGCTTTGGAACAACGCTCCGCGCAAATTCAAGATCATTATGAAGCACGAGAACGCGGCTTGGATGCAGAGCGCGATGGTGGCTCACCTTATAAACCCGTCGCACCAGACCAGATGTATTTGAACACTCAGGCCGTCGATGCACTGTTGTCGCTCTCACCAGTGGTTCACATTTCGCCGTTTGAAGCACCAGACTTTTCACAAGGTGAAAGGGTGTTGAATTTGGATGCCCGACAGGGACGCAATTTCTCAGCGGAACGCAGTGGCGGGCAAGTGAATATTTTTCAGGCGCTCAGCGATCATATTGCTGATTTGCGCGGGCAGGGCAAAAAGGTTGTCTTCGCATCCTGGTCAGGCGGGGCACGTGACCGCCTCACACAAGTGCTGGAAGAGTATGGCCTCACTAATTCCAAAAAAATCGAAAACTGGAATGAAGTCGACGCTCTCAAACAAGGCACAACAGGCCTTGCGGTTCTGGGCATTGAATCTGGTTTTGAAGATGCCGAGTTCGCAATCATCGGCGAACAGGATGTTATGGGCGACCGTTTGGTCAAACGCCGTAAGGGATCTCGTAAAGGATCCGACTTCCTTTCCGAAGTCTCAAGCCTGTCCGCTGGCGATATTGTGGTGCATGTGGAGCACGGCATTGGACGTTTCCACGGCTTGGTGACCATCGAAGCTGCAGGCGCGCCCCACGATTGCTTGGAATTGCACTACCACAACGACGACAAATTGTTTTTGCCGGTTGAAAATATTGAATTGCTGTCGCGCTACGGCAACAGCGACACCGAAGTCATGCTCGATCGCTTAGGCGGTGCCAACTGGCAAGCGCGCAAAGCCAAGCTCAAGAAACAAATTCTGGAAATGGCGGGGCAGTTGATTGCCATTGCTGCCGCCCGCCAACTGCAAACCGCAGAACCTGTATCGCTGCCTGACGGTGTCTACGATGAGTTTGCGGCCCGTTTCCCTTACGAAGAGACAGAAGATCAACTGAATGCTATTGATGCGGTGTTCAGTGATCTTGCATCCGGCAAACCGATGGACCGTTTGGTTTGTGGCGATGTGGGATTTGGCAAAACAGAAGTGGCCCTTCGTGCAGCCTATCTCACCGCTATGGCCGGCAAACAGGTGGCTGTTGTCGTGCCAACCACATTGCTGGCGCGGCAACACTTCAAGACATTTTCAGAACGTTTCCATGGTCTCCCGATCAATATTGCCCATGCGTCTCGTTTGGTGGGCGGAAAAGCACTGAACGAAGCCAAACAGGGCATCAAAGATGGCTCCGTTGATATCGTCGTTGGCACCCATGCGCTTTTGGGCAACTCGGTAGAGTTCAAGCGTCTCGGCATGCTGGTTATCGATGAAGAACAACGCTTCGGCGTGAAGCACAAAGAACGTCTGAAAGAGCTAAAGACCGATGTGCACGTGCTGACACTTTCAGCCACACCTATTCCAAGAACATTGCAGTTGGCTCTGACGGGTGTTCGCGAATTGTCGCTTATCACCACAGCACCTGTTGACCGCTTGGCTGTGCGCACATTCGTTCTGCCGTTTGATGGTCTCGTTGTGCGCGAAGCCTTGCTGCGTGAGCGCTATCGCGGTGGGCAAAGTTTCTATGTGGTTCCACGCCTGTCCGATTTGCGCGGCAGACAAGAATTCTTGGCCGAACAAGTGCCAGAATTGAAAGTTGCTGTGGCGCACGGGCAAATGTCGCCAAGTGAGTTGGAAGACGTGATGAACGCTTTCTATGAAGGCCAGTATGACGTTTTGCTGTCCACAACGATTGTAGAAAGCGGTTTGGACATTCCAACAGCCAACACGATGATCGTCCATCGCGCTGATATGTTTGGTTTGGCGCAGTTGTATCAAATGCGCGGACGTGTGGGACGTTCGAAAACCCGCGCATATGCATTGATGACCGTCTCGCCATCCAAAATACTTACGCCAACCGCGGAACGCCGACTGAAAGTGCTGCAATCTCTCGATACACTTGGCGCAGGCTTCCAACTGGCCAGCCACGATCTCGATATTCGTGGATCAGGAAACATATTGGGCGAAGAGCAATCTGGCCATGTGCGTGAGGTGGGCTACGAGCTGTACCAACAAATGTTGGAAGAAGCCGTGGCTGAACTGAAAGACGGCGGCGTGGCTGAAATGGATGATCGCTGGTCGCCACAAATCACGGTTGGCGCAACAGTGATGATCCCGGAAAGTTATGTTCCAGATCTCACATTGCGCATGAGTCTCTATCGCAGACTTGCTGACCTTGAAACAGCGCAAGACATTGACGCCTTTGGAGCTGAAATGATCGACCGTTTCGGGCCATTGCCTGAAGAGGTTGAACACCTGTTGAAGATTGTGTTCGTCAAAGCTCTGTGCCGCAAAGCCAATATTGCAAAACTAGATGCGGGGCCAAAGGGCGTCGTCATTCAATTCAGAAACCAACAATTTGCTGAACCTGCAAAATTGATTACTTGGATTGGAGAGCAGGGCAGTCTTGCCAAAATTAGACCAGATCAATCAATCGTTCTACAAAGAGACTATCCCACACCCGACAAGCGCCTGCGCGGTGCTGCTGTCATCACAACCCAGCTTGCAAAAATGGTGGACTAGAAAATGTCAGACATTCGGTTCTTGAGTGAAGACTGCGCAAACGTGTTCAGCAAAGATGCCAAGCTGGAAAAAGTCGAATCTGGTTTCACATTTACGGAAGGGCCTATCTGGCATCCAACCGAACATTGGATTATGTTTTCTGATATTGCCGAAAGCACCCAATTTAAGTGGTCGGAAGCCAGTGGTTTGGAGGTTTTTCGAAAGCCAACCAATCAAGCAAATGGCAATTGTTTCGATCAACAGGGTCGCGTCATCACTTGTGAGCACGCAAGTTCGCAAGTCACACGTCATGATCACAATGGAAAATTGATCTCAGTTCTTGCAAGCCATTACCAAGGCAAAGAGTTGAACAGCCCCAATGATGTGGTGTGCGACAATCAAGGGCGCATTTGGTTCACAGACCCTTCTTTCGGTCGAATTCAAGAACCCCTTGGCATCCTGCGCGATCAAGAACTGGATTTCATGGGCGTTTTTCGTCTTGACCCAGATGGAACGCTCACCGTTGTCGTCGATGACTTTGTCCAACCAAATGGCTTGTGCCTATCACTCAATCAAAGCCAGCTTTATGTGAACGACAGCAGAGGTGATCCTTGCATACGCAAGTTCGATATCACCAAAGAAGGAATGCTGACCAATGACACGCTTTTCTGTGACATCGGCAAAGACGGAATTTACGTTCCCGACGGCATGAAAATGGCCGACAATGGCTATATCATTTGCAATGGATGGAAGGGCATTTTGATCATCAACCCTCTGGGAGAGATTGTTGGCACAATTGATATGCCGGAGAAGTCGACCAACTTTTGCTTCGGCGGTCCAGATCGCGATTGGTTGTATATTACCGCGTCCAGCACCCTCTATCGCATCAAAACGGAAACGATTGGTGCGCCCATGATTCCGGCCACTGCTCAATAAACTTAAAAAATTGAGACTTTTATGCGCTCAACGGTTCAATTGTTGCGCGACCTACACTAAGGGTGTGGCAATTATTCTAAGGACTCATACGGAGAGCAGCCTGTGACCAACATTATCGACATCCACGCAAGAGAAATTCTAGACAGCCGCGGCAACCCAACCGTTGAGGTGGATGTGTTGTTGGAAGACGGCGGCTTTGGCCGTGCTGCTGTTCCATCAGGCGCTTCAACAGGTGCTCACGAGGCCGTTGAATTGCGTGACGGTGGCACCCGTTATCTCGGCAAAGGCGTTACCAAAGCCGTAGAAGCCGTCAACGGTGAGCTTTACGACGCCGTGTGCGGCTTGGATGCTGAAAATCAGCGCGAAGTCGATGCAGCCATGATCGCTTTGGATGGAACTGACAACAAGTCAAAATTCGGTGCCAATGCCATTCTTGGCGTTTCACTGGCAACTGCAAAGGCAGCTGCAGATTCCGCTGCCTTGCCGCTTTACAAATATCTTGGCGGTCCATCTGCACACGTACTGCCCGTTCCGATGATGAACATCATCAATGGTGGCGAACATGCAGATAACCCAATCGACTTTCAGGAATTTATGATCATGCCTGTGGGCGCGGAAAGCTTTTCAGAAGCTTTGCGCATGGGTGCAGAAGTGTTTCACACGCTAAAAAAGGGTCTGTCTGCTGCGGGGCACAACACCAATGTGGGTGATGAAGGCGGTTTTGCTCCCAACATCGGCAGTGCACCAGAGGCGCTGGATTTCGTAATGCAATCCATCGAAAAAGCTGGTTTCAAACCAGGGGAAGACATGTTCATCTCGCTTGATACGGCTTCAACCGAGTTTTTCTCGGATGGTGAATATCAATTGAAAGGCGAGGGGCGTTCGCTCTCTCCTGAAGATATGGCATCCTACCTTGCTGAACTTGCTGGAAAGTACCCAATCATCTCAATTGAAGATGGTATGGGCGAAGACGATTGGGACGGATGGAAATCTTTGACCAACAAAATCGGCGAGACTTGCCAATTGGTTGGCGATGATCTTTTTGTCACCAACACAACGCGCCTAAAAGATGGCATCGCAATGGGCGTGGCCAATTCCATTTTGGTCAAGGTCAACCAAATCGGCACCTTGTCTGAAACATTTGAGGCGGTCGAAACAGCCCACCGTGCAGCCTACACATCGGTTATGTCGCACCGTTCAGGTGAAACAGAAGACACAACAATTGCTGACTTGGCGGTCGCCACCAATTGCGGTCAGATCAAAACAGGGTCGCTGTCTCGCTCAGACCGTTTGGCAAAATACAACCAATTGCTGCGCATTGAAGAAGAGCTTGGCGGCCAAGCCGTATACGCTGGGCGCGGTATTCTGCGCAGCTAGCAGCCATAAAAACGCTTAAACTGACGGAAGGGTGCAATTTGTAACCTTCCGTTAACCGCGAATCCGCCATTGTGCTTTTATGGCAGTACGCAGACGCAAAAAACGGTCACTTACCCGCTTCATCGCTCCTTTAGCGACGATGATGATCCTCGGCTATTTCGGTTTTCACGCATTTAACGGGCAATATGGCATCCGCGCTCATTTGGCGATGGAGTTGCGCATGGCTGAACTGGAAAAGAAACTCGAAGAGCGCACCGCTGTCCGCAATCAACTGGAAGCCAGAGTGGCAATGCTCAATGATGGCACCATGGAAAAAGACATGGTCGATCAATATGTGCGCTCACAACTGAATATGGCGCGCGAAGACGAAGTCGTTTTGCTTCTGGACTAAATCGTCAATTAACTGAATATAAGTTAATCGACAAATTCCATATTATTATCAATCGATTGAATGCATATCAGCTATGCGTTTTGAGGATTGTTTTATACGCTTCAAACAGTATTGTAGCCATTAAGGTGCACGGTCAGTGAATCATCCTGCTCTGCGCGTTCGGCAATTCGTTCATAAGGTGGCATCGTGGCAAAAGCGAAGACAACCAAGAAACCCGCTCATCCCAAAACTCCAGATCCAGTTGAGTTTACAAAAGAACAAGAACTTGCAGCATACCGCGACATGCTCTTGATCCGCCGTTTTGAAGAAAAGGCGGGGCAACTCTACGGAATGGGGTTCATAGGCGGGTTTTGTCACCTTTACATCGGGCAAGAAGCTGTTGTGACGGGCATGCAGTCTGCTCTGATTGAGGGCGATCAGTTGATCACTGCCTATCGAGACCACGGACACATGCTCGCCTGTGATATGGACCCGAAAGGCATTATGGCTGAACTTACAGGTCGCCAAGGCGGTTATTCGCGCGGCAAGGGCGGTTCCATGCATATGTTCTCCAAAGAGAAAAATTTCTATGGCGGCCATGGCATCGTGGGCGCCCAAGTGTCTCTGGGAACGGGTTTGGCGTTCAACAACAAATACACTGAGAACGGAAACGTTTGCTGCACTTATTTTGGTGATGGCGCATCGAACCAAGGGCAAGTGTATGAAAGCTTTAATATGGCAAAGCTTTGGGATTTGCCCGTTATCTACATTATCGAGAACAACCGCTACGCGATGGGCACTTCGGTTCAACGCTCTTCAGCACTAACTGATTTCTCCCGTCGTGGTTGCTCATTCAATATTCCAGGCATTGAAGTGGACGGTATGGACGTGCGTGCCGTACAAGCTGCCGGTGAATTGGCCGCAGACTGGTGCCGCTCTGGCAAAGGCCCAATCATCTTGGACATGCAGACATACCGTTATCGCGGCCATTCCATGTCTGACCCCGCTAAGTATCGCTCAAAAGACGAAGTACAAAAAATGCGTGCAGAAAACGATCCAATTGAACGGGTCAAACAGCGTATCGAACAAAACAAATGGGCGTCTGAAGAGGAATTGAAAGCAATCGACAAAGAAATTCGGGCGGTTGTAGCTGAAGCTGCAGACTTTGCGCAAAGCGATCCGGAACCAGACCCAAGCGAGCTTTATACAGACATACTCATTCCGGTGGAGGCATAAATCATGGCTACAGAAATTTTGATGCCTGCACTTTCTCCAACAATGGAAGAAGGCACACTGGCAAAATGGCTGGTCAAAGAAGGTGATGACGTCACTGCTGGTGATGTCATTGCCGAAATCGAAACCGATAAAGCCACAATGGAAGTTGAAGCTGTCGACGAAGGCAAAGTCGGCAAGCTTGCTGTTGCTGAAGGCACCGAGGGTGTGAAGGTCAACACCGTAATTGCTGTTTTGGTAGAAGATGGCGAGAGCGCTGACGATGTGGCTGCACCACAACCAGCTGCAGCATCAGATGTGACTGAATCTGACACCAAAGAGCCAGCTCCGGCAATAGTGCCTGCGACGGTTGCTGTAGCAAACGATCCAGACATTCCTGCGGGAACCGAAATGGTCTCCACGACTGTGCGTGAAGCGCTGCGCGATGCGATGGCAGAGGAAATGCGTTCAGATGAGCGCGTGTTTGTGATGGGTGAAGAAGTGGCCGAATATCAGGGCGCTTATAAAATCACCCAAGGTTTGCTCGATGAGTTCGGCGCAAAGCGCGTCATTGACACGCCAATCACCGAACATGGCTTCGCAGGCATCGGTGTCGGTGCTGCAATGGCAGGTCTGCGCCCGATTGTTGAATTCATGACATTCAACTTCGCGATGCAGGCAATTGACCAAATTGTAAACTCTGCCGCCAAGACACTTTATATGTCAGGCGGCCAGATGGGCGCACCAATGGTATTCCGCGGGCCAAACGGCGCTGCAGCTCGTGTGGGTGCCCAACACAGCCAATGTTATGCTGCATGGTATGGTCATATCCCAGGCTTGAAAGTCGTCGCGCCTTACGGTGCTGCGGATGCAAAGGGCTTGTTGAAAGCCGCAATCCGGGATCCGAACCCTGTAGTGTTCCTCGAAAACGAAATCATGTACGGCCAGTCATTTGACGTTCCGAAAATGGATGATTTCGTATTGCCAATCGGCAAAGCGCGCGTTCACAAAGAGGGCAATGATGTCACTCTTGTGACGTTTGGCATCGGCATGAAATACGCCATTGAAGCCAGCCAAGCGCTTTCTGAATTGGGCATTGATGCAGAGATTATCGACCTGCGCACAATTCGTCCTATGGACATGGAAACTGTAATTGCGTCAGTGAAGAAAACCAACCGCTGTGTCACAATCGAAGAAGGCTTCCCGCAATCGGGCATTGGTGCTGAAATCGGCATGCAGATTATGCAGGAAGCATTTGATTATCTGGACGCTCCTGTGATCCGCATAACAGGCAAAGATGTGCCGATGCCATATGCGGCTAATCTTGAAAAGCTGGCTCTGCCAAGTGCAGAAGAAGTTGTTCAAGCTGTTCGTGCGGTGACCTATAAATGAGCCCAATTTCCAAATTGGATGTCAACAGCGCCACATGGGACAAGTTCCGTGGCGCTGTCGTGATGACCTGTGGTGTCAACCAACTGGCCATCTCGATTGAAGCTTTGGAAGATTGGACGAACCGCAAATTGTCTCCTGAAGAGGCAATCGAAGCAGCAATTGACGATGGGGCAATGTTTCGCACAATCGCGAATGCAACACCTGCCCATGATAATGTCATCACCATAACGACTGGCATTTTGAACAGTCGCTCATGGTCTGCAGAAATTTACGACGATGGCCCAGAAGACAGTGGCCCAATTTATTTGGAAACGCCGACCGAGCGTGGAGACTACTTATGAGTATCGACATCACAATGCCTGCACTTTCTCCAACAATGGAAGAAGGCAATTTGGCCAAATGGATGGTCAAAGAGGGTGACACAGTTTCTGCAGGTGACGTGATCGCTGAAATCGAAACTGACAAAGCAACAATGGAAGTTGAAGCCGTTGACGAGGGTGTCGTTGCCAAACTGCTCGTGGCTGAAGGCGCAGAAGGCGTTAAAGTCAACACAGTGATTGCTGTGCTTGCAGAAGATGGCGAAGATGCATCAGCCGTAGAAGTTGGCGCAAAACCAGCAGCGAAAGCAGAGCCCGCATCAAAAGAAGAGGCGCCGACAACTCCGACGACCAAAGAAGCAAAGACTTCTCCGGCACCGCAAGCGGCAACGGCCGCACCATCCGGGGATCGTGTATTTGCAACTCCACTTGCGCGTCGCATTGCCGAACAAAACGGCGTTGACCTCTCATCTATCACAGGCAGTGGCCCCCATGGCCGTATCATCAAAGCTGACGTGGAAGGCAAATCTGGCAGTGCCGCACAAACGAAAGCGGCCACTGGCACATCTTCTGCGGCCACCGCTTCTGCGCCTGTTGGAATGTCAGACGAAGCCGTCTTGTCATTGTTCGAGGACGGCAGCTTTGAAAAGAAACCACACGATGGAATGCGCAAAGTTATCGCAGAACGTTTGACGGAAAGCGCTCAAACGGTGCCATCCTATTATGTGACCATGAACTGCGAATTGGACGCATTGCTGGCTCTTCGTGCGCAAATGAACAGCGCTGCACCAAAAGATTCAGACGACAAACCAGCTTACAAAATTTCGGTCAACGATTTCATCGTCAAAGCCATGGCATTGGCATTGCAACAAGTGCCTATGGCAAATGTATCCTGGACATCTACCGACCGCATCTATCATTCCACATCTGATGTGGGTGTTGCAGTTGCTGTGGAAGATGGATTGTTCACGCCCATCGTTCGAAATGCTGAAAGCAAAACACTGTCTACCATTTCAGCAGAGGTGAAAGACATGGCGGGCAGGGCGCGCAGTCGCAAACTTTCTCCCCATGAATATCAAGGCGGATGCACTGCCGTTTCCAACTTGGGCATGTTTGGAGTGAGAGAATTTACATCGATCATCAATCCACCACACGCGTCCATCGTTTCGATTGGTGCGGGCACAAAACAACCGGTGGTGAACAAAGACGGCGCTTTGGCGGTTGCAACTGTAATGTCCGCAACGTTCGCCTTTGATCATCGTTGTATCGACGGTGCATTGGGTGCGGAACTTGCTGCCGCCTTCAAACAGTTGATCGAAAACCCAATGGGAATGCTGGTCTAATTTTCAGGGAAGTTGCGTTTCAAACCACCATCTTGCTTGACGGCTTCATTCAATCTCTGGTTTTCGCTGGCGAGAAAATTGACGGTCAAAACAAACGGAACGCAAACGACGGCCAAAAGAACAATCGCAGCAACTATTTGCGTCTTAGCGGGTTTTAGATGGAACGAGAGAGTTCTGAACACAACGGCAAAAATGACAAGAAAAATCAAAACAACATTGATTGCTGAATAGCCTAGACTGCTGAAGGATTGGAAAAACTGCATGTTCATGGGTCAGGTTCGAGTGTTTTCAAAACGGTCTATGCAAGCTTACGGCATTGTTCGCAAGGGTCATCTGGCCACAGGTAAAACCAAATGAGTAATGGCGCAAAAGACATCATCATAAGAGATGCTCAAAAAGCAGAAACAGCTGACCTTGTGATCTTGGACAATCTGGCCAGTCATGGGTTTTCCCATTGGTTCTGGCAGGAAGCGGTTCTTACGGGAAAAGCGGAAGACGCTTATGCATGGGGACGCAGTCGTTTTGCCCAAGATCACTCAATCTATGGGTGGAAGAATGCACGACTGGCCTTGTTGAACGATCTACCCGCCGGCGCTTGCACCAGTTATATCATGCCCGAAAACGACGGCGAAGATGCGATCAACGAACCCGATGAATTCAAACCTGTTGTTGAACTGTTTGCGCTGGCAACGGGGCACTGGTTTGTCGATAGTCTCGCTGTTTATCCAGAATTTCGAGGCCACAAAATTGGCAGCGCATTGGTGGATGACAGTCTACAGCGTGCAAGACACACTGACGGAGTTTCGCAAGCGAGTTTGGTGGCTGAGGACAGCAACACAAATGCAATCAACCTCTACAAATCCCGAGGCTTCGTTGAACAGACGCGTCGCAAATACATTCCGTTCAACAATCAATCAAAATCAGACAACTGGCTGCTTCTAACAGCCACAATCCACTAAGGCATCTCACCATGGCAAATTCATACGATATTATCATTATTGGCGGTGGACCAGGCGGTTACGTTGCAGCAATAAGAGCAGCACAATTGGGTATGAAAGCCGCCGTTGTAGAACGCGAACATTTGGGCGGTATCTGCCTCAACTGGGGCTGTATTCCTACAAAAGCGCTTCTGCGTTCTGCAGAAATTTACAGCCATATGGATCATGCAGAAAATTTTGGACTGTCCGTCGACAACTTCTCTTTTGACATTGAAAAGGTCGTCAAACGGTCTCGCGGAGTATCCGGCCAATTAAATGGTGGCGTCGGCTTTTTGTTGAAGAAAAACAAGGTGGATGTCATCTGGGGTGAAGCAGAAATCACCAAGAAGGATGAAGTCACGGTTCGCAAGCCCAAAAAGCCTGCTGTTGAACCTGTTCATCCAACGCCCAAAGGCGTGCTGGGTGAGGGGGTCTATACTGCAAAGCACATTGTCCTCGCAACGGGTGCGCGCCCGCGTGCTATCCCTGGTATGGAGCCTGATGGAAAACTCATCTGGTCATATTTCGAGGCCATGGTTCCCAAAGACATGCCAAAATCACTCATCGTGATGGGCTCTGGCGCAATTGGCATCGAGTTCGCATCCTTCTACCGCACAATGGGTGCGGAAGTGACGGTCGTCGAATTGATGAAAAACGTTATGCCTGTCGAAGACGAAGAAATTTCAAAACACGCGCAGAAACGCTTTGAAAAGCAGGGCATGAAAATCATGTTGGAGGCAAAAGTCTCCAAGGTTGAAAAGGGCAAGGACAACGTCACAGCCCATGTGGAAACCAAAGACGGAAAAATCGAAAAAGTCACTGCCGATCGTATGATTTCCGCCGTCGGCGTCGTGGGCAACAGCGAAGGTCTTGGTCTGGAAAAAATGGGCGTTGCCATGGATCGGGGCATTGTGACCGTAGACGATTACGGCAAAACAAATGTGCCGGGCATTTATGCTATTGGCGACATTGCTGGCGCACCAATGCTCGCCCATAAAGCAGAGCACGAAGGTGTAATTTGCGTGGAGGCCATTGCAGGCAAGAAGCCCCACGTGATGGACAAGGCTAAGATCCCTGGCTGCACATATTGCAACCCACAAGTGGCCAGTGTCGGCATGACCGAACAAGCTGCCAAAGAAGCTGGCAGGAAAGTGAAAGTAGGGCGCTTTCCATTCCAAGGAAACGGCAAAGCGATAGCTTTAGGCGAGCCGGAAGGATTGGTGAAAACAATTTTTGATGCCAAAACAGGGCAATTGCTTGGTGCCCATATGGTGGGCGCAGAAGTGACGGAACTCATTCAAGGCTTTGTTGTTGCCATGAACTTGGAAACAACCGAACAAGACCTGATCGATGCTGTATTCCCACATCCAACATTGTCAGAAATGATGCATGAAAGCGTCATGGATTCTGAGGGACGTGCCATTCACAGCTGATGGTCGGACATGCGGCAACAGAAACTTCTTTATCTGATGAGTAAAGGAGTAACCGCTGTCGCCTGACGGGCAGGGCCGCAAACGACAATCTGGTTTTCATTTATATTCGCCAGTGCTGAGCAACTGTGATCCATTGCTTGATTTTCAATCTTTCGTGGATCAAGCTTCGACATCAACGTTTTTGCCGGATCCCCCATGAGCGACCATCACATAGACCCCACCAAAGAAGCATTTGCAGCACTAAAAGGCCTTGCGCTCGACCATCCCGTCGAAATGCTGAATTTGGTGAAGTTCAAAGATACAGCAACTTATGAAGATGGTCGTGCAGCCTCAGGTGCTGAAGCTTATGCTGCCTATGGCAAAGAAAGTGGGCCAATTTTTCACAAGGTCGGTGGAGAAATCGTATGGTCAGGGCAACCTGAACACATCCTCATTGGTCCCAGCTCAGAAACTTGGCACGTGGCATTCATAGCGCGCTACCCAACTGGTCAAGCCTTTTTGGACATGGTCTATGACCCGGCATATCAAGCCATCGTATTTCATCGTCAAGCTGCGGTGGAAACGTCTAGGTTGATACGCACAAAGCCGCGTGAAAGCGGGAAGGGGTTCGGCTAAAGCCTCCCCCAAGTCGCATATTTTTCAGCCGACGTTATGAGCATGGCAGTGGTCTGCAGGTCATTGCGATTCAGTGCCTGAGGCCGAACCATTTTCCCACAATCCCATTTGAGAAGTGAGTTTGTGCACATCTTCGCTGTAAATTCTCTTTTAAAAAACACACAAGCACGCCCAGCAACAACTCAAAACTGCGAGGCATTTGCGAACATAAGGAATGAAATTTTACGTCAAAACAACTTCAGGACAGGGACATGCAGAACATTCTTAAAATCGTACGTCATACCAAAAAACCAACACGGATTCTTGCGTCATTATCTGTGTTTGCGATCTTGTCCATCGCCGCAGCCTCAAACGTTAGTGCTGCCAAATTGAAGTCATTGCAATATGGCCAATGGAAGGGTGGCATTTATGTCAACGACGAAACGGGGCGCTTTAGCCACTGTGTCGTGTCTGCAAGTTACAAGAGTGGTATTCGACTTCTATTCTCCGTAACACGCGGCCAACAATGGTCTATGGGCTTTGCGAAAGACAACTGGAAGTTGGATGTGGGCGAGACCTACCCAATTTTGTATCAGGTCGACAAAAGGAAGATCCAAAAAGGACAAGCCAAAGCCAGAGGAAAATCTTTGGCAGTCGTCAGTCTCCCACCAAAAGCCGTGATCTTCAATCAAATGCGCCGCGGCCGAATGTTGCGTGTGAAGGCGGGGGAAGACATTTTGTCTTTCAGACTAACAGGCACAAACAGAGTTCTTTCCGCTCTGTTGAAGTGCAGTGAAAAGTACAATGACTTCGTTGTCGAAGGGCAGGGTGGATTGAGTTCCGGTTCTGGTCAGTCAGACAACCCTTTCGCGAAGGCAAAACCGGTTGCTCCAAAGGCCGAGGTGCCAAAAACACAGGTCAATAAATTCGCGGCAAAACATGTTGTCACCCAAGATGAAAAGCGTGAAGGCAAAGCTTGGTTCAACAAATTCTTGCGCAACAGTGACATTCAACACCACAGCATTCCCGAATCCGAAAAAAGCGCTAAGCACTATAGAACATATGCAAAACTTTGGGTGAGCGGCCCAAACGAAAAGATCGTAGGTTCGCTTCGCATTCTGGATGAAGAACAGACGCGATTGTTTGCCAAAAGCTTCCCCGATCGTAGAAAATCCCTGTGCGATGGCAAATACACCTTCAAAAAAATTCCAAATGAAATTGAATCGTCCACCCGCGTGTTAAGGTTTGTTGCCACTTGTGAGTTGGCCAACAAGCCGCAGAAAACTTTCTATCATCTGCTTGCTGAGCGGAAAAATGGCGGCAGCTATTTCGTCTCGTTGATCAGCGATAAAGTCTCAACTGCATCAGTCATGCAAGCCGGCGATGATGTCGCATTTCGAGTTTTGACTGGATCTTCAGTCATTGGTGACGAAAAGGTCGACTTCCGCGACTTCTAGGAACGACGGTTTAAGACAAATCAAGCCATAAAGCTCGCAAACATTGAACTCGTAAAATCGAGAAATCGGGTTTTGACCGAACCAATAAACGACCCGTGATCAATGTTTGTCCTTAAAAAACGATTATTGGTGCTACTGACATAGAAGGTTCGTAAGAAGCCAATTTCATTGTCAAATCTGAGTCATTTGTGGAGCCCTCTATGCGGTTGAAAATCGTACTCTTAGCATTGCTTGTCGCACTCTCTGCAGCGCAAGCGCAAACACCTCCATCAAGCATCCAAATTGCAAAATATACTGGACTGCACAAAGCTGCGCATGAGAACGATGTTCCTGCGATTGCTAAGATTGTGGGGCAGGGTGGGGATTTAAACGTCCGTGACAGCTATGGCCGCACACCCGCCCATGTGGCCGCTTTCGCTTCAAATGACGAAGCGTTGAACGCATTGGGCAAAGCTGGTGCCGACATGAATGCGTTCGAAAATGGCATCTATGATGTTGTCACAATCGCTGCCGTTGCAAACGATCCAGAGCTTATGTCGTTGGCCATTGAATTGGGAAATCGAGCAGATTTGACCACCAGCGTCTATGACGGAACCGCGCTCATTGCAGCTGCACATCTGGGCCATCATGAAGTTGTACGACGATTGATCAAAGCTGGCGCGCCATTGGATCATATCAACAATCTTCATTGGACGGCTTTGATAGAAGCTGTGGTTTTGGGCGATGGTGGCTGCAATCACACAGCCACTGTGAAAGCGCTCGTAGATGCTGGCGCAAACACATCACTCACAGATGCAAGCGGCGTGACCGCATTGGCCCATGCAGAACAACGCGGCTACACAGCAATGGTCGAACTAATCAAGAATGCCAAGCACTAAGAGTAGGTGGCAGTTCCATCACCGCAGACCGCCATATCCACTACAACCAATACCAGCACCAATAAAAGTCGCATAAGATATATTATGGAACATAAATTCATATGTGATACATTATATGTACGCCGTATCATATTGATTTAAATATAAATTCCATTCCATCAAATGCTGGGTCTACATTGTCTGGCGTTTCATTTCTCACGCTCTCATAGTCCAATGGTGTGTGCATGTGTGTCAGAATTGCGCGCTTGGGCTTGAGTTTTTCAATCCACGTCAAAGACTGTTCCAAACTGAAATGACTGGGATGTTCGCGGTACTGCAATGCATCGACAATCCACATGTCGAGATCATTGAGATGTGGCAGTGCACGCGCGTCCAAATCGCTCACGTCGCTCGAATACGCCACAGCGCCAATTCTGAAGCCCAAGGACACGATAGAACCGTGTTGTTGTTCAAATGGCAGAATTTCGATCACGCCGCCATCGCCATCTATCTGAAACGGCACGCCGGCTGTGATGCGGTTCTCGACAAGAATCGGCGGATAGCTGGAGCCTTCGGGCGTTTCAAAACAATATCCAAAACCTTCGTGCAAACGTACTGATGTGGCTTCTTCGGCCCAGACTTGAACGCGATGGCGTCTGTTGATCACAAATGAACGCAAGTCATCCATACCATGTATGTGGTCGGCGTGACCATGTGTGTAGATCACGCCATCGGCATATGAGACATCCGCAGACAACATTTGTTCGCGAAAATCTGGGCCAGTATCAACCACAATGATTGTTTTGCCATTCGGCCCATATTTTTCAACCAACAAAGACGCACGGCGGCGTCTGTTTTTTGGATTTTTGGGATCGCAATTGCCCCAGTCATTGCCAATTCTCGGCACGCCTGGCGACGAACCACAGCCGAGAATCGTAAATTTGATCTGATTGGGTGAGGGTTGATCTGTCACGCAGCACCCTGCCTTTTATTGGCAGTGCATTTGCCAGAGCCCGGAACTTTTGAAAACAGGCGAAAGAAATTATGCGTCGTTTGTTTCCAAACGTCTTCGCGTTCCACGCCCCAAACATCTGCCAAAACGTCCGCAGTGTGGGCCGTAAATGCAGGTTCGTTGCGCTTCCCACGATGCGGCGTCGGCGCAAGATACGGCGCGTCGGTCTCAACCAAGACGCGGTCACGGGGCATATCAGCAGCAATGTCGCGTATATCTTGGCTGTTTTTGAACGTCAAAATTCCAGAAAAAGACACATAAAGACCCAGTTCGATGCCTTTTTCCGCCAAAGCACGGCCAGACGAAAAGCAGTGCAACACAGCGGGAAACACGCCAATTTTGGTTTCTTCTTCCAAAATCTGCGCCATATCCTCATCGGCACTGCGAGAATGAATGACCAGCGGCAAGCCTGTTTCCCGAGCAGCCGCTATGTGCACGCGCAGACCTTGGGCTTGCGCGTCACGCGGCGCTTTGTCGTAGTGATAATCCAAACCAGCTTCACCAATGGCCACAACCTTTGGGTGCGCAGTCAGATCGACCAATTGCTCGACAGTCACATCAAGCTCTTCGTCGGCATTGTGCGGATGAGTTCCAACCGAGCAAAACACATCCTCAAACCGTTCGGCGACAGCCAAGACTTGAGGAAACTTCTTAACCCGTGTGCAAATTGTGACCATACGGCCAAGTCCGGCATCACGCGCCCGCTGAACCACATCATCGAGTTCTTCTGCAAAGTCTGGAAAATCAAGATGGCAATGGCTGTCAACAAGCATGGTCAGTTGGCCTCTTGCTCAACAAAGCGAGGAAACACACCTTCGGGTTTTTCAATCACCGTGGAAGAGGCCAAGCGACCGCCCTCGCCTAAGTTTTCAAACTGCCTGGCATTTTCATCAATCTTCAATTGATCCAATAATTTCGCTGCACTTTGCGGCAAAAACGCCTGACACAGAATTGCAACCTGACGCACAACTTCTGCAGTGACGTACAGAACCGTTTGCATCTTTTCCGGATCAGCCATTTTCAATCCCCAAGGAGCCTGTTCGTCAAAATATTTGTTGGCTTCGTCCAGAACATACCACACGGCATCAAGCGCTTCATTGGGCAAAACACGGTCAATCGCATCACGGCATTTCTCCACGGCGCTATCTGCAATTGCCAACAAGTGTTTATCGGCGTCACTCAGATCAGCTGCAACGCCACCAACTTTACCGTCCAAATTTTTGAAAATCATAGACAAAGACCGCTGCGCCAGATTGCCAAAGTTGTTGGCAAGGTCAGCGTTCGTGTGGTTCACAATATCTTCGTGGCTGTAACTTCCGTCTGATCCAAAGCGCACTTCGCGAAGGAAGAAATATCGCAATTGATCCACGCCATAAAGTTCAGCCATTTGAAACGGATCAACCACATTGCCCGTTGATTTCGACATTTTCTCGCCTTTGTTGAGCAAGAAACCGTGGCCGAAAACCTGTTTGGGAAGTTCAATGCCAGCTGACATCAAAAAAGCAGGCCAATAGACCGCATGAAAACGAGTGATGTCTTTGCCGATTATGTGCACATCACATGGCCAGAACTTCCAGAATTCACTATCTGTGTCGGGATACCCTGCCCCAGTGATATAGTTTGTCAGCGCATCAACCCACACATACATGACGTGTTTTTCATCGCCGGGAACTTTAACGCCCCAGTCGAATGTGGTGCGTGAGATGGACAAATCACGCAATCCACCTTTCACGAATGAAACGATTTCGTTCTTGCGCGACTGTGGTGAAATATAATCCGCTTGCTCTTCGTAGAGTTTCAGCAGTTTGTCTTCGTATTTTGACAGGCGGAAGAAATAGCTTTCTTCATCCACCCATTCCACGGGCGTGCCTTGCGGACCAATGCGTACTTCGTCATCGTTGAGCGTGGTTTCGCTTTCGTCGTAATAAGCTTCATCACGAACAGAGTACCAACCCGAATAAGTGTCTTTATAAATATCACCATTGTCGGCCATCGCCTGCCAAATCGCTTGGCTGGCCTTGTGATGGTCTTCATCTGAAGTTCGAATGAAGCGATCGTAAGACACGTTCAAAACATCTGTCATGTTCTGAAAAACGTCAGAGTTCTTATCGGCCAATTCTTTCGGCGACACATTTAGATCACGCGCCGTTTGCCACATTTTTTGACCGTGAACATCTGTACCGATTTGAAAACGTGTTTCAATGCCATCCAAGCGCTTGAAACGTGCAATGGCGTCTGCACAAACAAACTCATAGGCGTGGCCGATATGGGGCGCGCCATTGGGGTAAGAGATTGCTGTGGTGATGTAATACGGTTTCGACATATGGATCGTTATGACCTGCTTTTAGATACTCAAAACTGATACGGTTTCACATTTTGTTTTGCGAAAACAGACTGCCAAACAGAGATAAAATCACCTGCTTTTTGTCCAAATTAAACGCATCAGCCAGTTTCGTTGATTGGATGGCCTTGTCCCACACCTCTGCCCAACCCGCAAGCACATGCGGTGGCAAATCTGATCTCATGCGGACCTGCTTTCCTATCCAGCTGACAGCTAGATCAATAAACAGAGAATAGGCGTCTTCCCTGCCCCGTCTAGACACAGAGTCTGCAATTTGATGAACGATGACCCAATCCGAAGCAGATCCCTTCGCGTTGCTTTCCAACAACTTTAGGAATTGACGATATTCGGACAGAACATCCCCTTGCGCCAAAACCACCGCACGACGCACAGACCCTTCTGCCAATGCGGAAATCTCTTCCAATTCAGGTTTCGGTACGCCGAGGTCGAATGAAGCCAGTTTTTCCAAAACAACCTGGTCAGCCAAAGGCTTCAGAGGCAGCAACTGACAACGTGAACGAATGGTGGGCAAAAGACTTCCAGCAGAGTGGGTCAGCACAAAAAAGATCGAGCGTTTTGGCGGCTCTTCCAAGACCTTCAACAGAGCATTGGCGGCGCTGGCATTCATGTCGTCGGCAGCATCAACGATGGTTATGCGCCAACCATTGCTGCCAGCAGTCATACCGTAAAAACTCTGCGTCTTGCGAATTTCATTGATCGACAACTGGGTTTTGAACTTCTTCGTCTTGTCGTCCCAAGGCCGTGCAAGGTGCAGTAAATCGGGCTGGCTGGCTTGTGAAACCTGGCGCACAACGGTTTCGGGCCAGAGGTCAGAAGAAACGGATTCTGGCGCTTGTGCAGGTTCTGGATTGGACAAAATATAGCGCGCCATATGAAACGCAAATGTGGCTTTGCCAACACCACGCGGCGCGGAAATCAGCCATGCGTGATGCAAACGCCCGGCCCTATAGCCTTCGGCCAGCTTTTCCAATTCTGGCGTATGGCCCAACAAATCCATGCTGTCGCTCGGCGGTGCAACACCTTCCAACCTGTCAGCTATCGGACGCTCTTCGGCCTCAATCATGTCTTGGCCTTAGACTTGGTTTTTGCTTTAGGTTTCGATTTGGCTGTCGGTTGTAGGCTGACCTTTTCAAAGTAAGCATCTATAGCTGCATCAAGGGCTTTTGACACTTGAGCAAGTGGCTTTGACGCATCAATCACAATGCAGCGGTCAGGCTCTTCTTGAGCGATATCTAAAAATCCCTGTCGTCGCGCTTCTTGCAGTTTCAGATCATCCTTTTCAAAACGGTCTGGTCCATCTTCAGCCCATACGTCTGCAGCACGCGACAAACCAACTTCTGGTGGCAGGTCAAAAATGAGTGTGAGATCAGGCCGCGCACCCTCTGTCACAGCACGTTCCATCGCCAGCAGAAAATCAGTGTCAACGCCGCCGCTCACGCCTTGGTATACACGGCTGGAATCCATGAACCTGTCGCACAAGACGATCGTTCCTGCATCCAATGCAGGTTTGATTATTTCTTGCACATTGTCAGCGCGCGCTGCCGCAAACAAAACAGCTTCCATTTCTGTGCCATATTTCTGAGCGGCGCCCGAAAGAACAACGTGCCGCACGGCCTCCGCGCCTGCAGTTCCACCCGGCTCTCGGGTGACCAACACTTCATGGCCTTCTTTTTCGAGGCGCTTCGCCAAACGCTTGATCTGGGTGGACTTGCCAGCCCCTTCACCGCCTTCAAATGTAATGAACTGTCCGCGCATCAATGATACCAAGAAAACACTAGAGGTTATGACTTAGACAAAATGGAACGCCAGCGCGATAGGCCAAGCGTCAAAAATATGTTCAAGCGTCATCGTCGAAGCGAAACAAGCCCACGATCAACTCTTTCATAGCGTCCATAGCGCGTTGCGTGACTGAACCCACGGCCACATCTTCTGCTGCAAATAAGGGCGTCTCTTGGCTTACTTTTCCATCAACCAAAACTTGCAGGGTGGCAACTTTGGTTCCCGCTTCCACGGGCGCTCTTATGGGGCCATTGAACACAATATCTGCTTTCAATCGATCTCTAAATCCGATCGGAACAAAAATTCGAAGTGGACCTTCTGCTTTCAAAGGAACACCGGAACGTTCGCCACCATACAATGTGGCTTCACCAACGATTTCATTGGCTGCAAAAAGGTCGATCGACTGAAATGCTCTAAATGACCAACGCAAGAGTTTGACGGATTCTGCGGCACGTTCTCTCGAAGACGACATGCCGTTTAACACTATAATGATGCGACGCCCATCGCGCGTGGCAGAAGCAACCAACCCGTAACCCGAAGCCTCTGTGAAGCCTGTCTTTAGGCCATCTGCGCCTTCAACCTTGCCCAAAACAGGATTGCGATTGCGTTGTCGAATCTTGTTCCAGGTAAATTCAGGCTCTGAATAAATCTTATATTGTTCGGGATAAGTCTTGATCACATGCCGTGCCAAAACGGCCAAATCACGAGCAGTAACCAATTGGTCGGGGTGCGGCAATCCAGTGGAATTCATAAACTTGGACTTGCTCAATCCAATTTTACGCGCCCGCTCATTCATCAAACCAGCAAACCCAACTTCGGAACCCGCCATACCTTCGGCAATGGCCATGGAAGCATCATTGCCAGACTGAATAATCACACCACGGATCAAATCTTCCAGACGCACATCTGAATTCAGTTTCGCAAACATGGATGAACCGCCAGATTCAGACCCACCGCGTCGCCAAGCATCTTCCGATATTGTGAAGGGTGACTCGTAGTTCAACTGCCCACGCTTCAATGCGTCGAAGACAACTTCCATGGTCATCAATTTTGCCATGGACGCAGGCGGCATGAGTTGGTCGGCGTTCTTTTGGAACAACACCGACCCACTGTCGAAATCCATAACGATGGCTTGTTTGGCTTTTGTTGCGAACTCTTGCGCAGACCCGATCGACGCGAACGAAATTGTCGACAGAAAAACTGCGCTTAACGCGTAAACGATTTTTGCAAATTTCTGCACAAACATCGCGATCACCCTGAAAACTCTAAACTCAAGATTTCAGTCTAAAGGGGCCGTCACGACAATTCAACCAACCTCAAAAATGATCTACTTGGCATCCAAGATAAACTGTTTGCGCAAGCGGTGAGATTTTACAGCGCCCGTCGAGATCGGGTCCAACGCACCGACATTTTTGACTTCTGCGCTTGGTACTGGGCCACTTCTGCCGCTGCCTAGGGACGCGACAGCATTTCGGGCGGGTGTACCAGACGGCCCTGCCCTATAGGATGCTGACAAATATTTATGGTCCAAACCATGCAGTGGAGCTTTGCCAATGTATTGAACGTTAACTTTGGCAATTCCGCGCTTTTGATAATCCAACAATTCAGACGCGCGAGCCGACAAATCGATGATACGGCCATCATGATACGGACCACGGTCATTCACACGCACTATGACGGACTTGCCATTGGCCAAATTGGTCACTCGCGCATAACTCGGCAAAGGAAATGTTGGATGCGCACCAGACAAAGCGTACTGATCATACACTTCGCCATTCGCGGTCAATCGGCCATGGAAGTTTGGACCGTACCAAGAAGCATTGCCGTTCTTATTGTAGCCGGGCTCTTCTTTGGGCGTGTACCATTTGCCCTTGATTTTATAGGGCTTGCCTACTTGCGCGCGCCCACCACCTTTTCGAACCTTTTTGGAGGTTGTCACCCGCGGGCTTGCAGCCACTCCATATTTTGCAACAGAGAATTTGGTTTTGTTGTTGATATGATCACCGTCTGGCAAAACATTGGAGACGCTTCCGCTTCCAAAACAACCGCTCAACACAAGGGCACTGGTTGCACACAATACGCCTGAAACAATCCGCATAAAACTAATCCGGTCCAAGAACACAATACAAAATGGAACAGGAAACGTATCGCAACGTCATTACGAACAGATTAACGAGATCCTAATTTACCAGTTGACCCAGAACTGAATCAATTGCGATGCGCCGATGGTGCACAGCCATAACGATTGCGATAGCTTCGCGAAAAATGTGCAGACCCGGCAAAACCCGTCGCCAGTCCAATCTCTGTGATGGGTAACGTGGTCTGTTCCAACAAAATTTTTGCTTTATCCAATCTCAATCGTCGATAGAGTTCCATCGTCGTGGAACCCAAATGGGTGCTGAACAATCTGTTCAGTTGACGAACACCAACGCCGACCGAATTTGCCAAAACCTGCAGAGATACAGGCTCGGCCAAATTGTCTTCCATCAAAGCAATTGCTGTAACAATGGTGGAGTTCTTAGTCCCGTATCGTTCTGCCAAACCGGCACGTTGCGGCCCCTCAGATGCCCTCACCTGCGTGTGCAAAAACCAATCGCTCACCGATCTTGCAAACTGGGCACCATGTTGTTTTTCAATCAGAGCATGCATCATATCCATAGGCGCAACACCACCTGCGCATGTCATGCGGTCATCTTCCATCACGAATAAGATGCGCTCTTGCTGGAGGTCGGGCAAAATTTCCGCCAAAGCCTGAGAATATTCCCAGTGAACAGCAACGCTGCGCCCTTTCAACAAGCCCGCTCGCGCAAGAACAACAGCGCCACCAGACACCCCACCAAGCGCAACACCGCGACGGGCAAGATTGCGCAACCAGTGGAAAGCACCTTCTTGCGCAAACTCAAAGGCCTCATCGCCAGCAACGACCACCACCAAATCAAAATCCACCTGTTCGCCAATCTGGGCATCGGCTGAAATGGTCGCTTTGCTGGAACTAGAGGCCTGCGCACTGAGCACAGGCACTTGGCGCACATCGTATATCTCTCGCCCCGCGAGCACATTGGCTGCACGCAATGGCTCCACGGCAGAAGCGTAAGTCATCAATGAAAAACCATCGATCAACATGAATCCAACCCGAAAAGGGCGTGAAGTTTTTGCGTGAATGTCCATAAAAGACAAACACACGTCTTTTTTAGAAAAGTCAATCCAATCACTTCGTTTGAAATGCGTCACGGAAGATCACATGACTGATTGCATTCAACAGGACACACAGAATGGCATTTAAGACCGATATTGAAATTGCGCGCGAAGCAAAAAAACTCCCGATTCAAGACATTGGTGCCAAACTGGGCATGGGTTTCGAAGACCTTGTTCCCTATGGCCACGACAAAGCAAAAATCAGCGCCGAATTTATCAAAGCGCAAGCGGACAAAGAAGACGGCAAGCTCATTCTGGTCACAGCCATAAACCCCACTCCTGCCGGAGAAGGCAAAACCACAACAACTGTCGGCTTGGGAGACGGTTTGAACGCCATTGGCAAGAAAGCAGCAATCTGCATTCGTGAAGCATCACTTGGCCCATGCTTTGGTATGAAAGGCGGCGCTGCAGGCGGTGGTTACGCTCAGGTCATTCCCATGGAAGACATGAACCTGCATTTCACTGGTGACTTCCATGCCATCACATCCGCCCACAACTTGCTCTCAGCTATGATCGACAACCACATTTATTGGGGCAATGAATTGGAAATCGATCAGCGTCGCGTTGTTTGGAAACGCGTTCTGGACATGAACGACCGCGCTTTGCGTGATGTGGTGACCTCACTCGGTGGCGTGCCAAATGGTTTTCCCCGTCAAACAGGTTTTGACATCACTGTTGCTTCAGAAGTTATGGCGATCCTTTGCCTGTCGAACGATTTAGAAGACCTACAAACCCGCCTCGGCAACATCATCATCGGATATAAACGCAACCGCACACCGATCACCTGTAAAGACGTCAAAGCAGATGGTGCGATGACCGTGTTGTTAAAAGACGCAATGCAGCCAAACCTTGTTCAAACGCTTGAGAACAATCCAGCATTTGTACACGGCGGCCCGTTCGCCAACATCGCGCACGGTTGCAACTCTGTGGTCGCAACGAAGACTGCGCTAAAGCTTGCAGATTATGTGGTGACAGAAGCAGGATTTGGCGCAGACTTGGGCGCAGAGAAATTTCTGAACATCAAATGCCGCAAGGCGGGTATTGCGCCATCTGCGGTGGTGATTGTGGCCACCATTCGCGCCATGAAAATGAACGGCGGTGTTTTAAAGCAAGACCTTGCTAGCGAAAACGTGGATGCCGTGAAAGAAGGCTGCGCAAACCTCGGTCGCCACATTGAAAATGTGAAGTCATTTGGCGTTCCAGCCGTTGTGGCAATCAACCACTTCCACGGTGACAGCGATGCGGAAATTGCAGCCTGTAAGGAATATGTGGAAAGCCTCGGTTCAGAAGCGATCCTGTGCAAACACTGGGCAGATGGCTCTAAAGGCACCAAGGAACTCGCGACACGCGTTGCGGAAATCGCAGATGCAGACATGGCTCAATTCCAGACGCTTTATCCTGACGACATGCCTTTGATGCAGAAAATTGAAACTGTCGCGAAACGCATCTATCGTGCTGATGAAGTCCTGGCAGACAAGAAAATTCGTGACCAGCTGAAACAATGGGAAGAAGCCGGATTTGGCGATCTGCCTATCTGCATGGCGAAAACGCAATATTCGTTCTCAACAGACCCGAACTTGCGCGGCGCCCCTACAGGCCACAGCGTTCCAATTCGTGAAGTGCGACTGTCCGCAGGCGCTGGATTCGTTGTGGTCGTTTGCGGTGAGATCATGACAATGCCTGGCCTCCCACGCACACCTTCAGCAGAAGCCATTATGCTGAATGATGACGGTTTGATTGAAGGGCTTTTCTAAGGAAATTCCGTCACACACATGACTTTTTTAAAGGGGCGGCCAATACCGCCCTTTTTCTTTGCATTTCTTGCATTTGACCGCTTGATTTGCGCACGCGAATACATCATAGCAGTTCTCAGCGGTGAGGTGGCCGAGTGGTTTAAGGCAGCAGTCTTGAAAACTGCCGTGCGTGGAAGCGTACCGTGGGTTCGAATCCCACCCTCACCGCCACTTATCTCTTTCATGATATTGAATTTAAACAATTTTTTGTTTCGAGCGATCACTCAACCCCATTCACTTCCCCACTAATATTTATTTGTGTATTGGTATCTCAGCCACGTTTAACGCTTTGGAGATCAACGATTGCAGATAGTTCACTCGTTTGCCCGCGACCTTGATTCGAACCACATTCCGCAAAATTGAACAGTAACGCACGTCGAGAAACGCTTGGTCGATGCCATCAAGGTATCAACTCAGCTTCCGGGCTGGCGTCCAAAGACCTTTTCAAACTCATGGCCGAAGTATCGCGATGAATGGGGAGACTTGATCGCGCAGGCCGGTTCTCCGGATGATCCGGATGTTCTTCGGGCGGCGCGCGACGCGCGCCCTGCCCGCTCGCGGCCGTCGTCAATGGATATTGAGCTTATGGAAGAGGCCAGTGGCTGGATTGGCGCTTATATCGGCGTCCGGACCACAATCGCCCTCTCGCTGCAGATATGGCTCCTGGGGAGCGCATTTGGGCTCAAGCGTGGCTCATTGGCGATGAAGCGTGGTTTGGAGCCGGGTCATGTCAAGTAGCATGCTCAGCGTGGGATTTGTACAATCGTCGAAGGTTTGTGTTGGGATGCAGTGAAGATCGCATAGCGGAATACGACATACTATTTCCTACAGTAAATCGCATATTGCTTTGTTCTGGAAGTCGCTTCAGTGTTTATCCGTCTGCGATTCGGTTTTTAAAAATTTGACAAAACCAACGATAAAGTTGCCTGCGCGGTTCGATGGCCCGGGGATGATGCAGCTCGCTACTGATGCAGCGGCTACATGCACTGACGGTATCTGGCCCAATGAAATCTGTTTTGATTTTTCGAATTTGAATTTCATTAGACCAACAGGAATGGCGTTTCTGTGCAACATGGTTGATTGGTTGGCTTCTCTAGAATGCAAAGTGTTCTTCCAGGGACACACTGCACTGACAGCGCCTCTTCGGTATCTTGACGACTCTCAGTTCTTCAATATGAAATTGGGGGCTAACATCAGAATAAATGCAAGATGCAGATCAACTACATTTCAACTCCAACAAGTACGCCATAGTGACAGTTCAGCTAGCTTAGCGCTAAAATTTTTGCCGTGGCTGGCCGACAGATTGGACGCAACACCACAAGCTGTTTCACTTCAGGACATAAAAACCTGTTCTATGGAGCTGTTCAACAACATCAGAGATCACACCCAGTTTGATATAGGCTGCATTTGCGCTCAACATTACCCAAGGGATAATCAGGTTGAAATTGCCATAGCTGATTTTGGCTTGGGTATTCCTAACTCAGTTCGAAAAATTCGGCCCGAAATGACTGAGGATGCATCAGCAATTACAGAAGCGTTTGTCCTCGGATTCACTACCAAAGGCCACCCCAATAACATGGGTGCAGGCTTGCCATTTTTACGAGACAATTGCGTGGGCGTGCACGGCAGCACGGTAACTGTTTACTCTGGATATTCCATTTTAACTCATTATCGACAGAATGGAGTTATACAATCAACGCCACAGAAGTCAGAAAATTTTTGCCCTGGAACAGTAATTAGCATTATACTAAACAAAGGATCCTTGGATTTATCAGAGGCTGGATTGTCGGATCTAGATTGGTAGCAAGAAATGATAAATGTAAAAAATTATGTCGATTATTGCGACACAGCAGACGATGGCAGCATAATATATGACCAATTATTGTCTGCTTTAAAGTCTCACAAACTAGTCACAATATCATTTGATGGTCGACCTTCGGTAACATCTTCGTTTGTGAACGTGGCTTTTGTACAGTTGCTCAATACGATGCACATCGATGATATCAAGAGACATATTAGATTTGTGTCTTGCTCACCACAGGTAGCATCCATGATCAAAAACCGTCTTACAGAGGAATCTGAGAAGCACGTAGCTGCTTGATCAGCTAGACCGCTATTGCCCATCGATCGCCAGCTGACTTCATAGCGCGCCTGAACGGACCCACTTCAATCCATATTTATAGTTGGGGTTGTGCGGGTCGCAGCAGGCGGTTGTGGGTTGACTGTTGAAAACCACAGTTGCGGCTAGGCAGTGCAGGTCAGCCATGTATCGTCGCCTCGAGCATTGAGGGCAGCATGCAGAAATGTATTGCGAGTGGGTAATTGACGACAATGGATGAAACCTCAGCGAAGTCGCTCGATAGTAGCGACCCTAAAAAGCCAAGAAGCAGGGCTTCTTGGGTAATATTGGTTGTTACCTTCCTGATTGCCGTTTGTTGGTTATTGGTGCTCAGCTGGCTCACCAAACAATCCCAACAATGCACATTGATGCTGACTTCGCCAAAACCTGACATCATCGCAGGATTTCTTCCTTGCCTCTCACCAAACGAAGTGGGTGATTGGCTTGCTGGCGGCTTCGCGCCATTGGCTTTCATTGGTCTGATGGCTGCTGTTTTATTACAGAGTTTTGAACTTGGAGCTCAAAGACAGGAGTTATCGGACACGCGCGAAGTTTTCAAAGATCAAACAAAACTACTGAGACTTCAGATCCACGAGGCGGAGCGGAGTGGTAATTTGTTCGAGCAGCAAACAGAAATTCTTAAAGACGAGCAATTGAGCAGAAAAAAGTCTGAAAACCATGATGTAATTTTGAAGCTCAGTGAAAAATTGGGTGCAATCCCAGGAATTAGAATTACCTGGAAATCTGACCGAGATGAAAATGACCAGCTCCGTTCTTCTCAATTCTGGCAAGAAGCGAAAGTGAGTGGTAAGACCGATACGTTGTCAATAAAGAAGCTTACAAAATTTATTCAAAAACTAGAGGATGATTTCAAACAAGCAAATAAAAAGTGCATTGACCCTAGCATCGATGGCATTGACAACCTCAAGCATATTTACAGCATTCTTCAGCTTTTACCCGATATCGATGTTGATGTATCTGAAATAGACAAATTGGTTTTGCAGGAAATAGACGCACCGGAAAAAATGCCAGCGTTATTGGATTTATTGAGCCGCGCTAAGTTATTTGAAGCTGAAATTACAACTGTCAACAAAGCTTAAAACACCTAAAGTAATTGCAACCGGCCAGCCAATTCAAACAACTCACCATTGCGTGCTGGCTGCGCCAATCAGATAATAGCCTGATCGCTGGCATCGGCATCTCTTGTAATCTTACATTCAGGCGCTTTGGTGCAATTTAGTTCTAGATTAAGCCGCAATCCGCTCTTGTAAATCACAGAGGACGTTCCCAGCAGATGCACCGACTATATCTTCGCGGCAATCACTCCAAATGGATTTTCTAATTGCTTTCTCAACATCGTTTGAAGGTGTACTTTTGATTATGGCAGCGATTGACTCATTGGCCCTCTCGGCAGCCTCACTCAAGTCTAGCTCAGCCTGAGCCTTGTGCTCAGGGTCTTTGCTTACTGTCAATGCATCAGCGATCGCCATTGCCGTCAAATGATCGTCGAGGGTTGTCTTTAGTTCCGTTATTGTTTGGGCGTTGTTCATTGCTCATTCTCCGTTGCTAGGCCTCTTAGGTCGCAACGTGATTCTGAGTGATTTCGGCCATAATGTCGATTATAGAAAAAGTATAAAACCGCATGTTATTCATACAATTACGTCGCCATGTTTATGCAAAAAATGAAATTTTTGGCAAAGTGATTTACGAGCGAAGATTCGGCTTGCCAAACGGAACCGATACAACATTATCCTTGACGGAGCGCTCGACGTTTACTGTTCGCTTATTGCGAGGAAGTGCCAGTTCGTATTTAGCACGGTCTATAGCAACCTGCAGATCGTTCAAACAAACTGGATGCGCGTCCTCGCTCAGTTGTTCGACAAGCATTGCCTCCATGCGCTTATGAATGGCCTCTATACAATCATGCGGATCATCCGCTGATTGAGCGATGCAACTCAGCATCGTCCCTGCAAAAAGGGTGAGAAAGATAGTGCGTTGCTCTTCGACAGTTGGCTTTTTCAACATTGATTAGGTCCATTCTAAATCTGTGTGAAGGCTGTCAATTGCTCCTTTGGTTTCCTCAACGATGATCCGGACCGCCTCTTGGGCTACCTCTTGCGCGCTTGTTCCATCAGAAATGTTCTGATTGATATTCACGATAACTTTGCTGGAAAGATTGTTTGTCCCGCCGCCCTTGGCAGCGGCAGAGCCAACTCCAAGCATTCCGGCGGTGTCCGTCGCATTATTGACATATCCCCCGCGAGTTGGAGTGACGAGCTCAGGGCCTTCCTCGCCAACAAGATAGGTTGAGCCTCCGACGACGTTACCGCCGGCCGCTCGAGCCCCCGCTATCCCGCTCGAGGTCGAAGCCCCGGGCATCGAACGAATATTCGCCTTGAGAGCGGTTATCTTAGCCGCCGCCCTATCAATCGACGAGGTGTCGATCTGAGGGGTAGCAACGACGCTCAAACCAGCAACAACAGCAACGCCCGCCGCCTTTGAAGCAACAGAGGCCTTAGCGCCACCGGCGCGAACCTCCTCAACGACGGAGCTCATATCTCCTCGAACCTTCTCCGGAGCTTGCCCCATGAGTTGAGTGAAGCCACCCGCGGGGTTTTTCTCTCCCGAAAGTTGCGAGATATTGTCGTTTGCAACAGGTTTCGGAGTGGCTGACTTTTCATCGCTTCCGAACAATTTTGTCCACCATGCCGGAGGAGACGGCCAAGAGATCATAGACGTGAGATCTATGCTCCCAACGGCCGCAATAATACGACCCGGCAATTCTGCAAACCATCGAACAACGTCTCCGACAGCGCGCCCGGCGGACTCGCCAAACTTTTTCCAATCCCCGTCACTTGCGCTCAGCTTGCCAGTAAGAGCCCCCCATATTGTTGAGAGCCTCGAGGCCAAACTGATAATTGGCTCGAGAGCAGGACGAACAGGACCGATAGCCGCCATAAACGCGGATCCGAACCCTTGGAACATCGCCTTTATACCGGACCAATTGTTATAGATCGCGGTTCCGGCAACGGCGATCGCAACGAGGATCGCTCCGATACCCGTACCAATTACGGCCAGTTTCAAGACGCGCATCGCAGCAGTCACAAGCTTCAACGGATTGAGCATAGAGAGCAACGAGGCCGCTCCGGCCCTTAGGCCTATACTCATTGCCGTTCCAATGCCGCCTATTTTAGCAGCGACGGCAAACCCGATCATTGCCGCCCGAGCTCGAACGGCCGCCGCAATCAAGAGTTTAAACGGCGATGCAGCTACCAACGCAAGAGCTTTTAAAGCGCCTCCCGTCACGGCCGCCGCTATCCCGACGTTGGTCAAACCAACGATAGCCCCGGAGATTATCCCGCCCTTTGTCCAGAAAAACGCGAACTTTGCCGCGATTGCAGCAACACGGAGAGCAACAAGCCCGGCCGCAGTCGCAACTATTGCTCGGGTCAATGCCGGGTGCGCGAGCGCTAAATCTCGGATCGTCTTTAGAACCGGAGCAATCGAGCTCATTAGGCCATTCATGGCCGGGATTAACGCCTCGCCAATGGCGATCGACGCCGCGGTCATTTGGTTGCTGAGACGCTGCATTGCGGCCTCAGTTGTCGACGCTCGTCGCTCATATTCTTTTTGCGAGGAGTTTAGATAGTTAGCTTGGGTCGATACGGACGCGAGCGCTTTCTCTAAAAGACCAGCGTTCTCGACAAGGGGCATAATTGCTCGAGCCTCGTCGCCGAACAACTGAGAGATCGTCGACGCGCGCATATGCGCCGGCAATGCTCTTATTTTCTCGATAACCTTGTTCAGGGTTCCGACCGCGTCCTTTTGCATAGACTTTGCGATCTTGTTACTATCCAAACCGAGAGCCGCGTAAGCTTTTCTTTGGTTCTTTGTCGCAGCAGAGCCTTTTTGAAGGGCTTTTGTAATATTCCGGAACGACGTCGCAGCGACGTTTGATTCCGCACCGGCCGCAACCATAGCGGAGCCAATGGCCGCAGTCTCGGCCGCGCTAAATCCGGCTTGTTTGCCGATCGACGCGACCCGCTTCATATAATCGATAAGATCCGGAGCAGACGAGGCCGACGTATTCGACAAATGGTTCAATGCGTCGGCAAGGAGACCTGTTTCGGAAACCGAATAACCGAGTTGAGTTTTGATCTTTGCAAGAGCCTCGCCGGTCTGCCCGGCGGACATATCGAAAGCAACGCCAACCTTTGCCGCCAACGTGGCGAACTCCATAAGCTCCTCACCCTTCATGCCAGCTTGTCCTGCAGCGGCGACAATGTCCGCAATTCCCTTGGCTGCAATGGGGAGTTTGGTAGAGAGATCGATGATCTCTTGGCTCATATTCTGGAAAGCAGCCGGACTTTTAAAGTCCACGACTTTACGGACGTCGGCCATTGCGCTTTCGAAAGCAACGGCCGCTTTGATCGGTGAGGATATCGCGCGGGCGAGCGCGTAGCCGGCTGCACCGGCGCCGAGCATTTGTCCTCGCATTGCGTTCATTTGTGCAGCATTGGCCTTCTGAGCCGCGTTAAGACGTCCTACCGTTGTTGCAATTGATCTTGCTGGCGCTGTGACACGATCAACAAGAGATAGAACAAGTTTTGAAGAGAGAGTTGCCATAATTTACCAATTCAGTTTTGGGTTGCTGTGGCTGCAAGTTTTTCGAATTTGACAGATAGACGAGAGCGGTTTTCATCAATGATCGCTTGAATGCGATCGCGCTCCCGCTTGTCTCGGCTGATTTGTGAGGGAAGCCCTGAGAGCATGGTCAAAAACAGTCCCGTGAGCTCGTCACAAGTGTTTTCATGTTCATCGATCGGAACGAACTGGCCCTCATGGCGGGCTATGCGAAGCTCAATTTCGCGGGTTCTGGCATCGGTCACACGAGACGCGGCGGCCGCTTTTCCGGTTCTGGTGTTCTCGTCTTTAAGAAACGAAACGTACCCGTGAACCACTGCGACCATAGACCACTTGTTCCGCCCCGAGGCTTTGAACCATCCCTCATTTGAAAGTTGGCGCAATCGCCGCGGAGAGACATTTATCAGCTTTGCGGCCGTCACTCTGTCGATCTCTAGTTTCGTCGAGGAATCCTGCAATTGCTGGCCTTTTGAAGGTTCAAACGGAAGGGAAACGGGTTTTCAAAAATAAAATTTACGCCCTTTGGTCGGGCAGCTGAGCTATCGCACAGGGGTGAGACATAGTACGGTCCCTATAACGGGGGGGTGGGTCGCGGGTGGTAACAGGAACTACCACCCGCATTTTTATCACGATGACAGAAGCGGAACAAAACCTGTTTCTCGTGACAAACTCACTGCTCAACTATCGGCGTTGTTTATTGACGTTCTTTAGAGCCGTGGCGAATGCGCTAGTCTCTGCTGTAGCATTGGTCTCAACCGGGGCGGGTATTGGTTCTTTGGGATTGGCCGCAGCTTTGAGCTTGGCTCTGAATTTCTTGTTGGTCATAATATTCCTTGGTGTTAAATCGTAACGGGCTCGGGACCGACACAAAGCAAAATGGACCTTGGATCCAACTCAGGTCGGAACGTCGGTTGATCGGTTGTTTCAGTTAGCGCAAGAACCTCGATTGCTTCCGCATCGAGCAGATCTTGTTTTGCTTTTCTCAACGCTTGCGGTCTTTCGGCGCTGCCAATTGCATTTGCATCGTCAGCAGATTCTAGGATTTCAGTCTTGAGCCTTTCTATTATCGCCTGTTCGTGGACCCAAACAACAAAAGCGCCCGCGTGTTCTTCCTGCGAAATTGCAAGGCTTGAGCGGGACACGCTCGGGCTAAACAATTCGATATGACTGCCGTTGGAAATTGCCGCCGCTATCTTTGGTCGACCAGCTGAGGCCAAACTTGAGATTTTGTGCTCCATTTTCTCAACAACTTCGGTCGCGGGAAAAGGCGCGTCCTCGACGGCCGCCAACCGGTCTCGACAATTGTCAACTTGGCCTTGAGCTTTTTGCAGATCAGGAACTTTGCCAAGTCGCGCAATGTCGAGACCCACGATTTCGCACCTGCTGTTAAGGCCTTCGACCCAACCCACAAGTTTACTAACGGTGCTAAAAATCGGCTCATTGTCAGCGGCGATCTTTTCTTGCTTTTTCACAAGTTCCTCGATCTCCTTATCGAGATCTAAAATTTGCTCCCATTGGCGCAATTGAGCTGGCTGGATATTCTTCCCCAATTCCTTAATCTTGGTTTTTAACGGGGTTCCCGGCGTACAACCGTGCTTGACTGGATCGAGATAGGTTTCAATCAACGAGGCAATCTGGCCCGATTGTTGTCGTTTGCCCTTTATCTTGTGATAAATTCGCGACGACATATCGCGCGCGGCGGCCGCTTGCTCGAGAACGTCCTCAAGTCTCTTCAATGAAACTCTCGGAAGTATTTTTATATTTTGAATATCGTCGATCATTGGCCTGCACCCGCCGGCAACAGACGAATGCGCTCAGCCTCTCGGTTCATCACAGCTAAGTCGGCTAAGATCTCGTCGTATTCTTCCGAACTTAAGCGATAAGGCGTGAATCCGACTTTGCCCCCACCCGCGTTCTCCATTTCTGCTAAAACTGCCAAAGCCGTATCGGCGGGTAGTATGCTCGTAGGTTGGCAAGCCAACGCTTGGGATAACTTGGGGTCGCTTCGACCAAGGCTAGAATTACATAGCGTATCGACGCGTCTCACCGCTTGAGAGACAAATTTGCCCGATATGTAGTTCACGGTTTTCATGTGCTGCATGGGAGATCCGATAGATTGTTTCTGAATACAGAATCTCACGACAAGTGCCCGAAAAGAACACCAACTTTTTCGGGCGGTTAAGTCTCTGAATTTTCTTTGAGAATTGCGCTTATGTGTTTTGCTCCGATAGGGTTTTTGTTTAGATCGACGTACTGCCAAAGCCAGAAATCTAAATCCTCGTCGCAATGTGGGTTTGTTCTCAATTTGCGATCCCTATACCAACCGGAAGCCCTGTAACGCGTAAGTGCCAATTCGATTTTGACACCGCGCTCTGTAGAGCCAAGTTGACCAAAAAACCTTCTACCAATCTCGCAGAGAGTAAGGTGTTGACGCTCCGTCCGTTTCCGACGCAAGGAAACTGGATCGATTGCGAGAACAACTGTAGCGGATTGTGTGTTGCCCGACACAAGTAGACCGAGCCCTTGTCGAACCTTGTTCGGAGATATGTCCGGGAAATATTCTTGAGCGTCGATAACGTCGCTCACTCGATCGGATCCAGTTCTTCGAGGAGGTCATATCGAAACGAGTTCTCTAGACACTGGACAGCATGAAACCGCATATCGATCAGTCTATTCACTTGTCCAGCTTCAATACGCCGTTGCAGACACTCGAGTTGCGATTTCAATAGTTCCAGATCGTCGCTACTCGGAAGTGCGCGCACAATGCGTTCGGACCTTGCTTGGGTTTCCGCTGATACGCCAACCGGAAATTCCGGAAATAGCACATGGTCAAAAACACCTCGACCATCGACCGGCGCAGCCCATCGCATTTGTTTTTTGAGACGCGGAGTGATTTTGACACGCACGCCTGTTGGGCGGCGGTCAGTCATTACCACCACCATACAAATACGCTTTTACCGCTTGCCGCTGTATTTCCTGACCGACGGAAACCCTAAACTTTAAGATCTCAGACTCGGTGTCTGTTCTGCTAAACCCGAGTTGTAATAGTTCAACCCTAAGTCCGCTCTCGACGTGATTGAGAAACCATCGCCGCGATCCTCCTTCGCGCGCGCTCAGCGCCAGCGCGGTTTCTCGGACTGCATCTGCTCTCCGCGTCAACGGAAACAAAATCAGTTGAGAGCTCTTTTGGGAAAATAGTTCAAGTTGATTTGAGTTACTCATCGCCAGCCTCGCTTTGCTGGTATGGAGTATCCTCGTCGACTGGGCGCAGGGCGCCGCCGACAATACGAACTGAGCCTAACTTATTCGCAATTCTTAGGAACAGGGAGTGTGCAACATCCGTGTCGCATTCTAACCTACTATAAACAGACTCAGTATATATTTTTGGTATAATAGCGTGCGACTTGTCTGTTACATCTACGGCACGACCAATGCGACCAGATGGTTTCATCTTATCAAGCATCTGATTTTCAAGCTTTTTTCGGGCTCTCCATTCTGTTGTTCTAGAGATACCCTTCGCGTCTCGAAGTTGTTTTTTCTTCGCGGCCTGTTCGCTGATTTGCGCCGCGGTCATACCTCCATTTAGAGCGCGTTCTTTTGCTACCTTTTCGGCCTTTCGAACTCGATCCGCTTCCCTTTTTCTCTGAGCCTTATCGGCTTCCCATTCGTCGATTGTTACGTCGGAAGCTGCAATAGAAGTAATTCCAAACGCCCTCCGCTCGGCCAATGTCAACTTAAGTTTGTGACCTACAGTTGAAGCCTTCATACAAGACTTTGATGCATGTTGTCGGCGCAAATTGTCGACAGCTGTATTGCTAGGCGCCCAAGGCGCAAACCGGTCGAGCCACTCATTTAGGCGGTATAAATGCTTCTCGTGACATTCGTCTATGGAATAAACGGCGTTGGCTACGGCATAGAAATATTCGTCAAATGGATCATCATGCTCAGGTAGGACGTCGCCAAACCGACCCATCACCAACTTGCCAAGGTCATTTATACGCGTAAATTTCGTAGCATTCCTACCTGTGTATTTAGCCTGTTTTTTTGGTTTTCCGGCGCTTCTTCTATGTTTGTGATACGCGGCAACTTGGTTGCCCGCCTCGCTTACATGCAGTTCTTTAAAGACCTTCGTGTCGGTCAAAAGTTCGCGTTCGTCTCTCGTCAGCTTGACGCTTGATTTGCTCGTCATTGACTGACCTCGCGCTTGTCGCGGCGGATCTCTCCGGCTCGGGCGCATACCTCGCCGAGCTCGCTGGGGTTCAATCCAAAGCGGATACGAGCCTCAGACACGGCCAATTGTCCGGGACCGTTAGCGGCGAGCCAAGCGGCCGCATCGCCGATCGGACGGCTTTCATGGTCGAGGCCGGTCACGCCGCCGCCTCATCGCGAGCGGCAATGCGTTCAGCGATCCATTCATCAACTTCAATAGCCACGAAGGCAATCCGTTTTTCACCGAGAGAGACTGGTTTTGGAAAGTGTCCGCTGAACCGATGCTTGTTGATAGCGGTGCGAGACAAGCTAGTTCGCTTTACAACTTCCAGCATTGAAATGAGTGTTTGGGGGTTGGCCATTTTGTTTCACCACGATTTTGTTGCATGTGGTGGCATTTTTGGCGCAAACTAAACAAATCTCGGAGGGCATGAAATTGACCAAAATTGGCCGATTCATGCCCCAATGTATGTTTGCTCTACCAATTTTCGATGCTTTTTAAGAACCCGGAAATATTGATCAAGGCTCAATCCGGCATCATTGTCCGGATCAAAGGCGAAATTGCAAATTAGAGAAACAAAACCGACAAGCTTGTTGCCTTCGGTTTTGCCGGGTTTAACTTCGCGCCAGTCTTTGTTTAATGCGCAAACGTATAGGTCTGCAATATCTGCAATAAAGCGATTTCTAAGAACCAAAGGGTCAGCGAATTGTGCAGTTGGTTCCAATTTCAGCAATGCGATTTTCCGCTTTAGGTTAGTTACAATCGATCTACTCTCAGAACTAGATTCGAGATCTAGATCACTGATCACTCTCTGCAAATTTAAGATTTTTTCTCGATCTAATGCTCTGTACTTGGTCAGATTCTTGAAATCCAAGTTAAGTGAAGCCGAGAGGTAGGCAAAAAATATTGGCTGACAATCATTGAATGTTTTCAAGCGCAATTCGGGATCCGCGATCCCGTCGTCTGCCAAAACTTCTAGTACACGAGCTCGCCACTCGTTGAATAAGATACTATCCGGAACTCTAGCCATGCAGCTTCACCACGCCATTCGTCACCGGATGTAAGTAAGCAGCCCAAGCGTCCATAAGTTTACGACGCTTCTCAAGCGCGTCCCCTCGCCTATATGCCAGTTCAACTGCATTGCCGACGTTATGGGCCAGTGCTTGCTCCGCAACCTCCCGTGGGAAGCTTGTTTCCTCTCCGGCCCAATCTCGAAAGCTGGATCGGAAGCCATGAACCGTAGCGTTTTCAATCTCAAGGCGTTCCAACTGCTTATTCATTGTCATGTTGCTGACGTGTTTCTGCGGGTTCCTCCCGGGAAATAGGAACGGGCTTCCCTCAAAACGACGCAGTGACTGAATAACTGCCAATGCGGCTGCAGTGAGTGGTATTCTATGCTCACGTTTCGTTTTGGTACGTTCTGCGGGAACTGTCCAAGTCTTTTCTGTTAGATCGATCTCGTCCCAACGCGCGCCGATAGTCTCACCTGTCCGGGTGGCCGTTAGTATCAGCAACTCGAGAGCTCTCGCTCCAATATCAGCGCGTTGGCTCAATCGTCCCATAAGCGAAGGAACCTCAGCGTAAGGCAACGCTGCATGATGCCCGCGGGAAAGTTTGGGTTGTTTGGGTAACAAATGATCCAAATGGCCTTGCCAGCGCGCCGGATTGTCCCCTGAACGCATTCCTCGAGCCGCCGCATGATCGAGAACTCGCTCGATCCTCATTCTTGTCCTGCGAGCTGTTTCGGCCTTTGTGGTCCAGATTGGCTTTAGGGTCCGTACAATATCCTCAACATCGATCTCGTCGACTGATTTGTTACGCAATGGCTTTGCATATTCACGCAATGTCATTTCCCATTGCTGGCGGTGCTTGGGGTTTGTCCACTCGGTCGCCTTGGCCTCAATAAGGTCGTCCGCAGCTTGTCCAAATGTAAGTCGCCGCTTGCGGGACTGGCGCTCAGCCATGTCAGTAAACGGATCACCACCCTCGCCCAATATGCCTCGGATCTCCTCAGCCTTCTTACGGGCAACTGCGAGGCTCACAGTAGCGGTTCCGGTGGAGAATGAGCCTAGACCCATTTCTTTGCGTTTGCCGGCTCGTGTCCACATAAAAATCCAACTCTTTGAGCCGGTTTTGCTTACATTGAGATATAGGCCGTCACCATCGGCAATCCGTCCGGGTTTGGACGCGGATTGGATCTGCGTGTTCGTCAGTATATTTCGAGCCAAAAAGTGTCCGCCTTACTCAGATTTTCGGTTCTTCCCCACTCTCAACCCCAACGAATTTCGTTGTCAGCAAAGACAAGATTGAACCTAGTGGACAAACTAAATGACATAACTCATTGAAATGTCTAGAGGCGGTTTACAACAAAGACGCAAGAGTTAGGCGAAGAGCAGACACCCTCACCGCCACTTTCAAATTCAAAATCATGCATGGACACTTGAAACGGCCACACCGTTACAACTGGCCGCATTTACTTTGCGCGGTTTCGGCGCAACAAGACCTGAAATAACCCATGTGTTGGAACTGCTGTGTCCACTGAAAAACTCATCCTCATCATGGGCGATCAACTCTCCCACAATATCTCTTCTTTGGTCGATGCAGATAAGAATGCTGCTTGCATTCTAATGGTGGAGGTCTTTGAGGAAGCGACCTATGTGCGCCATCACAAGAAGAAGATCGCATTCTTATTTTCCGCCATGCGCCACTTTGCAGACGAACTCCAGCAAAATGGCTGGCGGGTAGATTATGTAAAACTGGATGACGCGGACAACAGCGGTTCTTTCACTGGCGAAATCGAACGCGCAGTTGAAAAGTACGAACCCAAGTCTATTGCAGTTACAGAGCCCTCAGAATGGCGCGTGAAGCAAGACGTGGAAGCATGGGCAGACAAGTTCAATCTCACCGTCGACATGTTGCCCGATGAACGTTTCATCGCCACCCATGACGAATTTCAAAACTGGGCGGCTGATCGCAAACAATTGCGTATGGAATATTTCTACCGCGATATGCGGCGCAAAACGGGTTTGCTGATGGACGGTGACAAACCTGAAGGTGGCAAATGGAATTATGACAGCGAAAATCGCAAACCTGCCAAAAACGATCTGTTTATGCCCACCCAATGTCGGTTTACGCCGGACGACACAACCGAACAGGTCTTAAATCTGGTTGCACAGCGTTTTGACAACCATTTCGGAGACCTCAAACCGTTTTGGTTCGGCGTCACGGCCGCAGATGCGCAAAAGGCTTTGCAACACTTTCTGGATGAAGCGCTGCCCTCATTTGGCGATTACCAAGATGCCATGCTGGAAGACGAGAAATTTCTCTATCACTCTGTCTTGTCGCAATATATCAATTCTGGTCTGCTCGACCCGCTTGATGTTTGTCAGCGTGTGGAAGCGGAATATCGCAAGGGACGCGTCCCTTTGAACGCGGCTGAAGGTTTTATCCGACAGATTATCGGCTGGCGCGAATATGTGCGCGGAATTTATTGGCTGAAAATGCCAGACTATGTGAACCAGAATTTTCTTGAAACAAAACGTGATCTTCCAGATTTATATTGGACCGGCGAAACTGACATGTCTTGCCTGCGCCACGCCATCACCCAGACAAAACAGGAAGCCTACGCCCACCATATCCAACGTCTTATGGTCACCGGAAATTTTGCTATGCTGGCAGGTGTGAACCCGCATCAAATCCATGAATGGTATCTCGCCGTTTATGCCGATGCATATGAGTGGGTGGAACTGCCCAACACGCTGGGCATGAGCCAATTTGGTGACGGCGGATTGCTGGGTTCAAAACCATACGCAGCCAGCGGCAATTACATCAACAAAATGTCCGACTACTGCAAAAACTGCCATTACGATGTGAAACAAAAGACAGGCGAAAATGCCTGCCCGTTCAATGCGCTGTATTGGGATTTCCTTGTGAGAAACAAAGCCAAGTTAAAGGGCAACCCTCGCCTTGGACAGGTCTACAACACTTGGAATAAAATGAGCGTAGACAAGCGCGACACATATCTTTCAAGCGCACAGACTTTTCTTGGTACGCTCAAATCTTCATCGGATTATTAGATGTTGGAGGCGTGTTTAAACACGCTTTCCATTCATCACATCTAGCGCGTGGCCCGCAGATGCAACGGCTTCCAAGGCCGAAACCAATACGGCAAATGAAGACGCACTGATCGGACCGATATCGACCATGTCACCGCTTTCAACAAATGCTTTTGGGTCTTCGCTGAAACGCGCCACAGCTTCTCTTGGATGTCTGTCGCAAGCAATCTCTGCAATCACGTCCTGCGCGCCTGAAGTGACACCGGAACAATCAACCACTTTCGGGTAAATCTCTACCGCCGCTTCAATGAGACTTACGATGTCGATGGCGTCTTTTATGTCGTCCATTTGTTTGTGATTGGCTTGCATATTATCCATGTTTACTCTGTGCCCAAGACCGTACCCATGGTGCATGAAGTACGAATCATTCAATAGATACAGAATGACGGGCGGATATTAACGAAGCCTGAAACAGCGCGTTAAGGAACGCAGGAAACACCAATGAATTTGCGGCAATAAATCCGAACGGTAAACCGTTCGTCAAAACGCTGTCGTAAGGTTGATTGAATTTTTATCCAATCAACCATCGCCCTCCAGGGATTCTTTCACGGCGGTTGCCAATTGTTTCAAGGAATACGGTTTTGGAATGAAGCCAAACTTTCCGCGCTCCTCTTCGGGAAGGTTTTTCTCAAACGCATCTTCGGCATAACCAGACGCAAATATGAATGGCACGGTGCTGCCGGTTTTGCGCAGTTCATCAAGCAAAGTAGGGCCGTCCATTTCCGGCATGACCACATCCGACACAACCAAATCGACCCTGTCACCCAAGTCCTCAAGAAGATCCAGAGCTTCTACTCCGTTCTCAGCTTCATGAACGTCATAGCCCCGCGCCTGCAGGGTGCGCACTCCGACGGCTCGAACGGCATCTTCATCTTCAACGAAGACGATCGTGGCTGTGCCCGCCAAATCACGAACTTTTTCTTCTTTCTTACCAACAGCTTCTTCAGCAGCCGCTGACACTTCTGCAGCAGTTGGTTCATGGCGCGGAAGGAAAATGCGGAATGCAGTCCCTTTGCCCACTTCACTTTCAGGATAGATGAAACCACCAGATTGTTTCACAATTCCATAGACAGTTGAAAGTCCGAGACCTGTCCCCTTACCCACATCCTTGGTGGAGAAGAAGGGATCGAAAATCTTTTGCATCACTTCTGGTGACATACCTGTCCCTGTGTCGGACACTTCAATCAGAACATAATCGCCGCCTGGCATTTCTTTTCGGCCATATTCTTTTTCAAGTTTCTTGGCTTCAACATTTTTAGTGGTGATCGTAACCGTCCCACCTTCACCTTTTGCATCGTTGATCGCATCACGCGCGTTCACACACAGATTCACCACAACCTGTTCAAATTGACCAATATCAGCACGCAAGGGCCACAGATCACGACCGTGATGCATTTCTAATTTAATCTTGTCGCCCACAAGTCTCGTCAACAACATCCGCAAATCTGCGAGCACATCCGGCACACTTAAAATCTGCGGACGCAAGGTTTGGCGGCGTGAAAATGCCAACAACTGGCGCACCAAAGATGCCGCACGGTTGGCATTCTGTTTGATATTCATAATGTCTGGGAACGATGGGTCAGACGGTCTGTGGTTGGACAACAGCAAATCGGAAAAACCGATAATTGCGGTCAGCACATTGTTGAAGTCGTGTGCGATACCGCCAGCAAGTTGACCAACCGCTTGCATCTTTTGACCCTGGGCCATTTGTCGTTCAAGCGCCTTCTGCTCGGTCATTTCGATAGCGTAAAGTATGGCACGTTCACTGGGGCCGTCACCGCCTTCCGATGCGCCATCAGCAACGGCGCTGATGAAATAGCGGATAGAGCATTCTTCATCATCAATTTGCGCAACAAGACTGGGCAAGACGGAGTCGACAAAGTTGATTGTTGCCTTGCCTTCATTCGCATCTGCCATGGCCTGTTGCATTGCGAGTTTTTCGTTCTCACCACAAAGCTGCTCGATCTTGATGCCGCCAGATTGTTTGCCGTCTTTGCGCGCTTCTGCAAGCACTGGCGCAAACAGCCGCTGGAACGGCGCATTGGATTGAACCATTGTGCCATCTTCTGCAAAAGAGGCGATGGCAATCGGCGTGTTGTTGAAGAAGCGCGTAAACCGCACTTCCGCTGCGCGCAATTCTTCGGAAATGCCCTCGCCCGAACTGCGGTTCAAAACCAGCGTGCGTGTCGCTGCTGGTGTGCCATCCGAAGCGTATGGAACTTTGTGATAGAGCCGCACTGGCAGACTGCGATCATTGGAACGCGCAAGATCGAGGTCGACAACTGCAGTCTTGGAATCACCCGGCTCCACTTCAAGCGAGTTGAGCAGAGCCATTCCGTCGTTCAAAACGAGACTGTTCATGTTCATTTCGCCAGGCCGGAACTGGGCAAGGTCTACGCCCAGCCAATCAGCCAAAGTCGCATTGATGTAAACAATAGATCCATCAGGTTCAGCAGAAAAGAACCCAGCAGGCGCGTGATCGAGATAATCAATGGCGTGTTGCAATTCCATGAACACGTTTTCCTGACGCACGCGTTCCTGCGTCACGTCACTGATTTCCCAAACGATCAGAGGTTTTTTAAATCCCTTGTGGCTCATGGTGCGCGTGTTGATACGGTACCAATGCGGTGTTCGGTTTTGACCGCCGGCATTCAAATCACGCACATCTTGAACCATTCTGAATTCTTGCGTGGCAGGCGTTCCTGTGCGCACTTTTTGGTTCATGCGATACACAATCTCGGATGCTTCATCGGAACGAGAGAACACGCGTTCAACAGTAGACACATCGCGGGATGTTTCTGCGCCTGTAATTTCTCCATAGGCTTGGTTTGCATAGACGATGCGCCCTTCCCAATCGGTCACCACCGCGCCGTGATTTAAACCATCCACAAAGGCACGCGCAAAGCCTTCGCCGCGTGTTCGCGATGAAAGATTCACAAATCCAATGGCCAAAGCAAAAATGAAAAACACGCCGATCATCGACAGAATGCCCAACATGATCAAAGTGACCCGCTGAGCAGTCGCATTCGGCAAGATTGAAAACAGGCCCACCAGCCCTAAAAGGCCAAGTCCGACAAGCAACAGGCGGCCGATATTGTCGCCTTTGTCTGTGCGGTCTACCAAAGGTGTACTGACCACAAATTCTGGTGTCTTTTGTTGCGTCGGTTCAGAGTCATTTTTCTCCACCAAAACAGTTTGACCACCATTCTCCGCATCGGCGTCGATATTCAATTGTTTCTTCTTCGATCTGAACATTGAGGAATCGATTCTCATCCGACACTGCAATTGTATGTTTGAATCATATTCCAGACAGTGAGGAAAGCCCCGCATTTGGCTGTTCAAGGCAACTCAACACATGATTGCAATCTTTAAACTGACAAAATCATTGTTTTGGTATAAAACGGGCCCCAATTCGCCTGATGTGGCCAAACTGATTTATCTATTTGAGGAAAATTTATGCTTGAGTTCATTACTGGAATTGTGGGGCCAGAATATGCCGAATGGACAATGTATGGGCTGATCGCACTTGCGATCCTTGTCGTCTTATACATCATATATTTGATTGTACGTGCGATTAGACGTCCGCGATTTGCCGGAGGTCGCCGCAGCAAACAAGCAAGACTAGCAATTACAGATGCAGCAGCAATAGATGAAAGACGCAGGCTCGTTCTCGTACGCCGCGATGACGTGGAACATTTGATCATGATTGGCGGCAGTGATGATCTCGTGATTGAAAGTGACATTCGCCGACTGTCACCGGCACGTACTGCGCAACCTGCTGCACCAGCAACGCCTGCTGCACAACCAAAAACAACACCTGCGGCTGCAGCTGCACCCGTTCGCGAAACGCCTAAGACTACACCAGCTGCGGCTACGCCTTCGCCATCCCCAACACCTGCGCCCACACCAGCTGTGCGCAAAGAACCTAGTATCGCCGCTCCTGTTGCTGCTGCGACTGCGGGGGTTGCAGCTGTCGGCGCTGGTCTGACAAGCACTGCCTCCAATGCGGCTGAAAGTGCAGCTGCAAAGGCCAGTGAAATTGGTTCAGCAACCAGAGACGCTGCAGAATCTGCTGCCGGTAAGGCTAAGGAAACAGCATCAGCAGCTTCAGACAAAGCCAACTCAACCGTGGATGATATGAATACTCTTTTGGATGAAATCACCGCCAAATAGAGCGCTGTTCTAAAGAAGCATCGTTGAAACAAAAAAAGCCCGCAGTCTTTGCGGGCTTTTTTTATTGCTCAATCCACCTGCAACTCAGTCGTCGCGATGGACTTTCTCGCGGCGCTCATGGCGCTCTTGTGCTTCCAGAGACATTGTCGCGATGGGTCTGGCTTCAAGGCGCTTTAGACCAATAGGTTCGCCTGTATCTTCGCAATAGCCGTAAGAACCGTCATCAATACGCGCCAATGCTTGATCAATTTTTGACACCAATTTGCGCTGTCTGTCTCTGGCTCGCAACTCAATTGAGCGGTCTGTCTCAGACGACGCTCTGTCTGCCACATCTGGTGCATTGAGATTGTATTCTTGCAATGATTCCAGCGTTTCGGCGGATTCTCTTTGAATGTCCGCCTTCCAAGCCAGCAGCTTATCTTTAAAATACGCCAGCTGGCGCTTGTTCATGAATTTTTCTTTTTCCGTCGGTTTATATTCTTTTGCCTTGGTCGCCATCAGGAACTCCCTTTCCCTTAAGCAAATGAGAACTTGATCCGTCCCACCCTACTTTTCTGGCCGCTGTATAACTGTGCAACCCATGGGCCACAAGGCCTTTTGAACAAGCTAAGTAAATTCGTCTTCACATCAGGCGGTCAACGCTCTGATTTTTTGTCCAGTCTTTGCATATTCCAATAGCTCAATTGCGCAGCAATCCGGCCTATTGGACCGCCTGTCCATACTGGCCGATAGTCGCGAAACAATTCAACGCGGTCTGAGGTGCGGGCAATTGCCTCAGCGATGATCCTTCCGCCCACAGCGGTGGTGTTGAGACCGTGGCCGCCAAACCCCGTACATGCCCACAGGTTCGGGTGTTCCTTCGGCCAAAACTGGCCAACCAACGGCATTTTGTGACGGGTATATCCCATCAGGCCAGACCACGCATGTTCCACCTCAATATTCGACAATTGGGGAAAAACGCCTGCAATATCTTTCGCCAGCATCTTTGCTAACTGCTTTGGTTGCGAACGCCGCGTCGTTATGCGCCCACCCCAAATAAGGCGACGTGCATCCCCTTTCCCCACAGTCCTGAAGTAATCTCCAGCTCTGCGTGTGTCAGCCATTGTGCCTTGAAAATCAATCACGCCGTCCAGCGCTGCACCAAGCGGTTTTGACGCAACCACATAGGTCGCAACCGGCACAATTGCACGCGCAATCGGCTCGAATACTGCCCCATAACCGCTTGTGGCTATGATCACATAATCCGCCTCAACACGTCCGCCGCTGCAATTCACGTCCCAACGTCCGTTTGAGGATCGTATTGTTTGAACCTCAGACTGTTCGAACAACACTGCACCACATTCCACAGCCTGTTGCGCTAAGATTTCAGAATAACGAAGTGGATCAATATGAAAGGCATTTTTATTATATAAAGCAGAATGATAGGAATTTGAATTAATGTATTTTTTCAATTCGTTTCTCGGAACGAAAACCCGTTCTGCATTAAACAACGACTTATAATCTTCGAGCTGTTTGAGAAGCGCAGTATCGTCGGGTGTGCGGACGAGTTTCAGTCCACCATGGCCTTGGGTGACATCGCCTCGACCCGTTGACTGAATGTTATCTCGAACGATGTCCACTCCTTCTAAACTGGCTGCAAACAAGCCTTGAGCCGTTTCAAGCCCAACCCGCGCCAAAACATCCCCCATGCCTTGTGCAAAACCATCGGATACAAAGCCGCCATTGCGTCCAGAAGCGCCCCACCCTATGCGCTTGGCTTCTAGTAACACCACATCAAAACCGTTCGCGGCGAGCTCCCTTGCGCAAGAAAGACCAGCCAGGCCGCCGCCCACTACACAAACTTGAGCGTTGAGATTAGATGTCAAAGTGGAATAGGCAGAAATCCCAGTGTTCTGGGATGCGTACAAACTGTCGATATGACCGTCCACATTCGCTTTCATCTGCTCACCAATCCGCCTGTGGGCACAATGGCATCAAAGAGCTTGAACTCGGAGCGAGAGCATTTTGTTGCTCGTGGATAGATAGGATTCTCCCGGTCTTCCAAGACGTCCAAAGCAAAATTGTCCGTTGTTTCCACAAACCGAGATAAAGACGCTTCGCCAAAATTCTGCAAATAGCCTTGAAACACCACATCTAGATAAGATCGCAAAATCTTTGGCTTCTCTGGCAGGGTCGTATCTATCGGCTGCGCCACGTATAGATAGGATTGGTCACGGTTCACCGCGCCATCACTGTGCAAAAGCAATGCATGGTCAGGTAATTCTACACGGTCATAGAGCGCCTCTCGGTCATCCAAGCTTGGCAAACTAGAAGCATAGTCTTGCACCAGCATCCCCTCAATCTGCGTTTCTCGGCTGGGCGTTACCGATAAAAACGCAAGTCCAGCAAAAGATGCAAAACTGTTTTTCAACTCTGGTCGTGACAACCAAACCCGCTTCCAGCCTTTAAGCGTGGCCGGTTGAGCGGACACATATGGCGTTTGAAGCGTTTCCAAATTCACCAAAGAGCCGTAGCCAAAATAGTTGATAGTTGTGCCGCAAACATCATTCATCCAAGCGCTTTACCTGACTAATGGTTTGTTTCAAAGGGCTATGACTGGAACTCGTTGGTTGGTTTGAAGGTAAAAAAGTCAACCCAACAATATATTACGTTAACGTAAATGGAATTGACTTGCGGCGTTTGTCATAAGAAATTGAACCATGGAGATTGAACAAAACAACATAACTATTTCCGCGCCGAAAGATTGGAAACTGGCAGCCACCCTGTTTGAAAGCCTATCAAATAATGGGCCAACTGTGATGATTTCAGCAGCAGCTGGTGTGCCGCATTACTTTTATGCAAATTTCGCAAAACACTTGATCGAAAATGGTGCCCGCGCAGTCATCACCTATGATTATCGCGGCATGGGTCAATCTGCAGGAAATCGACAACGCTGGCCAGAACTGCGCATGAAAGACTGGGCCTTGTTGGATTTTCCAGCGGTTGCGAACCATCTCACCAAGCAATTTCCCGACCATGAACTGGTCGGACTTGGCCATTCCTATGGCGGACAAGCTCTTGGTTTGAGCGGGATTGATGATCAGTTTTCGCGTTATGCAACAGTTGCAACAATTTCAGGATACTGGCGTGATCTGGAATCCCCTTATGTGCTCTGGTTCAAAACACAAATTATAGGACGTGCCCTTGCAAAATTACTTGGTTACATCCCCAAGGCGCTTAGTGTTGGAGAGGCTTTTCCTGGCACGATTATGGTGGATTGGGCGAACTGGATTAAAAGGCCTGATTACTTCTTCAGCGATCCAGGTCTGCCGGAAACAAAGCGGTACAAAGATGTTGAATTACCATTGCTGTCAGTTGGTTTGGAAGATGACCCCTGGAGCAATGAGAATTCGATTGGAAAGTTCATGAGCCACTATTCCAGTGCAGACCTGCGCCAACATTGGATTTCACCCACATCTTCTGGAGAAATTGGTCATCTGGGATTTTTCAGCAGAAAACACAAAACTGACCACTGGCCAATCGTGTCCGATTTTCTACTGAGCGGCAAATGGCCAGCAGGACTTTAGTCCTGTTTCACACCGTCAACCAACGTATAAGTCGGCTCATACATTGTCACCAACTCTTCAGCCGCTGACGGGTGCAATGCCATAGTGCGGTCAAAATCAGCTTTCGAGCACCCCATTTTCAGTGGAATTGCAAGAACTTGCGCCATTTCGCCTGCATCTGGCCCAACGACGTGCACACCGACCACTTTATCCGTGTCACCCTCCACCAATATCTTCATCAACATGCGGGTGTCTCTGCCCGTTAGCGTGTGTTTCATCGGCTTGAAATTTGCGCGAAAGACGTCAACTTTTTTGTATTTCTCCGCCGCCTGCTCTTCCGTGAGACCAACGGTGCCAATTTCAGGGTGCGAGAATACTGCAGTGGCGATCAGATCATGATCCGGTTTTTCGGGTATGCCTTTATACTCCGTCGAAACGAAACACATGGCTTCGTGGATGGCGACGGGTGTCAATTGAACACGATCCGTCACATCACCCAATGCCCAGATGTTTTCACAAGAGGTGCGTGAATATTCATTGACCTTGATGTAGCCGCGATCATCAGTTTCAACACCAGCAAGGTCCAAACCCAGATTGTCTGTCATAGGCACACGACCCAAGGCAAACATGACCTGATCAACTTCCAGCACATCGCCACCAGTCAAATGAGTTACGCGCGTGCCACCCTTGCCGAGTTCAATCTTCTCAATCAACTTCTCGGTGATGATTTTGATGCCACGCTTTTCATATTCTTCATGCAGCAAGGCCCGCACTTCATTGTCGAAACCGTTGAGAATTTCAGGGCCGCGGTAGACAATGGTCGTGTCAACGCCGAGCCCTGCGAATATGCCCGCAAATTCAACAGCAATGTAGCCTGCACCTTGAATTATGATGCTCTTGGGCAATTCTGGAAGATCAAAAGCATCGTCTGAAACGATACCATGCTCATGGCCTTCTATGAGAGCATCACCTTTTCTAGGCGTTCCACCAACCGCAACCACAATTCGTTCTGCAGTGACCACACGGTCCTCTGCTTCCAAGTAAACTTCGTGAGGTCCGCGCAACACAGCGCGGGAATCGAAAGCTTCAACCCCATTGCTGTTCAAACCACTGCGATAAAGTCCTTCAAGGCGGGTGATCTCGGCCTCTTTACGTGAAACCAAGGTCTTCCAGTCAAACGAGGTTTCTCCGACCGTCCAACCATATCCAGCAGCGTCTTCAAAGCACTCATGAAATGTGGATGCATAAACATAGAGTTTCTTAGGCACGCAGCCACGAACAACGCAGGTTCCGCCATATCGGCTTTCCTCTGCAATACCCACTTTTTTGCCCAAAACGGCCGCTCTACGCCCTGCACGAACGCCACCAGAACCGCCACCAATCACAAACAGGTCAAAGTCGTATTTCATATCGCAATCATGCCCAACTAGGTTTCGGTATCATTCAATTGGCAATGTCGATCAAACGACACTCAATTGTGCGAGAGTTCACTCTGTTTTTGCAGCTTCTGCAACTCGCGGCGTAACTTTCGCGTTCAAATCACGGGCAATACCTGTCGCCCAAACACGAGCGGCTTTTCCCAATTCACGTGCCAATATGGGTGTGTTGTCCAAATATTTCTGACCAGCTGTCGAAGAAAAGAACGTGCTGATTGTGGTCAACTCTTCCTCGGTAAAGGCATTTGCGAACAATCGTGCAGCTTCCTGCTCCAGATCTCCACGACGAGCAGCCAATGCGATGGCTTCTTCGTCAACAATGATCGAAATTTGATCCGCCAAATTTGGGTTGTTCGAAGTCAGGTTGTTTTTCAAGTTTGTGGACGTGTTCAACAAAATTGAATCAAAACTGTCAGTCGCTTTCGTCGCTGTCAGCGCTTTGCGAGCAGCGGAGATGTGTGCGGGTGACGCGTCTTGAGCATATGCAACCGGCCCCATCATTGCAGAACCAGCGATCAAAAGTGCGAAAAAGGCGGATTTAGTCGTTGCAATCATTTGTTTTGAAACTCCAGTTTCAGTCAAGTTTTAGCATTTGCAGATTTGCAAATGAGAATCATTTTGCCGTGACAATACGGATACCATCGCTTGCTGCAACAATGGCGCTGGAAGCCAAGCCTGTAAACAGTCCATGCTCAACAACACCTGGAACAGTGACAAGTGCAGATGCCAAACCCTCTGGATCAGCAATGCGGCCAAAAGATGCATCAACAATCAAATGCCCACCATCGGTGACAAACGGTTGTCCGTCACTTCCCTCTCGCACTTTCAAAGCACCCGAAACATTGCAACTTGCAGCAGATTGTTCAATTTTAGACATCGTTGATGCCAAACCAAATTCGTTGACCTCAATTGGCAAATCAAACGCACCCAAAGTATCGACCAATTTGCTGTCGTCGGCGATGACCAACATGTCGTCCGCCGCAGCCGCAACAATCTTCTCACGCAAAAGCGCGCCTCCACCGCCTTTTATGAGGTTCAGCTGCGGATCAATTTCGTCTGCACCATCAATTGCAAGATCAAGATGCGGGGTTTCTTCCAAAGTTGTCAGCGCAATGTTGAGAGATTTGCACAGTTCCGCAGTTCGAATGGAGGTCGGCACTCCAACAACGCTCAAACCATTTGCGACGGCTTTTCCCAAAGCGCGGATAAACGCTTCAGCAGTCGATCCGGTGCCAATTCCCAATTTCATCCCATCACGCACATATTCCAATGCCGCCTCGCCCACCTGAGCTTTCAGATCATCCGACATCACACCCACCATAAATCGTCTAAAGTTCTCGTTGGCGATACCATGCACAAACGAGGATCGCTATAACGAGAAACATTCCTCAACAGCGGGATTCGCTGAAATGTCACGACCTACAATTGTTTTCGACCTCGATGGTACCCTAGTGGACAGCAATCGCGATTTGATCCCTGCCCTCAATCGCACAACAGAACATGATGGTTTGCCCCCGATTTCTCGCGCAGACGTTGGTCATGTGGTGGGACAAGGTGCATTGATGATGATCAAACGTGCATTTGAATTCCACAACACGCCACTGGATCCCGAGCGGCATAAGGAACTCTTGCCTATATTTCTTGAAACCTACGAAGCGCATATTGCGGATGAAACTGTTTATTATGATGGTGTTTTAAATGCATTGGACGTGCTGGCGGAACATGATTGGATATTGGCCGTCTGCACAAACAAATACGAACATTTGGCGCGCAAGTTGCTGACAAAAATTGGTGGAATCGAGCGATTTGCAGCGATCACGGGTGGAGACACTTTTGCAAAAAAGAAGCCCGATCCATCTCACATTATTGAAACCATAAAATTGGCCGGAGGTGAGCCGGACAACGCTGTAATGGTGGGAGACAGTTTAAACGATATTGATGCAGCGCACGCAGCCAAAATACCTGTAATTGCGGTAGATTTCGGCTATTCAGACGTGCCCGTTGAACAATTAAGTCCGACTAAATTTATATCGCATTTTGATAGCTTGGTGGAGGAAGCTCTAAAGTTGGCAGCAATCAACGAGCAAACAAAAAGTCAGTGAATTTTGCGGCTCTAGTAGGTCATCGCCTTTGCAACCTCATCTTCTGGAACATCCAGCAGACGCGCCACCCTTTCCACCAAGACAACCTCAGTTTCGTGCATGCGGCCATCTGCAAACACCATTTCCCACATATGCGAAACCAAGAGTAGAACATCTTCTTTTGATAAACCGGCTTTCAGAACCTGAGCCATCGTTTCCATATCAGCATTGGAATTGGCCTGCTGTTTCGCATGGGCAATTAAATCAGCGGTTTCATTTTCATTCAAATCGAAATCATCGGACAAAATGCGCGAGAGACGGTCAAGTTCAGCAGGATGGCTTTGTCCATCGATCGGCATAACCATAAAAAGAAAGCTGGCAACAGATGCGCGCACTGGAAAACCGGTATCATCTTCGCGGATACCTGTAATTTTCGACTTTAAAATTTCAATTTCAGACTTCATGGCAACCCCCAAACTAACGTTACGGCAGGTAATGGTTAGATGGCCAACTGTCAACAAATTGTGGATTTTTTGGCCTCAAAAAGTCGTCAGCAAATCATTTTCGTGAACAATTCATAGCTTGAAGTCATTTCAAGCGCTAGTTAAACCCAAAGAAAGCTTCATTCTGCAAGGCAAAAAAATGTCCAATCAGCCTCATGTCGACCTTTTCCCCTTGAGCCAAGATACCACTCCGTATCGCAAACTGACGAGTGACTATGTAAAGACGGTCGAGATTGACGGGAAAAGCTTCTTAAAGGTTGAAGAGGAAGGCATCCGCTTGCTGGCAGAACAAGCATTCATGGATATCAACCATTTGTTGCGCCCAGCTCACTTGAAACAACTTTCGTCCATCTTGGAAGACCCTGAAGCAACTCAAAATGATCGCTTTGTCGCATTTGATCTGTTGAAGAATGCCAATATCGCTGCAGGCGGTGTTCTCCCCATGTGCCAAGACACAGGAACAGCAATTGTTATGGGAAAGCGCGGCCGCCAAGTCCTCACAGACTCGCTGGATGAAAATGCTATCAGCCAAGGCATTATGGATGCCTATTTCAAAAAGAATTTGAGATATTCCCAACTCGCGCCTGTCTCTATGTTCGAAGAAAAGAACACGAAGAACAATTTGCCTGCCCAAATCGACATTTATTCAGAAGGCGAAGATGCCTATAAATTTCAATTCATCGCTAAGGGTGGTGGATCGGCGAACAAAACGTTTTTCTATCAAGGCACACCATCGCTTCTGACGCACGATCGGATGATTGATTTCCTGAAGGAAAAGATTTTGACATTGGGAACGGCCGCCTGCCCTCCTTATCACCTCGCAATTGTCATTGGCGGCACATCTGCAGAACAGACTCTCAAAGCTGTAAAAATGGCATCGACCAAATATCTCGACAATTTGCCCACATCTGGTTCTGAAGCAGGTCACGCGTTTCGAGATTTGGAGATGGAAGAGGAAATTCACAAACTGACACAGAACATGGGTGTCGGCGCACAATTTGGCGGCAAGTATTTCTGCCATGATGTGCGTGTTGTTCGGTTGCCACGCCATGGCGCATCTCTTCCAATTGGTCTGGGGGTTTCGTGTTCTGCTGACCGCCAAGCCATGGGCAAAATCACTGCCGACGGCATTTTCCTTGAACAGTTGGAAACAGAGCCGGCCAAATACATGCCCGATGTGGACGAAAGCGAATTCGAAGGTGGCGTGGTTGAGATTGATCTGTCCAAACCCATGGACGAGGTTTTGGCCACTCTTTCCAAGCATCCCGTAAAAACCCGCCTGTCACTAACCGGGACGATCATTGTGGCCCGCGACTTAGCACATTCCAAAATCCGCGCCCGCCTCGAAGCTGGTGAAGATATGCCACAATACATGAAAGATCATCCCGTTTATTACGCTGGCCCTGCAAAAACACCCGATGGGATGCCTTCAGGTTCATTCGGCCCCACAACTGCTGGGCGAATGGATTCCTACGTGGATCAGTTTCAATCCTTCGGCGGTTCAAAGGTGATGCTGGCCAAAGGCAACAGGTCACGACAGGTGCGCGACGCTTGCAAGCAGCATGGTGGATTTTATCTGGGGTCCATTGGTGGTCCAGCAGCTCGGTTGGCCCAAGATTGCATCAAAAAAGTTGAGGTGCTGGAGTATCCAGAACTTGGGATGGAAGCTGTGTGGAAAATTGAAGTGGAAGACTTTCCGGCCTTCATCGTAATCGACGACAAAGGCAATGACTTCTTTAAGGAACTTAACTTGAGTTGAGTAAAAATTAAATCCAATTTAATCTACCTGTTCCAATCTAGACTTTCGGGGCTGTGAGATAGATCACAAACTTTTTTGGCGGGTGAACTTAAACTCGTTGGAAACGCAATTGAGAGAGGTTTTGGACTATGAGACTGGGCAAACTATTTGCAGCAGCAGCGATTGCTGTAACTGCCGCATTTGTGGGTACAACAATCGTACCAACAGAAGCTGAAGCACGACGCGTAAACGGTGAGCGATATTTCGACTATGACACCCACCAGTGGAAAGTATGGCGTGGCCGCACGTCAACGCGTGGATATGCATCCAACAAGTCTCCAATCAAAAAGCGCAAAGTGCGCTATTCGACAAACCAGAAGCCCGGAACAATTGTTGTAAACACCAAGGAGCGCCGCCTGTATTTGGTTCTCGAAAACGGCAAAGCCCTGAAATATGGCATCGGCGTCGGTCGAGACGGGTTTCGCTGGACAGGCACACACCGCGTGAGCCGTAAGGCAGAGTGGCCTGGCTGGACGCCTCCAAAGCGCATGATTGCACGTGTGAAGCGCGAAACAGGTAAAACACTCAAAGGGTATTATCCAGGTGGCCCAACAAACCCGCTGGGTGCACGTTCATTGTATATCGGTTCAACAATCTACCGTATTCATGGCACAAACCAGCCTTGGACGATCGGCCAAGCCATGTCATCCGGATGTATTCGTCTGGCCAACGATGACGTGACCGACCTCTATAAACGCGTGAAGGTTGGTGCCAAAGTGGTGGTGCAAAACTAAACACGAAAATTCGGTTTCCAAAGGGCGCAGATTCTACAATCTGTGCCCTTTTTTGTGTTTTGAAGCGGCTGAATGTCGTGCACACTCCAGTAATGCGTCAAGGAAACAGCGAACCGAACCCGAAATGAAAAACCTCTCTACAAATGCACTCGGTGCTGTGTTTATGATGGGTTCCATGGCGGGGTTCGTTATTAATGACACGCTGATGAAAATCGTGCTGAACGACCTTGGACTGTTTCAAGCCATTTTGATCCGTGGATTGTTTGCCACCGCATTTATGGTTTTGTTGTGTTGGGCTATGGGGTCTCTCTCATCAGCCTCTTCATTGAAAAAAAACCTGAAAGACAAATATCTTATCTGGCGTTCTATTGGCGAAGTCGGTGGAACATTTTTCTTTCTCACTGCCCTTTTCAATCTACCAATCGCCAATGTCACAGCGGTTCTTCAAATCTTGCCTTTGACGATCACGCTCGCTGCGGCGCTGTTCTTGGGTGAAACTGTTGGCTGGAGGCGCTATATCGCCATTTCAATCGGATTTTTTGGCGTGCTGTTGGTGGTGAAACCGGGCGCCGAAGGCTTCAATGTCTTTTCAATTTATGCGCTGATTGCAACAGGCTTTATAACTTTGCGCGACATCGCAACCCGCCAGATGCCCCAAAACATTCCGTCAACGCTCGTCAGTCTGGTAACATCTATACTCGTCACGCTCTTGGGATTGATTGGCAGTTTATTCCAACCTTGGGCCACAGTAGGTTCCGACCAGTTGATATATCTTGTCAGTGCAGCCGCCATTTTGATGGTGGGTTACATCTGTTCCATTTTGGCAATGCGCGATGGCGAAGTGAGTTTTGTTGCGCCCTTCCGGTATTCCATCCTGATTTGGGCTTTGTTGCTGGGTTATTTCGTATTTGGCGATGTCCCCGATTGGGTATCAATCGTGGGTGCTGTTCTGATCGTGGGAAGTGGACTGTTCAGTTTCTACAGAGAACGCAAATTAGCGAGAAAAGCAGAAATATCTTTGGCTTCGTCTTCGGCTTCGGCAAGCAACCACTGACGGAACGAAGCCACCCGTGGCAAGTCCAAAGCACTGGGGGGAGCAACGAAATAAAAGCCTGATTGGGTTTCGATATATTCTTCAAACGGCGCCACCAAGCGCCCAGACCTTATATCGCGCATAGCAATGGACAATCGACCGAGAACAATCCCTGCCCCATCAACCGCAGCATCCAAACCATGATCAGCATGGTTGAAACGCGGGCCTTTCTCGGAATTCACATTGGAATGTCCCATTTGTTCAAGCCAATTCGGCCATCCAGCAGCGCCTTTCATGAAATTGCTGGAGTCATCGTGCAGCAAGGTGAGCTCTGACATGGCTTCTTCATCCAATTGACCACCAAAACGCTCGAGAAGTTTCGGACTAATCAATGGAACCATAGCTTCTTGAAACAAAGGTTCTGCGTGCAAATCAGGATAATCACCACCGCCAAAGCGCAGCCCGCAATCAACTTCATCCACATTAAAATCACTCAAGCGAAGGTTTGCCGCAATTCGCAACTCAATTTCGGGGAACTCATCGACGAATTTATACACTCTGGGTGCCAGCCATTTTGCCGCAAAAGCTGGGCCGCTCGAGACCACCAGCACATTGCTTTGCACCGTACGGCCCACAGATCGAACAGCACCTTGAAAGCGCTCTAACCCTTCATGGATTCCCGGATAAAGCCTTTCTCCGGCTTCAGTTAGAACCACGGCGCGGTTAAGCCGTTCAAACAGGGAAATCTGCAGATGATCTTCCAACAATCGAATCTGATAGCTTAGGGCAGACGGCGTGACGAACAATTCTTCCGCAGCCTTTTGGAAACTCATCAAACGAGCTGCAGCCTCAAATGCTTTCAGCGAATTTAAAGGTGGTAATCTGTAAGCCATCAACACACATTCAGTTCAAATTTTTTGAATTGATAGATTTAAATTTCGCGTTTGTCAAAATTCTTTCGGCTGACTAACTTCAAGACAAGCGAAAAACAAACACATCAGCTGTGGAGCACATCATGACCACTTACAAACATTCAACCTCAACAAAACGAACCGAAACGCTTCAAATGAGCCTGCAACGCGGCCGAATTGCCCGGTCAGTCGCATTTTACGATATGATTAAAGCACTCACTGGCAAGTCGCGCAGCAAAAACTAGGAACCGTCATGCGAGGCGTTCGAAACAATTATACTCATCTGAAAACCGCCCTCTCCTATGTAGTCTAAACACATAAATACCCAAACAACCAAACAACCAAACAACCAAACAACTTATCGGTGGCGCAATAAACCAGATGGGCGTATCGTTTTCTTCGGATATTCTTCGCAGCAACGCTTCATGTCACAGACCAAACGACGACCATCATTTTCAGGTGCTGTCACACCACCAAAAATTGGAACGCTTGTTTTGATTGCCGGTTCGTCTGTCATGGCGATGAACATATTCTTGCCTGTGCTGCCTGAAATTGGCCGATCCTTGGGAACCTCTCAAGCAAACGCTCAATATGTCCTCACCATATTTTTGCTTGCGACAGCCTTTATTCAACTGATTGTAGGCCCGCTCGCCGACAGGTTTGGAAGACGCCCTGTACTGCTGGCAACCTCCACAGTCTTTATTATCGGGACATTGATCTGCATATTTGCAACCAGAATAGAAGTTCTGCTGTTTGGTCGCGTTTTGCAAGCATCTTCAGCAGCTTGCATGGCTCTTAGCCGTGCCATCATTCGAGATTTATTCGACCGATCAAAAGCGGCCAGCATGATCGGATATGTCACCATGGCTATGGCATTGTTGCCAATGGTGACGCCGATGATGGGCGGTTACGTTGGCGAAGAATATGGATGGCGCGCAACATTCATCGTGCTGCTGGTGGTGGGTATTCTCATTCAAATCCTGATTTACCTGGATTTAGGCGAAACCCACAAACCAGTTGAAAGCCCGGTATCGAAACAGATTTCCGACTACTTATCCCTCTTAAAAATGCCCGAGATCTGGGGCTATTTCATGTGTGCAACTTTGGCATCTGGCGCATATTTCGCTTTCTTGGGTGGAGCGCCCTTCGTGGGGCAGCAAATTATCGGTTTAACACCTTCTGTTCTGGGGATGTATTTCGGTCTTCTAGCCCTCGGATATATGGCCGGAAATTTCATTTCTGGGCGCTTTTCTGAACGGATCGGCATTGAACCCATGATGTTTTTGGGAAGCGTGTTTTGCACAATAGGCACAGGCATCATCATTGTCTTGATGTCCAATTTTTCCCCAATCGCGAGCTATCTTTTCGGTCCCATGATCCTTGTAGGTTTTGGCAATGGAATGACCCTGCCAAATGCAAATGCAGGTGCAGTGAGTGTGCGCCCCGAACTTGCAGGCTCAGCTTCTGGCCTCGGCGGTTTTCTGCAAATCGGTGGTGGTGCGGCAATGGCGATACTGGCAGGCAATTTGATCACGATAGAAAACTTGGCAATGCCGCTTTATTACATCATGTTCGTCACATCATTGGGCGGGTGCATCATTGCGGCTTGGATGCATTGGCGCACAAAACAGCTTTCCTTAACGCAGTAACTCATGACTGATATGACCAAGAGCGAACAGACATATCTATTGGCACCGGATCCTGACAATAAAGACTTGTCGACACCTGTCAGCGGAACCGATCAGAACGGTCAGGTTGTACACCTGAATGTCATCACAGAACGCCCTTTGACACTGTATTTAAACAGCCAGGAAGTTGTCACCATGATGACGATTGGTGATCATCCCGATCTTCTCGCCATCGGCTATCTCATCAATCAAAACATGCTCACACCTGATGCTGAGATCACAGCTGTGGATTATGATGATGAACTGGGAGTCGTTGTCGTTCGCACACCGGATGAAACGAAATTCGAACAGAAATTGAAGAAGCGCGTGCGCACATCTGGTTGTGCTCAAGGCACTATCTTCGGCGATGTGATAGACGCTTTTGAAGACATACAGCTGTCCAGCACTGCGCGGTTGAAAACATCGTGGCTGGGCAAATTGACCAAAGCGATAAACACGACGCCGAGCCTTTATTTGGAAGCAGGCGCAATCCATGGATGCGTTTTGTGTGAAGAAGCCCGTCCGCTGGTGTATATGGAAGACGTCGGACGCCACAACGCGGTCGATAAAATCGCGGGCTGGATGGCAAAAAACAATGCTGATCCAAGCAACAAACTCTTTTACACGACAGGTCGGTTGACCAGCGAGATGGTTATAAAAACCGTAATGATGGGCATTCCCATTCTCGTATCACGTTCGGGGTTCACCGCTTGGGGTGTGGAATTGGCAAGACAGTCTGGATTGACTTTGATCGGACGAGCCAGAGGGGAGCGGTTTGTGGTTCTCGCTGGTGAAGACAGGGTGGAGTTTGACACATCACCTTCACCTTCCGGCAATGACGATGGAAAACGACGGTCATGAAAATCTGTGGCATCATCTTGGCTGGCGGCCAATCACGAAGGATGGGTGGGCGCGAAAAAAGCCTTATGCAGTTGAAAGACATTGCGCCCATTGAATGGGTCGCCCAACGATTAGGCCCTCAAGTGGAAACACTGGCCATCAATGCAAATGGCGATCCAGACCGTTTCAACTTTTTGGGCTTGCCTGTTCTTCCAGATACGATTGACGGTTTTGTTGGCCCCTTAGCGGGTGTGCTGAGTGGCATGCGTTGGGCGGCGAAGGAGCATGACGCAACGCACATTGTGACAGCCGCTGCGGACACCCCTTTTATACCGAAAGAACTGGTTGCACGGCTCAGCAAAAGTGTGTCACCGAGCAAACAAATTTCCATGGCTCACAGCAACGGACGCATTCATCCCGTTGCCGCTTTATGGCCATGCGCTCTGGCAGATTCTTTAGAGAATTTCCTGACTGTGGAAGATCAACGCAAAATTCTTGTTTTCGCCGAACGCCATGGTTTGACTGAAACCAAGTTCGAATTATCAAACGGCCCCACAGGGCACGATCCGTTCTTCAATATCAACACACCAGATGATATGGTCATCGCGGAAGAAATTGCATTGGGCCTTCTGCAATGAGTGAAGTATTCGGAATCACGGGCTGGAAAAACTCTGGCAAGACAACGCTGACGGCTGCGCTTGTCACCGAGTTTGTAAAACGCGGACTGGTGGTCAACACAGTTAAACATGCGCACGAAAGCTACGCCGTTGATGTGGAAGGGACGGACACCTATCGCCACCGCAATGCAGGTGCATCAGAGGTGGCCATTCTTTCCAAAGGCAGTTGGGCAATCATGCATCAGGGCAAAGATGGCGGTGCAGCCCCTACCCTCAAAACGATGCTGGGAAAACTTGGACCGAGTGATCTCGTTTTGGTGGAAGGGTTTAAAAATGTCGACTTCCCAAAAATCGAATGCATAATTTCAAAGAACAAGACTGGCGACCCCGTCTGGAAACAAAACAAAAGTGTCGTGGCACTCGCCACCGACAAAAAAGACAAAAATTGTGCTCTGCCGCAGTTTCAACTGGATGATGTAACCACTATCGCCGATTACATTTCCCAAAAAATGGGATTGGGTTTGTGAACCAACCCGCATCTCTCATCAATGATTGCTTTCTGCACGACAAAGATCGCCTTTCTCACGATGATGCGTTGGCATTGTTGCGCGAACGATTGACGTGCGTGTGTGAAACGGAAGTGATTTCCAGCAAAGATGCACTTGGCCGCATTCTGGCAGCCGACATTTCAGCGCCACACAACGTGCCTCTCCACACCAATTCAGCGGTTGATGGATATGCCTTCAACCATGCCGACTTAACTACCTCGCCAATACCTCTTGCTGGGCGAATTGCTGCGGGAGATTTGTCTCCTGAAGCATTGTTGAAAGATCATGCAGCACGCATCTTTACTGGCGCTGCCATGCCGCCCAATGCCGATACGGTTGCGATGCAAGAAGACTGTCGCGAAAACAACGGCACGGTGTCCCTTCCCCAGGGATTAAAGGCAGGCGCAAATTGCCGATTGGCGGGCGAAGACCTGTCACAAGGTGATCTTGTCATGAGCGCTGGCCATCGCGTGGGGACAGCCGATCTTGCAGCTCTTGCATCAATCGGTGTTGCCAAAGTCAACGTTTTTAAAAAACTAAAAGCGATCTTGTTTTCAAACGGCAATGAGATGCGCGCGCCGGACGATGGGCAAGGCCCATTGCTCGCAGGCCAAGTCTACGATGCAAACGCACCCATGTTGTCAGCGCTTGTGTCGAAGCTTCCGATAGATCTCACATTTGGAGGCATTATCAAAGACAAGGAAGAAGACGCACTTGGGGCAATTGAGAGTGCCAGTCATTCATACGATATAATTTTGACAACAGGCGGCGCCTCGCGCGGCGATGAAGACCACATGTTGTCTACTTTGGACAAATTGGGAAAACGCCACCTTTGGCAATTGGCGGTCAAACCCGGTCGTCCAATGATGTTTGGACAGATCCCTCGCGAGACGCATCCAAATGACTGTCTCTTTTTCGGGTTGCCCGGCAACCCCGTAGCAGCCTCAGTTTGCTTCATGTTGTATACGCGCCCTGCTCTCCTGCAATTGTGCGGAGCTCATTGGGAAGAACCTGTTCGCTATCAGATACCGAGCGGATTTGAGATTAAAAACAAGAAACCAGATCGCCGCGAGTTTTTACGTGCGAATTTGTTGTCTGACGAAAACGGAACGCTCCACGCTCACAAATATCTCAGAGACGGATCGGGCCTCATTGGATCACTACGAGATTCTGAAGGCTTGATAGAAATTCCAGAGGCAACAACCAGCCTCAGGATGGGCGAGTTGGTCAATTTCATTCCGTTCAATTCTTTCGACTAACTTTCAAACGCGCATTCACAGGCGCTTCCTGTTCCCGTAGTCTCTCACAAATTACAAACACTTCAAGGACAACCAAATGGCATCTGTTGCATTCATCGGTTTGGGCGTCATGGGTTATCCCATGGCAGGCTTTTTAAAAACAAAAGGCGGCCACGATGTCACCGTATACAACCGCACGACCGCTAAAGCTGAAAAATGGGCTGCCGAATATGGCGGAGATTTCGCCAGGACACCTGGCGAAGCAGTACAAGGCGCAGATTTTGTATTCTGTTGTGTGGGCAATGACGATGATCTTCGCTCTGTCACAACGGGTGAAGGCGGTGCTTTCCATACGATCAAAGAAGGTGCAATTTTTGTCGACAACACGACCGCATCAGCAAACGTAGCCCGTGAACTCGCCGCCGTTGCGGCTGACAAGGGTTTTGGTTTCCTTGATGCTCCTGTTTCTGGCGGACAGGCAGGAGCTGAAAACGGCGTTCTGACCGTGATGGTTGGGGGCGATCAAGCCACTTTTGACACTGCCAAACCTGTTATCGAGTGTTACGCCAAAATGGTTGGCCTTATGGGTGAAACAGGTGCAGGCCAGTTGACCAAAATGATGAACCAAATTTGCATTGCAGGCTTGGTTCAAGGATTGTCGGAAGCTATTCACCTCGGTCAAGCCGCAGGCCTCGACATCGAGAAAGTGGTTGATGTCATTTCAAAAGGTGCAGCCGGTTCATGGCAGATGGAAAACCGCTACAAAACGATGGATGCAGGCGAATATGAGCACGGGTTTGCCGTTGACTGGATGCGCAAGGATTTGAAAATCTGTCTTGAAGAAGGTGAATCCCAAGGCGTCTCATTGCCCGTGACAGCGCTCGTGGATCAATTCTACAGCGAAGTTCAGCGCATGGGTGGCAATCGTTGGGACACATCAAGCCTTTTGGCGCGGTTGGAAAACTCAAAGAAATAACAAGTCATCCGCGCCAGGGCATCTTGCTCTGGCGCTGGTATCAAATTCATGACTTCAACAGATAATCCAGCGGCAATTCAGTCGTGTATTTCATTTGTTCCATGGCAAATGATGAGCTCACATCCTTGATATCAATCTTGGAAATCAACCGCTGGTAGAACGCGTCATAAGCTTGGATGTCCGGCACAACCACGCGCAACAAATAGTCAACGTCGCCGCTCATTCGGTAAAGTTCCACCACTTCGGGAAATTCAATCGACACTTCAGAAAACCGCTTCAACCACTCTGCGTTGTGCGATCCTGTACGAATGGACACAAACACCGTGACTTTGGCATTGACTGAAACTGGATCGAGCACGGCCACTCGTTTTTTGATAACGCCATCTTCTTCAAGCTTTTGAATGCGTCGCCAGCAAGGCGTCGTTGACAGCCCAACTTTTTTGCCAATTTCAGCAACTGGCGTGGTGGCATCTTGTTGCAGCAAAGTTAGAATTCGTTTGTCGATGCGATCCATGTCAGCGCTTTCTAGCTCTTAGCAGGCGAAATGATTTTCTACATATAAAGATATAGAGCGCGTTTTGAAGAGATAAATTGGCCCCAAATACAAATATTGAAGCAATTTGTACTCAAATGAGATTTCTCAGGCATTTGCAGAAGGTCGCGCCTTCATTCTTTTGTGCCAATCCAGAACGTGCGTGTGCTCTTCGGGCACTTCTAAACGCGCAGGTTTCAAAAAATCCACGGCGATCATTGCGGTAATGTCGGCAATGGTGAAGCGCTCACCAGCAATGAATTCTTTATCTTTTAGTTCATCATTCATCCATGCCAGCGTTGCCAGAACTTTAGGCTTGTTGGAGTCACTGAACTCCTTAATTTGTGGAACTTCCCATTCCGCCATAGCTGGGTGGGCGTGACGAAACACATTGGCAACCAACAGCAATAAGTTGAATTCCATGCGCCGCTGCCACATTTCGACATTTGCCTTATCGAGCGCATTTACACCCATCAAAGCCGGCTCAGGGTGCAGCTCTTCAAAATACCGACAAATGGCCACACTCTCGCTGATGATTGTTCCATCGTCTAACTCCAGAACAGGCAGTCTTTGCAGTGGGTTACGGGAAGAAATTAGTTCCGATTTGTGACCGAGCGCTGACATGTCAACAGGTTCCAGAGGAACCTCAAGTCCCTTTTCGGCCAAAAATATGCGTACGCGTCTCGGGTTCGGCGCTTTGCCACCATCATATAATTTCATCTGTCATTCCAATTGTTCGTTTAGATGGAAAGACTATCAAAAAAAATGCTTTTTGATACCGCGAAGTTTTGCGACAACCCTTTCGGTGTTCAATGATATCATTGATGCCAGACTACCACGCTGCGCTTCGCGCCAATCTCGCGGTTGATCAAATTCACCAGCCCAAATGCCAACACGATTGGAACGGGAGACTTTCTCCAAAGACGAATATCGACCATAAGCCACCGCCCATCCCTGTTTCACCATTTCAGCGTTCATGGAACCTGCTTTGTTGCGGCACACCACCAACCACCTGTCATATTTGTCTAAGCCTTCAGAGGTACAAACGACGCCCCCCTGCTTCACCAGCTGCCGCAATGCTTGGCGGCTTTGGCGTCCGCACGGCCATTCCCGACCTTGCTTTGTGCATGTTTGCCCCAATTCAGGGGCATCAATACCCACAAGCCGCAGCTTTTGTTCATTGATGACCAAACTGTCGCCATCCACCACATAGGTCTTGCCTGTAAATTGCTGCGATGCCCTCTGGTCCAACCAAACTGTCGCGTAGGCAATCGCCCCAAACAACAAAAGGGTGAAAACCACATCTAAAATGCGTGATCTTCTCCTGCGCCTCTGTCTAAAGAATCTGCGAGCCAAGTTTGGAATTTCCCTTTCAAAAACTGGATATTAGAAACTCAGACTTCGTTATTGTTAACGAGACGTTTGCACAAATTGCCTATGATTTCGGTACAAGAGGTTTAACAGCCCTCAAAAGCCATTGGAACACGTGTCGCATAATGTCGATGGATACAAGCCAAATCATTGATAAGACAATTGTTGAGCGTTTGCGCCCCCATGCCAACGACGCTTCTCGCAAAGCGGTGCGCGAACAAAGAGCCGTGTTCAATGGCAAAGGCGAGAAAAATGATCTTTTCATCCTGGAGGTCCTTGAACTTCACGCCAAATCTCAAGAAAAAGGTCTGTATCCAGCCTTTTTCCTCGTTCTGGTAGCAGTTTTCTTCGCACATTTTTCAATTTCGCCTCTTATCCTGTTGCCATGGACGCTTGTGGCGATTTTGCTATTGGCCTGGATCAACAGAACTGCCCGAACTTTTAATGAAAGTGATAAAAAAGATCGGGAAGTCAAAAAATGGCAAACAAGTTTTCAAATCATACAACTTGCCGTTGGTCTAATGTGGGCAATCTTGTTTGGCGTCCACCCGATTTTCTCCACTGAAGGTGGCCTTTCCGTACTGACCTTTGCCGGATCAATGGTGCTTATTGGCCTGTCATTGGTAACAACACGCTACCTCAAATACGGTGTTTTGTGTACATGCGTACCTTTCACTGCAGTGGTGGCGGGTCGGTTGACCATGGAAGCCACTTTTCCGTCTATCGGCATGGCTTTCGTTCTCATTGGCGCTTGTTTTTTCTTCGCACGAATTGCCGACCTCATGCGCAGTTCTCAATTTGATTTCCTCACATCAAGAGCCGAACGCGATCAACTAATTATGGAATTGGAATCGGCGCGCGGCGTTTCAGAAGAAGCAAGACGACGCGCGGAGGAAGCAAATTTAGCGAAGTCGCGATTTCTCGCAACCATGAGCCATGAATTGCGCACGCCCCTGAACGCCATTTTGGGGTTTTCAGAAATCATGAACAACGAAGTTATGGGGCCACTCAACAACGATTATTACAAAGAATACGCTGGAGACATCCATTCCTCCGGCACCCATTTGCTTAAACTCATCAATGAGATTTTAGATCTATCCCGTGTAGAAGCTGGCCGTTACGAGTTGCACGAAAGCGCAACAAGCTTGGCTTATGCAGCCGAAGAATGCCAACAGATGGTCAAACTGAAAGCATCTGAAAAAGATGTCGAAATTGTCATGCAAATCCAACCGGACATGCCGGACATTTGGGCCGACGCGAGAGCCGTGCGTCAAATCATGCTCAACCTATTGTCAAACGCACTCAAATTCACTCCACCCAGTGGAACTGTGTGGTTGAAAGTTGGCTGGACAGCTGGTGGTGGTCAGTATGTGTGCGTCAAAGATACTGGGCCAGGCATCCCAGAAGAAGAAATTCCAATCGTTCTTTCCTCATTTGGACAAGGGTCTATTGCTATCAAAAGCGCTGAACAAGGCACAGGTCTTGGTTTGCCAATTGTTCAAGCATTGGTTCAGATGCATGAGGGTGAGTTTATGTTCAAATCTAAATTGCGCGAAGGCACACAAGTAACAGCCGCCTTCCCTCGCAAACGCGTCATGGAAGAATTGCCAGCCGTGCCGCAGGACGCGACCAGCAAGCCAGCAAAACGCAGTCTCTTTACAGCGAAACACAAAGACAGCACCGCCGCATAAACTACTGTTTTTCGCATTCGTTCATGTGGTATGTTTGTTTCATGGCTACACAGAAAAACACAGACAATCGCCCATCAGTCGCAATGATCGGCTTCGGTGAAGCGGGTGCCGCTTTCGCAGAGGGTTGGAAGCAAAATTCTCCCATAAAAGCGGTTTACGACCTTTTGCTGGCGAGCGGAGAAACGTGCTCTTCCATGCATAATAAAATTGAAGCTGCACATTTGCATCCAGCGTCATCTCCTCTTGATGCTGTGGCGGAGAAAGATGTCGTATTCAGCTTTGTCACGGCCGACCAGGCTTTGGCAGCTACAAACAGTGTACTGTCTGCTCTGCAACCAAACGCGCTCTATTTTGATTGCAATTCTTGCGCTCCAGACACCAAGCGCAAAAGTGCAGAGCTCGTTGAATTTGTCGGTGTAAGATATGTGGATGTCGCCGTGATGGCGCCGGTCCACCCTGCTCTTCACAAAACCAAAGTGCACATTAGTGGCCCACACACCGATGCCGCGGAAACGGCCATGCGCGCGTTGGATATGGATGTCACAGTTTTAGAAGGTGATGTGGGCACAGCTTCGGCCACCAAAATGGTGCGATCGATAATGATGAAAGGGTTAGAAGCCCTGATGCTGGAATGTGTTTTGGCAGGACGCAAAGCTGGCGTTGATGAACTTGTTCTGGAATCTCTTGAAAAAACCTATCCCGGTTTTGGATGGAAGGCCCGCTCCAACTACAACCTTGAGCGTGTCATGGTGCACGGCAAACGACGTGCAGCCGAGATGCGAGAAGTTGCGCTCACAGTGGAACAATTGGGTTTGTCCAATGTCATGAGCCACGCCACTGTTGATTGGCAGGATAAAATTGGCGAGTTGGATTTAGACCCAAATTATGACCTCGACAAAAACGACTACCAGCAACGTGCAGACATAATTTTGCAAGCGCTTTGCGACAAAAAAATCTAGTCAGCCACCACAGTGTTAGAAGATGGGCGCAGGCCAAGAATTGGCCCAGTAATGCTGCCTGTCGTTGTTGTGTCCACACCCACATCCGGATCGTCAGCATTTGGCAATGCACTGCTCTGCCACGCTGCTTTGCCATCGGAAATAAGATCGGCAACGCGGCGTTGATATGCTTTTGTGCGCGTGTTCCAACCTTTGGTGGACACGGCCAATTGTCGACGCAGCTTATGGATAAAGTACTCCGACCCTGGAACATTCAGGTGGTGACTGTCGATGTATAAAAGCTTTTCCTTGTGCACAAATTTGCAATTGCCGCCCACACATTGAGCGCTTGTCACATCAATCATATCAGGCATCAATTTCGCCAAACGTTCATTGTATTTGAGTTCGCGCACAGCGTCTTTCTCGTTGCCCTTGCAGCGAGCGGCCACATCTTTGTCGCTCAACACCATGCTTGGAACATTCATACAATCAAGCAGTGATTTACCCGGGCGAATGAAGTCGGACATGAACCGTACTTTGTGCTCAGTGTTGGACAGCGATTTCAGAACACTCTTTGTTGCACGCGCAATTTCAGCGGGGCTTGAGCGTTTAGCTGACGTCAAGAACAAGTGTGTCGGTGGCGCAAGCTTGAAAGCTTCAAGTGCTTTGCGATTGCGATCCTGACACTTTTGTGTCTGCGCACTGCCAAAATCGCGAACATAACCTGCAAAACCGGACTGCGGCACACATCCACTTTGATACAACACATGAACATTATAGTTTTCATAGACAGACGAAAAACCAGCAGCGAGATGCAACGCATGGCTGTCACCCCAAATATAGATACTGTGCTTCTTACCACGGTAATTCTGGCAGGTGATGATGTCACGATGGTCACCCGCAAAAGTGCCCTCTGGGGCAAATGAAGAACAATAGTCCTGTTGCACCAACTGCCTGTTTTCCAGCTCGTTGACCTTGACCAAACGGGCCTCAGGAACACGCCACTGCCAACCACTATGCGCGTATGCGGAATAGGAAGGAACCGCAATCAAAGCCGCACAGGCTGCAGCCAGTCCCGCAAAAGAAAGATCCCTGCCTGATATGCTGTGGCGGAAACGGGTTTCCACGAAGTGATATTGCATCCAGCCCAGCGTCACCGACAAGAACACGATCAACCAGAGGCCTACAGTGTTGGGCGCGTCTTGCGCGATTGCATAATAAAATACGATGACGGGCCAATGGACGAGATAGAGCGAATAACTGATCTGCCCGACCCAAACCATCGGCTGTGTGCGCAAAAGATAACTGCTCCATTTTGCATTCGAGCAAGCGATGAATAGAGCCGTACCAAAGCAAGGTAAAAGCGATGTGACACCGGGGAAAAGCGTGTCGTGGCTATAGGTAAAGATAGACCAAACAATCATGGCCAATCCGGCAAAGGCACCAATCTCCAGAACAGAATTGCCACGCTCTTCCATCTTCGGCAACCACACCAATGCAGCACCAATGCCAAGTTCGACCACACGAGCTGGCAACAAATAAAACGCTGCTTCACGGTCTTCTTGCATCCAATATTCAGCCAAACCCAGGCTCGCCAAACACAACAGTCCTAGTATCACGAGTGCAAAGGCGCTGCGCATTTTCACCAGAACAAAAACAATCAAAGCAGGCCAGATGAAGTAAAACTGTTCCTCGACCGAAAGCGACCACGTGTGCAAAAGCGGCTTGTTAAAAACTGCCGTGTCGAAATAATCCGCTTCAAACCAAAAATACACATTCGACAGGCTGGTCAGCGCCGCAATCGTAGACGCACCAAAATCCTGCAATTGTTGGGGAGAAAATATGAGAAACGCTGCGACCCAGGAAAACAACACCGTGCACAAAAGTGCAGGAAACAGCCTTCTAATACGGCGCAGATAAAACCGTCCGAATTGAAAACCGCCACTTTCACTCACTTCGCGAACAATGAGGCTGGTGATCAGATAACCCGAAATGACGAAGAAGACATCAACGCCCACATATCCGCCACCGAACACGGCAAAACCCGCGTGGTAAAACAGAACAGACAAGACCGCGACTGCGCGCAAGCCATCGATTTCGGGACGATAATTCAACTTGGCCAAGACAAACCACACACTACGCAACTATACCAAAGCGCATTATGGGCAAATTACGGTTAAGCTTTGCTAAACAAGCACTTGTCTTAGGCAGAGCAGCATGTGCGCACCTATTTGTTGCTGACTGCTGCCTCTTCGAATGTCGCCATTCCGGTATGACACAGAGCTGCGGCCTTGATGATCCCGGCCGCGAGCGCTGCACCAGTGCCCTCACCTAAGCGCATACCGAGATTAAGCAATGGTTGTTTGCCCATAGCCTTAAGCGCCATTTCATGTGCAGGTTCGGCGCTTGTATGCGCGAAAATACAATGATCAAGCGCAGTTGCATCAATTTCTTGAAGTATTGCTGCAGCAGATGTGGCAACAAAACCATCAATAACGACAGGAATGCGCTGCGCCCTACCCGCCAAAATTGCGCCGGCCATGGCGGCGATTTCACGCCCACCCAATCGGCGAAGCACTTCTAGCGGATCTTTCAAATGTTCTTTGTGCAGGGCGACAGCCTTTTCAATCACGTCTGCCTTCAACTTAACACCTGCCTCATCGTGGCCTGTTCCAGGTCCAACCCAATCTGCCGCGGTGCCACCATAAAGCGCATAGTAAATGGCTGAAGCGATCGTGGTGTTTCCAATGCCCATTTCGCCGATACAGAGCAAATCTGTCCCGCCAGCAATAGATTCCATGCCAAAAGCCATTGTCGCAGCGCAGGTGCGTTCATCCATCGCTGCTTCTTCAGTAATATCTTGTGTCGGCACTTCCAAGGCCAAGTCAAAGACCTTGAGCCCCAAATCATGGGCAATGCAGATCTGGTTGATCGCCGCACCACCACTGGAGAAATTGGCGACCATTTGCGCAGTAACGTCAGAGGGAAACGGCGACACCCCCTGCTTTGTCACACCATGATTACCTGCAAAAATAGCCACCAGTGGACGCGTGATCTGCGGCGTGCGGCCTGTCCAAGTGGCCAACCAAACAGCAATGTCTTCCAGCTTGCCCAAAGCACCAGGTGGTTTGGTCAATTGACTGTCGCGTTCTGACACCAACTGAGCAGCATGGGTATCAGGCCCAGGCATCGACTGAAGCAAAGCGCGAATATCATCAAAAGGAAGACCGCTGTTCTGTACCATCTCTTACAAATCTCATCGTTTGGGTGATTGCCATTTGGCAAGATCATCGAGGCCATCTATAAGCGACAAGGTTTCTGGTGCAACCGCAAAGAGACGACGTAACTCAGCAAATTTGCGAAATCGCACGGGAAATTTGAAAAAGGCTCCAAATGACAAACGCGCCCTCCAATTTGATACAAGACATTCTCTCAAGCGCTCAATTCCTGTCGCGCCTGCCCATTCATAAATTCTACAACCTCAACGAAACACCCAAATTCAAAACCTCCAGCTACACGTATGGGGTTGCGGGTATTCTAATCAGCCTCCCCGCTGCGCTGATCGCCGTTCTATGTGTTTGGCTTGGATTGTCTGTCTGGGTTTCAGCAATCCTGACGGTCGCCGCAGGCATCGTCACAACAGGCGCATTGCATGAAGACGGCTTGGCCGACATGGCAGACGGATTTTGGGGTGGTCATACAATCACGCGCAAATTGGCCATCATGCGGGACAGTGCCATTGGCACCTATGGCGTGTTGGCTTTGATCCTGTCCTTTGCCTTGCGCACAGCGCTGCTGGCAACCGTGTTCAGTGCCACTGATTATGCCGCATGTGCAGCGGTTCTCGCCATTGGAGGATTGTCTCGGTTTTCCATGTTGTGGCCTTGGAGCACCCTTCCCCAAGCCCGAAAAGCAGATGAATTGACAAGCGAAGACAACCAAGAAATCACCGCAAAAGAAGCTGAAAGCCTTGCCGCAAAATTTGGGGCGCCTGATCAATCCGTTTTCACGAAATCCATCGCCTTTGCAGTGCCTGCATTGGTGTTACTGGGGTTTGCGCTGCCACCAATTGCAATGGTTACGTCTCTTGTATTTGGAGCGGCCGCTGTCGTGTGCATCACCGGGTTGTCACGCCACCACATCAAAGGTCATACGGGCGACACTTTGGGCGCAACACAACAATTTTGCGAGATAGGCCTTTATCTCGGCGCATGTATTGCTATTTAAGGTGTTATGGAAAACGCTTCTCCCATCAAGTCACCCTGCATTCTGGTCTGCGCTATAGAACCAAATTCTGGGCATTGCTATGGCTGTGGCCGCTCGCGCGATGAAATTGCGGGGTGGATGTCTTACTCGCACCAACAACGCGACGAGATCATGGAAGCACTGCCAGAGCGTGTCTCCAAGCTGGAACGCAGACCGCGCCGCGTGACAAAACGTCAACGCCTGCGTGAAGCCCCCCCAAAACGTCGAGACACGCTCGACTTATCTTCACAGTAAATATGGGACGCCTGTTCTGGATCATCACTGGCTTAGGTGGCTTGTTGCTCATCACTTTGATTGTGAGCAGCGACACAGGAAAGTCTTTTGGCATTGAGACAGATTCTTTCGGATACGCCGCGATTATGGGCCTGTGGGGTTTGCTGATCGGCAGTGCAGTCCTGTCGCGCAATATTTCTTTCCGTGAGACCTTAAAACAAGCCGTCATCTGGTGTCTGATCATCCTCGGCCTAATGACCGCTTACGTTATCAGATATGACCTGCAAGATTTCGCATCCCGCGTCACGGGTGGTTTGGTGCCTGGCAGTCCCATTTCCACCACCCAAGACAATGGGAAAACCCAAGTCACTCTCATTCGTTCAACCAACGGTCATTTTGAAGCTGTGGCAGGCGTGAACAACGCATCCGTTCGATTTTTGGTGGACACAGGTGCAAGCGCCATCGTCTTGTCGGCCAAAGATGCGCAAGCAGCTGGCATAGATATGAGCCAATTGGCGTTCACAATCCCAACCCAGACTGCCAATGGAATTGGTTATTCCGCCCTTGCACGAATCGATAAACTCTATCTCGGCGGTATAGAGCGCAAAAATCTGCGGGTAATGGTCTCTCAAGAAGGCCGATTGAACCAAAGTTTGCTAGGTCAGCAGTTTTTGGAAAGCCTTTCGTCCTACGAAAAACGCGGTGATCAATTAACTTTGCGCGATTGATCATTTTTCCGTTGCAGCCCCCAAACGAATAGGCTAAATGGCCTCTCGGAAGCCCTTATAGCTCAGCTGGTAGAGCAACTGATTTGTAATCAGTAGGTCCGCGGTTCGAGTCCGTGTGGGGGCACCATTCAACTTCCTGATATTGTTATCTTTTTGGATCCGATCTTTGAGTTTCGGTTCCGCGTGAAAAATTAAAACAAAGAAAAAAACAACAGCAGAAGAGTTATGAACTGGTGTTCCAAATTGGCTGTGGACAATTTCGACACGCGTAACGGATCACGCCGCTTAATTCTGCCCTCTCAATTTTGCAATCCACTGACTTAATCAATTTGCTGTGTTTTAATTTTACAAAGAGAATGTTTAAAGCCGAGCCTCACCGCATTTGATCAACCTTATGAATAGTTTTCAACCTCATCATAATTTGCCGGTTTATTCGTAACTAAATCATGTTTCCAAAATCTAGCTAACCACATGATCCGTATAAAGAATCAAGAATCGAAAGATCAGAATATTTTGCAAAAAGAAACCACATCAGGACTTTTTTTCATTTTATGATTATGCCGACTATCGAACGGGGCAACGCACTCATATTTGAGCTAAACCGGCAGTAAATCCCAGCGTGACAAACCAGCGACCAAATTATGGTTAACGGAATCCGTTTTATTGATTCCCCGTCTCAATCATTAACCCAATCGGCCGTTTCACCTTCAATATTTGAGCGAAAGTGCTATGTTCCGCCCGTTGGCGGAGCATCCGTCGGCGTCAGAGATGTCGGTCTAATCGCGAGATAAGATCGACGCTGCACCGGTTGGTCCCGGATACAGCGTCTGGCCAAATGAAATCCAACTACTGATTGGAATATCGAATGGTTGCGTTAAGCAATACCTTGTCGACGCTCTGCGTCAACTGCGTCGAAAGCGATGCCCTCACCGCCCTCATAGAAACGACAGCTTCCAGCCAAGCAGGAGGCCAACAATGAGATATGTTGTATTAATAGAAGACCTCGAAGGCATCCTGTTCTTCGGGGTTCACAAACGGCCTGAACTTGTCCGCCGCGAAATTGCCGAGCGGCGCGGGCAATGCCAAATTATCTACTGCGCAGTTTTGCGGCAGGAGAGCTCGGCCGCAGAAATCGAGCGCAAGTTTCATCTGTGTTACCGAAAGCACCGCAAGCGCTACGGGTATGCCATCCATCGCCGCCAAGCGTTATCCGCTGCGATTTGGCTCGCACAAATCCAACCTGGTCTGCGAGCGATAAAGTACGCTTGGCGCCGACGCACTTCAAAGCCGATCAAGGCATGGCTGAAATGGAAGCGCAAACAATTCGCGGTGAAACGCTTTCGTTGGCAGATATTGAAATCGTAGTCGAAAAGGCTCGCCCCTAGCCGGGGCCTTTTCCAAACGTGCCCTAGAGAATTCAAAGAGCGGATTGGCCGAAAGCAGTCGTTATGTTTAGACAACATTGTTTCAACAAGCGGACATTAAGTTGATTTAAATCATGCTGAGTGATCGGTTAGCGAGGAACTTGCCAACAAGCAAACCGCTGTAAAATTACTCCACGGGTTTCTCATAAATGATCTTCGCAGGCCGCGAAAGAATAGAATTTTCACAACCAATTCAGCCAACAACCAGTTTTAATGCCCCTTTCCAAGTGCTTTCCCTGCTTATTGTTAGCATTGCCCTCGTCAGTAAATGTGAACTATCTTTCCTCTAGAAGTGGTTTCACTTGTCCAACTTCGACCTTATTGTTCAGATCCGCGCAGGTGTCGAAACCGCAAACATTTTAAGCAAGAAAAATATGCCGTTGGGCACAATGATGAGTTATAATATCGCTGGCTCCGGGCTGGGGACATTTGAAATGATTTGCAACTGAATTCAATTGAGAAAGGGGGGCTTTCTGATTGAGATCGGCAGTCTAGAGCTATTCACTCTTCTTATCCCACGCTAGGGTAATATTTGTGACTTCATCCACGGGCCTCTGTGGTGACGCAGACCTCACCGTAACCCGATAGGCGCCAGCGGACAGGTCTGAAATTGTACCAGAGTAGACGCCGTCACCAATGCTTCTCATCAATACGTCAATCGTTCCCGAATTTTGTTCGTTGGTAATGTTCACTTTGAGTGGAAGTGTCGGATCCTCATCTTCAGAAAAGGCCGTGACCTTCAGATTTTGACCAACTGCGAACATGTCAGGCATGTCCACACCGATTCGTGCTCCCCCCATAAAGCTTCCAAGATTGCCACTTAGAATTCCACACACTTGTCGGATAGTATCACTGTTGTTTTGAAGTGCGCCATGTGACTGGCCATAAAACAGAGAGCGTGTTTCGTCTTCCCATTCCTGAGGGTGAGCAGAGGGACGGGGAACTGTTCCATCTCCGCCCTTGTTCTCCCCTTTGTAATCCCGAATAGCTTGAATCTGATTGTGACTCAAACGAGCGGATTGCGAGGTCGGCTGCGTTACTCCCTTCAATGCATGAATGTCATAAGCCTTATTGGCCGTTGTTCCCTCTGTGATTCGACTATGGAATTCGAAGGCCTCTTTGATGCTGTTTGAAGAAATATTCGGAATTTCTATCGCGCTAAGAGCGACCAGCTTTCCTTGTCCGATGTCTACACAATTGTAAGTTGGCAAAAGCTGATAGACTGAGGGGAAACTTCTAAGCACCGAATCAAGATTGACACGCATCGCACCAATTCCTGGGGCAAAACCATTTGCAAGGCTGTCTAGAGCGTTTATTGATCCTCTATGAGGAGTGCCAATCGTTATGAGCCGTTCGGTCAACTCAGCCCCACCCAAAACTTCGATAAACCATCGTGCAATCAAACCACCCATCGAGTGACAGACGAAGACTAGCTTAGCATCAACATAACCAGTTTCTTTTCGCCAGCGTTCAAGCTCAGGAATTACCCGATCAGCCAAACGTCGCCCATTCAGTTGGTTTGACAGGCGCCAGTCATACGCGAATTCGATCAAGTTGCCAGCATTTTCGACTGTTGAGCGGCGGAGTGACAATTGAACCTCCATCTTACGGACAAGTTCACTGTATCCATCGATTAAGTTCCAAAACCCGGGCACCAATGTTGTCGAAGGCATCAATTGCCCAGCATTTATTCCATCTCGCGGATCGTCGTGACCGATACCAGACGGCAACTTTAATTGCCTGAAATTTTTACCTAGACTAAGAAGAGTTGATGTTATCGTACCTAAACCAGTTCCCCAAACTTCTGACCCATCACGAGTTAATGTCGATCCCAAAATACCCGGCAAAACGACCACAACATTCTTTTGCATTTTACCAATCAGCCTTGTCTAATCAATCATCAAATTAAAGTCTTGATTTGAATTCAATGCAACACAAACTCGAACCTAGTGTCACGAATGTTTGGCCCAACTCATCAATTATGATTTCATTTGGCTGCTCCCGAGTTTCGATCACATCCAGCAATTCACCAGTTTTTGCATCCCAACGGCGGATTGAATTGTCGTTGCTAGTTGAAAGAACTACTGCGCGACCGCTCTGAACGCCAAATGCCAAAGACCGGATCCAATTCCGATGACCCTCCAAAGGAACGCCAATGACATCGCCAGTTTCTGCATCTAAACGATGAATGATGTTATCTCGACCGCCTGAGAATATGACTGTTCGACCATCGACATGTCCAATCACCATGTCCAATATTTCGGCTTGGTAATCGTGTAGTAGAGTATCAACAGCGTCATTGGTTTCTGCCTCCCAACATTGGATTGTACCATATCTACCAGCTGAGAGGATGACTTTACGCCCATTGATTTCACTTACAGCGAGAGCTTCTACACCACCTTTGTGACCAGGCACTGGCGCTCCTATAGGGGAGCCGGTTTTTGCGTCCCATCGCCCAATGGTACCATCATAGAAACCCGCTATGACAGCTAGTCGCGATTTGATTGTGCAGAGGGCGATTGAATTCACCCATTTATTGCTTCCTTCAAACGGGCGGCCAATCACCCTACCAGTTTCAACATCACAGCGAACAATTGAAGAGCTATGCGTGACTGCAAATATTGTGGCTCGACCATCAAGAGTGCCGAATACAATGCACGATGCCGAACCGTTACACAGAATCGGGTCTCCAAAATGATGACCTTCGCCAGCATGCCACCTTCGTATTGTATGGTCATGTGATGCTGAAAATAGCAGGCTCTGCCCATTGAGTTCGCCAAGCACGATCGCGGAAACATATCGGGAGTGACAGGCGGGCTGAAACAAAGGAGGTTTCTCGATGTCAGCGTCCCACAATCGAATTGTACTGTCACTGCTGCCGGACAGTATGACCGATCGTCCATCGAACATGTCAAATTTAACCGACTCAACCATACCTTCGTGGCCGATCAAAGGTGACCCAATTGGAGATCCGCTCTCAGCATCCCATCTAAGGATTTGTCGGTCATTACCACCAGATATGATAATGTTTTTACCTGCAACTGTTCCTGTCGAAACTGAATTTACGGTACCATCATGTCCACCAATTTTATGCCCAATTAGTGCACCCGTTTCAGAATCCCAACGGTTAATCGATCCGTCATGGCTGCTCGAAATGATTACGGATTGCTTTTCAACTGTAGTACCTGCGATAGATAGAATCGACTCGCCATGACTTTCCAACTGTTGCTTTAACAGTGAGCCAGTCTCTGGATCCCATCTCAGTATTGCTCTATCCACGCCACCTGAAACAATTTCTAATCGGCCATTTAACGTAATAAATGCTACTGAATATATACCAGTCTTGTGACCTTCCAACGGTTTTCGGATAGGGCTGCCAGTCTCAGCATCCCAAAGCTGAATCTTTGCAGCCAACCCCCCGTTTTGACCGGCCGAAATGATTACCCCTTGTCCATTAATTGTTGCAAAATCAACAGAACAGACCTCACGTTCAGGCACTCTGATTGGACGACCGAGCGGTTCTCCACTTTCCAGTGACCATCGTCGGACTGTTTTATCATGGCTACCAGAAATAATAGCAGGCTCACCTGCGATCACGCCTATCGCGACCGATGTTACATAATCGTCGTGATCCGATAATGGAGGCCCAATTGGTTCACTGGTTCTCGCGTCCCATCGTCGAACTGTTCCGTCCTCACTAGCCGAAACAATAATTGGTTGTCCGCGAACTGCACCAAGCGCGACTGATGTGACGGTGGCATCATGCCTTCCTATAATTTGATGTGGTTGTGACGGGTTACCTTTCGCCCATACACATTGCCACGGCGTCTCTACCACTGGTTCCAATTCGCTAGCCAGATAGGGGCGTTCAATCTGTGCCATCAAATGTAGAATCGGCATTCGTTCAAGTGGATCACGATCAATCAACTGATCTATGCACCAACGATATATGTCTTTGTACGGAGCCATTTCCTCGTCTTGTATGGTATGCAAAACGCGGATCAGGCGCGACGGCGCAGCAATAGCTAAATAGGCTGGAATATTAATGAAGTCACCGAGAACATCACCCATCGACGCATGGTCGGCCAAGTGACGCCAAAGATAGCGATCAGCGTCTAACCATTCAGCGCCTATTATCCCTTTCGCCAGTGTTTTTGTAATTCGCCGGTGCGCATCCGACAGTTTCATACGGCTTTGCAATTCACCTTGATAGTGATCTGAGAAAGCTTGATGGACAAGACGATAAACCGCCTGCGTCACTCCATTGGTCTCTTCGCTTTGCTCGACTATGTGCCAACCCGCATTGTTTACTACCCATGTGATATCGGCATCTGAATAAACACTTCCTGTCCGAGAGAGTGCCGTTGCCACCGGAGCCCACGCTTTACGGGACAAACCTCGACCCATTCCGAATGCCAGAGCTCCTAGCAGTTCATCAACTCGCGTTTCGTGGCTGGCAAATCTTTGTCTTAGATCTGCAACAAACGCACCGATGGCTCCTTCTGGCAGCTGGCGTGTGTCGAGAGATTTCTGTTCCTGCAAGGTACGTGAGACAACGCGTGCATATAGAAATATTCCGTCTGCTTGAGTCGCAACTGCTTCGGCAGCTTTCCGAACGCCTTCGATGTTGCTTTGATGATTGTTACTAAATGCAAGACGTTGTCGAACATAAGCTGCTATGTCTTCATCAGTCTCCGTCTCGTCATCTAAATCATGGATTATCGCCCTGGCTCCAAATATGGAGTGCAATCGGCCGTGCCGATCTTCCTGAATTGGCACGACTGCGCCATCTAGGCTGCGTCGTACTCCAATAAGAACTTTTACAAACCTCAGCTTGGCTAATGGCACGATAAGGTTGCTGGCTATCTGTCTAGACTGACCTGCGAATGCTTCATCTAGCGCATCAAAAACAATCGCAATTGATCTATTCAGCTCACCGACTTGCTTAACTAGAAAATCGGGATCGATGGAAGTCTGGTCTTTGATACCAAGAGAGAGAGCGTCCGCCAATATTTTTAGCACATCGTTTAACGACTTGCCTTTGGTATGGATTGCAATATCGATGCAGCCAACTAATGGAAGCGTACTCTCTGGAACATTTGCAATTGTATCGTTATTTTTAGCAGTATTTCGGTGTTCCTCCATCGAAAGTGTGACCAGTCTTCCAATGATTGCAGATTTTCCAGAGCCGGGTGGTCCGGTTACAATCGTGAGGCCACTTGCAGCAGAGGCTAACCATTCGACCAAGGTGCTTAAAAGCCGCCATCTGCCGGTGAAATAGCAACCTGTTTCGCCGACCTCTAAGCCCTTTGATGCCAATTCGAAATGCTGAATTCCATCTAATGCCGCCTCTAGCTGCCTGCGAGTTTCAACATCCTCCACACCAACAATCCGACGAAAACGAGGATTGGGAATGAATCTGCGTTCAAGGCCACTATCCTTGCAATCTATTGTTATTTGGTTCCTATCGTTAAGCAATCGAGCGATACAACGAGCAATTGTAACAGCATCAAGAAATTCATCTCCATCACTCCAATCACGTGGCGCATCTGGTTTGCCCAATATTTCCCAGAAGAGCGACGAAAAAGTTCCATCCATCGCTTTTTCTAGCGAGTGAGAGGACGCAATCACTGATATGCTAGGCAAATGGCCTCCTATCGGGGGGCGCGATGACAAAACCTTTGTAAAAGAAGAAGCAATTTCACCAGTACCAGCTCCAGCATGACATGTGTCGATCACAACAAGAACTTTTTCGGCCCTCGATTTCGCAATAGCGTCACCGATTGCCTCAGATTTTACTGCATTAAATGCAGTCAGCCCATATTTTGGAGAAGATTTACAAACTAGGTAGTGATCACTTTCAACAACGCCGTGGCCAGCCCAATACAAAATTACAGTTCCACCTTTGACCTCCCGAAACCAATCATCAAGTTTTCTGCCAATATCTAACTTGTCACCAGCCGCATTCAAATCGTCATGCTTTATTGTGAAACCGGCTTCACGGAACAGGCTAGTTATGTCTTCAACGGCTGATTGGGCTTTGGGAAGAGGAACATGATGATCATACTCACTCATTGCGATAGCGACAAATTCAATGTTCAAATTGGTGATATCCCATTCTATTTTGACAACTTCACAGCCAAATCAATTTGACCACGAATATAGGAAGATTAACTGAGGTAGACAATGAAAGAGAAACGGTGTGTTAACTTCCAGTACACACTTCATGAAGAGACGATCTCAGCATGTTCTAACTTTTCTCAAAGCCTTATCAGGCCCCGAAAATGTCGAGCAGGAATCAAGTTTGGTATGGGGTAATATTGAGGTCGTACGCTGAGCAGATGACCCCGCATGATACTGTCAATTTGGACACACAATCGCCATTTGCTCATAAAAAAGCACGCGAAATCAACGTCCGTTGTTTAGATGATTACTTAACGGGTTCAAAGTCCTATTTGGGGCGCTTAGCGGACCCTTGCACCATTCCATCGGGCAATGGGTTTTTTAATAAATCGGCCGAGGCTGTGTGGAAACTCTGTTTTATTGTATAGTTCGGACATGATTGGAGGTGGCCATGTCCGGCTATATCGAAGGTGTTGGTCGCGATCAGGTGACCCTGTTCCCGGAGCAACTTGAAGACTGGATTGGAGAAGAT